>CAMYOC010000028.1:0-138160 GCA_947259915.1 uncultured Gammaproteobacteria bacterium
TCCGAGTCTTTTGCTCGCGCCATCTGCGAGCGATTCCGCCAGCGCGATTTCTTCAGCACGGTCGAACATCGGCTGGCGGAACCGCAGACGCCCGAAGCGGCGCTGGCCTCGACCGAATTTGAACGTCAGGTGGAACGCTAAACCGCGTTTTCTTGCGTGCGGAGCGGTCGTCCGATGACGCGCCAACCCGGCCGGACCAGATAATGGGCTGCTACTTATCTCGCCCGCCGCGCTACTCTGAATAGTTCACCGCGGACAGGTCCAGATACTGCCAGTCAACCGCATGACAACCCGAGTTCGAGCAAAAGGTCTTGTCGTCGACGCCGAACTTGACGTCCCCATGGCAACTCTCACAGCCTTCTTCTCCCAGATGATCGCTGTGCTTTGCCATCCAGTCGGGGCTGCGATGATTCTTCGGCTTCTTCAGGTCCAGAAGCGCGAGATAATAGTCGGGGATCTTGTCGCGTTTGGTGGTCAGCGGCAGGCTGTGACAGGTCGAGCAGTTGACCGGGATCGGCTCTCCGGCTGTATTCTGCAGATCCCCGCCGTGACAGCGGAAACAACCGGGGAAGTCCTTGTGGCCGAGATTGTCCGGGAAAGATTTCCAGGTCACATGCTCGGCCTCGGGAAATTCGCTGCTGACCATCAGGTCGGCGAGGAACTTCTTACGCTGCTCGATAAAGGCCCTGGCCTGCTCGGTTTCCGCCGGATAATCGGTCGCCGCGTCCGGATAAGCTTGCGCATAATTTTCGTAAGCTTTATCCACTTTCTCCATGGCGTCTTCTTGGCTCGTTACCGGTGTGTCGAGCAGCGTGAGGATGTATTCCTTTACGTAGGGCAACTTCGGGTTCAATTCGCCGGAAGCAAAGGCCGCGTCGACCACGGTCTCCGGATCCCTGAACGGATGGCCGGCCCGATTGTGACAATCCATACAGCTCATCGTGACCTTGTCCGCGGCGGCGATGTCGGCATCGCTCATGCTGGCCTTTACGCTCTTGTAGGTCACGACCTCACCGTCAGGAAATGTCGCCTCGACAAACTCGATATCCTGCTTCTGCGGGCCGGTCGCAACGAACTTAACGTTGCCGCCGGCGTGCCAGTTCATGCCGCGCCGGTTTTTCTCACCGCCGAAGATACGACCCACGTTTCTTGACACCAGTGTCAGCCGGGTCTGAGTGTTTTTCTCATCTGCCGCGTATCGTTTCTTCGACGCCAGGATGTTGAACTTGTGTGTGTCCTCGACGTGGCAGCCCTCACAGGTATTGCCGACATGGGATAGGGACGGCGCATAGGTCGGACGCTCCCAGCCGGTCAGGATCGACCAGACATGTTTTATGTGGGAGGATTTCTTGATCAGCGCGGGAAAGAAGGCCAGACGCCCGATATGACAATCCACGCAATTGATTTTTGCATGGGCGCTCAATTGCTGTGCGATCGGCTCCTCGGGGTGGACCTGATGACAGGCGTTGGTGCAGAAATAGTTGCTGTTCGAGAACTCCCAGCCGACGACGCTGACAGAACCCAGAACCACGAACGCAGCCCCGAATATTGCGATCCCGACCAGCGCTGTCTTCAGCTTGATCTTGCGAGCCATGCCTCACTCTCCACGTTTCATTTGTGACGGGCCCGCTTCTCCGCGTCGTCGCCGGTAAGCTGGCCGTGCGTCCTACATAGCTAGGTTATCCGAGTCGATGGGCCGTGGCCAATCTGTCGTCGGGACCAGCTTGCCCCCCTCGGCCGCCTTGTAGCCGCTGGACTTCCCTCGAATCGAGGCCGGGCTAACAGTCTGATTTTCAACGGTCCGCGACCAGAGTTGCGCGCCTCGCTACCGAGCCATCCGGATACTGGTCTGCGGCGCTATCTCGCCACCTGACGCCGATTGCGCAGACCTGATTGCTGCGAACATCCAACGCACCAGACACTGCGCCAAACAGGGCGGCTGAAATCACCACCGCGCGGTCCCGACGCGTGCGACGCCGAGTTACTGTCGGGCCGGCCTTGGGGGCTGTCGAGCCGCCCCTCGATGTCAGTCAGGCGTCCCCGGCGCGGACGTGAGCTACCTTATCACCCGATATGGGACGCCAGCCATGTGTCGATCGGTGAGGTCCACGCGACGCTGCCGCTGAGTGAAGTGGACGATCTCGAAGGGACGCGTTTTTGGTCTGCAACGTGAATGCGGCCTGCATGACGCGGCTAACGGCAACGGCATCTGAGATTTCACCCGGTGTTGGCAATAATCTCCGCGCAGCGCCCCTTGAGCGGCAGCTGTGTTACCGCAAACACCGCGTCCACCGCCTCCTGGGTGTCGAGCATCAGTGCCTCGCGTACGCTGCGCGGATCGAGATGGCCGGCGAACAGTTCGATAAAGTCGTACATATAGCGGCGCAGGATCAGGTCCCGGCGAAATCCCAGCCAGGTCGTGCAGCGGGGGAACAAGCCCGCCGCTTCAAGCGCCACCAGCTTGTCTTCCTCTGTGCATCCTTGCGCCATGCTGGCGACGATGCCGATACCGAGACCCATCCTGACATAGGTCTTGATCACGTCGGCATCGCGCGCGGTAAATACCACTTCCGGCTCGAACCCTTGTTTGCGGAAGGCCTGCTTCAGGGTGGATTCGCCGGCGAAGCTGAACACATAAGTGACCAGGGGAAAACGAGACAGGTCCTCCAGAGTCGGTGCGCGGTCAAGACTGGCCAGCTCATGATCGGCCGGCACCAGGATCACCCGGTCCCAGCGGAAGCAGGGCAGCAAAACCAGGTCAGGGAAACGCTGGCGTGACTCGGAGGCGATTGCAAAATCGATCTGGCGCTTATCCATCATCTCCGCCAGCTGCTCCGAGGTGCCCTGATGGAGATCCAGCGTGACGTCCGGATAACGCTCGCGGAATCGGCGGATCACATCCGGGAGCACATAACGCGCCTGGGTGTGGGTGGTGCCGATAGACAAACGGCCGGTGGCTTCCTCGTAGATCTGCGGCGAAATACCGCGGATGCCCTCTACTTCGCGCAGGATCCGCTCTGCCCGGCGCACGACCTCGGCACCCTCCTCGGTGAGCTCGGCCAGGCTGCGCCCCTTACGCACAAACAAGCTCAGGCCCAGCTCTTGCTCTAGCAGCTTGAGCTGCTTGCTGACGCCGGGCTGCGACGTGTGCAGGCTCTCGGCGGCGGCAGTGATATTGAGGCCGTTGTCGATCACCGCCACCAGATATCTGAGTTGTTGCAGCTTCATCGGTCTCCTGTCTCCACCGCTACCGGCGCACCTGATCGCTAAGCCGGCCGTTTACCAACACGACTCAGCACTCAGGGGTCTACGGGTTCAGACAAAGAAACCACCGGCGAGGTTCGCCAGGTGGCTCCTGATGATCCCGTATTCCGGATCTGGTCAGTCCAGGCTCCGGGAATCAGCGTGGCCACGATCGAGGCTGCGCAACATCCAGGCCAGCGCGTAACGGTCAAAATCATCAGCATCGACACCACTGACCATCAACTTTTTGTATCAGGCGTTCATAAACTCCGGGCAATCCAAAGCATATAACGAAAGAGCATGGATCAAGAAAAAATCGTTATTTCCGGCGACGGGAACGGCCCGCCTATGCTCGCCGCTTGTCTTGTACAGGGCCCGGATTCGAAGTTTCACGGCCCTCCTGAGATCTGCAGCAGCAGGCCCGTCTGATCGCGGGCAGTGGCGAGGCGGCCACGATTGTTGCGGAACGGGAGGCCCACGTCGATGCCGATTGCTATGATCCAGGACAGCACGCCCATCGGACGGAAAGCAGTCGTTGGCGGATACCAGGAACGTTCCTCATTTGTCGATGACCGATCAGATCGGGGTGCCGGCGCTGGTGTCGTTGGGCGATGGAGCCGCCGGGACAATAAACCAACGCATCTGGAGCAGCCTGGCGCTGGCCGGATGAGCCGTCAGATGTGCCCACAATCACAAGGAGACACGCGATGATCTACGACAGCATCCTCGACACGATCGGTAACACGCCGGTCGTGCGTCTGCATCGTTTGGCGCCTGATCATGTCCAGATGTATGTAAAGGCCGAGTTCTTCAATCCGATGGCTTCGGTCAAGGATCGACTCGCGATCGGCATCATCCTGGATGCCGAAAAGCGCGGCGTGATTCAACCGGGACAGACCGTGATCGAGGCCACGTCGGGTAACACCGGTATCGCGCTGGCGATGGTGTGCGCGGCACGCGGCTATCCATTTGTCGCGGTGATGGCGGAGAGCTTCTCGGTAGAGCGCCGGCGGCTGATGAAAGCCCTGGGCGCCAAGGTGCTGCTGACGCCGCCAGCCGATCGGGCCACAGGCATGGTCCGTCTGGCTGAAGAGCTGGCCGCCAAACACGGCTGGTTCCTGGCCCGGCAGTTCGAAAACGAAGCCAACCCGACCTACCATCGCAATACGACCGGCCCGGAGATACTCCGTGACTTCGCCGGCCGCAGACTCGATTACTGGGTGTCCGGATGGGGCACTGGCGGCACCCTGACCGGGGCCGGCCAGATGTTGAAGCTGGCCCGCCCTGACATCAAGGTCGTGGCCACCGAACCGGCTGGCGCGGCGCTGCTGTCGGGCAAGGAATGGCAGCCGCACAAGATCCAGGGCTGGACGCCGGACTTCATACCCGCGGTGCTGGACCGCAATGTGGCGGATGATCTGGTCCTGGTGACCGATGAAGAGTCCATCGCGACCTCGCGCGATCTCGCGCGCCGGGAGGGCATCTTTACCGGGATCTCCGGTGGCGGGACGGTGGCCGCAGCGCTGAAGGTGGCGGCCGAGGCGGAGGAAGGATCGGTGATCCTGGCCATGCTGCCGGATACCGGCGAGCGTTATCTCAGCACACCGCTGATGGCCGACATCGACGAGAGTTCCGACGACGCGTGGCTGGCCTCGCTTTAGGCAGCCTGATCTGAGGGCTTAATCGCCGACGCCGTTGCGGCCGTTCTTTAGCCGCATCCGGCGCTGCTGTTCACTGATACGCCGTCGTACATGGGTGAGGAATCTGCGCGCCCAGGCGAACTCCAGGCTGAGCACCGCCAGACCGGCGGGGATCACCACGATGGCCGGGCCCGGGAGGAAGATCAGCGCGACCCCGACCAGCAGCAGCACCGTGCCGGTGATCAGGATCACCAGGCGTCGGGCCTGACGATAGGTCACGTCGATCATTGCCTTCCACATGGTCGGATCCGCCTGGGTGGCTATGGCATCAGGGTTCCGGATAGACCCGCTGATTCTCTCTGCCCCGGCGTATCACGACAACAGAAAGGTTTTCGTGGGCCGCTCAGGTTCATGCTGATATGATTGGAACATGTTGTTTTCACTCAATCCACGCGCCGTTTCGATAGTAACGATCGGCTGTCTGTTGCTCGGCGGCTGCCTGTCCGCGCGTCCCTGGTACGAAAAGGAACTCAAGGCCTGGGAAGGCGCGCCCGTCAGCGAGCTCGAGGCCAACTGGGGACCACCCCGGCGCACCATCATCGGCAAGTCCGGCCGCCCGGTGATGGTCTACGAGAGCACGGTTGTCCGGGATGAGCAAGAGGACGTGAAACGGGACCCGAATCAGCTGCTCTCGGACCGGCCACCCTCGGCCCGCCCGCAGGTCGACGAACTGGATTGTTCGATGTATTTCGAGATAGAGAACGACGTTGTTGTCGGTGTCCGCCACGAGGGTGCGGGCTGCACGGTGATACCCAGACCGGGCAAATCGCCGGGCTCCTGAAGCGGGCGCGAGACGCCGCCCCGATCACCCGTTTACGGACAGGAAATCCTGATCCTCGCCCTGAGTTCGAGACGCGAAAAGCGTCACCATGTCTCTGCTGCTCGCGCTTACCGGGCGTCCTGCGCCGTCCACCGCGATGAGTCCATACTCGAAACCACGCTGGTCCGCCTCGGCGATAGTATGCGCAACGGCCTGATCAAGGCTGGCACCGTCTTCGACCCGTGTGACGATACGCACTGCGGCGCCATGATTGACGATGTGTTCCCCGATCCCGGTACAGGACACACCGGCTGCAGTGCTCGCGAACGTACCCGCGACCGTGGGGCTATCGCTCACGCGCCCGGGTATTTCGTAACCGACTCCACCGGTTGAGGTGCCGGCGCAGAGCCGACCCGTCTCGTCCACGGCTACCGCGCCGACCGTACCCGTGTCGCCCTCCAGATGCTGGCGATGTTCCTCCAGCCGATGCTCCGTAATCGGGTCGAAGACCTCCATCCCCAGATCGCGTGCCAGCGCGGTTGCCCCGGCGCCTGCGATCACCGTGTGCTGGCGGCCACTCAACGCATCCGCAACGTCGATCGGGTGACGGACACGTTCGATGTTGATGACACCGGAGAAGACTCCCCGTTCTGCATCCATCAGCGCGGCGGACATCCTCACGGCGGCATCACGCTGGAGACGCGAGCCGAGACCGGCATTAAAAATCGGGTCGTCCTCGAGCAGCCGCACCGCGGCCAGCACCGCCGCGCGCGCACCGTCGGCGAGCAGTACCCGCCACGCCGCCTCGCGAATGCTCGCCAGGCTGCTCTGATACTGCGGGAAGCCGACGTGGGAGCCCTCGCGCGCGCCCGCGCCACCATGGATGATCAATGTCGGACCCGGCATATTGTCGATTCCCGTTGTGGCCAAAGGCTATGGTAATCGCATCCGGGCAGCGGCGGCAGCCAGGGACCGGTCGACGCATCTGTGAATATGATCTGGCGGCGCTGACGGGTGGTTTTCCTGCCGGGCTGGTGTACCGGTAACGTTGGGGCGATAGATGCAATAATTCGTAACGGCGGTGGCGCCAACTCAACGCAGCTGACTTGAATCCAGAGCACTCACAATGATGCAATGACACGCCGGTCCCGATCCGCGTGCCCGGAGACTTCATGAACAGACTCAAATCCATATTCGTCCTCTGGTATCCGGTGGCGGTCGTGCTGATCGTGCTCAGCGCCGTAGTGGCCTTGTTGACTCGCGGCCCGGACCTCGTCTGGATCGGTGCGCTGCTGACCGCGTTGCCGTTTGTCGGTCTGTATATTCGCGCCACCACCTCTCGCAGCCTCGCCCGCACCAGCCACAACCTGCCACTGCTCGTGGTCATTACGCTCGCCGGCGCCGGGCTCGCCGGATACGGTTACTGGCGCGGCGGCTACACGGCTCACGGCGCCATGTTCGCGGCACTGGTCGGACTTGGTGGCTTCTTCCTGTTCGACTTCTGGTACTCGAGCTTTGGTCGCCGGATCAACGACTGTCTCGACACCGGTAACCCGCTGCCCGGGTTCACCGCCTTGGATCTGGACGGCAACCCGGTGCGCTCTACGGACCTTTACGGCAGCCCGGCCCTGTACATGTTCTACCGCGGCAACTGGTGTCCCTTCTGTATGGCCCAGGTCAGGGAGATTGCGGAGCGCTACAGGGAACTGACCGAACGCGGCGTGGAGATCGTGTTGATCAGTCCGCAGCCGACCGAACTCACCCAGCGGGTCGCCGGAATATTCAATATCCCGGTCCGCTTCTGGGTCGATCCGGATCTGGCTGCCGCGCGTGTGCTGGGGATCGTCGGTGAACACGGTGTGCCGGCCGGCCCGCTGGCGAAGACCTACGGCCAACATACGGTCATGCCGACCGTGATCATAGTCGACGCGGCCGGCCGCATCCTCTACACCGATCAGACCGACAACTACCGGGTACGCCCTGAGCCGGACGTGTTCTTCAGGGTGCTGGCGGCAAACGGTCTTTGACGACGCGACGGCAGGTGCCGACGGTCCGACGCCGCGCTTCGGATACCAAACCCAGGCACGGATGCGCGCCCGTCAGGGGACAAAAGGCCATCAAAAAGAGGAAAAGCATGGACAAGCTAAGGGTTCTTCTTGCGCTCATGATTCTGGCCGCAGCGATTCCGGGCAATGGGTTGGCAAAGCCCCTGGACGCGGAAACGCTGTGGGCGATCCAACGACTCGGCTCGCCTACCTTGTCGCCAGATGGCGACCGGGCGGTATTGCCGGTGACCGTCTATGACGCACAAAGCGGCGACGGTGCCACCCGCCTCTGGCTTATCCCCACGGACGGTGGCGAGGCCCGACAGCTGACTGCTGACGAGTCAGGGACGCCGACCTGGAGTCCCGACGGCCGACATATCGCGTTCGCCGCCAAACGCGGCGAAGATACGGTCGCACAGCTCTATGTCATCGCGGCGGACGGCGGCGAAGCGCGGCGGCTGACCGAGATGCCGGCCGACGTGACCGCGATCCGCTGGTTCCCCGATTCGACGCAGCTGGCATTTGTCACCCGGGTATGGCCGGATCTTGATGGCTGGGATGCCCAGCGCGAGAAGCTGGAGGCGCGCACCGAGAGCAAGATGTCGGCCCTGGTCTGGGATCGGCCGCCTATCCGCTGGTGGGACCACTGGATCGACGACCGCGAGGCGCACATCTTCACGCTCGCCCTGACAGGCGGGGATCCTGCGCCGCTTACGCTCGGCACCGGACTCAAGTTACCGGAGCGCAACACCTCCGCCACGGGCCCGGGGATCGATGCTTACGATGTCTCTGCGGACGGCAAGACGATCGCCTTCACGGCCGACAGCGATCCAACCGGTGTCGATAGCAATTACGACGTGTATCTGCTGCCCGCTGATGGGGGTAAGCCGCGCAATATCACCAGCGATAATCCCGCGGGCGACAGTACGCCGCTGTTCAGCCCGGACGGGCGCTGGCTGGTTTTCTCCAGGCAAGTCGTGAAGGGCTTCTACGCCGACAAGGCGCGCCTGATCCGCCATGAGCTTGGCAGCGGCAAGCAGGTGGACCTGAGCAAGTCCTGGGATCGCTCAGTCTCCGGTCTGGTATGGAAGCCGGATTCGCGGTCGCTTTTCGGGGCGATCAACGACGCTGCACACCGCCGCGTCTATGAGATCGCCATCGGCGACGGCAATGTCCGCGCCATTACTCGGGACAAGAGCTTTAGCGCGCTCGCCATAGCAGGGACGACACTGGTCGGGCTGCGCCAGAGCTTTGTCGAACCCAACACCCTGGTGCGGATCGCCACCACGGACGGGTCGGTGGCAAGACTCTCGAGTTTCAATGATCAAGTGCTCGCGGGAGTCGATTTCGGCAGTTACAAGAGTGTCACCTACACCGGCGCCGACGGCGAACCGGTGCAGATGTGGATCAATTACCCGCCGGGTTTCGACAGATCGAAGCGCTGGCCGCTCTATCTCCTGCTCCACGGCGGCCCCCATAACGGCATCACGGACAGCTTCCACTATCGCTGGAACGCGCAGCTGTTCTCTGGCTGGGGATATGTCACTGCCTGGCACAACTTTCATGGCTCTAGCGGTTTCGGCCAGGCCTTTACCGACTCCATCAATCCCAACCAGGCCGAATTACCCTATCAGGACACGATCCTGGCGGCGGAGTATCTGGCGGAAAAAGACTGGATCGATCCTCAGCGCATGGCGGCGGGCGGCGGCAGCTTCGGTGGCTATCTGGCCTCGATTCTGCTCGGCCGCGAGCACCCGTTTCAGACCTTGATCGCGCACGCGGCAGTGTACAACTGGCTCTCACAATACGGCGCTGACTACGGCGCCGGCCGGCGGCGATTCGGCGAACACTGGACTGCACCTGAGATCTTTATCCGCAATTCACCGGCCCAGGGTGCCGGCGCCTTTGATACACCCACGCTGGTAATCCACGGCGAGCAGGATTATCGGGTGCCGCTGAACCACGGCATCGAACTGTTCCAGACTTTGCAAAATCGCGGAGTCAAAAGCCGGCTGGTCTATTTTCCGGACGAGAACCACTGGATTCTCAAGCGCGATAATTCCATCTTCTGGTATCACGAGAAGCAAGCCTGGCTAAAGGAATTCATCGGCGCCGGGCCGTCTCCATAGGGACCCGGGAGCTAGACTTCGAAATCCTCCAGGTCGCTAAGCTCGAGGCTCAATCTGTGGCTCTCGGCCAGAGCCTCGAGCGCTCGACGGGCCGCGGTGCTGGGACCACTGCGGCATGCTTCCCGATGCACGATCTCGCCCATGTCCCGGTCCGGATTGAAACCCGGGCTGAGATCGAACTCTGGATCGGGTGCGTGCTCCGGATCCGTCTTCTTGACCTTCCGGGCAGGCCTTTTGCTTGTTGCCATAGCGTCCGCCACCGAGTGATTGTCGACATCGGGAAATCTGCTTCTATCTCGACTTTAGACACATTCTAAATCATGAGTTCCCGACCGATAGCAGAGCCGGACGGATTCTCATATAGTGCGACGCTTGGGGTGTTACCGCCGCCCCTGGAGACGGCAACGTGTTGAAGGCAAGGCAAAAACTGGGCAAATACCGGATCGAGCGACGGCTCGCAAACGGGCCCCTGGCCGCGGTGTACCAGGCATATGACACCGTGCACGGTATGCGCGTTGCCCTCAAAATCCCCCACCGCCGCTTTATGGACGATTATTTCCTGCAGGATTATCGTAAGGAGGCCCGGCTGGCGACCAAGCTGGAGCATCCCTGCATACTGCCGATCCAAAACGCCGACTTCATCGGCAGCTATTTCGTCATTTCGATGCCGTTGGGCGAGGAGACGCTCGGCGATCGTCTGTCACGCAGAATTTCCACGGTAAAAGCTCTTGCGCTCACCGAGCAGATATTTGACGCAGTGGCGCACGCTCACTCGCAGAACATCATCCATTGCGATATCAAACCCGAGAATTTCATCCTCTTCCGCGAAGATCGGCTACGCCTGACCGACTTCGGCTTCGCCAAGCTCGGGCGTGGGCGCATCGACGCGTCGGGCTCGGGCACCGTCGGCTACGTAGCCCCGGAACAGGCCATGGGCAGGCCGATGTTCCAGTCGGATGTGTTTTCCATCGGCCTGGTGTTGTTCCGCATGTTCGCGGGACGCTTGCCCCGCTGGCCCTATGACTGGCCCCCGGCCGGAACGGCCAGGCTGCGCCAGAAGCTGAGCCCCGCGATGATCCGCCTGATCCGGCGTGCCATCGAGGTTGATCCGGAATATCGCTTCCATGACGCCATGCAGATGCAGGCGACGTTCAAACGGATGCGAAATCCAGCGGCCCGCAAGGACGTCGGCTGATTTTGGCCAAATCGCTGCCAGTCTCATCCACCGGGTCTGTCATCCACGCCGGGCCGGACCAGCGGCTGGAGGGGATCCTGAAGATCGGCTCCGGGGCAGCGGCGTTCTTCTCGGCACCTTCGCCGACCGGATCGGGTCTGAGCCAGGACGCATTCGCCCTGGTGCCGGTAGGCACCGACGCGGCGATACTGGCCGTGGCCGACGGCATGGGCGGTTTGCCTGGCGGAAGAGAGGCGGCTGCCTGTGCCGTCCGCGCATTGGTTGACGCGCTTGCCAACCCGACGACCAACGGCTCGGGATTGCGGCCGATCATCATGGACGCGATCGAGGCGGCCAATCAGGAGATCATAGGCACCGGCCTGGGTTCTGCGACCACGCTGGCGATCGCCGAGCTCGGACCCGGTTTCGTCCGCCCTTATCACGTCGGCGACTCGGAGATCATGCTGTTCGGCCAGCGCGGCCGGCTTGGGTTCCAGTCCGTGCCGCACTCACCCGTGGGCTTCGCCTATCACGCGGGCTTGCTCGACGAATCGGAGGCGATCTCACACGCCGATCGCCATCTGGTCTCCAACGTGCTCGGAACGCGCGACATGCGCGTGGAGGTGGGCAGTCAGATCCCGATGAAGCCTTCGGACACGCTCATCCTGTGCAGCGACGGTCTGGTCGACAATCTGCAGTTCGCCGAGATCTGCGCACTGCTGCGGGCAGGGCCGCTGGACAGGCAATTCAGGCGGATGCTTGAGGTCGCGCTGGAGCGCATGTCTCGCGAAGGCGGGGCCCAGCCGAGCAAACCCGATGACCTGACCGTGATCGCGTTCAGGCTGACGCCGGACCGCCGTTTGCGCAAGCGATTGGGGATGTGAGTCTGACCGTACCCGGGCGACCGGCCTAGAGGAACAGCGACAGCTCCGGCTGCCCGGTGAAACCGGGGAACACCTGTTCGGTATCGACGCGCCCTAGCCGCTTGCGCAGCATTTCGGCGAGCACGGTGCGCAGATCCGTCTCGATCCTCAGATCCTCGCCAAGGGCAAGATCCTCGTCGCCCAGCCCTGGCCAGTTTCCCGCCACCTGGCCGCCGTTCACGCCTGCGCCGAGGAGGTAGGCGACGCTCGCGGTCCCGTGATCGGTGCCGCTGGCCGCATTGTCCGCCACACGACGGCCGAACTCGGTCTGCACCAGCACCGTGATGTTGGCCATGCGTGCACCCATGTCGGTATCGAAAGCCTGCAGACAAGCCGCCAGATCAGCCAGCGCCGGCGGCAGGAAGTTCGGCAGATTCTCATGGTGGTCCCAGCCACCGACATCCATGCAGACCACCTCGGTCCCGAGCGGTGACTTGATCAGTTGAGCCGCCTGAGAGAGTTTGTTGCCCAACTCGCTCTGTGGGTATGCGGCACCATTTTCTGCAGCATAGCCAGACAGATCCGCCAGCAGCAATTCGTCCATGGCGGCAATCGCCGCCTGTGCCGGGTCGCTGTAGGGCACGCCTGGCTCATACCAGTCGCCGAGCAGGTCCTGATAGGTGGATCCGGTCAACTCACCGAGACCGAATTCCTGTATCCCGCTGATCGCGATCGGCTCGATGGCGCCGGTGAGGGAAAACGGCACGTTGCCGCTGATCGAGACTGCCCTGAATGCGGATTCACTCAGCGCCTGACTGGTGGCGAGATGACGGCCGATCCAGCCTTCGCTGAGGTCAGCCTTGGACACGACCGCGCCTTCTACCAATGCCTGCGCGTCGAAATGGGAACGGGACTGATGCGGTATACCGGTAGCATGGACCATCGCCAGCCTGCCGGCATCGTAGAGAGGTTTGAGCGGCGCCAGCGCCGGATGCAGGCCAAAAAAACCGTTCAGATCGATGACGCCGCCGGCTTCGCCTGGTGATGGCAGCGCGATACGGGGCCGCTTGCTCGCGTAGTCCGGATCCCCGTAGGGCACGACGGAATTGAGCCCGTCGGCGGCGCCGCGCTGGAAAATACAGACAAGCACGTCGCGTTCCGGGCTGACGGCGCGCAGGCTGATGATGTCTCTGCGGGTAAAGGCCATGACGGGGCGCACTCCTAGCGCAATTGAAAATAGACCGAGCTCAAGAGCAGGCTGACGATGATCGGCAGCACCTCTGGGATGACCGCGGCAGGTATCGCTGAGTCTGCCGGCAAGCCGGTGGTCTCAACCGCCCAATCGACCAGCAGCTGCCGGTCCGAGGGTGCCATCGGGCGCATCAGGACTTCGCCTTCCAGCCGCGCGACGATGGTTGCGATGGTGTCTTCAGCGCCGATCAGGGCGTTCAACGGGAAAAAGTTGCCAAAGCTAAGTCCCAACGCAATGCGCCAGCGGTTGAGCAGACCGCCGGTGCTGCCCCAGTAGGCGGCGGTGTCCGGGTAGCCATCCGGGGTCGGCCAGTAAAACGGCAGCTGGCCCAGTACTGAGGCGACGCCGAACAACAATTCGCCGCGGTCGCCGGGCAGGCTCAGATCCGGATTCAGCGAGCGCACCGCCTGGCCGAGAAACTCCAGCGGCCTGCTGAGCTTGCTATCCGAGGAGAGCATGAACTCGTCACTGACGAACAATGCCTCGAGGGTTACGCGGATATCGCCATTACTCAGACGGAACGCGTCGGCCACCGCGTCGACCACGCCCGGTGCAGGCTCGTCGCTGATAAAGCGGCGGCAGAGCTTTGTCGCGATAAACCGGGCGGTAGACGGATGCGCCGCGATCATGTCCAGCACGATCTCACCGTCGCTGATGCCGCCGCCAGCGGGGATACTCTGCCCGAGCACGACTTTCGGCCCGTCATCATGGTAGAACGGCACAAAAGTGAATTCAGCAGTGTTGAAATCGAGAGTCCAGCCGGTGAAACAGCGCGCGACTTCCTTGATGTCCTGCTCGCTGTAGCCACCATCCACACCCATAGTGTGTAGTTCAAGCAGTTCTCGCGCGTAGTTTTCGTTGGGCGCTTCCGCGGTATTCAAAAAATTGTCCAGGTAGTAGATCATCGCGCCGCTCTTCGCTGATGCGAACAGCAGATCACGGAAGTTACCCAGGGCATGCGGTCGGATGACGCGAGCGTCATCCTCGGGTTTGAGCACGGGTTCGAAGCCATTGATCAACTGGATGCTGAAGTGGTTGGACCAGAACTCGACCATCACCTCGTAAAGCTGGCGCGGACTGAAAAACGCGCGGTATTGGGTAGCACCTACCAGGTCTCGCACTACCGCCTCGATGTTGTCGGGGAAACCGGGTCTCAGCGCAGCGGGGGCGCTGGCGGCGAGCGGGAATTCCGCAGCTACTGCGGTCTCGACCAGGGTGGCATCAATGTTCTCGTAGTCCAGCTGCTGCGCCAGATACGGAAGAATGCCAATGCTCTCGATCGCCGCCAGACTCGACTTGCTAACGCCGAAACTGGTCCGTTTGAGCACCGAGAACGCGGTCGACGGCGACGGGATCCTCGCCGTCGGCGGCGGATCGGGGTCTGGGTCGGGGGCCGGAGGGTTCGGCGGCAGAACCGCTGCTGCGCCGCCACCGCCGCCACCGCTACAAGCCCTCGCCGCGGCAGCCAGCGCGCTGTAGCCGATGCCCTTGCCGGCAAGGCTGAGGAAATGTCGGCGACTCACCTTTCTGCTTACGCTCATCATGCTCCTGGTTCCGGGCGCGCAGCCTGATTGGCAGATCGCATAGGAAATAGCCTGATAATTATTGCGATCCGGGCGTCCAGAGAGACGACACGTGTCGCAAAAACACACATTGCAGCATTTTAGTTACGGAGCCTGAACAGCAGCTGAACAGGTCATCACGGACTTGACGACCCAGCAGTCCTGGTCGGCAGTCAGTCGAGCCGTTTGCGGAAACGCAACACCGCCAGGGTGATGGCAACGCCAAAAAATATCAGCAAGGCGCGTATCTCCGAGGCCAGTTCACCGACCTCGGCGCCGCGCAGGATGATGCCGCGACTCAAACGCACGAAGTGGGTCAACGGCAGAACCTCTGCGATCCGCTGGGCGACGATCGGCATGCCGTCAAAGGGGAACATAAATCCTGACAACAGGATCGAGGGCAGGAAGATAAACAGGGTGAGCTGCATAGCCTGGAACTGGGTGCGCGCCAAAGTAGAGATCAACAGCCCGAGCGTCAGGCTGGCGCCGATAAAGGTTAGTGCAGCGATGTACACATCGCCCAGATCACCCCTCAGCGGGACATGGAACAGCAAACGCCCCACGAGCAGCACGATGCTCACCTGTAACAGGCCGATCAATATGTAGGGGATCAGCTTGCCCAGCATCAGCTCGACGGTGCGCACCGGGGTGGTGATCAGCAACTCGAGATTGCCGCGCTCGCGTTCGCGGACGATAGCGACCGCGGTAAACAGCACCATGGTCATGGTAAGGATCACACCGATCAGGGCTGGCACGATCTGCACTGCCGAACGCCGCTCCGGGTTGTAGAAATTCCGCAGTTCGAACAGACCGGACGTGGTGGACGTCTGTTGCGGGCGGCTCGGCGCCGGCATCTGCAACAATTGTGCGGCGATGTTGAGAATGGTGGGATCGCTGCCGTCGACCAGCAGTTGCGCAGCGGGCCGCGCCGGATCGACGAGTCTCCGCTCGAAATCCGCGGGTACGTACACGCCCACGGCAATCTCACCGAGGCGCATCGCCTCGGTCAGTGCTTCCGCTGTCGCTACCCGGGTGTCGAAGCGCAGTACCTGGCTCGCTTCCATGTCCGCGATCAGCTGGCGTGACCAGCTGGTATCCGCCTGGTCCGCGACGCCCGCGCTGAGATGGCGTACGTCCAGATTGATGGCGTAGCCGAACAACACGATCTGCATCAGCGGGATGCCGACCACCATGCCGACGGTTAGCCGGTCCCGGCCGAGCTGGCGCGCCTCTTTCGCGGCGATGGCCTTGATCCGGCGCCAGGCGCTCATGCAGCCACCTCCAGCGGCTTGCGGGTCGCCGCCACGAATACATCCTCAAGGCTGGCCGCGGTGCGCTCCACCTGGGACGCGAGCCCGGCATCCCGGAGTCGCTGTCGGATCAGTGCTTCCGGCTCTGACACCGTGGGATCGACCAGGATGTGCAGACGCGAACCGAGTTGGGTAACGCTGCGCACCTGATCCAGGTCCTCGAGCACGTGATGGGCGGAGCGGGGCTGGTCGCAGCTGACCTCGATCACCGCCGCGTCGATGGCTTGCATCAGCGCTTTCGGGGCGCCCTCGGCGGCGATCCGGCCGCGATCCAGGATGGCCAGCTGGTGGCAACGTTCGGCCTCATCCATATAGTGGGTCGAGACCAGGATCGTGGTGCCTGCTTCGACCAGATCGAACAGGCTTTCCCAGAATTCGCGCCGACTCTGCGGGTCGACGGCGCTGGTCGGCTCATCCAGCAACAACAGCTCGGGCCGATGCAGCGTCGCGGCTGCCAGGGCCAGCCGCTGGCGCTGGCCTCCACTCATGGTCCCGGCGCGCTGGCGGCGCAGATCGTCCAGACGGTATTCGCGTCGCGCGGCGCCGATACGCTGCTGCTTTTCGCGGCGCGGCAGGCCGTAGATCTCGGCGATAAAGTCCAGGTTCTCGTCCGTGGACAGGTCCTCATAGAGCGAGAATCGCTGGGTCATGTAACCGATGCGTCGACGCACGATCTCCGCCTCCAGCGTGGCGTCATGACCGAGGACCTGAACGCTACCCGCGGTCGGACGCAGCAGACCGCAGAGCATGCGGATGGTGGTGGACTTGCCGGATCCGTTGGGGCCGAGGAAGCCGTAGATGCGGGCCCGCGGGATTTCCAGATCCAGTTGATCCACGGCGGTCACATCGCCAAAACGGCGGGTCAGACCCCGGGCAGTAATGGCGGCATCCGTCGTCAGGGCGCCGTCTCCAGATCCGGGAAGCTGACCTCGACCGGAAGCCCGGCCGGCAGTCCAGCCGCGTCCTCGCCGAGGAGATCGATCTCGGCCACATAGGCGAGACGGCTGCGGTCACGCTCGGTCAAGGAAAAATACGGCGTAAACGCGGCCTCGGACGAGACCGTGCGGACGCGGCCTGCGAACTGCCGCGGGAGGCCGTCGGCGCGGATCTGCGCATCCATCCCCACCCGCACCCTGGCCCGCAACGGTTCGGGTACGTAAACCCGCGCGTAAGCGCCCTTGCCGGTGAGCAACACCATCACTGTCGCGCCGGCCGGGGGGCGGTCACCTTGCTTGTAGGGGATGGTATCCACCAGACCCGCGACCGGCGCGCGCAGCCCGAGCCGCTCCAGCGCCAGCGTTTGATCAGCCAGCGCCGCGCCTGCCTCTTCGAGAGAGGCCCGGGCCTGCTCCAGTTCTTCGATCGTGGTGCCGGTCAGACGCTCGCGCAATAGCGCAGCGGTGTCGTCCCGGTCAGCCCGCGACTGATCGCGCCGCGCCCTGACCTGATCCAGATCCGATTCACTCAGCA
The DNA here is from genome assembly GCA_947259915.1 of uncultured Gammaproteobacteria bacterium. Classification (GTDB taxonomy): domain Bacteria; phylum Pseudomonadota; class Gammaproteobacteria; order Steroidobacterales; family XN24; genus CAMYOC01. The sequence goes on from CAMYOC010000028.1 coordinate 17,509, forward strand.
GTTCCTGCTCGAAAAGTTCCCGGGTACGACGCAGCGTCTTTTCATCGGCAAGCAATGTGGCCTCGGCACCCTCCAGCCTGGCCCTCGCGCTATCGATCTCCTCGGCACGTGGACCCCGCTGCAATTCGGCCAGTCGTTGTGCGGCACGCGCTTCAGCCGCCCGGGCTTGCCCGACGCGGGCCTGCAGCCTCTCCGGATCCTGGCTGGCGAGCAGCTGCCCGGCCTCCACCTGATCGCCTTCCCGGACGTGAATCTCGATAAGAATCTCGCGGGCCTCGGCGGACACTTCGATCCGGTCTCGCTCCAGCGTCCCGACCAGCGGCAAGGGTGAGTCTGCATTGTCGCAGCCGGCGATCAGACCGAGTGCGCAAACCACTGTGTACCAGCGTGTCATGCGCCAGCTCCGCGTTGAATCAGCCCGACCGCAAACGATTCCCAGCGGCCAAGAAAATCCTCGTCCACAGTCGCCGGTACGACCTGCTCCAGCATCGGCCGCGCCAGAAAAGGAAACACGCACAGACTCATCACAGCGATCATCGCCATCTCCGGGTCCACATCCGCTCGCACCCGGCCCGCTTGTCGCTCCCGTGCCATCACTCCGCCGAGCATCTGTCTGGCGCGGCTGGCGAATCGATCCACGTAATGCCGCCGGAACGCTTCGCCACCTTCCTGGATCTCGCGGAAGACCAGCGGCGGCAACCACGGGTTGGCCTCGAACATGGCCAGGTAGGCGTGCATAAAATCAGCGACCGTCAGCGGTGACCCGGCCCGGCCGGCCCGGGCCTCCAGCTTGTCGAGGACGGGCGGGATCACCTCCTCGAGCAGGGCGCGATAGAGTCCATGCTTGTCGCCGAAGTAATAGTGGATCATGGCCGGCGTGGTCTCAGCCTCGGCTGCCAGCTGCCGGGTGGAAACCGCATCGAAACCAAAGCGGGTAAACAGGTCGCGGGCCGCAGCCAGCAGCTGGGCGCGCACATCTCTGGGGTCATCGGCGCTGGGCCGGCCGCCGCGCCGGATCACCATTTTGGCTGATTCCCGGTCAGTCATCGCATCTTATTTAATCAAACGTTTGATTAAATATCAATAAACAAGGCGGAGCCTGGTGTGGCCGCGGGCTTGCGACGCCCCGGGTCGGGGGGCTATGTTCGCCCATCGTGATCGATTCCAGTCATCGCCCACCCCGCCTGATCCAGATGTGGTCAGGGCCCCGCAATGTATCCACGGCGGTGATGTACAGCTTCGCCCAGCGGCCGGATACCGCGGTCATCGACGAACCCCTCTATGGCCATTACCTGCGGCTCACCGGCGCCCCTCATCCCGGCCGTGACGAGGTGCTGGCCGCCATGGAACTCGACGGACACCGGGTGATGGCGGAGCTGCGCCGATACGCTGCTGGCAAGCCCATCCTGTTCGCCAAACAGATGGCCCATCACCTGACCGGCATCGACTATGAGTTGTTACGAGATGCGGAGCATTTTCTGCTGATCAGGGACCCGATCGAGATGCTGCCGTCGCTATCGAAGGTGTTGCCGACACCCCGCCTCGAGGATACCGGTCTGGTCGGTCAGGTGGAGTTGCTCGAGACGCTGCAGGCGTTTGGCCAGGACCCGTTCTGTATCGACGCACGGGAATTATTGAACGACCCGGCCACGATCCTGACGCGGGCTTGTGCCCGTCTCGATCTCGAGTTTCTCCCCTGCATGTTGGAGTGGCCACCGGGTCCCAGGCCGGAAGATGGCGTGTGGGCGCCGCACTGGTATGCCAACGTGCACCGGTCCCGCGGCTTCGCGCCGTGGCGGGCGCCGCCGGATACATTCCCCAGCGCATTGCGGCCGCTGCTGGATCAATGCCGACCTTACTATCAACAACTGTTTGCCCGCGCGCTCCGCGCCGGAGGAACGCCATGAGCAAGATGGAGCCCGATCCAAGGAACGCCGGGATAATGGTCCATGTCGGCGGCAGCTTGCTGCCCCGCGATCAGGCAAGGGTCTCGGTGTTTGACAGCTCGGTCCAGGGCGGGGACGCGGTCTGGGAGGGTTTGCGCATTTACGACGGCCGCATCGCCGAACTGGATGCGCATCTGGACCGCTTGCTCGACTCCGCCCACGCGCTCGCCTTCACCGGCGTGCCGGAGCGCAACGAGATCCGCGCGGCCCTGTTTGCCACACTGGAAGCCAACGGCATGCGTGACGGGGCCCATGTCAGATTGACCCTGACCCGCGGCGAGAAAATCACGTCCGGGATGAATCCGCGCCTCAACCGGGCGGGCCCGTGTCTTATCGTGCTCGCCGAATGGAAGCCACCGGTCTATGGCGATGCGGGCATCCGCCTGATCACCGCCACCACCCGACGCAACGCAGCGCAATGTCTTGATTCAAAGATCCATCACAACAATCTGTTGAACAACATCCTGGCCTGCATCGAAGCCAATGTCGCCGGCGTCGACAGCGCACTGATGCTCGATGTCGCGGGCTTTGTCTCCGAAACCAACGACACGAATATCTTTGCCGTCCGGCGCGGCCAGGTGATCACGCCCCACGCCGACAGTTGTCTGCCCGGCATCACCCGCGGCCTTGTGCTCCGGCTCTGCGCCCAACACGACATCCCGGCGACGGAACGGAATCTGTCATTGAGCGAGATGTATACCGCGGATGAGGTCTTCACCACCGGCACCATGGGAGAGTTGACCCCGGTGCTGGAGATCGACGGCCGGCGGATCGGGCACGGCCAACGCGGGCCGATGACCGAGAGATTGATGGAACTGTACGGTCACTGGGTGCGCAGCCATGGCGCGCCGTTGCCGTTCTGAGCCCTAGAGGCTTTTGAACACCCCGGTCTGGATCATCGCTTCGGCGGCTTCCTCGACCACCACCTGATTGCGGCCCTGTCGTTTTGCTGCGTAGAGCGACTGGTCCGCGAGCTGGATCACGCCCTCGAGGCTGCGCGCCGTTTCGGCCGGGTTGACCACGGCCACCCCCACGCTGATCGTAACCGTCTGCGCGACCTTTGACGCCCGGTGTGGCAGACGCAGCCCGGCGACATGATTGCGCAGCCGTTCGGCGAGATCGGTTGCCGCCTCCAGGTCTACATCGAACAGTGCCACGATGAATTCCTCGCCACCGTAGCGACCGACAAAATCCAGCGGCCGGCGCGCGACTCGGGACACGGCTCCGGCGACCTTGCGCAGACATTCGTCACCCGCCTGATGGCCATGGTGGTCGTTATAGGCTTTGAAGAAGTCGATGTCCGCCAGCATCACGGTCAACGGGCTGCGTTGCCGTCTGGCGATGGCCCAGGCGCTCTCCAGATAACGATCGAACGCGCGACGATTGTAGAGCCCGGTGAGCCCGTCCTTTTCAACCATCTCCTCAAGCAGCTGACTCTCCAGATAGCGCAGACGCATCGCGTGCTCGAGCACATAGCTTCCGACCGCACAGATCACGTTGGTCGCCAGCAAGATCGCGACGCTATAGCCGAGCTGTCCCGGCGGTATGCCGAGGAGGAACGCCCCGGCAGCATAGCCGGCAGCCATCAACAGACCGACCATCAAGGCTGTCTGCAAAAAGAGCCCTAGCGCGAAGAACACGAACACGATCACCACAGGCAGACCGGCGAACGCGAGCTGGCGCAGCTCGGCGGGGAGCATCAGATTCAGCGCCACGTGAGACAGAGCGATGATGAGTGCCGTCACCAGGAGCACCCGGCGGAACAACCCTCGCTTGCCACTCAGGAAACTCAGCGCGATGGTGACGACAAAAGCCGGCGTCAGCAGACCGTAGCGGAGGCCATCCGCCAGTGGCGTAGATACGGAAGGAACGGCGACGCGTCCGAGCAGAAAGATCGCTGCGGACAGCAGAAACCCGATGATCAGGGTCACGCGCACGAACTTGCGATTTCGCTCGAAGTGTTCGTCGCGGTAGGCGGGCTCCAGCTCCTTGCGGAACCGCAGCCAGGGGAAACCGGATTCCAGCTGCCGGGCAATGGCCGAATCGACGCCGTGCTCGGCTGGACGCTTGGTGATCATCGGTGGCCCGCCATGCGACTTATATTGCCTCGACCCCTTATCCCCATCCCCCGGGACAGCAGCGCGATCCTGGTCGACGCCCGGCAAGCCCCGCGAATCAAAGATGCTCCAGCTGAGCCGGATCCCGGCACGGAGAGGCTGGCTCGCGAATCCGCGCCTCGCTGATTCATCCCTCCGGCTTCAGGGTCCTTCCCTTGGCCTCAAACATGGCCTCTTGAGCAGACTTCCTGTCGGCCTCGATTTCGGCCCGGGTAAAGCACACGGTCCTCGACATATGTGAGCCGACCCGCTTCTCCCGACGGCAGACCAGCTCGTCGCCCTTGTTGCTCATCTGCGCGTTGTAGATCTCGGCCTTCTCCTCGGTCGTCATCGCTGCCTTCTCGGCTTCGGTGAACTTCGGCGCATCTTGCAGATCCTTCGTCGCTTGCGACGTCGGCACCGCACACCCTCCAAGACCCAGCGTCAGTAACACAACGCAAACAAACTTGTGACTCATGATTAGCAGCTCCCCGGCACCCAGGTTTCGGTGTATCTGATACGCGAGTCTCCATCGTTCACCCGCAGGGGGCCTGTCGATGCTGCGCGTCGTTTGACGGAGTCTAGCAGTTCGATCAGGCCCGCCCAAAGGGTTTTTACCGCTGCGGATGGAGCGCGATGTGCCGCAACAATCAGGCGCTGTCGAAATAACGCTGCAAGAACGCTTCGAAGGCGATGTCGTCTGAGGCTTCGATCCTGTGCTGCCGTTCGATGGACGCCAGTGCCTCGCGCTCGAAGGTCTCGGCCGTCTCGCCCTTGAGCTCGGGCAGCTGGAGGAAGTACTCCCGATGGTTCTTCGACAGCCGGGCCGCAAACTCGAAGAAACTCTCGCCGCTTAGCCGCAGCTCCTCGAGGATGCGGGCTGACGGCGTGCATGCCGGATCCAGTAACTTCTCGCGCTGCAGCGCAATGGCAGCCGTATAGGAACCGTCCCCATCCACATCGAGCAGTTCGCAGATCGGGCTCATGGCCGCCACGATCTCCTTGCCCCATTCGCAGACTCCGCGGGAGCGATCACCGGCATCCAGCCTCAGCCCGGGATCGCGGCCCTGCTGCGCCACCCACAGATGGTTCGAGTCGCAGCGAGCCTCCTCCTCTGCGTCCATCGGCGGGCTCTCCATCAACAGACACATCAGCAGGAAAGCCTCCAGGAAACGCATTTCGTTCTGATTGATACCCGCCGGATCCGACGGACTGACGTCCAGAGCCCGCACCTCGACATAAGAGACGCCGCGCCGGCGCAGCGCACCGGCCGGACGCTCACCGGAGCGGGCCACCTGCTTGGGCCGGATAAAGCCGTAGTACTCGTTCTCGATCTGCAGCATCGAGGTACTCAGCTGCCGCCACTCGCCATCCACCAGCGTGCCGATGCGCTCGTATGCGGGAAACGAGGTGTGGATTGCCTGGTCGAGACCGGCCAGATATTCGTCGAGCGCGTTCATCGACAGACCGATACCGGATTGATTGGAGTTCCTGTAACCGACCCCGCTCATGCGCAGCGTGGTGGCGTGCGGTCCATAGGCGGTGGTGGCATCCAGGTCCGGCAGCCCGGTCTCCCGACCAAGAAAAAACGACTTGCACACCGCCGGCGAAGCGCCGAACAGATAGAGCACAAGCCATCCCAGGCGCCGGTAGTTGCGCAACAAATCGAAATACTGCCGATCGCGGAGTTGTCGTAGCTCCCCACCGTGACCGAGTATCTCGCCAAGAACCGGCCACAGCTCGTCCGGCACCGAATAATTGAAATGCACACCGGCGATGGCCTGCATGACCCGGCCGTAGCGATAACTCAGTCCGCGGCGATAGATCTCCTTCATGCGTCCCGCGTTGGAGCTGCCGAACTTGGCGATGGGGACGCTCTCCTCCGACTTCACGGCGCACGGCATGCTGGTCGCCCACAGCATCTCTTCACCGATATTGCGGATCACGAATTGATGCAGATTGCAGAGAAAACTGAGGGTCTCCCAGTTGTTGTCGAACGGTGGCGTGACCAGCTCGGGCAAAGCCTCCGAGAAATCCGTCGTCACCCAGGGGTTGGTGAGTGCCGAGCCGAGGGCAGCCGGATGGGGCAGGCGAGAAATCTGGCCCGCCTGATCGACGCGCAGGGACTCTTTCTCAACGCCGCGGAGCCCGTTGCGCAGCACGACAGAGTCTGCGCTGGCGAGAATCCTGTCAAGACGTTGTTGCAGAACACGGAACATGCAGCCCCCAAGCCGGATCAGCCGGTGCCGAGCCAGCGTGTCGGACGATGATAAGACCTGTCCCGCGTGACCGTGACAGACCTGCGGATCAGCACCGGATTATACGTTGCAGTCGGGCTGGCATACGGGGCAATGGTAGGCGCGCCGACCGCCGACCGTGGATCGCTGGATGGAAACGCCACATTGATAACATGCCTCGCCGGCGCGTCCGAATACTTTGAACCGCAGTGCCTCACGCGGGATCCCGCGCTGCCGAAGCCGTCTGACCAGCGCCGGATCGTTGGTTATACCGCCCGTGCGGTAGGACCGTCGCGGCAGATAAAGTATCGCCTGTGCCAGCGCCGTCAGCTGATTGTCCGAGCAGTCAATCGGCCGGTGCGCGGGATGCACGCCCGCCGCATACAGGATCTCGCTGCGCAGATAATTGCCGAGACCGGCAAAAAAGCCCTGGTCGAGCAACAGACCTGCCAGCGCGCGGCGCCGGTAGCGCGCATCCAGCAGACGCGCCCTGACCCGAGCTGGCCGCAGATCGGGGTGCAACGGGTCCGGGCCGAGACCGGCAAGCCGGTGATCGCTGCTGATCGCCTCCTCCGGGATCACATCAATGGCGGACGCGCTGTACAACAACGCCGAGTGGCTCCGGGTATGCAGCGCGAGACGCAGGCTCCGGCCGGTGTCAGGCAATTGATCGCGCGGCCGCACGAACCAGCGCCCATAGAGCTGGTTGTGGCTATAAATGCGGGTGCCGTCGTCGAAACGGATCAGCATGTGTTTGCCGACGGTGTCGACCGCCGCGACGGCCTCGCCGCGGAGCCGTTCGCACCAGGGGCGCAGCACATCAAAGGCAAAAAACACCGACTGCAGGCGCCTCCCGGCGAGCGCCTTTTGTATACGATCCGCGGCGCGACGGATCTCTGGTCCTTCCGGCATGCGCGGCTACAGACGGATACGCCCGGTCAGCATGTCACGGAACATCACAAAATCACCGATCAGGCTGTAGAGCGGATATTTGAAGGTGGCCGGTTTGTTGTGTTCGAAAAAGAAGTGTCCGACCCAGGCGAAGCCGTAGCCGACCACAGGCAAGAGCCACAACAGATTCCAGCTACCGGTCAATGCGGCGCTCACTGCGACCACGCCCAACATAAGGGTACCGGCGAAGTGCAGACGTCGACAGGTCCTGTCACTGTGCTGCGACAGATAGAATGGATAAAATTCGCTGAAGCTGCGGAATTCAGCGCTCATGACCACACCTCCGGGTTGACTGGAACACAACGGGGATTCTGCCTGAGTGCCGCATCTCGGTCATACATCGACGCCGGGTGTGACAAAATACGGCGGCTGGGCGACACTGCCTGCCCATGGCAATGATCCGGCCCTGGCTGATGGACGCGCGTCTGGACCGCAGGCCGCGGCTCATGGTTGTTTGATCAAGACATGGCAGAACAAACCCCCAGCGAAACCACCCGCATCGATCTCCCCGCCACTGTCGTGGGTGAGGAGCAAGACGCCGCCAGGGACCCGTTCGCCGCAGCCGGGGATGCCGCCGGCCCCGAGCTGATCCAGGCGCCACTACCCGCCACGACTGAAGCGCCGGGGTCCGGTCTGGCCTTCGATCTGCTGGTGGCCGTGGTGCTGTTGCAGCTCATCATGCTGGCGCTCGCGGCTTTCCGCATCATCCGCCTGCGCGAGCAGCTGCGCGCAGACCGGGACGCGACCATTTCCGCGCGCAGCGAAGCGCGCCAGGTGCGCGAACAGTTGGCGGGTCTAGGGGATGCAGCGGCCAAGGAACTGCATCAGCGCACCGCAAGCCTGCTGCAGCAGAACCAGCTGTTGAGCAAACATCGGGACGAACTCGAACAGATCAACGCCCGGCTGCGCGAACTGGTCAAGAACGACCCCCTTACCGGCCTGGTCAACGGCGCCAGATTCACCGAGCAGCTGGAGGCGGAGCTGCGGCGATGTCTGCGTATCGGCAAACCCCTGACCGTGCTTATCTGCGATATCGACAATTTCCGTGGGTTCAATGCGGACCATGGCGAAGAGCGGGGTGACCTGCTGCTGCAGAGTCTGGGCGGTGAGCTCGAGTCACTCTTCCGCCGCGGTGGTGACACCGTTGCCCGGCTGGGCTCGGATCGATTTTCGGTGCTGGCGCCCGACACAGATTATCGGGCTGCCGTCGGCTACGCAGAACGCTTCCGCAAACACGTCGAGCAGTGGTCGATCCCGGTAGAGGACGGCGACGACATCCCGCCGGTGACCGTCAGCCTCGGCATCACCGTGGTCGGACCAGAGAACGCGGAGGAGACGCGCAGCGTACTCGAGCGGGCCGCGCTGGCGCTGAGCATGGCCAAGAAAAAGGGCGGCAATCGGGTGTTCGGCGATAGACTGGGCGGCAGCAAGTCGAAACGTCGCCCGGTAGAAGTATCCAGGAAAAAGAAAAAGCCGAAGCCGAAGCCGAAGCCAGGCGGCGGCGAGACCGGGAGCGGCGACAAGTCGGCCAGCGGGGGAGGCGCATGAAGAAGAATCGCCGGATGCTCATTGTCGATGAGGACGCCGCCCAGGCGGAGTTCATCTCCAAGATCGCGCGGGATCATGGCTTCGAGCCTGAACATGCGGAGGACGGCGCCGCGTTCCGCGACATCTACACACCGGGCACGGAGGTGATCGTCCTTGACCTGATGCTCACCCGGGTGGATGGCATCGAGATCCTCCGCGAGCTGGCTGACCTCGAGTGTGAGGCCGCCATCATCATCAGCGGCGACGCCGATCGTCGCATCCTCAATGCTGCCGAACGCCTCGGTCGCGCCCGGCAGCTGCGGATCGCCGGCACCTTGCCCAAGCCGGTAGAGGAATTATTGCTGCGCCGGCTGCTGGACGGCGAGGTGGTCAAGCCTGCGGCCGACAGTCGGCGGATAAATGTCCAGGTGGCGCAGACCGAGCTGCTCCAGTGTATGGAGGACGGCTGTATCGACGTGTTGTTCCAGCCGAAGGTCAACGTCCGCAGTCTGGAGTTCGTGTCCGTGGAAGCGTTAGTTCGCTTGCAGCACCCGACCCGGGGCATCCTGCAGCCGCAAGCCTTCCTCGCGATGGCGGAGGAATCAGGGCTGATCAATCGCATGACCCGGTCGGTGCTGCTCAAGGCGCTGGAACAGGCCGCCGAGTGGCAGAAGAGTAGCTTGCCGCTGGACGTCGCGGTGAACATCTCGCCACTGCTATTGACCGATCTGGCCTTGCCGGAGATGTTCTCGGAGTTGACCTCACGCTTTAACGTGGAACCGGGCCGCGTGATCCTGGAGATCACCGAGAGCTGGCTCAGCGAAGACGCGCTGGCCGCGCTGGATATCCTGACTCGCTTGCGCATGCAGGGTTTCCAGCTGTCGATCGACGATTTCGGCACTGGCTACTCGACCATGGCCCAGCTCAATGAGTTGCCCTACAGCGAAATGAAGCTGGACCAGACCTTTGTCCGCAATGCCGCCAAGGATCGGGAGGCCCGGGCCATAGTGGAGAGCAGCATCGAGCTCGGCCACAAGCTGGGGATGAAGGTAGTGGCGGAAGGCGTCGAGCGACAGGAAGATTGGGATCTGATCTCCGAGCTGATGTGCGACGAAGGACAGGGGTTCTTTATCGCGCGACCGATGCGCTCGGAAGAAGTGCCGGCATGGCTGCGCCACTGGAACACCTGCCTCGGCCGCGACTGATCAGACGTCCTCGTCTTGCAGGTAGATCGGCAGGCTGTCGCTGCGCGCATAATCGAATATCAGACCGGTCTCGATGTGAGCCACATCCGGACTCTCGGTAAACGCCTCCATGGCCAGCTCCCGCAGATGAGACGCGTCCCTGGCCGCCAGGTGCACAAGGAAGTCGTTGGCTCCGGCGACATGGTAGACCGCCAGCACTTCCTCGCGCGCCAGCATACGACTGCGGAAAGCTTCTACTGAGGAGCGTGAGTGACGGTCCAGCCTGACCGCCACCATGGCCTGCAGGGCGACACCAACGCTGGCCGGGTCTACTTCCGCGTGGAAGCCGGTCAGCACCTTGCGCAGCCGTAAGCGACGCACCCGTTCCAGACAGCTCGAAGGAGCCAGTCCCGCGCGCTCCGCCAGATCCTTGTTGGAGATCCGCGCATTCTTCCGCAACAGGCCGACTATCTTGCGATCGATTCGGTCAAGGGTCATTTTTTTGGACTCGGACAGAATAAAATTCGTAATTAGACTATGAGAACGGATGATAGGTGATTATGTATCCATAAATCCGAATGATTGAGGATACACCATGAAATCCTTCTCGACCCGGGCGGTCCATGGCGGCCGCGAAGATCTGCGCGATTTGGGCGTCCACGCGCTGCCCCTCGATCTCTCGACTACCTATCCACTGGAAGATCTTGACCAGGCCACCCTGGAACTGGATCGGGCCGTGGCCGGCGAGATTCCAGACCGAAATCCGGTCTACGCGCGTCTGCACAACCCCACCGTCGGTCGCTTCGAATCGGCGCTCGCCGATCTCGAGGGTACCGACGCCGCTGTCGCCTTCGGTTCCGGGATGGCCGCGATCTCGGCCTGTCTGATGGCTGCGCGCCAGCACGGTACGCATGTGGTGGCGGTGCGTCCGTTGTACGGCACCACGGACCATCTGCTCAATAGCGGCCTGCTGTCGCTCGATGTGACCTGGAGTGAAGCGGAAAACGTATCGCGGGCAATCCGCCCGGACACCGCGCTGGTGATCATCGAGACGCCGGCCAACCCCACGCTGCGGCTGACCGATATCCGCGCGGTGGTCAGACAGGCCGGGACCGTGCCGGTGCTGGTGGATTCGACCTTCGCTACGCCAGTACTGCAACGCCCCGCCGAGTTTGGCGCGCGCTATGTGGTGCATAGCGCAACCAAGTTCCTCGGTGGCCACGGAGACGTCATCGCCGGCGTGGTGGCGACCGATGAGATCCGGGCGAGGGAATTACGCCAGGTGCGCCTGATGACGGGCGGATTGTTACATCCGCTGGGGGCGTACCTGCTCCACCGCGGTCTGGCGACGCTGTCGGTGAGAGTGGAGCGGGCCCAGCACAGCGCCGGCCTGCTGGCCAGTCGGCTGTCAGGACACCCGGTGGTGCGTTCGGTCAGCTATCCCGGGCTGGGCTGGGCATCTGCGCCCGCCTGGCAACGGACGCAGATGCGGGGACCGGGCGCGCTGATCGCGTTCGAACTCGCCGGCGGTCACGACGCAGCGCGGGCATTGCTGGCCGCATTGCGACTCATGACGCCGGCGGTAAGCCTGGGCTCGGTCGACACCCTGATCCAGCATCCCGCGGGTCTGACCCATCGCGTGATGAGCGCGGCCGACCGGAGCGCCTGCGGCATCGGCGACGGGCTGTTGCGGCTGTCGGTGGGCCTGGAGGATCCGGAAGACCTGTGGCAGGACCTCGCCACCGGCCTCGCGGCCGCCAGCGTCTTCGGGAGAAGCAGGGCCTGCGCTTGACAATGAGTCGAAACTTACTTATAAGTAAGTAACATTGTTTCGCCAAAACCCGATAATTAGCCAGCCAAACCGTCGATCATGAACAACCGCACCGACACCCGCGAGCGCATCCTGGACTCGGCCGAACAGCTGCTCGCGACCCGTGGTTATCACGGATTCAGCTACCAGGACATCTCCAGGCCGCTCGGGATAAAAAACGCAGCCGTGCATTACCATTTCCCGACCAAGGCGGATCTGGGCGTCGCCATCGTTCGTCGTTACCGGGACATGCTCAAGGCGGCCAGCGACGGTTTTATGAAATTTGGCGGCAGCGCACGCCTCCATCTCGAGGCGTATCTGGATTTCTTTATGAAGGAGGCATGCGAGAACCAGACCATGTGCCCCATGGGCGTGCTCACGGCTGACTACTTCAGTATCCCCGAGTCCATGCGCGAGGAAGGGAGCAAGCTGGAGCAGGAAGTCTTCGCCATGCTGATACGTGTGCTGGAAGTCGGGCGCGAGCAAGGCGAGCTGCACTTCGAGGGCGAGCCCCGGACCAAAGCCGTGATGATGATGTCGGTGCTCCAGGGCGCGCGTCAGTTGGCGCGGATGATGGGCTCCGATGTCCTGGCAACCGCGATCGAAGAACTGCGTCGGGAGCTATACGTGGAGCCGTCCACGGCGGCCGCCTGATTTTTTTTGGCCCGGAGACTTACTTATTAGTAAGTTTAATATTTGTGACAGACCGTTTCCCCGGTCACCCCGAAGGAGGAACGAACCATGAGATCTCTGACCATCAGTACACCGCTCCCAGGCGGAAATGAACTGGCCCTCAACAACCCCCTGCAGGGGCGCATCGAGAGCGGACGATCCGCCTGTCTGCGGCTGACCCTGTCCCTGGCCGCGGTGGTCCCCGGCGTCGCGTTCGCGGTGGCCTTGTTCTCGCTTTTTGGTATCGCGGGAACGGACGCCCCGCTGGCGCCCCTCGCGGCGCTTGCCGGCACGGCGAGCCTCGGCTATCTGGGCACGGCTCTGCTCTCCGCCAACGCGCTGCGAGCTGCGCTGGATCTCAGCGCCGGAACGGCCGCTCTTTGGCTGGCTATCGGCGCCTTCGATGCACAGACCGTCGCCGCAGTATTTGTCGTTCACGCGCTATGGGGCACGCTGCGCAGCGCTATTGGTGTCCGCGAAGCGCCCCATCTGATCAGCAACTGGACCGCGTTCAGCTCGGCGATGGCACTGCTGGTGCTGATCGGTTGAGGCATTGCTCATGCGCTTGAGCCGGAATCGCCGGGCGATCCATCGGGGTAGCGGGCGCGGCACGCGACGGGGTCACCGTTTCGGCCCGCCCGCCGGACCGTGCCGGCGATAGCACTCAAGGGATCTGCGCATCGGCTATCCGCGATAATCCCGCTGTGAGCTTGTTTGAGAAAAAAAGAAGGCGCCGTTGATCGACCCTTCTTTCGTCGGATCGCGGCGCCTAGGGGGGGGAGTCGGTTGAAATCGTGTCCAGTGAGGGAGCGGCTCAGCCGCTGACTGCCTCCATTTCGTAGCCGATCACTTCTTTGCTGTAGGGATCGATGATCGCTGAGCCCTGTGCGAAGCGGATCACGTCATTGGCCAGGGTCGAGGCATCGACGATATCGCTGAGCTCCACGCCGCCGTTGTCGTCGCGGACCAGGGCCTGTGCCGTACCGTCGCCGGCGTCGGCGTCTTGCGGCATCCACACTGCCAGTACTTCCTTAGCCATCATGCTGCTCCGTGCAAAGGGGCCTGCTGAGACAGCTGCAATCGCCGTGCCAGATTGCGTAAGATTCTATTTTTTCAAGGTTTATTGTCAGATTGCCATCTGTTCCGGGGCATTAGCAAAGTGACCCCGGGCGTCACTTTCTGACCCAGACCGATGTCTGCGACATGCGTGAGCGGCAATCGGGACCGATTGCCGGGCCCGACCGAGGGCTTGCAGTGGTCTTTGCTCCCGTAGCCGCTGCTGCCGTCGCCGAGTATCCTCTGAGCTTATACATCCCCCGATTTTCCGGAGCCTCAGATGAATCTGCGCCGTGTCCTGGTTTCTATCACTGCATTCTTTGTCGGTCTGATCATTGCCAGCTGCTCGACCACACCCACCGGCCGCTCCCAGCTCACGCTATTCCCGGAAGCCGAAGTGGAGTCCATGGGTGTCCAGGCCTTTAGCAAAATAAAGGCGGAAACACCGTTGTCACGCGATCCGGACGCGATCCGTATCGTTCGCTGTGTCTCCTTTGCGGTGGTCGACCAGCTCCCGGCCGAGTATCGCGTCGGTGGCCCGTGGGAGGTGCTGGTGTTCGACGACACCGCGGTCAACGCCTTCGCGCTGCCCGGGCGGAAGATCGGAGTCTATGAAGGCTTGTTCCGCGCCGCCCGCAACCAGGATCAGCTGGCGGCGGTTATCGGCCACGAAGTGGCCCACGTCATCGCCCACCACGCCAACGAGCGGGTCTCGACCGCCTACGCGGCACAGACCGGAGTGAACCTGGCTCAGGTCATGGCCGGTGGCAGCAGCACCGCGACGGGCCAGCTGATGGGCTTGCTCGGGGTCGGCGCCACCTACGGGGTGATCCTGCCCTTCAATCGCAAGCAGGAGAGCGAAGCCGACATCATCGGCATGGAATTCATGGCCCGAGCCGGTTTCGACCCGCAGCAGACGATCCCGTTATGGGAGAACATGGGTCGCGCCAATAGCAATGCGCCCCCGGAGTTTCTCTCCACCCATCCCTCGGGGGATACGCGGATTGCCAAGCTGTCCGAACATCTGCCGGTAGCCATGCCCATGTACGAAGCGGCGCGCGGACGCGGTCTCACTCCGGACTGCGGATTTTAGAGAGGGTCGGCCGGCTCCGGCTGAGAGATCGAGGCGAGGAAGCTGAGATACTGGTCAGCCGCCTCCTCGGGCCGCTCTATCATCGGCAGATGCCCCACGCCGGGCATGATCTGCAGATTTGCCTGCGGCAGCACCGAGGCCAGCAGCGCGGCCCCGGACACGTCCAGCACCCGGTCTTCCTGTCCCCACACGATCAGCGTCGGTATCGACAGCCCGCTCATCGCCGGCTGCAGCGGTGTCGCCGGCCCGGTACCCTCAGGGCCCTGGGTGCGGATCTGGTCGTGGATCCAGTGATAATGGTGATAACGCGCCGCGGCCTCGCCAGAAAGTTGCTCGCGCATCGGGCCAGGGATCCAGGGCCGATCCTCGAACACGTATTCCAGCAACCGGTCAAACTGGCGCTGGCGCTCGATGATCAGTGGCGATCGCTCACCGGCATTGAGCAGACGATCCACATCGCTGGGCTGCGCGTCCGCCACACCGAGCGGCGCCAGCAGCCACAGACTCCTCACCCGGTCCGGAAACCGCGCAGCGTAGATCGCGGCGATATTGCCGCCCATGGAGCTTCCGCCAAGGTGGACCGCGCCCAGACCAAGCGCCTCGACAAAGGCCCTGACCCGCTCTACCTGGGCCGGAATCGAGTAGTCAGCTCCCTGGGAAAGATCGCTGTCACCGAAGCCCGGCAGATCGGGTGCAATCACCCGATATTGCGGCGTCAGGAACCTGGCCACGCGGGTCCAGTGGTCCTTGTTGGCGCCAAACCCGTGCAGCAGCAGCACGACGTCCCCCTGGCCACCCTCCAGATAGACGACGCGGGCACCTGCCACCTCCACCTCGGCCTGATAAAGCCCGGCATGCGCACGCTCCAGCGCTACCACCGTCTTGTAGCTGGTCGCGGGAAACAGATGCCAAGCCAGCACCAGGCCGAACAGGGTCAGCACGACCAGAATGCGGCCCCAGTATGTTTTGATAGTCGATAGCATGATCAGGTCTTCCTGTGCCGGCATCATACGCCAGCGTCGGGGGCGATTTCAGGAGTTGACAAAGATGAGCAAACTCTGCCCCAAACTTATCCTCGAAGGTACACGCCTCACCGGAAAAACAGAGCTGGCCTTCGCGCTCAACGAGCATCCGCGGCTGGTCGGCGCGCGACGCTACCGCTATCACTCACCACTCGTGTCCGCCGAATGGTGCGGGTTCACCAATACACCCTGGGGACGGGGCCTGATCAACTTTGCACCCGAGGAAACCGAGCTCGCGATGGCCACTTACGACACCTGGGTACGTCTGTTCGAACAGCTGCGTTATTACTCCTGGATTGTCGACCGTTTCCATCTTTCGACCCAAGTCTGGCAGGCATTGCATCGTGGGCTGGAACCGGACTTCGGATGGCTGGAGAGGCGCCTCCTCGCTATCGGCTTTCGTATCGTGTTGTGCTACCGGGATCCTGACAGTTTTTCAGCGGCCCGCAGCGAACGCCTGGAGGTCTCCGGCAATCCCTCTCAATACGACGATCTCGAGATATTTGTCCGCGAGCAGGCCCGTTTCGACGCCCTGGCCGCAAAATCCCTGTTGCCGGTCCTGCGTCTGGATGTGACCGACGGCGATCGGCAGCGGATGTGCGATGATATCGCCGACTGGATGGAAGCCGAGGGCGGCCTCTACGCTGATTATTGAGGGCGAGACCCATCGGGGTCGGCAGGCCGCGGCGGACCTGCACATCTTTCGCCCTCTTGAAATCCGCCGATCCGGCCCTACTCATAAGCAGAACGGCGACCCCGCGTTCAACACCACAGGGAACTCCATATGAACAGCTTCTTGCAGCGCGTGTCCGATGCCTTCAGCGGGATGTTCGGCAGCCGTGCCGGGGGCAGCGACCCGGATCGCGGTCCATGGACGCGGGTTCTGCTCGGCCTGCTCGCGGTCTTCTTGTTGCTGCAGCTGGCACTGGCCTGGTACTGGTCACGGGAGCCCGCGCCCTTGTGGGTCAATTGGCAGCACCAGGGCCAGCCCGCCGCCACCGGCTATGCGACAACGGACACCCTGATCGCGGTCGCCAATACGCTGCTGCACAAACCGGGCGGCTATCTGTCCAACGACATCGGCCCCCCGGGAGTGGTGCTGGACAACATACCCAACTGGGAGTTCGGTGTGCTGGTACAGATTCGGGACCTGTCGCGGGTCCTGCGCAACGACTACAGCCGTTCGCAGACCCAATCGCTCGAAGACCCGGATCTGGCGGAATCCGAGCCCGCGTTCAATTTCGACAGCGAATCCTGGATCCTGCCCGCCACCGAGCGCAAATATGGCCAGGCGATCAAGGACCTCGAGGCCTATCACGAGCGGCTGCTGTCGGGTGGACAGCCCGAGGCCCATTTTTATGCGCGGGCCGATAATCTCCGGGAATGGCTGGCGGTCGTGGAGAAACGCCTCGGCGATCTGTCGCAACGGCTGAGCTCCAGCGTCGGCCAGCGCCGGGTGAATACGGATCTCGCCGGCGATCCCTCGGCGGACACCTCCGGACCGCAGCCAGACGATGTCAAAGTGAAGACGCCGTGGCTGCAGATCGATGACGTGTTCTACGAAGCCCGCGGCGGCGCCTGGGCTCTGGTGCAGTTCCTGCGCGCGGCCGAATACGATTTTCAGAACGTGCTCGAAGACAAGAACGCCCGGGTCAGCCTGCGCCAGATCATCCGCGAACTGGAAGCCAGTCAGGCGCCGATGCGCAGCCCGATGGTGCTCAACGGCAAGGGATTCGGCATGTTCCCCAATCACTCGCTGGTGATGGCCTCCTATCTTTCCCGGGCCAACTCCGCGGTGATCAACCTGCGCGAGCTACTCGACCAGGGTTAGGCGAGCCGGTTTCAGTCGATCTCGTCCAGATATGTCTGGATAAAATCCTGCTCGGCCTGCAGCTGTTCGCCGGTGCTTTCGCCAATGAATTTCTCCAGCCGGCCGCCCAGCAGCGGGATGCTGCAGTCGATGCGTATGGTGACCTCATTGACGCAGCCGCCATCCTCGGTGGCATAGAGCACCATGCTCCCGCTCATCTTCGCCGGCATACCGTCTGAGGCGATATCCAGCTCGTTGAGGAAGTCATCGTCATCGCCCGCGACCCACTCCTCGTTTTGTATCACCGTAGTCCAGGCGCCGACGATGGCCTTCAGGGCCGAGGGCACATCGAGCGGCACCTCGCGACTGGTCTCGATAGAGAACACGCCGTCTGCGTCCCTGCAGGCGGTTACTTCGACGTCGCGGGCGCCAATGCCCTCGAATTTGGCCAAATAGAAGTCAGGATCGGTGAAGGCCGCAAAGACCTTCTCCACCGGATGATCGTACTCATGCACCGCTTCCACGGTCGTGCTCATGCGGACGCCCTCAGTGTCGAAAACAAGAAGTCCGCAAAGCTTAGACGCATGAGGCCTGGACTCACAACTCCGGCGCGGTGGGCCAGGTCAGACTCAGCGTCCCGTCGTCGCCGTCGACCGTGGCGATCGCGACCTCCACGCTATCCAGCCAATCAAGCAAGGCCAGCAGCTCCTCGCGTGAGACCCGATCGACAAAACCCAGCTGAGTCTGGAACGCCAGCGCGCCTTGTTCCACGCTGAACACCCCGACATTGAGACTGGCGTTGAGGCGCGCTGCGAGATCGGCGAGATCGCTCGCGCCGCGGCCGGGCGCAGGTCCGTAGACGCGGGTGGCGACGATGCGATCGAGACCCTCGTTCTGTAACACCGGCGTGAGCAGCGTAGCCATCCCGCGCCGGTAGACGAATACGCCGAGGGCGTCGGAGGAGAGCTCCACCGGCTGTCCGGCCTGACGCAGATAATCCTCGAGCGCCGTCGCGGCGGCCGCGTCATCGCTGCCCTCTAGCTGCAGGGAATGGCGTCCGCCCATTGGCGCCGCACAGGCGCTAACGATGATCAACGCCAAGGCCAGCGTCAGGCGATGCATTAACATAGAGCTACCGTGTTCATCAGCGGCCGAGTTTACACTGGCCAGCGCGGGTGGATTCAAGTAACCGGAGGGAAGGATATGGGCTTGTGCGTCGTCACCGGCAGCAATAGGGGTATCGGTCTCGAGCTGGCGAGCCAGCTGGTCAGGCGCGGCGACACGGTTATCGCCGCGTGCCGCCACAGCTCCCCGCAACTCGAGGCGCTCGGCGTCGAGGTCGTCGATGGTATTGACGTCAGCGACGTCGCCGCAGCCAGCCGGCTGCGCGAGCACATCGGCGAACGCAAGATCGATGCCCTCATCAACAACGCCGGCGTACTGCACCGTGACCAGCTCGGGAAGATCGATGCGGGCGCCGTCGAAGACATCCTGCTCCAGTTCCGGATCAACAGTCTCGGGCCACTGCTGATCACCCAGGCGCTGTTACCCTGCCTCGCCGATGATGCCAGGGTAGGCATCGTCAGCAGCCGCATGGGCTCGGTCGCCGACAACACATCCGGTGGCTACTACGGCTACAGGATGTCGAAGGCCGCTGCCAATATGGTCGGCGCTTCGCTCGCCCGGGACCTGGCCGATCGAGGTGTGGCGGTTGCGGTCCTGCATCCGGGTTACGTCAGGACCGAGATGACGGGCGGCGGTGGCGATGTGGACACCAATACCGCCGCCGCCGGTCTGCTGGCGCGTCTGGATGAGCTCGACATGAGCAACAGCGGTGGCTTCTGGCACGCAAACGGGGAGCCTCTGAGCTGGTAACGCGTGCCCGCGGCAAAATAAATCAGCTGCGGGCAGCGCGCCCTGTCATCGAGCGCACCGCTCTGCCAGACTTACCTTGAACAGCTAACGCTGGATCGGCCACGTTCAGGAGAATTCATATCATGGTGCCAACACTCGTCGCGCATCGGGGCTGGGCCGCGCGCTGGCCCGAGAACACCGTGGAGAGCTTGATGGCCGCGGTCGATGCCGGCGCCGATCATATCGAGTTCGACGTACAACTTTCGGCAGATGGCGTGCCGATCCTGCTGCATGACGCCACCCTGGAGCGCACCGCAGGCCTGCCGGGCTGCGCGCTGGACATGCACTGGGACGAGCTGCGGCACGTCTGCGTCGGTGAGACCGCCCGTCTCGGCGACACCTGTCCGCATGCGCGCCTGCCGTCGCTGGCGCTGATCTGCGACTGGCTGCGCGCTGAACCCGGCATAACCGCGTTTGTCGAGATCAAGACCGAAAGCCTGTCCCGCTTTGGCGTCGAACGGGTCCTCGATCCATGCCTCGATCTGCTGGCGCCGATCCTGGACCGCTGCGTGGTCACTTCCTACAGCGACGAAGTGCTTATGGCCGCGAGTCACCGCCCGGACGTCAGCGTGGCGTGGGTGCTGGAACGATGGGGTGCGGAGAGCCTGGCAAGGGCGGAATCGCTGGCGCCGGAGTATCTGTTTTGCAACTATCGCAAGCTGCCGGAGGGGATGCCCGCGCTGCCAGAGGGCAGCTGGCGCTGGGTCCTGTATGAGGTGACGGAGGCGGATCTGGCCATGGAGCTGGCGGCAAAGGGTGCCGGATTTATCGAGACCATGGCGGTTGGCGAGCTGCTGAAAGATCCGCGCTTCGCCTCGGCGAGCACGCGCTCTTGAGCGACCGCTGCGACGTCCTGGTCGTCGGCGGCGGAATCCATGGCGTGGGGGTGGCCCAGGCCGCCGCAGCGGCCGGGCATTCAGTCATCCTGGTGGAACAACGGGCGCTGGCCGCCGGCACATCGAGCCGCTCCAGCAAGCTGATCCATGGCGGCTTGCGCTATCTGGAGAGGGGTTCTCTGGGGCTCGTGAGGGAATGCCTGCGCGAACGCACGATCATGCTAAGCGTGGCGCCGGAACTGGTCCGGCTGGAGCAGTTTTATCTTCCGCTTTATGCCGATGGTCGCCGCTATCAGTGGCAGTTGCTCACCGGCTTGTCGCTCTATGCCTTGCTGACCGGATTCGGCCCCGGCTCGGGCTTCGCGCGCCTAAAACCCGGCGCCGCGGACCTGCCTGACGGTCTGCTGCAAGACGGTTTAAGGGCGATATTTCGCTATCAGGATGCGCGCACTGACGACCGCGCCCTGACCCGGGCGGTGATGGCATCAGCCATGGAGCTGGGCGCCCGCTTGTTGATGCCGGCGGAACTGATGTCGGCGCAGCTCGGGACGGACGGTGTCCACGCGCGTTGCCGCATGGCGGGGAACGAAACCGAGATCCACTGCAAGGCGCTGGTCAACGCGGCCGGGCCCTGGGCGACGACGGTGATGGCACGGGTGATGCCGGCGCTGCCGGCGATGCAGGTCGACCTGATCCAGGGCACGCATCTGATTTTTCGCGACTGGCGAGTGCAGCGGAATTATTACCTGGAAAACCCGCGCGACGGCCGCGGCATCTTTGTCCTGCCCTGGTCGGACTCCACCCTGGTCGGCACGACCGAGACCCGCTTCGAGGGCGACCCGGCAGCGGTCAGACCGAAACCGGCGGAACGCCGTTATCTGTTGTCAGTGGTGCGCCATTATTTCCCCGATACCGCGCCGCGTGATCTCTCCGCTGCAACCGGCTTTGCCGGACTGAGGGTACTCCCCTCGGGGTCAGGCCACGCCTTCCATCGCAGCCGCGAAACCCTACTCGAGACCGATCGGCGCAGAAACCCCCGGGTCCTGTCCATCTTCGGTGGCAAATTGACGGCATGGCGGGCGACCGCCGAAAAGGTGCTGGCCCGGATCGCCGGATCGCTGCCCGAGCGGAGCCCGCTAGCCGACACCAGCCGCCTGCGGCTAGACCCGGTCGATGAGAGCTGGCCAGGTGACTGAGTTTTTACTGGCCCTGGATCAGGGCTCCCACGCCAGCCGCGCCATCGCCTTCACGCCGTCCGGCCAGCTGCTGGATCGGGAGCAGGTCGCCATCGAAACCCTGAACCCGCGGCCGGGCTGGTACGAGCACGACGCCGAGGCTTTGCTCGACAGCGTGGTCAACGCCATCGATCGCCTGCTGGCCCGACAGCCGTCCGCGGCCTGCCTCGGTGCGGGCCTGGCGACACAGCGTTCCAGTATCGTCTGCTGGGACCGGGTCTCGGGCGCCCCCCTGTCACCGGTGATCTCGTGGCGCGACACACGCAACGCGCAATGGCTTGCAGCGCTGGAGCTCGATCCTGACCGGCTGCACCGGATTACCGGTTTGCGAATCTCCGCCCATTACGGCGCCAGCAAGCTGCGCTGGTGTGTTGATCATCTCCCCGCCGTCAGCGTGGCCCGGCAACAGGACCGCCTCGCCTGGGGCCCCTTGGCCAGTTTTCTGATCTTCAGGCTGACCCGCGAACGGACGCTGGCCGCGGACCCGGCCAACGGGTCACGGACCCTGCTCTGGGATCTGCAGCGCAGGGACTGGTCGGACGAACTGCTGGAGTGTTTTGGCCTCGACCGGGCGGCGCTGCCCGAGACGGTGGCAGAAGATCATGCGTTCGGCCACCTGGCGGTCGGCGCTGCTGCCATCCCGCTGCTGCGCTGTACCGGCGATCAATCGGCTGCGCTCCACGCGCGGGGGTTGCCGGCCATGGATACTGCGTATGTCAACGCAGGCACCGGCGCCTTCGTGCTGCGACCGTTAACGCGCGCGGATGACGCCAACGGCCTGTTGAACAGCGTCATCCGCGGCGATGCCGCGGGTCTGGCACTGGCCCGGGAAGGAACGGTCAACGGCGCAGCGACGGCGCTGGACGCAGAGGCTGCCGCGCTGGATTCGGGTGACTGGATCGAACGTCTGGCCAGAGTCCGGGACGACGACACCGGCGTGCCGATTTTCCTCAACGGTCATGCCGGTCTGGGCTCTCCCTGGTGGCGGGCGTCGTTCCCGTGCCGCTACATCGGCAAGGGCGATACCGATGACCGGCTGCGCGCGGTGCTGGAGAGCATCGTCTTCATGCTGGCCGAGAACCTCCGGCGCTGCGCGCAGGATGTCACGCCAATGGAGCGGATCATCGCCAGCGGCGGGCTCAGCCGTATGCCGCTGTTCTGCGCCACTCTGGCCAACGTCAGCGGACTCGAGGTTCAGCGACCGGAGGTAGCCGAGGCCACCGCCCGGGGACTCGCGTGGATGTGCGCCGGGACCCCGGCGCCCTGGCCCGACCAGTGCGAAACCTATCGCTACGCGCCAACCGCGGCGCCGGGACTGGATGCGCGGCATCGACGCTGGCAGGACGAAATGAGGCGAGCGTTGGCGTCCCTTCCCGTATAATCGGCCGCTGGTCCAGCGACGCGGTCATCATGCGCTCCACCGACATACCGATCGATCCAGCGGCGCCCCGCAGCAAGACGCTGCAACCGCTGCGCCAATTGTTGCCTTACCTGGCTACGTACCGCGGTCATCTGGGGATGGCACTGGTAGCGCTGGTGGTGGCGGCAGCCGCAACGCTGAGCCTGCCGGTGGCCGTGCGCTTTATGATCGACCAGGGCTTTTCCCAGGACAACGCTGCCTCCGTCGATCGCTACTTCCTGGCGCTGATGGCCGTGGCGACCGTGCTCGCGCTGGCAACCGCCAGCCGCTACTACATGGTGACCTGGCTCGGCGAACGGGTGGTGGCGGATATCCGCTCGCAGGTGTTCGATCACATGCTGGGTCTGAGCGCGACCTTCTTCGAGACCACCCGGACCGGCGAAATCCTGTCCCGCCTCACGTCGGACACCACGGTGCTGCAGGCGGTGGTCGGCTCGGGCGCATCCATCGCCCTGCGCAATCTGTTCCTGCTGTGCGGCGGCTTCACCATGCTGCTGATCACCAGTCCGTCGATGACCGGCACCATCGTACTGATGATCCCGATCGTGCTGCTGCCGATCATCCTGTTCGGCCGCCGCGTGCGGCGCCTCTCCCGTGCCAGTCAGGATCGCATCGCGGATACCAGCGCCATGGCCAGCGAGGTGCTGGGCGCCATGCAAACCGTACAGGCCTATGTGCGCGAGTCCTGGGAATCGATGCGTTTCCGCGAGGCCGTGGAGGACGCATTCAACACCGCGCTGCGGCGGATCCGGGCCAGGGCGCTGCTGACCGCCGTGGCCATCGTCTTTATCTTCGGCTCCATCGTGATGGGTCTGTGGTTTGGCGCCAGAGCCGTCATCGCCGGCTCCGTCAGCGCCGGCGAGCTGGGCCAGTTCGTGCTTTATTCCATCCTCACCGCCGGGTCCCTGGCCGCGCTGAGCGAAGTATGGGGCGAGCTGCAGCGTGCCGCCGGCGCGATGGAACGCATCATGGAACTGCTGGCCACCAGCGCCGATGTCAGAGACCCCGAACGGCCGGTGGCGCTGCAGCCCGGCCGCGGTCGGATCACGGTACGGGACGTCAGCTTTTGCTACACATCCCGTCCCGATGAGCTGGCGCTGGATCAGGTAAATTTTGAGGTCAGCCCGGGGGAGACGGTCGCCCTCGTCGGCGCCTCGGGTGCCGGCAAGACCACCGTGTTCCGCCTGCTGTTGCGTTTCTATGACCCGGATCAGGGTCAGATCCTGCTCGACGGTACCGACATCGCCGCCGCGCGTCTCGCCGAGGTGCGCGAACGTATCGGCATCGTGCCCCAGGAGACGGTGATCTTCTCCACCAGCGCCATGGAGAACATCCGCTACGGCCGTCCGGAGGCCAGCGATGAGGAGGTCATCGCCGCGGCCGGCGCCGCGATGGCCGATGAATTCATCCGTCCCCTGCCCGAGGGCTATCACACCCACCTTGGGGAACGCGGCGTACGCCTGTCCGGCGGGCAGCGCCAGCGCGTAGCGATCGCCCGGGCGATCCTCAAGAACCCGCCGGTGCTGCTGCTGGACGAGGCCACGAGCGCGCTGGATGCAGAAAACGAACTCAAGGTGCAGAACGCCCTCGAGCACCTGATGAGCAATCGCACCACGCTGATCATCGCGCACCGTCTGGCTACCGTAGTCAAAGCAGATCGGATACTGGTAATGGACGGCGGTCGTATCGTCGCCACCGGGAGTCACGCCGATCTGCTGACTCAGGGGGGCATCTATGCGCGTCTCGCCGATCTGCAATTCGGCGAAGGCGACCGGGTCCCGAATGCGGCCAGCGCCTAGCTCGCGCGGCGTCCGCCGAACAGCAAAATCCCGGTCAACAACAACAGCTGGATCATGGCCTGCACCGCCGGCTGCATCTCTCTGTACACGATCGAAGCCGCCAGCTCGCCAGCGCTGATCACCGCCAATAGCAGCAGCGCAAAACTGCGTGTCCCGGTCCGCAACAAGGCCAGTGCACCCGCGAGCTGCACGGCGCCAAGCACATAGACCGGCCATGCGGGCCAGGCCAGAACCGCCAGCCGCAGCATCACCAGATCCGGGGCACCCAGCAGATAAACGCCGCCGGCGGCGAACACCACCGCGGCGGCGACGGCCAAAACCTCCGCCGCCATCGACGCCTGGCCGGCGCCTTCGTTCAAGGCGCGACGGCCTGGTCGAAGATGTGCGCGACCTGTCGTTCGGCCCAGCTCACCATGCGCGGATTCTGCATAAAGCCGCAATGCCCGCCGCGTTCCGTAACGGTAATCGTCAGCGCATCAGGCTGGGCCAGCCGTTCGATGTCGCTGGAGGGGATGACCGGATCGTCGCGGGAGGTGATCAGATGGGACGGCACCTGCAATGATGCGAGCACATCCCCGGTCAGCGCATAACCTGTGAGATAGCTATCCAAGTCCGCGAAGCCCGAATAACGCTCGACAAAAAACTCGGTCATTGCGGTCAGGGTCTTGAGCTCATCGATCTGGCTGAAATCGTACAGCTCCGGGAAGCACTGGGCTTTGCGCAGCAACGAACGTCGCCATTTGCGGATGAAGTAGGTCCGGTATGGCGCCCAGCCGCTCTCGAGGGCCTGCAGCGTATGGGCCGGTTCCAGCACCGGGCACACGGCGACGATCTGGCGCAGATCGATCCCCGCGGCCGGTGCGCGTACACCGACTCTGAGCGCGAAATTGCCGCCCAGCGAGAAGCCGCCCAACAGCAACGGCACATCCGGGAACATGGATCCGACGCTGGCCACCGCCGCCACCACTTCGTCGATGCGGTTCGAATGGAACAGCTCGGGGTTCAGATGATGGCTGGGGCCGTGGTCGCGCAGATTGAGGCGGAACACGTCGAACCCGTGCTCACGCAGATAATGGGCGGTGGACAGCTGATAGAGCGAATCAGAGCTGCCCTCCCAGCCGTGGATCAGTAGTGCCAGACCACGCGGCGGTCGCGCCTCGGCGCGGCTGCGCGGCGAAAAATATCCGTGCAGACGGATCCCGTCTCCGCAGTCCACCAGCACATCGGTGGAACTGCGCATCAGGTCCCTGACCCGGCGCTCGACCAGCGGCCGACGCAGCGGCAGGCTGGCCAGCACCGATTGCACGTGTCTTCCGGCCATCAGCCGGGGCGGCGCAAACGGTTCCAGGCCGGGCTCGCCGGCAATTGATTCCATCACGGTTTTCAGTCCTTGTGCCGGCCGGCGCCTGGCTCAGCCATGACGCTTGCGTGGGGTGGGCTCGAGCTCGACGATATCGCCAAACATTTTCTGCGCCGCGCGCTCGGTGCTCCAGTAGAACACGCCGGGCATCAGTCGCTTGAAGTGATACGCGAGCCGCGCCTCGTTGTGCGCGAAAACAAACAGCTCGTCCTTCTCCATAGCGCGATAGACCGCATCCGCCACATCGTCCGCATCCAGTCGTGAGCGTTGCATCAGCTTGTCGGCCATCTCCCTGACGCCGCTCTTCGGGCCCCGGTAGGACTCCATCAGATTGGTGGCGAAAAACGAAGGGCAGACCACGGTGACGCCGATGCCGAACCGGCGTACTTCATTACGCAGCGTTTCTGACAACGCGATCATCCCTGCCTTGGCCACGTTGTAACTGGCCATCCCCGGCGACTGCACGATACCCGCTGCCGATGCCACGTTGATCACATAACCGGAGCGCTGCTTTTGCATCATCGGCAGGAATGCCCGGCACATACGCACCGCACCCAGCAGATTGGTGTCGATCATCCACGACCAGTCTTCCATCGAAGTATCGGTCACGGTGCCGGCCGCGGCCACGCCGGCATTGTTGACCAGCACGTCGAGACCGCGCCAGGCCTTTTTTACCGCGGCCACTGTCTCATTGACGCTGGTGTCGGACGTGATGTCGCAATGGATCACGAGCGCCTTACCGCCTGCAGCCACAATCTCGTCCGCGGTCTCCGCAGCCCGCTCATCGTTGACGTCGGCGACCGCGACCCGCGCGCCTTCGCTGGCGAAACGCAAGGCCATGGCGCGGCCCAGGCCGCTGGCCGATCCGGTGATCAATACCCGCTGTGTTTTTGCGCTCATCAGATGTCCATGGCGAAAGAAAGGAGAGATAATGCACGATTCACCCATGTTGGCAAGGCGGCACCGGCTCTTTTGACACCCCGAGGTACCCTTCCTATGGTCATCCGCTCCGGCCCGCGGGCCAGACAATGCCGAGTCCCCAGATGACCGTCATCTATCTGATCCGTCACGGACAGGCCGCTTTCGGCGCCCGGGAATACGATCGGCTCTCGCCGATCGGCGAACGCCAGGCGCGGATCGTCGGGCACCACATGCGGCGTTGTCTGCCGCAGCTGGATGGTCTGTGTTCGGGCGGCATGGTGCGCCAGGATCGCACCGCGAAGATCGCACGCGAGGCGATGGGCGAGGCGCCGCCGCCGTTACGCACCGTCCCCGCTTTCGCCGAATACGATCACGTCGCCCTGTTCAAGGCCTATCTGCCGTCCTTCCTCGCCAGTCCTGACGTCGAGGTGGCGAGCCTCGAGGAACTGATGGCCGACAGCAAGATGCTGGAGCGGGCCTTGCGGCATGTGCTCGCAAGCTGGATCAATGAGCTGCCCCACGAAGGCGCACCGGTGCTGTCCTGGACGGAATTCTGCCGGCGTGCCGCAAATGCGATGGAGCAATTGCTTGCGGCCCACGGGCCCGGGACGCGGCTGGCCGTGTTTACCTCCGGCGGGATTATCACGGCGCTGCTGCGTGAGCTGCTCGGTCTGCCACAGCGGAGCGCGCTCGGGCTCACGGTGAGTCTGTACAATGCGTCCGTCACGCAGTTGTATTTCCCGCAAGAAGATCCCGTCGGCGAAGGACTGCTCATGGGCTACAACAACATTACCCATCTGGAGATGACCGGAGACCGTGATCTGATCACGTTCCGCTGAATACCATGGACTTCTCAGTCGATTCGAAAATCCAGAGCACCCTGGCCGGGATTCGCAGCTTTGTCGAAACGCAGCTGGTGCCGCTGGAACCGCTGCTGCTCGCGGCCCGCTGGGATGAATTGGGACCCGCGCTCGAAGCACAACGCCAGGCCGTACGCGAACATGGATGGTGGGCGCCCAACTTGCCGGTGGCCGCCGGCGGCGGTGGCGCCGATCTGGTGGAGCTGGGCCTGTGGTCAGAGGAACTGGGCCGATCGCCATTGGGTCACTACGTATTCGGTTGCCAGGCGCCGGACGCGGGTAACGCGGAGCTGCTGCTGCTTCACGGCAGCGAGGCGCAGAAGCGCCGCTATCTGGATCCACTGGCGGCCGGGCGGACACGCAGCTGTTTTTGCATGACCGAGCCGGAATTCGCCGGTTCCAACCCGGTGCAGATGGGTACGCGGGCGGTCCGTGACGGCGATGACTACGTGATCGACGGCCACAAATGGTTTGCGACCGCCGCCGACGGCGCCGCTTTCGCCATCGTGATGGCGGTCACCGAAGCAGAGGCCTCCCGTTACGAACGCGCCAGCATGATCCTGGTGGACTGCGACAACCCGGGTTTCCATCTGCTCAGGAATATCCCGGTGATGGGGCACGGCGGTGATGGCTACTTCAGTCACGGCGAGGTCCGTTTTGAGCAGTGTCGCGTGCCGGCGTCGAACTTGCTCGGCCGGCCCGGTGCGGGTTTTGTCATGGCGCAGGAACGGCTGGGCCCCGGCCGTATCCATCACTGCATGCGTTGGCTTGGTATCTGCCGCCGCGCGCTGGAGATGATGTGCGATTACGCGCTGACCCGCGAGTTGGCGCCGGAGCGTCCGCTGGCATCGCAGCAGATCGTGCAGGCCTGGATCGCCGAATCCAGCGCGGAGCTCCACGCCGCCAGAGCGCTGGTGCTGGAGGCGGCGTGGCGGATCGAAAAACACGGCTTCAAGGCAGCCCGTGATCATATTTCCATGATCAAGTTCCTCACCGCCAACACGCTACAACGCATCGTCGATCGTGCCGTCCAGGTCCACGGGGCGCTCGGCGTCACCGATGACACGGTGCTGGCATTCTGGTACCGGGAGGAACGCGCCGCGCGTATCTATGACGGCCCGGATGAAGTGCACAAGCTGTCTCTCGCCCGGCATCTGCTAAAAGCCCGGCAGGGACGGGGCTGAACCGTGGCCGCGATGCAGGAAACGGCCCGGCCGCGGCCGGGGGAGGAGCTGGACGCCGTCCGGGTACGTGATTTTCTCGCCAAAGCCCTGCCCGCATACTCGGGTCAGCCCGAGATCCGGCAGTTTCCGGGCGGCGCCTCCAATCTGACCTATCTGATCAGGATCGGTGATCAGGAGCTGGTGCTACGCCGCCCGCCCTTTGGCACCAAGGCCCGCAGCGCCCACGACATGGGGCGCGAATATCAGGTGCTGAGCCGTCTGCACAGCGTATTCCCCTACAGCCCGCGGCCGTTGGCGCTGTGTGAAGATCCGGCAGTGCTCGGCGAGCCCTTCTACGTGATGGAACGGCTCCGCGGGACCATACTGCGGCGGGACCTGCCGACGGGGCTGACGCTGACTCCGGCGTCCGCCCGCGCGCTGTGCGAGAACCTGGTCGATGTCCAGCTGGAGCTGCACCAGGTCGACTTTGTGCAGGCGGGGCTGGCAGACCTGGGCCGCCCGGACGGCTATGTCGAGCGGCAGGTCGGCGGCTGGAGCAAACGCTATCGCGCGGCACGCACCGACGATGTGCCTGACGACGAAGCATTGATGGATTGGCTGGCCGACAATATGCCGCAAGATTCCAGCGGCGCAGCCATCATCCATAACGACTACAAGTTCGACAACGTGGTACTGAAAGACGACGGCGATGGCCTGCGCATCCATGGCGTGCTGGACTGGGAGATGGCCACGCTCGGGGATCCGTGGATGGATCTGGGATGCTCGCTGGCCTACTGGATCGAGGCCGGGGATCCGGCGCCGCTGCAGTCGGTGCGCATGATGCCGACCCATCTTCCGGGGATGATGCGCCGGAGCGAGATCGTCGACTACTACGCAGCGCGATCCGGTCACGATCCCGGCCGTTTCGATTTCTATTACGCTTTCGGTCTGTTCCGGCTCGCGGTAATCGTGCAACAGATCTATTACCGCTATACCCACGGCCAGACATCCGACCCGCGCTTTGCCGGCTTCGGCCAGCTGGGCGCCATTCTTTCCGCCAACGCCGAGGCCGTCGCTGCCGGCCGACGCGACGTCTAGAGGAGCCAGATCGAAATGCAGGAACCGACCGTGATGGATTTCAACGACAAGGTGGTCATGGTCACCGGCGCCAGCCGTGGCATCGGCGAGTCCGCGGCCAGGTTGTTCGCCGCCCGTGGCGGCCATGTCATCGTATCCAGTCGCAAGACGGAGTCGGTGGAAGCCGTCGCCGCTTCGATCAGGGATGCGGGCGGCAAGGCGACCGCGCTGGCCTGTCACGTCGGCGATGCGGATGCGGTCGAGACCGCATTCGCGACGATCGCCGCGGATTTCGGTCGTCTCGATGTGCTGGTCAACAACGCCGCCACCAACCCGCACTTCGGCCATATCGCGGAGACCCCGCTAGCCATGGTGGACAAGACCGTCGAGGTGAACATCCGCGGCTATTTCCACATGTCGCAAAAAGCCGCGCTGATGATGAAGGAACAAGGCGGCGGCGCGATCGTCAACACCTCGTCGATCAACGGCGTGCGGCCGGGTCCGTATCAGGGCATCTATTCCATCACCAAAGCCGCCGTGATCAGCATGACCCAGGCCTTCGCCAAGGAATGTGCGGCCTGGAACGTCCGCGTCAATGCGGTACTGCCCGGACTGACCGATACCCGCTTCGCCGCCGCACTGACCCAAAACGAACAGATGTTAAACATGATCCTGCCGCTGATCCCGCTGCACCGGGTTGCCGACCCGGACGAGATCGCGCCGGCGATCGTGTTCCTGGCCTCGGATGATGCGTCCTACATCACCGGCGCGGCACTGCCGGTCGACGGCGGCTTTCTCGCCTGATCGATGTCACGCTTGCTGGCCATTACCCGCGCCGTCAGTCCCGGGATCGCCCGCTGCGAGCTGGCATTTGCCCCGCGACGGCCGATCGACCATCAGCGCGCCACCGTACAACATGCGGCCTATGAAGCGGCGCTGCGCGACGCCGGCTGCGCGGTCGAGCGCCTGCCCGCCGCTGATGAGCACCCGGACGGTGTGTTTGTGGAAGACACGGCTGTGGTGCTGGATGAGATAGCGGTGATCACGCGCCCGGGCGCGGTATCGCGCCGGGGCGAGACCACGACCACGGCGCGTGCGTTGGCGCGCCATCGACCGCTGGCCGAAATCAGCGCCCCCGGGATCCTCGATGGCGGCGATGTGCTGGTCTCCGGCAAGACCCTGTTTGTGGGCCGCTCCGGTCGCACCAACGCGGAGGGCTTTGATCAACTCCGGTCGATCGTGGGGCCATTGGGCTACCGTACCGTCGATGTTGAGGTCCGGCATTGCCTGCACCTGAAGACGGCGGCGACCCTGATCGACGAGGACCTGATCCTGCTCGACGAGCAACGGATCGACCGTAGCGTATTCGAAGGTCATCACACGACGGCCGTCGCCCCGGGTGAGGCCGAGGCCGCCAATGCGGTGCGGGTAAACGGCCGGGTGTTGCTCAGCGCGGCAGGTCTGCACACCGGGGAACGACTGGCCGCGCGCGGTATCGAAGTGATCATGGTCGAGAATGATGAACTGGCCAGGGCGGAAGGCGGCCTCAGCTGTTGCAGCCTTATACTCTGCCTGGCAGCCTGAGCGGAGCGCAGATGAAAACAAAACTCGAGCAAATCGAGCCCTATAACAGTCTCGCCTTCAGCGAGTCCGCCGCGTCACCCGACGAGGTCACGATGACGCTGCCGCTGGCCGGGAACCGCAACGACAAGGGCACGGTGTTTGGCGGCAGTATCTATTCCGCCATGGTGCTGGCGGCATGGCGTGTGTGTGAGGAACGGGCCGCGGCCCAGGGATGGCAGGGCGATGTCTTCGTCAAGGACTCCTCGATCAGCTATCTGCGGCCGGCGCGGTCGGACATGCGCGTGCGCGCAACGCTGGATGCGCCACCGGCCGCAACCCGGCGCGGCAATATCGCCTTTGACGCCAGCATCGAAGCCGTCGACGCAGACGGCAAAGTGTGTGCCAATATGCAGGCCTCGTTCCGACTGCTGGATGAGAAGCGAAACGATGTGTGAAGAGGGAGGAAGGATGATCCGAGGGTTTGATTCGAGATCCGCGCGCTGGTCCGTGCTGGCGGCGCTGGCGCTGCTGGCCGCCTGCGGTCAGCCGGAGGCACCGCCGCCGGCGTCCGCTGATGACGCGATGCCAAAGCTGCCGGCCGAATTAGCCGAGATCGAGGCAGCCGCGCGCGAGCTCCCGCTCATCGAGGGCGAGGAACAGGTCGGCGACGCGCAATTGAGCTACCGCGCCTACGTCGATGGTGACCGGCCACGCTTTGTCGAAGAGGTGGTCAACGGGGAATACAGCGCCACCCGCGATCGATATTATTTTGCCGAGGGCCGGCTGACTTATTTCCATCGCGAGGGCAGCCAGCTGATCGCGATGCCTCCGGATCCGCCCGGTCTCGGCGACGTCGTGATGTTCGTGTCCTTCGACGACAGCGGCCGCCCCGGCGGGCAGCAGAAGCGCCTCAAGGGTCGACCCGCCGAGATCGAGTCGTTTGAAATTACTGCGATCTCCAACCGTGCCGTCGAGCTGGCCCGGCAAGTCCGCCTGCGGCAACGCGAACCGCTGGACGAAGGCGAAATGGAAGGCTACCTGGTGATGGGTGAACCGCTGACCACCTTCCAGCCTT
Source organism: uncultured Gammaproteobacteria bacterium (assembly GCA_947259915.1). Lineage (GTDB taxonomy): Bacteria > Pseudomonadota > Gammaproteobacteria > Steroidobacterales > XN24 > CAMYOC01. Next base: position 50,136 of record CAMYOC010000028.1, read on the forward strand.
GCGGCGACCCGAAGATCTACTGGGTGGATGCGGCTGCGGCGGACATGAGCGGCCTGCGGGCCGAGTACGATCGCACCGCGAGCCAGCCAATGGAGCCGTTATACGTCCGGATCAAGGGAGAATTCGGCGAGCGGATCACGACCGGGATCGCATCCAACTACCCGGCCGTGCTGCACGTCGACTCGCACTCGATCATCAGTCGGCGGGAACAGCGCGACTGTCCCTGATGGGCAGTAGAGCTGCCCGCGAGGCCTGCGCAAAACCGGTCCAACCGGTGCCCGCGCCGTGGCGACTCGAGGGGAGTGGTCTGATTCTGCTGCTGAAGTCGGCGGCGGCTACTCCTGATCCGCGCTGGCATGCCATACCCGAAACAGATGAACTGGCTCGCCCCGGCATCGGGCTGCTGATGTTTGTCGACTACTGGCGCTCCGAGGTGGGTCCATATCGGGAACTGTTGTTTATCCCGGGTCGGTTTCAGTGGGGTGAGCGGCGCTTTTTGTCGGTGACCCGTATCCTGGTTAGTACCGCGGAGAGCGTGGCCGGCGGGCGGGCGAATTGGGGTATCCCGAAAGAGCTGGCCGAATTCCGTCTCAGCGGCGAGCCCGGTGGCTTGCTGGATCTGAGCGTCAGTCAGGGCGGCCAGCCGGTTGCGGACATCGCCTGGCGGGGAAAGGGTCCCGCATTGCCGGTGACCACCGCTCTTGTGCCCGCAGCGCTGCGCACGCTGGTTCAGGTCCTCGACGGGAAACAATTTCGGCTGGCGCCCTCGGCCAGCGGCCGCGTCAGCGCGGCTCGTCTGGATCGTCTTGAGACCAACCCGGCGCTGTTTCCGGCTCTCGATCCGCGCCGGGTCCTGACCGCACTCTCAGTGCCGCGCTTCGAGATGACCTTCCCGGCGGCGCATATCAGTCCTTGTCACCAATGAGCTTATAGCTATCGAGCGTAAGGCTGGCGCGGAGTTTGCCGTTTTTGTGCTGCTCGATACGCACCAGCTGATAGTCCAGCTCGGGCGCCGCCCACACCGTATAGGTCGGATCATCCACCGCAGCATACTCCAGACGTCGGGCGCTGAATTTGCCGAGGCGCGTGTCCACGTCTTCAAAGCCAAGATCACGGACCTCGATCTCCTTGATCCGCCCCTTGCCGTCGACGATGTAATAGCGCTCGCGCAGCTGGTCATGACTGAGGTCGTGGGCCAGTACGTAGCGGAAGGTGAGCAGGTCAACGACCGGTCCGTCCGCCCGCACCCGTTTTTCCTTCCCGCGGAAGATGGACACGACCTCGCCGTCGGACTCGAAATGGGTTTTTATGTCCTTGTCGTCGTCGCTGAATTTGTCGCGCTTCTCGTAAGCCAGCGGCTCGACCCCGGCCGCGGTGACGCGGAAACGGCTCTTCTCGACGACGTTGCCACCAAACAGCGACGCCCAGCTGCGCGTGTGTATGTCGGATACGAACGCATACTCGCCGTCTCCGACTTCCTTCAGGACAATATCCACCTGCACCGGGATCAGCTTGATCAGGGCCTTGTACTCGGCCCGATAGGGCGTCACCGCCGCTGCCGGCACTGACAGCAACAACATCAGCACGGCCGCCACCACGCAATGTATCTTGTTCACAGGTACTTTGATGCCAGTGACAGCTGTTTGGTTCACGACTCGCGCAAGGCCCGGCGCAGAATCTTGCCAACGTTGGTCTTCGGCAACTCGTCACGGAGCTCGACCTGGCGCGGGATCTTGTACGGCGTCAGGTTTTCGCGGCAGTGAGCAATGAGATCCTCCACCTCCAGACTGGCGCCAGGCTGCGCCACCACGAACAGCTTTACCGCCTCACCGGACTTTTCGTCAGGCACACCGATACAGGCGGCTTCCAGGACGCCCGGATGCTGGGTCGCGACGTCTTCCACTTCGCACGGGTAAACATTGAAGCCGGAAACCAGAATCATGTCCTTGGCCCGGTCCACGATGCGCAGATATCCACCCTCGTCCACGGTAGCGATATCACCGGTGCGCAAGAAACCATCCTCGTAATACGTGTCCCGGGTCGCGTCCTCGCGTTGCCAGTATCCCTGCATCACCTGCGGGCCGCGCACGCACAGCTCGCCCGGCTCAGCGATGCCAGTTTCTTTACCATCCTCGCCGCGGATCGATATCTCGGTGGAGGGCAGGGGCAGGCCGACGTCGCCGCTGTAGACTTCGGTCCGGTCCAGCTGACTCATGGACACCACCGGCGAGCATTCGGTGAGTCCGTAGCCTTCGAGCAGGACGCGCCCGGTGAGCGCGAACCACTTCGTCGCCACCGCGCTCTGCACGGCCATACCGCCGCCGCCCGCCATCTTCAAACCGGAGACATCGACGTCGGGGAAATCCGCATCATGGACCAGCGCGTTGTACAAGGTATTGACGCCGAAGAAGGCGGTGAATCTCCATTTCTTCAGCTCCGCGACGAAACCCGGCACGTCCCGCGGATTGGGTATCAATACGTTGAGACCACCGATGCGGACAAAACACATACAGTTAACGACCAGCGCGTAGATATGGTAGAGCGGCAGTGCGGTGATCACGATCTCCTCACCAGGCTGCGTGACCGTATCGGTCAGCGCCGACATCTGCAGCACGTTGGCGTACACGCTCCGGTGCGGCAGCATCGCGCCCTTGGAAGGACCCGTGGTGCCGCCTGTGTACTGCAGGAACGCCAGTGACTCGCCATCGAGTTCCGGTCTGGAGAGGGACGAGCCAGCGCCTTCGGCCAGCGTCTGTCGGAAACGGACATGCCCGGGCAGAGAGTAAGCCGGCACCATCTTCTTGACCCGCTTGAGCACAAAATTGACCAGCGCCGATCGGGGCCAGTCCAGCAGATCACCGAACTCGGTGACGACGACGTTCTTCACCGCGGTCTTGGCAATCACCTTCTCCAGCACCTGCGCGAAGTTGGCCAGGATGACGATAGCCTCGGCACCCGAGTCCACCAGCTGGTGCTGCAATTCCCTTGCGGTATAGAGCGGATTGACATTGACCACGACCATCCCGGCCCTCAAGGCGCCGAACATGGCCACCGGGTACTGCAGGATGTTGGGCAACATGATCGCGATCCGGGCCCCGGGTTGCAGTCCGGCACTGTGTTGCAGCCAGGCGCCGAAGTCGGCGGATTGCTGCTCCAGCTCCCGATAGCTGATGCGTTTGCCCATACAGGCGAACGCCGGCCGGTCCGGATAGGTGCGGAAGGCGTCCTCCAGCATCGTCACCAGGGTATCCCCGGGTGACATGCCGATCTCCGCCGGCACGCCGGGCGGATAATTTTTTAGCCAGATTTTTTCCACGCGCTTCTCTCCCGCGACGCCCGGGCCGGGCTCAGGTGCCCGACCCACGGATCAGCAATCTACCACAGGGCAGAGTCACCGCACGCAGGCACAGGGTCTGCCGCGTCCGCGCAGACGCGCGCCCGGCTGCTGCCCCCAGCGGCGCTTGCTCAGGCTTCGCCGCCCACATCCAGGGCACGATCGATCGCGTGGATCAACGCCACCCGATGGGCGCGGGTTTGCCGATCCGGCGACGCGGCCGAATCGAGCCGGCGGCGGGTCTCGATCAGCTCATATAGCGCCAGCGATCGACTGGCACCGTCGTAGCCGCCGGCATTCCCCGGCGCAGCGATGGCAGTGAGCCGATCCACATAAGCCCGCTGCAGGTTCTGACGGAAGCCGTTGACGCTGCCACCCAGATCAGCGGCGAACACGGCATCGCTCAGATCAGCGAAGACCTCGGCCAGCGGGTACTGGTTGCCATAGAGCACGCTGTCACCGATCCTGGCCAGCACCACCGGATTGAGCAGGTGATCAAACATCCCGCTTTGAATCGTCAACACGGTGGCATGGATCTTCGGATCCTCGGTCTTGCCATAAAACTCGAATCCACGACGCTGCACCTGCAGATGACGATAGAGCTGCGCCGAGCCGGCGAAAGCATCGGGTGCGAACAGACGCTGCGCGATAAAGTCCATGGCCCGGCGCTGTTCACCGCGGCTCACTGGCCGGAACGGCTCCGTGGCACCGGGCTGATCACCCACCGCGCGATCGACAATGATGCCGCCGACATAGCGGGAGACCACAATCGCCTGGCGCTGCAGATCCACCATCAACATCGTGTGCGCATTGACCAGATCGCTGTAGGTCTGCCCCGGCTTGCGATACTTGTCCAGCAGCCCACCCATGGTCACATCGACCAGATCAAAGCGGTCGGCTGCATAGCGGATAGCATCGCTGCTGTAGTCGAAGATCATGATGGTCGGATCGATGCCGGCGCCCGGGTTGCGCATGTCATCGCCATCATTGCCAAAGGCGAGCTCGGGCTGCGTGGACCGCGCCAGTATCGTCTGCAGACGCGCGGCCTCTTCCGCCGGGTCGTCAACCGCCTCGGAGTACCCATACTCGATGGCCCAATGGTCATAGGGGCCGGGGACCATATCGAAATAGAGTCCCTGCTCTGTCCCCGGCGGCGCCAGCGCGGGACCGGTGTAGTCCATCACCGAGCCCTTGAGCCCGCGCGCCCGGGTGATCTCCGGATCGTAGAGCTCATCCGGCGTCAGCATCTGACTGGCGCGGAAATTGTGGTTCAGACCCAGCGTGTGGCCGACCTCGTGCAGCGCCAGCTCATAGAGCGATTGTTCGAGCATCTCGCTCTCTTCCCCGGGCCCGCCGTCACGGGCCACCAGCATCGCCTGTCCGGCGATCCGCGCCGCAGCGATATGCGCCCCGGCGCTGCAGAATCCGCCCTTGGGATGGCGGGCGGCGGCCGAGCCTTCGCTAAACAACACGTCCGCGCGCAGGCGATTGGTCACCCAGGCATGATCCAGCATGATGTCGGAGCCGAGGATCTGCCCGGTCCGCGGATTGGCAAACGTCGGTCCATAGCCGCCGAACGGTGGTGTCGGCGAAGCCTGCCAACGGATCACGTTGTAATGGATGTCTCCGGCGTCCCAGTCAGCGTCATCGGGCTGGATGCGCACTTCCACTGCGTTACGGAAACCCGCGGTTTCGAAGGCGGCATTCCAGGCCAGCGTGCCGTTCATGATCGCGTCCCGATACTCCTCGGGCATGGTGTTCTCCAGCCAGAACACGATCGGCTCGACCGGCTCGGACAACGCCGCGCCAGGATCTTTTTTCTGCAGCTGCCAGCGCCGGATCACGTCGCGCCAGGGTGCCGCGCTTTTGTCCGCCATCTCGTTAACAGGCGTCGAGAAATAGCCGATCCGTGGATCGTCGCGGCGCGGCTCATAGCCATTGTCAGGCAGACGCACGAAGCTGTGCTGAAAGCTGATGCTCAGATAGCGAGCGTCGGTGATCTCCATTTCACCGGTGAAAACCGGGGCTGGATTTTCGTACACGTATTGGACAAAGAAATCGGCATTGTCCGGATAGGAACGCACCTGCAGGAACCTGGTCTTTTCCTCGCTCAGCCCACCTAGGTCCAGAGATTGTCCCGGCTCCGCCTTCGGATCCGGGGTCGGCTTGATCTGGGTCAGCGACTCGTTGAGAAACACCGGAGCGGCGTCGATCAACACTGCGCCTGTCTCCTCATCCTCGGCCAGGACCGCAGAGACTGCCAGCACCGCCGGACTGATGTTGGCGTCGGCGGCACGGCTCAGCGGGCTCTCCGGGTCGACATAGAAGTTCACGTTCTCCTTGATGAACTCCACCTGCTTGTAATGCCGCTTGATGGTGAGGATGGCGTCCGAGCCTTCGTAACGGCCGCGAAAGCGACCGCTCTCGAGCGGCGCGTCCTGGGTGGTGGCGACATACAGATACTCGTGGTCGAAGTCCTCGGGTTCGATCAGCATCCGCACCTCGCCGGTATCCTTGTCGACAAACAGCGTGAACAAGCCATCGAAACGGTCGCTGTTCCCGGTGAGGCTGGCGACGGTCGCTGTCTCTTCGCCACCCGCCTCAGACGCGGCTTGCTCGGGATCACCGCAACCGGCCAGGCCGATCAGCAGCAGGAAAGACATCAGGATTTTGTTGCTCATTGAATGCTCTCTGGATCAACGATTCAGACAAGACGGCTTCCGGGCCGGCAACCCCGGTGCCATGGATAAAACGGCCGCGATGGCGGCCAGGATCGACGCTTACCAGATCTTGGCCCGATCCTCCGGCGCACGGTAAAGCGCGTCTCCCTCACCCACGCCGAACGCGGCGTAAAACTCCGGCATGTTGCTCAGCGTACCGATGACCCGATACGGACCGGGCGAATGGGGATCGCTCAGTAATTTCTCCCGCAGATAGCCCTCGCGGGCCTTGGTCCGCCAGATGCGTGCGAATCCAAAAAAGAACCGCTGATCGCCTGTATAGCCGTCGATCACCGGCGCCTCGCGGCCGCCGAGCGAGCGCTTATAAGCACGGTAGGCAATGGTCAGCCCGGCCAGGTCAGCGATGTTCTCGCCGAGGGTGAGCTCACCGTTTATGGGCACGCCGTCGATGGGCTCGTATTGGGCGAATTGCTCAACCAGCCGGGCCGCGCGGGTCTCGTATCTCTCGGCGTCTTCCGGCGTCCACCAGTCCCGGTTCTCGCCTTTTTCGTCGACCTTGCGTCCCTGATCGTCAAACGCGTGGCTCATCTCGTGGCCGATACCGGCGCCGATGGCGCCGTAGTTGATCGCGTCGTCCGCCTCGGTATCAAAAAACGGCGGCTGCAGGACACCGGCCAAAAACACCAGCTCGCCGGCGGTCGGCCGATAATAGGCATTCACGGTGTGCGTAGGCCGCCCGAATTCTCCGTCCTTGGGTCCGTCGACCAGCTCACGAAGCTTGGTGTCGAAAGCAAAATGCAGACCGCGGATCTTGTTACCGATCAGGTCGTCCGGGCGCATCTGCAGACCCGCATACTCACGCCAGGTACCCGGATAGCCGACGTAGACGGTCAAGGCATCGAGCTTGCGCTTCGCCTGCGTGCGGGTCTCTGCGGACATCCATTCCAGTTCGTCCATGGACTCGCGGAATGCCGCACGGAGATTGTCGATCATCGCCTCGGTGCGGACCCTGGCCGAGTCGGGGAAGTAGTGTTCCAGATAGATCCGCCCCAGCGCGTCGCCGAGGATGCCGTTTATGTTGTTCAACGCAAACTGCCAGCGCTCGAGCGGTTTCTCCTTGTCGCGCAGGGCCTTGCCATAGAATTGGAAGTTGGCGTCAGCGTAGTCATCACCGAGCTGGTTGGAGAAGCTGTTGATCAGCTTGAAACGCAGATAGGAGCGCCACAACTCGATCTCGGTGGCGGCGAATATTTCACCAAAGCCGGTAAAGAAACTGGGCGTGCCGATAACGACCTGTTGCTGATCGCCCAGACCCGCCGAGCCCAGATAGGCGGCCCAGTCAAAGCCCGGCACCATCGCCTCCAGGCCGGCGCTATCGGTTAGATTGTAGGTGGCGATGCGGTCCCTGAGCTTCTCTTGCGGCCAGTGGATCTCTGCAAGACGCGTCTCCAGTTCCATAATCCGGGGCGCCGCCTCGGCGGCTTCGATCTGGCCAGACAGGCTGAGGATCGTCTTGACGTAATCCACGTAGGCTGCGCGGATCTCCGCGAACTTCTCGTCATCTTTCAGATAGTAGTCCCGGTCCGGCAGACCCAGCCCACCCTGCCAGAAATAGAACAGACTGCGGCGGGTGTCGCCGCGATCCCGGTCGACGTAGTAGGCGAACGGATGTTCGATATCCATACGGATAAATTGGCCGAACAGTCGCAGCACGTCATCGTGGGTCCGCGCATCGTCGATGCTCGAAAGCATTGCTGCCAGCGGCTCTAGCCCGAGTTCGTTCGCCCGCGCCTGGTCCATATAACTGGTGTAAAAGCTCCCGATCAGCTGCCTGTCGCTGCCCTGGGACGCGTCGGCGCTCGCGGCCTCCTCGAGAATCGTCTTGAGCCGCTTTTCGTTGCGCTCATGGACCTCAACAAAGGCGCCGTACGAAGCACGCTCGGGCGGAATCCGGGTACTGTCCAGCCAGCCGCCGTTCACGAAACGGTAGAAGTCATCCTGCGGGCGGACAGTGCCATCGACGGCGTCGAGGTCCAGACCGGAAGACATTGGTGCTGACACCGGCGGCTCCGGCGTTCGGCTATCGCAGCCGGTCAGCGCTGTCAGAACGACGGCAAGGCATAACAAACGAGTCATAAGATCCCTCTGGACAGGGCCGAAAACGGCGCATCCTAGCAGATGCGGGGGCAGCCCGGATGCTGTGTCGCAGCATCCATCTTCAGGCATTGCCCGCTTTTTCTCAGGTGCGCCGGGTACTCGGACCGGACCGGGGCCAATCGAGTTCCCCCAAGCGGCGGGATCATGGCCTAGAATGCGGCTTCCATACCCCTGATTCGGAGGCAAACAGTGGGCCTGAGCAATTTCAGACGGACGCGGGACGTGATCGGCGCGCCCGCCAGCATCATCGGCGAACACACGGAATTCACCGGCCAGCTTACGGGTCAGGGCCATATATTGGTCAAAGGCACCGTCAAAGGTGACTCCGATCTCGACAGCGCGGTCACGATCGCTCCCGGGGGCCGCTGGGAAGGCTGTCTGAAGGCGACCGAGGTGATCGTTGCCGGTACCGTGGACGGGGACATCGACGCCCAGGGTAAAGCAGAAATCCGCGCCACCGCCCGGGTCAGCGGCAGCGTCACCGCCGCTCAGATCGCGATCGGCGAGGGCGCCCGGGTCGACGGCAAGCTGAGCACGCGGGACGCGGTCAAGCACTTTGCCGAGAAGCGGGCCGAGGACGACTAGACCCGGCGGCGCTCAGGCCAGCAATAGACGAGTCGCCATCACCAGCATGACTCCCCACTGGCCGAGAAACAGCAAAAAGCGCAGATTTACCGCTGGATTGCTACTCGACGCCACATGGACGAGGGACTGCCCGATCCGCAGATAGAGCACGATCATGGCCAGGTCGTCGGTCAGAGACTGCTGCCCGGTGCCCAGCGCCACCGCAATCAGGGCGCCGAAAATAGGCAGGTTCTCATAGCAATTGGCATGAGCCCGGCACAGACGGCGAGAGAAGTCGGAGACATCGGCGCCACCGGGGTCGAACTTGTTGGGGGCTCGCCTGCCGGTAAATACAAGCGACACCCGGAGCATGCCGATCGAAAGGACCAGCAACAGGGTCCAGGCGGCAAATCCGGTCAAAGCAACAGCTGAAGCACCCATAAATCTCACCCTCCTGGCAACCGTTCAAAACCCCTGGCAGGAGCGGATTATGCCGCAGCGCGGCTGGCATCGCCGACCGGTTTATGTTTTCCTGAGGGTTCGAAAAATCACCGCGAGTGCAAAAGACGGTGAACATGGCGCGCCAAACCGCAGGTCGGCCACAGCCGGCCCACCCCGGGGCCAATGATTCCAGGATCTGGACCAGGCCCCCCTCCGGGAGTGCGGCCTGATGAAACCCAGGTTGCTCGCCAGCTTTATCGCCACGCTGGTCGTGGCGCTGGGTCTGCCGGTTCTCTATCTCGCCGTACATTATGTAGAAACCGTACGAGATACGGCCCGGATCAGCGCCGACCGGACGCTATCGGCAGATGAGGAGAGTCAGCAGCGGCGCGCGTCGGATCTGGCTCGGGCCATGGCGGTATTCCTGTCCCGCCGCGGCGACTGGTCCCCGGGTATTGAAGCAGACCTGGCCAGGATGCTGCCCGTCGAAAGCGGAGCGGTGGCCGAAGTGCTCGCGCCCGACGGCGAGAGTCTGATCCGGACGGCACCCCGGACCGGCTCCCCCCTGGCCGGCGAGGCCATGGTCAACAGCGGCCCGGCAGCCGGTGCCCGGGTCATCGTTGAGTTGCCCAAATTCGCGGCCGGAATCGAGCCGGAAATGCTGGAATCGGACATCGGCCTGCGCCTCAGACAACTGCTGCGTGGCGCGGCCGCCGCCGCCGGCGGCGGGCTGTTGATCGGCCTGCTGTTCAGCCTGGTCCTCCTCCGCCGACGCACGGTAGCGGCGGATCCCAAGGCCGAACCGCCGGAAACCGCCGCGCAATCCGCAGCCTCAGCGCCGCCGGCCGTACCGGCTGACCCGGCGACACCGATCGAACCACAGTCGGGTCAATTGCACCACGCGTTCCTCGACACGGTGCTGGATCGGATGGAAGAGGCCGCCGTGCTGCTGACTACGAAACTCGAAATCACCCGCGCCAACCCGGCCGCGTGCCGACTGCTCGGCTATGAGTCACAGGAACTGCACGGTCAGGCCCTGTGCGACCTGATTGCGGGCGGGGCCGGCAGCATGCTGGGCGACGATCAACGACTCCTCGAGGACGGGGAATCGGCGTTACTGAGCAAGACCGGCCAACCGGTGTCCGTACAATTCAGCTCGGTGACCGGCGTGGCCGGCAGCCCCGGCATACTGCTGTTGCGCAGCATCACCGAAGACAAGCTGTCGAAGAAACGCATCCAGTATCTGACCCGCTACGACGCATTGACCCGGGTCGCCAATCGGATGCAGTTCCAGCACAAACTGCAGCAGGCCATGGCCAGGGCACAGCGCAACAACGTGCGCCTGGCTCTGCTCTATCTGGATCTGGACCGGTTCAAGGACGTCAACGACACCTTTGGCCATCCGGTGGGAGACCGCAGCCTCGAGATCACTTCCAGACGGATCGTGGACGCGATGGATCGCGGCACGCTCATCGGCCGCCTGGCGGGAGACGAGTTCGCCATCCTGATCGAGAACCTGCCGCTGAATGATTCGCCAAAGCCAGCGCTGGCCGCTACTTCGCGGATGCTCCTGGACCATATAGCGCGCGAGTTCTATATCGAAAAACAGGAGCTGGTCGTCACCGCCAGCATCGGTATCGCCATCTGCCCCAATGACGCCGACAACGTGGTCGACCTGATCCGCAATGCGGACGCCGCGATGTATCACGCCAAGCAGGCCGGCGGTAACACCTACGGCTTCTATGCACCGGAGATGAATGCCGACGCGGTGGATCGGCTGATGATCAAGAGCGAGCTGCGCCGTGCGCTGGAGCGCAAGGAATTCCAGGTCCGTTACCAGCCCAGGATCGACCTGCGCGACGGCCGCGTCACCGGTGCCGAGGCGTTGTTGCGCTGGCGCCATCCGAAACGCGGCGAGGTACCGCCGTCGGTGTTTATCCCGATGGCCGAGGACAGCAGTCTGATTTTCGACATCGGCGCCTGGGTGCTGGATCGGGTCTGCCGCGACTATTCCCACTGGCAGAGCCGGCTGGCCTGGCCCGGCCGGGTGTCCGTCAATCTGTCGCTGCAGCAGCTGCGGCAACGTGATTTTATCCAGCGCATCGAGAACACCTTCGAGCGCCACAAACTGACGCCTTCGTGCATGGAGTTCGAGATCACCGAATCGACCCTGATGAAAGACGGTGAGGCGACTTTGCGCATGCTCGACCGGCTCTACCAGCTCGGACTGCATCTCTCGATCGACGACTTCGGCACCGGTTATTCGTCGCTCAGCGCCCTGCAGCACTTCCCTATCGGTACGCTCAAAATCGACCAGTCCTTCGTCCACGGCGCCGACCACGACGACGAGCCGGCAACCATCGTCACCACCATCATCAGCATGGGACAAAACCTGCGCATGGACGTGGTTGCCGAGGGCGTGGAGACCCAGCAGCAGCTCGACTTTCTGCGCACCCACGGCTGTCACTACGGTCAGGGCCATCTGTTTGGCCATCCGCTCAGCAGCGAGGAATATCTCCAGCTCCTGACCGAGCAGCAAGACGGCCAGACCCTGCACGCCGCACTCTTCGCCTAGGCCGACAGCGCCTCGCGCCGCTACACTTTTGGCAGGAGGCAATCGTCGTGAGAGCCATGGTGCTTCGCCAGCCCGGGCGGCCCCTGGAGCTGGAACAACGCGCGGACCCGGAACCCGGCGCAGGGCAGGTGCTGCTGCGGGTGCGGGCCTGCGCCGTGTGCCGCACCGATCTGCACCTGGTCGATGGCGAGCTGCCCGATATCCCCCTGCCGATCATCCCCGGTCACGAGATCGTCGGTGAAGTGCTGCGGGCGGGACCGGACGTGAAATGGCGACCCGGCCAGCGTCTGGGCGTGCCCTGGCTGGGCTACGCCTGCGGCCATTGCGGATTCTGCGAGGATGCGCGGGAGAATCTCTGTGACGAGGCTCGTTTTACCGGCTACCAGCTGGATGGCGGGTTCGCTGACCGGGTGCTGGCCGATCAGCGTTTTTGCTTCCCGATCGACGCGGCCTACAGCGATGTCGCCGCCGCGCCGTTGTTGTGTGCGGGTCTGATCGGCTATCGCTCGCTGGTGATGGCTGGCGACGCCCGGGAACTCGGCATCTACGGATTCGGAGCCGCCGCCCATATCGTCGCCCAGGTCGCCCTGTGGCAGCAGCGCCGCGTCTACGCTTTCACCCGGCCCGGCGACGCGGCGGCTCAGGCTTTCGCGCGCGAGCTTGGCGTGACCTGGGTCGGAGATTCGGACGCAACGCCACCGCAGCTGCTGGACGCGACAATTATCTTTGCGCCGGTGGGCGCGCTGGTGCCCCGGGCGCTGGCGGCGGTACGCAAAGGCGGCGTCGTGGTGTGCGGTGGCATCCACATGTCAGACATCCCGAGCTTCCCCTACTCCCTGCTATGGGGCGAGCGGGTGTTGCGTTCGGTGGCTAACCTGACGCGGCAGGACGCGCTGGAGTTCCTCGAACTGGCGCCCCGGGTGCCGGTCCGTACCCATACCGTCAGCTATCCGCTGGAACAGGCCAACCAGGCGCTGGCCGATCTGCGCGAGGGCCGCTTGAGCGGCGCCGCCGTGTTGACCATGGACCAGGCCTAGTGCGGGTGATCGTAGCCGGTCATTTCCAGATAGCCGCCGCCGGAGACGGGTCGCCCATCGCGATCGCCCCGGACCTGGATCGCGCCTTCCCAATATCTCACTGACAGATCCATCTCCTGGTGCTCGAGGCGCGGCTCAACCGCGAGTCGCAGCTTCCGGGACGGTATCGTCAGCGTCCAGCGCACGGGATATGCCGCGCCGGTCGCCGGGCTGTGCCAGCGTTCCCCCGGCTCCAGATTTACGCTGTCGCGGCTCAGCCGGACCACCCGGCCATCCGGCTCGACCAGCGTCCCGGCGCTCAGCGCATCCATGCCGCCATCCTTGCGCCGCAGACCGTAGAACATCAGGTCGCTGCCGTCATCGAGCTGGATCGAAAACCAGTCCCAACCCGCCAGATCCGGGCCGAGCGCGCTGGTGCTCCATTCGCGGTCGAGCCAGGCCAGCCCATTCACCGGCACACGCTCGCCGCCGACCCGGACCACGCCTGCCGCGGGCATCCGCGTATAGCTGTAGTAAAGCGATGCGTTACCCGGCTCCGGCCCCTTGGCGCTATAACCATCATCCCCCTGGAACACCGGCTCACGCCCGGGCTCCAGGCGCAGGTCGAGCGCGAAGTCAGGATCGCTGGCGGCAACACGCAACGGCAGAAAACCCTCGTACAGCGAAGCCGCCGACCAATCCTCGAGCCACACCCGGAACGGCCGCGCCTCTGCGCCGGCCAGGCCTTGAGCGCCTCGGGCCAGACGTTCCCGGCTAAAGAACCTCCCGCCTGCTGTGTCGGTCAGCGCCAGATGAGCCATCCACAGCTGCCGGGTCGCCCAGGCGGACGCTCGCTGCACCGGCTGCGGTGCCAGTGCAAAGCGGAAAAAGGTCAGCTGGAAACCAAAATGGCGGCCGGTTTCACTGCTGAGGTTGCCGGTGAAATACCACCACTCAGAGCGGAAGTCGGGGTGTGGCCCATGATCCGCGGGCAGACCCGGGCGCTGACCGGGCCGCGCGCGCTGGTAGCCGGGCTGGTCCTCGCCACCGAGCAGATCGATCACGCTGATGGCCTCCGTATCCAGCGCCGAAGGCTCGCGGCTGCCGGACCACAACAAGCCGGCCAGCACAGCCACCAAAAGGCCCGCAAACAAAACCGTGAACAGCAGGTGGCTCCGGCTCATTCGTCTCTCAGATCCCGGGCCGGCTGGCGCTGGCCGGAACGCCAGGCCGGGTAGACGCCACCAAACAACGCTGCCGCTATGGCCAGAATCAATCCCTGGCCCAGCGTGGCCGGGTCTGGATGAAAGCCCATGCTCCATCCGAAGGCGCGCATGTTGATCACCTGGACCAGGAACAAGGCCAGGATCAGACCCAGAGGCACGGCCAGGATCCCGGCCGCGGCGCCGAGCAAACCGGTCTGGGTGATGACCAGACGCCGCACCTGTGCCGGCGTCCAGCCCAGCGCACGCAGCACCGCCAGTTCCCTGACGCGCTCCATCTGCAGGGATTGCAACGCGCTGAGTATGCCCAAAAACGCAACGATGCCGACCAGCACCTGTAACACGCGCGTGATGGTAAAGGTGCGATCGAATATGGCCAGCGACACCTGCCTGATTTCCACGTTCGAGGCCACCCGCACTCCCGCCGCATCGCCAAACGCCTGATCGGCCAGTTCACGTATGTCTTCCGGATCCGCGTCCGCTGCCGCGATCAGGCCCAGTCCGCCCAGGCGCCGGATACCCCAGGCAGCGCGGAACACTGGCAGATACACCGCCACCACGCCGCGGTCCGAGGTGTAGTCACGGAATATCGCCGCCACCGTGAACCCGCGTGGACCCTGTGCGGTGGCCAGCTCCAGTCGATCGCCGACCGCGAGCCCGCGATGCCTGGCGAAGGGTTCTGACAACCACACCGCACTGCCGGAGATAAAGTCGGCGCGGGCGGATTCTGGTTCACCCTCGAGCAGTTCGAAACCCCAGTCGCCGGAGCCGGGATCGAGCGCCCACAGGCGAATCTGTTCCTCACCGGTCTCGAGTCGGTGACGCACCGAACGGGTGACTTCCGTGACCAGGGGACTGTCCTCGAGGCGCGCAGCCAACGCATCGGCGTCGCGTGAGTGTGCGTACCAGGCCTCGTCGAGGCTGATATAAATATCTGCGCGCAGACTCTGCTGCAGCCAGTTGTCGACACTGACGCGGAAGCTGCCCACCATCACACCGACGCCGATGACCGACGCGACCGCCACCATCAGTGCCGCCACAGCAACGCCGGTGCGGCTGAGCGTGCTGCTGATCCCGCGCACCGCCATGCGGCTGGGCATATCCAGATGCCCCACGCCGAAGCGGGCAATGCCAGCGGTCATGGCAGCGATCGCCGGTGGCGCCGCAAAGGCCGCCGCCAGGATCACGCAGAGCAGTCCGAAAAAACCGACGGCAAGAGACGCCGGACCAAAGCGGATCAGTCCTATCCCGAGTAGCAGCGCGACGCCAGCGCCGAGCAGAAGCCCGGGCAGCCGGCGCCGCGCGCGCCGCTCAAACGAGGCCCGGCTGAGCACGGATCGTGGAGGCACCGCCGCCGCCTCCGCGGCCGGCGCCAGACTGGCCACTACGGTGACGCCGATACCGAGCAGGACACCCTTGAGCAGCGCCACGCCGTCCAGGTGCAGCCCGGAGAATTGCAGCTGGAAATAAAGATCATCGATGGTGCGTACGACCAGACGGGTCAGACCGGCGCCGAGCAGCCAGCCCAGGATCATCCCGATCAGCGTCCCCGGGATGCCGACCAGCAGTGACTCCCTCAGCACCGACATAAACAGCTGGGCGCGGCTGACGCCGAGGGTACGGAATGTGCCGATCACCGTGCGCCGCTGTACCACCAGGAACGACATCGTGCTGTAGATCAAAAAGGCACCGACGAGCAGCGCAAGCAGACTCAGCGCAAGCAGATTGATGCGGAAGGCCCGGGTCATTTCGGACATGCTCCGGGAGCGGGCAGCGGTGGCACTCAACTCGATATCGGCCGGGAGTGATCCCCGCAGCGTTTCGATCTCATCGGGCCCGAGGATCAGGTCGACGCGGCTCAGCTGACCGAGCATACCGAGCACTTCTTGTGCGGTCGCGATGTCGGCCAGCAAGAACTGCTCCAGCACCGCTCGCCGCTCCGGCTCCGCCTCAAGCCAGCCCACCAGACGCAAGGTCGTGTCGCGGCCATCAGCAAACACAGTGAAGCGATCGCCCATGACCAGACCGCGACGCTGCGCGAACTCGCGGGTGCCAAGCACCGCGCCCGGCTCGGTCATCAACGAGCCGAGCGGGCCGTCACCACGGCTCGCCCCATAGTCCCTGAACGGCGCCTCGGCGAGGGGATCGATCCCCATCATGGTCAGCATCAGCGGTTCGTCAGCATCAGCGCGAACCCGCCCCTCGACTACCGGCGCAGCCCGACGCGCAGTTCCACCAAGACGCAGCGCAAGATAAACGGATTCCTCCATGCGTCCGTCCCGGGGCAGAGCCTGATGACTGGCTCGCCCCACGACGGCCTCACGGGACAGGTCGAAGGCCCGCAACGCGGCCCCGCCAGCCAGGTCCACGCCAGTCACCACCGCAACGCCCAGAGCGACACCGCTGATGGCCAGGGCCAGCTGCCAGGGATGGCGCAAGAAGAAACGCCAGCCCGCGCGCTGTACCAGCTTGCTCATCTTGCGGCCATGTCGTCGGCAGCCATGTCATCGGCGGCCACCAGCCGCCCGTCGCGGATGGTCAGCACGCGATCCGCCATGCCGATCACCTCCTGACTGTGCGTCGCCATCACCAGCGTCGTGCCGGAACGCCGGCACAGATCGTCGAGCAGCCGCAGCACGTCACGGGCCGTGGTCAGATCCAGATTCCCGGTGGGTTCGTCCGCCAGCAGCAAACCGGGACGGTGCACCAGCGCCCGCGCCAGCGCGACGCGCTGTTGCTCGCCGCCGGACAATTCGTCCGGATAATCGGTCGCGCGTCCGGCGAGTCCGACGGCAGCGAGCCAGTCGCGGATCCTCGACTCCGCTTCCGGCTCCGCGACACCGAGCAGATCCAGCGGCAGTAACAGGTTCTCCGCCACCGTCAGCGTCGGCACCAGGTTGAAGAACTGGAACATATAGCCGACCTTGTGCCGGCGCAGCCGGGACAACGCATCCTCGTCCAGCGCGGCCAGGGACTGGCCGTCGATCAGCACGTCGCCGGTACTGGGCCGGTCAAGACCACCGAGCAGATTGAGCAGCGTGGATTTGCCGGAACCACTGCGCCCGACCAGAACCACGAATTCGCCGTGCCCGATGGTGGTATCGATCTGATCGAGAACCAGGCGGCTCCGGCCACGCCCCTCGTACTGTTTGCTCAGCATCTGGATTTTTATGTGAGGCGAGGTGGACACCATTGATATTCCTGTTTTGGCCAGAGCCGGAATTGCGGCGTGCGCTGACTAGTTGCCGCGGTTCTGCCGCCGCCATTCCCATGGCGGCGTTTGTTCCGCCTCAGGCAGCGACCACAGCCCCCTGCCGGCCTGACGGGCCTGCTGTTCCAAATCGAGCAGATCCTCCAGACCGAGACGCCTGAGCTGTGCTTTGTCTCCGGTATAGCGGCGATAGACCCAGGCATCGCCGGTCCTGACCATCTCCGTGTTGACCACCAGCCCGTCCGACTTGCGGCTGACCCGGGCCACGACCCGCCCGTAGCGATCGGTATCGACCACTTTCAGCGACAGCGCGTGCCCGCGGATCAGACGGCGCAATGCTTCGCGGCTGCGTTTGCTCCAGGGCTGATGACGTTCGGGCGCGTCGATGCCGAAGATCCGCACCTCGATCTCGGCGCCGTCATCGCCCCGCATCAAAAAGCTGTCGCCGTCAAAGATCTTCAGCGTCTGGCCGCCGCCGGCCTCGCAGCCAGGCGGCAGCCCCGCGGCCAGCGCGATGACGGCGACGAGGACGATGGCGCCAATACCGCGGCGCCCCGGCACCTGTCTGATCGCGGGTCTCATCGTTTAAGGAAGATCGTCGTCGACGCTGAGTAGCGCATGCAGCAGATTGTCCTGAAAGTTGATATTGCCGGTGAGGCGATTGTGGGCCTCGCACAGGAAGAACGAGTATCGCACGGGGAAGAAGCTGTAGCGGTGACGCTCGATGGTCGGATCCAGCGTGTCCCGCGCCAGCAACGAAGCCTTGGTCACCACGCCGTCGCCCGGTTCCAGCATCAGCATGTCGTAGTCGACCCCGGCCACCGGCTCAGCGATATCGTCAGGCCAAAGCCGCACCACGGATTCGCCGGCCACCTCTTCCACCAGGATGCGCGCCGGCGTCAGGCTGCAGTTGCCGCCAAATACGATATAGCTGATCGCCGGTTCCGGGACCGGCACCGTCAACGACCAGACAAATCGCCGGCCGCGTTCCAGATAGCGTTGGAAGAAGCGCTCCAGCAGCGCCAGTCTCGCTTGCCCGTCCTGCTCGCTCGCGGAGTCGGCGACGATGCGCTTCCGGACCTCCGGCGAGAATACCGAGAACTGGAAACGTCGCCATATCTCGGCATCGAACAGATCGCGCTCCAGCGGCTCGCCATCACTCTTGATCAGCCAGTCGTTGAGGGAGTGCGGCAGGAGCTGATAGGCAGAGGGAAACGTCGCGACGACCTCGGCCGGCACACCGCCAAACGCGGTCTTGACTCCCTGCAACATGGTCTGGATCGCGGTTACCGACCCCAGGTTGGGTGTGCCCAGCAGGATCGCGCGCCGGACGCGTTCGGCGCCGTGGCCGTTGACCGGGAATTCATTGTCATCGAGGACGTCCTCGGTCCCGTAACGGATGTAGTAGCGCGCCGCCAGGCCACCCATGCTGTGCGCAATGAGGTCTACCCTGAGATCAGGGTCGCCGTGGTCGACGCGGATCTGCCCGATAAAGCGGTCCAGCGCACGAGCTGTCTCGACGTTGTCGCGGCGCCAGTCATAGGCGAACACATAGTAGTTCTTGGCGCCGGGTGCTACCGGCTCACCCGGGCGGCTGCGCTGATAGCCGCCGGCCTCGGACAACACGCGCATGATCTCGCCGTAGAAATCCCGGCCGGCGGCCCGATCAGTGATGCCACTGACGCGCAAGTCGCCCGGCAGCGGCCTCAACGTCCGGGCATCGATGTCCAGAGCCAGATCGTGATAATCGTGGAACAACAGACGCCAGGTCGAACCGGGCCACGCTTCGCGCCCGCTGACGGGGTCCTCGAGCCGGCTGCCGAGGATGCCGTGGATCAATATGACCGGTGGCTGTCGCGGATTGGCCTGTTTGGCGTAGAGCCGCGCCAGGTCGGGGCGCGGCGCCGCACACCCGGCCAGCAGAACGATAATGAGGACCCGGCAAATACGCAACATGGACGAACACCCGACAGGCGTTCGCGTCACGATAACATGGGGGTGCGGGCTTCAGTCTTCCAGATCGCGGAATTTTTGCCGCAGCTCATAGCCCTGGTCGGTCACGATACGTTCCAGTACCTGAACGCGCTGCTCAAGATCATCGACGCGCTTGGCGCGCTCCTGGTCCGGGACAACCGGTTCGGTCTCACGCCGGTGTCGATTGCGGTTGCCAAAACGGCCCTCGAGGATCTTGCCGATGGTAACCACCACCACGATTGCGAACACCAGTTCAAAGACATTCATTTACTGCCGTCCTTACTCAATAGCCCGGATCAATCTTCCAGCTCGCGGAATTCGCGCTCAAGGCCGAATCCCGGTGACGTGACGTATCGTTCCATCCGTTGCAGCTTCGCATCCAGCTCCCGCATCTTGTGGCGCACCGACGCCGCCGTGGCTACAGGCGACTTGCGCACCGAACTCCAGAACTGCTCCTCCTCCCGGTCCTGGTACATCTCGCGCGGCTTTTTTGGTAGCAGCATGCACATCACGATGTAAACCAGAAAGGTGGCCGGGAACATAAATTGCAGCACCACCGTGAGCACGCGCGTCGCGGTCAGATCGAAGCCAAAGTAGTCGGCGATGCCGGCGCAGACGCCGCATAGCATGCCATTTTCCTTGTCCCTGTAGAGCCGGCGTGCCGGCCCTGGATTCTGCCCGTTCATGCTCAGTACCTGTAGTGACGGGAACGTGGGCGACGGCGCCAGAACTGCGCTTCGGTCGAGCCGCCGAACATCAGGCGTCGTCCCGGCAGGAGCAGACCCGCGGTCACGTAGACCAGCGCGGTCGGCACGAAGAACACCAGCAACAGCAGCGTTGCGACTGCCCTGACGCCCCATACCGGCCAGCGGAAGCCGTCGGCGATGCCGGCACAGACACCGAGGAACAACGCGTTGTCACGGTCCCGATACAGACGCCGGGCGTAAGCCGCCAGCGTGTCCAGGTAATCCCGGTTCATACCCGCTTCCTCCAATCCGGCGCCTCGTCATCGAGAATGGTCTCCAGGGCATTGATGCGACTTTCCATCTTCTGCGCGCTGGCCCAAATTTCCTCGAGCATCTTCTCCTCTTCCTTGGTAAGACCCTTGGCGTCCTTCCACTTGGTCACGTAGTGCAACACGATCACCAGCGGCAGGACGACGGTTACAAAAATGATGGCCAAAATTTCTGACATATCCCGCTTCCTTAGGCCTGCTGGCCGCCGTCATGTCCGGTCTGAATACGTTGCTTCAGATCTGCCAGTGCCTGCTCTACGGATTCGTCGCCTTGGATGGAGGTGAACTCGCGGCGCAGATCGCGGGTCGGTGACAGGTCATAGGCCTCGACCCGGCCCTCCATGTTCTCCATCTTACGCTCGAACTGTTCGAACCGGACCAGTGCGTCATCGATCCGTGTCTCGTGCGTGTGCTTGCGCACGTCGAGACGATCAGACGCGGTCTGATGCCGCATCACCAACGCCTTTTGACGAGTCTTGGCGTCGGTGAGCTTCTCTTCCAGCCGGACGATGTCTTCTTTTAGACGGGCCAGTGCCTCGTCCACCTGGCCGTGCTGCTTTTTGATCAACTCGACCCGCTCGCTGACCTTGGCCCGCTCGGCCAAAGCTGCCCGCGCCAGGTCGTCGCGGTTCTTGCGCACCGCCAGTTCAGCCTTGTGGTCCCAGTCGGCCAGCTCGGCTTTTACGCCATCGAGCTTGCGATCCAGCTGCTTGCGGTCAGCGATGGCCCGCGCCGCCGAGGAGCGGACCTCGACCAGTGTGTCCTCCATCTCCTGGATCATCAGACGGACGATCTTCTCGGGATCCTCCGCCTTGTCCAGCATCGCGTTGATGTTGGCGTTCACGATATCCGTGAATCTCGAAAAAATGCCCATGTCCGGCGCCTCCTGTCCAAAAAAATTCGGTGCTCAGCCTCTATAAGCGAAATCCGTGCCAATCTTCAGCATCCACCTAACGCCATGAATTGATTGAAGTTAATAGTGCATCTGGAATAAGTCTGCGCAATATTTAGCGTTTTATACTAAACTATTTAGCGTTTTTTACTGAAATGTGGTGAAAATCCCCATGGCGGATCCAACTCCGGAAAGTACGACGCTCATCGGCGAGTCTCCGGCCTTCCTGTCGATGCTGGAACACGCCTCCCGCGCCGCAACGCTCGACAAGCCGGTACTGGTGATTGGCGAACGCGGGACCGGCAAGGAACTGGTGGCGGCGCGTCTGCATTATCTGTCGCCGCGCTGGGATCAGCCGCTGGTAAAGCTCAACTGCGCCGCGCTTACCGAAAGCCTGCTCGAGTCCGAATTATTCGGCCACGAGGCCGGCGCCTTCACCGGCGCCACGCGCCGCCATGAGGGGCGCTTCGAACGCGCCGAGGGCGGCACCCTGTTTCTGGACGAACTGGCCACCGTGCCGCTGCGCATGCAGGAGAAGATCCTCCGCGTCATCGAGTACGGAGAGTTCGAACGGGTCGGCGGCAGCGAGACCTTGCACACCGACGCCCGCATCATCGGCGCCACCAACGAAGACCTGCCACGACTGGCCGCCGCAGGCCAATTCCGTGCCGACCTGCTGGACCGGCTGGCCTTTGACGTGATCACGGTACCGCCGCTGCGCGCTCGCTACGGCGACATCGAGCCGCTGGCCGAGCACTTTGCGCTGAATATCACCAGCGAATTGAAACGCAGCTTCTTCGCCGGGTTTTCGCCGCAGGCGCTGGCTTCACTGGAGTCGAACGACTGGCCGGGCAACGTGCGCGAACTGAAGAACACCGTCGAGCGTTCGGTGTATCTCAGCGAGCCACCCGATGCACCGGTACAGACCATCGTGTTCGACCCGTTCGAATCACCGTACAGGATGGATCAGATCGAGCCGCCACCGGTCGAGACGCGTTCACCGCAATGGCCGGTCGATCTGCGAGAGGAGGTGGCGGCGCTGGAGTCGGGCCGGGTTCAGCAGGCGCTGGCGGATCACTCTTTTCATCAGGGACGCGCGGCCGAGGCCCTGGGTCTCAGCTACCACCAGTTCCGTGGCTATCTGCGCAAACATGGTATCGCCAGCCGGCGCACCGGACGCGGCAGCGGCTGACAGACGGGCGCGACGGCCTCAGCGGCGCAGCTGTATCTCCAGCGTCCCCTGACTGGCCGGCACCACGCGGGTTTCGGCGACGTCGCCTGCTGCGGTGACCGCCACCAAGATCCGTTCGTCAGGAAGGTTCTCGAACCGGGCCAGCCCGTCGCGGGTCTCGCCGCTGGCGCTGACGCGCCGCTGCTGATCCAGCGACACATCGACCCGGGCCCCGGTGACCGGACTCCCGGTAATGTCGGTGACCACGACCAGCAGCGGCAGCTCACCGGTCCAGATCCGCGCCTCGGCTTCGACCGGGCGACCCTCGGCATCCCAGCCGCTCATAGCCAGACGTCGGGATCCGGGCGGGATGGAATAGCGTCCGGCGACGATACGCGGTGATACCGATGTGCGGGTCGAGGGCAGTACGCGGCCGTCAGCGGTAATCCGCGCATCGCGCCCGGCGTCGGCCAGGTCGCCGCCCGAGACGATAAAGAACACGGCTCCATAGGTCGGATTGAACCGGGTCTCCGAGACACCGCCGACAGCGATCGCCAGAGGCGGGACTTCAGCAACCGGCTGCATCTCCAGCGGCTCCATCGGGAGCGGCTCCGGCTGTGGGTCAGGCGGCGGCGTCTGGGCAGACGCGGCGCCGGCCGACAACGCCAGACACAGCCAGAGGGGACACAGTAGTTTGGGTTTGTACGGCATGGCAGCAGATCCGTGCGATCGGGTCGGAGCGGAAACCAGCCGATAGCCTACCCCGAAATCGGTCTTCCGGGGTCGACCTGCGCCCCGATCAGCCGGGTCGGACCTCTACCGTCAGCTTTGCGACCACCCGGCGTACACCTTCGACGGCAACCGTCTCATCGACCGCACGCTGGACCACAGCCGGGTCTTCGACCTTGCCGCGCAGCGTGACGACACCATTGCTCGCCGTCACCGAGATATCCTCGTCGCGCAGCTGCGCCACTTCCGCGAGACGTTGTCCGACCCGATCACGCAGATCGGTGTTGGCCGCATTGCGGGCGTCGCTGTCGGTCTCGTAGCTGCCGATCCACTCCGCGTCGGCCTCATCGTCGTTGACGACGATGACGCAACCGGCGGATGACAAAACGCCGAGCAACGCCAGGGATAAGATGAGGGTTGTTACGCGCATCAGTGTGACTCTCTGGAATTCTTGGTGAGCAGTCTGTTCAGGTCTCGTCCCGATAACGCCGCACCCATACCGCCGCCGCGGTAAGCAGGGCCGCCACCACGAGCCCTCCCCACAGGCCGGGACTCAGCAGGAATGTGCTCGGGTCGATAAGGTGGGTCAGGCTCTCGAACAATTCCAGGTTCAGCTCGGCGCCTTCGGCTTGGTAGCGCCAGGCGATCTCGTTGGCAGGCTGTGTGAACGCCAGCGAATAGACGCCGGTGATCCGCTCACGGAGCAGCGTGCCGATCATGCCGGTACCGAAGATCATCCGCTCGAGGGCCGTGGCCGCAAACAGC
Organism: uncultured Gammaproteobacteria bacterium; assembly: GCA_947259915.1. Classification (GTDB taxonomy): domain Bacteria; phylum Pseudomonadota; class Gammaproteobacteria; order Steroidobacterales; family XN24; genus CAMYOC01. The sequence goes on from CAMYOC010000028.1 coordinate 73,884, forward strand.
GGCAGCACCGCCCACAACAACACCGAGCGTTTGGCCCAGACCGACACCAGCAGCAGCCATCCATAGATCGGCAGATACCACAGCGACTGCACGACGACGGCATAGATGGCGACCACCAGCGTATCTAGGATCGCCCCCGGCCCGGCCGCCAGCACGGCACCGCTGCCGGCGACAAGCACCAGGATGCCGCTGATCAGATAGATTCCCAGCGCAGTGGCAAGAAATACCGCAACACTCACCAGCGGGATTACCAACATCGCCGTCAACAGCTTGGACCCTACAATTGTCAGGTCCGAGACCGGTAGCGATTTCCAGAACAGGATGCTTCGGTCCTTGCGCTCGGCGTACAGACAGTCGAGCAAATAGAACGTGGTCACCAGCTGGATCACGACATTAAAAAACACCGCGAGCGAGCCCAGCTCCATCTGCATGACCGCGCCGAGCTGTTGCGGATCCATGCTCAAAAGCATCTCACGCAGATCTACGCCGTAGTGGCCCACCTGGATATGGATCGCGCCCGCGGCAGCCAGCAGCGCGATGGCGATAAACACGCCGGCGAATACCAACGGTGCGATCACGATCGCTCGATGCTCCCAGGTCTCGCGCCTCAGGAGGGTGGTCATCACACTCATGCCGCAGCCCCCTTTATCTTGGCGACGAACAGGTCCGCGATACCCGGGACACGGGATTCGCCCAGCGCTGCCAACTGCTGTGGACTCCGGTCCTGGAACAGGAAGATCTTGCGGCCGAACACGTCCTGCTCATACACCGGCTGCAACTCCCGCGCCGCCGCGGCCTGGTCCGGCGCTACCGCGACCTGGGCGAAGCGCTCCCCGATCCGCTCCATGGTTTCATTGAGCACGATACGGCCGTGGTTGATAAACACCACGTCAGTGAGGATGTGCTCGATCTCCTCGACCTGGTGCGTGGTGACCAGGATGGTCCTGCCCTCGTCGAAATAGTCGTTCAGCAGGGTCGCGTAGAAATCCTTCCGGTAGATGATGTCCAGCCCGATAGTCGGCTCGTCCAGAACCAACAGCTTCGCTTCGATAGCCATCACCAGCGCGAGGTGCAGCTGAGTGACCATGCCCTTGGACAATTGTCCAACGCGACTGTCGAGGCGGACCTCGCTGGCCGCCAGCAGTTTTTCGGCCCTGCTCATGCTGAAGCGGGGGTGCAGACCCTCGGCAATCTGCAGCGCCTGACGCACCTTGAGCCAACGCGGGAGCACGGCGACGTCGGCAATAAAACAGACATCCTGCATCACCCGATGACGCTCGCGCCGGGGGTCCATGCCCAGGACTTCCAGCTCGCCGGAGAACGAGGTGAGGCCGAGCAGCGCTTTCAGCGCAGTGGTCTTGCCGGCGCCATTGGGGCCGATCAGACCGACGATGCGCCCCTCGGGAATCTCCAGATCCACCGCGTCCAGCGCCGTGACGTTGCCAAAGCGCTTGCTCAGGTTCTTTGCTCTGACCAGCGTGCTCACTCGGATTCCTCCCCGTCTTTCTCGAGTTGAGCTGTGGCCTGAGCCAACAACTCCTCCAGATCGAGGCCGAGGCGACCGATGGTCGCCACAACCGCCGGCCATTGCTGCTGCAAGAACAACTGCCGTTCGTCCTTGAGCAGATTCCGCTTGGCGCCCTCGCGCACATACATGCCGCGGCCGCGGCGTTTTTCGACCAGCTCCTCGTCCACCAGTTCCTGGTAGCCCTTGAGCACAGTCAGAGGATTGAGACGGTACTCGGCAGCGACATTGCGCACGGAGGGCAGCGCGTCACCGTCGCCCAGCACACCCTCCAGGATCATCTCAACGACCCGGTCGCGAAGCTGCCGGTAGATGGGCTGGTTATCGTTCCAGTTCGGATCCATGGACGAGGCCCGGATTACTCCGTTTCCTCCGCTGTCACTCTGGCTACGCGCGTGGCCACGATGGTCTCCGCGCTGCACGCCGGCTGGGCCGCGTCTGCCCGCTGCGCATCAAGGCCGGAAGCGCCGGCGCCGTTCAATCCGGCGGCCAGGGTCAGCACGGCGGCCAGGGCGGCCCAGAGGGACAGTAATGACCATCTCGCTTTTCTGCTCGCAGCCCACATGAGAACTTCTCCGTCAGATTGCCGTTATTCCGGCGCTATTAGTGAAGTGGTGTTGTAGTCAACTATAACACCATACTTCCGAAATGCAAGCCCCGGTTTCACGGACTCTCAATCCGGCCCATCACCCCGCCGGCTCTGGCCCCTGCTAGAATTAGGGGTTCTTAATCAACGGCCTCGAGGGGCGCCCGGCAAGGCTCGCGGCACGGCCTCGCAGACCATGAAATCAAAGGATGAGCACAACATGAAAAGCCCCGTGAGAGTCACGATCACCGGCGCCGCCGGTCAGATCGGATACCAGCTCGCATTCCGCATCGCCTCGGGCCAGATGCTCGGCGCCGACCAGCCGGTCATCCTCCAGTTGCTGGAGATTCCGCCGGCCCTGGGCGCGCTCAAGGGCGTGGAGATGGAGCTGCGCGATTGTGCCTTCCCGACGCTGATCGACGTGGTCGCCACCGATGATGTGGCGGCCGCCTTCGCCGACACCCATTACGCGCTGCTGGTCGGCGCCAAACCCCGCGGACCCGGCATGGAGCGTAAGGATCTGTTGCTTGAAAACGCCAAGATCTTCTCCGTCCAGGGTAAGGCGTTAAACGAGCACGCCGCCCGGGACGTGCGGGTCCTGGTAGTCGGCAACCCGGCCAACACCAATGCGCTGATCGCACGCTGCAATGCGCCGGATCTTGACCCGGCGAACTTCACCGCGATGACGCGGCTGGATCACAACCGCGCCATCAGCCAGCTTGCAGCTCGCACCGATGCGCCGGTGGCGGCGATCAGGCAGATGACGATCTGGGGCAATCATTCGGCGACCCAATACCCGGACATCAACCACACGCTGGTCGACGGCAAACCCGCGTTGGCACAGGTCGACCAGACCTGGTTCAGCGACGATTTCATCCCCACCGTGCAACAACGGGGCGCGGCGATCATCAAGGCGCGTGGCGCATCCTCGGCCGCCTCGGCCGCGTCATCGGCGATCGATCATATCCGCGACTGGGTCGCGGGCACGCCGGACAACGACTGGGTCAGCATGGCGGTGCCCGCCGATGGCAGCTACGGGATCAAAGAGGGCGTGATCTATTCCTTCCCGGTGCGCTGCAAAGGGGGTCGCTACCAGATCGTGCAGGATCTCGATATCGACGACTTTAGCCGCCAACGCATGGAAGCCACCGATGCGGAACTCAGAGAGGAGCGCGCCGGCGTGGCCGATCTCTTGTAAGCAGCAGACCCATCATTTACATCGCAGAGCCGCGTTTTTACGCGGCTCTTTTTTTTGCGCCTGCGAAATGATTGCGCCTTTGTTTTTCTGTACTTGGAAAGGGTGATGCGGTTTTGGCGCACCACAGCAAAACTGCGCTATAGTCGAGACATCGATCCTCACCAGCCCGCGTTCCAAAAGCGGGTCACCAGGAGGCATGCAGTGTCTACAATTTTTTGGCTTCTTCTGTTTGTCGGCGGCGGTATCTGGCTTGCGTATCGACGCGTGAGTCTGTTCAACGCCACCGTCGCCGCCGGCGCGGCGCTCCTGGCCTACACCCTGATCGGCGACGGCGCTGCGCTCTGGTTGCTGCTGTTGTGGGCCGGCTTTGGATTGATGGCAGCGCTAAACGTGGACGATCTGCGGACCAATCGGGTCACGCGCCCGCTGCTGCGTGCTTACCGCAAGATGTTGCCCAATATCTCGGACACCGAACGCGAGGCGCTGGAGGCCGGTTCTGTCTGGTGGGAGGGCGAGATCTTTTCCGGCGATCCGGACTGGCGCAAGCTGAGAAACCATCCGGCACCAAAGCTGAGCGCCGAAGAGCAGGCTTTTCTCGACGGACCGACCGAGGAGCTCTGCCGCATGATCGACGAGTGGCAGATCACACACGAGCTGGCGGACCTGCCCAAGCCGGTGTGGGACTTCCTCAAGCAGAACGGCTTTTTCGCGATGATCATCCCCAAGGAATACGGCGGGCTGGAGTTCTCGGCCTATGCCCACTCCCAGGTGCTGGTCAAGATCTCCGGTCGCAGCGCCACGGTCGCATCCATGGTCGCGGTACCCAATTCGCTGGGCCCGGCGGAACTGCTGCTGCACTACGGTACCGATGAGCAGAAGCAGCGCTATCTGCCTGGCCTCGCCTCCGGCAGCGAGATCCCCTGCTTTGGTCTGACCGCGCCCCGCGCCGGCTCGGACGCGGCTTCCATCCCGGATTCGGGCGTGGTGTGTCGCGGCACGTTCGAGGGCAAGGAAGTCCTCGGTATGCGGCTCAATTTTGAAAAACGTTACATCACGCTGGCCCCGGTGGCCACGGTGGTGGGGCTGGCGTTCCGACTCTTCGACCCGGACGGTTTGATGGGCGATCCTGAGCGCCAGGACTATGGCATCACCGTCGCGCTGATTCCGGCGGACACCAAGGGTGTGGAGCTCGGTCGCCGCCATCTGCCGATCGGTATCCCGTTTTTGAACGGCCCGATCATGGGCACCGACGTGTTCGTGCCGCTGGACTTCATCGTCGGTGGTCCGAAGCTGGCCGGCAACGGCTGGCGCATGCTGATGGAATTGCTGTCCGTGGGACGCTCGATCTCGCTGCCGGCCAACGCGGTCGGCGGCGCCAAGGCGGGTATCTTCGCCACCGGCGCCTATGCGCGGATCCGCAAGCAATTCAACACCTCCATCGGCAATTTCGAAGGCGTACAGGAGGCCGTCGCCCGGATGGCGGGGTTCACCTATATCTCGGATGCGGCGCGGTCGGTCACGGTGTCGGCCATCGATACCGGAGAAAAGCCGGCGGTGCCCTCGGCGATCCTGAAGTATCACTGTACGGAAATGTCTCGAGTCGTGGCGAATGACGCCATGGATGTGCACGCGGGCAAAGGCGCCTGCATGGGACCGCGCAATTATCTCGGTACCGGCTACGCCTCGGTGCCGGTCATGATCACGGTCGAGGGCGCTAACATCCTCACCCGCAGTCTGATCATCTTTGGCCAGGGCGCGATCCGCTGCCATCCCTATGTGCTGCGGGAACTGCAGGCGGCCCGGGACGCGGATCCGGAGCGCGGGCTGGAAGAATTCGATCGGGCGCTCTTCGGTCACTTTGGCTACGCGCTGAGCAATGCGGCTCACGCTTTCGTTGAGGCCCTGACCCAAGCGCGTTACGTCACGGCACCAAGCAGCGGCCCGACTCGCCGTTACTATCAGCAGATCACGCGCTTCTCCGCCTCCTTCGCCCTTGCCGCCGACGTGTCCATGCTGACCCTCGGTGGAGCGCTGAAGAAAAAGGAGATGTTGTCTGCTCGTCTGGGCGACGTCCTCAGCACGCTGTACATGGCGTCGACGGTGCTCAAGCATTACGAGAATGCCGGCAGCCCGGAAGCGGATCTGCCGCTGGTGGAGTGGTCCTGCCGCACCTTGTTGTACAAGGCACAAGAACAGCTCCATGCGTTCCTGCGCAACTTCCCCAACCGTTATGTGGCGGCGGGCCTGCGGTTTCTGATCTTCCCGCGCGGGAGGACTTTCTCCTCCCCCAGCGACCTGCTTGCCCGGCGGGTGGTGGAATTGGTCATCAACCCGTCCGCCAGCCGCGATCGTCTGTGTGCACCGGTCTACCGGACCGTGGAGCCGGGCAGCCATCTCGGTCTGCTGCAGGAGGCCATGGAGCTGTCCATCGCGGTGGCGCCGCTGGAGAAGAAGCTGCGCCGCGCGATCAAGGAGGGGCGGATCAACGAGCTGGGTCTGCATGCCCAGATCAATGCGGGTGTCAGCGCCGGCGTGCTGAGCGAAGACGAAGCTCACAAGCTGCGTGAGGCGGATCTGAAGATCATGGAGATCATCACCGTCGACGACTTCGACAGCAGTGAGCTGGCGCGGCAACCGGCCAAGACCGAAACCGGCAAACCGCGTCGCCCGGCCAGCAAAAAGAAGAAAGCCGCCGCCGCGCGGCCGTCGGCACCGGCCAAGGGCGGCGAACGGGAGATCGCCGCCAGCCGCTGACCGCAACCGTGCCCGCCCAGGCATAGATGGTGGCCAGCGGACCGGTCATTTACGAGGTCAACCTCGTTCCCGAGCCAGCCATCGAAGAGCAGTTCGATGACTGGCTGCGGGAGCACGTCCGCGAAATGCTCGGGCTCCCCGGGTTTATCGATGCCACCATCTCGCGCGTCGAACACGAGGACGGCCGCGCGGCGCGCTCGGTCCAATACGAACTGCAGGACCGCAAGGCGCTGGAGCAATACCTGTCAGACCAGGCGGCGGGCATGCGTCAGGCCGCCATTGACCGGTTCGGCGACCAGTTTAGCGTCACCCGTCGCATCCTCGTGGACGGCCAGCGACTGGCCCCGAGCGGCACGCTGGGCACCTGCAGCAACTGCGAAACGCTGCTGACCGGACAATACTGCACCGAATGCGGCCAGCGCGCCGGCTCCCGGATGATTTCTTTGTGGGAACTGATCCGCGAGGCCAGCGAATTTCTCACCACCATCGACTCACGCCTGTGGCGCACGCTCGGTCTGCTGCTGTTTCGACCCGGCCGGCTTACCCGCGACTATCTGCTCGGCCGCCGTGCCCGCTATGTCCCCCCGCTGCGGCTGTTTATCGCGTTCAGCCTGCTGTTCTTTTTCCTGTTGGCAATCGGCACGCGTCTTGGCCTGCAGGACGGCACGCTCGTCGCCGATGGCGGCGGCGTAAATATCCAGATCGGCGTTGATGAACCGGAATCGGCGGATGAGACCGAACCAACAACAAATGAGACATCTCTGCCCGAGCCTGCGCCTGACGCGCTGGAGGAACCGGTCGGTGTCGCTGCCGGGGACGCCACGCTGGCAGGGACAGAGACTGAGACTGAAGAGGATCCCTGCGAACATCTCGAGTTTCAGCTCGGCACGGATACCGAATGGTTACGCGCCTGGCTGACCGAAGAGCGACTCAAGGCCACCTGCAGAAAAGTCGTGGTCGACCACGGCGCGAGCTATGCCCAGGCCTTGCTGGAAAACATCCCGCTGATGATGTTCTTCTTCCTGCCGGTGATGGCGCTGGTGATGAAGCTCTCGTATCCGCTGAGCGGACGATATTATGTCGAGCACCTGTTGTTTCTGGTGCATTTTCACGCGTTTTTCTATTTCATCCTGACCTTGAACCTGCTTGCCGAATGGTCCTTCGAGGGGACGACACTGCCAGACTGGCCAGCGCCGTTACTGGCGACCGCCACCCTGATCTACGTACCGGTCTATCTGTTCAAATCCATGCGGCTGGTCTACGGTCAGAGCAGGATGGCGACCCTGGGTAAATATGCGCTGCTCGGCATCTCATACTTTGTCGGTCTGATGACCATGTTCGTCATCACCCTGACCGTCACCGCTCTGACACTGTGAGTGGGGAGTCCGCAGCGGGCACCCGCCAGCGCTGTATCGCCCACGTCGATATGGACGCGTTCTACGCCTCGGTCGAGCAGCGCGACCGCCCCGAGCTGCGCGGCCTGCCGGTGCTCGTCGGCGGCACCGGTGGACGCGGGGTCGTCGCCGCCGCCAGCTACGAGGCGCGCCGCTTTGGCATCCGCTCGGCCATGCCCATGACCGAGGCGCGGCGGCGATGCCGCGACGCTGTCTGCATCCAGCCGCGGATGAGCCACTACCAGGCGGTGTCCAGGACGCTGTTCCAGGTATTCCGCGAGTTCACACCTGAGGTGGAAGGCCTGTCTCTGGACGAAGCGTTTCTGGACATTACCGGATCGCTCAGCCTGTTCGGCTCCGCGACCGCGCTGGCCCAACGGATCAAGGACCGGGTGCGTGAAGAGAGTGGCCTGGCCGCATCGGTCGGCATCGGGCCGAACAAACTCGTGGCCAAGATCGCGTCGGACCTGGATAAGCCGGACGGGCTCTGCATCCTGCTCGGGGATGACATCCGTGCCGCGCTGGATCCGCTCCCGGCGGGCCGGATCGGCGGTATCGGCCCACGCACGGTGGAACGCCTTGCCGGGCACGGCATCCACAGCGTCCGGGATTTGCGCGCGGCGCCGGAATCCGTGCTCACCCGGGTTTTCGGCCGCTTTGCCCGACAAATGCGCCAGCGCGCCGAGGGCCTGGACGAGCGTCCGGTGTGTACCCACCGGCCGGATCAGAGCATCAGCGCCGAAGATACCTTCGAAGGGGACATCGCGGATCCTGCACAACTCCGCGGGGAACTCGGCAAACTCTGCGATCGCGTCGGTCAGCGGCTGCAGCGCAAAAACCTCCGCGGCGCGGTCGTCGCGGTCAAATTGCGGCGGGACGACTTCAGCACCTTTTCGCGGCAGCGACGGGTATCGCCGCCGCTGGGTGAGGCCGCCCCCATGCTGCGTGTGACCGCTGAGCTGCTCGATACCTGGCTCGCCGAGAATCCGGGCGCGCGGCTGCGCCTGCTTGGCGTGGGCGTCTCCGAACTCAGCCCCGCGACCCAGCTGAGCTTGTTCGGCCAGGGCACCGAAGGCCGTGACCTGGATCAGACCCTGGCCTCGATCCGGGAGCGTTTCGGCGACGACGCGGTGGCCCGGGGTCGCGCCCGGCCCCGGGACTGAGCTATACACGGGCGAATGCCTTAGGGCATCATTCAGGGCCGTCCCGGAGGCCCCGCTGTCCGCGACATTGCTTGCGGGCGGCCGACAATAACGATGTACACCAGTTTTTTCGGGCTGAACGAAAAGCCGTTCTCCATTACCCCCGACCCGCGTTATCTGTTTCTCAGTGAGCGGCATGCGGAGGCACTCGCCCATCTGCTCTACGGGGTCACCGAGAGCGGCGGCTTTATCCAGCTGACCGGCGAGGTCGGCACGGGCAAGACAACCATCGTCCGCAGCCTGCTGGAGCAGCTGCCACCGGATACGCGCGTGGCACTGGTGCTCAATCCCCGGCTCAGCCCCCACGAATTCCTGCTGACGATCTGCGAGGAATTACGGCTGCCGCTGAATCTGGAGCAGCGCGGCAGCATGAAGGCGATCGTCGACGCGCTGAACCAGCGGCTGCTGGAAGCTCATGCGGAAGGGCAGCGGGTCGTGCTGATCGTGGACGAAGCGCAGAACCTGAGCCCGGATGTGCTCGAGCAGATCCGCCTGCTGACCAATCTCGAGACCGCCAAACAGAAGCTGCTGCAGATCATCCTCATCGGCCAGCCCGAGCTGCGCCAGCTGCTGGCGCGCACGGACCTGCGGCAACTGGCCCAGCGGATCACCGGTCGCTACCACCTGGAGCCGCTGGACGGTCCCGAGACCCGGGCCTACATCGCCCATCGCCTGCGTGTCGCCGGCGGTGGCGCCGAGATTTTTACCGTCCCGGCGGCGAAGGCCATCCACCATGCCTCCGACGGCGTCCCGCGGCTGATCAACGTGATCTGTGACCGCGCCCTGCTCGGCGCTTTCTCGCGCGAACAATCCCGCGTCAACAGACGCCTGGCACGACACGCGGTCCGTGAAGTCGCTGGCGCGGAACGCCGTTCGTGGCGGCCATGGCTGGCATCATCCGCCGCGGTGCTGGCGCTCGCGATCGCCGGTGTCGTTCTGTGGCAGCAGCGAGACCTGTTCGGTAGCGGAGCGTTGCCGCCCGCTGTGACCTCCCTGACCGAATCCGTCCCGGCGCCGTCAAGACCTGCCGCGACGGACCCGGATCCGGTCGAGATCCCGGCACTCGGCGTCACGGTCGAATCCAGGCCGATGCCCACCCCGGAACCAGAACCCGCTGCGCCGCCGCTGACCGAGACTCTGGTGACGCTGGCCAGCGAGACCGGCACTGACGCCGCGTTTGCCAACCTGCTGGACACCTGGGGCGTGACCTATCTGCCAGGGACCGGCCGTCCCTGTGATGTGGCGCTGGCCGCGCGGCTGCGCTGTTTGTTCCAGCAGGGCACCTGGGGCCAGATTCTGACCCTCGACCGGCCGGTGATACTGTCGCTGGTCACCGAAGACGGCGGCCAGCACCAGGTCGTATTGCGCGGGGTCAGCGCCGGAGGCGAGGCCGAACTTGAGATCGGGCCGACGCGGCTGACGGTTGGCCTGGGGGAAATGATGCCGCTCTGGTTTGGCGACTTCCTGCTGATCTGGAAGCCGGCGTTCGGCTCCGGTCGGATCATGGCTGAGGGTGCACAAGGCGCCGATGTGGCCGCGCTGAGGAGCAGCCTGTCTGAACTCCTCGTCCAGCCGCTGGAGAGCCAGCAATCTGCGGTGTTCGATACGAGCCTGCGCGCCGCGGTGCAGACCTTCCAGCGCCAGCAGCGGCTGGAGCCCGACGGGGTCGCCGGCGCGCGCACCCTGATCGCGCTGAACAACGCGCTCGGCTTGCCCGATCGGCCACGTCTGAATTCGGAGCGCTGATCCGGCATGTCGTTCATCCTCGAAGCGCTGAAGAAATCCGAGAACGCGAGACAGCGCCAGAGCGGTCCCGGCTTCGCCGGGCTGCCCGAGAAAACAGAGACGCGGCGGTCAAACATCTGGCCGTGGATCATCGGCGCGCTGCTGGTGATCAACGCGATCATCGTTAGCATGATCCTGCTGCGCGACAAACCGGAGAGGGTTGCTGCTCCCGCGGTATCGCCGCCACAGTCCGCCACAGCGACCGCGTCCGCCCCGTCACCGGTCGCGACGCAGACCACCGATAAACCAGCTGTACAGAGCGCTCCGGCACCAACCCGCACTGAGCCTGGCAGACCCGAAACAGCGTCGACGGCAGAACGCCCGGCGCCGCGCCCCGACCGGGATGAGCCCGCGATACGCTCGCTGGCCGACGAAGCCCGCAGCGTCACCGAGACCCCGACCCCCATCGAAACCGCCCCGAAGCAGACGGCCGCTACCCAGCAGCCAGCGCAGCAGATCCCGACCGATCCGCGGCGTGCAAATACGCAACCCGCAGGCGTGTCGGCAGCGGAATTGCCCAGCGTGCAGGAATTGTATCTGTCCGGCGAATTGTCGGGTCCGCAACTCAACCTGGATCTGCATGTGTATTTCCCGCAGTCTTCGCGACGGGTGGTCTTTATCAGCGGCAAACGCTATCGGGAAGGTGACCAACTCGATGCCGGGGTGACCGTAAAAGAGATCATCCCCGCCGGTGTGATCCTGAGCCGGCGCGGCCGCGACTATCTGCTTCAGGCCAACTGAATCGATGNNNNGGGACCGAAAGCTGGACGGCATCCGACTCAGCCGAGGTCTGCAATCCGGTATCCGCCGCGTCGTCGCAGACCGGGAGCGCTTGAACCGGATCAATGTGTTCCCGGTGCCGGACGGCGATACCGGCACCAATCTGGCGATGACCCTGAACACGGTGCTGAGGGCGCTGGTCCGGCGCCAGGACCGGCACGCAGGCCGCACCCTGGAGGTGATTGCGGACTCCGCCCTCGACGGCGCACGCGGCAATTCCGGCGCCATCCTTGCACAATTCTTTCTTGGGCTCAGCGACGCCTGCGGTGAATTATCCCAGCTCAAGGCGGAGGACCTGGTCGATGCCGTCCGGCGCGGCGCCGACTACGCGCGCGACGCGATCAACGAACCAAAAGAAGGCACTGTGCTCACGGTCCTCCACGAGTTCGCCACGGAACTCGTGCGACTGCGCGACCGCGGCCATGACCTGTTGAGTCTGTTCGAGAGTGGCCTGCAGCGCGCGCAAGAGGCGCTGGCGGAAACCACCAACCAACTCGAAGCCCTGCGCCGGGCCGGGGTGGTCGACGCCGGTGCCCAGGGCTTCGTGGATCTGCTGCAGGGTGTCACCGAATACATACGCGAGGGTCCGCAGCCGGCCAGCGAGGATCAATCGCCGGCCGCGGAATCCGATGAGCATGAGGACCTCCCGCTGGAAGTGGAGCAGGACGATCAATACCGGTACTGCACGGAGTGCATGATCACCGGTGACGATATCGATCCGCGCGCGCTGCGCGAGACGCTGGCGGCCATCGGCGGCAGCCTGGTCGTCGCCGGCACGCGCCGCAAGGTCCGGGTGCATATGCATCTTGACGATCCGGATCAGCTGTTCCGGATTGCCGCGGAGCACGGCACCGTCAGCAGCCGCAAGGCGGACGACATGCAGCGGCAACAACAATCCGCGCGCATCTCCGGAAGCACGGTCGCCATCGTCACGGACTCGGCCGGCGACTGGAAGGAAGATGACTTCGAGCGTCTCGGTATCCACATGGTCCCGGTGCGGGTCCACTTCGGTGATACCAGTTATCTGGACAAGGTCAGCCTGTCTCCGGAACAATTCTACCGGGAGCTGCAGACCAATCCGGAACACCCGCAAACCTCGCAGCCGGCCCCCGGGGACTTCCGGCGGCTTTACCAGTTCCTGCTCTCGCATCACTCGGCAGTGATCTCGATCCACATCTCCGGGTCGGTCAGCGGCACCTACCAGGCCGCGTGCTCGGCGGCGGCCCGGGTCGGCCGCAGCGACAGGGGCGAGCCCGGTGCGCAGACCCCGGGCCCGGTGATCGTGATCGATTCGCGCAGTGCGTCGCTGGGCCAGGGACTGATCGTGTGCTGTGCGGCGGAGCTGGCGAAAGCCGGCTGCGACGTGGACGAGATCATCCTGCGCATCGACCAGGCCATAGTGCAAACGCAGGTGTTCGCGCTGCTCGGCGATCTGCGCTACGCGGTCCGCGGCGGCCGTGTGCCGCGCTCCAAAAAGTTGCTGGCAGACCTGCTGCGTCTGGATCCGGTCCTCACCGCATTTCCCGACGGCCGCATTGCCGCCGGGGGAGTATTGTTTGGACGACGCAAACGCCTGGAGAAGTTCGTGCGGTTTATCGAACGACGCTGCGTGGCCGGTGTCCGCTACCGGGTCGGCGTCGGACATGCCAGCGATGCGGATGGCGCCAAGCGTCTGCTGGCATTACTGCTGGCGCGGCTGCCCGGGGTAGAGTCGGGTTTTGTCACCGACCTGGGCACCGCCCTCGGCGCCCACGGCGGACCCGGCACGTTGGTGGTCGGGCTGCAGGAATCCGGTGACGACGAAGAGATGCCGGCATGACGCGGAAATCAGACAGTACTTCCATCGATACCGTCGCCGTGCACGCAGCGCGGCCTGTGGATCCGGGCACCGGCGCGGTGACGCCGGCGATCACGCTGAGCACGACCTTCGTGCGTGACGCGGACGGCAGCTATCCGCACGGGTTCAATTACACGCGCGACGACAATCCCAACCGGGCGGCGCTGGAACACGGGCTGGCGCGACTAGAGGGTGCGGACGCCGCGGTGATGTTCGCGTCCGGCTCCGCAGCGACGCTGGCCGTATTCCAGACCGCCGCGGCGCAAGGCGACATCATCGCCACGGACGCCGCTTATCACGGCACACTGAGACAACTCAGGGAGCTCGTGCCGCAGCTTGGCGCGCGGGTGCGGTTTGTAGACACGACGTCGCTGGACGCGGTGCGCGCAGCCCTGTCAGAGCCGGCCGCCTTGTTGTTCGTCGAGACGCCATCCAACCCTCTGCTGGATATCAGCGACATCGCCGCGCTGGCAGGCCTGGCGGCAGCCCGGGGCACAGTGTTGGCTTGCGATAACACGTTCGCTACTCCGGTGCTGCAGAGTCCGCTGGAACTGGGTGCCGACCTGGTAATCCACAGCGGCACCAAATATCTGGGCGGACATAGCGACCTGTTGAGCGGCGCGGTCGCCGGTCGCGCGTCCACGTGGATGGAGCAGATCCGTATGCTACGCAGCGCGACAGGCGCGGCGCCATCACCCTTCGATTGCTGGCTCCTGCAGCGTAGTCTCCCGACTCTGCCATTGCGCGTACGCAAGCAGAGCGCGACGGCGCTGCAGATCGCTACCCGTCTGACCGACCATCCCGCGCTGGAGACGGTGCTTTACCCGGGTCTGCCCGGGCACCGGGGTCACGCAATCGCCCGCGCTCAGATGCGCGGGTTCGGCGGCATGTTGTCGATCCAGGTCCGCGGCGACGCCGCAGCGGCCATGGGCGTGGCGGCCCGGGTCGAACTCTTTACCCGGGCGACCAGCCTCGGCGGGGTCGAAAGCCTGATCGAGCACCGCGCCTCCATCGAGGGGCCGGGGACAAAGACGCCGCAGAACCTGCTGCGCCTGTCGGTCGGTCTGGAGGATGCGGCCGAATTGATCGACGACCTCGAGGCCGCGCTGAGCGCAGTCTAGCCCGGGTCGCTTGTCGAGTCGCTGGCCGGCTCGATCAGACCGGGATCGTCGTTGGCCGGGCTGTTGACCCGGCGGCTGACGGCCACCGCTGTCAGCGTCTCATCGTTTACCGGCTCAAGCAGATTTACCAGTTCTTCGCGGCCCGACGCGGGATCCAGCCAGTGATCCACCGCGGCGCCGGTCAGGATCGCCGGCATGCGATTGTGCAGGGCCGACATCATCCGGTTGGGATGCGTCGTGATGATGGTGCAGGTATCCAGGCTCGGCGCAGCATCGCTTTCGCGCCAGCGCTCCCACATGCCCGCCATCGCAAACGGCCCGCCGGCTGCCAGCGAGATAAACCAGGGGATCTTGCCGCCCGCCGTCTTCTGCCATTCATAGAAGCCGTCGGCCAGTACCAGGCAGCGCTGCTGTTTGAACGCGCGCCGGAACGCGGGCTTGTCGGCCACGGTCTCGGCCCGGGCGTTGATCATGCGGTTGCCGATACCCGGCTCCTTGGCCCAGAACGGGATCAGGCCCCAGCGCAGAGGTTCCAGATGCCGTGATCCGTCCTCGTGGCGCCGGATCACCGGCGCCGCCTGTGTCGGCGCGATGTTATAGCGCGGCGTCAACGTGGCGGACGTGCTCGCGTCGAACAGATGCACTACGGCCTCGGCCGGCGTGTAGAAGGCAAAGCGTCCGCACATGTCGCGGTTACTCGCGGGTGCCGGTGCCGCGTTTGAGCAGGGTCAGGGCCAGCGTATACAGACCGATGATGAATGCGAAGATGATCAGATAAGCGCGCCCCAGCGGGATGTCGGACACACCGAGGATGCCGAAGCGGAAAGCGTTGACCATGTAGAGGATCGGGTTGGCCATGGAGACCTTCTGCCAGAATTCCGGCAACAGCGAGATGGAGTAAAACACTCCGCCGAGATAGGTCAGAGGCGTCAACACAAAGGTCGGGATGATCGAGATATCGTCAAACTTGCGCGCGAACACCGCGTTGATAAACCCGGCCAACGCAAACACCACCGCGGTAAGGAGAACGACGGATATGGTGATCCACGGATGCACCGGCGTCAGATCGGTGAAGAACAGCGCGATCAGCGTGACCAGCAGGCCAACCAGCAGCCCGCGCACCACGCCCCCGGCCACATGCCCGATCAGGATGAGCGACTCGGGCATCGGCGACACCAGCATCTCCTCGATGTGACGCGCGAATTTGGCGCCGAAGAACGAAGAGACGACGTTGCCATAGGAGTTGGTGATCACCGACATCATGATCAGACCGGGCGCGATGTACTGCATATAGCCGAAGCCATCCATCTGGCCGATGCGGCTGCCGATCAGGTTGCCGAAAATCACGAAGTACAACGACATGGTGATGGCCGGCGGCACCAGGGTCTGCACCCATATACGCACGATGCGGTGATACTCCTTGAGCACCAGGGTGTTCAGCGCCACCAGGTTCTGTTTGATCCTCGTCATGCCGGATGCCTCAACGACCCGCCACGGCCGTGTGTTCACCACGTTCTTCTTTGCTGTCCACCAGCCGCATAAACAGCTCCTCCAGACGATTGGCCTTGTTACGCATACTGACCACGCGTAGCCCACGCTCGCTCAGTGCCGCGAACAAGCCGTTGACGCCGCGGTCGCTGGTCACGTCGGCTTCCAGCGTGGTCGGATCGATCATGCGCACCGCGTAGCCGTCGATGGCTGCGACGCCGTCCACAGCCTCCGCCAGATTGAATACCAGGGTCTCGACCGAAAGCTTGCGCAACACCTGGCTCATGGGATCGTTCACGATGATCCGGCCCTCATCGATGATCGCCACGTGGCGGCACAGACTCTCGGCCTCCTCCAGATAGTGAGTGGTCAGGATGATGGTCGTGCCCTGGTCATTGATCTTGCGCAGGAAACGCCACATCGAGCGCCGGATCTCGATATCCACGCCAGCGGTGGGCTCGTCGAGGATCAGCAGCCGCGGCTCGTGGACCAGCGCGCGGGCGATCATCAGCCGGCGCTTCATGCCGCCGGAGAGATTGCGCGCGATATCGTCGCGGCGATCCCACAGCTTGAGCTCACGCAGATAACGCTCGGCCCGTTCCAGCGCCTGGCGCCGCGGGATCCCGTAGTATCCGGCCTGGGTGACGACGATGCTCTGTACCTTCTCGAACAGGTTGAGATTGATCTCCTGAGGCACCAGACCGAGACAGCTCTTGGCACCGATCACATCCTGATCGATATCGTGCCCGAAGATCGCCACGCTGCCGGCGGTCTTGTTCACCAGCGAGGTCATGATGCCGATGGCGGTGGTCTTGCCGGCACCGTTGGGACCGAGCAGGGCGCAGAATTCCCCTTCCTCGACTTCCAGATCGATGCCTTTCAGGGCCTGGACGCCGTTGCCGTAGGTCTTGGTCAGGCCGTGTATCTGGAGCGCGCGCATAGTGTTGTCCGCAACGAATGTACAGGGTTGAGGCAGGCTGGACAGAGTACTTTCCGCGCCGCACCGAATAGAGCATTCTAGCAATTCACGGACTGTCAGCGACGAATGCCGGCGTAAAGCCGGCCTGCGCAACGGCGGCCGGCCCGGGCACAGGGAACAAGCATGAATGAGAGCCCCGAGTTGCTGACTATCGAGCCATGGCGGCGCAGCGCCAGGACCGAGGCGTTTCGGGGTCATCGGATCCAGATCTATGAAGGCGGCAACACCGGCGGCGAGACCCTGCTGCTGATCCACGGCTTTCCCACTGCCGCCTGGGACTGGTCACGGGTCTGGGGCCCACTCGGCACCGAGTTCCACTTGCTGGCACCGGACTTGCTCGGTTTCGGCTTTTCCGACAAGCCGCGGGGGATCGATTACAGTTTCCCGTTGCAGGCGGATCTTTGCGAGACAGTGTTGGCCTCACGCGGGGTAGAGCGTTTTCAGATCCTGGCGCACGACTATGGCGACACGGTGGCGCAAGAGCTCCTGGCGCGCCGGGTTGCCGGCACCGGAGCAGCGGGGCTGGATGCCGTCTGCCTGCTCAATGGCGGCGTGTTTCCGGAACGTCACCAGCCGCGCCCGATCCAGACCCTCCTTGCCGGTCCGTTTGGCCCGCTGTTGAGTCGTCTGATCGGCAAGGATCAGGCACTGCGCAGCCTGGCGCGGGTGTTTGGTCCCGCGACCCAGCCGGACGCGGCCGACCGGGAAGTGCTGTGGCAGCTCATCGACCACGGCGGCGGGCGTCGCGTGATGCCACGGCTGTTGCGATATATCCGCGAGCGGGAGATCCACCGGGACCGCTGGGTGGGGGCGCTGCTCGAGAGTCCGGTTCCGCTGATGTTTATCGATGGACTGCTCGATCCGGTCTCTGGCCTGAACATGGTCGATCGGTGGCGGGCCCTGTTGCCCGGGAGTCGGTTAGTGGAGCTGCCGGAGATCGGACACTATCCGCAGCTGGAAGCGCCACGAGAGGTGCTGGCAGCCTGCCTGCCGTTCTTTCAGGAGCATCGTCAACACTAGCCCTCGCGACAAAGCCGCGGATGCGCCGCACGCCGGCCGCGCAGGCCCAGACCTCGTTGCAGGGTGAGCTGCAGACCGAGCTGCCGGATGGCACCGCTCACGGCAGACGCGTCTGCGCCCAGGTAGACACCAGTCAACAGATCACGCCAGAAGCCCGGGCAGGTGTTCAGTCGCGCCCTCAGGCGATCCTTCAGGCTGGGTACCAGTATCGGCAACGCTGCCAGGTCCAGGCTGGCGAGCGGGCGGCAGAGCATGCCCGGGATGCCGTAAAGGAGGCGGGCGAGAAAGGGGTCACGACCCGCGACCCCGCGCAGCGCAGCGAGCGCGATGACGAGAAATTGATTGGTCTCCTGGTCCGCATCATGCCAGCGGGCGACGCCAGGTTCCGCCACCCGCCGACCGAGCAGCGCAACCCAATCTTCTTGCTGTTCGAAACCGATGCTGAACAGCGCGAACGGACATCGGCTCAGCTGCTCGAGCTCATGCAGCGACAGCGAGACGATCGTCGCTGTCGCCGCGGCGCCGAGACCGAAACCGGCAGTTGCGCCAGACTCCATGCCGTGCCGGCGAATCAGGGACAGGAAAACACGGTTGGTGCCGCTGATTTCGTCCCGGGTTCTCTCATCGATGCCGAATTGTTCCATTGCCCGTCCCCGTGCCTGATCTATCGCTATGCCCGTGAGCATTGTCCCGCCAGCGAGACTGAGCTGCTAACCGGGCTTTCCTGCCGCTTGAACCAGATTTGTCCGCAGCCGCCATTTCCGGCTCTTCTGGTCAAAAATTCGGCTTGAGATCCATATATGGGCGTGGTATACCATATTTGGTAGCTAACACACAAGGAGTAGGGGGAAATGCGTCACACCGACAATCGCTACGCCGGCGAACAGGCGAAGTTTGATCTGGCCGTCAGGCTGATCGCGCACGAGGCCCGGACCCACATCATCGCCCGCTGCACCGGGTTTTCCCAGGACCGGATCAGAAAGCTCTACGGCACGTATTTCCGTAACGGCGAAGCAGGCAAGGTCCGCCGCCAGCGCGGCAAGTCACCGTCCAGCGTCGGGTTCTTTATGCGCAACGCACAAGTGCAGACGGAGGCCAGCACCCTGGCCAGCCTGTTCGCCCTCTTCGGCCTGATCCGGATCGACCGGACCTTGCACATCCGTTTGCTCGGCGATACCTGCGGACCGGAATTCGGCCAACGCCTGTGCAGGGCCTACGAAGTGTATCTGTCTCTCCACCCGCGGCGCCGGGTGTCATTCGAGCACGCCTGGAGCCTGCTGCTGGCGCTGACCGAACGCGGCGAGCTGCTGCTGGCCGATTGCGGGCGCTGCGGCAACATCTATGTGCACGATGTGCTGGCGATGGATCGAGGCAGCTGCCCGCCATGCCGCCGGAGATTGCGTGCCGGCACGCCCCCCAAGGACATACAATAGGCGGCCCATGAATCCCGGACAGGAGCCAGGCCTTGGATATTTTGACTGCCGACATTTGCGATGAATACGCCGATCAGGTGGAAGTGGCCGAGCCCATTCTGCGCCCGTTCGGTGGCAGAAAGCGCTTCCACGGCTCCGCGGTAACCATCAAGGTGCATGAGGACAACCTGCTGGTGGCGGAAGCGGTATCCGGCCCCGGGGAGGGCCGGATACTGGTGATCGATGGCGGCGGCTCCGGTCGTTGCGCGCTGCTGGGAGGCCGCCTGGCCGGGCTGGCCGCCGAGAATGGCTGGAGCGGTGTGCTGATCAACGGCTGCATCCGCGACAGCGCGGAGATAGTGGACATGGATGTCGGCGTGCTGGCGATGGACACTCATCCGTTGAAGAGCCGCAAGAACGGTGATGGTCAGCTCGGCAACTCGGTGAGCTTCGCCGGCGTCACCATACGTCCCGGCGACTATATCTACGCCGACGAAGATGGCTGGCTGGTGGCTCACGAACCGCTGCACCAGGAGGCCTGAGCTGTCCCGGTGAACGGTCTCCGCCCACCGAATCTGCTCGCCTCCATCGGCGTCGACCGCCTTGGTCATCGCCGGGCGGAGGCCGGCTGGGTCCGGCAAGCGCTGAGCGAGGGGCGGGTCGATTATCTTCCGGTTCAGGGCAGCCGCAACCTGGTCCGCGTCGCCGGTGCGCCGCAGCCGGTGCGCATCGGACCGGCCGATTTGGCCCGCTTCGGCGCCAGCCATGAACAAGCCATCCTGCTGGGCATGCAGGACCAGCGGCTGCTGTTCGCGGTTGCGGTAGAAGACCAGATCACGGCGCCGGCGGATCATGCCTTCTACGGTCTGCGAGGTCTCGCGCAACAGTTGTCCCGAGATGATGCAGGCCTGCTCGCCTATGCGCGCGCCATGGTGCTGTGGCACGCCAGCCACCGATTTTGCTCGCGCTGCGGTTCTACCACCCGGGCGGTAGACCGGGGCCATGCCCGCCTGTGCGGGCGCACAGACTGCAGTATCCGCCATTTCCCCCGGGTCGATCCGGCGGTCATCGTGTTGGTGAGCCGTGGCGATCGCTGTCTGCTCGGGCGGCAGCCGGACTGGCCTGAAGGTCGTTATTCCACGATCGCGGGCTTCGTGGAACCGGGCGAGAGTCTCGAGGACGCGGTCATGCGTGAGGTTTACGAGGAGACCGGTATCCGCAGCGTCGATGCCCGCTATCATTCGTCCCAGCCCTGGCCCTTCCCCTCGTCGCTGATGCTCGGCTACACCGCAAGCGCGGTGGATGAGGAGATCAGTCTGGTGGATGGCGAACTGGAGGATGCCCGCTGGGTGAGCCGGGACGACATGGCCAGCGGCGCGGTGTTGTTGCCTACACCCATGTCCATCGCCTACGCGCTGGTCCGGGACTGGTACGAAGCGGCGGTCGGCCGGGATCTGGAGCGCGACGCCGGAGGCCATCAACAACCGTGGCGCTAGGGCGGGCAAAGCCGATGCGCTGCGGATCACCGTATGGCTGCGGCCGCAGATCGCTGGGGCGCTGCGCCTGACATGTGCCTGCTTGTCTTTGCGTGGCAGAGCCACCCTCGTTACGCGCTGATCCTGGCGGGAAATCGTGACGAATTCCATCAGCGGCCGGCAGCCCCCGCGGACTGGTGGCAGGCCGAGCCCGCGGTCCTCGCCGGCAAGGATCTTGCGGCCGGCGGCACCTGGCTCGGCGTGTCCCGCGGCGGTCGCTCGGCGGTGGTGACCAATTACCGCGAGGCGCCCACGGCGGAACCGGCGCAGCACAGCCGGGGCGAGCTGGTGCCGGGCTTTCTGCGCAGCACGGCGTCGCCACAAGACTGGAGCGCCACGGTCGAGGGGCAACGTTTCGGCGGCTTTAACCTGTTGCTGTTCGATGCCGGCGGCGGACGCTATCTGAGCAATCGCGGCCAGCGGAACACCCTCATCGAGCCCGGCGTTCACGGCCTGAGCAATCATCGCCTCGACACGCCGTGGCCAAAACTGGTGGCGGCCCGCGATCGGTTCGCGCGCGCGGTCGAGGCGGACCCGGTGGATGTCGCTCATCTGTTCGAAATCCTGTCTGACCGACGGCAGGCGAGCGAGGCCACGCTGCCGGACACCGGCGTGCCTGAAGAATGGGAGCGACTTCTCTCGGCGGCTTTTATTGTGCATCCTGCGTACGGCACTCGCGCCAGCACCGTGCTCACGATCGAAAATGACGGGCACGTTTACTTCGAGGAGCGCCGCTTCGACGCCAGTGGGCAAGCGGCCGGCAGCTCCCGATTCGAATTCGAAATCCACGGTAAAGCATGAACAACAATGACTGAGATCGACACCCAGGAAGGGGCGCGGCAGGCCTGCGGCAGCTGGCCCTCACCGATCACCGCCGACGCCGTCGTGCGCCAGGGCATACGCCTGTTTCAGCCGCAATTCTCCGGCAGTGATTTGTACTGGCTGGAGACACGTCCGGACGAAGACGGGCGCACGGCCCTGGTCCGGCAGACCGCGGATGGCACTCGGGAAGACGTGCTGGCGCAGCCGTTCAGTGTGCGCAGCCGGGTCCATGAGTATGGCGGCGGCGCGTATCGGGTCGCTGAAGACTACATCTTCTTTGTCGAAAACAGCGACCAGGGTGTCTATGCCATCGCCGATGACGGCGTGCCCCGACGCCTGACCAACGAGGTCACGCATCGTCATGCGGACCTGCACTGGGACGCAACCCATCGCCGCATCGTCTGTGTCTGCGAGGATCACAGCGGCGACGCTGAGCCGGTCAACATGCTGGTTGCGATCGAACCCAACGGACGCAAGACGGTACTCACTCGCGGCCGTGACTTTTACAGTTCGCCGCGGGTGTCCGCCGACGGCCGACGCATCGTGTGGTTGTCATGGAGCCATCCGCAGCTGCCCTGGGACGGGACCGAGCTATGGCTGGCCCCGGTAGAGGACGATGGATCGATCGGCACACCGCGGCAGATCGCCGGGGGCGCCAATGAGTCGATCTTCCAGCCGGAATGGGGCCCGGACGGCCGTCTCTATTTCGTCTCTGACCGCAGTAACTGGTGGAACCTCTACGCCTGGGACCGCAACATCACTCTCCGCCTGACTGATTTCGAAGCAGAGATCGGACTACCGCAATGGGTCTTCGGACAGTCCGTCTACGGCTTTCCGGAGCCCGGCCTGGTCGCCTTCGCCGCGACCCGGGACGGCCGCTGGGATGCCTTTTGTACCGAGCTGCCCAGCGGCCGCCCGCAGCCGCTGGCGACAGGTCTCGACGCCATCGACCACCTGGTGGCCAGTGATGGGCGCATCATCATGGTGGCGAGCAACCCGCACATCGCTCCGTCGCTGGTGGAGCTGACGACCGACGGCACGCCCAACTTCCTGGTCCTGACCAGCAACGGCGACGTCGACAAGGCCTGTATCTCGGAGCCGGTCCCGGTGCGCTTCCCCACCGGCGGTGACGCCGAGGCCTATGGGCTGTTTTACGCCCCGGTCAATGCGCAATTTGCTCCGTTAAGCGGGGAGCTTCCGCCGCTGATCATCCGCTGCCACGGCGGGCCCACCGGCGCGACCTCTACCGCGCTGGACATGCGCACACAATTTTTCACCAGCCGCGGCTTTGGCGTCCTCGATCTCAATTATCGCGGCAGCACCGGTTATGGCCGCAAATACCGTCAAAGCCTCTACGGCCACTGGGGCGAAGCCGATGTGGAAGACGCGGTGGCCGGCGCTCGCTATCTGGCAGATCAAGGTCTGATCGACTTCGAGCGCCTGTTGATCAGCGGCGGCAGCGCCGGCGGCTACACCGTGCTGTGCGCGTTGACCTACACCGACGTCTTCCGCGCCGGCGCGAGCTATTTCGGCATCGCCGATCTGGAGCGCATGTTCGAAACCACGCACAAGTTCGAGTCGCGTTACGACCACTGGCTGATCGGACCGTATCCGGAAGCGAAGGCGGTCTATCAACAACGCTCGCCGCTGCACCACGCCGACCGCATCACCAGCCCGGTGATCTTTTTTCAGGGTGCCAAGGACAAAGTGGTGCCGCCGGATCAGAGCCAGCTGATGGTCTCGGCGCTCAGGAGCAACGGTGTACCGGTCGCGTATCTCGAGTTTGCCGACGAGGCGCACGGGTTCCGCGAGGCGGGTGCGATCCGCCGATCATTGCTCGCTGAATACTATTTTTACTGCCGCATCCTCGACCTGCCGCTGCCCGAGGGTGTCGAACTCGATATCGCGAATCTGAACTGAATACGGCGCCACCGGCGCTCGCAATCAGGCAACTGCAAGACGCTGGCTGAGCCAGTGGCGGATGTCGTCGATCTCCTCTGGACACACGGCGTGGGGCATCGGATAGCTATGCCACTCGATGGGATAGCCGTGTTCCGCAAGGAATTCCCGGCTGCGTTCGCCGGCAATAAACGGCACCACCGGATCCAGGGTGCCGTGGGCCAAAAACAGTGACGTGTTCTCATTGGCGGCGCTGCGCTCCCCGGCCAGGCGATCGGGCATCAACAGATAGGTGGAGAGACCCATCACTCCGGCCAGGGTCTCGGGGTATCTGAGCCCCAGATGCAAGGCGATGGCGCCGCCCTGGGAGAAACCGGCCAACACCATGCGCGCCGGCAGTATGCCTCGTTCAACTTCCCGCTCGATCAGCCGCAGCACCGCAGCGGCACTCTCCTCGATCCCGGTCTGATCGCTCGGCGGGCGGCTGTCGATGCTGACGATGTCATACCAGGCGCGCATGGGCATGCCGCCATTGATGGTGACCGGACGCACCGGCGCATGCGGAAAGACATAGCGCACATCGCCCGCCTCGGGCAGCACCAGCTGAGGCACGATGGGCTCGAAATCATGACCGTCTGCGCCCAGCCCATGCAGCCAGATCACTGTTGCGCGGGGGTCAGGACCGGTGGTCTGCTCGACGGTCTCTAATTCTCTCATCAACACTCCTTACGCAACGATCCGGCCGCCGCGGTCTGTTGGTCCGGCGCAATCATACACAGACTTGACTATCTATGCGCATTTCGGTTTCAATATGTGCATCTTTATTCTCAAGAGATCGATCGATGCCCAGCGACCTCAGTCAACAGATCACCCGCCGGGAGGCGATTATCCAGATTCTCGGGGAATCCGAAATCACCCGTCAGGACGATCTGGTCCGGGCGCTGTCCAGCCGCGGGCTGGAAGCCACGCAGTCCAGCATCAGCCGCGACCTCAAGGAGTTGGGCGTCGCCAAGGTGGGGGAGCGCTATGTGGCTCCGCAAAACGTCCGCGTCCCCGGTAATCCACAATTCGATCTGCTGTCCGGGTTTGTCAGGGACGTGGCTCCGGCCGGACCCAACCTGACTATCGTGCGTACCGCCACCGGTGCTGCACAGAGTGTCGCCGTGGCCCTGGATGACGCGGGCTGGTCAGAGATTGCAGGCACTATCTCCGGCGACGACACCATATTCGTGGCGACCGCCACCCAGCGCCAGCAACAGACGCTGCTGGCGCGCCTCGACAACATCTTCCCGGGAGCACGCAAGCCATGAGCAGCAACAACCCGATCCTCCTTGCCTACTCCGGCGGGCTGGATACCTCCTTCTGCGTGCCCTGGCTGGCGGAGACCTATGACCGTCCGGTGGTCACGGTGACCGTGGACACCGGGGGTCTGGACAGCGTCAGCACCGATGATCTGGCGCGTCGTTCCGCCGCGCTCGGCGCCCAGGAGCACATCACCGTGGACGGTCGCGCGAGCTTTTTTGATCAGGTGCTTCGCTACCTGATCTTCGGCAACATCCGGCGCGGCCATCTGTATCCGCTGTGCGTAGGCGCCGAGCGCGTGATCCAGGCACAGACCATGGCCCGGATCGCTGCCGAACTCGGCTCCGACACGGTCGCCCACGGCTGCACTGCGGCCGGTAACGATCAGGTGCGTTTCGAGGTGGCGTTGCGCACACTCAACCCGGATCTGCAGATCCTGGCCCCGGTCCGCGACAACACCTGGGCGCGCGCCGACCAGCTGGCCTATCTGGAACAACACGGGCTGCCCATGCCGCCCGGGGGCGGTGCGTATTCCATCAACCGCGGACTCTGGGGCGTCACCATCGGCGGCCGCGAGACCCTGGGTTCTGCGGAATCGATCCCCGAATCCGCCTGGGTGCTGAGCCAGGGCGCCTTCGACACGCCGCGTGCGGCCGAGCGTCATGTATTGACCTTTGCTGCCGGCGTGCCGGTCGCCCTGGATGGCGATGCCCTCGACCGCGTCGCGCTTTTGGAAGCGCTGGAAGCGCTGGGCGCGCCCTTCGGCATCGGTCGCGGCATCCACCTGGGCGATACCGTGCTCGGCACCAAGGGCCGGGTCGCGTTCGAGGCGCCGGCCGCGGAGATCGTGCTGACCGCCCATCGGGAGCTCGAGAAACTGACTCTGAGCGGATGGCAGCAGCGGCTCAAGGACCAGGTAGCAGCGAGCTATGGGGAACTGGTCCATGTGGGCCAGCATCTGGACCCGGCCTGCCGCGATGCGGAGGCGCTGCTGACCTCCTCGCAGACGCGGGTCAGCGGTGAGGTCAAGCTGCTGCTGCGACCCGGCCAGGTGTTTGTCGAGGGTGTAGTCTCTGCCCACTCCCTGATGGCCGCCAGCCGTGGCGCCTATGGCGAGGCCGCCGGCGAATGGAGCGCCAGCGACGCCGTCGGTTATTCGAAGCTGCTGTCCCTGCCGGGCATGCTGCACACCCGGGCCGCCTGAGCAGGACACGCGCATGATGAAATCACTGGTGGTGGACAAGATCGCGTCGGTTGCGGCCAGCTGCAAGCTGGGCCGTGAGGTGCGGATTGCAGCCGAAATACCCTGCGAGGAAGGCGTCGTCGTCGCGGTCAAGGTGTTGAACAACAAGGCCAGCTACAACCAGCTGGAACTTACCTCCGGGCGCATGGCCCAGGTCAAGGCGGGCGACGTGGTGGTTGGCGCGCTGGGTCATCGGCATGCGCTGTTCGGCTATTCGGGTCATCTGCCGACCCGGCTGGCGCCCGGGGATCCAATCAACATCCTCAATCTGGGTGGCGTGCTCGGCATCTGTGACTCGGTCAACCCGGATCGCGGGCAGCCGTTCGAATGCGAAGTGCTCGGCACCGTGCTGCACTTCCCGTATCTGGGTGAGCGCATCGGTCATCCGGCGCGGGTTGGCGAAAAGCCGCTGCAGAGCAAACCCGGCCTGGACACCCGGGGCGTGCCGGTGGTGGCACTGGCCGGCACCTGTATGGACTCGGGCAAGACCGCGGCGGCCTGCGCGATCATCAGCCGCTTTACCCACTGCGGATTGCGTGTGGCCGCATTCAAGGCCACCGGGGTCTCGCTGCGTCGGGACGTGTTGGCGATGGAGGACGCGGGCGCCCGCGACACCGCGATCTTTACCGACTTTGGCGTCGTCACCACGACCGAAGGATCGGGGCCCGCGTTGACGCGTTCGCTGCTAAACGAGCTCGCCGCGCAAACACCCGATGTGATCGTGTTCGAGCTGGGCGACGGCCTGCTCGGTGCCTATGGCGTCCAGGCAATCCTCGAGGACACTGAGATCCGTGCCGCGCTGAACGCGGTCGTGCTGTGCGCCAACGATCCGGTCGCGGCCTGGGGCGGGGTCACGCTGCTGCGGGATCGCTTTGGCATCGAGCCCGCCGTCGTCACCGGTCGCGCCACCGACAACACCGTGGGCTCGGACATGATCCGCGAACAGCTGAGCGTGCCCGCGCACAATGCGCTGACCGAGGAAGCGGCGCTGGCCGGCGTGTTGATCGATGCGCTGTTTCCCGAACACAGCGCGCGGAGCGCACAGACGTGACAACCAGATTACCGGTGGCGATCCTCGGCGGCACCGGTTATGTGGCCGGCGAACTGCTGCGCCTGATTGCGCTGCATCCCGCTTTGGAGCTGGCCGCGGTCGCCTCTTCCAGCCGCGCCGGGCAACCCGTCGCGGCAACCTTCCCGAATCTGACCGCTGCTCTGGGCTCGACCGCATTCATGCCGCCGGAAGACGTGATCGAAGCCGCGGCCGGCGGCCACCTGGCCGGCGTATTCAGCGCCACGCCGCACGGCGCCGCGGCGCCGTTGATTGCAGGTCTGCTGGCGGCGGGCGACTCGCCGCCCACGGTGGTGGACGCATCAGCGGACTTCCGCTTCAGTGATGTGGCACGTTACCAGTCGGTATACGGCCACGCGCATGGCGCACCCGAACTGCAGCCAGCGTTCTGCTGCGCGGTGCCCGAGCACCTGGATGGCACACCAACTGCGCATGCCGCGCACCCGGGCTGTTTCGCTACCGCGATGCTGCTGGCGATGGTGCCGCTGTTGCGCAGCGGACTGGTGGAACCGGAATTTTTTGCTGCCGGGGTCACCGGAAGTACCGGTTCCGGCCGTTCACCGCTGGCCACGACCCATCATCCGGAGCGTCATGCCAACCTCTACGCCTACAAGCCGCTGGCCCATCGCCATGCGCCGGAAGTCGAGACCCTGGCAGGGGCCGCCAGCGGCATCACGCCGCGGGTAAATTTTGTCCCGCATTCCGGACCGTTTGCGCGCGGCATCCACATGACCGTCCAGGGCCGGCTGACGAGCCCTGATGCGGGTGGCCAGTTGCGCTCTGTGTTTGATGCGGCCTATGCAGACTCGCCGTTTGTCGAAGTGCTCGACGCGCCGCCCCGGATCAAGGACGTGGTGGGTTCGAACCGGGCCCGCCTGCGCGTGGACAGCCACAACGATCGCTACGTGGTCATGGTGGTCATCGACAACCTGGTCAAGGGTGCGGCCGGCGGCGCCATGCAGTGGATGAACCGGCTGCTGGGCTGCGACGAGGCTGCGGGCCTGAACGCAGCGGGGCCGGCCTGGATCTGAGATGGCCACACCCATGGATCACAAGCGGAGCGCGCGCCTGGACGAAGCACCCTACACGGTGCCGGTCTATCCGCAGCTGCCGTTCGAACCGGTCGCCGGCGAAGGGGTCTATCTGCTGGACCGGGACGGCCGCCGGATCCTGGACATGTACGGTGGCCACGCGGTGGCCAGCCTCGGCTACGGCCATCCCCGCCTTACTGCGGCTATCTGCGAGCAGGCGCAACGGCTTCTGTTTCAGAGCAACGTCGTGCCGTTGGAGATACGTGCCCGGGCTGCCCAGGCTCTGGCCGCTTTCGCGCCGCCCGGTCTGGACCGGGTATTCCTGGTCAACAGCGGCGCCGAGGCCAACGAGAACGCGCTGCGCATCGCCTGCCGGCGCAGCGGACGCGGGCGGGTGATCGCGCTCGAGGGCGGTTTCCACGGTCGCAGCGCAGCTTGCAGCGCGGTGACCTGGGGCGCGGCGGAACGCTGGTACGGGTTTCCGCGGATGCCGTTCGACGTGAGTTTTGTGCCGCGCGATGATCCCGCGGCGCTAGGGGATGCGATGGGGGCCGACGTGGCCGCCGTAATCATCGAGCCGATCCAGGGTGTCGCTGGCGCGGTGGATATCTCTCATGAATATCTGCGCGCGGCGCGAAACCTGAGCGCCACGCACGGCAGCCTGCTGATCTTTGATGAAGTCCAGTGCGGTGTCGGCCGCAGCGGCTACCCCTTCGCCGCCGATGCCGCGGGCGTCACGCCGGACCTGCTGACCACCGCGAAGGGTCTGGCCGGCGGATTGCCGGCTGGCGCGGTGATCATGACCGATGCCATCGCCGAAGAGCTCGGACCCGGCGATCTGGGTACGACATTCGGCGGGGGTCCGCTGGCCTGTGCCGCGATCGAGGCGGTGATCGCAACCATCCGCGAAACGCATCTGCTGGAGAACGTGCGGCGACTCTCGGCCCGGCTGCGTGAGGAATGCCTCACGGGTCCGGTCACTTCGATCCAGGGTGGTGGCTTCCTGCTCGGTCTGCGCACGACCAGACCGGCGGCCGAGATCCGCGACGCGCTGCTGGAGCGAGGCATCCTGACCGGCACCAGCGGCGATCCCCGGATCCTCAGATTGTTACCCCCTCTGGTGCTCGAGGACAGCCATGTCGACCAGCTCGTAAATGCCCTGACGGAGATTCAGCCTTGAACAACTTCCTCGATCTCGCCGACCTTGACCGCAACGAGATCCGCTCGTTGCTGGCCCTGGCCACCGGGCTGGAACGCAGCCCACAACCCCAGGCGCTCGCCGGCCGCGTGCTGGGTCTGGTGTTTATGAATCCGTCGCTGCGCACCCTGGCGTCCTTCCAGGCGGGCATGGCGCGCCTGGGCGGTAACAGCTTTGTCATATCCACCGGTTCCAGCTGGCAGCTGGAATACCGCGACGGCGTGCCGATGACCGGCGAGGCGGCCGAGCATATCCGTGAGGCGATCCCGGTGCTGGCCAGCTATGCCGACGTGATCGGCGTACGCGCCTTCGCCAAGGGACAAACGCTGGAGGAAGATCTGTCCGAACCGGTGTTCCGGGCCTTGTCCGAGCTCTGCCCGGTGCCGCTGATCAACATGGAATCGGCGACCAACCACCCCTGCCAGGCGCTGGGCGACTGGAAGACCCTTGACGATCTGGAGGTGCCCGGCGCGGGCGGCAAGTTCGTGTTGTCCTGGGCCAATCATCCCAAGGCGCTGCCGCTGGCGGTCCCCTCCGCGGTGGTGCACATGGCTGCGCTGCGCGGGATGGATGTCACGGTTTTGAGACCGGAAGGCTTCGCCTTGCCGGAGCCGATCATGGCGCGCGCACGCGAGGCAGCCGCCGCCAGCGGCGGACGGGTCGGGGAGACCGACGATCGACAGGCCGCGATGGCCGGCGCTCAGGTGTTATATGCAAAATCCTGGGGCTGCACCTCGGCCTATGGCGACGCCGATCAAGACGCGGCCCTGCGGGCGCGCTACGCGGACTGGACCGTCGCCGAAGATTGGTTCCGGCCCGCGGCCGCAGACTGTTATTTTATGCATTGCCTGCCGGTGCGGCGGGAAGTGGTGGTGGCCGGTGACGTACTTGAGGGACCGCGCAGCCGCGTCATCCCCCAGGCCCGGAACCGGATGTTTGCGCAGATGGCGGTGCTGCATCGTCTGTTAAGCAGGAGCAATCCGACGTGAAAACCCGGGGTGAACGGGCCATCGTGGTGGCGGCGCTGAAAGACGCCGTGCCCTATATCCGTATGTTCAAACGCAAGGTCTTTGTGATCAAATGCGGCGGCGCCGTATTCGCCGATGAAGAGGCCACCCGTCACCTGGTCGAGCAGGTCGGTCTGCTGCACGAACTTGGGATCCGGGTGGTGCTGGTCCATGGCGGCGGACCTCAATCGACCAAGCTGGCCGATGCGCTCGGCGTGCCGGCGCGCTTTGTCGAGGGCCGGCGGGTAACCGATGCCGGCGCCCTCGAGATCTCCACCATGGTGCTCAATGGTTTGGTCAACACGCGTATCCTCGCCGCCTGTCGCGACCTGGGGCTGCAGGCCGTCGGGATGAGTGGCGTCGATGCCGGATTGATCCGGGCCACTCGCCGCCCGCCAGTGGATCTGCCCGGCGACGGAGATGCCCAGGTGGACTACGGTTTTGTCGGCGATATCGAGATGGTTGCCAGCGAAGTGCTGCAACGACAGCTGGATGCCGGCTTCCTGCCGGTGATAAGCCCCCTGTCCGCCGACGACTCCGGCGTGCTGCTGAATATCAACGCCGACACGGTGGCCGCCGCCATCGCCGCCGCGCTGGGCGCCGAAAAACTGATCCTGGCCACCGGTGCGGCGGGTATCCTCGAGGACCCGGATGATCCGGATTCACTGATCTCTTTTGTCGATCTGGCCGGTCTCGCACGCCTGCGCAAGACCGGCAAACTCGCCGCCGGTATGGGTCCGAAGGCCGATGCCATCGAGGCGGCCGTGCGCAGCGGGGTGCGCCGGGTTCACGTGATCTCTCATGACCTGGCCGACAGCCTGCTGCTGGAAGTATTCACCAACGAGGGCACCGGTACACTGGTCGTCGATGACATCGAAAGCCTCACGCCTGCCGAGCAGAGCGCCGGCGGCCCGGGCTGAGCCGCTAGAATAGACGTGTCTGAAACCAATCCGCCGGCTGGCCAAGAAAACACATGAGCAGACTCTGGGATAAAGGCGATCCGCTCGATCGCGGCGTGCTGGAATTCACCGCCGGCGAGGATCATCAGCTGGACAACCGCCTGGTGTCTTACGATGCACGGGCCTCCATCGCCCATGCCGAGATGCTCGCGGCCAGCGGCCTGCTCGATGCAACACATCTGCAGCAGATCCGCGACGGCCTTGACGAACTGGCCGCGGAGCATGCGGCCGGCGGCTGGCGCGTGAGTCTCGAGGAAGAAGACGTGCATACGGCTTTGGAGACACGTCTCTCGGGCCGGGCACCCGAGGCGGGTGCCCGCCTGCACCTGGGTCGCTCGCGCAACGACCCGGTTCTGGCCGCGTTGCGACTCTATCTCAAGGACGTCTGCGGCCAGCTCCACGACGGCGCCGAGGCCGTGGCTGCGGCGCTGGATGCATTGTCCGAGCGCGAACGTGACACGCGGCTGCCGGGTTATACCCATCTGCAGCCGGCCATGCCGAGTTCGGTGCCGCTGTGGGCCGGCGCCTATGCCGCGGAGCTGCGTGATGATGCAGCAGGCCTGCTCGCCGCGCGCCGGCGCGTCGACAAGAACCCGCTCGGGTCCGCCGCCGGCTACGGTGCGCCGAGCCTGCCCCTCAACCGGGAGTTCACCCGCGAGCGCCTGGGCTTCGCCGAGACTCAGGAACCGGTGACGGCCGTACAACTCTCCCGTGGCAAGGGCGAATCACAGCTGGTGTTCGAAATCCATCTGCTGATGTCGGATCTGAGCCGCCTGGCCTCGGACCTGATCCTGTTTTGCACACAGGAATTCAGCTTTGTGTCGCTGCCGAACAGCATGACGACCGGCTCGTCGATCATGCCGCAAAAACGCAATCCCGACGTGTTCGAGCTGATCCGCGGGCGCACCGCCACCTCGCTGGCGTGCCTGACCGAGATCCTCAGCGTAGGCGCCAAGCTGCCGTCGGGCTATCACCGCGACCTGCAGCTGATCAAAGCGCCGTTGTTCCGGGCCATCGATCTGGCGCATGACGTCCTTGGCGTACTGGTCCGGGCGCTGCCGGAGATACGTTTCATCCCCGAGAACATCGCGATGGAAGAGAGTCTCTACGCCACCGAAGAGGCCTACCGTATGGTGGTCGAGGACGGCGTCCCGTTCCGCGAGGCCTATCGGCGGGTCGGCGCGCGTTTCCGGCCAGGCGAAGATTGAGCGGAACCGGGGAGTTCAGTTATGGCCATCTGGTATCACCCGCCGGACCTCGACATCCTCAACGGGCTCAACAAAGGCACCATCCACGAGGTGCTGGACATCCGCTTTACCGACTTCGGCGATGACTTTATCGAGGCGCGGATGCCGGCCGATCCTCGCACCCACCAGCCGCACGGCATCCTCCACGGCGGCGCCTCGGTGGTGCTGGCCGAGAGCCTGGGCAGCACCGGCGCCACGCTATGCGTCGACAACCAGCACTTCTTCTGCGTCGGCCAGGAGATCAACGCCAACCATATCCGTTCGGTCCGTGACGGCGAGGTCATCGGCCGCGCGGAACCGATCCACCTCGGTCGCCGCAGTCAGGTCTGGAGTATCCGCATCAATGACCAGCGCGGCCGGCTGGTCTGCGTATCGCGCCTGACCCTGGCCGTGCTGGCCCGGGACAAGAACCGGACCGCGTGAGCCTCGGACCCGAACACTGGGAAGCGCTGTATCTCGAGGGGCGCATGCCCTGGGACGCCGGCGGCGTGCCGGCAGAGCTGGACACCTTTGTCGATACCGGACCGATCGGTCGCCAGGTACTGGTGCCGGGATGTGGCTCAGCCTATGAAGCCGCCCGCCTGGCAGCCGCCGGATCCCAGGTGCTGGCGGTCGACTTCAGCGCTGCGGCGGTGGCGCGGGCCCGCGCGGTGACCGCCGGCAGTGGCGCCGTGATCCTGGAAGCGGATTTTTTCGAGCTGAACGGACGTCGTTACGATCTGATCTACGAACGCGCCTTTATGTGCGCGCTGACGCCGGATCGGCGTCTCGACTGGGCCCGCCAATGTGCCCGTCTGCTGCACCCGGGCGGTCGCCTGGCGGGACTGTTTTTTACCGATGGCGAAGCCAGCGACGG
Organism: uncultured Gammaproteobacteria bacterium; assembly: GCA_947259915.1. Taxonomy (GTDB): domain Bacteria; phylum Pseudomonadota; class Gammaproteobacteria; order Steroidobacterales; family XN24; genus CAMYOC01. The sequence goes on from CAMYOC010000028.1 coordinate 107,133, forward strand.
CCCGCCTTTTGGCATCGCGGAGGCAGATCTCCAGGCACTGCTGTCGCGTTGGTTCCTGCGTCTGGAGGACCGCGCGTCGACCGGCTCGTTGCCGGTGTTCGTCGACCGGGAGCGTTGGCAGGTATGGGCACGCAATGAGGCCGTTGTGGATTGACGCCGGGGTTATACTTGAGCGCCCTGATCCCGCCGGTGGAACCCATGCGCAGCCTGTTGCTCATCGTCATCCTGTCACTGACCGCTTGCGGCCAGCGCGGCGCCCTCTATCTGCCGGAGGAAGACGGCGTCACACCGGTGCCGGAAGTGGCGCCCGAACCCGGGTTTGATCCGCTGCAGGAGGCCGGCGAGGACGAGCCGGAAGACGAGGCCGAGGGCGCTGAGTCCATGGATGATGCCGAAGCCGAATCCGGACCCTGAGCCGGCCACCGCTGACGTTCATGAAGACCGAGCCTGACACCGACACGCTGATCCTGGTGGACGGCTCCTCGTATCTGTACCGGGCGTTCCATGCGATGCCGCCGCTGAGCAATCGGGAGGGCCAGCCCACCGGCGCCATCCTCGGCGTACTCAACATGCTGCACAGGCTGATCAAGGATCATGCGCCGACACGGATGGCGGTGGTCTTCGACGCACCGGGGAAGACGTTCCGCGACGAGTTGTTCGCTGAATACAAAGCCAATCGGCCGCCCATGCCCGATGAGCTGCGCGGGCAGATCGATCCCCTGCTCGAAGCCATCGAGGCGCTGGGTCTGCCGCTGCTGCGGGTGCAGGGTGTGGAGGCCGACGACGTGATCGGCACGCTGGCTCGGAGCGACCAGGGCAAAGTCCTGGTCTCCACCGGCGACAAGGACATGGCCCAACTGGTGGACGCACGGGTGTCGCTGGTCAACACCATGACCGATACGTTTTTGGACGAAGCCGGGGTCGAGGCGAAATTCGGGGTACGCCCGGATCAGATCATCGATTATCTGGCACTGATCGGTGACAGTTCCGACAATATCCCCGGCGTGCCAAAAGTCGGTCCGAAGACGGCGGCCAAATGGCTCGCCAGCTACGGCTCCGTCGCCGGCATCCGCAGTCACGCCGACGAGATCGCCGGCAAGGTCGGCGAGAGCCTGCGCGCGCACCTGGATCAGCTGGCGCTGTCGCAGCAGCTGGCCACCATCGTCTGCGACGTGGCGCTGGAGACAGCCCCGGAAGAGCTGACGCGAAAACCCGCCGATACCGAGGCCCTGCGCGAGATCTACCGGCGTCTCGAGTTCAATGCGCTGCTGCGACAGCTGCCCGACGGACCCGACGACAAAGAAACGGCCGACGCATCCGACCCGCCAGGCGGCGAACCTGAGACTCGTTACGATACCGTGCTCGACGAGCCGGCACTGGACGGCTGGCTCGATGAACTGGACAAGGCCGGGCAATTTGCCTTCGACACCGAGACCGACAGTCTCGATTACATGCGCGCGCGCATCGTCGGCGTCTCCTTTGCGGTCGAGCCCGGACGGGCAGCCTATGTCCCGCTGGATCACGATTATCCCGGCGCCCCGGAGCAGCTGGATCGGGATACCGTGCTTGCGCGACTAAAGCCGCTGCTGGAGGATCCGGCACGCGGCAAGATCGGCCACCACATCAAGTACGACGCCCACGTGCTGGCCAACCACGGCATCAGCCTGGCCGGCATCCGCCACGACACGATGCTGGAATCCTATGTCTTGAACAGCACCACCACCCGTCATGATATGGACTCGGTGGCGCTGGCCTACCTGGGCATCAAGACGACCCACTTCGAGGACGTCGCGGGTAAGGGCGCCAAACAGCTCAGCTTTAATCAGGTAGATCTCGAGCAGGCCGCACCCTATGCCGCCGAAGACGCCGATGTGACACTGCGCCTGCACCGGGAGATGTATCCCGAACTGGAAAAGACCGGCCGTCTCGCCGCCGTCTACAACGACATCGAGATGCCGCTGGTCCCGATCCTGACCACGATCGAGCATAGCGGTGTGCGCCTCGATGTCGCCATGCTCGAGAAACAGAGCCGCGAGCTGGCCACGGAGATGCACAAGCTGGAGCTGGCTGCGCACGAAGCTGCCGGCGGCCCATTCAACCTGAGTTCGCCAAAACAGCTACAGGAGATCCTGTTTGAGCGGCTCGAGCTGCCGGTGGTGCGCAAGACGCCCAAGGGCCAGCCCTCCACCGCCGAGGACGTACTGGCGGAACTCGCGGACAAACACGATCTGCCGCGCCTGATCCTCGAGCACCGGGAGCTGTCCAAGCTGCGCTCTACCTACACCGAGAAGCTGCCAAAGCAGGTCAATCCCGACACGGGCCGGGTCCACACCTCGTATCATCAGGCCGTCGCCGCGACCGGTCGCCTGTCATCCTCGGACCCGAATCTGCAGAACATCCCGGTGCGCACCCCGCAGGGCAGACGCATCCGCAAGGCTTTCGTGGCGGAACAGGGATATCTGCTGCTGGCGGCGGACTATTCCCAGATCGAGCTGCGGATCATGGCGCATCTGTCCGGGGACGAGGGCCTGGTGGAGGCATTCCGGGCCGACGCCGACATCCACCGGGCTACCGCCGCTGAAGTCTTCGAGGTGGCCCAGGAGGACGTCAGCGGCGCGCAGCGCCGCTCGGCCAAGGCGATCAACTTCGGTCTGATCTACGGCATGTCGGCCTTTGGTCTGGCGCGCCAGCTCGGCATCGAGCGCGGCGAGGCCCAAACCTACGTCGATTTGTATTTCGAGCGTTATCCGGGGGTCAAGGCCTATATGGATCAAACAAGGGAGCAGGCCCGTGAACAAGGCTATGTGGAGACCGTGTTTGGCCGCCGTCTGTATCTGCCTGAGATCCGCGCGCGCAACCCGCAGCGCCGTCAATATGCCGAGCGCAGCGCCATCAACGCACCGATGCAGGGCACCGCGGCCGATATCATCAAACGGGCCATGATCACCGTGGATCAATGGCTTGCGAAGAGCGGCTCCCAGGCACGGATGATCATGCAGGTGCACGACGAGCTGGTGCTCGAGGTGCCCGCAAACAACATCGATGCCACCGAACGCACGGTGGTGGAGTGCATGGTCGGCGCGGCGGAATTGTCGGTCCCGCTCAAGGTCGACACCGGGCGGGGCCCGAACTGGGACGAGGCCCACTAGGCGCCGGCGCTATCATCGCCGGCCGCGGAACTCGTACGGGCATGGACGGTCTACGTTTTTGAGCGCTATTGAGACGCTCGCCCGCTTCTCTCCCTGAGCGGGCTGGCAGCCCGGCGGACCCCCCGCCGGATGCGACGCTTGGCCCCGGGATGGCCGGATTTATCCGGTACCCCGGGGCTTTTTTTGTCTGTCCTCGCGGGTCTCGCGGTTATCCACCGGCCAGCATAGTCTCGAGTACCGCCCGGGCCTCATCGACTCCCTGGCCTTTCAGGGCCGAGAACAGCTGTACCGAGGCGCGGTTGGCCAGCGTTTTGCGCGTCGCCTGCAGCGTCGCAGCTGCTTGGCCCCGGGACAATTTGTCGGCTTTGGTCAGCACGACATGGACCGGGCAGGCGACCGCCTCGGCCATGGCCAGCATCTGCTGGTCCACATCGGTCATCGGCCGGCGACTGTCCATGATCACGAACAGCCCGCTCAGGGCCTGGCGATCCGAGAAATAGTCTTCCAGCAGGTGGCGCCAATGGCGCCGCATGGCCAACGGCACCTTGGCAAAGCCATAACCGGGCAAATCGACCAGGCGCCGGGCGGCGTCGAGAGCGAAAAAATTGATCAGCTGGGTCCGCCCCGGTGTCTTGCTGGTCCGGGCCAGGCTGCGGCGGCCGGTGATCGCGTTTATCGCGCTCGACTTGCCCGCGTTCGAGCGGCCGGCGAATGCCACTTCCCGGCCCTCATCGGGCAGGAATTGGGCCGCCTTGTTGGCGCTGGTGAGGAAACTGGCTTCGGAGAATACGGACATGGCTGATATGGGTGGACGCCGCAGTGCCCCGGTAGTGTAAAATTGTCGGCTGTTGTTGCCCGCGCGCAGTTTAGCATGGGGTCTATGGGCCCTCGTGGCCGTGGCCGCGTGTGGACCGTCCAGCGAAACGCCGGAGTTGCCCGACCATGAACAAAATTTCCGTTGCCGCCCTGATCGCCCTGACCATGGGCATCGCCAGCACCGCCATGGCCGAAGGGTCGGCTCAAGCCGGCAAGGCCAAATCCGCCGTGTGCGCTGCCTGCCACGGTGTCGATGGCAACAGCGTCAATCCGGAATGGCCGTCACTGGCAGGCCAGCATGCCGACTATATCGTCGACCAGATTGCGGCATACAAATTCGGCGCCCGTCAAAACGCGTTGATGAGCCCCCAGGCCGCATTACTGTCCGACGCGGACACGGCCGATCTGGCGGCGTTTTTCTCCGGCCAGACGCTGACTCCAAAGGAGGCCGACCCCAAGCTGGTCAGCCGCGGCCAGCGCATCTACCGGGGCGGCGACCCAGAGCGCGGTATCTCCGCCTGCATCGCCTGTCACGGCCCCACCGGCAGCGGTAATCCGCTGGCCGGTTATCCGGCAATAGCCGGTCAGCACGCCACCTACCTGGCCAGCCAGCTGCGCCTGTACGCCAACGGCGAGCGCAAGGGTTCCAACCAGATGATGCGTGGCATCGCCAGCCGGATGACGGAAGACGACATCCGCTCCGTAACCGCCTATATCCAGGGGCTGCGCTGAGCGCGCGCCTGATCTGCATCCGAATCCAGTGGAGAGACTGATGATCCGAATCGTTGCTATCACCGTTGCCCTGCTCGCGTTCAATGGCTGCGGCAGGGAGGAAGCGCCGGCACCCGCCGCCGAAATCGAAACCGTGGTGGTGACGACGGAAGACACCGCGGTGGCCGACACCATGGCCACCGACCCGGCGGCGCAAGCCGAGACTGGCACCATCGAAGAAGTGATGGCTGAACAGGCCATGGTGGAGGAAGAGATCGTCTTGGAGGAAGACGTGGTGCCGATGGCGGCGCAGCCCTCGATCCCCAAAGCGCTTGAGCGTTATCAGGAAGGCCGCCATTACACGACGCTGCCGGTGGCGCAGCCGACCAGCGCCGGACCGGGGCAGGTCGAGGTCGCGGAGGTGTTCTGGTACGGCTGCCCGCACTGCTACACCCTCGAGCCCTTTTTACAATCCTGGCGGCTGGACGGGATCCCCGACGACACTCTGTTCGTGCAGATACCCGCCGCGCTCAATCCGAGCTGGCAGATCCATGCCCGCGTGTTCTACACGGCCGAGGCGCTCGGCATTCTCGAGCAGGCGCATCCGGCCATCTTCCGCGAAATCCACGTCAACCGGAACCCGCTCAACACCCGTGAGCGCCTGGTCGAGTTCTTCGCTCGCTTCGATGTGTCGGAGCAGGATTTTGACAGCGCCTGGGACTCGTTTGCGGTGCAGACCAATCTGCGGCGTGCAGACGCCCAGGTCCGCCGGTTCCGTTTGAGCGGCGTTCCTGCGGTGGTGGTAAACGGCAAGTATGTCACCGGCGCGGACCTGGCCGGCGGCAACCAGCAGCTATTCGACGTGATCAATTTCCTGATCGCCAAGGAGAAGCGCGGCGGCTGACAGTCCGTCTCGCGGCGGCCGGTCGGCCAGGGTCTGCCGCTCACCCCGGTGAGCGGTATCCAGACCACGCCCGGGTAAGCGTGAACGACGGATATTCCGCCAGCCGACGCGAGAGTCCATGAACCAGCCAGGCAATCCACGCAGCATCGCGGTTATCGGCGGCGGCTTGAGCGGGTTGGCCGCGGCCTGGCGGCTGGGCCATGCCGGGGCCGCCGTCACCCTGATCGAAAAATCCGCTCGCACCGGCGGTGCCGTCCGCAGTGAGCGTCATGACGGCTTCCTGTGCGAGGCCGGTCCGAACTCGATGCTGCTGAAAAGCCAGCTGGCCGAGGACTTCCTCGACGAGCTGGGTCTCACCAGCGAGATCGTCGACGCCAGTCCGGTTGCCAACAAGCGCTTCCTGGTGAAGAACGGGCGGGTACTACCGTTGCCCATGTCCATGGGCGGCGGCATCACCACACCGTTGTATAGCCCGGGTGGCAAGCTCCGCCTGCTCGCCGAACCATTCATCAAGGCAGCGCCGGCCGATCAGGACCAAAGCGTCGCCGGCTTTGTCACCCGGCGCATGGGTAGGCAGTTCCTCGACTACGGCATCGCCGCGCTGGTCTCCGGGATCTTCGCCGGGGATCCGGAGAAATTGTCGATCCGCTACGCCTTCCCCAAGGTGTGGAATCTGGAGGCCCGTTACGGCTCGCTGATCGGCGGCGCGATAAAGCTGCGCAAGGAGCGCAAACGCAGCGGCGAGGTCGCCTACAAGCCGCGGATGATGTCTTTTCCCGACGGCATCGAGACACTGACCCGCCGACTGGCGGCGACGGCGAGCGCGGATATCCGCACCGACGCTCAACCCCTGTCGCTGGCGCGCACAGACGCCGGCTGGCAGGTCGGCTGGCGAGATGCGTCCGGCGAACACGACCGACGCTTCGACGCGCTGGTCGTATCGGTGCCGGCCCACGTGAACCCCGGATTACCCTGGGCACAGGAGATCGCTGCAGAGATGGCCGCGGTTCCCGCATTGTATTACCCGCCGGTGACGACCCTGGTGCTGGGTTACCGCCGCGAGCAGATCGAGCACCCGCTGGATGGTTTCGGCATGCTTATCCCGCTGGTGGAGAAACGGCGCGTGCTCGGCGCCATCTTTTCCTCCACCATCTTCCCGGGCCGCGCACCGGATGGACATGTGGCGTTGATGATCTTTATCGGCGGCGCGACCATGCCGGATTGCGCCACACCCGGCGAATCCGGGGCGGTGAGCCTGGCCACCGGACAACTCACTGATCTGCTTGGCATCCACGGCGAGCCGGTGTTCACCAGCGCTACCCACTGGCCGCTGGCGATACCCCAATACAACGTCGGCCATGGCGATTTCCTGGCCTCACTGGAGGGTCTGGAAAAGCGCTGGGAGGGCCTGCACTTCTGCGCCAACTACCGCGGCGGACCGGGTCTGTCCGATTGTCTCGACAGCGCCCGCGCCATTGCCAACAGGATATTGCAGCGATGAAATCGAACAAGCGCGGGGCGTTACGCACCTGGAACAATCGGCTGCAGCGGGTGACCAGCGCCGCCCTGATCGTGCTGGCTGCGGCGCTGACGGGTGCTTGTACGGGCCTGCCCGACGGCGTCGAGCCGGTCAGCGGATTCGATGCGGACCGGTATCTCGGCAAATGGTACGAGATCGCCCGGCTCGACCATTCGTTTGAGCGCGGTTTGAGTCGGGTGACCGCCGAATACAGCCTGCGCGACGACGGTGGCATAAGCGTCATCAACCGCGGTTATAAAGCCGGGAGCGATGAGTGGGAGCAGGCCGAGGGCAAAGCGTTCTTCGTCCGCAGTCGCGATGAAGGCTATCTCAAGGTGTCTTTCTTCGGGCCCTTCTACGGTGCCTATGTCGTGTTCGGTCTCGACCAGGACGACTACCAGTACTCCTTCGTGTCAGGACCCGACCGCTCCTATCTGTGGCTGCTGGCGCGGACGCCGACGGTTGAAAAACAGATCATGGACCGGTTCGTCGCGAGGGCCAAGGAACTCGGCTTCCCCACCGGGAAACTTATCATCGTGGATCAGTCGCCGCTCGACTGAGGCCCAAGGCCCGAACCTCCCACCGGGAGCATGGGTGTGCCTGGTCCGGCGCTGGCGGCAACGTGTGACAGCCGCGGCCGGGTGTGAACCTGAGCGCGCTGTGGCAGCATGCATTCGTGCACAGATGAGACTGGATGAGCGGGCCTGGATCCGGTCATCCCCCGGCATACGGCAGCGTTGACAGCGGAGGGTATGAGGCATGTTTCGAACAGCAGTTGTCGCATCTTGTCTCCTGGTCTCAGGGCTTGCGCTCGGCCACGGCGATCATCAGGACGAGGCGCTGCACCACTCGGTCGAACAGTTGCGGAGCTCGGTTGGCCGCTGGAACGTCGTCACCGATTTCCTCAACGAGGACGGATTGGTGGCGCGCTCGGTGAGCGGCACCTACGAGTTCTCCTGGGTCGTTCCTGACCGCGTATTGAGTGGTCACAGCGAAATGCCGGAGCTGAAGCAGACCGTGGGCATCCTCTTTTACATCAAGTCCGCGGAGCGACAGATCGAAATGGTGTCGGTCGGCGCCGACGGCAGGCTCTGGATCATGACCGGGCCGCTCGGTGGCGAACAGCGTCTGTCGCAGGAATTCGACACCGCCGACGGCCGGCCAGCGCAGCTGCGATTCACCCGGGTCAACGTCTCGGCTGAGGCCTTCGAGTCGAAAATGGACTATACCGAGGACGGTGGACTGACCTGGAAACCGGGCAATCATCAGCGCTTCCGCCGTGTGGGTCCTTGAGCGAATCAGGTAACCCGCAGGCGGAACCGTGCGCGCCTGCGCCGGGTTATCATCCTTGACCTGAAGACCGGGATGCCGATGATCCGTGCCGCAAGAAAGTCTGATCACGAGGACATGGACGCGTTGTTCCGCGCCTCCGTCCAGGCACTGTGTGCGGATTTTTACCCGCCCGGGGTGATCGAGCACTGGGCGGGGAAGCCGGTACCCGAGCGTATCCTGCGCGGTCAGACGCAGGGCGACGAACACTTTGTCCTTACGCGGCGTGGTCGACTGGCGGCCTTCGGCGCGCTCAATCTGCAAAAAGAATTGCTCGAGGCGCTGTTTGTCGCGCCCGAGTTCGCCGGTCACGGCGTCGGCCGGGAATTGCTTGAGTTCCTGCTGGACCTGGCCCGGAGCGCGGGGCTGACCCGGATCAGAGTCAATTCCTCCATGAACGCTGTCGGTTTTTACGAAGCCAATGGTTTTGTCGAATATGGCCGGGGCGATTTCGATCTGGGAGGTGGCGTCACCCTGGACTCGGTGTTCCTGGCACGCCAACTAAGCGGAGAAGCAAGGCCGTGAAAAAGACTCTTATCCTTTTCTTCTCTCATGCGCTGTTTGCAGCCCTCGGCTTTGCCGCGGGCATCTATGCCTTGCCGATCCTCACGGCGCCGCCAGCGCCCTCTGCGTCCGCAGTGGAGGCGATGGCCGCCACTGCGGATTTCACTGGTGAGTTCCGCCGCGACCTGGCTGGAAGCGATGCGCTGCATTGGGGCGAGGGCACGGTTTCGGTCGGGCCCCGGTTCATCGCGCTACAGGGCAGGATCGCCCCCGGGCCCGATTACAAACTCTATCTTTCGCCAGAGTTTGTGCAGACGGAAGCCGAATTCGAATCACTCAAGGCTCGGATGGTACGGGTCGGTGATGTGCGGACCTTCGACAACTTCGTCGTGGCCGTGCCGCAAGACATCGACGCGACTCGCTTTACCAGCGTGATCGTTTGGTGCGAGTCCTTTGGTGAGTTCATCACCGCGGCTCGTTATCGGTGAGCATCAACTCCGTCAGACATAGCGAGGAACCCACGATGATTCCAACCGTCTGGTACCGGTGGCTGCTGATCGCGGTGTGGATACTTATGATCTTCGGCCTGAGCATGGTGCTGTGGCCGGAGGGCATCCGTAGTGGTTTCAGCCTGATGGTCTATGGTTCGCCCACAGCCATCGAACTGCAGTTCTCCGCAGCAGCCAATGCCTATGTCATCTTCGTCCACGGTGTGCTCGGGGCGGTGATGTTTGGCTGGGGACTGGCTATGCTGATCACCCTGGCGGGGCCGTTTCGTCGCGCTGAAACGGTGGGGTGGAAGCTGCTCGCGCTGCCGCTTGTGGCATGGTTCGTGCCGGACACGGTGTTTTCCCTCTACACCGGCTTCTGGCAGAACGCGGTTTTGAATACAGGCTTTGCGCTGCTCTTTGCTATCCCTCTTGTCGCCACCCGACGCGTATTTTTTGACGGCGGCGAGACCTAGACCAGCATTGACAAACGCCATGGCCCTGCCTGGGTCGGCGGATTTTGTTCCAACACCAAATCGGGTAACACGATGCCATACGTCAATTTCAAACTGACCCCTCACGAGTCGACGCTCACACCCGCTTGAGTCCCGCTGAATCGGCAATCGAGTCTGCCAACAGAACGCTTTGGGCCAGACTACACTGGCCGCAGCACGCCAACTTCGAATGCAGCATGCATGCAACGCGGTCAGAGGTTGCTTGTCACCCGATAGAAAGGAAAGATCTGATCGTCCTGATCCTGATGCTCAAAGATCAGGTCTTCCCGGCCATCCAGTGCCGCAAAGGCGCGCTCGGTCACCAGCGTCTCGTTGGCGCGGGCAATGTCCTCGCCGAGCTTTGAGGCGCGGTTCATCTCATCGCCCTGGGCCAGGTTGGGGCCGATCGCAAATACCCGACCAAAGCCAATGCCCACGCAACAATGCGTTGGGTGTTCCGAACTCAGGTCCGAGTCATTGAACAAGCGGATACGCCGATGGGTTTCCAGCGCCGCATCGACGGCGGCATGTGGGTCCGCAAACAAGGCGACGATGTCGTCTGCAAAGCAGCGGATAAGCTCCGCGCCATAATCCTGCAGCACGGGCAGACAGACTTTCTGCGCGTCCACAATCCGCAACAGACTGTCCAGCTCGCTGCGGCGCATCGCCGAGGCAGTAAGGCCGGTCATGTCCATCGACAGGACCGCGCGCTCCCAGTGGTACTTTTCACTGAACTCGGCTTCACTCATTGCGCCACGCTGCAGACGCAGGAAATCACGATAGACATCCTCGCTCCAGCCCTCGAAACTGCCCAGCGTTCTGGCATCGTCCAGCAGGTCATGGGGATAGGTCATGTGGCGCTTATCCTGTGCCGGTCGTTGTGGCCGCGCGGTTGTGAAATATAGCACGGACAGTTCCCGGGGCATGGCGCAGACTTGCATCCGCAGAGGGGCTGGGCCAAAGTCCAGCAGCAACGGCGCAGCGCCCTGACTACGTTGCAGCGCGCCATCCGCCGCCACCAGGACGTTCTTCCTCAAGACACGCAAAACGGATGTTTACAGCCGACCAGCTCGTCGCTCACCTCGTTGGAGACTACCTGCTCCAGAGCGAGTGGATGGCCGTGCGCAAGACAAGACAATCCGCGGCGACATTGGTCCATTGTGTGTTCTATCTGATTCCGTTTCTGTTCATTACCCAGAATCCGTATACGCTGGCAGTGATCGGCGGCACCCATTTCGTGCTGGATCGCTGGCATCTCGCACGACACTTTATCTGGCTCAAGAACTCACCATGGCCGGACAGTCCATCCTGGCAGGACCGCACAGAGACCGGTTTTCCTGCGGACACGCCACCGTGGCTCGCTGGTTGGCTGCTGATCATCGTCGACAATACGCTGCATATCGTGATCAATGGCTTCGCTATTCACTTTATCGGTTGATACGTGTAAATCTGTACGCGCAGTAATAGCGTATCGACGCAAGTGCTGAGGACGGTCGTCGCTGGCCACGCTATCCAGACTATTCAACGCTCCAAGAGGCGTCATTGATGAACAGACTCGCAAGATCGATGCTCCGCGCCACCTGTGTAGCCGCGGCCACATTGTCTGTCGCCGGTATTGCTGTCGCCGGGGAACCGGATAGCGCAGAAGAGATCCGCGAATGCACGCGGCGCAACTCGCCCGATTCCACCAGCATCCAGCTGATCGAGCTCAAATCCATCGACCGGGCCTCAGGCGAGAGGACGATGAAGTCACGCCTGCACTGGAAAAAAGACGACGAAGGCCATGTTCGTCTTATGATCCGCGTGCTCGCCCCGCCGGATCTGAAGGGTGCCAGCTATCTGGTCATCGAAAATGAGCCCAGAGACACGGTCTATGTCTATCTGCCCGCCCTGGGCAAACCCCGGCGTATCGTCGGCGGCGGAGCCAGAGCCATCTGGTCAACGGACTTCAGTTATGAAGATATCCGTCTGTTGCAGATGAAGACCGAAGTGTCAGACGTGGAACGCCTGCCGGATGACGAAGTGGCGGGGCGCGCGACCTACGTCATCGCGCAGCAACCGGATCCGGAGCGGGAGACAGGCTATACGCGGATCCTGTCCTATATCGACAAAGAAACCTGTGTCGCGCTGAAAACAGAGTATTTCGAATCCAATGAGCAGATGCGCAAGCGCCTGATGGTGGATCCCGCGACAGTGGCCCAGATAAGCGGCAAATGGATCGCCCATGATCTCGAGATGACCGATATCCGGGACGACACCCAAAGCTGGATCGAGGTGAAGGAAATCAGCATCGACGAGAAGATCTCCTCGCGCTATTTCAACACCGTACAATTCTGGGGCCGCTGACCGCACCTAGCGCGGTTAACGCTGCCAGACATGGAACGCTTGTCGACCACATTTGCGCGGCGACCCGGGCTGATCCTGATCATTGTGCTCTTGATCACCGGGCTCGCGTTGTCTCAGCTGGTTGACCTCGAGACGGGCAGACTGAGGATCACTGTCGATCCGTCCGTCGGGCGCCTGCTGCCAAAAGACGACCCCGAACGATTGTTTTACGACCGCGTCCGGTACGTATTCGGCAGCGAAGAGTCGGTCGTCGTTGCGCTGGCCTCGGACGATGCCTTCAGCGCCGCGGCGCTTGCCCGTGTCGAACAGATGACGGAAGGCCTGCAGCGGCTGCCCCATGTGCATCATGTGCTGTCCCTGACCACAGCCCAGTCCTTGCGCGCCGATGAATCCGGCATCGAATTCACCGGCATCGGCGAGCGGGATTTCTCCGATCCGGTTGTCCGCGAGCGATTACGTGCCGACATCCTCGACAACCCGCTGTACCGCGGCACGCTGATCTCTGATGACGGCAAGGTATCCGCGCTGCTCGTCTATTTCGAGGGACTGTCGGACAACGATTTCGCCGAGCTCGGCCTGACCCAACAGATCTATGACATCACCGATGAGGCGCGCGGCGACGCATCGGTCTGGGTAACAGGCTCGCCAGTGATCAAGGCGGCGATCTCCGGCGCGCTGATGGACAGTTTCCGCGTCATCGTCCCGGCGATCGTGGGCATCGTCTCGGTGTTGCTGTTGCTCGCATTCCGCAGTGTCCGGGCGGTCCTGCTGCCGGTGCTGGCGATCACCATGGCCTTGATCTGGACGCTGAGCCTGCTTGCCTGGCTGGGGCGACCGCTCAATGTGGTCACCATCCTGGTGCCACCGCTGGTCATCACGCTGGGGCTCGCCTACAGCATGCATGTGATCTCCGCATACTACTCAGCCAATCGCAGAATTGATCCGGGATCGGCTCCATTGGACCGGCGTCGGCTGATGGCGTCGGTGCTCAGACATGTCGGACTGCCGCTGGTGATCAGCGGGGCTACAACCGCGGTCGGTCTGATGGCGCTGTCGCTAAACTCGCTGGCCGCCATCCGCGAATTCTCACTGCTGTCGGTCGTCGGTGTCACCTTTGCTGCGCTGATCGTGCTGATCTTTATCCCGGCCGCACTGGGTCTGCTCACGCCGCCAGCGCCATCAGCCGAGGACGTGGGTGCAAGTACCTTCAGACGCCTCTCCGCGCGTCTGGTCGAGCTCGATAAACGGCAGCGCCGACCGATCCTGCTCATGGGTCTGATCGTGCTGGCAATCGCCCTTGTCGGCACCGCCCGTATCGAAGTCGGCACCGCCTACACGGGTGGTTTGGCCGAGGATCTGCGAGCACGCACTGACTTCGAAGCGATCAATAGCGCCTTCGGCGGGGCCAACTCTTTCTATATCGTGATCGACTCGGCGGAAGAGGACACGTTTGTCGAACCCGCCAATCTGGCCCGACTCGAGTCATTGCAAACCTGGCTCGAGCAACAACCCGAAGTCGGCAACAGTACTTCGCTGGCCGATCACATCAAGCTGATCAACCAGACACTGCACGACGGCGACAGCGCCTTCTACACCATCCCGGAAAGCAAGCCGCTGGCCAAGCAGTTGCTCTTCTTCGGTGGCGCCGAGGACATCGACAGCTACATCGACAGTACCTACCGCACAGCCAATATTCTGGTGCGGATCAATATCGATGACACCCGTGAGATATCCCGGCTGGTCGAGCGCACCCAGGAACGTCTGCGGCAGATGCCGTACCCGCTCGAGCCCCACGTCACCGGGAACCTTGTACTGGTGACACGCACGCTGGATGATATTGCCCGCGGACAGATGCTCAGCATCAGCGCGGCTCTGTTGGTGGTGCTGGCGATACTCGCCGCCATGTTCACCTCGCTGCGCACGGGATTGACCGCGTTGCTACCGAATGTGCTGGTGGTGGCCATCTACTTCGGCGCGCTAGGTTTGCTCGGCATCACCCTGAACACTACCACCAGCCTGATCGCCTGCATCGCGCTGGGCATCGCGGTCGATGACACTATCCACTTTATGGTGCGGTTCAACACCGAGGCGCGAGCCACCGGTAAGGAGGGCACGGCGGTCCAGCGTGCACTCGCCAGCGTGATCCGGCCCGTTACCTACACCTCGATCGTGGTGGTTTTGAGCTTTCTGGTCATGACCACCAGCGAGCTGCGCAGCCAGGTGCAGTTCGGTGCGCTCGCGGCGTTTACTGTTGCCGTTGCCTGGCTGCTTGATCTGACCCTGACACCAGCATTGAGCGCCGGGATGCGGGTTGTCACCTTGTGGGACATCCTCAAACTGGACCTGGGGCACGAGCCACAGCGATCGATACCGGTGTTCGAGGATCTCAGCCTGCGGCAGGCGCGGATATTCGCGCTCCTGGCTGACATCAGCTCCTACCAGGCCGGTGCGATCCTGATGACCGAAGGCGAGAAGGCCACCGATGAATTCTTTGTCGTGATCGATGGCGAACTCCAGGCCTGGGTCGATCGGGACGGCCATGAGATCGAGCTGTCACGCATGACGCGCGGCAGCACGATTGGTGAGGCCGGCCTTTTCGGTCGGCAGCGGAGCGCGAGTGTAAGGACGCTTGAGCCGGCCCGTCTGCTGCGCTTCACCAGCGGAGACCTGGACGTCTTACGACGGCGTTTTCCGCGAATTGCGGCGCTCGTTTATCGCAACCTGAACCGGGTGCAGGCGGAACGGGCGGCGCGGGATCTGAGCCGGGTTCACTGAGTCGGGTCGGTGCTTTGGCCAGCCATCGATGGCTGTCGCCGTGTAACGGGATCAGGTGATCAGGAGCCGGCAGCGCGTGACGCAACGAGATCTGCGTCGCGCTCGTCAATGGAATAACCGAAGAATGCCAGCAGATCCGGGTCCAGCAAACCTTTGATCGTTGCCAGCTGCTGCTCGTCGAAATAGTCCACGAAACCACCGATCTTGGCCCTGCGCGTTTTGTAGGAATCCGGATTGTCCGGATCCGCGGCCGCCAGGCTGTGTCGCGCCGTGCCATCGCTCCGCTGCCGCTCACGCGCGCGCATGCTCTCGAATGCCGCAAACGAGACGGCATCCTCGACTTCCTCGCGACTGCACTCAGCATCAAAAAAACGCAGAATTCGTTCGAGCTCCGCTGCGGTATTCGCCCGCAAATCTTCATAGCGGACGATCAGGTGATCCTCGAGTTGTTGCAGACCATCGCGCCATCCCGCCAGAAAACGCATATTTCGCGGGATGCCGTGATCGGGATGAGTCGCGAACTCGAACACACCGACGTCGGGCGAATCCTCGAGGCTCGATAGCAAGGCCTTCTTGAGCGGCCGCACCCGATACTTCCACTGGAAGAACTGCGACACGACGACGTCCCGCGGGTCGCGCACAAGCAACACGACCCTCTTGCCGCTGAAGTCGCGCTTGTCGTCCCGGTGCCCGGTGTAGTCCTGGAGGTAATTGTCGTGGGTCGAGAAAATCCGCGGGATCGCCGGGTTGAGCTCGTGGAAGTTATCGAACCCGAGCAGTTCGACGTCGGGCAGCTGGTACTTCTCGCTATAAAAACGGGAGATCATCACCCGCAGCCAGGTGCGTCCGGCTTTGGGGCAGGACACGATCACATAGTCGGCCCGGCTCAATTTCCTGAATTGCTTGCGACCTCGCTTCCAGCGATAAATCGCGACACGTCTTGCTCGGGGCAGGAAGAACAGACAGAGCTGGACGAGATCAGAGGTATTCTTGACCGGGAAGGCACGCATAGCAGGGCTTCTTGAGATCTTGATGTCTTGTTGGAAGCGTAGCTCAATCTACGCTCCTGGTTTGGCATATTCAACTGCCCGCCGACCTCTGCTGCTGCGAGTTCCCCCATAACGCGATTCGACTGCCTGGCGGTCACACAGACCACCGGGGGACCGGGACCGGCGCGTTGGGCTGCGCGCCCATGGGGCTGATCAGACCGCTGTCAACGCCGCATCCGGCCCCCCTGGCTTTCTCAGGCCAGCCGCGCCGGTTAGCATTGCCCGCGACGGTGCCGCGAGATTCCCGCTCGGCGGTCATCCGACAGGACATGGAACAAATGCAAGACAAGCACTCGCCCCTGCCGGAGGAGATCAAGCGTCTGTTTGATTCGCCAGATCTCTATGTCAGAGACATGAACTGGCAGACCGGCGAAGCGTTATGCCTGCGCATGTCCCGCGAGACCTACTCCGCTTCCAGCTTTCTGGATCAGCGCACCGTCGCTCTCGACGGTCAGAATCTGGCCTTGCCGGTTGCAGATCTGATGCGGGCCTATCGCCAACAGCAGCCTGCCCCAAGACCACTGCGCATTATCGCGCATACTGCCCTGTGCGGATCGACGCTGCTGTGCCGCTGCCTCGATCTGCCCGGCCTTTGCCTGCCCTACAAAGAACCGTATCTGTTGCACAATCTAAGCGGCATCTGGCAGCTCGGCCTGCAAGAGAAGCTTCAATCCAGCCTGGCGGACGCAGAGCCGGCGATCATGGACCTGGCTCTGGCACTGACCAACCGTAGCTATGGCCAGGCCGAGAAACCTGTGATCAAGCTGACGGACAGTTGCACCAGCCTGCTGCCGACACTGCTGGGCGCTTATCGGGACTCACGGATGCTGTTGCTTTACAGTGATCTGGAGAGCTTCCTGGTGGCCATGCTGCGCAGTCCGGAACGACGCGCATACGCACGCAACATGTTGGTCCGCGCGCGGCTGGATCTCGCGGCGGTCGGTATGGGACGGATCGTCAAGGAAGAAGACCCTGGCGACGGCCGGTGCATTGCGATGATCTGGCTGAGCCTGATGTACCCGTTCCTCCGGCTTCTCGTCTCGGTACCTGACAGGGTGCGGTCGCTGAGATCCGACGTGTTTTTCTCGACGCCGCTGGAAACGGTGGCCTCCATAGACCGGTTTTTCGACCTCGGCATTGGCGAGAGCCGCCTACGTTCGCATATGGATACCGGCGTTCTTCTGCGTGATTCGAAAAATGCCACGGATCCATTCGACAGCCAGCAGCGTGATGCCGAACGAAAAGCTGCCGCGAGCCAGTTCCGCGGCGACATTGATGACGCCCTCAATTGGGTCGCCGCGATTACGGCCGATGCACCAGTCCCGGACGAGTTGCCAAACGCCCTCTGACAACCCATCGTCGCTCGTCTCGTACAGCCAGGGTTGCCGGCAAGCGCTGGGCTATCGAACGGAGGTGGCGCTTCCAGCCGCCGCTGAACCGAGAATCAGGCAAACCGATACAGCAATAAGGAAGGAGACCCCGTGAAAACAGCAATCACCGTACTCGCAGTGGCCCTTGGCCTACTCAGCATCGCCGCAGGTGTCGCAAAGGTGACCTTGGTGCCTGAGGAGGCAACGTTCCTTCACCAGTTTAGCTTCACTGACACATCAATAATTGCGTTCGGCCTGGCTCAGGCTCTTGGTGGAGTGCTGATGGTCATCCGGCGAACGCGAGCCTACGGTGCATTGGTCTGTGCTGCAGGATTCGCTCTGTCCGCGGGGCTGTTACTGGCTGCGGGGAATCTTTCGTTTGGCGGCGTGTCACTATTGCCTGTCTTGCTCACCGGGTTTGTCGCCTACCAGGCGTTCGCACGGCGGCCGTCATCTCAGGCGATTCGCGACGACGCCTGACAAGGCTCCGCGTCAGATGCGTGTGAGCCTGGACGGTACAGGACCATGATCTGGCGCAAGCGATGGTGCAGCAACAAAGGCGCCTGACACCTTTTAGCCACCAATGCCGGATCAGGGATGGATTCCGGTCGCGTGCAGCGAAAACTCGATATCAGTCGTCGCACCGCCACCGGTTACCGTCGTAATTACCAATAGCACCCCGGTTTCACTGTTCGCATCGTACGTGCAGAGGCCTGGCCCCAGGCTGTTACCGTCTGCGGTAATAATGGCGCGAGGCACTGCAACGCCATTGGTGTCTCGCGCTAATGAGGCAGTTGCAAAATCGTCAAACGAGAAGACCATGCAACCCTGGTGCGCAGGATCCGCCCCCAGAATGATCGGCGTGACTACTAACAGGATGCTGCCGTCCCGCGCGACCGATATATCCGCTTGTTCGATGGTGTCCACGCCGAGATCCGCCGCGTCCTGACCATCAAGTATGGTGCCGACATAGCTATAACCAGCCGGTGTCTGTTGCAATAACTCGATCCGCTCAAGATCGGTTCGCCGCCCAGTCCCATCCGCAACCAGGCAAGACGTTGCGAGGTAAGTCTCGCCATTGAAAGCGAACAAGGCCGGCTCTGTTTGCAGAACGCAGTCGGCGAGTTCCGGGATCGTATTGAAATCAAATGGTGCGCCCCAGGACGGAGACGTCGCCGCGAAAGTGCCCCAAACGGCGCTGTTGTCTCCAAGAAGATCCGGTGTCGCTGCTGTCGTGCGCCAGTAGAGAAACTCCTGGCGTTCATCGACACCGGGAACCGTTCCAAACGGGTTGAAGTATTTCAGCCACATGATCTGCCACGACCCGGTCGGCTCTTTCACCAGAGTTGATACTTCATGCGTGCTCCATCCCATAACACCGGTATCGGGATGTGCCTCCATCTGCATATCATTGACCGTGCGCACGAACGTGAAGGACGCACCATGGTCATCACTGCGGGCGAGCCGGGTTCGGACGCCAAGATCAAAAACAGCTGGCGGCCCCGGGTCGCTGACCTGTGTATTGAGCCAGCTATAGGCCAACCATAGCGTGCCGTCAGCGGCGTCATATTCGAGACTGGGATCACCGTAGCCACGGAACGGATCCGGCGCGTTGTTAACTTCGGAATGCGGATCACCAGTGATCAACACCTCCGGGCAGGAAGCGTCTTTGCTGCAGTGGAATGTGACAGGGCCGGGCGGTGGTGGCGCAACGACTGGTGGGGAAACGACAGTTGGCGCCGCATTGCCACCGGAGCTGCCACCGCAGCCAGAAAGGCAACACAGCACGGACAAGAGTGCTGCTGTTCTGGAGACATCTGGATACATGCCAGGATCCTAGGTCAGCCTTGATGCGGCTGGCCCGTGCACCGTTCGCATTTCTGATTATCGTGGTTAGTGTGGGTCGAGTCTGCCGCGGCGAGTCCAATCATCGCAACCGGATATTCCGGCGTGGTTTGATCGTCAAGGGCAAGCCATTCAATCCTGACGTTATCCGGCTTCAGGAATAAATCCGATGAAATCAACGCAGATGAATAGACGGTCTGCATAAGCAATTCGCACCCCAGAGGTTACTAGTGCTTGGCGTCCCGCTCTTTTTTTAATTCCTGCAAAACCTCAAGCCCTTTTTTTCGTTGCTTGGAAATGACTTTGAGCTTCGAGGTGATTTCGTGCCTGGTTTCGTCGTCAATGTCCCCGGCCATTTCCTTTTCCATCTTCTTTTTCTCAGCCCGAAGTGCCTTGAGTACTTTCTTCAGGGAAGAATATTTTTCCAATTGCGCTTGCCGCTGGGCGCTGAGAATGTCCTTCAGCTTATTTAGCAATTTCTGGTATTTCACTGTGCTGCCTCTGTGTTCGAGTCTTCCATTATCTCGATGATGTCATCCTCACCAAGAGCGACGCTTCTGAGCGCAGTTTCTTCCCCCAGATCATAGGCCGAAAACAGCACTGACCCGGCCTCGACCAGATCCCAGCAGATTTCCCGGCAATAGGAGATATCATTCATTAATGATGTGGCGATCTGCACATCTATGTGTTCCTTTCTGATCAACTTGTCGAGGCCGCGACTGAATTCCCTGGTTTTCTCTTCGATCTGAAGTTTGACCTGATCGAGCGGCAGCACAGACCTTGACAGCCCTTGAGCATTTCGAGCCTCCTCAATATCCCTGAGTACCGTGATGATCTGCCGCCGCAGACGATTGTATTCCTTCTTGGCGAACTGATTGTCGGACCTCATCACTTTTATGAGATTCTTCTTCAGATGCTTGACACCTTTCACGGCCTCAATCACATGCTGTCCGGCTTGCCGAATGGTATTTAGTTCTTCTTTCATTCTGCCTTTGGCATAGCCGCCCCGGCTGGCAATGACATACTCGACAATGGCGCCATACAGGGCTTTCAGTTTCTTCTCATAAAGCTCATCGATGTTTTCATCGATAATGTCGGTCGACTTTTTCACCACCCGCTTTATTTTCTCATCAGACGCAAGCACGTCCCGCCGGATGCTCAGGCCATCCGTGATGACCCCTGCCGCCAGGTCATAGAGTCGAATGCTCTCCTTCTTCGCAGCTTCAACTGCGGCATCACGGATATCCCCTGACGCACCGCTAAGATACAGCGGTCGTTCAATCTCAACTTCATCTGTGACGATTACCTTTTCGAGGAATGTCACCAGTCGCCTCAAGAGAGGCAGCATCACAATGATCCCCAGGAGATTGAACAGGGTATGAAACACCGCGAGCTGCAATGTGTAGTTCTGAGCACCAATGCCCAAGCGGTCGCTGATCCAACCAACCACTTCCATGAGCTGGTAGATTCCTGCGACGGCGATGACACCGGTAACAATGTTGAAAATCAGGTGAGCCAGTGCCAATCGTTTGCCATTGGTGCTGGCGCCGAGAGCCCCGAGAATTGCTGTAATGGTTGTCCCAACATTGGATCCGATTGCCAATGCCAACGCATTCTCGTAGCTGATTTGTTGAGCGGCGAGAGCAGCAAGGATAAGCACCAACGTCGCGTGGCTCGATTGCATGATGACCGTCGCGGCTATTCCGATGCCCGCAAAAACCAAAACACCCGGATAGCCCGTCATCGAATATTTGGCGAGATCGATACCCTGACCGAAAGTATCAAAACCCTCCTTCATATAATGAATACCGAGGAACAGAAAGCCGACTCCGGCGAGTACGTATCCTAGCCCTTTCAGGCTCTTTGCCTGCTGAAACACCAGAATGATACCGAACACGAGCAACGGCATAGCGTAAGAGGACAGCTTCACCTTCAGGCCAAAACCGGCAACAAGCCAGGCACCGGTGGTAGTACCCAGATTGGCACCGAATACGATGCCGATTCCTGACGCGAGGCCCAGCAACCCGGCACTGAGAAATGAAATCGTGATCACCGAGACCAGAGAACTCGACTGCATGACTGTGGTTGAGAGGACGCCGAAGGTCATGCTCTTCCACATTTTGTCGGTGGAAGCTCTCAGGATCTTCTCAAGTGCTCCGGCAGTGAAGGTCTTGAAGCCCTCCTCCAGCGAGAGCATCCCGAAAAGGAATATCGCCACGCCTGCGGTGATCGTTTTGAATTCAACGCTAACGGCGAATCCATACGCCAGCAGTACGAATATCGCCGGTAAGAAAGTCCTACGTAACATTCACTGACATCACTAACGAAGAGGGGCGGCCACGGTGGCCAAATTTGCGGCTACGGAAGCATCATGCCACGAATCGTGAAATACAAGAATGCAGCCATCAGTCCCGACAGAGGTACTGTGACCAACCAGGCAGCTATAATCCTCCGCAGGTGTGTGCGTTTTACCAGTTCGTGGCGATAGACGCCCTGCAAACGTTTGCGTTCCTTTTTCGTTAGCTGTGTTTTGCCGGTTCTCGCCTTCAGTTCTTTCAACATCGACGCTTTTTCGTCAATCGATGCAATCTTGAATTCTTTCAGGAATTCCTCAACTTTGTGCTCTTCTTCGCCGTGGTAATGATGCTGAATATCTACAACCATTTGTGTGTACGTAGTTTTCAGATACTCTCGCAGGAAGCCCACACCGAAAACTCCACCAACGGCAACGTGCGTCGAGCTGACCGGCAAACCAAGATGGGTAGCCAAAATGACGGTAATCGCTGCCGAAAGTGCGACGCAGAATGCGCGCATCTGGTCCAGCTCCGTGATCTCGGTTCCGACCGTACGAATCAGCTTTGGCCCGTACAGCGCCAGACCAACGGCGATTCCGATTGCGCCAACCATCATCACCCAGAGCGGGATAGTCGCCTTGCTGCTGATCGCCCCCTGGATAATGGCATCGTTTATAGCAGCCAGTGGCCCAACTGCATTTGCGACGTCATTGGCACCATGTGCAAAGCTCAGCAACGCTGCTGCGCAGATCAGCGGCAAAACGAACAGCCGGTTGACACCCTGCTTGTCGTTGCTGATCAACTTGACCCGCTGGCCGATGATCGGCCGAATGACCAGATAAACAAAGACGCCGATTCCTGCACCAATTGCCAGCGCAGTTTGAATATCGGTAGGCCAGATTTTTTTCAGCCCCTTTAAAACCAGGTAAGTTGAGAACGCCCACGCCATAATGCCGACTAGAATCGGCACCGATTTCCCGGCGGATTCCGCCATTTTCTTGCCACGATATGTAATCGTGTGCTTGATGAAATAAAGAAATGCGGCCGCGATAATTCCACCCATCATGGGCGAGATGACCCAGCTGGCGGCGATCTGCCCCACTTTCCCCCAGTTCGCGATATCCATGCCGCCGGAGGCGATGCCGGCCCCCAGAACGCCACCAACGATCGAGTGGGTCGTCGATACGGGTGCCCCGATGGCGGTCGCGATATTCAGCCAGATTGCAGCAGCCAGCAATGCGGCTAACATCACCCAAACGAAGGCATCTGTATTGCTGATCATTGCAGGGTCGATGATGCCCTTCTTAATAGTACTCACAACGTCACCGCCCGCGATCAACGCGCCGGAGGCTTCGAAGATCCCGGCGATAATGATCGCACCGGTAAGAGTAATCGCCTTCGAGCCAACAGCCGGTCAGACGTTATTGGCGACATCATTGGCACCAATGTTAATCGCCATATAGCCGCCGATCATTGCAGCCACAACCAGCATGTAACCATTGGGAATCTCTCCGACGGACATACCGGAGTACAGCATGACTCCAACGACGAACAGCAGTGCGGTGCCCAGCCGGAACAACTCTGTTCGGCTTTTGCGGGTAGCTCGCTCTATTTCATTTACGCTCTCAAATTCCATATTTGCTCCCTACACAAATACCCGCGGCAAGGACGGCCGCAAAGCCTCAGAGTTAGTGGATGGTTAAGCGAAGCCGCTTGTTGACGGTTTTGTATTGTTATACCGAACATATCTTTCTGCGCGCACGATTGGACACTCGCAAGATGGGGTTTCCCGGAACAAGACGTTGAACACTGACAATCAGTGGACTGCTCCCGGTTCTGGAAGACCGCTCTCCGGTTTATTCATCCTAAGCCGCATATAAGCGTTGAGAGAAAATTTCAATCGAATCAACGCGGACGAATAAACGGGAGGGACAGACCCGGTTTCATTTGGCCCGCCCGACAGGATGGACTGCGACGCGTGAGGCGACAGGATGGACTCGGCTCGCCTTTAGGCGACCCTCGGGCCTGCGGCCCGGCTCCGCTGTGCTACGCCGCCCAAAACGCTGACGCGTTTTGTCGAACGGAGGCCCGTCTCCCAGGCTGGACCCTCCAAATAAAATAAGGCCCCGATGGGACTTGGCTGAGGGGGTGGGCGACGACGCGTGAGGCGACAGGATGGACTCGGATCGGCTCAGGCCGACCCTCGGGCCTGCGGCCCGGCTCCGCTGCGCTGCGCCGCCCAAAACGCTGACGCGTTTTGTCGAACGGAGGCCCGTCTCCCGGGCTGGACCCTCCAAATAAAATAAGGCCCCGATGGGACCTTATTTTATTTGGCGCGCCCGACAGGATTCGAACCTGTGACCCCTGCCTTCGGAGGGCAGTACTCTATCCAGCTGAGCTACGGGCGCGTACCCGGAAACGGGGCGCAATCATACTCATTCACTCCGAATACGTCTATTGGACGGCATGGCTGTCGGGTTTTTGTCGGCCCCGCCAGCGGCCGCATTTCTTGTGGCGATCAGCCTCGAGGCTCGCGGCCCTGACAGGTCAGCAATTTGACGCCGTTCTGGCAGTCGATTTCAGTCCTTTTTATGCAAAAAACTTGAACTAGTTCAAACTATTTACGACGGGTTTTTGACATATGAGGTAAATTGAGCCAGTCTTTGATTAAGTCATCAGTGAGGCGTGCGTTTTAACCAGGATAGACGGAACGTTGACGCCGGTAATCACTAAAAGGAGTTGTACGGGTTGGAGCCGGTTAGAGGCTTCGACAAAACAGGGAAGCTGACTGAGGAAGGAGTCTCTCAGTGACGAAAGATCTCAGGGAAGAACCGGTCGGTAAAGGCCACGATCTGACAATGACGGCAACGGAGTGTCAAACGGCAAAGGAAGCTGCCGCGGCGCCCCAGACGACCAAGGCCCCGGCGGACACGCCGGCATCAGACCATACCCCCACAGGCAATACACCTCGCATGGTCGGTATCCGACGCCTGATCGAGCAGGTGGCGGCATTTACGACCAACGTCCTGGTCACCGGCGAATCCGGCACCGGCAAGGAATGGGCGGCCCGCTATATCCATGATCTCTCGCCGCGGCGAGACAAACCGTTCGTACCGGTGAACTGTGGCGCGATCCCGCCCGATCTGCTGGAAAGCGAGCTGTTCGGGCATGAGAAGGGCTCATTTACCGGCGCCATTGCGGCCCGGGCCGGACGCTTTGAAGTGGCCGAGGGCGGCACGCTGTTTCTCGACGAGATCGGCGATATGAGTCTGCCGATGCAGGTCAAGCTGCTGCGTGTGCTGCAGGAGCGCACCTTTGAACGGGTAGGGAGTAATCATAGCCGCCAGTGTGACGTGCGTATCGTTGCCGCGACCCACCGTGACCTGGAGGAAGCGATCGAGGAAGGTCGTTTCCGCGCCGATCTTTATTATCGGCTCAATGTGTTTCCGATAGAGATGCCGCCGCTGCGCGAGCGCGTCGAAGACCTCGAATTACTCACCGGCAACATCATCCGTCGGTGCGCCGATTCTGGTCTGGATCCGGTCACCGTAACTCCGGCAGCGTTTCGCATCCTGCGCCACCACAGCTGGCCGGGGAATATCCGCGAGCTGTCGAACTTGCTCGAGCGTCTGTGCGTGCTCTATCCCGGCAGCGACGTGGATATCAGCGATCTGCCGGCCCGCTACACGGCTGACGCGCCGGTGCGGGAATCGGACAGACAGCAGATCCACGAGGCGCGCGAAGCCGGTCCGCTGCCGCAGGATTTTGGCCTGCCCGGCGAGGATGTGACGCTCAAGGAATATCTGGCCAATATCGAACTGTCGCTGATCCGGCGGGCGCTACACGAGACCGAGGGCGTGATCGCACAAGCCGCCCGGCGTCTCAACGTGCGACGCACGACCCTGGTCGAGAAAATGAGGAAATACGGACTCAACTGATCCGTCGGATCAGCGCGGATCAGTTTCCAGCCGCCGCGCCGCGGCCGTGACCGTTCCCGGGCGCCCGAGCAGATAGCCCTGTGCCAGGTCGCAACCCAGTTCTTCGAGCATCTGCAGCTGCGCCTCGGTTTCGACGCCTTCGGCGGTAACCTGCATGCCGAGCCTGTGGGCCAGCGCCAGCGTGCCGCGCACGATGCTCACATCCCGCGGCTGGTCGGGGACGCCTTTGAGGAACACGCGGTCGATCTTCAGACCCGAGACCGGCAGGGTCTTGATATAGCTGAGTGAGGAATAGCCGGTGCCGAAATCATCGATAGAGATGTGCGCGCCGAGCATCGACAAGCGGCGCAGGGTATCGGCCGCCCGCTCGGGTTCGGTCATCAGCAGAGACTCGGTCACCTCCAGCACCAGACTCGAGCCATCCAGCCCGACCCTCTCCAACACGCGTCGGGCGATACCGACCAGACTGTCGTCCTGGATCTGCCGCACCGAGAGATTCACCGACACTGAAAGATCAGGGCGCGCGAATCGCTGTTGCAGAGCGTGGATCTCTCCACACGCCTTCTCCAGGACCCATTCGCCTACCGACTGGATCATCCCGGTCCGCTCCAGGATCGGCACGAATTCTGTCGGCGGCACGGCTCCCATGGTCGGCGACCGCCAGCGCAACAGGGCCTCGAATCCGCTTACGCGACGCTGGCCCAGCGCGATGATCGGCTGATAATCGAGGCTGAATTCGTCGCGGGCCAGCGCACCTTGCAACGCCAGGTGCAGATCCAGATAACGGGTCACCTTCTGCTGGAAACCGTCGGAGCAGAAACTGTAGCCGTTGCCGCCCTGGCTCTTGGCCTGACACAGAGCGTGATCGGCGGCCTCGAGCAGTGACGCTGCTGTCTTCCCCTGGTCCGGAGAGACCGCAATACCTATGCTCGCCGTCAGGTCCGGCCAGCGCGACTCGTCCCGGGCCGATCTGCGCACCAGCCGCAATAGTTTGCGCGCCACGTGTACCAGCTCGGTCTCTTCCGCGAGATCATCGATCAGGACCGCGAACTCGTCACGCGCCATGCGTGCCATCAGATCACCCCGGCGCATGCCAAGGGACAAGGCGCCGGCCATGCTGGCGATCATCCGATCTGCAAACGCAGTACCGAGGGTATCGCGCACCGAGCGGAAGCGATCCAGGTCCAGCAAAAGGACAGCACAGCGGCCGCCGTCGCGCTGACGCTGTGCCAGCACGCGCCGCAGACTCTGCCTGAAGGCCTCGGCACCGAGCAGACCGGTACGCGGGTCTTTCACCGGCTCGAACGCGCTCACCTGCACGCCGGTCTCCAGCGGCCGCAGATGCAGCATGCCGCCAAAACGGGCGCCGGCCGCATCAGTCAGGGCAATCTGCCTGATCCTGTTCCGTCCCTGGCCGGCCTCGCCTGATTGATCGCTGTCGACAGCTGCCCGCGGCAGCGCCTCCAGCAGACGGCGGGCCGCGCGATTGCTCAACAGGTGCTGTCCGGCACGATCCGTCAACACGATGCCGTCATCGATGTTATCCAGGACTGACCGCAAGACACCACGGAAAGCCTCGAGATCGGAGCCGACGATCACGTTTTCCAGCAGGATGGCCAGCATCCGCTGCAGCTGATCGCGTTGCCAACCGGCAAGCACGATGACGCGGGCGGCTCCGGCCTGTTCGAATTCGTCAGCCGGATGAGATTCGTTCGCCAGCACGACCAGCGGGCAGCGCGGCCAGGTCTCCGACAGTCGCCGGCACGCAGAAACGGTATCCGCTCCATAGACTTCGGCGTCAAGCAGGATCAGATCATAGCCTGCGGCCGCGCCCTGACGCGCCGCTTCGGTCACGGTCCCGGCGGCAAGGCAATGGATGCCCTCTGGTAACAGCGATTCGGCCAGCTGAATCGCAGCCTCGCGGTCGCTCATCACCAGGCACACCCGTGTGCTCACGGGCGGGTGACCGCCATCGGCGGGATCAGGCGCAGTCATCCGTGACACGGCCTGACCCCGGGGTCAGGCGCGCTTCTCTTCGCCGGCGTCGACGTGGCTGGCGACCTGGTTGCGCCCGCGGGATTTGGCCAGATAAAGGGCCTGATCAGCGGCCTCCAACAATTTTTCCACATCCTCGTAGGGATAGGCTGAGTCCCGGGTGGCAAAACCGATAGAGGGGGTGATACTGAGGGTGCCCTCGTCGACCGTATGGACCTTTTCAGCAATCGCCGTGCGGATACGCTCGCACACGGTCAGCGCGCGACTCTGATCGGTACCGGGCAGCAGCACCACGAATTCGTCGCCGCCAAAGCGGGAAACCACGTCGGATTCCCTGGTACTGGCGCAAAGTATGGCCGCGGTCTCGCGCAGGATCAGGTCACCGACGCGGTGGCCGTGGGTGTCGTTGACCTGTTTGAAGTAATCGACATCCAGGAAGACCACGCTGACCGGCCACTCGTAGGTATCGGAATCCATAAACTCCTTGGCCAGAGCCTCCTCGAGATGGGCGCGGTTGTAGAGACCGGTCAGCGGATCACGCCGTCCCTCCTCGCGCAGCTCCTGGTTCTGGTTCTCCAGCGTCTCGGCGGTGTGGCGCAGCTCCGCGACCTCGGAGATGACCTGCAGATTGCGCACCATCAGCACTTCGCGGGCCCGCTCCAAAATTTGTCCCGATTGCCCGGGGTCGAACAGACGCATCTCGAACAGGTCTTCGGTCACCGGAAGCTGTTCGGAGATGATCTCGAACAGCTCGCCAAGCCGGTTGCCCGGGATCCCGAGGAGCTGTTTTGTCTGTCCGCCGATACGGCGGATACCGTGGGCAGAGGCACCCTCGATCCAGGCGTCGGCGAGGACACCTGACAGCGCTACAGCACGATTGAAACTGACGTGATCGGGCGCCGCACCACGACGCTCCGGATCGTGACTGTACTTAACCGCCTCCTGGATGTAGTCCGGGAAATTCCAGTCCTGGAGCATCCAGCCGCCGACAGTGGCGTGGTCGCATCCGAGCCGCTCGATCTCATGATTACAAAGCGATTCATGATCATCCTGTATCTTTTCAACGCCGTCGTAGATGCCCTGCTGAACCTGCTCCAGACCCAGAACGCCGATGTCCTGGAGCAGCCCGGCCAGGAACACTTCCTCGGCGTCACCCCGGCGACATTCGGTGGCCAACAATTTGCCCCAGGTGGCTGCCATGATGGCGCGGCGCCAGAAGCGCTTGAAATCCAGACCGGCCGGTGGGTTCTGCTTCAGCGTGTGCACCAGCGAGAAGCTGAGTGCCAGGGTCAGGGTTGCGTTGAGCCCGAGAACGATGATCGCCTGGCGCAGATTGGTGCTCTGACGCCGCTGCGCATACAGCGCGGAATTCGCGATCCGCATCACCTTGGCCGCCAATGCCGGATCGGTACTCACAACATGGGCCACGCGACGGATCTCGATATTCGGATCCTGCGCAAGTTCCACTATCTGTGCGCCCACGGCCGGCAGGCTGGGGAGATTGCCGGCCGTCTTGATCTTGCGGCGCAGGTCTTCGTTCATGCTCATAGTCACATCCTTCTCGCTTGTTTCTCCTGGCTGGCGGCTCAAGCCCGCCGACCGCAGTGTCTAACTCGTCATCACAGGCTCGTGATGCTCACGATCCCGGGCACGGAGGCTGCGCATCAGCTCCGCCTCGCCACGGGACAAGCCGCAGACCGAGGTAAGCCGAACCTCTGCGGCGCCGCTGCGCAGCAAGCGGTCGGCTTCGTCATAGCGCGGCGAGCGCGCCCGTCTCTCGGTCTGTTCGACACGCTGGGCGAGACGCCTGAACTCCGGCATCACCTGCGCTGCCTGCTCCGCGGCAGCCGCCGCCGCGGCGGCCAAATCCGCCATCTCCAGCAGCTGGCGTCTCTGGTCAAGTACCTCGCTACGCAACTCACGGAATGCGCTCAGCAGCCGCCATAAGGCGAGCACCGCGAGTCCCGAAGTGATAAATCCCAATGTGATCATGTTGTCCATGCCAAAGCCTCCTTGCTAGGCGTACTCATCAATGCGCGGAGCGTCGTCCTGATTGCCCGGATCGCGCCGTGTGTTCTGTTTCCGCGACGGCGGCGGGTGCCTCTCGCGCTTCTTCTCCGGCTCCGGCTTGCGTACCGGGCTGGCTGGAAAAGTGGCGCCGACCGGGGGCAGCTCTCTCATGACCCGCCCTCCACGCCGGCTGTAGCGGTGACCGATTGTGGTTCGCTATGTGGGGTCTCTGAACCGTCACCGAGGGGCAAGCCCAGCAGGGCATCGCGTTCGTACTCGGGTGTCGCATCGAGACCGGCAAGGATGATCAGCACGACGCGGCGATTACGCCCGCGGCCGGACTCGGTCAGGTTATCGGCGGCCGGTCGGTACTCACCGAGGCCGGTGACCACCATCCGGGTCGGATCGACGCCGCGCCGGGTGTAGAGATGCACCACGCTTGCCGCGCGCGCTGCCGAGAGCTCCCAGTTGGACGGGAACTCGGTCGTGCTGATCGGCTGGGTGTCGGTATGGCCCTCGACCCGGATCGGGTTCGGGAAGGGTTCGAGAATGTCCGCGATCTGTTCCAGCACCGGCACCGCCGCCGGCGCAATGGTCGCACTGCCGCTGGGGAACAGGATGTCGGTGTTGATCTCCACCTCGATCCATGAGCGTCTGCGCTGGACCCGTATCAGCGCGTCGTTGATCAACGGACGCATCGCCTGTTCGACCGCATCGGCCATCTCGCGCAGGGCCGCGTTGATCCCCTCCTCACTGAGACCCGCCGGAAAGTCCTCGCCGACGGCGCGGCCGCTCAGCGGGCCCTTGCGGACGTCATCTCCCGGCCTGCTCGGCAGCGTCATCAGCGCCCCGGGCGTCAGCGCCGTATTGGACGACTCACGCAGGCTTTTGGCGGTCTTGTCACCGATCTGGATCGGCTCTATCGAGCGCGGCGCGCCACTGAACGCCGCGCGCAGAGAATCGGAGAGCACGCGGTACTTGCCCTCGTTGATCGAGGACATGGAATACATGACCACGAAGAAGGCCAGCAGCAGGGTCACCAGGTCACCATAGGGGATGGCCCACGCTTCGTGGTTGGCATGCTCCTCGTGACGGTGTTTGCGCGCCATAATCCTGTCCTCAGCTCAGGTAGCCCTGGAGCTTGACCTCTATGTTGCGCGGGTTCTCGCCCTCGGCGATGGCGATCACGCCCTCGAGCAGGATCTCTTTCACCTGGGTCTGTGACTTCACCACTTCCTTGAGCTTGTTGGCGGCGGGCAGGAACAGCAGGTTGGCGAGACCGATACCGTAGATGGTCGCCACGAACGCGGCGGCGATACCGGAACCGAGCTTGCTGGGGTCGGCCAGATTTTTCATCACCGCCATCAGACCCATGACCGCGCCGATGATGCCGAGGGTGGGCGCGTAGATGCCGAGACCCTCGAACACCTTGGCGCTTTGTGTGTCTGCCATCTCCCGCGCCTCCAGCTCGACCTCCATGATCTTGCGGATC
>CAMYOC010000028.1:138199-203752 GCA_947259915.1 uncultured Gammaproteobacteria bacterium
GATTCCAGCGCCGGCTCCAGCGCCAACAGGCCCTGCTTGCGGGCCAGATTGCTCCACTCCACCACCCGCTCGATCAGACCCTTGAGATCCGTGGCCGGCGGCTTGAACACCCAGGAGAAGATTTTCATCGCGCGCACGAATGTCGGACGCGGCGTCTGGATCAGGCTGGAAGCAAAGGTGCCGACGACCACGATAAGGAAGGCAGCACCGTTCCACAGGGCAGCGAGACCGCTACCCTTAAGGATGCTGCCGCCGACAACAGCGACCAGCGCGAGCACCAGGCCCGCCGCGCTAAGCGGGTCCATCGTCCCGCCCTCTTGCCATGTCCTTCTGGCTTTCCATGCGTTCCCTCAGTGCGGAGCGGCCTCAGGCCGCCACCGTTTTTTCTCGCCATTCCTGCAGCCTGGCGCGCAGCCGGATCAGAGCCTGCCCGTGTATCTGGCAGACCCGGGATTCACTGACGCCCAGCACTTTTCCGATTTCCTTGAGGTTCAATTCCTCGTCGTAGTACAGAGCCATCACCATCGCTTCCCGTTCCGGCAGCTGGCTGATCTGTTCGGCCAGCGCCTGACGCATCTCATCGTCCTCCAGCGCCTCCACCGGGTCCTCGCCGAGACCACCCTCGATCTCCGCGCGCGGATCGCCGGCCTCGCTCATCTGATCGAGGCTGAACATCTTGCCGGTGGCCGAGTCCGCCACCATCTTGTGGTACTGGTCCACCGACACATCCATCGCCGCCGCAATCTCCTCCGCCTGCGCTTCGCTGCCCTTGCTGTTCTCGACCTCGCGCATGGCCTGGGTAAGCCGTCGCTGGTTGCGGTGTACCGAGCGCGGCGTCCATTCCATCGAGCGCACCTCGTCGAGCATCGCTCCACGGACACGGATGCCGGCATAGGTGGCGAAGTTGGCGCCCTTGTCCGGTGAGTACTGGCGCGCCGCCGCCAACAGCGCCATCAGCCCCACCTGCACCAGATCGTCCATCTCCACCGTCGACGGCAACCTGCCCATCAGGTGCGCGGCGATGCGCTTGACCAGGTCCGCATGCTCCTCGACCAGGGCATCCGCCGACTGGCCCTGAATGTCTGCATAACCGGACCGGCGCGTCATTGCTGCGCTCCCCCGTCCGTTGCCGCGCCGAACATCCGCTCCATAAAGAACTGGATGCTGCCGCTCGCCTCGGCCGGGACAACCCATTTATCGGCCCGTTCGGCCAGTTTCTTGAATGCCAGGGACGACCAGCTGCCGGGGAAGGCGCCAACCACGGGCATCTGCTGTTGCACCGCCCGGGCCAGGTACTCGTCCCAGGGGATGGTCCCCGCGTGATCCAGGGATACGTCCAGGAAGCGCTCCGTCACCCGGGCGATCTTCTCGAACAACACGCGACCCTGGCCGGGTGAGCGTGTCATGTTGGCGACGATGCGGAAACGCCGCACGCCGAAGTCCCGACTCAGGACCTTCATCAGAGCATAGGCATCGGTCATCGACGTTGGCTCGTCGCAGACCACCACCAGCACCTCACTGGCGGCCTGATTCAGGCGCAGTACCGAAGGCGCGATACCAGCCGCGGTGTCGATGACCAGCACATCGAGATCCTGAGTGATCTGACTAAAGGCGCTGATCAGCCCGACCGTCTGTGCGTCATCGAGGCGTGCCATCGAAGCGATACCGGACGCCGCCGGTATCACCGTCACATCACCGGGCCCGCGCAGCAGCACATCCTCCAGATGCACAGTCCCTTCCAAGACGTCATGCAGGTTGTAGGTGGGCTGCAGACCCAGCAGCACGTCGAGGTTGGCCAGCCCCATGTCCGCGTCCATCAGCATCACCCGGCGCTCCCGGGTGGATAAGGCCAGCGCCAGATTTGCGGCCACGTTACTCTTGCCGACACCGCCCTTGCCGCCGGTCACGGCGATGACTTTGACCGGCCGGTTCGCGTCATTGCGGCGCGCGCCGCCAGCCT
This sequence comes from uncultured Gammaproteobacteria bacterium, assembly GCA_947259915.1. Classification (GTDB taxonomy): domain Bacteria; phylum Pseudomonadota; class Gammaproteobacteria; order Steroidobacterales; family XN24; genus CAMYOC01. The sequence goes on from CAMYOC010000028.1 coordinate 140,160, forward strand.
GCCCGAGGGCCAGTCCCGGCGTCTGTTCAAGCGAACTCATGGAGGCTCTCCTTGGCGAAGTGCCGGGCCATGTAGTCCTCGCCCACGTTGTAACGGCCGCTCTGTATCCGCTCGGCCGCGGCCTTGAGCAACCACTCGCGCCGGGGCGCAGCGTGAGCGATGTCCTCAGGAACGCGTTGTCCATTACACAGATAGGCCAGGGGCAGGCCACTGCGTATGACCGCGGTCAGGGCACCGCCGAGCACGACCGCATCGTCGATCTTGGTTAGCACGCACCCGGCCAGCCCCATGGGAGCGAATGCTTCCACCGTCTCTTGAATCGTTTCAAGCTGCGCATTGGCCGGCAGCGCGAGCAGGTGTTGTATCGGAAAATCCAGCCCGGCAAGCGCTCCGAGTTGTGCCGAGATACGTACGTCCCGGTGACCCAGTCCGGTGGTGTCGACCAGCACAAGAGGGACGCCACGCAGGCTGTCGAGTACACCCTTGAGCTCGGCTCCATCGGCCGCCACGTAGACCGGCGCGCCGATGATTTCGCCAAATGCGGTCAGCTGGGCCCGGGCGCCGACCCGGTAATCATCCGCTGCCACCAATGCCACCTGCCCGGCCCCATGGCGCAGGGTATGGCGAGCAGCGAGCTTCGCGATGGCAGTGGTTTTGCCGACCCCGGTCGGACCCACCACGGCGAGGATGCCACCTTCCTCGGCCAGATCAGCGTCGCAGACCGGGATCCGCTCCACCAGCGCCGCGAGCGGAACCCGCCAGGCGTCGTCATAGGATTCCAACGCCGCGCAGTCACCGAGTATTTCCTCGACCAGATCGCTGCTGAGACCCAGGCTGGAGAGATTGCGCATCGCCTGGGCCTGGATCGGCGTGCGCCTGGCCTGCTCGTTCCAGGACAAGCGCGAAAGATGCGACTCGAGCAGATGCCGCATCGCCTGCATCTCCCGGCGGATCTCGCCTGATGGCGCCACAGGGGCCGGCGGTGCGGCCGGAATCTGGACTGGCGTATCCGTCTCCTGATAGTCGATGGCGGCCACGATCTCGACACCGTCATCCACGTTATGGGAGGACAGGATCACCGCGTCGGGTCCCAGTTCGTCCCGCACCCGGCGGATCGCCTGGCGCATGTCTGCTGCGCTGAATCGCCTGATTTTCATGCTGTCTGCTTCCTTGCCTTGTGTCCGGGCGGGGTCAGCCTCCGACCGCCGCCACCATCCTCAAATTCCGGTTTTCCGGCACTTCGTTGTATGCCAGCACGCTGAGTCCGGGTATGCCGTGCCGCAAAAAGCGCGACAACCAGGGCCGTAGCGTCGGAGAAACGAGCAGAACCGCCGGCTCACCGGCAATTTCTTGACGCTGCGTGGTCTCCAAAAGTCGGGAATGCACTGTTTCTGCTAGTCCCGGCTCGATGCCACCGCCACCGTCGCCGTCCTCCTGCAGAGAGTCCTGCAATAATCGTTCCAGCGCCGGTTCGAGGGTGATCACCGGCAGTTCACCGCTGGGCCCGCCGATGCGCTGGATAATGGTCCTGCCCAGCGCGACCCGGGTCGCGGCCACCAGCGTCTGGGGGTCCTGGATGCGAGCGCCGTGCTCGGCGAGGGTCTCGCAGATACGGCGGATGTTGTGGATCGGGATATGCTCGCGCAGCAGGTCCTGCAATACGCGCACCAGCAGACTCATCGGGATGAGCTTCGGCACCAGATCATCCACCAGCCGCGGCGCCGTCCGGGACAGACGATCCAGCAGCTGCTGCGCTTCCTCGTGACCGAGCAGCTCGTGGGCATTTTCGCCCACTACCTGGTTGAGATGCGTGGCCACGACGGTTGCCGGATCGACCACGGTATAACCGTGGGACTGCGCGTGATCACGACGCGACGGGTCGATCCATAACGCGTCCAGACCGAAGGCCGGATCCTTGGTGGGCACGCCCTCGACGCCACCGGTCGCCTGACCCGGATCGATCGCCAGCAGCCGCTCCGGCTGGATCTCTGCCTCGGCGACGATAGCGCCGAGGATCGTGAGCCGGTAAGCGCTGGGGGCAAGATCCAGGTTGTCGCGGATATGCACCGGCGGAACGAGAAATCCCAGCTCCTCTGAGAGTTTCTTGCGCACGCCCTTGATACGGGCGGTGAGCTCACCGCCCTGGGCGCGGTCGACCAGCGGGATCAGTCGATAGCCGACCTCAAGCCCGATGGGATCTGCTTCGGTCACGTCATCCCAGCTGAGTTCCGGGGCCTCCGGCTGCTGCGCCGGTGTTTCCGGCGCGGACTCGACCGGTACTGCGGTACGCTTGCGGTGCGCCATCCAGGCGCCGGTACCACACACGGCGGCAAGCGCGAGAAACGCCAGGTTGGGCATGCCGGGGATCAGCCCCAGCAGGCACAATACGCCGGCCGCCACTGTCAGCACCCTGGGATCGCCGAATAGCTGGCTGACGATCTGGTCACCCATGTTCTGCGAGCGCGACATCCGGGTGACGATGATGGCCACCGCAGTGGACAGCAGCAGCGACGGGATCTGCGCCACCAGCCCGTCACCGATCGTGAGCAGCGTGTAGGTGCGGGCGGCCTCGCCGAAGTCCATGTCGTGCTGCCCCACGCCAACCGCCAGACCGCCGATAATGTTGATAAACAGGATCAGGATGCCGGCGATCGCGTCGCCACGGACAAACTTGCTGGCACCGTCCATGGAGCCGTAAAAGTCAGCCTCGGCCCGCACCTCCTCGCGTCGCTCGGCGGCCTCTTCCTGGGTCAGGATGCCGGCATTCAGGTCGGCATCGATAGCCATCTGTTTCCCGGGCATGGCGTCGAGGGTGAAGCGTGCCGCCACCTCGGACACGCGACCCGCGCCTTTGGTGACAACCACGAAATTGATGATCACCAGGATCGCAAACACCACGATACCGACCGCGTAATTGCCGCCGATGACGAACTCGCCAAAAGCCTGGATCACGCGGCCTGCCGCGTCGCTGCCGGTATGACCATCCAGCAGCACGATCCGGGTCGAAGCGACGTTGAGCGCCAGACGCAGCAGGGTGGCGGCCAGCAACACGGTCGGAAACACGCCGAAGTCCAGTGGCCGCATGATGTAGATGGTGGCCAGGATCACCACCAGAGAAAGCGAAATATTGAAGGTGAAGAACGTGTCCAGCAGCACCGGATGCATGGGCACGATCATCATCGCGATCAGTGTCAGGACCAGCGCCGGAGCGCCCAGGCCGTAACGGCCGATCCTGCCCGCGGTGATGGAGAGCTGTGCAGCAGTCATCGTCCTTCAACCTCTTCGTCGTCGATTTCTACATTCGGGGGCGACGGCGGGAGTTCGCCGCTCACACGCGCCTGCCGGACCCGGTAGATCCAGGTCAGGATCTGCGCCACGGCCACATACAGCCGTGCCGGGATCTCATGGCCGATATCGGTGCTGCCATAGAGCGCCCGCGCCAGCGGCGGCGCCTCAAACAACGCAACCCGGTTTTCGCTGGCCAGCTCGCGGATACGTAGTGCGACCAGATCGGCGCCCTTGGCCACAACCATGGGTGCGCGCATCTTCGCTTCGTCATATTTGAGCGCCACCGCAAAGTGCGTCGGGTTGGTAATCACCACATCGGCGGTGGGTACGTCCTGCAGCATGCGGCGACGCGCGAACTCCTGCTGCAGGCTGCGTATCCGGCTCTTGACCTCCGGCTTGCCGTCGGTCTCCTTCATTTCGTCGCGCACTTCCTGACGGGTCATGCGCAGCTGCTTGGCGTGTTGCCAGAGCTGGAACGGCACGTCGATAGCGGCGATCAGGATCAACGAGAGACTCAGCAACAACAGCGCCAGAGCGGCCATGCTTGCCGCAGCACCGATAGCCTCGCCCACCGGTGCCGCGCCCAGAGCCAGCAGTCGCGGCGACCAGTGCCACAACAACGTCACGGCCAGACCCGTGACCAGGGCCGCTTTGGCGAAGGCCTTGACCAGTTCGATCAGGCCTTTCGGACCGAAGACCCGTTTCAGGCCCTTCCCCGGATTCAGTTTCTCCAGCTTTGGGGCCAGCGACTTCAGGCTGAATGACCAGCCGCCGGTCAGGGTCGGCGCCAGCACCGCTGTCGCCAGCAGTACGAGCAGGAACGGTCCGATCACGACCAGCGCGGAACCGATCGCTTCGGCAAGCGCCGCGGGCAGCAGGCCCGGGTCCCGCGGAAGGTGTCCAGGTGAACTCAAGCCGCTACGAAACAGATGCAACATGCCCGCCGTCATCGGTCCGTGTGCGAGCACCATCATCGCGGCGCCGGTGGTCATCACCAAAGCCGCGCTGAGTTCGCGGGAACGCGCGACCTGGCCTTTTTCGCGGGCGTCACGCAGACGCTTCGGCGTCGCTTGTTCAGTCTTCTCCTGATAGCTCTGGTCATCGGCCATGGTCAGTCTCCCGTGGCCAGGCCGGCGACCAGGCGGAAAGCGTCTTCCATCACCGCCTGCAGCGCGGGAGCGACATTGCCGACGCCCGCGGCGAGGATCACGAAACCGAGGATCATGGTGACCGGGAAGCCCACCGCGAACAGATTCAGATTCGGCGCCGCGCGACTCATCACACCGAAAGCGAGGTTGACCATCAGCAGTGAGGCCAGTGCCGGCAGCGCCATCTGCATAGCGGCCGCAAACATCCTCGAACCGAAACCGACCAGCGCCCAGGCATCCGTGGCACCGAGCGCGCTGGTCCCGGGCGGCATCAAGGCAAAGCTCTGCACCAGGATGCCGATCAAGGCCAGGTGGGCGTTGACGGCGAGAAACAACAGGGTGCTGATGACCACATAGAACTGGCTGAGTACCGGGACGCTGCCGCGCTGCGGATCGACCATGGTGGCGAAGCCCAGCCCCATGCTCATGGAGATGCTCTGCCCGCCGATCACCATAGCGTCGAAGATCATCTGCACCGTGAATCCCATCGCCACGCCGATAGCCATTTCCCGGGCGGCGATCAGCACGGCACCGAGGCCGATGACCTCCGGCGCGGGCTGGTCGCTCAGCGGCACCACAATCAGCGTCAGTACCGCCGCCAGCAGCACCCGCATGCGGATCGGCACCAGGCGCCCGCCGAGCACCGGTGCGACCATGCACAGACCGGTCACCCGGGCGAAAGGCCACAGGCCCGCGCCGACGGTTTCGACGATCTGCTGTGCGGTGATGACCATGGGACGTCCCTGTCCGACTGCGGCCGTCAGCCGATCAGCCCCGGTATGTTTGCGAACAATGTCATCGTGTAGCCGGTGATGAGCTTCAGCATCCACGGCGCCGCCAGCGCGGCCACCAGCGCCATCACCAGGAGCTTGGGGATAAAGCTCAGGGTCATCTCGTTGATTTGGGTGGCAGCCTGGAACATGCCGATAATCAGACCGGCGGCCAGCGCGCTCAACAGCAGCGGCGCCGCGAGCAAGGCGGTGACCGTCATCGCCTCGCGAGCGATGGTGATGACCATTTCCGGCGTCATGACGGCATCCTCCTCAGCTCGACAGGAAGCTCGAAGCCAGGGTGCCGACCAGCAGGCCCCAGCCGTCGACCAGCACAAACAACATGATCTTGAACGGCAGCGAAATCAGCATGGGCGATAACATCATCATGCCCATGGACATCAACACGCTGGCCACCACCAGATCGATGATCAGGAACGGGATAAAGATCAGGAAACCGATCTGGAACGCGGTCTTCAATTCGCTGGTGATAAAACTCGGGATCAGCACCGCCAGCGGCACGTCCTGCTCGGATGCATAACCGTCATCGCCGGCCAGGCCGGCGAACATCGACAGATCGTCTTCCCGGGTCTGGCCGAGCATGAACTCCCGGAACGGTGCCATCGCCTGACCCGCGGCCTGCATCATCTCCATGTCGCCGTTGACGTAGGGTGTGACGCCCTCGGTATATGCGGTGCTCAGGACCGGATGCATGATGAAGAAACTCAGGAACAAGGCCAGTCCGATCAGCACCTGAGTCGGTGGCGTCTGCGGCGTGCCTAGTGCCTGGCGGAAGATCGCCAGCACGATGATGATGCGGGTGAACGAGGTCATCGCCAGCAACATCGACGGCAGCATGGTCAACGCCGTCATCAACAACAGCACCTGGACGCTGACGCTCCAGGTCTGCCCGCCATCCGGGCTGTCGGTGACCGCCACAGCGGGGATGCCGGTCTCGGCCATGCCGAGCGCCGGTGCGGCAAATAACACGATCAGTAGCCAGATCCGCGTCACTGTGATCGTCCTCCGACCATGTCGCGGAGACGTTGCGCGAACGGGCTGTCACTCTGCGCCCCTGCAGCCATTGGCAAGGGCTGGCCGAGTACATGCAGCGTACGCATGCCGCCGCTACCGACACCGACCAGTAGCTGGGTGTCGCCCACCTGCACCAGCAGGATCCGCTCCCGCGCACCGAGCGAGGCCGCGGCGACGACATGGATAGCACCGGCGCTGGCGCCGATCTGGAAGCGTTTCAAGCCCCAGGCCAGCAACAGGATCAGGATCAGCACCGCAAACAGCCCGGAGACCACGCCGGCGAGGCCGCTGGTCGGCGATACTGCGTCTGCGGCCAGCGCAACGGGCGACGCGAACGCCAGACAGACGACCATGAGCCCCGGTAAGGTCTTCATCATCATCACCGCAGCTTGCGCACACGCTCGGCTGGGCTGACGACGTCGGTCAGCCGGATGCCGAATTTATCGTTGACGACGACGATCTCACCGTGGGCGACCAGCGTGCCGTTGACCAGCACATCCAGCGGTTCGCCGGCGAGGCGATCGAGCTCCACGACCGAGCCCTGGTTGAGCTGCAGCAATTCGCCCACGCTCATACTGGTGCTTCCGACCTCCAGCGACAGGCTCACCGGCACGTCCAGGATCAGGTCCAGCCGCTGTGCCTGACCGGTGGTGGGGGCATCCGCCTCCAGCTCTTCAAAACTGGCCGCTTCGAACTCTTTGGCAGCGGCCGCCTCAGCACTTTTTTCAGCCGCGCCCGACTCCGGGGCGGCCTGCTCTGTTTCACTCATGATTGTTACTCCCGTTATCAGGACCGGGTTCCGCGGCCCGCAAGACTTTTACCGAGTTGAATCCCCTGGACAGACCGAAGCTGCCTTCCAGCACCACGCTGTCGCCGGAATAGACCGCCACGGTGGCTGGCAGATCGATGGGGATCACGTCACCAGGCTTCAGATTGACCAGCTCACCCAGGCTGATCTCGGTTTCTGCCAGCACCGTTCGCAGGGTGACCTCAGCGTCACGCACATCCTCGCGGAGCGCATTGACCCAGTAATTCTTGTCCTGTGTCCGCTCGCTCGGACTGCCGACATTGACGAAATGACGGATCGGATCGATCAAAGCCGGCGGCCAGACGATATGGAACTCGCCACCGTGACCACCCAGTTCGATCTCGAAGCGGCTCAGGTAAACCGAATCGCTTGGCGCCGCCACCGCGGCGAACTGCGGATTGGATTCGGAACGTAGCCAGGAGAAGTCCATGTCCAGGAATGCTGCCCAGGCTTCCTTCAGATCGATCAAAACGCGATCGACCACGTTGCGTGTCAGACGCAGTTCCGTCGGCGTGAAGGTCGCGACGTCGGGCTTGCGCTTGCCACCGCCGCGGCCACCGAAGTAGGCGTCGACGAATTCGAAGACCAGATCCGCATCGAAGCTGACCAGGAGGGCAGTGTCCTGTTCGTTGGCCAGGATCAGGTTGAGACTGGTGGGCATCGGCAGCGATTCCGCGTACTCGCCCCACTTGACCATCTGGACCGGCTGCCCGACGACCTCGGCCGGCCGGTGGAACAGTTGAAACAGACCGAGCCGCAGCAGACCGGCCAGCCGCTCGTTGATCGACTCGAGGGCCGGGACGCGGCCGCGCACGATGCGGTCCCATTGAGTTATGTCCACGTCCCTGACCTCATCAGGGGCAGCGGCAGCGTCACCTTCCGTGGCGACGCTGCCGTCCTGCACTCCGGCGAGGAGGGCCTCGGACTCTTCCCTGGTCAAGACCTCGTCACGTTCCATCGCCGATCACTGCACAACAAAGCTGGTGAAATAGAGGTCCTCGACCCCGGGCTCGCCGGTCTGGCTCTCGACCACGGCCTGGACCTCCGCCAGGGCCGAGGCGCGGAGCGCTTCCTTGCCTTCGCGGGTGGAGAGCGTTTTCATATCGGTGCCACCGACCAGCATCAGCAGGTTGTTGCGGATCACGGGGTTGTGTTGCTCGACGGCTTCGATGACCTTCGCGTCCCTGGCCATGACCTCGACGGTGAGCTGCAAAAAGCGCATCGCTCCCGGACCCTCGAAGCTGACCACCAGCGGCGGCTCCAGCGCCACGTAGATCGGCGGCGGCAACGTCTTCTTGCTGTCTTTGCGAGTCTTGGCGGTGGCCTCGACGTCCACATCGGCCTCGGCGTGAGTCTCCGCCGGCGCCATCCGCGCGGTCACCATCTCGGTCACGATCTGGCTGACGGTGACGATCGCAAACATGCCGATCGCGATCCCGATCCACTTCAAGGCCGGCGGCGCAGATTTGCGCTTTGGCTCATCCGGTGCGGCGACTTCGGCTTCTTCGCCAGTTGCAGTTGCGTCAATCCCTGACATGTTCCCGTTCCTTTGTTGGATTCCGGGAAGCATGTTGCAAGCCCCGTGCCAGTTACGGGGTGCAACAATTAATCAAGTAAAATCAAAGGCTTATTGAGGCACGCCCGACGAAATGGGGTCTGTCCACGGCGACGACACCGGGGTTCTGTCGAAAATTTGACGGCGAGCCGTCGGTTTCCGGGCGCCAGAGCCCCGATCAGGCGTAATGGTCGAGCAGACCGCCGCCACGGGGCCGGAGGACCGCCGGCGCGTCAGCATCTTCCCGATCCGGGCCGGGCCGGGCAGCATCAGTGGGCCGTTCCGGTCTGGCGTCAGCGCTCTGCTCCCGCTGCTGCCCCGAGGTGCCCTGCTGAGACAGGTCGATACCCTGCTGGGCAAACATCTCTCGCAGCCGCGGGATCGCGGCTTCAAGGGCATCCCGGGCCTGGGGATGTTGTGCGGTCAGCCACAGCTGAGCCTGATCGTCCTGCAGCCGCAGCTGGATATCTATCGGCCCGAGGTGAGCCGGGTTGAGGCTCATGCGCGCGGTCTGATGCTCGCCCCTGACCACTACGGCCAGGCGCTCACCCAGCGCGCGAGCCCACTGCGGATGACCAAGGGCCTGTCGCGGGCCGGGCAGATGAAACGCGGGTTCCCGATTCGCCATCGGGCGATCGGCAGCGGGGTCGCGCACCGAGACCCTGATCGAGTCGAATGGCAGATCTGGCATATCCAGGGTTTCTGCCCCGGCGGATTCTGTCTGTGTCCCGGCCTGCTGGACCGGCACGGCCACGGCGACCGCCGCGGATGCCGAGGACCCGGCGAGATCGGTACGTGTCGCCATGGCGGCCGCTGCCGGGTTCGTCGCCGGTGCAGGCGTCGCGGCAGGCGTCGCGGCAGGCGGGTCGCGCAACACAGCCTGACTGGTATAAGGCGTCGGGCGTTCCTGACTGCGCAGGGACCCCGGGTCGTCGGATGGTCGGGTGGCCGTCAGATCCGGTTCCGCGACAAACTGGCGCGCGGCCTCGACCGGCAGTGGCCTGGCGATCGCTCCGAATGGCAGCGGCGCCGGCGCGCCGCTGTCTGACTCACCGCCCGGGATGGCTGTGCTCGAGTCTGTTGCGGCTTGTGGCAGGGCCGGCATATCGCCGTCTGTTTCAGTAGTAACGACCGCAAGCGTCGCCGTCGAAAGCGGATCCTCGCCCGCAGCCACGTTGGTGTTTTCTGTGACCCCTGCATTACCTGGCGCTTTGAGCAGCTCTGAGATCAGCGAATCCGCCACCAGCGACGTCCCGTTGGCCGGAAAATCCGTGCTCGCCGGGCCGGCGACCGGATTCAGGACCGCCGTCAGCGGCGTCCCGGTGGCCGGCAGATCGGTGCTCGCCGGGGCGGCGATCGGATCCAGGACCGCCGTCAGCGGCGTCCCGGTGGCCGGCAGATCGGCACTCGCCGGGGCGGCGACCGGCTTCAGGGCGGCCGGGACAGGCGGCAAGGGCAGGCCGCTCGGCGGCAATCCGGTTCCGCCCGGCACGCCGGCCGGATCGTCGACAGGCTGAGCGAGCAGGGCCGCAAACCGATTCGATGCCGACGCTGGATCGGCCGTTTTTGTCAGTGCTGCCGGGGCTTCCGGCATGAGCCCGATGATGGGCAGAGATCCTTCCATGGATGCGTTTGTCCTTTTTTTCGAGACCCGCCAGTGCGGGTGCGGCGCCGATTTCGATGGCTTACCAAAAAGGATGCAAACCCTGTGCCAGGCACAACAACGTCTTATCGCAGGTTTCGGCCGGGGCTTCTGCTGCCTGCCTCATCGGTGGTCGCCTGCTCACGCCTGGCTTCTTTCCGCGTCAGGTCTTCGCGCAGACGTCCCGCGGCACGCTCAAGCGCGCTGACCCGGGTCCGGGTCTCTCTCCAGCTCGCTACCAACCCGTCGATCCTCGTCTGGGCCATCGCCACCTGCTGGCGCTGCTGGTTAACCGCCTCGCTCAGCCGTTTTTGAAAGCCGATGTTCTCCCGCAACAAGGCCGGTCTTATGGCGCCGGTCCGCGCCAGCTGCCGGGCGCGATAATCTTCCATGTAGCCACGCAGACGCACGAGCTTTGATTGTTCAAGCTCGAGCTGCTTTCTGGCCTGCGCCAGCTCACCCGCCAACTCGCGCTCGCTGCGGCCGACCACATCGATCACCGCTTCTACGCGCTTAACCCGCCGCATGTTTCATGATCTCCTGTTCCTGTTCCGGCAAGGGCGACGCCACCAGCGCCTCCATGGCGCGGATGCTCTCGGCCAGCGAGACCGGCTCATGCATGCCCTGGGACAGGAACGCCTTGACCCGCGGCCACAAGGCCACCGCCCGGTCCAGTTCCGGATCGGTGCCGCGTTTGTAGGCGCCGACCGTAATCAGATCACGGTGCTGCCGGTAGGTCGCATAGATTTGACGCAGCTGTTGTGCCGCCTCGGCGTGAGCCGGCGTGACCACCTGGTTCATGGCACGACTGACCGAGGCTTCGATATCGATCGCCGGATAGACACCACCCTCTGCCAGCTCCCGCGACAACACCAGATGGCCGTCGAGGATCGCCCGGGCCGCGTCCGCCACCGGGTCGTTTTGATCGTCACCCTCGGCCAGTACCGTGTAAAAAGCCGTGATCGAGCCGGCACCGTCGCCGCTGTTGCCGGCACGTTCCACCAGCTGCGGCAGACGGGCAAATACCGACGGTGGATATCCCTTGGTCGCAGGCGGCTCGCCGATGGCCAGCGCGATCTCGCGCTGGGCCTGAGCGAAGCGGGTCAACGAGTCCATCAACAGCAGCACCCGAGAACCGCGATCGCGGAAATACTCGGCCACGGCCGTGGCGAGCCAGGCGCCGTGCAGACGCATCAGCGGTGAACAGTCCGCCGGACTGGCGACGATGACCGAACGTCGCAGGCTCTCCGGGCCGAGCGTGTCGTGGACGAATTCCTGCACCTCGCGGCCGCGTTCGCCGATCAGACCGACCACGATCACATCCGCCTCGGTATACCGGGTCATCATGCCCAGGAGGCTGCTCTTGCCGACGCCACTGCCGGCAAACAGGCCCAGGCGCTGACCGCTACCGGCGGTGAGCAGCGCGTTGATCGAACGTACACCCACATCCAGCGGTCTGCGGATCGCCTGTCGGCTCAGAGGATTTATCGGCCGGCCCGCGAGACTCACACGTCGATCGCAGACCGGCGCGGGCATGCCGTCCAGGGCTCGCCCGGCGCCGTCGATGACCCGGCCCAACAGCGCCTCGCCGACGCGCGCCTCGTAGACTCTCCGCGTCGGAACCACCGGCGCGCCTGGCGTCAGGCCCGTGACATCGGCGGTCGGCATCAGGAACAGGCGTTCGCCGGAAAACCCGACCACCTCGGCCTCAACCTGGCTGCCTTCGGCGCCGTCGATCAGACAGCGCGCACCCACCGCGGCCTCGCAGCCTACGGCTTCGAGCGTCATACCGACCATGCGATCCAGGCGTCCCTGGGCGACCAGTCCGCTGCCGCTGACTTGTTGACTCAACGCGTCGAGGCGATCGGCCCAGCGGCGCCCGGAAGCAAAGTCCTTCGTGGCGTCACTCATCGGCCGTGCGCTCGCTGCCCAGCATGTCGTTGATCAGGCGGCCCAGGCGTTTTTCCAGCTGCGCATCGACCTCCGAATTGCCACCGACCACGCGGCAGCCGCCGCGCTCCATCACCGGGTCGTCTTCCAGACGCCAGGCGCGTTCGGCGATCTCTGCGCCGAGGCATTCCCGCACCACTTGCGCATCCTCCGGATGCAGATGCACGTGGATTTCCCGCGCGGCCACGGGCAGCGTGCGGATCGCTTCGCGGACGATGCCGATGACCTGGGTCGGGTCCATGCGCATTTCCCGGCGCACCAGGTGACGGGTCAGCGCCCGTACCAGCGTCAGCAGTTGATCTTCGACGGCCTGGTCCAGTTCCTCGAACGGCTTGGCCAACGCGGTCAATGCTGCGTCCAGCCTGGCCACCCGCTCGCCGACTTCGGCGGCGCCGGCGGCCAGACCCTCGTCGCGCCCGAGTTCATGATTCTCATCCCGGATACGCGCCTGCAACGCCTCGAGGTCTTCACGGGTCATCAGATGACCGCTACTGCCTGTGGCGTCGTCGGTCGCGCCACTGTTGTCCACATTGGGCGCCTGCCAGCGCTGACAGTCCCCGGCCGAGGCGTGCGGGATAATCCTAGACATATTCCTCGCCGCCCTTGCCGAGGATCAGCGAGCCCTCGTCGGCCAGACGCCTGGCGGTATAGACGATCTCCTTCTGTGCCTCCTCGACCTCGCTGAGTTTCACCGGGCCCTTGGCCTCCAGGTCGGACTCGAGGATCTCGGATGCACGCTTGGACATGTTGCGGAAGATCTTGTCCCGCATCGCTGTATCGGCGCCTTTCAGCGCGATCACCAGGGTGTCCCCGGTGATCTCACGGACCAGCGCCTGGCTACCGCGATCGTCGACATCCATCAGGTTCTCGAACACGAACATCTTGTCCTGGATCTCCTGGCTCAGCTCGGAGTCTTCCTTCTCCAGCGCGGTCATGATCTCGTTCTCGAAACGCGAATCCACCAGATTGAGGATCTCGGCCGCGGTGCGTGTGCCGCCGATGGTGGCGGCCTTGAAATTGCTCGAGCGTGAGAACTGTTGCTCGACGATCTCGTCCAGCTCCTCGAGCGCCGACTGCGGCACCTCCTGGAGACGCGCGATGCGGGTGACGACGTCGGTCGCGAGACCGGGCGGCAACTGCGATAGCACCTGCGCAGCCTGCTCTTGCTCCAGACGCGCCATGACGATGGCAATGATCTGCGGGTGTTCGTTGCGGATCATCTCGGTCACTTCGCGCGCTTCCATCAGCTGCAGCGACTCGAGACCCTTGGGTTCGTTGTCACTGACCACGCGCTCGATGATGTTGCCCGCCTTCTCGGCCCCGACCGAACTGCTCAGCACCTTGCGCAGGTAATCGGGGCTGCCGCCACCAAGATCGATCTCGGTGTCCGAGTTGCTGGTGAAATGCTCCAGCACCGCCTCTGCATGGACGCGGTTGACGCGTCGCATTGAGGCCATCACCCGGCTCAGCTTCTGCACCTCGCGCATGCCCATCTTCTGCAGCACCGCTGCGGCCTCCTGCTCGCCCAGGGACATCAGCAGGATGGCGGCACGTTCGGTGCCGGAAACTTTGTCGTCCTCAGCCATCGCTCGCCACCCAGTCACGCACGATCTGAGCTACCCGGTCAGGGTTTTGCGTCGCGATGTTGCGCGCAGATGCGATACGCTCCTCGTAGGTCAATGCCTGCTGCGGCGCACGCATGACTTCGGCGCTGCCGCCGACACCCATGTCGCCGGCCAGTGCATGCATCGGCCGCGCCTGAGCTGTGGTAAGGGCGCGCATCACCGGGCGTGCGACACCGAAGACCAGCGCCAGCAAGGCGCCAACCGCAGCCAGCTGACGTAGCAGATCCCGGATCCAGCCCTGCTCCATCAGCGATGCTTCCGCCAACGGCTCAGACTCCGGCAGGGCCTGGAACGAGGCATTGATTACGCTGACGCTGTCCCCTCTGGCCTCGTCGAAACCCACCGCTTCTTTGACCAGGGTGCGTAATTCATCCAGCTCGCTGTCTTCCAGCGGCTGACGGACAAGGTCTCCGTCGTCATCAAGGGTGCTGCGATGGTCGACGAGAACCGCCACCGACAACCGTTTGACGCCGCCCACCGCGGCACGCACATGGCTGACCGTGCGATCGACCTCGAAGTTGCGGGTCGACTTACGCGCCTCGCTGACCGGCGGCGGCGGGACCTCGATGATTTCTTCGGCCGGATCTGGGGCTGGCTGGTTGCTGATCGCGCCGGGGATGCCGGCAACGATATTCTCGGCCCTTTTCGTGTCTTCGCTGGTCTGCTCGCTGCGCAGCACGGCGGTGTTCGGGTCAAAGCTTTCACGGGTCTCCTCGCTGACGGTGAAATCCAGCTCCGCCGCGACCGTGGCGCGCACGCTGCCGGCGCCGAGGATCGGCATCAACATGCTCTCGACACGCCGACCAAGCTCTTGCTCCATGCGTCGCTGTTGCTCGAACTGCCGCCCGGTCAGCGCCATTTCGCTATCTTCATCCGGTGCTCGCAGCAGCTGCCCCAGCTGATCAACTACCGTCACCTTCGACGGCACCATGTCAGGGATGCTGGATGCAACGAGATTGACTACCGCCGCGACCTGGGAATTCTCCAGTCGCCGGCCCGGATACAGGTGGACCAAAACCGAAGCGCTGGGTTGCTGGCGCTGGCGGACAAATGCTGTCTGTCGCGGCAATGCCAGATGGACCCGGGCGCTCTCGACGGCGCGCACCCGCATGATGGTCCGTGCCAGTTCGACTTCGAGTGCGTGCTGGTAACGCGCGCTCTCCATAAACTGACTGACGGTGAAACCGTCGCCGCCCTCGATCATCTCCAGCCCCAGCCCGGCGCCACGCGGCAGACCTTCGGCCGCCAGCTTCATACGCGCATCCCGGACCAGTTCTCCCGGCACCATCACCGCTCCGGTGGTGTTGTCCAGGCGGTGAGGGATACCGTTGGATTGCAGCGCCTGCACCACGGCGCTGGCATCGCGCTCCTCGAGATGACCGTAGACCACCTTGTAGCCCGGCTCGCGTGCCCACAGCACTACCGACAAACCGGCGGCGATACTCGCGGCGAGGCCGATGAGCAACAGAAATTGTCGCATCCCGGGCACGCGGTCGATCGCCGTCATCAAGCCGTGAGAGTTTTGTGTTTCCATCTGCTTTGTTAGCTCCAGCTATGCCTCAGATGGGCATGTTCATGATGTCCTTGTAGGCCTCGACCAGCTTGTTGCGCACTTCGGTCATGGCCTGAAACGAGAGGCTTGCCTTCTGCGTCGCGATCATCACCTCGGTGAGGTCGACGTCCGGGCTACCTGCTTCGAACCCACTGCGCATGACCGAACTTTCCTGCTGCATGTCGCTGACGCCGCGGATCGAATCCTGCAGCACCTGGCTGAAGTCCACCTTGCCGGCGGCCGGTGTCTGCTCCGGAGGCTGGATATCCCGTGACAGGGCCTTGAGTTGGTCCAGCACCCGACTGATTTCCATATTGCTCATGATTTCATCCCTTCCATGGCGCGTTGTTCGAGCATCGACCTCAGCCCCGTGAGCCTGGGCCGGGCAATCCGCATCCCTGCTCGCGCAGGCGAGCGATCTTGTAACGCAGTGTGCGTGGGCTGATACCCAGCAGCTCGGCCGCACGCTTGCGGCTGCCGCCCTGGGCCAGCGCCTGGGCGATCATCCGTTCCTCGCGGCTGCGTAGTCCGTCCTGGAGACGGCCGCTACCCTCTTCGGCCTCGTCCTCACGGGTGGGCACTGACTCGAAGCGCAGTTCGCCGGGACGTATGGTTTCGCCGGTGCACAGAATCAGAGCACGCTGCACGACATTGGCCAGCTCGCGCACGTTGCCGGGCCAGTGATAGGCCTCGAGGGTGCGTGCCGCTTCCATGGAAAATTGCGGCAGCGGCTGACGCCCGGCGCCGGCTGCCGCCAGGAAGTAGCGCGCCAGCGGCTGGATATCGCCGGGCCGCCGACGCAGTGGCGGCAGCTCCAGCGGGAACACGCTCAGGCGATAAAACAGATCTTCGCGGAAGTCGCCGGCGGAGACGCAGTGTTTGAGATCGCGATTGGTGGTCGCCAGCACACGCACGTCCAGCGCGATGCTGGTGGCGCCGCCGACGCGCTCCACCTCCCGTTCCTGCAACACGCGCAACAGCTTGGCCTGCAAGCCGAGGTCCATCTCTGATACCTCGTCGAGCAGCAGAGTGCCGCCCTGAGCTTGCTCGAATTTGCCGGTGCGGGCGGTGTGGGCGCCGGTAAACGCGCCCTTCTCATGACCGAACAGCACCGCTTCCAGCATGTTCTCCGGGATCGCCGCACAGTTGATGGCGATAAAGGGCCCCTCGGCCCGGCGCGATCGCGCGTGGATATAGCGGGCGAAGACTTCCTTGCCGGTACCGCTCTCCCCACTCAAAAGCACGGTGGCATCGCTGCTGGCGACGCGAGACGCCAGACCCAGCACCTCCATGGTGACCGGGTCTTCTGCGACCATCCCCGGTGCGCAAGCAGGCACCGCGGTCAGACGCTCGAGGCGCTCGATCAGCTCGGTCACCTCGAATGGCTTGACCAGGTAATCGTTGGCTCCGTCTCGCATCGCGCGCACCGCGCGCTGGATGGTGCCGTGGGCGGTCATCATCAGCACCGGCAGATCGGGCTGGCGGGCCCGGATCCGTTGCAGCAGCGCGTGCCCATCCATGGGCGCCATCTGGAAATCCGTAACCACCGCTGCAATCGCTTCTGCTTCGATAATCTTCATCGCCGCGCTCCCGTCGGCGGCGACCCGGGCGGTGTGACCCGCCAACTCGAGGGTTTCCGCCAGCGCGTTGCGCAAGGCTTCGTCGTCTTCAACCACCAGGATCGGCGCCTCGCTCACGCGGCCACCTCCGGGATGCCGCGCACCGGAGCGACGGCGTGAGCCACGGGCAGGGCCGGCAGACGGACTACGAAGTCCGAGCGGCCGTCGGCGCGTCGCTCGAGCCAGGCGTCTCCCTGGTGGGAGCGGGCCACCGAGCGCACTACCGCGAGACCCAGACCGGTGCCGTTGGCGCGGGTAGTGAAAAAGGGGTCAAAGATTTTCTCTTCCAGACCCTGCGCGACACCGGGACCGTTATCGCCGACGATCAGATCGACGCTGCCGGGGTCGCGGACCCGGGCGCGCAGACTGACGATCGCATCGTCGCCGGCTGCCTCGAGACCGTTGATGACAAGGTTGCTCAGCGCGCCGGCCAGGGCCTGTTCATTACCTGCAACCTGCGGGATGTTGTCGCTCACTTTGATCTGCAGCCGCTGGCCCTCGATGAGCTGGGGCGCAACCGACCGACGGACCGCCTCGAGCAGCTCTGTGGTCGGGATACCGTCCTCAGTGGGCGTGCCGCCGCCGGCAAAGTGCAGCATGTCGGTGACCAGTCGTTCCAGATCGTGCAGTCGCGCCACGACGCGTTCCGCCAGAGTTTGTCGCGTCTGCTCGTTAAGGCGCGGCGCGCAGGCGCTGGACGCGTAGAGCAATGCCGACGACAAGGGAGTGCGGATCTGGTGCGCCAGCGCGGCCGCCATTTCGCCCATGGTGGACAGACGCTGATGGCGTTCCATCAGATCGTCCACCGCGCGGCCTTCGGTGACGTCCGTAAACAAGAGTATCTGGCCGGATTCCGGCCGCAGGCTGCGTCGGGCCAGCGCCAGACGCCGGCCATCATGGGTGACGAACTCGCCGCTGCGGTTCATGGTCTTGACGCAGCGATCGCTGATCTCGGGCCAGGCCTGACCTTCCAGCGCTGCGCCGAAGATCTGGATCGCCGCAGGATTGGCTTCGCGCACGCAGCCCGCCGCGTCCAGCAGCAATACCGCGCCCGGCAAAGCGTCCATCAGCAGGCTCAGGCGACGCGCCAGGCGTGCCTTGTCGCGACGTTGACGCCGGCTTTCCCGATTCGCTTCGCCCAGGGCGCCAGTCAGTTTTGCCACGCGTTTTTCCAGCACGGCGTAGGAGGCTTCAAGGTCCCGTGAGGCGGCCGAGAAGGTCGAAAACGCACGTTCCAGTTCTATGATTCTGTCCATGGAGACTTCCCTGTCCGTCAGCATGTCCGTTGCCGGGGAATAGAGAAGCAGATTCCGTGCCAGATTCCGGAATCCTAATTAATTCATGGGCTTGCAAAACCAAGACGGTCTCGGTGTCAGAGCTGTCGCCAAACTTCCGGCGGCGATTACCGCGGCGGGCGACAGAATATTGTCACTGTGCGTCGCGGATGCGGGCAATTTCGCGCCGGTGATGTCGGAATACGTACTTGGATACCAGATCCCGCGCTTCCGACGACAGGCCGAAATACTCGAGCAGGAGCAAGCGCTGGCCACCTTCCGTGCCGGCGGCGGTGACCGTCCCGGGTATCCGCAGCGAGATCGGGATCGCGGGCTGTGGGTAGATAACGATGACGCCGGTTGCTCCTTCAGCGACGCCGTCGGGCGCGTCACACCACTCCAGGCCACCGACGCAGACCCGCACCTTGTGGCGGCGCGGCAGCTCGACATGACGATGCACCAGACCGCCGACCAGATTGAGCAACAGATCCAGCTTACCTTCTACCCGCACCATCAGATGACTCAGCGGTGAATCTTCTTCCGCCGGATCGCCCGCCACATCTTCGAACGCGGTCAGCGCGCGGATGATCCGCACGATGCCGGCGTTGATACGATCCTGCACGGCGCCATCCGGCAGATCCGCCGGCTCGAAATCGATCGGGATCTCGTCCGAGTAACCCAGACCGGAGCTGCTGTCAGCGATGCCGCTCATGGTCGAAGACCGGCTGCGCCGGTTTGCTTCGTGGGTTGCGCGCCGGGATGCTCAAGATAGGCGCGGATAGCGCGACCCGCGGTAAAACGCCGGCTCGCATCGGTCAATGCGGCCGTTCGACTCTCGCCGATCGCCTGCAGTGTCTCGCGATCCATGGCGATGACTTTGCGCACCGTCGCGGCCGCTTCGGCGCGCGTGTGTTCGTTCTGATGGCGAGCCATAAACGCTTCCATCAGCGGGCGGCGATCCCGGTCCAGGCGCGCCGCCTCGCTCCAGTCACCGGCCTCGACCAGGCGCTGGACCTGCTGCGTCAGCTCAACCAGATTTTGCAGTTCCGTCATCACTGATCTCCTCAGCGGGCAGCGGCCACGGCGACGGGCGTGTGCTCGTCCATGGCAGACCAGGCGTCACGGATCTGGCTCAACAGTCCCATGGATTCTTCCAGCATCGCGGCGTCATTTCTGGCGTTGGCCAGGGTCAGCCGGCGCGCAACATAATCGTAGAGCTGCTCGAGGTTGGCCGCGATCTCGCCACCCTGATCGTGATCCAGGTTGGCACGCAGGGTGTCGACGATGTTGACCGCGCGGCTCAACTCCCGCGCCTTTGCTGGCAGATCGCCGCGGCCCAGATGGGCCCCGGCCGCCTGGATGGCAGCGACCGCCCCGACCAGCAGCAGCTGGATCAGCCGCGGTCCGTCCGCAGCCTCGACGCCGCCATACACGTCGACGGATCGATAGGCGTTCAGCGCGTTCCCGGTGCCCGGATTATTCATGTCCTACGTCCCTGTGCTGTGCCGTCGCCGGCATCCCTAACCACCCAGCGAGCCGAGCTGCTGGAGTAAGAAATTCCCCGTGCTGTTGAGCTGGGCCACCAGCTCGTCCATGGCCGAGAACTGCCGCGCATAGCGTCGTCGCACGGAATCCATCCGCGCATCCAGCGCGGCCCGCCGGTCCTCGATGGTGTCGAGTTCTTCGCGCAGACTCTCCTCGCGACTGGCGAGTTGTCCGCCGCTCTCCAGATATGGCTTGAGCAGGGTATCGATGCGGGTGCCGATCCCGTCGGCACCGCCAAACAGGTCACCGACTGCATCGAACTCGGCGGCGAGTGCTTCGTCGAGCCTGGCCGCATCCAGCTTCAGGTCACCCTCGACCGTGGTCTCGACACCGATTTCGGCGAGCATGCGCAGATCGCCCGCACCGAGCACGACACTCGCTTCCCGACGCAGCGCCGAGCTCAGGTTGCGCGTCAGCGAATCGCCCAACAGCTGCCCGGAGAGACCGCTGGTGGCGTCATAGGCGGTCAACTCGCGGAACGTATCCTGCAGCGTGTTCCAGGCCTCGACGAATTGTTCCACCGAGACTTTCGCGGTGTCGAAATCCTCACTCAGGCGGATCTGGACTGTCTCACCCGGCGCCGCATTCTGCAGGCTGAAAGTGATCCCCTCTACCGCACCCGAAACTTCGTTGTCGGGCGAGGTGACGGTAAAACCATCGACCAGCATCTCAGCATCCACAGCCGCGCTTTGTTCAGTCAGGTCTCTGACAAAATTGCGCAATGGCCCGTTAGCACCGCTGCGGGTCACCGTGATCTCATTTGCGCCGCCGGTAGCGTTGGATGAGATGACCAGGTGTGCGCCGTCCACCGCATTGACGATGGTGGCGGTGATGCCCGGATTATCCTCGGCCAGATTGATCCCGTTACGCAGGTCGGCCAGGGTATCGCTACCGGGAGCGAGTACCACATCCATGGATTGTTCACCGACGGTAAACGTCAGCGTACCGTTGCCGACCACCGCGTCGCCGTCCTGGTAGGCCTCCGAGGCGAGGCGATGGGCGCTGGCCAGCCGGATCACTTCCACCGGGAAGCTTCCGATCGGTGCGCCGGTGGCTGCCGTGGCAGTGACCAGGTCTTCCCGGTCGGAGCTGGCCAGGCGTTGTCCAAAGCCTTGCGCGCCCGAAGCAACCTCCACGGCGTCGCGGAATGCGGCCAGTGCGCTCTTCAGCTTGCCGAACGCGGACAGCTGCGCTTCGGCACGCAGCTCCTTCAGGTTCAGACGGTTGGCCAGAGGCTGGCGCTCTGCAGCCACAAGCTGGTCGACCAGACTATTGATGTCCAGGCCTGATCCGATTCCGGCAGCGCTGATGCTCGGCATGTAAGACTCCGTCAATGGTCCCTGGCGCGTTGCGCCGGGTTATACCGCTGAGGTAGCAACAATCGTGCCACCTGTCTGTGTATTCAGGCTCTGATATCCAGGATCCGGGCGGCGCCCGTCGCAATCTGGTTCGCCAGGCGTCGCGTCTCTTTGGGAGGGATCTCGCGGATCACTTCCTGAGTGTCCGGGTTGACCACGCGGATTACCGTGCGTCCACTCTGATCGTCGATCTCAAAAATAAGGTTGCGCCTGGTGTCAGACAGATACTGGTTGATCCGTTCGACCGCCAGTTCGAGCGGCGGCGGGGCCGTCTCCTGCGGCGCTTCCTTGCCGCTCTCCGGCAGGATATTGCCGTTGCCCTGACCACTTCCGGGGACCCGTCGCGGCGCCGGTTCCGGCGCCCGCATCTGTGCGGTGACAAGAGATTGTGAAATCTGTTCAGGCATGGTGTCGCCCTCGTCCGTCAACCCCGGCGTTGTGATCTTTCCTGATCGTTATGGCTCGGCCGTCCTTGTTCCGATCCGCTTACAAAGGTCAAAAATCGGTGGCCGGCCCGAAGGCCGGCCACCCGGAGGCTCCCGTTACCGGAGGAGACCCAGCACTGCCTGCGGTGCGGCGTTGGCCTGGGCCAACACAGCGACACCGGCCTGCTGCAGAATCTGCGCCTTGGTCAGATTCGCCGTCTCGGCGGCAAAGTCCGCGTCGACGATACGGCTCTTGGACGCCGACAGGTTCTCCGACACGGCGGTCAGGTTGGCCACGGTCGAATCCAGACGGTTCTGGCTCGCACCCAGCGTGGCGGCCAGCGTCGCGACCGTGGTCAGCGCGCCGTCCACCGAACCGATCGCCGCCTGCGCATCGCCGGCAGAACCGACATCGACCAGGTTGACGCCGAGACCGGTGGAATTCACCGTTGTCGCGCCCAGGTCCACGTCTACGGTCTCATTGGCATTCGCGCCGACCTGGAACGAGATGGTGCCCGCACCCTGCAACACAGCGGCGCCGTTAAACGTGGTCTGGGCCACGATACGATCGATCTCACCCAGACGCTCACCGACCTCGACCTGCAGCAGGTCCTGGTCGGCGGCCGAGTAGCTGCCGTTCGCGGACTGGATGGCCAGCTCGCGGATACGCTGCAGGTTACCGGTGATCTCGCCCAGCGCGGATTCGGCGGTCTGCGACATGGAAATGCCGTCATTGGCATTGCGGATACCCATGTTGATTCCGCGGATCTGAGTCTCGAACCGCTGCGCGATGGCAAAACCGGCCGCGTCGTCCTTGGCGCTGTTCACCCGGAGACCGGACGACAGACGCTGCAGGGCCTGGGCCATCATGTTTTGAGAAGTCGTGAGGTTACGCTGGGCATTCAGCGACATCACGTTGGTGTTGATTACGCTCGACATTGTTTAGCACTCCTTAGCTTCAGTTCCCGCCCGGTCCTTCGGACCGGGATTTCGACCAGGAAGGCTCCCGAAAGAGGAGGTCGGATTCCCGTCTCAGGGGGGTTATCGGCCCCTGCGGGGGAAACTTGAGCCGGAGTTCTGTGACTGCGGTCAAGGATTTGCCGGACACCGGGCGTGACCCGTTTTCAGACAAGAATCCACAGACAAAAAAAGGGCCGCGTCATCGACGCGGCCCGGAACTCACCGAGAGAAATCAGAGATAACGGAACAGCGAAAGCTGGCGGGTCTGCATATAGGCTTTTTGCGCCGCCTCGAGGCTGAACATCTGGGTTTCGAGCCGCGATAGGGCCTGGGCGTAGTCGAGATCCTGGACCGTCGACAGCGTGCTCTCCAGCTCAAGCACCAGCCCCTCGTTGATCTCACGCTGGTTGTCGACCGCGCTGAGCCGGGTGCCGACGCGCCCGCGGGTCGAAGACACCGCGCCCAGGGCCTGATCGAGGCCTTCCTGGACGGCGTTGAGCTCGTTACGCGTCCTGGCGGAGGCGACCGGGTCCGGCGCCGGGGTCTCCAGCGCCGTGATCAATCGCGCACCGATGTCGAACACGCTCACCGGCATCGCGGGGGCGATATCGAATGCGTCGCCGGCGGCCGGCGAGCCGTCCAGACGGAATTCGATCCCGCCAAAGGCCAGCGTGTCGCCGGACGCATGCATGCCGGAAGCCACGACGCTGCCGCCCGCGTCGCGCGCCTCCCAGGCGCCCGGCGCGGTAAACCGGACCGTAAAACTCTGACCGGACCAGGCCGCAGGATCGGTTATGGACGAGGAGGCGATCACGCCGGTCCCCGTGTTGACCGGATCCGCGTCGACCGCAAAGCGGCCGTTGCCGCCGGGGATCGCCATAAACACGCGATCACCCGGTTCGCCGTCGGCGAGAAAACGACCATCGCCGATCTCCAGTCGACGGGTACCCTGGTCACCCTGATAGCTGACCTGGCCACCGGTGGCAGCAAAGGGCTCGGTGCTGACCCGGTTGCCTGCAAACAGGTATTCGCCCCGACCATCCTGACTGTTGGCCAGCTGCAGCATCTGATCCTGTAGCGCCCGCGCCTCGGTCGCGAGACTGGCGCGGCCGGCATCGTTGAGCGCCGGGCTGCTGGCGCGGATCGACAACTCGCGCAGCCGGTCCAGCACACCGCTGACCTGTGACAGGGCCTGCTCCTCCAGGGACAGGCGGCGGCGCGCCGCCTCGGCGTGGTCCTGGTGGATGGCGACCTTGTCCATCGCACGGTTCAGGCTGAGGATGCGCATCGCGCCCTCGGGATCATCGGCGGCAGAGAGGATGTTCTTGCCGGTCGCTACCTTCAGCTGGATGTCCAGCAAATCCGCCTGACTACGACGGGTCGCCGCCAGCCAGCTCTGACTCAGGGTTTGTGAGGATACGCGCATGGCCTAGGTCCTCATCGCGTCGAGGACGCTCTGAAACAGGGTATCCGCCACCGCGATCGCCTTCGCCGCCGCCATATAGGCTTCCTGGTAGCGCATCAGGTTGACCGCCTCCTCATCCAGATTCACGCCCGAGACCGACTGCACGTCGAGTTCGGTTTGCTCGCGTAATGAGGTCTGCGCGTCGAGGCTGAGCCCGGCCTGGCGGGCGGTGACCCCGACCTGGCTCAACAGACCCGCCTCCAGGTCGTTCAGCGAGGCTAGTCCGCCCTGAAACAGGTCCTCGGAGGCCACGCCCGCCAGCCGCCGGGCGACCGTGTTGTCGCCGATGCCGGCCGGGTTTGGCGCGATGTCGAAGCGGTCTCCGGCTTGTGCCTGACCGCTGATCTGAACCTGCCAGCCGTTGAATTCGATATCGCCGCTGTCGCTGTAGGGTAGCGGGCCACTGAGATCGGCGCCGCCAGCGTCGAGGATGCGGAAGGTCGCCGGGTCGTCAAACACGATGCTGACCGGATCCGACAGCGCCGGTTCCGCCGGATCGCTTACCGCCGGCGTGGCGATCGCCGCGTTACCCTGATTGGCGAGCACCGCTCTGCTGCCCAGCGGCGAAGCCGCCGCGATGCGCTCGGGACCGCCGACCGCGAGACCCAGCCCGCCGGCCGCCCGCGACACGGGGCGCAGCAAAAAGCGGTCTCCGTCGACCGCGCCCGCCGGCACCTGGATGCTCAGTCCATCGGCCAGGAACGGATCGCCGGCGGTGCCGGATCCGCTCATGGGCACAGCGGCCCCGGATTGATTGGTGAGCTGCCAGCTGCCGCCGGCCAGCGCCAGATCATAGCTCTCTGCCGCCAGCGCACCGACGTCCGCGATACCGAGCACCACGGCACCGGAACCGGCATTGCGCGTCGACGCCATCACTTCGACCGCCGGTACGCGGAAGAAATCGCCGCCCGGATTGGCGTCCAGATCCATGCCGCCGCTGTGCACCGCGTTGAAACTCGATGCCAGCCCGGTGGCGATCCGGCCCAATTCCTGACGCGCCGGATCCAGCACCGCGCGACGGAATTCCAGCGCGCCGCCGAGGGTACCGCCAGACAGGCTGCCGCTGATGGCGAAGCCGCCGTCGGCCTGGGCCACCTGCAGCCGGGTCGGATCAAACTCGTCACGGATGACGTCCAGACCGAAGCTGCGGCTGGCCGCGACCAGGGTCTGACCGCTGCCGACAAACACGTTCAGCGCACCGTCGGGTTGTGTGTTGACGGACACGTCGATCTTGCCGGAAAGCTGTGACAACAAGGCATCGCGCTGATCCAGCAGATCGCTGGGCGGCTGGCCGGGGCTGCGGCTGATCTGTTCGTTGATCCGGGCGATGGCTTCGGCCAGACCGTTGATGTCGGTGACAGCGCCCTGGATGCGCTGGTTGACATCGTTATCCAGCGCCTCGAGTTGTGCGTCGAGTACGCCAAAACGATCGGCCAGGGCCTGGCCCTGGCCCAGCACCGCATAACGGATCGGCAGCGAAGCCGGATCGGCGCTCAGGCTTTCCACGGTCTGGAAGAACTCGCTCATGCCCTGGGACAGACCCGCTGCCTCGTCGGACAAGATGCTGTCGACGCGCCGGGTGAGGTCGCTGAACACGCTCAGCTCCTGCTCGGCGGCGGTCGCGCCGCGCAGCTGGTCGGTCAAAAACTGATCGTAGATCCGCCGCACATCGGTCGGACTGACGCCGCTACCGATAAAGCTGCCGCCAAGATATTGTGGCGTGCGTGCCGCCTGATCCACGCGCTGACGGCTGTACCCGTCGGTGTTGGCATTGGCGATATTGTGACTGGTGGTGTCCATGCCGCGTTGTGCGGTCAGCAGACCCGAGATGGCGTTGTTGAGTAATAGCGACATAACTTAATCAGACCCCGACGCGAGCCGTGGCCGACCTCCCGATAGAGGAACCCCCCGTTCCAGAATTGCTTATCGGCGGCGGCGCAGAATCCTTTAGCGGCGCCAGCGCCGACTCGAGCACACGGCCACCGAGGATGCTGCGGATCTTCTCTGCATAGGCGGGATCTGTCGCGTAACCTGCGCGCTGCAGGCCGTCCGCGAAAGCATCGGTATCGCTGCCCGCCGCCAGCGCCGGCTGATATCGGGCGCTGCCCTTGAGGAATTCAACATAATCGCGGAAACCCTCGGCAACGGAGTCATAGGCCCGGAACCAGTCGCGCTGACGCCGCGCGATGCCATCCTCGTATTCGAGCGTGTCGACCGAGACCCGGCGCCCGTTCCAGTCGGCGCTCGCCTTGATACCAAACAGGTTGTTACCGTTCTGGCCATCCGCTCCGCGGATCATATGCCGTCCCCAGCCGGTCTCGAGCGCCGCCTGGGCGACGATCGAACGAGGATCCACACCCAGTTCACCGGCCGCGTTACGGGCGTGCGGCCAGATGCTCTGCACAAATTCCTCGGGCGAGCCTGGCGCGAAGTCTTCGCCTCGAGGCTGCTCTCCCGAGCGCAAACGATCTGTCGGGGTCAGGGGCATTGCCTGGGGCGCCGGGGACGATGCAGACCGCATGGTCCCGGAGAGCTGGCGCACCAGCATGTCCGCGATGCCCAGTCCCTTGCCCTGTGACATCTCCACCGCCATCTGCTGATCAAACATATCGCGATAGGCGCGTTCGCTATCGCTGTCGAACATAGGGTCGCCCATGCTGGCGTCACGCATGCTCTTCAACATCATGCTGGTAAACAGGGACTCGAACTGCCGCGCCACCTCGCGCAGCACCTCCGGATCGTTTTTGCCGGATTGCGCACGCAGCGACGCGAGGCCGGCGAAGTCATTGTAGTTGCTGGGTCCCTGAACGCTCATGGCGGATCTCAGATCACTACCAGCTCAGCGCGCAACGCGCCGGCCTCGCGCAGGGCTTCGAGGATCGCCACCAGATCGCCGGGCGCCGCGCCCACGTTGTTGACCGCCTGCACGATCTCGTTCAGATCTACGCCCGGTTCGAACAGGAACATGTAGCTACCCTGCTGCTCCACATCGACCTGGCTGTCTGGCGTGATCACGGTGCGCCCGTTACGGGTAAACGGCGCCGGCTGGCTGACGTCATAGTCCTCGGTGATAGTCACCACCAGGGAACCGTGGGCCACGGCCGCCGGCGTCACCCGCACATGGGTGCTGATGACCACGGTGCCGGTGCGCGAGTTGATGATCACCCGCGCCGGCGCCTCGCCGGGATCGATGCTGAGATTCTCGAGCATCGAAAGAAATGTGGTCCGCTGGCCCGGATCGGCCGGGGCCAGTACGTCGACCGTGGTGGCATCCCGCGGACGAGCGGTGCCGTCGCCAACAAAGGCGTTGATGCCCTCGGCGAGCCGGGTCGCGGTAGTGAAATCGGCCCGATGCAGATTGAGCGCCAGCGTACTGCCCTGAGCGAATCGCATCGGCACTTCGCGCTCGACCGTCGCCCCGTTGGGAATACGGCCGACGCTGGGTATGTTGATGGTGACGCTGGAGCCGTCGTTGCCCGACGCGCCAAGACCACCGACCACCAGGTTGCCCTGGGCGATGGCGTAGACGGATCCGTTGATACCCTTGAGCGGTGTCATCAACAGGGTCCCGCCACGCAGGCTCTCCGCGTTGGCGATCGACGATACGGTGACGTCGATGGTCTGGCCGGGCTTGGCGAAGGCCGGCAGATCGGTGCTGACGACCACCGCGGCGATGTTATTGAGCTGCAGATTGGTCCCCGGCGGTATCGTAATGCCCAATTGTTCGAGCATGTTACGCAGGGTCTGGATCGTGAACTTGGCCTGGGTCGTGCGATCACCGGTACCGTTCAATCCGACCACCAGACCGTAACCGATCAGCTGGTTGTTGCGCACCCCGCCCACCGAGGCCAGGTCTTTGATGCGCTCCGCAGACGCCGGCACGGCCAGCAGCACCATGGCCAGCGTGGCGAGCAGCGTCGAGAGTTTTTTGCCATTGGCTATCACGATCAGCTCCCGCTTACATCGGCCACAGCGGCGACATAAAGAACCGGCTCAGCCAGCCGACCTTGTTGGCCTCTGCCAGCGCGCCCTTGCCGCTGTAGATGATCTGGGCGTCAGCCACGCGCATCGAGTCGATGGTGTTGTCCGGCAGGATGTCCTGTTGGCGCACGACACCGGTAATGCGGACATATTCGCGCCCTTGATTGAGCGTGATCCATTTGTCGCCGCTGACGTAAAGGTTGCCGTTCGGATAGACCTCGGTGATCGTCACCGTAATCTGGCCGTCCAGCTTGTTGCTCTGACTGCTCGAACCGCCGCCGTTGAAGGCGTTGCTGCTCTCCCAGTTGTTCTCCAGGATCTTGTTGCCGTTCAGAGTGACGTCATCGCCGGCGATGATCGGCATGCCGGTATCGATGGAAGTGTCCTTGGTGGTCCCGGTCCGCGCGCTCTTGGTGGCCGCGGTGCGCTCGAGCAGACGGATGGTCAGGATGTCGCCGACCCGGCTGGCCTTGGGATCGTCGAACAGGCGCAGATCATAGCCATTCTGATAGATCGCCCCGCCCATAGCCGCGGGCGGCGTCGGCGGTACCACCACCGGCAGCGGCTCGGGCTCAGGATCGGTATGGATCACGGTGCAGGCCGTCATCGGCAGCAGCACCAGACTCAACATCAGGGTAATCACGAGGCGGCATACGTCCATGTCTTGCGTCTCTTTTTGTCGCGACCCGTTACAGGGTCGAGTTGAGGTATTCGAGCATCTGGTCGCTGGTGGAGATGGCCTTTGAGTTCATCTCGTAAGCACGCTGCGTCTCGATCATGTTGACCAGCTCCTCCACCACGTTGACGTTGGAGCCTTCCAGCGCGCCCTGCACCGTCAATCCCAGACCGTCCAGCCCCGGCGTGCCGACCTGAGCGGTGCCGCTGGCGGTGGTCTCCACATACAGGTTCTGTCCCTTGGCTTCGAGACCCGCCGGGTTGACGAAATCGGCCAGCTGTAAACTGCCGACCGTGGACAATTCCGACTGGCCCGGCAGCTTCGCCTGGATCAGGCCGTCGTTCGAAATACTGATCGCCAGCGCATCCGACGGGATGTTTACGCCCGGCTGCACTTCATAGCCGTTGGCGGTGACCAGACGGCCATCCGAATCGACCATGAACGAACCATCGCGGGTGTAGGCCAGATCGCCGTCAGGCTGCAATACCTGGAAGAAGCCGCGGCCCTGGATCATGATGTCCAGCGAGTTGCCGGTCTCCATCTGGTTGCCCTGTGTAAAGATCTTCTCCGTCGCCACCACGCGCACGCCGGAGCCCAGCGCCATGCCGGTTGGGGCCTCGGTGTCTTCAGAGGTGCTGCCGCCGACCTGACGGACCTGTTCATAGAGCAGGTCCTCGAAGACGACACGGCCGCGTTTGAAGCCGGTGGTGTTGACGTTGGCCAGGTTGTTGGAGACCACGGACATCCGTGTCTGCTGCGCCTCCAGCCCGGTTTTGGCTACCCAGAGTGAGTCCATTTTTGTTTACTCCTGTTCACGTTCCCTGTGAGTTCGATTACTGCAACCGCAGCAGCGCCGAAGAGGCCTGCTCGTTTTCCTCGGCCGACTTGATCGCCTTGAGCTGAAGCTCGTACTGGCGCGAGAGCTGGATCATCTGTACCAGCGACTCAGCGGTATTGACGTTGGACGTCTCCAGCCGCCCGGTCACAATCCGCACCAAACCATCTTCCACCGCACTTTCGCCGCTCTTCCGCTGCATCAGCCCCTGGCGTCCCTTGACCAATTCCTCCGCGGGCGGATTGACCAGCTTGAGCCGATCCACCTGTACCTGGGTGCTGGGATCCGAGCCGATCGGCACGATGCTGATCGAACCCTCGTCGCCGATAAAGATGCTCTGGAATTGTGGCAGCGTGATCGGACCGTTCTTGCCCATCACCAGATGGCCGTCGCCGTTCTCCACCGTGCCGGCCGCGGTCACCCGCAGATCACCGGCCCGGGTGTAGGCTTCGCTGCCATCCGGCCGCTGCACCGCGAGCCAGCCCGCTCCGTCGATGGCGACGTCGAGGTCGCGGCCAGTTGCGACCAGGGTCCCGGCGCGCCGGTTCCAGCCTTCGGATTCCGCCACCGCGTTGACACGGGTCGGCAGACCCTCGCCTTCCACCGGGCGGCTGCCGAATGCCTGCATGTCCGCGCGGAAACCCGTGGTCGCCACATTGGCCAGATTGTGGCTGACCGTAGACATGGCCCGCATGGCCTGTTTGGCCCCGGTCGCCGCTACGTAGATCAACCTATCCATGTCCTCGACTCCGTCTCAGTGATCCGGCTAGCGGATGTTGATAATGGTCTGGGTGATCTGATCCATGGTCGAAATCACCTGGGCGTTGGCCTGGAAACTCCGCTGCGCGGTGATCATATTCACCAGCTCGTCGGTGAGATTGACGTTGGCGGACTCCAGCGCGCCGGCCTGGATCAGGCCATAGCTGGAGGATCCAGCCTCACCCCGCACAGGCTCGCCGGAGGCGAAGGTCTCGACCCAGGCGGTGTTGCCGGCCTGCTGCAGACCCTCGGGATTGGCAAAGTTGGCGATGGCGACCTTGCCCAGCGCCGACGCGCGGCCATTGGTATAGCGGGCATAGACGATGCCGGATTGATCAATTTCGATATTGCTCAGGCGGCCGGCCGCGGACCCATCCGGGTTCAGCGAATTGACCGCGAAGCGGGAGCCGAATTGCGTGGTGTCACTCAGATCCACATCTAACTGGATGTCATTGGCACCGGTACCGGGATTGACCGGCGGCATGCTGATGCTCAGCGATGCCGGCACAATGACGCGTCCGTCGGAGCTGAATTCCAGCGGCTGCGGTGGACCGGCCTGGGTGCCGTCCAGGGTCATCGCCAATTCCCAGGCGTTGTCGGCCGGCGCCTTGATAAAATAGTAGGTCGACGTATGGGGTGCGCCCAGCGAGTCGTACACCGTGGTCGAGGTGCTGTGACTAAAGGTGTTCGGGTTAGCCGGATCGAACGGGCTCACCACCGGTGGCACCGCATCTGCCGGCAGGTTGACGCCCATCTCGACCTGGGTGCTGGCCACTGGCGGATTGACATCGTTGGTCAGCTCGAGATCGATCAGCGTGCCGGTATTGAAACTGCCGTCGGACAGCACCGGATAGGCCTGCAGACGCTGGCCTTGTGCGTTTTCCACCAGACCCTCGGCATTGACGCCGAACGCGCCGGCGCGCGAATAGATCTCGTTGCCGCCGTCGTTGAGGATATAGAAGCCCTGGCCACTGATCGCCAGATCCAGATTGCGCTCGGTGAAGTTGACCGAACCCTGGCTGAACTCCTGACGCACGGTGGACAGCTGTACGCCGCTGCCGATGCCGTCGGCGCCAGCCGCGAATACATCGGCGAACTCAGCCCGGGAGGACTTGTAGCCGGTGGTGTTGGCGTTGGCGATGTTGTTGGAAGTGACTGCAAGATCGGCCGTGGCCGCGTTCAGTCCGCTCAATGCGATTTGGAATGACATCTATCTGATCTCCTTGATTTTGATTCCGGTCCGTCCCTGACCGACGTGCTAGCGAATCGCTCTTACCTGGGAAAGCCGGACCTGCTCTCCGTATTCGGTGGTCACCCGGGCCCCCTCTCCATCCGTGGAGAGGGCGACACTGTCGACCCGGGCGTACAGAAGGGTGGGAATCCGTTCCCGTTTCCCGTTTGAATCGATATCGGCCTGAACTACATAAGACCCTGGCGCAGCCGGGGTGCCATCGTTCCTGGTACCGTCCCAGCTGAATTCGGCGACGCCGGCGGCGCGTGAACCCAGCCTCATTTCACGCACCAGCTGTCCCGCGGGATCGAGGATCCGCACGCGGGCGTCACCGGTGCTGGCCGGCACATCGATCGCGCCATCCAGCTGACCACCCTCGGCAATCCGGCCTACCTCGGCTTCGAGCAACACGGTGCGGCCGATCATGTTCGCCGCCTGCACCGTCTGGCTGGCGTGGATCGAATCAGCCAGCTGGGCCACGGATTTGTTCATGTCCTCGATACCGGAGACGGTAGAGAACTGCGCCAGCTGGCCGAGGAACTCGCCGTTCTCCATCGGCTTCATCGGATCCTGATTGCGGAACTGCGTCACCATGAGCTTGAGGAAATCCTCCTGTCCCAGCTCGCTGCGTCCGCTCTCAGTGGTCTCGCGTGGGACCGCGAGACTGCCGTTGACTGAGTTGATCATGTCCATGGGCTATCCCTGCTTCGTGTTAATGCGCCGGGCTACTGGCCCAGGCTGAGTGTGCGGAGCAACAGCTCCTTCGATACCTTCGCCACTTCGACGCTGTTCTGATAGGAGCGTGAGGCGGCGATCATATTGACCATCTCATCGACGACGTTGACGTTGGAGGTGTAGACGTTGCCGTTCTCGTCCGCGTCGGGGTGCTCCGGCATGTGCACCTGTTTGGGCTCGGCCCGGGTCTCGACGACGCCATCGACACGGACACCTGCGACATCCGGGTTGTCGCTGCCGAGTCCATCGACGCTGAATACCGGCTGTCTCGAGCGGTACACCGAAGCCGGATCACCGCTGACGGAATTGACGTTAGCCAGATTGCTGGCGGTCGCGTTCAGACGCACGGATTGGGCGCTCATGGCCGACCCGGCGATATCGAAAATCTTGGTCAGTGACATGACTTATCGGTTCCCGGTGATGGCGAGCCTGAGACCTTTGATACGCTGGCTCAGAAAGGTCAGGCTCGCCTGATAACGTGTGGAGGCTTCAGCAAACGCGGCCTTCTCTTTGTCAGAGTCGACCGTATTGCCGTCGAGGCTGGGCTGGCTGGCAGTGCGGTAACGCACAGCGGCCGAAGCGGCGTCGGCGGTGTTTGAAATATGTCCGGATCGTGTGGTGCGCAGGTTGACGGAACCGGCCTCGGCGTTACGCATGGCGCTGCGGAAATCCACATCGCGCGCCTTGAAACCAGGCGTCTCCGCGTTGGCGAGGTTCGAGGCGACGACCTCGAGACGCTGACGGTTGACCGCCAGCGAGCGCTCGTGCCCTGAAAAAACCTGATCGATATATGTCGGCATTGCCATGCTCCGGCTTTAGCTTGGGATTTGTCTTGCAATCCGCGTGCCAACTTGGCCGGGCGGGCCGAAATTGTTTGTAGATCGGGCCGGGACGGGCGAAAAGCGGCAACATCCTTCCGCTCGGGCGACAACTTCGGCCGCTGCCGGGGGCCTGTTTTGCCAATCCGCGCCAACAGGCACGGTCTTTGCATGATGTTTCTGGTCCGCGGAAACGCATGCACAAAGATTTGGCCACCAACATGATCGTTATGCCGTCAAAACCACATTACTTAGGGGCTTGTGCCGGAAACGCGGCGCCGATGCCGCGGACGGCCACGGCCTTTGGACGGCGATTTCTTGACGCTCTGCTGACCGTTTTCCTGACGCTCGCGAGCCTCGGCGCATCGGCGGAGGGCCTGCAAGACCACGCAGATATCGCCCGGGCGGCGGAACGCGCCGCCGCCGCGATACTGCCGCCCGCTATAGGTCGGCGCACCCTGCAGGCCGGTCCTATCGATGACCGATTGCGCATGCCGCGCTGTGGCGAGCCGCTTGATGCAACGGTCCCTGCCGGCATGGTGCGGGGCGAGCGTCTGACCGTGGCGGTGAGCTGTAGCGGGCCGAAACCATGGAAACTGCACGTGCCGGTGGCCAAAGCGGAGATGGTCGAAGTCGTCGTCGCACGCAGCCAGCAAGTGCGCGATTCGGTGCTGGACCCGGCGAATCTGGCTATGGAAGAGCGCGATATCACGCGTCTGCGGCAGGGCTATCTGACCGACCCGGCCGCGCTGGCCGGCCAGCGCCTGCGGCGCTCGGTAGCGGCCGGACAAGCGCTACAGCCAGGCATGTTAAAGGTGGATCCGGTCGTAAAGCGTGGCCAGCGCGTCACCCTGGTGGCGATGAGCGGCGCCTTCGAGGTCAAGATGGCCGGGCTGGCCCTGGCCAACGGCGCCGAGGGCCAGCGCATCAAGGTCCGCAATCTGTCCTCCGAGCGGGAGATCGAGGGCGTGGTGCGCTCTGCCCAGCGGGTAGAGGTGCTTCTAAGATGAGCCGGCGAGCGCTAAAGTTCTGGCGTCGGCGGCCGATAGGGATATCAACGGGGCGTATTTCGCCCATGGAGCGAAGCAGTCATGGCTGAAAAAATCGACGGGATCGGGCGACCGAACATCCAGCCGACCCGCAGCAGCGAAACCGCGGACAGCGGCCGCGCCCGCAGGGCTGAAAATGCCGGCAACGCCGCTGCAGAAAAGCCCGCGGCGGAACGTGCCGCGGGAGAACGGGTGGAGCTGACAGAATCCGCCCAGCGGCTGCGCAAACTCGAGGCGCGGCTGGCCGCACAGGCAGAAATCGACGAAAAGCGCGTAGCCGAAGTAAAGCAACGCATCGCCGAAGGCCGTTTCGATCTCGATCCGCGCCGCATCGCGAACAAACTGATAAAGATAGAGAAGGATCTCTGAGACATGACCACCGCCAGGGAATGGCAATCTGAAATCGGTCGCGTGCTGGATGAAGAGATCCGCGCCGCCACCGCGCTGCTCGGCATCCTCCGGACCGAGCGTGAAACCCTCAAGCGACGCGACATGGAAGCCCTGTCGCGCAGCGGCGATGCCAAACACCACGCCCTCGCCGAGCTTGACGCCCTGGACAAGGATCGTCTGGGCCTGGCCGAGCTGGCCGGGATCCCGGCAGACCGGGAAGGCTTTGGCGATTTCCTCGAGTCCCTGCACCAGGGCGACGGCATCCGGCTGCGCTGGCAGAGGCTGGTCGGTCTGCTGGAAGAATGCCGGGAACGCAACGAGGCCAACGGCCGACTGGTGGCGCTGCAGCGAGCTCATGTCGAAAATGCGCTGGCGGCGCTGCGTGGCGTTGACAAACAGCCCTCACTTTACGGCCCGGACGGCCATCGCCAGCAGGCGGCCTCCGGCGTGCCGCTGTCCTCGGCCTGAACCCGGCCGGTCGCCGGCATCACCCGCGTAACATCCGCAACGACGAGCCGGGAAGAGGTCTTGCTGACCCAGCCCGGCACTGAACCCCCCTTGCCGACCCATCTCCCGGCAGCAGGATTCTCGACGATGCTGGCTGAGCGAGCCGCGGCGGAATATAATTTCCGTTCTGGATTCGTTCAGGTATCGCAACCGAGGAGTGCAGTGTGACTGCTGAACAAGATCGTAAATTTTTCGACATCTTCATGATCGTGCTGGGTATTCTGGTGGCCGTGGCCATCGGTCTCTACGGCCTCGCTCAGGCCGTCCAGGCCCGCACGCAAGATGCTTATATCAAGGAAGATCAGGCAGTTCAGGCGATGGTGGAAGAACGGATTCAGCCGATCGGCCAGGTGGCCATCGCCGGTGAGGACAACAGCGGCCTGCGCACGCCCGGGGCCGGCTCGGGAGTTGCGGCGGAAGCACCGGCTCCGGCGCAGATGGCCGCGGATATGTCCGGCGAGGAGGTCTACAACACGGCCTGTGCCGCCTGCCATACGGCGGGCATCGCCGGGGCGCCAAAATTTGGTGACGCCGCCGCCTGGAGTTCGCGCATCGGCCAGGGCATGGACACCCTGACGACGCACGCGATTAGCGGTTATCAGGGCAGCGCCGGCTATATGCCGCCAAAAGGCGGTCGCACCGATCTGAGCGACGACGCGGTGCGTGCGGCAGTGGAATATTTGGTGGCTCAGTCGAAATAGTCCGCATGCAGGATGCAAAAAAGCCGGCCCGATGGCCGGCTTTTTTTTGCCAGGCGCGGGTCGGCGTCTGCTGGTCGCTAACGGTCCGACAGCATCCGGCGTAATCCGTCCAGGGTGTCGCGGCCGTGCTTCTGCTGTTCTTCCTCCGACAGCCCGGACCTGCGTCCATCCCAGATCAGACCGTCCTCGGGCAGTTCATCGAGAAAGCGGCTTGGCGCGCAGGCGTTAATCTCACCATAACGGGCGCGCTTGCGCGCATAGCTGAGCACCAGGCTACGCATGGCCCGGGTGATACCGACATAGGCCAGACGCCGCTCCTCTTCGAGGCCTGCCGGATCCTGGCTGTTCCGATGCGGCAGCAGATCTTCCTCCATCCCGACAAGATAGACATGGGGAAACTCCAGCCCCTTGGCCGCGTGCAGCGTCATCAGGGTGACCGCGTCGACGTCCTGTTCGTCCTCCTGTCTGTCGAGCATGTCCATCAGGCTCAGGTGCGCGAGCACCTCGGACAGGCTGCGGGTCGCGTCGCGGCGGGCCAGCGCTCGTAGCCACTTGAGCAGCTCGTCCACATTCTCGACGGCGCGCTCCGCCTGACGCGGGTCCCTGGCGGTCTCGCGCAGCCATTCGCGGTAACTCAGTTCATCGACCATCGCCTCGACAAACTCCGGTGCCGCATCGCCCCGGGCAATGCGGTCTCCGGATTCCACCACCCAGCGAGCGAATCGCTGCAGGCGCTCCACCGCCGGACCCGGCAACGCCCCGTGCAGGCCCGCCTCCAGACAAGCGGCGAGCAGGCTTTGACCACGTGGCCCCGCATACGCCGTCAGTCGACCGACGGTGGTGGCGCCGATCTCCCGTCGCGGGACGTTGACCACACGCAAAAAAGCCGCATCGTCGTCCGGATTGGTGATCAGACGCATATAGGCCATCAGGTCGCGGATCTCGGCGCGTTCGAAGAACGAGGGACCACCGGTAACGCGAAACGGAATGTCGCGTTCGCGCAGGGCCTGCTCGAAGGGCCGGGACTGGTGGTTGCTGCGGTAGAGGACGGCGATATCGCTCCAGCGCACCGCGGTGCCCGCCGCCCGCCGCTGCAGATCCATGGCGACGCGCTCGGCTTCATCGCGCCCGTCTCGCGTCGGCAGCACGCGGATAGGGTCGCCCGGACCCAACTCGCTCCAGAGACGCTTTTCGAACAGATGCTGATTGTTGGCGATCACCGCGTTGGCGGCCGCAAGGATGCGCCGGCTCGAGCGGTAATTCTGCTCCAGCGGGATCACGGTCAGACCCGGATAATCCCGTGACAACGCCTGCAGATTGTCCGGCCGTGCGCCGCGCCACGCGTAGATCGACTGGTCATCGTCGCCGACCACGGTAAAACAACCCCGGTCGCCGACGATCAGGCGCATCAGCTCATACTGGGCCAGATTGGTGTCCTGATATTCGTCACCGAGCAGATAATGGATGCGCCCCTGCCAGGCTTCCCGCACCGACGCCTGAGTCCGCAGCAGCCGCGCTGGCTGGCAGATCAGGTCATCGAAATCCACCGCGTTGTAGCTGAGCAAGGCCTCCTGGTAGGCGGCGTACTGGCGCGCCCGGGCCAGCTCCAGCGCGTCGGCGACGCGGGACTCGGCCACAGCCGGTTCGATCATCTCGTTCTTCCACGCTGAAATCGCGGCCTGGCTGCCGGCCAGCGCTTCCTCGGTATCCGCGCGGTCACGACGCAACACTTCACGCAGCAGGCTGCGGCTGTCCGCCGCGTCCATGATGGTGAAATTCCTTCGATAACCGAGGTGCGCGTATTCCCGCCGCAGGATGTTCAGGCCAAGCGTGTGGAACGTGCTGACCCGCAGCGCAGCGGCCGCTTCGCCACTGACCAGCGCGGCAACCCGGGCACGCATCTCTCGGGCGGCCTTGTTGGTAAAGGTGACCGCGGCGATCTGGTGGGGAGCGAAAAGACCGGCCGCGACCAGCCGCGCGATCTTGTGGGTGATGACGCGGGTCTTGCCGCTGCCGGCCCCGGCGAGGACCAGGAGAGGACCGTCCACATGTTCGACGGCGCGCTGCTGTGCGGAATTCAGCGTCATTATTTACCGGAGGATGTTCAGGGAGCGGGGCCGGTGGTGCGGAGCGCGACTATACCGTAATCCCGCGGCACCGCCAGACGCACCCGCGCGGCCTAGCGGCGATCGATCTGGCGCAGACTCAGGGCCTCGCTCACATGTGACTGATCCAGCGTGACGGCGCCGTCCATGTCAGCAATCGTGCGCGCCACGCGCAGCACCCGATGGCAGGCCCGCGCCGACAGGCCGAAGCGGGTCGCCGCACGCTCGAGCAAGCGCAAGCCGTCCCGCCGTGGGCGACAGGTTTCCAGCAAGCGGGCACCCGGCAAGCGCGCGTTTACCCAACCACGATCAAGCTGAACCTGTCGGGCTGCTGCGACCCGGGCAGCCACATCATTGCTGGATTCGCCCGCCGTGACCCGTAACAGCCGCCCCGGCGGCGGCCGGGGTACTTCCACATGCAGGTCAAGCCGGTCCAGTAGCGGTCCGGAGATCCGCGAGCGATACCGATCCACGGCGTCCGGCGTGCAGCGACAGGCAGCGACGGAGTCTCCCCGATAACCGCATGGGCAAGGATTCATGGTCGCCACCAGCTGGAAATCCGCGGGAAACGTGGTCCGTGCCGCCACCCGCGCCACGGTGACCTGCCGATCCTCCAGCGGCTGACGCAGACTCTCCAGCACATTGCGGGCGAACTCCGGCAGTTCATCCAGCAACAGCACGCCGCGATGGGCGAGGGAGACCTCTCCCGGACGCGGTACCCGCCCGCCGCCGGTGAGTGCCGCCGCCGAGGCTGAATGATGCGGGTGCCTGAATGGACGCTGGCCCCAGCAACCGACGTCGAACAGACCGCTCGCGGCTGCGCTGACCAGGGCCACCTCCAGCGCCTGTGCATCAGGTAGCGGCGGCAACAACCCGACCAGGCGGCGGGCGAGCATCGACTTGCCGGTGCCGGGCGGACCGATCAGGAGCAGATCGTGACCGCCGCTGGCTGAAATCTCCAGGGCTCGACGGGCCGCTGCCTGCCCACGGACCTCACTCAGGTCCTCGATCGTAAGTGGCGAGCTTGAATACGCGGGCGGTTGCGTCGGCGGCGGACTGATCCGATCAGCCCCGGAAAGATGCGCGCATATTTCCAGCAGGTGTTCGGCGCCGAGCAGATCCGCATCGGCTACCAGTGCAGCCTCGGCCAGATTGCCACGGGGTAGCAGAAGCTGACGACCGCTGGCCCCGGCGGCGACCGCAGCGCTCAATGCACCATGCACCGGCCGCAGGCGGCCGTCCAGCGACAACTCGCCGATAAACTCGGCACGCGCGATGGATTTCCCGGGCAGTTGTCGCGTTGCCGCCAGGATGCCAAGGGCAATGGGCAGGTCGAACCGCCCCCCGGCTTTGGGCAGATCAGCCGGTGCCAGACTGACGGTGATCTTTACCGCGGGGAAATCAAAACCGCAGTTTTGCAGGGCAGCCTTGACCCGGTCCTTGCTCTCGCGCACCGCGGCTTCGGGCAGCCCGACGATGGACATGCCGGGCAGACCGCCGGCGATGTTGACCTCCACCGCAACCTCCGGGGCATCCATCCCCAGGTGCGCGCGACTGCTGACGATCGCCAGGCCCATGCTCCCCTCCGTGGCGCCGGGGGAGTCAGGACGCCGACCTCAGTCTGCGCTGGCTACCCCCGACTGGTCCTGTTGCTCCAGCGCCTCCAGCCGCGCCTCCAGCGCCTCGAGCTTTTGCCGGGTCCGCTTGAGCACGCCTCGCTGCACGTCGAACTCTTCCCGGGTCACCAGATCCAGCCGACCCAGACCCGCCTGCAGCGCGGCGCGAAAATTCTGTTCCAGATCGGCCTGCAGCGCACGCACGCCTTCGGGCACGGCCGCCGACACACGTCTGGCCAGGTCATCGATAATCTTCGGGTCTACCAAGGGAATTCTCCTCCATCACGGGTAGGGCGCCACGGCCGATATCCGGCTATTGAACCTCATTTTTCGATGTCTTGCGCCCCGGCATGGCGCAGCGGGGTGCAGGCAGGCGCACCGAGATGGTGCGAAACCCGCTGCATCCGTACCGGGCACGCAGCTAAGCGACTGATTTATCGGTAAGCCTGCGACTGGCACGCATCGTGCTTAGGCAAACAGGTACCGGCCGCCGACAGGCGTAGCGCCCCATGGGGAGCCTGCCTCTGCGTTTCGGCGACTTTCGGATTTAGAACTGGAGGCAACAAAAGCATGAAACTGGTTACGGCCATCATCAAACCTTTCAAGCTCGACGACGTCCGTCAGACCCTGGCGGATCTCGGCGTGAAAGGCGTCACTGTCACCGAGGTCAAGGGCTTCGGCCGGCAACGGGGACACACGGAGCTCTATCGGGGCGCCGAATACGTGGTGGACTTCCTGCCCAAGGTGAAGCTCGAGCTCGCCGTGGAGGACGACATCGTCGAACAGGCCATCGAGGCCATCACCAACAGCGCACGCACGGGCAAGATCGGCGATGGCAAGATTTTTGTCACCGATCTTGAGCAGGTAGTCCGCATCCGTACCGGCGAGACCGGCCCGGAAGCGGTCTGAGCGTAGCCAAAGGAGAACACTGACCATGGAGCAAATTGCTGAACTCAGCTACGCCCTCGACACCTTTTACTTCCTCGTCTGCGGCGCACTCGTCATGTGGATGGCGGCGGGCTTTACGATGCTCGAGGCAGGGCTGGTGCGAGCCAAGAACACGGCCGAGATTCTGACCAAGAATATCGGTCTCTACGCCATCGCCTGCGTGATGTACATGATCTGCGGTTACGGCATCATGTACGGCGGTGATCATCCGTTTATCCCGGACATCAGCTTCCTGAGCAAGGCGGACAACGCCGCGGCGGACGTCATCGCCGGCGGCGAAGATGCCCCCTACTACTCCACGTTGTCCGATTTCTTTTTCCAGGTGGTGTTCGTGGCCACCGCCATGTCCATCGTCTCCGGCGCCGTGGCCGAACGCATGAAGCTGTGGTCCTTCTTCGCCTTCGCGGTAGTGCTGACCGGCTTTATCTACCCGGTACAGGGCTACTGGAAATGGGGCGGCGGCTTCCTTGACCAGCTGGGCTTTAATGATTTCGCCGGCTCCGGCGTGGTGCATATGTGCGGCGCCGCCGCGGCGCTGGCCGGGGTCATTCTGCTCGGCGCACGTAAGGGCAAATACGGCAAAAGCGGTCAGATCAACGCCATACCGGGCTGCAACCTGCCACTCGCCACCCTCGGCATGCTGATCCTGTGGCTGGGGTGGTTCGGGTTCAACGGCGGTTCTGAACTCAAAGTCTCCGACGTCGGCGAGGCGAACGCGGTGGCGCTGGTGTTCGTCAACACCAACATGGCGGCAGCGGGGGGTCTGATCGCGGCGCTACTGGCGGCACGGCTCGCCTTTGGCAAGGCGGATCTGACCATGGCCCTCAACGGCGCCCTGGCCGGCCTGGTGGCGATCACCGCAGAGCCACTGGCTCCGGCTCCCGGCGTGGCAACCCTGATCGGTGCCGTTGGCGGATTGCTGGTGGTGTTCTCCATCGTCGGCCTTGATCGGATGAAGATCGACGACCCGGTCGGCGCTATCTCGGTACACGGAGTGGTCGGCATGTGGGGCCTGCTGGCGGTGCCGATCAGCAACGAAGAAGCCACGCTGACGGCGCAGCTCATCGGTCTGGTGACGATCTTCACCTGGGTCTTTGTCACCAGCTTCGTGGTCTGGTTCATCCTCAAGGCGACGGTCGGCATCCGCGTCTCGGAGGAGGAAGAGTACGAGGGCGTGGATATCTCGGAATGCGGCCTGGAGGCCTATCCGGAGTTCACCCAGGCAGAAGTGTAAGCAAGCTTCGGGGGCGACGCCCGGCGGGGCGGGAGGCGACTCCCGCCCCTTTTTTTTGCTTGCCCGCCGCCAGTTTTCCGATGGTAGACTCGGGTCGAATAATCGAGGAGAACAACCATGAAAATGGTCTGCGCCATTATCAAGCCTTTCAAGCTGGACGACGTCCGGGAGGCCATCGCCGAACTCGGAGTTCAGGGCGTGACTGTGACGGAGGTCAAAGGTTTTGGCCGCCAAAAAGGGCACACTGAGCTGTACCGGGGCGCGGAATATGTGGTGGATTTTCTGCCCAAGGTCAAACTGGAGCTGGCGGTAGACGAAGATCTGGTAGATCAGGTGGTGGAATCGATCACCAACGTCGCCCGCACCGGCAAGATCGGAGACGGCAAGATATTCGTCTACAGCCTCGACAGGGCGATCCGGATCCGCACCGGAGAAACTGGCCCAGAGGCGCTGTAGGCTGAAACGGGATGGGAGCGGCAGGCAGATGAAACACGTAGCATTGCTGATTTTGAGCGGCACGCTGCTGGTATGCAGCGGGCTCGCACACGCACAGAAGGAAGTCTACCGCTGGGTCGATACTGACGGCACGGTGCACTACAGCGACGTGCCTTCGGACCCCGAGGCGGAGCCCACCGGTCTGACCTATGAGCCGACGATGCCGCAAAGAGTAGCGGCGCGGCAGCAGCAAGAGGCCGACCAGTACGCCGCGGCCGAGGAGCAGGCCGAGGCGGCCGAGGAACAGGACGCCGAAAGCGCACGTAAGCAAAAAGAGGTAGCGCGCCAGCGTGAGATCGGCTGTGCCGCAGCACGCAAACGCATGGATACGTACACCACCGCGCCGCGCCTGTATGAAAGCCTGCCCGACGGCGGCCGCCGCTATCTGACCGACGATGAAATCGACCAGGCGCGCGCCAGCGCCATGGACGACGTCGACGCCTGGTGTAACTGAAGCCGCGGCGCCTGACGGCAGACGCTGCGCTATACTGCGGTCCCCGGACCAGGGGACCGTCCGCACCGGTGAGAATCCATTTTCCCGACGTGGCCATTGCGGCCGCGACCGACGGACCCCTGGCTTCAGTCTCGGGCTAGCTGAGGGCAGCAAAGCATCATGAGAGCCGGCTTTATCGGTCTCGGTGCCATGGGCAAACCCATGGCGATCAATCTCCACAAAGCCGGCCTGCTGGGGTCGATCTGGAACCGCACGGCCGCCGTCGCTGCCGGTCTTGCCGGGGAATTGGGCTGTGTGCAGGCCAATGATCCGGGGGCCCTCGCGGCGGTCTCCGATCTGGTAGTGATCTGCGTCTCCGGCGACGACGATGTGCTGGAGATGGTGGACGCCATCGGACCCTGTCTGGACGCCGGCGCGATCGTCATCGACTGCTCCACCGTCAGCGCAAAGACCGCCCGCGAGGCGGCCCGGCGCCTGGCCAGCTTTGACGTCGGTTTCCTCGACTGCCCGGTGAGCGGCGGCACCGAGGGAGCGCGGGCCGGCTCCCTGTCGATCATGGCCGGCGGCGATGCCGACGATCTGACCCGGGCGCGACCGGTCCTGGAGGCCATGGGGCGCACGATCGTGCACATGGGTCCGGTGGGCGCCGGCCAGGCGACCAAGGCAACCAACCAGATCATGGTGGCGGGTATCAACCAGGCAGTCAGCGAAGCCCTGGCCTTCGCCCAGGCCCACGATTTGCCCATGGATCGTCTGCTCACCGCATTGTCCGGGGGCGCCGCGGGCAACTGGTTTCTGAGTCATCGAGGACCGACCATGGTTCGCGGTGAGTACCCGCTGGGATTCAAGGTCGACCTGCACCAGAAGGACCTGCAGATCTGTGCCGACATGGCAGCCGAGTACGGCGTGCGCCTGCCGATCATCGAGATGACCCGTCATCATTACACCCGCCTGCTGGCCGCGGAGCACGGTGACGAGGACATCTCTTCCCTGTTCCGGATCAAGTCCGAACTGTTCCGGGATGGCGAAACCTGAGTGGCGGAGTCAGCCAACAAGCAAGTTCCGGGCGCCGACCGCAAGGGTCTGTTGTTGCCCGACTTTTGCGCGCCCGATTCGGTGATCACGGTGGTGGTGATCACCGAACTCGTCGCGCTGGTCCTGACCCTGGCCCGGAGCGATCTGGTCGTCGGCGAGTCTTTTTGGCAGGACCTGGCCAAGACCTCGCTGTTCCTTCTCTGGATAGGCCTCGCCAGTGCTGCGGTGTTGTGTCGGACCCGCGAACGCCTGGCCCGTCTGCCAGTCCCACAGGCCACGATGCTGGCCCTGGGGCTGCTGTTGGTGGTCACCGCAATCATCTCCGAGGCGGGCTGGTGGATGGGCCAGTACTGGGACCAGCTGCGGCTGCTGCGCAGCGGTGATCCGAGCCGTCATCTGCGTTTTCTCGGCGCCAATCTGCTGACCTGTCTGATCGTCAGCACCCTTGCGCTGCGTTATTTCTATGTGGCACAGCAATGGCGACGCAACGTACAGCTGGAGGCCACGTCCCGGGTCAACGCGCTGCAGGCCCGCATCCGGCCCCATTTCCTGTTCAACAGCATGAACACTATCGCTGCCCTGACCCGACGCGATCCCGCGCTGGCGGAGGAGGCGGTGGAAGACCTTGCCGATTTGTTCCGCGCCTCACTGCGCGACTCCAGCGCACCGTTGACGCTCAAGGAAGAGATGGAAGTAGCGCGCATCTATCAGCGTATCGAGCAGCTGCGCCTGGGCGAGCGCCTGCGCGTCAACTGGCAGGTAGAGGCCTTGCCACTGCGCGCGCAGATACCGGCGCTGTCGCTGCAACCACTGCTGGAGAACGCGATCTACCACGGCATCGAGCCGCGTCCTGACGGCGGCGAGGTAATCATCGCCGGTCGTGAGATCGAGGGCGGTATGATCGAGTTGACTATCAGCAACCCGCTGCCGGCACCGGGCGATACATCACTCCGGCAGGGCAACCAGATCGCACTGTCCAATATCACCCAGCGCTTCGAGCTCGCCTATGACAGTCGCGCTAGCGTCAGCTTCGGCGTCGAGGACGAGCGCTACGTGGTGCGACTGCGTTTCCCGCGGGTGGAAGCAGCATGATCAAGGTGCTGGTTGTCGACGATGAAGCCCCGGCGCGCGAGCGGCTGCTGCAGCTGG
The DNA here is from genome assembly GCA_947259915.1 of uncultured Gammaproteobacteria bacterium. Taxonomy (GTDB): domain Bacteria; phylum Pseudomonadota; class Gammaproteobacteria; order Steroidobacterales; family XN24; genus CAMYOC01. The sequence continues at coordinate 184,897 of CAMYOC010000028.1, forward strand.
TGGAAGATCTTGAGGACTTCAGTGTCGTCGGCACGGCCAGCGACGGCCGCGAAGCACTGGAGCTGACGGAGTCCTTGTCTCCGGACATCGTGTTGATGGATATACGCATGCCGCGTATGGACGGCATCGAGGCCGCGGGCCATCTGTCGCAGCTGGAGCAGCCGCCGGCGGTGATCTTTGTCACCGCTTTTGACGATTACGCATTGCAGGCTTTCGAGACCGCAGCGGTGGGTTACATCCTCAAACCGGTGCGACGGGCGCGACTGGCGGAAGGACTGGCGCGGGCCTCGCGGCCCACTCGTGCTCAACTCGCCAGCATCAACCCCGGCGAGCAGCATCGCCGACACATCAGCGCGAAGATCGGTGAGCATCTGTACCTCATTCCGGTGGACGATATCCGTTACTTTCGCGCCGAACAAAAGTATGTCAGTGTGCGCCACGGTGGCGGTTCGCACCTCATCGATGAGTCGCTCAAGGAGCTCGAAGAGGAATTCGCCGAAGAGTTCGTCCGCGTCCATCGTAATGCCCTGGTCGCGATCAGACATATTGATGCGGTGGAGCGCAGCGACAGCGGCCAGCTGCAGATAAGGCTGAGGGACTGCGAGGAGAAACTGGCCGTGAGCCGAAGACATACCGCCGCACTACGACGCAAGGTTCAATCCGCATGATCAGGGAATTACGTATCGCAACCCGCCAGAGCAGGCTGGCGTTGTGGCAGGCGGAATACGTCGCCGACACGCTGCGCCGCGCTCATCCCGGCATTGAGATCGAAGTCATCCCTATGTCGACGCGAGGTGACGAAGTGCTCGACCGGTCGCTGGCCAAGATCGGCGGCAAGGGTCTGTTCATCAAGGAACTGGAAGTGGCGATGTTCGAGGACCGGGCTGATATCGCGGTCCACTCGATGAAAGATGTGCCGTGGGACCTGCCGCAAGGCATGGTGATCGGCGCGGTATTGCAGCGGGCTGATCCGGGCGATGCGCTCGCCTCGGCCGGCGGCATCGACGCCCTCGATGCCCTGCCCGAAAATGCGCGGGTCGGCACATCCAGCCTGCGCCGACAATCTCAGATGCGTTTTCTCCGCCCTGACCTGACCATTGAGCCCGTCCGCGGCAACGTGGAGACCCGGCTGCGCAAGCTCGACGAAGGCGACTTTCACGCGATCGTGCTCGCCGCGGCAGGGCTCAAGCGCCTCGGCCTCGGCGAGCGCATCACCGGCCGCTTGAGCTATGACGAGTGCCTGCCGGCCGTCGGCCAGGGCGCGATCGGCATCGAGTGCCGCGAGGACAAGGAAGAGGTGCGCGCCGCGCTCAAGCTGGTGGAACATGAAGGGACGCGGCGCTGTGTTGACGCCGAACGGAGCTTCGCCGCCACGTTGAAAGCGAGCTGCGAGTCGCCGGTTGCCGCTTACGGGGAGATCCGCGAGAACGAGATGTATCTGCGTGGCATGGTGGCCACGCCGGACGGCGGCGAATTACTGCGGCGTGAGGTGCGTGGCAGCCAGTCCGACGCGCGTCGACTCGGCAACGACCTGGCCAGGGGCCTCCTTGCCGATGGCGCCGGCGCCTTGCTGGAGTCACTCAAGACAGAATCATGAATAGCCGCGAGCTGGACGGGATCACCGTTCTGGTCACCCGGCCACGGGAGCTCGCCGAGCCGCTGTGCGCGGCGGTGGAAGCTCACGGTGGCAAAGCCATCCGCTGGCCGGGGCTCGAGATCGAGTCGCGTATCGCATCCGCTGATGCGGCCGACAGGCTGCGGCGGGCGGGTCCACAGGACATCGTGATTTTTGTCAGCCGCAACGCGGTGACACACGGTGCAGCTCTGCTGCCGACACCGCTGCAAGCGCAGCTGGCGGCAATCGGTCCATCCACCGACGCGGCCTTGCGACGCCGCGGGCTTACGCCTGACATTTTGTCGCCAGGTCACGACTCCGAGTCCCTGTTGTCGCATCCGGCTCTGGCCGCCCTCGGGGGCACGGTGTTTATCTTCCGCGGTGTCGGCGGTCGTGAGCTGTTGGCGGAATCACTGGGCCGCCGCGGCGCCGAGGTGATCTATCTCGAGGTTTATCAGCGCCAGCCGTCGCTGCATCCGCCGCAACGCATAGAGGCACTGCTGCAGCGTTGGCGGGATGGGGACGTGCAGATGTTCACCGCGACCAGCGTCGCCATTGTTGACAGTTTGTACAATACGCTGGGTCCGGGGGCCACAGAATTGCTCAATCGAACTCCGCTGGTGACCGCGAGCCCTCGTGTGATACAAAGGGCTGAGAGTGCGGGGCACCATGCGCAACGGCTGCTGAGCGAGGCACCTGACGACGCTTCCTTGCTCGACGCCATAATCTCCTGGCGACAGCAGACTGCGACACACCCGGCCGTCAGGGATACCTAGCATGAACGAAACTACCCCTAACAAGCCGTCGGACGATCAGCCGGAAGAAAAATCGCCGACGCCAGACGATACCGGGAGCACGCTCGACGCGGGGGTGAAACCCGGCGCCGGTCCGGACAAGACGACGCCCGGCCCGTCCGCAGATCAGGTGGAGGCACCACCCGCCCCGGAGCCACCGGTGACAGATAGCGCGCAGCGATCCGGCGGTGGCCGCGGTCTCTCCTTATTGGCGCTGCTGCTGGCCCTGCTCGCGGCCGTCGCATCCGCCTATGTTTTCTGGAATCAGCGCCAGGTTTCGATGGGGGCGGAGAGCAGCCGCTCAGACCTGGATGCCGCCATCGGCCGTCTGGATGACAGCGCCCGCCAGCTGTCAGCGAGTCTGGCAGAGCTGGAGGGTGACGCCGGGCAGCTACAGTCAGACCAGAGCGCTGCCGCCGATACGCTGCAACGCCAGCGCGCACGGATTGACGGCTTGGAGAGCGGCCTTTCGCGGCTCGCGCGCAGTCGCGAGACGGTGGGCTCGCAGCTGGCGCGCGAAGAAATGGAGCAGCTGCTGCGGATCGCCAATTATCAGCTCAACCTGGCCCACGATCCGGACACGGCGCTGGCCGCGCTGCAGGAAGCCGATGCGGTACTCGCCAGACTGGCCGACCCGGGCCTGCAGCCGCTGCGCCGCCAGCTTAGCGACGACATCCTCGCGCTGCGTTCGGTGGAGCGTGTCGATATCGAAGGCATCGCGCTACGTCTGGACAGCCTCGCGCGACGGGTCGATCAGCTGCCACTCAACGCCGACGCGGCCGAACTGCGTGTACAAGGGGAGGAGGCACCGGCCAGCGGTGGTTGGGCTCGCTTCCGGCAGAAGGTCTCCGAGTTCCTCGCCGGCATATTTGCCGTGCGCCGCACCGAGAGCAGTCAGGGGCCGCTGCTGTCGCGAGAGGAAGCATTTTTCCTCCGCCGCAACCTGGAGCTGGAGCTACAGGCCGCGCGCGTCGCCCTGTTGGCCAGAGACGAGGATGTCTTCAATGCCAGTCTTGGTGCCGCCCGACGCTGGACGCTGGAATATTTCGATCGCGACGCCACTGCGGTTGAGACTTTTGTCGACGGACTGGGCGCGATCGCGGACCAGCGTCTAAGGACCGAGTACCCGGATATCTCCAGCTCGCTCAGGATCTATCGGGAACTGGCAGAGCAGCAGACCGAGGAGACATGAAGCTCGGTATTCTCATCATCCTCGGTCTCATTGCAGGCGCGTTTGGCGCCCATTTCCTGATGCAGGATGTGGGCTATGTATTGATCAATATGCGCGGCTACGCGGTTGAGATGTCAGTACCTGGCCTGATTCTGGCGCTGGCCGCCTTGTATCTCGCGATACGCATCGTGATCCGCCTGATCCGCGCACCGAGGAAGCTGGGACAGGCGGCCGGTGCCTATCGTTCACGTCGCGCCCGCAAGCAGTACACGCGGGGTCTGATAGCCGTTGCCGAGGGTAACTCGGCACGCGGCGAGCGCCTGCTCACCCGCGGCGCGCGACGTAGCGAAACACCGCTGCTCAACTATCTCGCCGCGGCGCGGGCGGCACAGGCTCAGGGCGCCGACGAGCGTCGGGACAACTGGCTGCTGATGGCCCGGGAAGAAGAGCCCGAGGCGGAAGTGGCCGTACTCCTGACTCAATCCGAGCTGCAGATTGAACGGGGTCAGTATGAGCCGGCGATCCGCGCGCTGACCCGGATCGGCGAAGCGGCACCCAATCATGGCCGCCGGCTCCTGCTGCTGGCCAGAGCCTATCGGGCGACCGGTGACTGGACGGGTCTGCGGGACATTCTGCCGCGTCTGATCAAGAGCAAGGCGATGCCAGTCGAGGACCTGGAGGCCCTGCAGCGGGAGATGTGTACGGCATTGATGGACCAGGCCGCCAGCGATGGCGATGCCGCCAGGGTCGACGAAATATGGAATGCCCTGCCCAAGCCGATCCGCGCCAACCCCCGTGTGTTTTCCACCTACTCGCGCGCCGCGGCCCGCTGTGGTGGCCACGATAAACTCGAGAAGGTCGTGCGTAAGGTGTTAAAAACCACCTGGGACCCGAGCCTGGTCGAGATCTACGGCGAGCTGGAGACCAGCCGTCCCGCCGCCCATCTTGCCCATCTGGAGGCCTGGCTGGCGCGGCGCGGGGATGATCCGGTGCTGCTGCTGGCGGCGGCCAGGCTATGCATACAAAACCAGCTGTGGGGCAAGGCCAGAAGCTATCTGGAAAACAGCCTGGCGTTGCGGGCCGAGGCTGATGGCTATCGGGTCTACGGCCAGCTGCTGGAGAAGATGGGCGAACCAGACGCGGCTGCGGAGGCATTCCGGCTCGGGCTGGAAGCGGCCACGGTGCGTGCCGCGGTCCCGGCCTTGAGCGCGCCGGGCACGCGCAGCTAAGCGGATCAGGCTGGTCCTTCGCCGCGGGGTTGGGCGTAATCGAAGGAATCGAAGTAGAGCCGCTGCGGATCCAGACCCCGTTCGGGGAGCAGCAATCGTCCGGCCTTGATCATCGGCGGCGGGCCGGCCATATAGACATCATGGGCGGACAGATTGGGGTAGTCCGCAACCAGTGCTTCGTGCACAAAACCGACGCGGCCATCCCATGTCTCACCGGGATCCGGTTCCGATAGCACCGGCGTAAACCGGAAACCGGGCCGCTCGCCGACCCAGGCCAGCAACCGCTCTGCGTCATACAGATCGATCCGCGCGCGCGCGCCCCAGTACAAATGGATGGGACGCTCCCAGCCCAGATGGAAGGCGTGTTCGAGCATCGCTTTAAGCGGCGCGTAACCGGTGCCGCCACCCATCATCAGGATCGGCCGGTCGCTGTCCTCGCGCAGATAAAATTGTCCCAGCGGTCCTTCTAATCGGAGCAGCGCGCGCGGCTTCATGTCGTTGAACACGTAGTCGGAGAAACGACCGCCGGGAACCCGCCGCACGTGGATCTCCAGCAGCTCGCTGTGATGCGGCGGATTGGCCAAGGAGAAGCTGCGTCGCTCACCCTCCCTGAGCAATATGTCCACATATTGTCCGGCCAGATACTCGAACGGCTCAAAACCCGGCAGCTTTAACGCCAGCATCATCACGTCGGGGCACAGGCGCTCGACGCGCTGTACGCGGCAAGGCAGACGCCGGATGCGGATATCGCCTGGCGTCACCAGCGGCGCGATATCGATGTCCAGATCGGTTTCTGCCACAGCCTGACACAGCAAGGCCTGATCGGCGGCCTGATCCACGGCACTGAGGGCGGACGGCGTCCCTCGTGGATATTGCACGCGACCGCTGCGGATATGCGCCTGACAGGACATGCAGCTGCCACCGCGGCAGCTATGCGGCAGATTGAGCCCATGACGCAGCGCCGCCGTCAGCACCGATTCTCCCGGTCTGGCTTCGAAATGCTCGCCGGAAGGATGGAGTGTGACGATAAAACTCATGGATAATCCTGCTGCAGGTGTTGGTCGAACGCGGGTGATCCCGATGAATGTGGCTATTGTAGGCGCTGGCTATACCGGGACACGTCTGGCCCGGGTCTGTCTGCGCGAGGGCACAGACGTCATCGCCATGACGCGCGCCCCGCAACGGCAGGCGGAATTGACCACCCTCGGCGCCCGCTGTGTGTCCCTGGATCTCGATAGCGACAGGGCCGCGGCAGCGCTAGCTGCGACCGGCATCGAAGGACGCAACGTATTTTATATGGTGCCCCCGGCCGATGGCGGTAGCAGGGATTCGCGTATCGGCAGCTTTCTCGCCGCGCTCTCAAACCTGTCCTCGGCGCCCGCCTGTCTGGTCTACCTGAGCACAACAGCGGTCTACGGCGATTGCGGCGGCGAGCGCGTGGACGAGACCAGCCCGGCCCGACCGGCCAGCGACCGCGGCCGGCGGCGGCTGGATGCCGAGCATCAGGTTCTGGACTGGGGTGCCGCCGAAGGGGTTGCGGTGCGGGTGTTGCGGGTCCCGGGCATTTATGGCCCGGGCCGGCTGCCTCTGGCGCGGCTGGCCGCCGGCGCCTCGGTGGCCCGGGACGAGCCGTCGCCACGACCCGGCAATCGCATCCACGTCGATGACCTGGTCGGCGTCTGTCTGGCGGCGTCGGCCTATCAGGGCGCCCATCGGGTCTTTAATGTGGGCGACGGCAACCATGCCAGCATGGGCGAGTATTTCCGACGAGTCGCGGCCATCGCCGGCCTGCCGGCGCCCGAGGAACTCGACATGGAGACCTTGCTCGACCGGTCCTCGCCGATGATGCGCAGCTTTCTGCAGGAATCCCGGCGCCTCGATACGGGGCTGATGCTGTCGGAACTCGGCTACCGGCCCCGGTATGAGGATCTGGACCAGGGCATCGAGGCCAGCCTGCGGGAAGACACCGACAGCGGCTGATCAGGGCTGGGACGCGCGGCTGTTCAGCCAGTCCGTCAGCGGTCCCCACTGCTCCCAATCCGGCCACGCCAGATACTCCGGCAGCTCGAACACGCCCAGACCACGGGAGTAGGCCCGGATATAGTTTTGCGCCTCGCGCAGGGTGGCCACATAGGGCACCGCTTGCTTGCGCAGGAACAGATCCAGCTCGTCAAAGATCACCGTATTCTCGCGGATACGATTGCCCACCAGACCGATCTTGGCCTGCTTCCGCTCGACCTTGCCCGAGGACAACAGCTCGGCGAGGAAATGCCGGGTCGCGCGCATGTCGATATCGGACGGCATCACCGGTACCAGCACCGTCTCCGCCCGTCGCAGGAGCTCGGTCAGCTCTTTGCCGTGGCTGCGCGCGGGCGCGTCGATCACTACATATTCAGAATCCCGCGGCAGATGGCGCAGGCCATCCTCGAAGGCTGCCAGAGCCGTGACTTCAGGCCGGTTGCCGGGCCGCAATTCCGCCCAATCCAGACTCGAGCGCTGGGGGTCAAAATCTGCCAGCGCCACTTTGTGGCCCCGTACTGCATAGTAGCTGGCCAGGTTTGTGGCGATGGTGCTCTTGCCACAGCCTCCCTTGGCGTTCATGACGATGATATGGCGCATGCGTTCCCTCCCGGATTGTTGTCCAAATCAAAAACTGTCAGCCCAGACCCAGGTCTGGCCAGAGCGTATCGATCCTGCGGCGCGTAGCTTCATCCATGCTGATCGGCGTGCCCCACTCGCGATGGGTCTCGCCCGGCATCTTGTTGGTGGCGTCAAAGCCGATCTTCGATCCCAGGCCCGAGACCGGAGACGCGAAATCCAGATAGTCGATCGGCGTGTTGTCGATGATGGTGGTGTCGCGGGCCGGGTCCATGCGTGTGGTCATGGCCCAGATCACGTCCTGCCATGAGCGTATATCCACGTCGTCATCGGTGACGATCACAAACTTGGTGTACATAAACTGCCGCAGGAACGACCAGACGCCCATCATCACGCGGCTGGCATGCCCCGGATATTGCTTGCGGATGCTGACGATCGCCATGCGGTATGAGCAGCCCTCCGGCGGCAGATAAAAATCCACGATCTCCGGATACTGGCGCTTCAGGATCGGCACGAACACCTCGTTGAGCGCCACCCCCAGCACCGCCGGCTCATCGGGCGGCCGGCCCGTATAGGTGCTGTGATAGATCGGGTCATCACGCTGGGTAATCCGATCGATAGTAAACACCGGGAACGATTCCACCTCGTTGTAGTACCCGGTGTGGTCGCCAAACGGCCCCTCCGGCGCAGTGTCGTCCGGAGAGATATGCCCCTCGAGCACGATCTCCGCGCTGGCGGGCACCTGCAGATCGCTGCCGATGCAATTTACCAGCTCGGTCTTCGAGCCGCGGAGCAGACCCGCAAAGGCGTATTCCGACAGGGTGTCCGGCACCGGTGTGACGGCGCCGAGCAGCGTCGCCGGATCCGCGCCCAGGACCACCGCGATCGGGAAATCCTCACCGGGGTGCGCCCGCTGCCATGCCTGGAAATCCAGCGCGCCGCCGCGGTGAGACAGCCAGCGCATGATGACGCGGTTGCGCCCGATTACCTGCTGACGGTAGATGCCGAGGTTTTGTCTGGGGCTCGCCGGGCCTCGTGTCACCACCAGGCCCCAGGTGATCAACGGTCCGGCGTCACCGGGCCAGCAGGTTTGTATCGGCAGGCTGTCGAGATCCACATCCGGGCCCTCTGCGACATTGGCCTGGCAGGGCCCGGAGCGGCGCAGCTTTGGGCCCATGTTGAGGACCTGGCGGAACACCGGCAGCTTGTCCCAGGCGTCGCGCATGCCGCGCGGCGGCTCCGGCTGACGCAGAAAGGCCAGCAGCTCGCCAATCTCGCGCAGCGCATCGACCGATTCCTCACCCATGCCAAGCGCAACCCGTTCCGGGGTGCCGAACAGATTCCCCAAAACCGGCATCTGATAACCTTGCGGCTGTTCGAACAGGAGGGCCGGGCCGCCGCGACGCAGCGTGCGGTCACAAATCTCCGTCATCTCCAGGCGCGGACTGACCGGCGCCTGGATACGCTTCAACAGATCCCGGGCCTCGAGCTGCCCGAGAAAATCGCGGAGATCACGGTATTTCATTGCGTCTGTCTGGAATGTGCCGCCGACACTATAATCACGCGCAAGCGATGATGAAAGCTTATGTTAAGCGGGATCACATGCTCCAACTAAACGAAACGTGCACAAGCGCCGGGCGGCGCCCATGAGCGCGGCGGGTATACGCGCTGAATCAGCGCTCGCAAGCGCTGGCGTACGCTTCGTAAAGATGCACGGTCTGGGCAACGATTTTGTCGTCATCGACCGGCGCAACCAGCGTTTTTCTCCGGACGCGGGACAGATCCGCGCAATGGCCGACCGCCACACCGGCATCGGCTTCGACCAGCTGCTGCTGCTCGATCACCCCCGTGACGACGGTGACGTAGCCTACGGCATCTACAACGCCGACGGTCTCGCTGCAGAGCAATGCGGCAACGGACTGCGGTGCGTCGCGCTCCTGTTCTTCGAGATCAGCGCCGGGCGGCGCCGGGAGATGGCACTGGAGAGCCCGGCGGGCACCGTCCGCGCCCGGGTCCGCGACGACGGCCTCGTGACCGTAGAGATGGGTGTGCCGGACTTCCGGCCGGCGGTATTGCCGTTCGAGGCGACACAGCAGGCGCCGGTCTATACCATTGAGGCTGCGGGGCGCAGCGTCGAGTTCGGCGCCGTCTCCATGGGCAACCCCCATGCAATTATCCGCGTCGCCGCGGCGGCTGGAGCGCCGGTGGCGGAGCTCGGTCCGGTGCTGGAGCACCATCCGGCCTTCCCGCAAGGCGTCAACGTCGGCTTTATGGAGATCGTGGATCGGGAGCTCATCGTGCTCCGGGTGCATGAGCGTGGATGCGGCGAGACCCGCGCCTGTGGCACCGGTGCCAGCGCCGCCGCTGCGGTAGCGCGCTTGTGGGGCGAGACCGACGCCACCGTCACCGTGCGATTGCCCGGCGGCGAGATAAGCATCGCCTGGGAAGGCGAGGGAGAATCGCTTTGGATGACAGGACCCGCCGTCAGAGTCTATGAGGGAATCACCAATCAATGAGTAGTCAGTCCACCAGCAAGGCCATTATCGATCTGCCCGATGAGGAAGAAGTCGCCCGCTTCCTCGCCGCAGACCCGGAGTTTTTCGCGCGCCATCCGCAGCTGCTCGGCCAGATCCGGCTGCCCCATGACAATGGTGGCGGCACCGTATCGCTGGTCGAGCGGCAGCTTGATGTGCTGCGGGCCAGGAATAACAAGCTCGAACAGCGCCTGCGGGAACTGGTCGGGGTCGCCCGCAGCAATCATGAGCTCTCGGACAAAGTGCACCGTCTGTCTCTCGAGCTGATCGGCGCCGATGGCCTGATCCAGATCATCGATCGCCTCGAACTGGCGCTGCGTGAGGACCTTGGCGCCCACGAATCGGTGGTGGTGCTGTTCCACGAGCCGTCCGCCATCGTCCAGGCGGCCGACACCCGCTTCGTGCGCAGGGTGGAGCGCAGCTGCGACAGCCTGAAGCCCTTTACCACGTTTATCGAACAAGGGCGGCCGCGCTGCGGGCGGGCCCGCGATGCGCAACTCGATTTCCTGTTCCCGGAACATGCAGAGGAGATCGGTTCCGTCGCCCTGGTGCCGCTTGGACCCCAGGCCCGGGTCGGTATGCTGGCCATCGCCAGCCACGACCCGGATCGGTTCCATCCCGGCATGAGCACGGATTTCCTCGAGCGCATCGGTGACCTGATCGGGGTTGCGGTAGCGGCTCGCGGAGGCTGAGCGGAGACGCCCGTGCCAGGATTGGATCGACAATGGATCCTGGCCTATGGGGAACACCTGCGTTACGAGCGCCGGATGTCCTCCAATACGGAAAAGAACTATCGACGCGACGTCAACGCGCTGCGCCGCTTCCTGGAGAGCGAAGCCTTGGCCGACTGGAGCGCGGTCGACACCTACCACATCCGTGCTTTCGCCTCCTGGTCTCACCGCCGTGGCCTGGCCGCCAGCAGCATCCAGCGGCGCTTGTCGGCCCTGCGCGGGTTTTTCGCCTACCTGCTGCGAGAGGGCGAGATCGAAGCCAACCCGGTTGTGGACGTGCAGGCACCCAAGCTGTCAAAACGGCTGCCCAAGACCCTGGACGTGGATCAGGTGGCGCGGCTGCTCGAGATCGACAGCGACCATCCGCTGGCGGTGCGGGATCGTGCCATCATGGAGCTGTTCTACTCCAGCGGCCTGCGCCTGGCCGAATTGACCGGTCTGGACCTGACCGACATCGATCTGGCTGACGGCACCGTCCGGGTCACCGGCAAGGGCAACAAGACCCGGGTGCTGCCAGTGGGTAGCAAAGCGATCCGGGCGATCTCGCGCTGGCTCCCGGTACGCGCCGGCAAGGCCAATGCAGACGAGACGGCGCTGTTCGTCAGCCGCCTGGGACGCCGCATCAGCCATCGCACCATACAAACTCGCCTGCGTGAGTGGTCGCGCCGGCTCGGCATGGCGTCCGGCGTCAGTCCACACCTGTTGCGCCACTCATTTGCTACCCACATGCTGGAATCCAGCGGCGACCTGCGCGGAGTGCAGGAATTGCTGGGCCACGCCGACATTGGCACGACCCAGATCTATACCCACCTTGATTTCCAGCACCTCGCCCGCATCTATGACAAATCTCACCCGCGGGCCCGCAAGCGGCAGGACGAATCGGACCCGGACTGATTCCGGCCGTCCGGCGCCCCCAGACAAAGGACCAGATCCCATGGAGCAGTTTCGTGGTACGACCGTGCTGTCAGTGCGCCGTGACGGCGTCGTCGCCATCGGCGCCGACGGCCAGGTGACCCTCGGCGACACGGTCATGAAAGGCAATGCACGCAAGGTCCGCCGACTCTTTGACGGACGCGTGCTGGCCGGATTCGCCGGCGGCACCGCGGACGCGTTCACGCTGTTCGAGCGTTTCGAGTCCAAACTCGAGCAATACGGCAACCTGACCCGGGCCGCGATCGAGCTGGCGAAGGACTGGCGCACCGACCGCATGCTGCGCCGCCTCGAGGCGTTGCTATGCGTGGCAGATATGGAAAAATCCCTGACCATCTCCGGCAACGGAGACGTGATCGAGCCCGAGCGCGATCTGATGGCCATCGGCTCCGGCGGCGCCTATGCACAATCCGCGGCGCGAGCGCTGCTTGAGAATACTGAGCTAGATGCCAGCACGATAGTAAGCAAATCGCTGCAGATCGCCGCAGATGTATGCATATACACAAACCGGAACATCGTGATCGAGACCCTGGAAGCGCCCAAGCCGGGCGCCTGAGCCGGAGCCAGCCCATGAGCCAGATGACCCCCAGAGAGATCGTCCAGGAGCTGGACAAGCACATCGTCGGCCAGGACGACGCCAAGCGCGCGGTAGCTATCGCCCTGCGCAACCGCTGGCGGCGTATGCAGGTCGCAGAACCGATGCGCAGCGAGATCACACCAAAGAACATCCTGATGATCGGGCCGACCGGCGTCGGCAAGACCGAGATCGCGCGGCGCCTGGCGCGCCTAGCCCGGGCCCCGTTTATCAAGGTCGAAGCCACCAAGTTCACCGAGGTCGGCTATGTGGGCCGGGAAGTGGACAGCATCATCCGGGATCTGGTGGACGAAGCGGTCAAAATGAGCCGCGAAGTGCAGATAGAGAAGCTCCGTGATCGCGCACAAGACGCGGCAGAGAGCCGCATTCTGGACGCGCTGCTGCCAGGCTCTCAGGACAGCTGGGGTGACGGCGAACAGGAAGGGGAGACTCCGGGTGGGGCCGAGACCCGGCAAAAATTCCGCAAGATGCTGCGCGAGGGGAAGCTTGACGATCGCGAGATCGAGATACAAACCCGGGCCGTGCCGATGGGCGTCGAGATCATGGCGCCCCCCGGCATGGAGGAAATGACCCAGCAGCTTCAGGGGCTGTTCCAGAATCTTGGCGGTGGCCGCACTCACACTCGCAAGCTGAAAATCAGGGACGCATCCCGCCTCCTGGTGGATGAGGAAGCGGCCAAGATGATCAACGAGGAAGAGCTCAAATTGAAGGCGGTCGAGAACGTCGAGCAAAACGGTATCGTCTTTATCGACGAACTGGATAAGGTAGCCAAGCGCAGTGAGGGTGTCGGCGCAGACGTATCCCGCGAGGGCGTACAGCGGGACCTGCTGCCGCTGGTGGAGGGCTGTACGGTGAATACCAAGTACGGGATGGTGCGCACCGATCACATCCTGTTTATTGCCTCGGGCGCGTTCCACGTCGCCAAGCCTGCGGACCTGATCCCGGAACTTCAGGGTCGCTTCCCGATCCGGGTCGAGCTGGACGCGCTGACCACCGCGGAGTTCCAGCGCATCCTGACTGAGCCGGATTGCTCATTGACCGAGCAATACGAGGCGCTGATGACGACCGAAGGGGTGGAGCTCAGCTTCGATGACAGCGGCATCCTGCGGGTGGCGCAGATCGCGTTTCAGGTCAACGAACAGGCCGAAAACATCGGCGCCCGCCGGCTGCATACGGTGCTGGAGCGGCTGCTGGAGGCGGTCTCATTCGACGCCGCCGACAGCGTTGGTCAAGGCGTCTGCGTCACCGCCGATTATGTGGACGAGCATCTGGGAGAACTGGTCAAGGACGAGGACCTGACCCGCTACATCCTCTAGGACGTGGCCGCGGTCGCGGCACGCGGTAGAATATCGGTCAAACGCGCCCTGGCGCGTCGTGCCTACGGTGCACCATGAACGACAAACCCCCGGTCCCCACCGAGATCCGCCTGCGCCGCAAGACGCGCCTGCTGGAACTCAGCTATGAGGACGGCCATCAGGCACAGCTGCCCTGCGAGTATCTGCGCGTGTTCTCCCCCTCCGCCGAAGTGCAGGGCCACGGCCCGGGCCAGGCGGTGCTGATGGTGGGCAAGGAATCGGTCAACATCACCGCCATCGAGCCGGTGGGCCATTACGCCGTGCGTCTGCGCTTTGATGACGGCCATGACTCCGGGCTCTTTACCTGGGCCTATCTGGATCACCTGGCCTCAAAACAGGAAGAGAACTGGCAGGACTATCTGCAGCGTCTGGATGAGGTCGGCTACAAACGGCGCGATCCAAAGCCGGTGGAGCAGAGCGGGTGAACGACCCGCGCCACACTGCTGATTTCGGCTTCGAGCAGGTTGCTGCCGAGGACAAAGCACGCCGGGTCAGAGGCGTGTTTGATTCCGTAGCCAGCCGTTACGACCTGATGAACGACCTGATGTCGCTGGGGATCCACCGGCTGTGGAAACGTTTCACCATCGAACAGACCGGTCTGCGCCCCGGCGATCACGCGCTGGATGTGGCGGGTGGCACCGGCGACCTCAGCCTCGGCATGGCGCGCAGGGTCGGGGACGCGGGTCGCGTCGTGCTGACCGACATCAATGCCACCATGCTCACCCTGGGACGCGACCGCCTGCTGGATCAGGGTTTCAGCTCGAGCATCAGTTGTTGCGTGGCAGACGCCGAACAGCTGCCGTTCGCCGACGCCAGCTTCGACTGCGTCACCATCGGATTCGGGCTGCGCAATGTGACCGACAAGGCGGCCGCGTTGGCTTCCATGTATCGGGTGCTCAAACCCGGCGGCCAGCTGCTGGTGCTGGAATTCTCGCGCCCGGTGGCGCCGGGCCTGGCGCCGGTCTACGACATGTATTCCTTCAAGCTGCTGCCTGCGATGGGTCGGATCGTGACCGGCGACAGCGACAGCTATCGCTATCTGGCCGAGTCCATCCGCATGCATCCGGATCAGGACACGCTGCAGCAGATGATGATCGACAGCGGCTTTGAGAAATGTCGGTATCACAATCTCTCCGGCGGGATCGTCGCTCTGCATCGGGGCTACCGCTTTTGAGCGCAGATCAGTCCTTGTCCGCGCCGCTGTACAAACCCCTCGAGACGCTGCTCAACCGGGGCATCTCCGGCTCACGTGAAGCATCGCGATTGAGCCGCTCCCTGAGCGGACGCAGACTGCGCATCGAATTGCGCGGTCTGCCGCTGGCGCTGGAGATCGCCGCCACCGAGGACGGCCTGGCGCTATCGGAGGGAGGCCAGCAGACTCCCGACTGCGTGATCAGCGGGCTACCGTTGTCACTGGTGCGGCTCGGCCTGACCGGCGATGCGGACATCTTCCGTCAGGGCAGCGCGTCGATCAGTGGCGACCCGGTTCTGGCTCAGGATTTTCAACGCCTGCTAGATCTGGCCCGGCCTGACTGGGAGGAAGAGTTGTCGCGTCAGGTCGGCGATGTCGCCGCGCATCAGATCGGCAATGCCGCTCGCGGGCTGGCACGCTGGGGGCAGCAGGCGGTCGAGACCCTGAGCCGCGATACCGGTGAATTCCTGAAAGAGGAAAGCCGCGATCTGCCAACACGGTTCGAGGTCGATGAATTCCTCGACCAGGTGGACGAATTGGGCGGGGCCGTTGATCGGGCAGAGGCCCGGCTGCGGCGGTTGGAGTCCGGCGGGAAACAAACATGATGCGGCCGGCCCAGGCCCGGCGACTGCTGCATATCCAGCGCGTGCTGATCAAACACGGGCTGGACGAGTTCCTGGCCCGCAATCGCTCCAGCCGTCTGGCCGGTCGGGTGCTGGGACTCGGCGTCTCCCGCTCCGGCGACCAGGATGCGCCACGCGGGGTGCGGATCAGGCTGGCGCTCGAAGAGCTGGGCCCGATCTTTGTCAAGTTCGGGCAGAGCTTGTCCACGCGGCGGGATCTGTTGCCGCGCGACATTGCCGACGAGCTGGCCAGGCTGCAGGATGCGGTGCCGCCATTCCCCGCCAAACAAGCCCGCGAGCTCGCGGAGACCGCATATGGTCAGCCGCTGGAGACGCTGTTCGCCCGCTTTGACGATGAGCCGCTCGCGGCCGCCTCGATCGCGCAGGTTCATGCCGCAGCGCTCCACGACGGTCGCGAAGTCGTGGTCAAGATCCTGCGGCCGGGCGTCCACGAACAGATCGGTCGCGACCTGGCGGTGCTCTACGCGCTCGCGCGGATCGCCCAACGATACTGGCCGGAGGCGCAGCGTCTGCGCCCGCTCGAAGTCGTGGCCGAGTATGACAAGGTGGTCAACGACGAGCTGGACCTGATGCGGGAAGCCGCCAATGCGGCGCAGCTGCGGCGCAACTTTACCGACTCTCCGCTGCTCTATGTACCGGAAGTACATTGGGAATTGTGCCGCCTGAGCGTGCTGGTCACCGAGCGCATCCATGGTATCCCGGTCGGCGATACAGAAGGCTTGAGGGCCAAATCGGTCGACATGGGGAGACTTGCCGCCACCGGCGTCGAGATCTTTTTTACCCAGGTGTTCAGACACAATTTCTTCCATGCCGACATGCATCCGGGCAACATCTTTGTCGATGCTGCGGACCCGGCCAATCCCCGCTACCTGGCGGTAGATTTCGGCATCGTCGGCAGCCTGAGCCCCAGGGATCAGCAGTACCTCGCGGAGAACTTCCTCGCCTTTTTCAATCGCGATTATCCGCGTATCGCGCGTCTCCACCTGAATTCCGGCTGGGTGCCGGCGGATACCCGTATCGACGAACTGGAGTCAGCGTTTCGCACCGTGTGCGAGCCGATCTTCAATAAGCCGCTGAAGGACATCTCCTTCGGTCAGTTTCTGGTGCGGTTATTTGTGGCAGCACGCCGGTTCAACATGCAGGTCCAGCCGCAGCTGATCCTGTTGCAGAAGACCCTGCTCAACGT
This sequence comes from uncultured Gammaproteobacteria bacterium, assembly GCA_947259915.1. Taxonomy (GTDB): domain Bacteria; phylum Pseudomonadota; class Gammaproteobacteria; order Steroidobacterales; family XN24; genus CAMYOC01. The sequence continues at coordinate 201,471 of CAMYOC010000028.1, forward strand.
CGAGGGCCTCGGCCGCGAACTCTATCCTGAACTCGATCTGTGGGAGACCGCGCAACCGATTTTGCAGGAGTGGATGGAGGACCGGGTCAGCGGCCGCGCGGTGATCAATCGGCTGCGGGATCAGCTGCCGGAGGTCGGCGAGAGCTTGCAGGAATTCCCCCAGGTAGTGCACAACATCCTGCAGCGGGCCGCCGAAGGCAAGCTGCAGCTGGAAGTGAAAGTGCCGGGCCTCGAGGCGCTACGTCGGCAGAGCGCTGCCGAAGCCAGGCAACGGTGGCTCACGCTGTGCGGTGGCGTCTTGTTGATTGCCGGCGTCGTCTGGCTGGGGCTCGGGGTTCAGCCTGCCGCTCCCGGGTGGGTCGGTAGTGGCGCAGGGCTCGCGATGATGATGTTGGCGCGCACGGCGCCGCGCGCTGATCGCTGACGAAGCGGCTACTGTTGAGTGAGCTGATCGCTCACTCTCGACCATGTGTGATGAATACCGCCGCATGAATTCGGCAGGCGATCCGCGGTGCTCAGGACGGCAAGCACGGCGGCACGGCTTGAGGCGCGCCCTGTCCGTGCCCGGTTGCTTCTCAGTTGTTCAGTGCGCCCTGCTCCACCCACTCCCGGAGAATCGCGACCTCATCGCTGGTCGGTGGTCGCGCGTCGCCATGTGGCATCTTCAGTGACGGGTCGGCCCGACCCTCGACCAGCATGATCAGCGTGCTGCTCAAAGGATCACCGGGCAGCACGACCGGCCCGTAACGGGTCCCTTCCATCACTGCCGCATAGGAATTCAGCTGCAGGCCGGAGGCCTCATAACCGGGCTGCCCGGGCTCGTGGCAGGCGCCACACCGCCGCTCCAGGACCGGCTGGACATCCGCACTGAAACTCACCGTTTCCACGTTCTTGCCGCAGCCGCCAAGGAGTGCCGCCACGACCATTGCTGCCGTCAATATTGCGGATCGCTTCATGTCCTGTCTCCGGTTGCCAAACACGGGTAATTGCATAGACCCAGTATAGTCCCCGCCACCCGGTACAACTCCGGTGTGCACGCCGATGACTGCCAAAACAGACATCGCTTCACGGCGGATGGTCCAGCGACAGGAAATAGTAGAAAAATTTCTCGTCCCGGCGGTAGCCGAGCGATTCGTACAGAGACTGGGCGCCGAAATTATCCGTTGCTGTGGACAGGGAGAGGCCGTCGGCACCGGTCTCCACCGCGAGAGCCCGCGCGGCCTCCATAAGCGCCCTCGCTACGCCCGTGCGGCGCCGCTCCGGCACGACGAACAGATCATGCAGGATCCAGGTGGATGAGACCGAGACGGAACTGAAACTGGGGTAGAGCTGGACAAAGCCGAGCCCTTGATCGCCTGACTCGTCCACAGCGGCGAACACCACGGACTCGTCATTCTGCAGACGTTTTTCGAGAAACCGTCTCGATCCGTCGAGATCAGACGCCTGGCCGTAGAACTGGCGATAGGCGTCGAACATCGGCGCCAGCAGCGCCAGATCGGCAACGCCTGCGTGGATGAGTTGCATAAGAACTGAGCATACAGCAAGGCCCCGGCACGGGTTCGCCGCACCGGGGCCTTCAAATCACCGGCGCGATCAGCCGCGGTTCTTTAGCAGATCACGGATCTCGGTCAGCAGCTCTTCTTCCTTCGAAGGCTTGGGCGGCTCGGCCGGCGCCTCTTCTTCCTTCTTGCGCATGTTGTTCATGACCTTGATCGCCATGAATATCGCGAAAGCGATGATCAGGAAATCGAAAATTGTCTGCAAAAACGCGCCGTAATTCATGGTCACGGCTGCGGCGTCGGCGGTAGCAGCCTGGATCGTCCAGGCCAGATCCGAAAAATCGACACCACCGACCATCACACCGATCGGCGGCATGATCACGTCCTTGACGAACGACGAGACGATCTTGCCAAACGCGGCGCCGATAATGATACCCACCGCCATGTCGACCACATTGCCGCGCATCGCGAAGCTCTTGAACTCCGTCATCATTCCCATGATGTTCCCCTGGTTGCAGCCTTGATTGGCTTTTATTTGGTTTCCGGTCGGCCCGAATGGGCCGTCGGCCGGGCATGAAAATACCAGAAACCGGCTCAGACCTATATGGGCCGGCGCGGATTCGCTGCAAGGGAGCGGATAAAGTCCGCGGGCTCCTCGCCGCGCTCCATGGCCTCCACCAGCGCCGAACCGACGATCACCCCGGGCACATAGCGGCCGATCTCGGTGACCTGTGCCGGCTCGCGGACACCGAACCCTGCACAGACCGGCACCGGGGACGCCCA
>CAMYOC010000028.1:203854-207711 GCA_947259915.1 uncultured Gammaproteobacteria bacterium
AGATCGGGGACGATAAAGCCCGCCACCCCGACCGCGGCGGCCCGCTCGGCCAGACGCTCGAAGCCGAAAGCCAGCAAGGGGTTCAGATAACTCATCAGCACCAGTGGTGCCGAGGCGTCCACGGTCTCTATCTGGTCGAGGATCCAGCTCAGGGTGACACCGGATGCGATCGCGGCCTGGGAAGCCCGCTGGATGGTCAAACCGTCGGCCATCGGGTCACTGAACGGCACACCGATTTCGACGACGTCGGCAGCCCTCGACAGGGTCTCGAGCTGCTCCGCAAACCGGTCGCGCTCCGGATAACCGGCGGTCAGGAACGCGACCAGGGCAGTACGCCCCTCGGCGGTCGCCCCGGTGATGGCCTTGCTGATGCGCTCCGCGGGCGTCATCGAGTCACTCTCCCCGGCGGATACTTGGCCAGGGTCGGCATATCCTTGTCGCCGCGGCCGGACAGCCCGATGACGATGCGTTTGCCCGGATTGTCGGCCGCCCAGCGACGCGCGCCGGCGAAAGCGTGGGCGGTCTCCAGCGCGGGCAGGATCCCCTCGAGCGCACAACACTCATCCAGCGCGGAAAGCGCCTCCTCGTCGCTGGCAGTCGCATAGCGAACGCGCCCGATAGAGGCCAGCAATGCATGCTCGGGACCGACCCCGGGATAGTCCAGACCGGCCGAAACCGAGTGGGTCTCCTGGACCTGCCCGTCGGCGTCGTGCAACAGCATGGAGTAGGTACCGTGCAGGACACCAGGACGGCCGTGGGCCAGAGTGGCGGCGTTCTGCCCCAGACCCTGACCGCTGCCGCCGGCCTCGATCCCGACAATCTCCACCTCGGCATCGCCGAGGAACGGATGAAACAGACCGATAGCGTTGGAACCACCTCCGACGCAGGCGACCACCAGATCGGGCAAGCCACCAGCTTGCGCCAATACCTGCTCGCGGGCTTCCTGACCGATCACCGAATGCAATTCCCGCACCAGATAGGGATAGGGGTGCGGGCCCACCGCGGAGCCGAGCAGGTAATAGGTCTCGACCGGATCCGACACCCAGTCGCGCAGGGCTTCGTCAATGGCCGCACGCAGGGTGCGATCGCCGCTGGTGACCGGGATCACCTCAGCACCAAGACGGCGCATGCGCTCCACATTGGGAGACTGCCGCTCGCAGTCGATCTCACCCATGTAGACCACACAGGGAAGCCCGGTCGCGCCGAGCAGCCGCGCCAGCATCGCCTGACCCAGAGCATTGTTGATTTTGTGGGCGCCGGTGTGAGCCAGATCCTCGCGCTTCAACCACACCTCGGCGCCCCAGGCCCGGCCCAGCGCCGGCGCCGGCGTCAGCGCGGTGGGGCGCCCGACCCAGTCGCGCAGCTCGGCGCTGAATTCGGCCTGAAACGCAGGGTCGTGCAGATACTTTTTTACGCCGCCTTCAAGGCGATCCAGCGCCGGGACTAGGGTCTCCGGCACATAGCGGCCGCCAAACGGACCAAAACGACCGCGGCGATCCGGCAGCCGTCCCGACAACAGATCATCGAGCAATTGGGCTGCGTTATCCGGCTGAGCTGCTGGTGCCGTCATCTTTGTGTTCTCCGAGGATTTCGATTGGCGCCGCGGCGGCGTGAGCCGCCTCGACAAATTCACGTATGCGTTGCGGATCCTTGCGGCCGGGCGCTGCCTCGACACCGGAGCTGACGTCCACACCATACGGCTGTACTGCTTTGATCGCTTCGCGGACGTTGTCCGCCGACAGCCCGCCGGCCAGGATCAGACGCGTACTGCGCGCCAGCCGCGCAGCAGCGCCCCAATCCGCCACCTGACCGCTGCCGCTCACCGGCCCTTCGTATAGCAGCAGGTAGGGGATCCGCTCCGGCATCGCCTGACCATCCCGATATACCGGCAGCGGCCGACACGGTCCGTGCAAACCGATGGCCTGAAAGTCAGCATGATCCGTCTGCAAAAAATCAGGTCGGAAACCTTCCAGCACCGCGTCCACCTCCGCCGCGGAGGGATGCCGCATTACCGCCACCCGGGTTATCTCGGGCGGCAGATCCGACGTCAGCTCGTTCGCCTGGGCCACGCTGACCCGGCGCGGGGAATCTGCAAACACGAAGCCGAGCGAATCAGCACCGGCGTCCACGGCCGCCCGTACCGCCTCCCGGCTGGTCAGCCCGCAGATCTTGATGCGGATATTCATCGGCGCTCCGCGCGCGCCGCGCTGCCGGCTTCACGCATCCCGGCGAGCAGCACATCCGGGGCCGGCGCCCGCATCAACGCCGTGCCCACCAGACCCGCGTCATACCCGGCCGCCGCCATGGCCGCTGCATCCTCGGGTGTGCCGATGCCGCTTTCCGCGACCCGCGGCCAGCCGGCGGGGAATTGCTCTGCGAGACGGATCAAACGCCCGGGATCCACCTCCAGACTGCGCAGATCACGGCTGTTGAGCCCGACCAGAACCGGCGAGCGCTCAGCTCCCCGGCCCTGCAACAGCGCGCCGGCCCGGGCCAGGTCTTGCGCGTCAAAGGCTTCGATCAGCACAAACATGCCGAGTTCGTCGGCCCGCGCCAGCATGCGCGCGCATTGCTCGTCGTCCAGCATGGTCACGATCAGCAGCACACCGCCGGCGCCCGCCAGCCTCGCGGCGGAGATCTGACCGGGATCGACCAGAAAATCCTTGGCCATCACCGGCACATCCGCCGCCTGGAGGGCCTGGGCGACTTGGCTCAGATGGCCCAGACTGCCGCCGAAGCGTTCGGGCTCGGTGAGCACCGACACGGCGAGCGCACCCGCTGCAGCATAGCGCCTGGCACGGGCTTCGAGATCCTCGTCCGGCCCGGCCAGCGCACCGGCGGCCGGCGAATGCAGCTTGATTTCCGCGATAATCTCGAAGGCGCCGCTGCGCAGGGCAAGGCCTGGCGCGGCAACCTGTTCCAGAGCGCGGGCCAGCAGCGCGTCGTCGCCACCGGATTGCTCGAGCAGCGCGTGGGCGCGCTGCGCTGAGGCGATGGCCATCCCGTGCAAAAAATCTTCGCCGGCGCTCATCGGGCCGCCAGCTCGCGGCCGGTGTCCGCAATCGCCTGCAGCAACGCGGCTCCGCGACCGGTATCCAGCGCAGCCGCCGCGGTGGCTATCCCCTCGACCGGGGTCTGGCAACGGCCGGTCAATTCCAGCACCAAGGCCGCGCCCAGCATCAGCGCGTCGCGATGCGGACCGTGTTCCTCTCCGCATAGGACGGCGCGCAGTCGTTCCGCATTGTGAGCCGCATCACCCCCCTGCAGATCGTCCGGGCTACAGCGGGCGAGACCCCACTCTGTCGGATCGCGCACGGTGCGCTCGACCATGCCGGCGCGCACATCGAACAACAGGAACGGTCCGACCGGCGTTGCTTCGTCCCAGCCGGGCTCACCGTGGATCACGAAGGCGCGCTCGACGCCGGCGCCGGAAAGCGCTTCGGCCATCAACGCAGCCATCTCCGGGCTGTAGGCACCGATGAGGTTGAACGGCGGCGCGGCCGGATTGGTCAGCGGGCCAAGGATGTTAAAAACCGTGCGCACGCCCATAGCCCCGCGAATCGGCGCGAGGTGCTTCATCGCCGGATGATAATAGGGCGCGAACAGGAACGTGAATCCGGTCCGCGCCAGGCAGGTCGCGGCGGCTTCTTCGTCCAGGGGCAGACTCAGGCCGAGGGATTCGAGCACGTCGGCACTGCCGCTGCGGCTGGAGATCGAGCGATTCCCGTGTTTGACCACGGGCACACCACAGGCGGCCGCGAGCAGCGCGGTACCGGTGGAGATATTGAGGCTGCCGGAACCGTCGCCGCCGGTGCCGACGATATCGGTGAGACCGGCGCTCGTATCCAGCCGCGGCC
>CAMYOC010000028.1:207748-271058 GCA_947259915.1 uncultured Gammaproteobacteria bacterium
CGCGGTGCGGGCCATACCCATGGCGAGAAAATTGCCCAGCAGCGTCTGGCCTGCGGGGGTCAACACGCTCTCCGGATGGAATTGCACGCCTTCCAGCACCAGGCGCTCGTCTCGCACCCCCATTATCTCGCCGTCGGCGGTGTGCGCCGTGACGATAAAATTGGCCGGCAGATCCTCGCGGCGCGCGGCGAGAGAATGATAGCGTCCGGCCGCAAACGGCCGCGGCAGGTCGGCAAACAAACCCCGGCCGTCGTGGAAGACCTCCGAGGTCTTGCCATGCATCAAGACGCCGGCGCGGACGATGGTGCCGCCAAAGGCCGCCACCAGCGACTGGTGGCCAAGACAGACGCCCAGCACCGGCACGCGACCGGCAAATGCCCGGATCACATCCATGGACACGCCGGCGTCACCGGGATCTCCCGGTCCGGGCGAGATCACCACATGACTCACGTCCTCGGCCAGGGCCTGATCGACGTTGATTTTGTCATTGCGGAACACCTGCACCTCTGCGCCCAGGATGCGGAATCCCTGCACCAGATTGAAGGTGAAGGAGTCGTAGTTGTCGATCAGCAGGATGCGCGCGTTCACAGGCCGTCCCTCGCGATCTCCAGCGCCTGGCGCAGGATGGCGCTTTTCGCCAGCACCTCGGCATACTCATTATCCGGCGTGCTGTCAGCGACGATACCGGCGCCGGCCTGAAAACTGTAGCGCCCGTTTCCGAACACCAGGGTACGGATGGCGATAGCCTGATCCATGCCGCCGTCGACGTCGAAATAGCCGATCGTGCCGGCGTAAAAACCGCGGCGCGTCGGTTCGTAATCCTCGATCAACTCCATCGCCCTGACCTTTGGCGCGCCGACAAGGGTGCCGGCCGGGAAGGCCGCCGCGAACAGATCCATCGCGTCGTAACCGTCCTCCAGCTCGCCGACCACGCCGCTGACCAGGTGCATCACGTGGCTGTAACGCTCCACCGCGCGGCTGGGCTCGACGCGGATGCTGCCCGGTACACCGACCCGGCCAAGATCGTTACGCGCAAGATCGACCAGCATCACGTGCTCGGCTGCCTCCTTGGGGTCAGCCAGAAGTTCGCTCTCGTGTTGTCGATCCTCGTCCGGCGTGGCCCCGCGCGGGCGGGTCCCGGCGATAGGGCGCAACGCCGCCTGGCGTCCGTGCAGCCTGACCAGTGCCTCCGGCGAGGAACCGGCGATGGCGCCGTCGCCAAATTCGAGGAAGTACATATAGGGAGACGGATTGAGCAGCCGCAGCGCGCGATAGGCCTCGAACGGTTCCAGCGAGCACGCACCGGAGAAACAGATCGACAGCACCAGCTGGTATACGTCGCCGGCGGCGATGTCCTCCTTGGCCGCGTCCACAGCGGCACGAAACGCCGCGCCGCTCATGCTCGCTTCGGGCGGCGAAAAATCACCGCGACGGCGCGCCGGGATTCCGCCCTGCAGCGCGCGGATCACATCTCGTCTGACCGCCTGCCGCTCGGCCTCGCTACCGGCATGCAACAGTGCAGCCCGCCGCGTCAGATGATCAAAAACCAGCACGCTGGCGGGTGCCACCCACACCGCGTCGGGTGCTGGATCCACAACCCTGGTCTGTTCGGGCAGGCGTTCAAAGAAACGTACGATGTCATAGGCCGAGGCCCCGACCAGGCCGCCATGGAACGGCAGGTCCGGCGCGTCGGGCGCCAGACGCGGCGCCCGCGCCAGAGCCTCTCGCAGCAGCGCCAGCAGCTGGTCCCGGTCGTCCGGCCGTGGCCGCACATCGCCGCCGATACGGAACCCGTCCGCATCCAGCACCACGTCCAGCGAATCGCCAAAGCCAAGAAAGGAATAGCGGCCGAGGCGCTCACCGCCCTCTACGCTCTCTAGCAGGAAACGGGGCTGGAACGGCCGCAGCTTGAGATAGGCCGATACCGGCGTATCCAGATCGGCGGCGATGTCGAATGGTGGTTCCATGGGCCTCCCTCTTTATCCCGGCGCCAGGGAGGTCACAGAAAAAACCCATCCCCGGCTGCCGCAGGATGGGTTCGTTCTCTTCAGACTGACCGGATGATCAACCGCGAGCCCGCACCCTCCCGTGGGCGACAGGCCACCACCAGTGGCGGGCGCGAGTCGGATTTCCGGCGTTGATCATCATGGAGATTCATATTACCGGCCGACTCCGGGGCGTCAAGCCTTATCGGCCGCAGGCAGAGGCTACCCGGCATCGCGCGGCAGTGCAGGTTCGGGATTCCCGCCCGGACCCGGCATGCCCACTGTGGCCGACGGACGCAGACCTAGAGCTTGTAGATGACCGAAAGCACCAGCGAGAAACCGATCCAGGTGATGATGCTCAAAGGGATACCCGCCCGCAGGAAGTCGCTGAAGCGGTAGCCCCCGGCGCTGTAGATCAGCAGATTGGTCTGATAGCCGATCGGCGTGGCAAAGCTCATATTGGCGCCGAACAGCACGGCGAGTACAAACGGCTCCGGCGGCAGCGACAGCTGCTGCGCGATGTTGAGTGCGATAGGCGTGCCGATGACGGCCGCCGCATTGTTCGAAACCACGTTGGTCAACACCGCCAGCAACAGGATCAACGCGCTCAGGATCATGGTCGAAGACAAACCGCTGGTAGCGGCGACGAACAACTGCGCGAGAAACAGATCGACACCGGTGCTGAGGATGGCGTGACCGAGAGCCAGGCTGGTGACGATGATCAGCACGACCGAGGTGGTCAACGATGACAATGCGTCGCGCCAGCCGAGACAGCGGGATAACAGCATCACGGTCGCGCCCAGCACCGCGCTGGTAAAGATCGGCATCACTCCGGTGCCCGCCAGCACCACGACCATGGCCATGATGCTGAGCGCCCATGGCGCCAGACGCGTGTGCGGCAGATCCATGGTGCCGTCGAGCACCAGCATATTGCCGCCGCGCTTGAGCTCGGCAATATGTTTGCTGCTGCCCTGGACCAGGATCACATCGCCGGCGCGCAACAGCACGTCATCGAAGTCGCCGGTTACTTCGCCCGGCGCCGTGCGCGGGCGATGGATGGCAAGCGGGAGCAGCGAATAGCGGGCGCGGAACTGCGCGGTGTTCAGCGTGCGCTGATGCAGCGGTGAGCCGGTGGTCACCACCACCTCGGCGAGCTGCTGGCCGGCGCCGGGCGTCGGCAGATCCGCGCTGCCGCCATCTTCGAGATCGGTCGCATCATGCATGCGTGCACCGAGCAGCCTCTCGAACTCCTTCAGATGCTCGCGGGTATCCGCCACCATCAGCCGGTCCCCTTCCTGCAGTAACAGCGACGGCAGCTTGGCCACATAGAGTCCGTCGGCACGCTGGACGCGATTGATCGTCATCCGTTTCTCGGTGCGCTCGCGGATCTCGGCCAGGGTCTTGCCAAGGGCGAAACTATCCTCGGTGACAAACAGCATCGCTTTGAAAATCCGCGGTGATGTATCCGCCATCGGCGGCTCGCGGTCGGGCAGCAGCCGTGGCGCGATCAGCCACAGATAGAGAATGCCCACGCTGCCAACGATGGCTGCTGGCACGGTAAAATCGAACATATCGAAGCGGCGCATGCCGAGGTCGGCCGCCACCGAAATCACCAGCAGATTGGTCGACGTGCCGATGGCCGTGCCCATACCGCCCAGCGTGGTAGCCAGACCGATCGGCATCAGGATCTTCGATGACGTGATGCGGGTGCGGAGCGATACGGTGATCATGATCGGCAGCAGCATGATCACGATAGGCGTGTTGTTGAGGAACCCGCTCAATACCGCGCACACGACCAGGGTCCCCAACATGGCCAGCTTGGGTCGCGAACCCCAGGCCCGTCCGAGCACGACCGCAACCGGTTGCAGGGCACCGGTCTTTTCCAGACCCTTGCCCAGGATCATCAGGCAAGCGATGGTGACCAGCGCCTCATGGCCAAATCCGCTGAAGAAATCCGCCGCCCGGACCCGCGCCCCGTCGTGGGTGTACGGAAACAGCTCAAACCCGGTCACCAGCAGCGCCAGGATCAGCAGACACGACGTCTCCAGCGGAATCCGGTCGCGGGAGAACAGGATCAGCGCAAGGACCGTCAGGATCAGGGCGGCGATGCCGTGGGCGTCGGGAAGGGTGACCGGCAACTGGGATTCCTCTCTCGACTCGGGAATGTCACGTCCCTTGTTGGTCGTTAGTATAAGGGCAGGGACGCGGGCATTCCCGTATACCACGACCGGTGATCCGCCACCAAATGCGGGCGTCAGCCCCGGGCCGAGGCTCGTCCATAAGCATCGCGGGCGCGAGGGGCCGACGCCTGCCGCGGCGACACGAGCTTCCATGCCCGTCCACACAACCCGCAAGCTAGCCCCCCGGCAGGCCCGACAGCAGAGTGAGAATACGTCGCGACAGGCCTGTTTTGCGCCACTCGATTTGCGTCGCAGCATCCGGGTGCGGATGATTACCCCCTTTCCGGTCCGTCGCCGGCGAGCGCGTCGGACCGGGCCGACCCGACGAACCGCCAATATCCCGGACTGCCCGCAGACCGGCACAGCGCAGCATCTGCAGACCCTGGAGACTGACGACATGGCCCGCAAGGAACTCCGTTTCTCGGCCAAGGACGACGCCCTGCGGCGCGACGTGGGTCGTCTCGGCGCGCTGGTCGGTGACTTGATCCGGGAGCAGTGCGGCGAGTCCATGTTCGAGCTGGTGGAGACAGTCCGGCAGGCATCGATCCGCAACCGGGAAACAAACAGCGGTGAGCTGGCCGACGTACCCGCAGACCTGGAGCCACAATCTGAAAAAGACCTGATCCGTGCATTCTCGACCTATTTCCAGGTCGTCAATCTCGCCGAACGCGTACACCGGATCCGCCGCCTGCGGGAGTGGGCCAAGGAGGCCGATTCACCCCAGCCCGGCGGGCTCGAATCATCGCTTGGCGCCATCGCTACCAGCGTCGCTTCGCCGCAGCAGCTGCAGCGGATGCTGGACCAGCTGCGGATCGAGCCCGTGTTCACCGCACATCCCACGGAGCCCACACGGCGGACGATACTGCGCAAGCAACAGCGGGTGGCGCGCCGGCTGGTGGAGCTGATGAACCCCGCGCTGACACCCCGGGAAACCGCGACAGCCTGGGAAAGCATCCGCGCCGCGATTACTTCCGCCTGGCAGACCGAAGAACATCCGACCCACCGGATGACGGTCAGCGACGAATTCGAGCATGTCCGGTTCTTCCTCACCGATGTCATCTACCGGGTCGTGCCGGCGTTCTACGAGACGCTCGAGGAGGCCCTTGGTACCAGTTTCGGAGACATGGCCGGGGAGGTCCGCATCCCGGATATCCTGCGCTTCGGTTCCTGGGTCGGCGGCGACATGGACGGGAATCCGGGGGTCAACGCGGGCACCATCCGCGCCACGCTGGGGGCGCAACGCGACTCCATCCTGCGTCTGTATGAGGACGAACTCCGCACCATCGCCGAGCGCCTTACCCAGTGCCCCACACGGGTGGCGGTGGACGCCGAGGTCAACGAACGCTGCAAGCTGTATTCGAGCTGGTATCCAAACACCCTGGAACACATCGCCCCGCGCCATCGCAACATGCCATACCGGGTGCTGTGTCATCTGCTCGTGTCGCGGCTGCGCGACACGCGATTGAATGGCGAGCGTCCCTATGACGATGCCGACGGGTTTCTCGACGACCTGCAAATAATCGCAGCGAGTCTCGACCATAATCTCGGGCGCCACGCCGGATTGTTTGCGGTGCGCCGTCTGATCTGGCGGGTGCGGACGTTCGGCTTTCATCTGGCGGCGCTGGACCTCCGCCAGGACGCGATGGTGCACCGTCGGGTCATCGGCCGGGGCCTCGGCGAACCGGACTGGGAGCAGCGATCTGCCGGGCAGCGCGCCGCACGTCTCGCCATGCTGTTGGAGGCCGATACGCCGGGGCCGGTCGATGTGGATGCGGAATCAGAACGGGCCCTTGATGTGTTCCGAGCCGTCAACGATTGCCGACGGCGTTTTGGCAGCCGGGCGGTGGGGCCTTACATCATCAGCATGGCGCAATCGCTGGACGATGTGCTCAGTGTGCTGGTGCTGGCCCGGTGGGCTGGCCTCAGCGATAAGGATGGCGCTGTGCCCCTGGACGTGGCGCCGTTGTTCGAGACCCTGCAGGATCTTGAGCAGAGCCCGCAGATCCTCGACAGCATGCTGGCGGATCGCGTCTATGCGGCGCACCTCGAACGCCGCCAACGGCGTCAGATGGTGATGATCGGTTATTCGGACAGCAGCAAGGACGCGGGTATCGCCGCCTCGCGCTGGGCTCTGCAACAAGCCGAGGCCAGCCTCGCCGGCTGCGCCAGAGACCATGATGTCAGTCTGACCTTGTTCCACGGTCGCGGCGGTACCGTCAGCCGGGGCGGCGGCAAGACCCATGTGGCGGTGATGGCGGCCCCGCCAGGCGCGGTCAAGGGCACGCTGCGGGTCACGGAACAAGGCGAGATCATCAACGCCAAATACGGCCTGCGCGGGATCGCGCTGCGCACCCTGGAGCGGGGCGTCGGCTCGGTGGCGCTGGCGAGTTTCGGGCCGGAAAAGTCGCCGCCGCAACCACGCTGGACCGAAGCCATGACGATGATCGCCGCCACCAGCGCCACCGCCTACCAGTCGTTAGTGCATGAGGATCCGGACTTTTACGGCTTCTTCCGTCAGGCCACGCCGATCGACGTGATCGAGCAGATGAAGATCGGCTCGCGGCCGTCGAGCCGGCGTTCCGGCCGCGGCGTCGCCGATTTGCGCGCCATCCCCTGGGTCTTCGCCTGGACCCAAAACCGCAGCGTATTGCCGGGATGGTACGGCCTGGGGGCCGGTCTCGAAGCAGCATCAAACCGCTTTGGCGACGAGTTGTTGTCGGACATGTTCGCCAACTGGCTGTTTATGCGCGCGCTGCTAACCGATGTGGAGATGGTGCTGGCCAAGGCGGATATGGACGTCGCCGCACGCTACGCCCAGCTGGTTGACCCCGGGTTGCGGCATTACTTCGACCTGATCCGGGATGAGTTTGGCCGCACCATGGATATTGTGCTGCGGCTAAAGGGCGGCGGCGCACTGCTGGACCAGGAGCCGGTGTTGCAGCGGGCTATCCGCCTGCGCAATCCCTATGTAGATCCCTTGAGCATGATCCAGGTCGATCTGCTGGGCCGCTGGCGCGCCGGAGGAAGCAAGGACCAGGACCTGCTGGAGGCGCTGCTTCTGACCGTCAACGGCATTGCGCACGGTCTACAAAATACGGGCTGAAGGCGGCACCACAGCCGTACGTTCCAGGTAGTCCCGGGTCTCGCGGGCAGCGACACCGCTGAGCAGTACCAGACCGATCAGATTCGGCAGGGCCATCATGCCGTTCATCACGTCCGAGAACAGCCAGACAAAATCCAGCGTGTAGATAGTCCCGGCAAAGCTCGCGGCCACGAACAACAGGCGATAGGGCAGAACCACACGACGTCCGAACAGATAAGACGCGCTCTGGCTACCGTAGTAACTCCAGCCGAGGATGGTGGAGAACGCGAACAGCGCGAGACACAGCGCGATGACCTGACTGCCCAGACCGCCAGGCATTGCGCCGTCAAACGTCGCCTGGGTCAGCGGCGCCCCATTTATCCCGGTCTGCCAGACACCCGAGGCGACGATCGCGATCCCTGTGAACGAGCAGACGACGATCGTGTCGACAAAGGTCTGGGTCATGGACACCAGGGCCTGGCGCGCCGGTTCACGGGTCTGTGCGGCCGCAGCAGCTATGCCGGCGGAACCGAGACCGGACTCGTTGGAAAAAATGCCACGAGCGACACCGTAGCGCATGGCCTGGGCCACGCTGGCGCCGAGGAAGCCACCGGCTGCGGAGGTACCGCTGAAAGCATCGGCAAAGATGGTGGCGATGGCGGCCGGGATCTGGGCGGCGTTCGCGATCAGCACCCAGGTACAGGCAAGCAGATACAGCAGGATCATCGACGGCACCAGCACCGAGGTCACGCGCCCGATCGAGCGCACGCCGCCAATAGTCACCACCGCCACGCCGATGGCCACGACGACGCCGGTCAGCCAGTCAGGCACACCGAAGGCGCCCTCGATCGCCGCCGCCAGCGAATTCGACTGGACCATGTTGCCGATGCCGAAGGCCGCCAGCGCGGTAAACAGCGCAAACATGCCGCCGAGGACGCGGCCAAGACCACGCCAGCGGATGCCGCGCGACAGATAATACATGGGTCCGCCGGCCTGCTTGCCGGCTTCGTCCGTAATCCGGTACTTGACCGCCAGCAGCGCCTCGCAATATTTGGAGGCCATGCCGACGAGACCGGTCATCCACATCCAGAACAGAGCGCCGGGCCCGCCGGCGGCGATGGCCGTGGCCACGCCGACGATATTGCCGGTACCGACCGTCGCCGCCAGCGCGGTCATCAACGCCTGGAAATGGGAGATCTCGCCGGGCCCCTTGCGTTCATCGCGCGCCACGAACGCAAGATGCAGCGCCGGACCCAGCTGCCGGAACTGCAGCCCTTTCAGTCGTACAGTCAAAAACAGCCCCGCGCCCAGCAACAACGGGATCAGGCAGTAGGGGCCCCAGACGAAATCCGAAATCCGGCCCAATAGCTGTGTCATCGCCTCGAGCACCGCGCGGCGCTAGGTCCGATCGCTGGGGTCAAAAAACACGGCGATCTCATCGAGATCCTTGCGCTGGATATCCGGCACCTGGACGTCGTCCACCGGATAGCCGGTCACCAGCAACAGGAACGGCCGCTCGTGGGCCGGCCGTTCGAGAATCCGGTTCAAGAACTTCATCGGGCTGGGTGTGTGGGTCAGCGTAGCCAGGCCCGCATGATGAAGGGCCGCGAGCAGAAAGCCGCTGGCGAGCCCGACCGATTCCGTCGGATAATAATGTTTGCGCCGCTGGCCATCCGGTCCGGCGCCCCAGCGCTCTTCGAAAATGGCGATCAGCCAGGGCGCGGTCTCGAGAAACGGCTTTCTCGCGTCGGTACCCAACGGCGCCAACGCCTCCAGCCATTGTTCCGAAGCACGATGGTCATAGAAGTGGCGCTCTTCCTCCTCCGCCGCTGCGCGGATCTGACGCTTGACCTCCCCGTCGGCGATGGCGACGAATTTCCACGGCTGCATGTTCGCGCCGCTCGGTGCGCTGCCGGCTGTGCGCAGACAGTCTTCGATGATTTCTCTGGGCACAGGGCGCGACGAGAATTCCCGGATAGAGCGACGCCCCTGCAATTCCTCGCGTAACTCGCGAGCCCGGCGCCGCATCTCGTCTTCCGTATAGCTGCGGTACTCGTGCCAGGGCCGGAATGTGTGGGGTTCACTCACGGGTTTGCCTCCCTCAGCGGCGGATCCAGCGCACCACATGCTCCTCGATCCCGTCCGCTGCGACGTCGTTTTCGCTCAGCACTCTGCCGCGCACGGAGATGCCGGCCTTGTGGACACTTTCCTGCGAGCCGGAGACCAGCGGATGCCACCAGGCCAGATCACGCCCTTCGGCCAGACGACGATAGGCGCACGTCAGCGGCAGCCAGTTCAGCGTACTGATATTGGCAGCGTCCAGCCGCAGACAATCCGGCACCTGCTGCAGCCGGTGAGGGTAATCGCGGCAACGGCAGCTGTCGAGATTGAGTAAGCGACACGCGACCCGGGTAAACTCGATGTGACCGGTATCTATGTCCTCCAGCTTGTGCAGACAGCAACGGCCACAGCCGTCACACAAGGCCTCCCATTCATCGGCGTCCATCTCGGCCAGGGTCTTGCTGCGCCAGAACGGAAGCTGTTCCGCCTCAGGCATATTCCGCTTCCAATCGGGTCAGCAGCTCGTCCTTGTTCTGCCAGCGCTCGCGGAGCCAGGCTTGCAGCCGCTCCCGGAACGCCTCGTCATCCGTGTAGTCGCCCTCGGCCATCCATCGCTCTATCGCGTCGCAGCGATAACGGACCACGATCTGCCGGACCCTGCCGCAGCACAGCTGCCAAAAAGTCGGACGGCCTTCGGGATACGCGATGGTGACATCGAGCAGCTGACGCAGGATGCCGTGCATGGCCGCCAGCGTGTAGGCGATGCCACCGGCTCGCGGTGCCAGAAGATGGCGGTAAGCGCTGTCTTGCGACTGATGTTTGGCGACGGTGAAGCGGGTGCCCTCGACAAAGTTGACCAGGGTGGTGGGGACCTCGCGGAACTTCTCGCAGGCCTTCTGCGTCGCCACCAGATCCTGGTCCCGCTTCTCGGGATGTCTGGCCAGGTATTCTTTGGAATGGCGGCGCATAAAGGGCATGTCCAGCGCCCACCAGGCCTGGCCCAGAAACGGCATCCACGCCATCTGCCGTTTGATAAAGAACTTCAGAAACGGGATCTGGCGATTTAGTGAGCACTGCAGCACCAGGATGTCCACCCATGACTGGTGATTGCAGATCACCAGATACCAGTCCCGCCGCAGCAGCGGTCCTTCACCGCCGACGTCCCAGTCGATCCGCTGGGTCAATGCAAGGATGCGCCGGTTGAGTCCGATCCAGCCTTCGCCCAGATAGCACAACCATTGGCCGACCCGTAAGCGTAGCCGCCGCGACGGCACAATCTTTAGCAACGCAACAAGAAAAAAAGGCACGCAGACAGCCAGAGTGCCCACGGTCAGCATGCTCAGGGTCAACGTGCCCCGCAGATGCTCTCTCAACGTATACTTCATCGACATGTCCCGGTGTTCGCGTAACTCGGCGCCGCTACCCGCTGCCGGCGCCGCGAGTCTGACGTGGCGCCTAGTTTAACCCCGCACACCCCCTGCACATGAACGTTAGCGCATATCGATGAAAACGGTATTCCTGGACTTCGACACGGTCAGTCATGACGATGTCAGCGCCGATGCGCTGCGCCTGCCCGGGATCGAGCTGGTGTTACACGGCGTCACGCCTCCATCGGCGCTCGACGAGCGCATCGCAGATGCCGCGATCGTGATCACCAACAAGATGAGGCTCGATGCCGGGATGCTGGCCTCGGCAGCGGATCTGCGGCTGGTGTGTGTCGCCGCCACGGGCACCAACAATGTCGATGTCGAGGCCGCGCGGCGGCTTGCTATCGGAGTGTGCAATATCGAGCGCTATTGCACCGCCTCGGTCGTGCAGCATGTGTTCGCGGTGATCCTGACGCTGACCCATCATCTGCGGGCCTACCAGCGATTGCTGCAGCAGGGCGCATGGCGCTCGAGCCCGCAATTCTGCCTGCTCGACTTTCCTATCCGCGAGCTCTCCGGCAAGACCATCGGCATCGTCGGGTTTGGCGAGCTGGGCAGCGCGGTGGCGCGGGTTGCCGAGGCCTTTGGTATGCGTGTACTGGTGGCGCAGCGTCCGGGTAATGCCAGCCCGGGTGCTGACGACAGCGAACCGGATCGGACACCGCTGCAGCGGCTACTCGCCGAAGCCGACGTCGTCAGCCTGCATTGCCCGCTGACCGACCAGACGCACGGCATGATCGGCGTGGCCGAGCTGCAGCTGATGAAGAGCGACGCGCTGCTGATCAACACCGCGCGCGGCGCACTGGTCGATTCGAGCGCGCTGGCGGAGGCACTGGCATCCGGGCAGATCGGCGGTGCCGGTATCGACGTACTGCCGGAAGAGCCGCCGCTGCACGGCGATCCGCTGCTGGATGCAGCGCTCCCCAATCTGGTCGTTACGCCGCACATCGCGTGGGCAGCGCGTGAAGCCCGTCAACGCGCGGTGGACGAGATCGCGGCCAACATCCGCGACTTTCTGGCCGGGGGCCGCCGCGGCCGCGTCGATTGAGGTGAACAGGTGAAGAAAGTCATATGGTGGCTCAGACGCGATCTGCGTCTGCACGACAACCCGGCATTACGCGCTGCGGTCGATCGCGCCGGGGAGGTGATCCCGGTGTTTATCTGGGCGCCGGACGAGGACGCAGAGTGGGGACCCGGCGGCGCTCAACACTGGTGGCTGCACCAGAGCCTGAAGGCCCTTGATCAGTCTCTCCGGCGGCTGGATAGCCGCCTGGTCCTGCGTAAGGGCGGCTCACTGACCGAGCTTCGCTCGCTGCTGCAGGAGACGCGCGCCACCGGCGTCTTCTGGAATCGTCTGTATGAGCCTGCTGCGATAAAACGCGACACCGAGATCAGGGAGGCGCTGCGGGCAGACGGTCATCAGGCCGAGAGTTTTAACGCCGGACTGTTATACGAGCCCTGGACTCAGGCAACCCTGAAAGGCGATCCCTATCGGGTATTCACGCCATTCTGGAAATCCTGCCTGAAAGGGCCGGAGCCAGCCGCGCCCGAAGCCGCGCCGCAAGCCATGCCGACGGTCAGCTCATGGCCGGACGGGATCGAGCTTGATGCGCTCGATCTGATGCCACGGCGTGACTGGTACCGTGGACTCGGCGAAGCGTGGACGCCCGGAGAAGCGGCAGGATTGGCGCGCCTCGAGCAGTTTCTCGATGACGGTCTTGCTCATTACGACGAGAAGCGTGATTACCCGGCGGTCGACGGCGTCTCGCGGCTGTCTCCGTATCTCCATTTTGGCGAGCTCTCGCCGCGCACCGCCTGGCAGGCGGCCAGCGCCCGTCGCGCCGATTCGGGCTGTGAGCGCGGCGGCGAGGCTTTTGTGCGCGAACTCGGCTGGCGTGAATTTGCGCACCATGTCCTGTTCCACTTTCCGCAGACGCCGACCCGCCCGATGGATCAGCGCTTCGAAGTCTTCCCCTGGCGCGACGATCCCGGGGGATGGCTGGGAGCCTGGCAGCGGGGCCACACCGGCATTCCGATCGTCGACGCCGGTATGCGGCAGCTGTGGCAGACCGGCTGGATGCACAATCGGGTGCGCATGATCGTCGCATCATTCCTGGTCAAGAATCTGCGTCTGGACTGGCGCCACGGCGCGCGCTGGTTTTGGGACACCCTGGTCGACGCCGACCTGGCCAGCAACACCATGGGATGGCAGTGGTCGGCGGGTTCCGGGGCAGACGCGGCGCCCTACTTCCGGATCTTCAATCCGGTCCTGCAAGGCGAGAAATTCGATCCGGACGGTGGCTATGTGCGGGCCTATGTGCCCGAGGTGCGCAAGCTGCCTCCGCGCTTCGTGCACAAGCCGTGGGCCATGCCGGCCGCGGAGCAGGCCAAGCTTGGGTTCGAAATTGGCGTGGCTTATCCCGAGCCGCTGGTTGACCTCAAGACCTCGCGCGAGGAGGCACTTGCCGCGTTCAAGGCTTTACCGGGACGCTGACCTGTTTGCGGGCAGACGTTCTGCTGGCCCAGTGCACAACCGGACGGACCCGCGGTGATGTCATGTCCAGCGCCTGCTGATAGCTGACCCAGCGGAATTCGCTGTGTTCGGGCCGGCCCAACAGCGGATTCACCGGCAGCGACACCTCCAGCGAAGAGGTCAGCGCAACATAGTAGCGGGCGACCTTGCCGCGGCTGTATGGCCCTGTCTCCACATATTCGTGGCCCCACTGGAAGTCCAGATCCGTGAGCGTGGTCTCCTCGGCCACTTCACGGATCGCCGCCTCCAGAGCGGTCTCGCCAGGCTCCACCATGCCCTTGGGGAAATCCCAGTGCTGGAATGCCCGGAGCAGCAGAAAACGCTGGTTTTTGCCGGCGTGGATTATGACCACGCCGGCAGACAATCTATGCACATCGGGCACGCTAGCCATGATGGCCAGTATATCGTTTTGCGCATCGCGCCTGCGGATCAGGCCGCCGCGCCCACCGGATGAGCCAGCACGCCCGACACCGCATGCACGACGGCTCCGATGCGCACCGCACTCTGTATGGCCTCACGGCTGACACCGGCCTTGCGCAGCGTCTTCTCATGAGACTCGACACACAGCCCGCAGCCATTGATCGCGGAGACCGCCAGACAATACAGCTCGAAGTCCTCCCTGGACACGCCCGGATCACGCAGCAGGTTCATGCGCAGCCGCGCCGGCATGGTCATATAGTCCTTGTCGCCGGCGAGGTGAAGAAACCGGTAGTAGACGTTGTTCATGCCCATCAACGCGGCGGCACCGCGAGCGGCATCACGGACCTGGGGCGTCACCCCATCTCCGATCGCCTGCTCAAAATTCGCGGTGATCGAGGCATCGCGGGCCGCATAAGCGCAGGCCAGGGCGGTGCCCAGGATCTGCTCCTGGCTGAGGCCGGGAGCACCCTGCGTGGTGAGCACGCTGCTCAGGTTCAGGCTCAAGTCCTTGGCATAGTCCGGGATACGGTCCCGGATCGGGTTCAGATTCAACATGTCAAAAAACCTCATCGATGTCGGGGAGTCGCCGGACTGCTGCCGGCCGCGACTGACGCGGCCGGCAGCCCGTGATCAGGCGGCTTGCAGGGTGTCGTCGCCGGCCTGCCAGTTGCAGGGGCACAGCTCATCGGTCTGCAACGCATCAAGGACACGCAGGACCTCTTCCGGGCTGCGGCCCACGTTGAGGTCGGTGACGTAGACGAAGCGGATGATGTTGTCCGGATCGACGATGTAGGTGGCCCGTTGCGCCACACCCTCTTCAGCATCGAGGATACCGAGGGATCCGCTCAGCTCGCGCTTGATATCGGCAAGCATCGGGAACGGCAGATCCTTCAGCTCTTCGCGATCACGACGCCAGGCCAGATGGACAAATTCCGAATCGGTGCTGGCGCCGAGGAGCTGCGCGTCCCGGTCGCGGAAGTCACGCTCCAGAGCACCGAAAGCGGCGATTTCGGTCGGGCAGACAAAAGTGAAGTCCTTGGGCCAGAAGAAGACGATCTTCCACTTGCCTTCGAAGTCTGATGACTTGATGGGCTTGAATCCGCCCTGGATATCACTGTTGACGACGCCGGTAAGGGAAAACTCGGGAAACTGATTGCCGATGCCAAGCATGTTGCTAACTCCTGTGTTCGGGTGGGTGATTGAGTTCACGGAGGGAAGGATGCCGTCGGGCAGTTGATATTTCCAATGAATTAATACTATATTTTTGATAGATGAAAGCTATAAGATCAGGCGTCAGCCT
Source organism: uncultured Gammaproteobacteria bacterium (assembly GCA_947259915.1). GTDB lineage: Bacteria > Pseudomonadota > Gammaproteobacteria > Steroidobacterales > XN24 > CAMYOC01. The sequence continues at coordinate 222,737 of CAMYOC010000028.1, forward strand.
CCGCGCCCTTGGCTATCTCGTGGCCGTCGCCGATGAGCGGCATTTCGGCCGCGCCGCCGCTAACTGCTTTGTCAGCCAGCCGACCCTGAGCGCCCAGATCAAGAAACTCGAAGAACAGCTCGGCGTCCAGCTGCTCGAGCGCAATCAACGTCAGACGATGGTCACACCTGCCGGCGAGGAAATCGTCGGACGGGCGCGGAAAATCCTCCAGGGGGTGGACGAGATTATCGATCTGGCCCGCAGCAGCCATGACCCGCTGGCGGGCGAGCTGCGCGTGGGTTTGATCCCCACGGTCGCGCCGTATCTGCTGCCACGGGTATCCCGATCGTTGAAGCAGTCCTTACCGCGGTTGCGGCTGATGCTGCTGGAACTGCAGACCGAGGAGCTGTTGGCGCAGCTGCGCGCCGGCAGCCTCGATCTCGCCATCCTCGCCCTGCCCTTCGATCAGGACGCACTGCAGACCGAGCCGCTCTATGATGAAGAATTCCTTGTCGCCCTGCCCGACGACCATCCGCTGGCCGCCAGCGCTGCGATCAGTGTCGCTGACCTGGATGATCAGACGCTACTGCTCCTGGAGGAGGGGCATTGCCTGCGTGATCAGGCACTGGAGGTCTGCAGCCGGGTTTCGATCCGCGAACCGCAGGACTTCAGGGCCACCAGTCTTGAGACCCTGCGCCAGATGGTAGCGGCGGGCATCGGCGTGACCCTGCTGCCCGCGCTGGCAGCGGACGCAGCCGCCTCGCCGGATGCGGGTCTCGCGGTTCGTCCGTTCCGCTCGCCGCGGCCCTCGCGCACGATCACCGCGGCCTGGCGCGCGACCAGCGCACGGACCGCAACCATGCAGGCGGTCGGCGCCACCATCAGCGAGGCCGTAGCGGCGATCGGTGACGGCGTCAGAACCGTCTGAGCACCGCCATCGGCGGCTGATCCAAAACCCTGCGCGTCGCCAGCAGTCCGCTCACCCCGACCACGATCAGGCCAGCGAGCGTTCCGGTAGCCCATAACCACGGGCTACCATTGAATTCGAGCCGGAACACACGATCAGCCAATAGCCATCCCGCGGCGAGGGCACCGCCGGCTGCCAGCAGACCTGACAGAGCGCCGAGCAGACCGAACTCGATAGCGGTGCTGGCCAGGATCTGCCTGCGTTTCGCGCCCATCGCCCTGAGCAGGGCGCTCTCGAAGAGCCGCTCATCGCGCCCGGACTCGACCACCGCCAGCAGTACGACGATGCCAGCGGCGATGGCGAACAGGAACACGTATTGGACCGCGATCGCTGCCTGGTCCATGACCCGTCTCACCTGGCCAATGACCGCCTCTATGTCGATCACGGTGACGCTCGGGAAACGTCGCACCAGCTCGAGCACGGTCTGATCCCTGCTGTCGTCCACGAACAGACTGCCGATATGCGTGCGGGGATACACCTCCAGCGTGCCCGGTGAGAACAGCATGAAGAAATTGGGTTTGAATGAGTCCCACTGCACCGTGCGCAGACTGGTGACCTCTGCGGAAAAAGTCTCTCCGGCGACGTTGAAGTCGAGACGGTCACCGAGTCCTATACCGGCATCCCGGGCGAAATCCGCCTCCACCGAGACCTCGCCGGGCAACGGGTCATCATCCCACCAGCGGCCAGCCACGATCTCGTTGTCGTCCTGCAGGGTCGACGACCAGCTCAGATTGCCCTCGCGATCGGCCAGACGTTTGCCGCGCAGGGTCGGAAAATCGATCTCGGCAACGGGGCGGTCTTTGATGGCGCTCAAGCGGGCCCGCACCAAGGGCACAAGACGCGTCTCGGCCCCGCGCTCGCCGAGAAAGCTCTCCACGGCCTCGGCCTCATGGGGCTGGATATTGATCAGGAAACGGTTCGGCGCCCGCTCCGGAAGCGTCGCGCGCCACTCGTCCATCAGGTCGTTGCGCACCACCGTGAGCAGCAGCAAGACCATGATACCGAGGCCGAACGCCACTACCTGGACCACGCTCTCGCCACCTCGCCGCGCCAGGCTGGCGACCGCATAGCGCCACGGCGCGCCGGCGGTCCCGCGGATCCGGGTCGCCAGCCACACCAGCGCCCCGCCGATCACCATCAAACCGCCCGCAGCGACCAGGAAACCAGTGGCCACCCATGCGGTGAGCCTCAGATCACCCACCTGCCAGAGCAACAGCGCGAAAATGGCCGCGCCGGCACCGCCATAGGCGAACAGTGCAGACGGGCGGGGCCCGGGCAGATCATGACGCAGCACGCGCAGCGGCGGCACCCGCTTGAGTGGCGCGAGTAGCGGCAGCGCGAACCCCGCCATGACCAGACCCGCCATCAGGAAGCCACCGGCCACCGGTCCCCAGCCAGGTGTCGGCAGATCAGCGCCGGCCAGCTCCGCGAGCAGCGCGGACAAACCCAGCTGGCTGAGATAGCCGAGGAGCACGCCGATCAGCCCCGCACAGGCCGCGAGGATGGCCAGCTCCGCCATCATGACCCGCAGCACGAAACCCTGCCGGGCACCAAAGCACTTCATCAGCGCGACCGTCTCCACCTGGCGGCTGGCGTGGCGACGCGCGGCCATCGCGATCGCGACCGCGGCCAGCAGGCTGCCAACCAGTGCGGCCAGGCGGAGGAAGCGGTGGGCCCGCTCCAGAGCTGTCCTGATCTCCGGACCCGCATCGCCGAGATCCCGCAGCGACTCCCCGGGTTCCAGCCGGCTTTCCACAAAATCTCTCAATGTGACGATGTCATCCGGCGCGCCGGCGAAGAGCTGACGATAGCTTACGCGACTACCCGGCAGTACCAGACCGGTCGCCGGCACGTCGGCTTCGTTGATCAACAGGGTCGGTGCAAGATCGACAAAGCTCCAACCCTGATCCGGCCGGTATCTGAGCACCCCGGTGACCCGCAGACGGATCGAGCCGAGCGCGATCTCGGCGCCCACATCGGCGTCCAGTCGCGCCAGCAACTTGGCATCGGCCCAGGCTTCACCCGGAGCCGGCAGGGCTGTGGTCACGCCGGCAACGTCATCCAGGCTCACACTGGTCTTCAATTCGCCGCGCAGCGGATAACCTGCACTCACCGCCTCGACATCTGCCAGTGCGCTCGAGTCGCCGGCCAGCACGACGCTGGGGAAGGAGGTCGCGCTGGCGGTGTCGAGACCCAGCTCTCTGGCCCGATCCTGATAGTCCGGCGTTATCAGGCGCTTCGAATTCACCACCAGATCCGCCGCCAGCACCTCGGCCGAGCGGATATCGACCGCCCGACTGACGCGATCGGTAAAGAATCCGACGGCGGTCATGGCGGCCACCGCGACGGCCACCGCCGCGGTCAGTACCCACAGGTCGCCGGCCCGCAGGTTGCGGATGACGTTACGCAGCGCGAAGCCGGCCGCGGTCACACCAGCCGCCCACTGCGCAGACGCAGCGCGCGATCACAGCGGTCCGCCAGCCGCTCTTCATGGGTTACCAGCACCAGCGTGGTACCGGATTCGTCGTTGAGCGAGAACAACAGATCGGCCACCCGGCTACCGGTCTCCGCGTCGAGATTGCCGGTGGGCTCATCCGCAAACAGCACCAGCGGCTGACCGACAAAGGCCCTCGCGATGGCGACCCGCTGACGCTCACCACCGGACAGCTGTCGCGGGTAATGGCGCCGCCGGGGCGTGAGCCCGACCCGGTCCAGCACCGATTCTGCCGCGGCCCTGGCTTCACTCTGGCCGGCCAGCTCCAACGGCAGCATCACGTTCTCCAGCGCAGTAAGCGAGGGCACCAGGTGGAAGGACTGGAAGACGAAGCCGACGCGACCGGCGCGCAGCGCCGCGCGTCCGTCTTCGTCCAGCCCGGTCAGGGCCTGGCCATCGAGCCAGACCTCACCCTCGCTGGGTGAGTCGAGCCCCGCCAGCAGCGCCAGCAGCGTCGACTTGCCGGCGCCGGACGGGCCGATGACGGCGACCGACTCGCCGCGGCCGATATCCAGATCGATATCGTCCAGGATGGTCAGGGTTCCCTCTGGACTGCTAACCTTACGGGTCAGATTTCTTGCCGCGAGTACGCTGGCGGCTGTTGGTGCATCCATGTCCTGGCGCAAAACAATTCCCCTTCTGTTGCTGTTCGTCAGCGCATCCCTGTATGGCGGGACGCCGGCTGTCCTGGTCGTCGGTGACAGTCTCAGCGCCGGCTATGGTCTGTCGGCCGAGGAGACCTGGCCGCGACTGCTGCAAAAAATGCTGCAGCAGCGCGATCTTGCGTTTCGTGTCGTCAATGCCAGCATCAGCGGCGACACGACCAGCGGCGGCCTGGCCCGCCTGCCCCGGGCGCTGAAGATACATGAGCCTGCCGTGGTCATCATCGAGCTGGGCGGGAATGACGGACTTCGCGCCGTGCCGATCGCGGAGGTCCGCCGCAACCTTGACCGGATGATCGAGCTCAGCCAGGACGCCGGCGCCAAGGTTTTATTGACCAGCATACTGATCCCTCCGAACTATGGCCCCGATTACAGCGAAAAGTTCGCTCGCGTGTTCGGCGAGGCAGCGGCGGAGGGCGGCGCGGCCCTGGCACCGTTTTTCCTCGAGGGCATCGCGCTGGAGCCCGGAATGATGCAGGCAGACGGCATCCATCCTACGGCCGCAGCCCAACCCCGGATCGTCGCCAATCTCTGGCCGTCGCTCTGCCCGCTGCTTGTCGGAGAACAACTATCGCGCTGCTGAGTTTGCTCAGGGGCGGTCCAGACTGCTATACAAGGGGTAGCGAAGCCGAATCCGACGTCTCGCGCGGTTGCAGACGGGAGATCGAGCTCGAACAAGAATAAATATCCGACCGGGGGAGAACGCTGATGACTGACAAGATCTGGTTAAAGTCCTATCCCGAGGGCGTGCCGGCAACGATCGACCCCAGCCAGTACGCGTCGCTAAAACAGCTGGTCGAGTCTTCCATGGAGAAGTACCGGGACCTGCCGGCCTTCACCAACATGGGTCATTCGCTCAGTTTTGGCGACCTGGATCAGCTCACCCGCTACTTCGGTGCTTATCTGCAGAAGGTGGCCGGTCTCGAGAAGGGCGATCGGGTCGCGGTGATGATGCCCAATGTGCTGCAGTATCCGGTAGCCGTGTTCGGCATCATCCGGGCCGGTATGTGCGTGGTCAACGTCAACCCGCTGTACACGCCGCGCGAGCTTGAGCACCAGCTAAAGGACTCTGGCGCCAAAGCGATCCTGATTTTCGAGAATTTCGCCACAACACTGCAAAAAGTCATCGACAAGACCGATGTACGCTCGGTGATGGTCACCGGCATCGGCGACTTGCTGCCTTTCCCCAAGGGCATGATCGCGAATTTCGTGGTGCGCAAGGTCAAGAAGATGGTGCCGGAATACTCGCTGCCCGACGCGATCCCGTTCAAACAGGTCCTCAAGGAAGGCAAGTGGCAGACGATGGATGAGGTCAGCCTGGAACGGGAGGACCTCGCATTCCTTCAGTACACCGGCGGCACCACGGGTGTCTCCAAAGGCGCCATCCTCACCCACGGCAATCTGATTGCGAATGTGCTGCAGTCGCGAGCCTGGTGTGGTGACGTGCTCAGGGAAGGCGAGGACATCGTGATCACCGCGCTGCCGCTCTATCACATCTTCTCGCTGACGGCGAACTGCCTGATGTTCACCATGCTCGGCGGCAACAATATCCTGATCACCAATCCGAGAGATTTCCCCGGCTTTGTGGCCGAGCTCAAAAAATACCCATTTACCTATATCAGCGGCGTAAACACCCTGTTCAACGCGCTGCTCAACACACCGGGCTTCGATACCGTGGATTTCAGTTCGATGGAGATAGCGCTCGGCGGCGGCATGGCGGTACAAAAGCCGGTGGCGGACCGTTGGAAAGCGGTGACCGGTAAACCGATATTGCAGGCCTACGGACTGACCGAGACCTCGCCCGCAGCATGCATCAATCCTGCCCACGCGGAAGAGTTCACCGGCTCCATCGGTCTGCCGATCAGCTCCACCGAGATAAGCATTCGCGACGATTCTGGCGCCGATTTAGCCGTGGGAGATATCGGGGAAATATGCATCCGCGGCCCCCAGGTGATGGCGGGCTACTGGCAGCGGCCGGAAGATACGGCCGAGACCATGTTCGAGGGCGGGTGGCTGCGCACCGGCGACATGGGCCGCATGGATGAAGCAGGCTTCGTCTTTATCACCGACCGCAAGAAAGACATGATCCTGGTCTCGGGCTTCAATGTATTCCCGAACGAGATCGAGGATGTGGTGATGGCCATGGACGGAATCCTGGAGGCGGCGGCGGTCGGTGTCCCCGACGAGCGCTCGGGCGAGATGGTCAAGCTGTTTATCGTGCGCAAGGATCCGGATCTGACCGCGGAAGACGTGATCAAGTACTGCCGTGAGAATCTCACCGGCTACAAGGTGCCGCGGAAAGTCGAGTTCCGTGAGGAGCTGCCCAAGACCAACGTGGGCAAGATCCTGCGCCGCGCGCTGCGCGACAGCTAGGCGTCAGCTGCGGCCGGGACGCGGGCGCCCTCGCGCCAGACGTGGGGCGCTGCCTACCCAGTTCTCCAGCCGATCCAGCGCTGCGCTCAGCGCGTTGGTCGTCCGGTGCTTATAGAGCCCCATGTCTTTGACCTCGTCGCTGTCAGCCAGCGCCTGGCTGAAATGGCGATTACGCTGCGCCAGAATCTTGTCGCGGACGCGGATGCCATGGGCGTTGAGGATCGGCTCGAGTTCCTCACGCCGCAGCCGCAGATCCCGCCGCGTGGTCTGATAGGCGTGCTGACAGACGTTGGCCCGATTGGCGTAACTGAATACGCTGGCGAAGAACATCTTCGAGTCATGGCGGTCCGGCTCGAACAGGACCACTTTCGCATCCTGATACTGGCTGTCGTATTTGGACATGCCCACGTTCATCCGCGAGTGGATCAGAGCGCGGAAGGTCTGCGACAGCACGACCGGCAGACCGCCTTCTACCAGCTTTTTGTGCCGCGTATCTTTGGTCTCTGGTGCCAGCTGTGCGTCAAACGGCACGATCGGATTGATGCAGAACAACAGGTCCACGCCCGCATCCAGCGCCACCGAGGCATGCAGGGTGCGCTTGAGACCACCGTCGACAAAGGAACGTCCGTCGATATCAACCGGCGGATACAGACCCGGCAAAGCGGTACTGGCCTGGACCGCCTTGGAGATCGGTATCCGATTCGCGGTCGGGTCGCCAAATTTGACCGCCTGCCCGGTGTCGAGATCGACCGCCACCACGTACAGCTCCCGCTTTAGCTTGCGGAAGTCGTCCGTGCACCCGCGATTACTAAACAGGTCGGCGAGAAACCGCTCGATCGGCTGGTTATCGAATACCGCCGTCGGGATTGCCTGAGTCAGCTGGGTAAACGAGGCCAGTAGCCCGTTACGCAGCGGATTGCGCAGATAAGTGGCGGTGGACTTGACCAGCAGCCACGGCACCGAGAGACCGCGCCGGGCGTATTCGCCAAAAGCCGGCTGCATGAACATCAGCGGCGAAAATCGTGGATCCCCGGGTCGCGGATCGATAAAGACCCGGGCCATCTGCTGCGGCGAGATGCCGTTGGCCAGCAGCGCGGAGACCAGCGCGCCGGCGCTGACGCCGACGAGGACATCGACATCCTGGAAATCGACGCCCTCGAGCGCCTCGTTGAGCGCGATCAGCGCGCCTATTTCATAGACCCCGCCCAGCGGGCCGCCGCCGGCCAGCGCCAGGCCGATCTTGTGCTTACCCGCACCGTTGTTCGCCGCCTGCTTCGGCAACTCGAATCCTCCGCTCAGGCGCTAGCGCGGGTCTTCGGCGACGCAGACCGCCGGGCGGTCTTGCGACCGGAGCTGGCCCGGCTGGCCTTGGCGGGCGTTTTGCGCCGGATCGCCTTTTTCTTGCCGGTCGTGCTCGTGGTCTTGCTGCGCCCGGATGCCTTACGGCGGGGCCGGGTATCCGGGGTCTTTGGCTCGGTGCTCAATTCAGCCACGAGGCGCTGCAAGGCTTCGACCCGGCGAGTCAGCGCGTCGATGTCCCGACTCGTAGGAATCTGCATGGAATTCAGTATCTTGGCTATACGGCGTTCGAGGGCGAGTTCGAGACGCGTCCAGGTGTCGTTGGCGGTCTCGCGCACATCGGTCACGGTTTTTTCCACCGCATCGATCGGTCGCTGAATCTGCATCCGTGCCGACCGCTCGATCTGCTCACCGAGTGCGATCAGACTCTCGAACCAGCTATTGCCCTCGGTCTCGGCACGTCCCATGGCGCCCAGACCGGCCAGCCAGATCTGGTGGGCCGATCCCCGTATTACTTTGGCCAGTGGGTAATCGTTGTCGGCTGGTTTGGATTTCTTATTTGACATAATGTAGAACCTCTGCGGATTCTCCTGTCGACCACCGAACGTGCCTGGCGGATCGACAGGCTTCATATCCAAAGAATACCACCCAATGCCGTCGCATGCTGCTGCGCACCACACATTCCCGCCAGCGTAAAATACCGGCTTATGGACAAAAATAGCGCTCGCGCGGCCCTGGCGAAGACCATCGCCTCACTGCTTGAGGATTGCCGTGAGGCCCGCCATCGCATTACCGGCGAGGGCGGCCTCAAGCCGGCCTTCGCGGCGTTGGCCCGATGGCAGGCTGCCCGTCTGAGCCACACCCATGCCGACCTGCTGGCCTCACCGCGCTACGGCCCCGCCGCCAGCTTCGTATTTACCGACCTCTATGGCGATCGCGATTACAGTCCGCGTGACGAAGACCTCGAGCGGGTCTATCGGGTGATGGTACGGATGATGCCGGCGAGTGCGCTGCGGAGCATCATCCTGGCGCTTGAGGCCCACGCTCTGACCCAGTCGCTGGATATCGCCATGGTCGAACAATTCGAACGGCTCGGCTGCCCAATGGAAATTTCCGCCGGGCGCTATGCCGAGGCCTATCGGGCCTGCGCCAACGCGCCGTTGCGGCGGCGTCAGATAGATCTGGTTCTGGAAACCGGGCAAGTGCTGGATCGGGTCGTCAGACACTCACTGGTCTACAACATGATCCGACTCGCCCACGGTCCGGCCCATATGGCGGGTCTTGGCGCCCTGCATGACTTTCTCGAGCGTGGCTTCAAGGCATTCCGGCACATGCACGGCGCTGCGGGGTTCCTGCAGACCATCCACGACCGCGAGAGCGGGATCATGGCAAGTATCCTGGCCCGGAAGGCACCGGAAACCTGGGCTCCGGCGGCGCTGCTCTAGGGCCGGCGTAGCTTAGACGTCGCCGTGGTAGCGCGGGCTCAATTCGTGGACCGCATCGATCATGGCCGCGGCATGATCGGGATCGACATCGGGCGTGATGCCGTGGCCCAGATTGAACACATGACCCGGGCCATCACCGTAGCTCTCCAGCACCGCCGCCACTTCGGTCCGGATCACGTCAGGGCCGGCCAGCAGGACTGAAGGATCGAGATTACCCTGCAGCGCGACCCGATCGCCGGTCAGCCGGCGTGCTTCGCCCATATCGGTGGTCCAGTCGACGCCGAGCGCATCGCAGCCGGTGTCCGCCATCTGCGCCAGACGCGGCCCCGCGCCCTTGGTGAACAACACCACTGGCACCGTTGCGCCGTCTGACTGACGCTGCAGCCGGTCCAGGATGCGCTGCATATAGTCGAGCGAGAACTCCCGGTACAGACGCGGGGACAACACGCTGCCCCAGGTATCGAAGATCATCAGCGCCTGCGCGCCGGCCTGCACCTGCGCGTTCAGGTAAGCGCAGGTCACGTCGGCAACCTTGCCAAGCAGCGCATGTAACACCGCAGGCTGGTCATAGGCGAGCGCCTTGATACGCCCGTGCGTCTTGCTGCCGCCGCCTTCCACCATATAGGTGGCCACGGTCCAGGGACTGCCGGAAAACCCGATCAGCGGCACGGTGCCGTCCAGCTCGCGCCGGATCAGACTGACCGCGTCCATCACGTAACGCAGCTCCTCGCCCGGATCCACGACCGGCAAAGCCTCTACATCGGCGGAGGTCCGCACCGGACGGCTGAATCGAGGGCCCTCACCGGCGGAAAAGTGCAGACCGAGACCCATCGCGTCCGGCACCGTGAGGATGTCCGAGAACAGGATCGCGGCATCGAGCCGGAAACGCCGCAGCGGCTGCAGCGTCACCTCGCAGGCCAGCTCCGGGTTTGTGCACAGGTTCATAAAACTCCCCGCGTTGCCCCGAATCTCCAGGTATTCCGGCAGGTAACGGCCGGCCTGGCGCATCATCCACACCGGTGTTCGCGGCACCGGCTGACGCAGCAGGGCCCTGAGCAGGAGATCATTTGCGGCCTCAGTGCTCATTGCCCGAATACCGCGGCGATATCGCGCTGCACGGCCACGGCTGCAGCCCGCGGGTCGGCAGCGTCGCGGATCGGACGGCCGATAACGATGTAGTCGGCGCCGTTACGGAACGCCTGTTCCACGGTGACCACGCGCTTTTGATCGTCCTCGGGCCGGTTATCCACCGGCCGGATGCCCGGCGTGACCACGAGCAGCTTCGGGTCGATAGATTCCCTCAACCGCGCAACCTCCAGACCGGACGAGATGACACCATCGCAGCCGGCCTCCAGGGCTCGCCGCGCTCTGGACAACACCAGTTCGGATACGTCGCATTGGAACCCGAGATCATCCAGATCGCCGCGATCCAGGCTGGTCAGCACGGTGACGGCAAGGATCTTGACCTCACCCTTGGCCGCTGCCGCCGCCTCCATGATCGATTGATTGCCGTGTACTGTGGCGAAGGTGACACCGCGATCACGCAGCCGCGATACCGCCCGGCCGACCGTCGCCGGCACGTCAAAGAATTTCAGGTCGACGAATATCTGCTTGTCGCGCGCCACCAGCCAGTCGAGCAACTCGAAGTAGCCACCGGTCATCAGCAGTTCGAGACCCAGTTTGTAGAAACGGACCGCGTCACCCAGCCGCTCGGCCAGCGCCCGCGCCTGATCCACATCCGGCACGTCCATGGCGAAAATCAGGCGGTCTTCGGGGGGGATATCGCTGCGCGCCATGCCGGTCTCCGGGCCTTAAATCGGGCGGCATTCTAGCACGACCGGAGCGCCGCTCAGCCGTCCTCGCCGGGCAGGAACAGGCGTTCGTATTCGAGTATGGCGTAGCGATCGGTCATGCCGGCGATATAGTCCGCCACCACCCGCGCGCGGCCGGCCTCGCCGTGCTCCCGCTGGCGTGTCTCGGCGGTATCCGCAAATCCCTTGGGCATCAGCCGGATCTCGTTATTGAACGCCTCGAACAGACTGCCGACGATCCGCCCCGCCTTGATCGTCATGCGCAAGACCCGCGGATGACGATACAGCCGCTGCATCAGAAATCGCTTCAGCTCCAGATGTGCCGTGGCCACCGGTTGGCTAAACGCGATCAATGGCCCGGCCGCGTCCCGCACGGCGTCGATGTCATCGGGTTCGGCGGCATCGATCCGCCGCGTGCTCTCGTCGATGACGTCGTCGACCAGACGACCGATCAAGCGCCGCACGATTTCGTAGATCAGGCGCCGGCCGTGAAGATCCGGATAACGCTCCAGCACTGCGTCATGCAGCTCGGCAAAGATCGCTACCTGACGCAGCTCGTCGATCTCGAGCAGACCCGCACGCAATCCGTCATCGACATCGTGGCTGTTGTAGGCAATCTCATCCGCCAGATTGGCCAGCTGCGCCTCGAGGCTGGGCTGGCGCTTGTCCAGAAAGCGCTGGCCCAGCGCGCCGAGCCCGCGCGCGTGGGCCGCAGAGCAGTGCTTCAACACGCCCTCTCGTGTCTCGTACATCAGGTTGAGACCGGGGAAATCCGCGTATTTCTCTTCCAGTTTGTCGACCACACGGAGTGATTGATAATTGTGTTCGAAACCGCCGAAATCCCGCATGCAGTCATTCAACGCATCCTGACCCGCATGGCCGAACGGAGTATGGCCCAGATCGTGGGCCAGACAGATGGCCTCGACCAGATACTCGTTCAACCCGATCACACCAGCGACCGTTCGCGCGATCTGAGCCACCTCCAGAGAATGGGTGAGGCGGGTCCGGTAGAGATCCCCCTCGTGATTGACGAAGACCTGAGTCTTGTAGACCAGCCGGCGGAAGGCAGAACTGTGGATGACGCGGTCGCGGTCGCGCTGATACTCACCCCTGTGGGTCGGGGGCGGTTCCGGATGACGGCGCCCGACCGATTGTTCCTCGCGAGCTGCAAATCTGGCGAGAGCGGGTCCCCGGGATCCTGCCGGCTGCTCGTTCACGCGGGATCCGATGCTGCCAACACCGCTTTCAGCTCCGTGATCGGCACGTCCGCGCGTACCAGAGATGCGCCGAGCCCGTCGAATAGCACCAGGTGCAAGCGTCCGCCGCTGACTTTCTTATCCATGCCCATGAGTTCCAACATGGCGTCGCCACCCATGGCTGGCGGCGATAGCGGCAGGCCAAAGCTTTCGAGCAGGCTGCGCAGGCGGGCAGCCTCAGCCTCGCTCAGAGAGCCCAGTCGAACAGACAGATCCGCGGCCATTACCATACCCGCGGCGACCGCCTCTCCATGCAGCCACCGGCCATAGCCGGTGCCCGTCTCTATTGCGTGGGCAAAGGTATGACCGAGATTGAGCAGCGCGCGACAGCCTGCTTCACGTTCGTCCTCAGCGACAATAGCCGCCTTGATCGAACAACAACGGATCACCGCCTCGACCAGCACCGGGGTGCGGCGCTCGGACAAGGCGTCACGATGATCCTCCAGCCAGGCAAAGAACGCCGCGTCCAGACCGGCGCCGTACTTTACGACCTCTGCCAGGCCCGCCCGATACTCCCGCACCGGCAGGGTGTCGAGGGTGTCGGTATCGGCGATTACTCCCCGCGGCTGATAGAACGCGCCGATCAGGTTCTTACCGGCAGCATGATTGACCGCGGTCTTGCCGCCCACCGCCGCATCGACTTGGGCCAGCAGCGTCGTCGGTAGCTGTACAAATGCGATACCGCGCTGATAGCAGGCCGCGGCGAATCCCGCCAGGTCACCGATGACCCCCCCGCCCAGCGCCATCACAACGGCGTCCCGGTGATAACCGAGATCCGCCAGGCGATCGATGATCGCCGTAAACGACGTCAGCGTCTTGAACTGCTCGCCGTCGGGCAGGACCAGGGACTCGACACGGTGCCCGCTCAGCGCCCCGGCGAGACGATCGAGATACAGAGGCGCGACCGTAGCATTGGTGACGATAAGAACATCGCGACCGGCGAGATCGGCCGGTATCAGGGTCGCATCGCCGAGGATACCGGGCCCCACATGGATCGGATAACTGCGATCCCCGAGGCCCACCTCCAGGGTCTTGTGCACCGCGCCTGTCATGAGTTTATTCGCCCTCGAGCCAGCGCCGGATCTCTTCGGCCACCGCTATTACCTTTCTGCCGTTGGTATTTACCACGACGTCGGCCATAGCGCGATACAGGGGTTCGCGGATAGTCATCAAATCCTGCAAACGCTGACGCGGATCCTCGGTCTCCAGGAGCGGGCGGCCCCGCCCTCTGCGCGTGCGCTGGAGCTGCTGGTCGACTGAAGCGTGCAGATAGACCACCGCACCCGCAGCTGAAAGGTCGCGACGATTGGCCTCGTCCAGCACCACACCACCGCCGGTGGCCAGCACGATGCCCTGGAGCTTGCTCAGATCCATAACGACCTGGCGTTCACGGCGGCGAAACCCGGTCTCGCCTTCCTTCTCGAAGATAAAGGGGATATCGACGCCGGTGCGCTGCTCGATCTCGGCGTCGGTGTCGTAGAAGGTGCGCTTGAGCATCTGCGCCAGACGGCGCCCCACGGCCGACTTGCCTGCGCCCATGGGGCCGATAAGAAAGACGCTGGCGTCGGCGCTCATCCCCTGGCTGGATTTTTGGCGTCTGCAAAAAGCAGGGCCGGCATCAGCCGGCCCTGCAAATTTCTAGTTGACCGTCGCGCAGGTGGGATCGCGACCCCAGCGGCTGACAAGACCGCCCGGTGGCGACTGATCCAGATCGACGTCTGTACGCAGGACCTCGAGCCGGTAGTCCTGGGTCTCCAGGAACTCTGTGCCGGTCACCGAGGCCTTGGCCTGTATCGTCACCTCGACCCAGTTACCGAACTCCTGGGCATAGGTCATGCTCACCAGCCCGAAGCCGTTCTGATCGGTGACAACGGTACCCGGTGACACGGTGGCCACATTGCCGGCCTCGATGCTTCCGCTGTTGTTAAAGTCCTCGCCCGGGTCGAGGATACCGTTGCGCGCGGTGGCCGGTATCAGCGTGTCTTCATCCTGACATGTCGCGGAGACCGTGGCCACCCAGACTTCGTTGATGAAATCAGCCTGATATTCGCCCTTGAAATACTGCTTCGAGAAAGCGCTCATCTGCACTTCGGCACCGGCCACGCCGACACCCTGGCTGTCAGTCACCTGAACCGCGAATTCCTTGAGATAACTTGCGGTCGTCGGCTCCGAGATCTGGTTGCCGGTACCGATGCTGATAAACACCTCGCGCTGAGCCACGGTCAGGGCCACCTGATCCGTGACCGTGGGCGTATCCTGCACCACACCGGTGATACGTACACCGCCGACCGAACTAGTGGTCTGACCTGCGGTGTAAACCGTCGTCGCCTGACCGGAACTATTGGTCACCCCGGCACCGACCGAGATCGATCCGCCGGTGACGTCATCGAGCACAAACGTCACGACCTTGTTCTTGACCAGGTTGTCGTTGATATCGCGCACCGTAGCGGTGATCGTGCTGTCCTCTCCTGGGCCGACCGTGAAGCTGCTGGCCTGGAGGTCGATCTTTGCCGCCGTGGTCGCGACGAACTCGATCGGCCGCTGTGTCGACGGTCCGCCGGCCACGCTGGCTGAGAGGACCGCAGGGCCGGAGTTGGTCGAGTTGATGGTCACCGTCGCACGCCCATTGGCATCGAGCGCCGCGGAAGCCGCCGACAACGTGCCGCGGGTGCTGGCAAAGTTGACCGTGCCGGCCTGCGGCACGCCGTTTATCAACCACTCGACGGTGATGGTCTCGTCCACACCCAGATTGACCTCGGTGTCCGCAGCCGGCGCCAGGAACGCAAAGCTGTCGTTGCTGATCGTCGCGTCCAGCGTTGCAGTCAAACCCAGCGCGGTCGCCGCCAGCGTATCGACACCGGAGACGGTCGCGGTCAGCTGGAATGTCGCCTCGCCCTGGGAGTTGGTCACCAGGGAGTTGGACGAAAGCGTGTTGCCGCCCGAAGAGCTCACGTCTACCGTGCGCCCGGGTATCCCGGCACCACCGGAATCCCTGAGCGAGACGGTATAGGTGGCGGTATCGCCGAAGACCACGTTGGGCGGCCCGGTCAACACCAGGGTCGTGCCGGTCACGGAGATCACCAGCGTCGAACTCAGACCGCCCGTGGTCGCACCGACCGTGATATCCCGATTGGTGGGATCGCCGGCCGTCGCTAGCTCGGCCGCGACTATCCCGTTCTCGTTGGTGGTTGGTGGGGAGGAGAGCGGCGTCAGCGCGCCCGAATCGGCGCTGAATACCACGCTCGCACCCTCGACAACGTTGTTGTTGTTGTCGCGGACGATCGCGGTGATGGTCGCCGGCGAGGCGCCATCGGAGGGCAGCTGCGGACTGCTCGCGAGCAGGGTCAGGTCACTAACCGGCACCGGCGGGGGCAGGCCCGTACCGCTACCAGGATCCGTGATGGAATTATCACTGCCGCAGCCGGCCAGTGTCACAAGACACAGTGCCGCGGCCGGGATGCTCCAGCTGGAGAGGGGATTCAATCTGAACATAACGCTTTTCACCTGAAGCTTTGCGGGCAATCCGCGGTTAATAGATGTTGCTCCCCTCCCGGAGAATCTTCGGCGTAACGAAGATCAGCAACTCGGCCTTCTTCGACTGGTCGGAGCTGCTCTTGAACAGGCGGCCTACGCCTGGCAAGTCACCCAGCACCGGGACCTTGTTGATGGTCTCTCTTCGCTCGGTCTCGAAGATGCCGCCCAGGACCACGGTCTCGCCGTCATTGACCAGCACCTGGGTCACCACGGAGCGGGTATCGATACTCGGCACGAGGCCGCCTGTGGCGCTGGGTACGAACTCACCGACGGTGTCCTGATTGACCTGCAGATCCATGATGATGCGATCATCCGGCGTCACCTGAGGCGTGACCCGCAGGCTGAGCACGGCCTTCTTGAACTGGGTCGTGGTAGCACCGCTGGACGCTGATTCCTGATACGGAATCTCGACACCCTGCTCGATCAACGCTTCCTTCTGATTCGCGGTGATCACCCGAGGCGTCGAAATGATCTCACCACGACCCTCGGACTGTGCCGCCTGCAGCTCGAGGTCGATCAGGTAGTCCGAATCGAGGATCGCCAATGCGACGCGGCCAGCGGGATTATCGATCGGCAGATTGACGTTATATCTTTCGGCGATGCCGGGGACCGTCACCGGAGAAATCGAGCCAGTGTTGTTCAGGTTGTCGATACCGGACTGCACAATCGTGTCTGAGCCGTCGCCGGAACCGGTCACCGAGATCAGGCCATCGTTCCTTTCGTCGACATAAGTGACACCAAGTCGCACACCGAGATCGCGGCTGAAGTCGTCGTTGACCACCACGATGCGTGACTCGATCAACACCTGCTTGACCGCGATATCCAGGGTCTGAACCAGACGGCGGATATCGACCAGCCGTTCCGACGTGTCATAGACCAGCAGCGTGTTGGTGCGCTCGTCGATACTGACCGTGCCGCGGTCCGACAGCATGGAATTGTCGCCACCGGACTGCAGCAGGTCGGCCAGATCGGAAGCCTTGGCATAGTTGACCTGGATAAAGTCGGAAACAAGCGGCGTCAGTTCCTGCAGGTCCTGACGCGCTTCCAGATCCTGTTTCTCGCGCGCGGCGATCTCGGCCGCTGGCGCAACGATCATCACGTTGTCTATCTGACGCATATCGAGACCGCGGGTCGCCATCACGATGTCCAGCGCCTGGTCCCAGGGCACGTCGCGCAGACGCAGGGTCACGTTACCGGTGACCGAGTCGCTGACCACCATGTTCAAGCCGCTGACCTCGGACAACAGCTGCAGCACAGCCCGGGTCTCGATGTCCTGGAAATTCAGCGTCAGGCGCTGACCCTGATAGGCCTTCCCGGTGTCGTAGACACCCAGGTCCTCGGGCTTCTCCTTGACCACGGGACGCACTTCGACCGTGAATATCTCGTCGGTCTGATACGCGAAGTGTTCGTAATCGCCGGTAGCGGCGATGATCAGCCGCGCGCCGTCGCCGGCGGTGATGCTGTCCACCGTGGTCACCGGTGTGGCGAAATCCAGCACGTCCAGTCGGCGGCGCAGATTCGTCGGCAGGTCAGTGTCGCGGAAGTCCACCACGATCTTGCCCGCTTCCTGACGCATCTCGACCACTGCAGACGGATCGGTGAGGGACACGATCACGCGGCCGCCGCCTTCCTCGCTGCGACGGAAATCGACATCGCGGATGGCGCTGTCCACGGCGACCGGGGCCGGCGCCGGGCCGGCGGCGAACACCGGCTGTGCTTCCGCCGCGACCGCGGCGGTGCTGCCGAGACTGATAATGATGGTGTCACCATCGACGCGGGTCTGATAAGGCACCATGTAGTCCATGTTCAGGACCACCCGGGTCCGGCCCTGAGCTTCGGCAACAGTTACGGTATCGAGTGGTCCCTGTTTGACGACGGTGCGTCGCGAGGGCAGCGCCAGTGTGGTACCCGCCAGATCCAGAGAAATCCTGGCCGGCTCATCAATGGCGAAGCTCATCGGCTCCGCGGCCGGACCGCTCATCCTCAGATAGACCATCACCCGATCACCACCCTGTGCGGCTACGTCCACGGCCTCAAGCCGCTGGGAAGCCTCCTGGGCAGAGACAGTGGAGGCCAGCGAGAGCAGCGTAAGCGCCCCGAGCCAGCCGGCCATGTTTGAAATCCCGCGGATTCCAGTTGTCGCCCGTGCTTTGCGCATCATCCCATGTACTCCCCGAGTCTTCATTGCTCACCCAGACTGATGGTGGCCGGCCGTTCCATGTAGCCGCCGATACCGTCGGGAATGATTTCGACAACCTGAATCTCAGAATCGTCAATTAAAATAATCTTGCCGTCGCTCTGGCCCACGTAGTTACCGACCGTGACCCGGTGCACCAGCGTGTCTGACGTCTGCACCAGCCCGTAGAGCTGGCCGTCCTTGCTCAAGGTCCCCACCATGTCAAGCGTGTCCAGCGGGAACTGTTCCAGGAATTCGCGCGGCCGCGCGCTGTCAGGCCGCAGACCACCGCCGGCCGGGCCTTTCCTCTGCGCACGCTCTGGCACAAATGGCGAACGCAGATCGAAGGCCTCGTAGGCAAACGGCTCGTGCTCTTTGATCTCTGGCAGCGGCTCGATGCGTCCACCAGGGCGTGCGTTTGTCTCGGCGATAAAACCTTCGAGGTCCGACATGTCGTTGGAACAGCCGGCCAGCATAAAGGTCGCAACGAGGGCGAGGAGAGTCGCCGTCATAATCGGACGCTGTCTCATGACTGCTCCTCGTCGTCTTCCAGATAGCGATAGGTCTTGGCGACCAGATCCATCTGCAGTTCAGGGTCACCGTCGGAGCTGGATAATTCCACGTCGTGGATGGTGACGATGCGTGGCAGCGCCGCGATATCACTGACGAATTTGGCCAGCTCGTGATAAGTGCCACGCAGACGGATCTTGATCGGCAGCTCCGCATAGAAATCCCTGCGGATCTCGGCGTCGGGACGGAACAGCTCTTCCTCGAGGCCCGCGCCAAGACCGGTCTGCGAGATGTCGACCAGCAAGCTGGGCACTTCGGTCTTACCGGGTAGCTGTCGCAGCATAGCGCCGAATGATTGTTCGATTTCGGCGAGCTGGATCTTGTAAGCCTCGAAATTCGCCGCCTTGCGCTGCCTGACGACAAAGACCTGGCGCAGCTCCTGCTCCTTGGCCTCCGCTTGCTCCAGCATCGGCGTCTTGTTCTTTATCGGGAAGTAGTAGACCGATGCTGCTGTAACGATTACGAAGATAATTACCACGAACAACGCCCGGAACAGGAACGGCCATCTGCCGACATCGCTGGTGTCCAGCGCGCGGAGTTCGTCGAGGAACTTGTTCAGCCGCTCCATTACGAACCCTCCTCATCGGTAACGATCTGCTGGGCGGAGACGGTAAACCGGCTGCGCCGCGCGCCGCGATCGTCCACGGTCTCGACCACCTCGAGACCAGGCTGCTGCAGCCAGGCAGAGTTTTCGATATTCCGCATCAGCGCCGATACGCGGGTACTCGATTCTGCGATCCCCTCGATCTCTAGCCTTTTGGCCCTCTGCTCCACCTTCTGGTAGTAGACGCCATCGGGCAGAACCCGCGCCATCTGATCGAACAGATGCACGCTGTCAGGACGGCTCCGCTGCAGCTCGTCGATGATCTCCATCCGGGCCAGCAGGCGATCTTTCTGGGTCTCGAGCTCGGCAATCTCTTTGATCAATGCATCGAGTCGCGCAATCTCCTGCTCGATGCGGGCATTGCGTTGATTCTGATAGTCGATGCGATGTTGCAGGTAGGCGCTGACCCCGAATGTCACGAGGCCACCAAGAACCACCGCGGCAACAGCCGCGATGCCGAAGTTCGTCTGACGCCGTTTGCGCTCTTGCTCGCGCCACGGCAGAAGATTAATACGAGGCATGTCAGTCGAAACTCCTCAGGGCCAGTCCGCAGGCTGTGAGCAGTGCGGTTGCATCCTTCATCACTCCGCCAGAGCGCGCCCTGGATGAGAGCTTCATGTCGCCGAGCGGGTTGCCGATCTCGGTCGGGATACCGACGCGACTGCCGATGACATCGGCTACGCCGGGGATGTTTGCGCAGCCGCCGCAAACCAGAATCTGCTGAGGTTGCTCGCGACCGCTGCCGGAAGCGAGGAAGAATTGCAGCGAGCGGCTCACCTGCTGAGTCATGTCATCGATAAACGGATCGAGGACCTCTGGCTCGAAGTTGCTCGGCAGTCCACCCTCTTTCTTCGCTCGACCTGCGTCTTCGAAGCTCAGGCCATAGGTGCGCATGATCTCTTCGGTCAGCTGCTGGCCACCGAAGGCAAAGTCCCGCGTGTAGATAACCTTGAGGTCGCGCAAGACGGAAAACGTAGTGCTGCTGGCGCCGAAATCGATAACGGCCACATTGTGGCTATCCCCGTGCTCGGGCATCTGGTGACGGAGAAGCCGGCAGGCATTCTCAAGTGCGAAGGCCTCGACGTCGACGATCTGCGCCTTGAGCCCGGCCGCTTCCACTGCCGCCTGGCGCTGCTCGACGTTCTCGCTGCGGGTAGCCACCAGCAGCACGTCGAGCATGTCCGGATCGTGCTCGGATTTGCCGAGCACTTCGAAATCGTAGCTGACCTCTTCCATCGGAAAGGGAATGTACTGGTCCGCCTGCAGCTCGACCTGTCCCTCTAATTCATTGCCCGACAACGTCGCGGGCATCTGAATGACCTTTGTGATCGCGGCATCGCCGTTGATCGCAATGGCAGCCTCGCGACTGCGGGCACCCGAACGTTTGACCGCGCGGCGAATGGCCTCGCCCACGGAGTCGGGATCCACCACCGCCTTTTCGTTCACCGCGTTCTGCGGCGTCGCCTCGGCGGCATAGGATTCCACACGGAACTGGCTGCCGCTGCGGCCCAATTCGATCAGCTTGACCGACGAAGTCGTTATGTCAAGGCCGATAAGCGGTCGACTAGACTTACCGAAAAGCACATGAATTTCCTTTTAGGTCCGCAGCTTGGCTTCGAAAGATAGAATAATGTCTTAGCTAATGCAATGTTCTGTATAGCAATTCCCGAGGCTGCAAAACGTGACCGCCTTCACGCTCCAAAGATCACGTGTCTGCGGCACCCGGTCCAACCGCCGCTGCGGCTGTAGGTCGAGGTTGGGGAAGGAGCTGTCATGCGGCCTTTGATTCCGGTCGGGAGCAGCGCATTGCGCGGTGCAAAAAAGCCCGTGCGTGGCGCCCGACTCCGTCCTCGGAGATAGTGCATGAATGTCGATTCCGGCAACCCCGCTATCCTAGGCCGAAGCCCTTAGACCGGTGGCTTTGCGCCCCCACCTTTCGATGGGTTTGCCTTTTACGTTCGGTGGTAATATGCATAAGCTACCCCGGCAAAACAAGAACCTACCTCTCACTTCTGCATGAAGCTCTTTCTCCGTACCCTCTATGCTGCGGCTGCGTTGTTGCTGATTCTTGCCGCCGGCGCGGCCGTCGCGACAGCGGGCGCGTATTATTATGTGTTGCCCAGCCTGCCGGCAGTGGAGTCGCTTCAGGACATCCGTCTCCAGGTTCCGCTGCGAGTCTACACCCGTGACGGCCGGTTGTTGGCGGAATATGGCGAGATGCGCCGTATTCCGCTGTCTTTCGAGCAGATCCCACCCGTCGTGGTGGATGCGTTCCTGGCCGCCGAGGACGATCGGTTTTTCGAGCACCCCGGCGTCGATTATCAGGGCCTGGTCCGCGCCACGGCGTCCCTGATGCTCACCGGGGAGCGTCGCCAGGGCGGCGGCACCATAACCATGCAGGTGGCGCGCAATTTCTTCCTCACCCGGGAGAAAACCATCTCGCGCAAGGTCCGGGAGATTTTTCTGGCGCTGCGTATCGAGAGCCAGATGAGCAAGCAGGAGATCATCACGCTCTATATGAACGCGATATTTCTGGGCCAGCGCGCCTATGGCGTGGGCGCGGCCGCCGAGGTGTATTTCGGCAAGACCGTAGACGCACTCAGCCTCGCCGAGGCCGCGACTATCGCAGGCCTGCCGAAAGCGCCGTCACGGGACAACCCGGTTGCCAGTCCGGAGCGGGCCGAGCAGCGCCGCGCCTATGTGCTGCGCCGGATGATGGAGACCAGCAGCATCGACAGGGCCGCGTTCGAGCAGGCCAGTACGGAACCGATGGAATCTGTGCTGCATGGCGCGACGGTGGAGACCGATGCGCCGTATGTGGGGGAGATGATCCGTCTGCAAGTGCTCGACCTCGTCGGCCCCGAGGCATACACGGCTGGATATATCGTCATCACGACGATAGACAGCCGTCTGCAGGCAGCGGCCGTGTCGGCGCTCCGCGAGGGACTGATGGAGTATGACCGGCGCCACGGCTACCGGGGTCCGCTGGCAAAAATCGACATGTCTGGTGCGGACGAGACAGAGGATTTTGCCGAGCAGCTGGCGGGTTATCGTGCCGGACCGGGCATGCAGATCGGCCTGGTCACCGCGGTCGAGGGCCAGACCGCGCAAGTCCTGGTGCCCGGTCACGGCACCCTGGTCTTGCCTTGGGAGGGTCTTGACTGGGCCCGTGCGTTTATCGATGACAACACGCGCGGCCCGGAGCCGGCGGTGGCCGCGGACATCCTGTCGGTGGGCGATCTGATCGAGGTCAGCCCGATGGAGAACGGTGACTGGCGGCTGAGCCAGGCGCCGACGGTACAGGGCGCAATTGTCGCCGTGGACCCGATCGATGGCGCCGTGGCCGCGCTGAGCGGCGGTTTCGACTTCGAGGCCAGCAAATACAATCGGGCGGCCCAGGCCCGGCGTCAGCCGGGGTCCTCTTTCAAACCCTTTATCTACTCGGCCGCGCTGGAAAACGGCTTTACCACCGCGACGATGGTCAACGATGCGCCGGTCGTATTCAGGGATGATCAGCTGGAAAGCACCTGGCGCCCGGAAAACTACAGTCAGCGTTTTTATGGTCCGACCCGGCTGCGCGAAGCGCTGGTGCGATCGCGCAATCTGGTTTCGATCCGCGTACTCCGCTCGATGGGTGTGGGTAACGCCATCGACCACATCACCGCGTTCGGCATCCCCGAGTCCGCCATGCCCCGTGATCTGTCATTGGCACTGGGCAGCGTGACCCTGACGCCGATGGAACTGGCCGACGCCTACACGGTATTCGCTAACGGCGGCTTCAGCGTCGACACCTATCTGATCGACCGCATCGTGGATGCCGAGGGCGCAGCGATCATGCAGTCCGATCCACTGGTCGCATGCGCATCCTGCACCGACGCCGAGCAGGCCGCCGCTGAGGGTCGGGTGGGCCGGCCCGCGGTGCAAGACGAGACGATGACCATCGACTATGCGCCGGCGGCCATAAGCCGACAAAATGCCTATCTGGTTGCGGACATGATGCGGGACGTGATCCGTCGCGGCACCGGCAGACGCGCCATGGCCCTGGGTCGGGGCGACCTGTCCGGCAAGACCGGCACCACCAACGATCGTCGCGACGCCTGGTTCAGCGGCTTCAATGGCGATCTTGTGGCGACGGCCTGGGTGGGTTTCGATCAGGAGCGGCCACTGGGTGCCCGCGAAGAGGGTGGCCGCACCGCCCTGCCGATCTGGGTCAAGTTTATGGGCCAGGCCCTGGCCGGCGCCCCGGAGAGCCCGCCGCCGAAACCGTCGGGTCTGGTCACGGTACGCGTCTCCTCCAGCACCGGTCTGCTCGCGCGCAGCGCGGACGTGGACGCCATATTCGAGACCTTCCGGGCGGATCAGGTACCGCCGCCGGGAGAAGACGACAACGGATCGCCCTTCGGCCCGTCCGAGGACGAAGAGCCGATATTCTAGCCTCAGGCCTCGCGGCCAGAAGGGTGCCAGAGATGCCCAGGAAACGCAGTCACCGATCCCTGCAGGCCAGATACGGCGTCGCTCAGGAAGCCGCGCGGATCATGCGGGAACAGGGCATAAAGGATTTTCTGCTTGCCAAACGCAAGGCGGCCGAACGCCTCGGCATCTCGGATCGTACCGCGCTGCCTGGCAATGACGAGATCGCCGCTGCGCTGACCGAACAGCAGCGTCTGTTCGGTGGCGCAGCCTATCCGGCCCGCCTGCGCGCTCTGCGCGAGACGGCGGGTCAGGCCATGGACATGCTCAGAGAGTTTGAGCCGCGACTGGTCGGCTCGGTATTGAGCGGTGCGATCACTGAACACAGCGACGTCAATCTGCATGTGTTTTCCGACACCGCGGAGGCGGTCGCCATACGGCTGATGGACCAGGGCATCCCTTACGAAATGAACGAGCGGCGAATCCGCTATCCGACGGAACGTATCGAGCAGCTGCCCAGCTTCCGTTTTATCGCCGGCGACGTCTCAGTTGAGGCGACCGTCTTCCCTGTCCAGGGCCTGCGTCAGGCACCGAGCTGTCCGGTGGACGGTCGTCCGATGCAGCGGGCACGACTGCCGGATCTCAAAGCGCTGCTGGTCGAAAGCTGACGTGCCGCTCAATCCCGCTCGCTGACGGCGATGTAATCGCGCTCGGTCGGACCGGTGTATAGCTGGCGCGGCCGGCCGATGCGGGTACTCGGATCCGCAGTCATCTCCTGCCAGTGCGCGACCCAGCCCACTGCTCTTGCGATCGCGAACATGACCGTGAACATGGATACGGGAATACCCAGCGCGCGATAGATAATGCCGGAATAGAAATCCACGTTCGGATAGAGCTTCTTCTCGACGAAGTACTCGTCCTGCAGCGCAATCTCTTCCAATCGCAGCGCCAGCTCGAACATCGGTGAGTCCGTGGTGCCCAGCTGCGTCAGTACCTTATGGCACATCTCGCGGATGATCTTGGCGCGGGGATCGAAGTTCTTGTAGACGCGATGGCCGAAGCCCATCAGACGGAAGGGATCGTCACGATCCTTGGCCCGGGCCACGTATTTAGGGATCTGCGAGGTGTCGCCGATCTGCTCGAGCATCTTCAGCACCGCCTCGTTCGCGCCGCCGTGGGCCGGGCCCCACAAGGCCGAAACGCCCGCAGCGATCGCCGCGTAGGGATTGGTGCCGGAACTGCCAGCCAGGCGCACGGTGGATGTACTGCAATTCTGCTCATGATCCGCGTGCAGGATAAACAACAGATCCAGCGCCTCGGCCGCGACCGGATCCACTTCGTAGTCTTCGCAGGGCACGGCGAAGAACATGTTCAGCAGGTTGCTGCAATAGTCCAGATCGTTGCGCGGATAAACGAAGGGCTGTCCGACCGAGTGCTTGTAGGCGGCGGCCGCTATGGTGGGCATCTTGGCGATGATGCGATGGGCGAAAATCTCACGATGCTCCGGATTCTTGATGTCCATGGAGTCGTGATAAAACGCGGACATCGAGCCGACCACACCAGACACCATCGCCATCGGATGGGCGTTGAAATGGAATCCGTTGAAAAACCGCAGCAGGGTCTCGTTGATCATGGTGTGATGCATGATCAAGCCTGCGAATTCCGACTGTTCGCTGGCCGTCGGCAGCTCACCGTACAGCAGCAGATAAGCGACTTCCAAAAAACTGCTGTTGGCGGCCAGCTGGTCCACCGGATAGCCGCGGTACAACAGCACGCCTTTCTCACCATCGATAAAGGTGATCTTGCTCTCGCAGCTGGCCGTGGCAACGAATCCCGGATCGGAAGTAAAAACACCGTGGTCGCGATACAGACGGCCGATGTCCACCACTGCGGGACCGATTGAACCTTCACTGACCCCCAGCCTGGAGGTCGTGCCGCTCTCTACATCCTTGAGTTCGAAAAACTTGTCGCTCATACCTGTTTCCCTGAAAGCCAAAACCAATTGCGCTCGCCAGCGGCAAACCGTACCGCCATGATCTCGGTACCTGCCTGCTCGGGGGTCTGCATGGGCCGCGGGGGCCCCGGGGGCGGAATAGACCGGCGAGGTTCACCGCAGGACGCTCAGCGCACCTCCGGTGAGAAGAAAAGTATAAGGCAGCCCCCCTCTGATTGACAGATTATCGCCGTATAAAAAAGGCGGGCGCGGGAACGAAAAAGGGCGCCGCAAGGCGCCCTTCAGATAGATCAGATCCGGATCAGCGCGCCTAGTTGGCCGCCTTGCCGTATTTGCGGCGGAATTTGTCCACCCGGCCCCCGCTGTCGAGGATCTTCTGCTTACCCGTATAGAACGGATGGCATTTGGAGCAGACTTCGATGTGCAGGTCCTCGCCCATCGTGGAACGGGTCTGGAAGGTGTTCCCGCAGCTGCAGGTCACGCTGATCTCTTCGTACTTGGGATGGATATCGGCTTTCATCTTCCAACTCCTGGCTCGAGCCAGAGCGCCTGTAAAAAAGAGCCGCGTATGATATCGATTCCGCCCGGGACTCACAAGCCCCTGACCCTTGATGACCAGTGCTCTGGCCAGGGCAGGTCGATGGTCTCTTATCAATCAAACCTAGCGCATTACTTTAGCTTTCAGGCAGAAACTCGGTATGGCCATCGGAGTTTCCGGCTTATCCACAATATTTGTGGATAAGCCTGTGGAATAAACCAGAATGGTCTATCAGCGGTGCTTTCATCATAGTGTCACAAACGTTTTGAGCAAAAAGCGATCAATCTATGTTTAGTTATAATAATCATTGACTTACGCTTGTCTTGCCGGATATCTCCGGCGCAGAGACCGGCGAACGCCGCGAACAACCCGCGACCCGGCAAGCCCCTGTGAATAAATCCCCGGCTCAGGCGCCTCTATCGGCATCAACCCTGTCCGCGACCGGCGACTCAGACACGTTCAGAATCCGGTCCAGGCGGACCCGACGGCGTGCCTCGGCTGCATCCGCGAACACCAGGAACTCTTCGCCTCCCCTGGTCTCCAGGTCCAGCGGTCGGACCACCTCAATCCGAAGCAATCCATCCTGCTCCCGCCAACTCAGACGCAGGCGTTGCCGCCGCATGATTGCAAGCTCGTAGCGGTCGTGGACCGCGCAATCCACCTGCCGGTAGTCACCCATTGCCAGGCCCGGATACGCCGGCATCAGGACGGGGCGGCAGGAAACGAGCCTGCAGATCATTGAGAAACCTGAAGCCAAGCGCCGAGGCCCGCCAACCGCCATCACCATCACTCAGCAGCATGCCCTCTTCTTCCAGGATCTCCAGCTCGCGCCTCAACCCGCCGATCTCGCTACCGGTACGCACCTGGTAGTCGCACTCGTGGATGCCGGTGGTCAATCTGAGACCGTTGAGCATGAACTCGAACCTCAGCTGCGCCGCATCCATCAGCGTCTCTCCATCGACAGGCGGAACCGGTGCGGCCATATATGACTGCGGATGTCTGTTTTTCCAGCGGCGGCTCACGATCAGTGGCTCACCCTGACTCAGCTTGCCGTGAGCGCCCGCGCCGATCCCGAGGTAATCGCCGAAACGCCAGTAGTTGACGTTGTGCCGGCAGACTCTCCCATCGCGGGCGTAGGCGGATACCTCGTAACGCTCGAAGCCGGCCGCGGCAAGACGCTCGGCGCATGCGATCTCGGCATCGGCGATCAGGTCATCATCCGGACGCACAGGCGGCCGGGCATGGAACAGCGTGTTCGGCTCGATGGTGAGCTGGTAGTGCGAGATATGGCTGGGCTGGGCCTGGATCGCCTGCTCCACGTCAGCGAGGGCGGCGGCGATATCCTGACCGGGAAGCCCGTACATCAGATCGAGGTTGACGTTGGTGATGTCGGCGCGGCGCAGTTCTTCCAGCGTTGTCTCGGTTTCTCGCGGCGAGTGAATCCGGCCCAGCGCCGTCAGTTTGTCTGCGTCGAAACTCTGCACGCCGACCGACACACGGTTGACCCCGGCGGCGGCATAGTCGGCAAAACGGCCCCGCTCCACGGCTCCCGGGTTCGCCTCGAGCGTGATCTCGGCATCCGGCGCCAGACTGCCGCGCCGTCTGACCGCGACGATCAGACGGTCTATTGATTCGGCGCTGAACAGACTTGGCGTCCCGCCGCCGAAGAACACCGACTCGATCTGCCGGCCGCCAGCGCGTCCCAGTTCCTCATCCAGGTCGGCAATCAGCGCAGCCAAATAGGCCTTTTCCGGCAAACTGCCGCGAACGGCGTGAGAATTGAAGTCGCAATAGGGGCACTTCTTCACGCACCACGGCAGGTGGACATAAAGGCTGAGCGGCAACGGCGTTGGCGACATGCGTAGCGCGTCGTCTCAGGCAACAGCCATGGTCAGCCGTTCGATCAGTTTGCGCAGCGCCTGGGCCCGGTGGCTCAGACGATTCTTCTCGGCTGGACTCAGCTCGGCGGAGGTCATCGACATGCCTCGCGGCACGAACAGCGGATCGTAGCCGAAGCCACCGCCGCCCCGTGGGTGATCGGCGATACGGCCCTCCCAGATCCCTTCACAAATCAGCGGCGCGGGATCGGCGGCATGGGCGAGACTGACGACGACGCAGCGGAAACGGCCGCTGCGCCCGGAACCCGGCACCTGTGCGAGGCGTTCGAGCAGCAATGCGTTATTGGCCTGGTCGTCGCCGTGGATACCGGCAAAGCGGGCTGAGTGCACGCCGGGTTCGCCGCCCAACGCATCTACCTCGAGACCGGAATCATCGGCGATCGCGGGCAAGCCGCTGGCGACACATGCCGCCCGGGCCTTGATGATCGCGTTTTCGACAAAAGTAAGCCCGGTTTCCTCGACGTCGGGCATCTCGAACTCCGACAGCGACCGGAGCTCGATCCCGCTCCCTTCCAGCAGCGCCTGGACTTCGGCCAGCTTGCCCTTGTTGGCGGAAGCCAGCACGACTCTGCGGCGTGCACTCACGACGCGGCGGCGTCGGCCATCGCCTCGCGTTGCAGATCGACCAGCTCGCGGGTGCCGGCAGCGGCCAGGCTCAACATCTGATCCAGCTCGTCGCGGCGGAACGCATGGCCTTCGGCCGTACCCTGGACCTCGACGAACGCACCCGCCTCGTTCATGACCACGTTCATGTCGGTCTCGGCTTCCGAGTCCTCTGCATAGTCCAGATCGAGTACCGGTTCGCCCTTGTAGATCCCGACGGACACCGCGGCGATCTGGCCGTAGACAGGATCCTGACGCAGACGACCCTGTTTACGGATGGTCCGCACCGCGTCGACCAGCGACACATAGGCCCCGGTGATCGCAGCCGTCCGCGTACCGCCGTCTGCCTGCAACACGTCGCAATCCAGGGTGATAGTCATCTCTCCCAGCGCGCTGAGGTCGGTCACCGCGCGCAACGATCGTCCGATCAGCCGCTGGATCTCCTGGGTACGCCCGCCCTGTTTCCCCCGCACCGCCTCCCGGCCGCTGCGGGTGTGCGTCGCGCGGGGCAACATGCCGTATTCCGCGGTGACCCAGCCGCGCCCGCTGCCGCGGAGGAAGGGCGGCACGCGTTCCTCGACGCTCGCGGTACAGAGCACGATCGTGTGACCAAATTCCACTAGCACCGAGCCCTCGGCGTGGCGGGTATAGCGGCGCGTAAAACGGACGGGTCGCAGTTGGTCGGGCCGGCGTCCACTGGGTCGCATGTGCTGTTCACCACTCATCAGGGTTGGGTTGGCGGCGCCGGCACTCAGCCGGCAAGGACGCGCAAAGCGGCGGCGGTCGTGTTGTCGCTATGAGGGCCATTGGCGGCGACGGCTTTCTCGGCCAGCTCCCCGAGCGACTCCGAGAGCGGTCTGGACGAGTCAAAAGACGACGCGATGTACTCGTCGCTCAGTCCGGACCAGAAACCATCCGAGCAGACCAGGAGGATATCGTCGGTCTGCAGCCCGCGGAAGTTAGGCAGTGACAGATCGGGCAGACCCGACTCACCACCGAGGCACGCCTCCACATAATGGCGCATCGGATGGGTAGAGACCTCCTCCGGCATGATCAGGCCTTCCTGCAACAGCACTTCGACATGGCTGTGGTCGCGTGTGCGTTCCACCACAGCGGAACCCCTCAGCAGATAGATGCGGGCATCGCCGACGTGGGCCCACCAGGCTCGCCCCTGGTGCACCAGGCATACGGCGCAGGTGGCGCGGGGCTTGTGTTCGACGGACAGGCCGCTGCCGATAGAGACAATCGCTTCGTGAGCATTCCTCACCAGGTCGTCGAGAAAGCCGGTCGGGTCCTTTATCGATTCGGATGACTGCCAGAAACTTTCGCTGATCGATTCGATAGCCACTTCCGCGGCGCGCTCGCCATCAGAATGACCACCCATGCCATCGAGTACGGCAAGAATGCAGCCCGCCTCGTTCTCGGCGACCAGCACCCGGTCCTGGTTTTGATCCCGATCCCCGATCAGGCTCAACTCGGCAGTTTGGTAACGCAATCCGGGTCCCTTGGCTTTTGCTAGACTACGCGGCCTTGCCGCTGCGGAGGCAGAGTATAAGCTGACAGGGGCTGACGCGCACCGCGGCCGGGCGCCACCAGCCGCACACAGTCGGGAGTTTCATGACTAACAGCATGACCGGTTTTGCGCGCCGTGAGGAGCGCTGGGAATGGGGGTCCCTGGCCTGGGAAATCCGTTCCGTCAATCATCGTTATCTGGAGGTCAGCTGGCGGCTGCCGGAGGAATTGCGTCCACTCGAGGCGGATTTCCGACGCCGGGTGGGCAAGCATCTCAAGCGTGGCAAGATCGAATGTTCGCTGCGCCTGCGCTGGGGCGAGGAGGACGACGCCGGTCTGCACCTGCGCTTGCCGGCACTCAGACAGCTTGATCAGGCGCTAACCACCGTATCCGAGCATCTCGGCGGCTGTGCGCCGGTCAGCCCGCTGGACGTCCTGCGCTGGCCAGGCGTGGTGGAGGAACAACAAAGAGATACCGAGCCGGCGCAGGCTGCCGCCATGGAGCTGCTGGATGCCGCGCTGGTGGATCTGAATGCGGCACGAAGCCGTGAGGGTGAACGGATAAGCATTATGTTAACCGAGCGCTGCGACGGCATAGCGGCGCTGGTAACAAGCGCGCGTGCGCTGCTGCCCGAGATTCGCGAGCAGCTGCGGCAACGGTTGCTGGAGCGGATCGCCAAGCTCGATCTGGAGCCGGATCCGGGTCGGCTCGAACAGGAACTGGTTTTGCTGACGCAGAAGATGGACGTCGATGAAGAGCTGGATCGCCTCGACAGTCACGTGACCGAAGTGCGCAGGATCCTCGGGGCAGATGAGGCTGCCGGCCGGCGGCTGGACTTCCTGATGCAGGAGTTCAATCGTGAAGCCAACACCCTGGGTTCCAAGTCTCAGTCGCTGGAGACCACGCGGATCAGCGTGGAGCTCAAAGTGCTGATCGAGCAGATGCGGGAACAGATACAGAACGTGGAATGAGCTTCGGCATGACGGCTGCCAGCGACAAGCATTCTCTTCTCAAGCCGCGCCGTGGGCGCCTGGTGGTGTTCTCCGCGCCCTCGGGGGCCGGCAAGACGTCGCTGGTCCGGGCCCTGCTGGAACGCGATCCAAACACCCGTTTTTCGACCTCTTTTACCACCCGCCCGCCGCGCCGCGGCGAGCGCCACGGCCACGACTACTTCTTTGTCGATGAAACCGAATTCACCCGCATGCTGGACCGCGCCGAGTTCCTGGAGCATGCGCGGGTCTTCGACAATCTGTACGGAACCAGCCGGGCCCAGGTCGAGGCGTTGATGGCCGAGGGCTTCGACGTGCTGCTGGAGATCGACTGGCAGGGAGCCAGGCAGATCCGCGCGGCCATGCCTGATTGTCTGGCCATCTTTATCCTGCCGCCCTCCGCCGCGGAACTGGAGCGGAGGCTGCGCGGGCGCAGCACCGACAGCGAGGCCACGATCCGCAGGCGCCTGCGCGATGCCCGCGCCGATATGTCCCATTGGGAAGAATTCGATTACGCTGTGATCAACGAGGATTTCGACCGGGCGCTGGCGGAACTGGCCGCGATATTGAACGGCGGCGGCGAAAAGAGCCGGACGGACGATGTGATCCATGCCGGGCAGATCGCCCGCCTTATGGCGTAAACCCCAGCTTTTCCGTAGTATTTGAAGACTGCGCCCTGGAAACAGGGCTCCAAAACCGAGAGACACTGAATCAATGGCCCGTATCACCGTAGAAGACTGCATGCAGAACGTGGAAAACCTGTTCGAACTTGTGCTGGTCGCCTCCAAGCGCGCCCGCCAGCTTTCCAACGGCGCACCCACCGAACTGGATTGGGAGAACGACAAGCCCACGGTCATGGCGCTGCGCGAGATCGCCGCAGGCAATGTCACCCCGGAAATCCTCAAGGAGCCGGATCGAATAGTAGAGCCATCGCTGGAAGACGCGCTGGCCGCCGAGGACGATCTCAGTCCCCGGCCGATCCCACCCTTGGGGAGCTGACCCGACCCCAGCCCGATAGCCCCATATGGACTACGCCGCTTCCATCCTGGCCAGGTTGCCGAACAGGAAGCGGGCCATAGGGCTCGACCAACTGCTGAAAAAAATCGAGGGCTACCTGACGCCGGAGCAGGTAGCCATGGTCGTCGACGCCTACCATTACGCTGACGAGGCCCATCGCGGTCAGAATCGAAAGACCGGAGAACCCTACATCTCCCATCCGGTCGCGGTGGCCGGCATCCTGGCCGATCTGCGGCTGGACCCGCAGACGCTGATGGCTTCCCTGCTCCACGACGTGATCGAAGACACCGGCGTGGACAAGAAGGCGCTGGCCGAACGCTTCGGCGATGAAGTGGCGGAGCTCGTCGACGGTGTCAGCAAGCTGGACCAGATCGAGTTCCGCAGTCGTGCCGAGGCTCAGGCTGAGAGCTTCCGCAAGATGCTGCTGGCCATGGTCGGCGATATCCGCGTGATCCTGGTGAAGCTGGCCGACCGCACTCACAACATGCGCACGCTGTGGGTGATGGGGACAGAGAAGCGGCGACGCATCGCCCGCGAGACGCTCGACATCTACGCGCCCATCGCCATTCGCCTCGGCATCAACAGCATCAAGCTGGAACTCGAGGACCTGGGCTTCCGCGCCCTGTATCCCTATCGCTACCGCGTGCTCGAGCGGACGCTGCGCCGCGGCCGGGCTCAGCGGCAGATCCTGAGCAAGATCACCAAGCGCTTCGAAGAGTCGATGAAGCGGGTGCAGATCCGCGGTGAGGTCCGGGCCAGAGAGAAACATCTCTACAGCATCTATCGGAAGATGCGCGACAAACATCGCTCGCTAAGCGAGATCGCCGACGTCTATGGCATCCGCGTCATCGTCGACACGGTCGACAACTGTTACCGCGCCCTGGGTCTGGTGCACAAGTGCTACAAGCCGATGCCGGGCCGCTTCAAAGACTACATCGCGATCCCGCGGGTCAATGGTTACCAGTCCCTGCACACCACCCTGTTCGGACCGAACGGTGTACCGGTCGAAGTGCAGATCCGCACCGAGGACATGGACCGTATCGCGGAATCGGGTATCGCCGCGCACTGGCTGTACAAGTCCGGCGACCGGCTCGGGTCGGCGCCTCAGGCGCGCGCCCGCGAATGGCTGCAACAGCTGGTGGACATGCAGGAGGGAGGCAGCTCCGAGGAATTCCTCGAGAGCGTCAAGATCGATTTGTTCCCGGACAAGGTCTACGTGTTCACCCCCAAAGGTGACATCCTGCGCTTGCCGCGCGGCGCAACCTGCGTCGATTTTGCCTTTGCCGTGCACACCGCGATCGGCAACCGTTGCGTGGCCGCCCGCGTCGATCGCCGGCCGGTGCCGCTGCGCACGCCGCTGAAGAACGGACAGACGGTTCAGATCATCACCTCGAGGAACGCCAGCCCCAATCCGGCCTGGGTCAATTTTGTCGTCACCGCGAAGGCAAGGACCGCGATCCGCAACTATCTGAAGAATCTGCGCCGCGGCGAGGCGGCGGATCTGGGTCGCCGCCTGCTGGACAATGCGCTGCGTGAATACTCACTCAGCGTGCGCAAGATCCCGCGCAAGACGCTGGCCGCCGCGTTGGAACAGCTTGGTCTGGAGAACCGCGAAGCCTTGTTCGAGCAGATCGGGCTGGGCGAACGCATGGCGACGCTGGTGGCCAGACGCCTGGTGCCGGGCGATGCGCCGGATCACACCGACGGCGACGCGGCGCCACTGACGATCGCCGGCACCGAAGGCATGGTCGTCAGCTACGGACGCTGCTGTCATCCGCTTCCCGGCGATACGATTTTCGGTTATCTCAGCGCCGGACGCGGTCTCGTGATCCATCGCGAGGGCTGTGGCAATCTGGCTGAGTTCCGTAAACAACCGGACAAGTGGATCCCGGTCGAATGGGAAGCGGAGCTGGATCGGACCTTTATCGTCGAGATCCGTGCCGAGGTAAAAAACCGTCTCGGCGTGCTCGCCGCGGTAGCCGCCAACATCTCCGCGACAAACACCAATATCGAGCATGTGTCGGTGGTCGAACGCGACGGCGATATGTCGTCCCTGACCTTCCAGCTGCAGGTCAAGGAGACCAAGCACCTGGAACGCGTGCTGCGCAGCATCAACTCGATGCCGGACGTGGTCCGCGTCGAGCGCACCAGCAACTGATACGAACCCGGGTCACGAGGAGACCGTCATGGCACGACGCCCCATCGCAACCGACAGCGCTCCGGGAGCCATCGGCACCTACTCCCAGGCCATAGAGGCTGACGGCACGATCTATCTGTCTGGACAGATCCCGCTCGACCCGGTCTCGATGGAGCTGGTGACGGGCGATATCCGCGAGGAAATACGCAGAGTCTTCGACAATCTCTCCGCGGTCGCGGACGCCGCCGGCGCAAGCCTGGACGACGCCGTCAAACTCACAGTTTATCTGGTCGACCTGGGCGATTTCGGCGCAGTCAACGAGGTAATGGCGACGTTTTTCAGCGAGCCCTACCCGGCCCGCGCCGCGATCCAGGTGGCGGCGCTCCCCAAGGGCGCCCGGGTCGAGGTCGACGCGATCCTGAGACCCTGACCGCATCTCTTGACTCCACTCGATCAGTCTCCTGCCGCCCGGGTCGAACCAGAGCCCGTCACGGCCCTCAGTGGCGTCGGGCCGGCGCTGGCCGAGAAGCTCGCGCGGCTGTCGGTGCATTCGATCAGGGACCTGCTGTTCCTGCTGCCGCTGCGTTACGAAGATCGCACCCGCCTGGTCGAGATCGGCGCGCTGCGTCCGGGTATGCGTGTGACGGTGGAAGGCGAGGTCGAACTCAGCGAGGTCGTGATCCGCAGACGGCGCATGCTTTTGTGCCAGCTCGCGGACGGAACCGGCTTTGTATTGCTGCGTTTCTTCCATTTCAGTCGCAACCAGGCGGCTGGCCTGCGCCGCGGCACACGCATGCGCTGTTTTGGCGAGGTGCGTCTTGGCACGTCCGGGATGGAGATGGTGCATCCGGAGTATCGTCGCCTCGCACCCGGTGAGACACCGCCATTGGACGAGACGCTGACGCCGATCTATCCGAGCACGGAGGGCCTGCAGCAGAAACGCATCCACCGCCTGGTGGAGGCCGCGCTGGCGCGGATCGACGCCGAACCACCGGCTGATCTGGTGCCGGCTGAGGTGCTCGCTGATCTGGGCCTGCCGTCGCTGCTCGATGCCCTGTGCTATGTGCATCATCCGCCGCGGGACGCCGACCAGGCGCTTCTGGAACAGGGCACCCATCCGGCACAACAGCGGCTGGCCTTCGAGGAGTTGCTCGCCCACCAGCTCAGTCTGCGGCTGCTGCGCCAGCGGATCCGCGAGCATGTTGCCCCGGCGATGGTGTCGGGCGGCAGCCTGCTGCCACGGTTCCTCAACGCCTTGCCGTTCCAGCTGACTGGTGCACAACGACGCGTGCTGGACGAGATCCTGGTCGATCTGGCCGAACCCCGTCCGATGCTGCGGCTGGTCCAGGGGGATGTGGGCTCGGGCAAGACCGTGGTGGCGGCAGCCGCCGCCGTCAGGGCGGTGGAAGCGGGTCTGCAGGCCGCGATCATGGCGCCCACGGAACTGCTGGCCGAGCAACATCTGCGCAGTTTCCGCGGCTGGCTCGACCCGGTCGGCGTGACGGTCAGCGCGCTGACCGGACGGCTCGGTGCCGCCGATCGCCGCACTGCGCTGGAACAGATCGGCTCAGGCCAGGCGGGCGTGGTCATCGGCACCCACGCCCTGTTCCAGGCCGGGGTCGAATTCGCACGCCTGGGGCTGGTGATTATCGACGAGCAACATCGTTTTGGCGTCCACCAGCGTCTGGCTCTGACGGAAAAAGGCGAGGACGGCGAGCTGCGACCGCACCAGCTGGTGATGACGGCTACGCCGATCCCGCGCACCCTGGCCATGGCCAGCTACGCGGATCTGGACACGTCTGTTATCGACGAACTCCCTCCCGGCCGTGGCCAGGTCACTACGGTCGCCATCCCGGACAGCCGCCGCAGCGAGGTGACGGCCCGAGTGCGCAAGGCCTGCGCCGAGGGCCGCCAGGCCTACTGGGTGTGCCCGCTGATCGAGGAGTCAGAGCAGCTCCAATACCAGGCTGCCGAAGACACGGCTACCGCATTGGCGGACGCCCTGGGGGAGCTGCGCGTCGGCTTGGTGCACGGGCGCATGAAGGGCGCGGACAAGGAATCCGTGATGAGCCGCTTCAAGGCCGGCGAGGTGGACATGCTGGTGGCGACCACGGTGATCGAAGTCGGCGTCGACGTGCCCAATGCGAGCCTGATGATTATCGAAAACGCCGAGCGCATGGGGCTGGCACAACTGCATCAGCTGCGCGGCCGTGTCGGCCGCGGCCGCGATGACGCCAGCTGCGTGCTGATGTATCACCCGCCGCTGGGACAGGGTGCGGAGCGCCGGCTGCGCACCATGCGCGAGACCACCGATGGCTTCCGCATCGCCGAGGAGGACCTGCGGCTGCGGGGGCCCGGCGAGGTGCTCGGAACCCGGCAGACCGGCGCCATGCAGATGCGCGTGGCGGACCTGATGCGGGATCAGGCATTGTTGCCGCGCATCCGTAAGGCCGCCGATCGCATGCTGGCCGAACAGGACCCCGCGGTAGCTGCCCTCCTCGAACGCTGGATCGGCGACGCCGCCCGTTATGGCAAGGTCTGAGGCCCCGGTTAGCGGGGGCGCCGGAGGCCGATCTATAATCACTATCCCGCACCATGGGGGGCGGTCGGCCCGGACCGGGGATTTCGGCACGTTATGGAACCGATTCACGTTCGCACCAAGCAGCACGCGCGTCACTGGCAGCCAGCGGACGCGCCGGGCGCGCTGCCGCCGTCTGCTTCCCTGCGCGGCTGGCTGCTCGAGCGTGGATCGCTGACCGCCAGGATCCGCGGCGGCGGCGACGGATTCGCACTCGAACTGCTCCGCGAGGCATTGGAGCCCGCCGATGCAGAAGACCTGCGCCTGCTCGACTGTAACGATGATCGGCTGCACGTGCGTCGCGTGCGTCTGAGCGGACGCGGCGTCCGTCTGATATTCGCCAGCACGCTGGTGCCACCGGCCACGCTGGCCCGCCACCCCTGGTTGGCGCAGCTGGGTGAACAGCCCCTGGGTGAAGCGCTCGCGGATCAAACGGCGGTCACGCGGACGCCGTTCGAATACACCCGCATCGGTGAGCGGGATCCCCTGTTCGCCGCCGCACTCGAGGGCACGGACATCGCACCGGAGACGCTATGGGCGAGGCGCTCCCGGTTCCTGGTGGGGGATGACGCGATCCTGGTTTACGAGGTCTTCCTGCCCGGATTGGCGCGCGTCGGGACCGACTGATGACCGTCGATGACGGCGGTCAGGCCGGGACCAGCGGCCGCCTCGCATCCAGGTTGCACGCCTATGGCCTGTTGATCCGTTTCAATCGACCCATCGGCACGCTGTTGTTGCTGTGGCCGACCCTGTGGGCGCTGTGGATCGCCGGGCGGGGTCATCCTGATGCCGAGGTGTTCCTGGTCTTTGTGGCCGGCGTATTTCTGATGCGCTCGGCCGGCTGTGCTATCAACGACTTCGCCGACCGGGACATCGATCCGCATGTCAGACGCACCCGGGAACGCCCGCTGGCCGCCGGGCGGGTTTCGCCGCGGGAGGCACTGGCCATCGCGATGCTGCTGGCCTTTGTTGCATTCCTGCTGGTGCTGCGCATGAACGGGTTGACCATCGGTCTGTCGCTGATCGGCGGATTTCTCGCCGCCAGTTATCCCTTCGTCAAGCGTTTTACCCATCTGCCTCAGTTCTATCTCGGCGCGGCATTCGGTTGGTCAGTGCCGATGGCGTTCGCGGCACAAACAGGTTCCGTGCCGGTCATCGCCTGGCTGATGTTTTTTGCCGTGGTGGCGTGGGCGGCGGCTTACGACACCATGTACGCCATGGTGGACCGGGAAGACGATCTACGCATCGGCGTGCGCTCAACCGCGATCCTGTTTGGGCGCGGCGACCGGCTCGCCGTCGGCGTTTGTCAGGGCATCACGCTCCTGTTGATGTACTGGATCGGCAGCATCGTCGAGCTCGGCGCGTGGTTTGTTGCGGGTCTGCTAGCCGCGGCCGGCACCGCGATCTGGCAACAGTGGCTGATCCGTCATCGGCAACCCGAGGCATGCTTCCGCGCGTTTCTCAACAACAACCAATTCGGCTTGCTGCTGTTCTGCGGCATCCTGCTCAGCTACGTTTTCGGCCCGGTTTGAGCGACGCCGGCGCGGGCGATCGCCCAGACTTCCACGCTGGCGGCCCCTGCCCTGAGAAGCGCACGGCATAAGGTAGCCGCGGTGGCGCCTGTGGTGAGCACATCGTCGACCAAAGCCACACGGCGCCCGCGGACGCGGGGACAGACCTCGAACGCGCCGCGGAGCACGCGGCGGCGGGCGCCCGGTGTCAGATCCCACAGCGGCGGCGTGTCGGCCACCCGGGAGCAAATGTCATCCGCCATCTCCATGCCCAACACACGACCCGCGCCGAGGGCGAGCTCACGAGCCTGGTTGAATCCACGCTGACGCCAGCGGCGACGGTGCAGCGGCACCGGTAGCAATAATTCCGCGGCGGGCTGGCGGCCACGCACCCAATGTCCCAGCAGTTCGCCAAACAGGCGCGCCCGCATCAGCCTGCCTTCGTACTTGAGCTCCTGGAGCATGCGGTCGACGGGAAACGCATAACGCAGCGGCGCGACCGCCGCCGACCACGGCGGTGGGCGATGCAGACAGCGCCCGCAAACCTTGCTCTCTGCCACCGGTCTGGCG
Organism: uncultured Gammaproteobacteria bacterium; assembly: GCA_947259915.1. Classification (GTDB taxonomy): domain Bacteria; phylum Pseudomonadota; class Gammaproteobacteria; order Steroidobacterales; family XN24; genus CAMYOC01. Next base: position 261,625 of record CAMYOC010000028.1, read on the forward strand.
CAGCGCGGGCAGGCGGCCTCGACCCGCGGCAGGTCGCGAAAACAGCCGCTACAGATATCCGGACCCATGCCGTCAGCGCCACAAAGCTGGCACACCGGCGGCAACAAAATCTGGGCAATTTTTGTACAGATGTTCACGAATCAGCCGCAGCCTGGTTGACAGTTACGCGCTCGGACTCGAATACTCATGACCGTCGCATGCCGTCATTCTCAATCGATCGTGCAGGTCGGCGGCAGGCCGCATTTCCCTGCAAAAGAGCAACATATGAACCAAGACATACCGGTCCACACCGCCACACCCCGCCACAATTGGTCGCTGGAGGAGGTTCAGGCCTTGTTCGGGCTACCGTTCAATGACCTGTTGTTCAAGGCCCATCAGGTACATCGGCAGCACTTCTCGCCCAACCAGGTCCAGGTCAGCACGCTGTGCAGTATCAAGACCGGGGCCTGCCCGGAAGACTGTGCCTATTGCCCGCAAAGCGTGCGCTTCGACACCGGACTCGAGCGTGAGGCACTGCTGGCCGTCGAGGAGGTGGTCGAGCAGGCGCGTACCGCCCGCGCGCGTGGGGCGACCCGCTTCTGCATGGGCGCCGCATACCGCAGCCCCAAGGCAAAACAACTCGAGGTGATCTGCGAGATGGTGCGCCAGGTCAAGGCGCTGGGCATGGAGACCTGCGCCACGGTCGGCATGCTGTCCGCTGAACAGGCGGTGCAGCTGCGCGATTCAGGCCTGGATTACTACAACCACAACCTCGACACCTCGCCCGAGTACTACGGCGAGATCATCACCACGCGCACCTATCAGGACCGTCTGGATACCCTGGAGTATGTGCGATCCGCGGGCATGAAAGTCTGCTGCGGCGGCATCATCGGCATGGGCGAGGAGGCAGTCGACCGGGTGCGCCTGCTGCAAACACTGGCCAATCTGCCGGCCCATCCGGAGAGTGTGCCGATCAACCAGCTGGTCCAGGTACCCGGCACACCGCTGTTCGGGACGGATCCGCTGGACCCGCTGGATTTTATCCGCACGATAGCGGTCGCCCGGATCCTGATGCCGTGTTCGCACGTGCGTCTGTCAGCCGGACGCACGGAAATGAGCGACGAAACCCAGACGCTGGCGTTCTTTGCCGGCGCCAACTCCATTTTCTACGGAGAGCGACTGCTGACCACGGACAACCCCGACCAGGATCACGACCGTCGGCTGTTCGCCAGACTGGGGATCGAGGCAGAACCGGCGACGTCGCCGGTCGGCAACACAACCGCCACCGACCGGATGGCCGCCGATGCCGGATCCTGAGCCCGGCCTGGCCGCGGCACTCGATGATCTGGAAGCGCGGCAACTCCGACGCCATCGACGCATCGCGGAGGCCGGTGCGTCGCTGCCCTGGGCGCGGATCGACGGCCGCGACATCCGCGTCTTCTGCAGCAATGATTATCTCGGTCTGGCCCACGATCCGCGTCTGGCGGAAGTGATGGCCCGGGCCGTTCGCGACTGGGGCGCCGGCGCCGGCGCGGCCCATCTGGTCAGCGGCCACACTGCAGAACACCACGCGCTGGAGGAGGCGCTGGCGAGGTTCACCGGCAGACAACGTGCGCTGCTGTTTTCCACCGGCTATATGGCCAACCTGGGTGTGCTCAGCGCCCTCGCCGGCCGTGGTGACCTGGTGGTCGAGGACCGCTTGAATCACGCTTCTTTGATCGATGCCGCCCGGCTGTGTGGCGCCCGGGTGCGCCGCTATCGGCATGCCGACGCAGACGCGGCGGCGGAGCGCCTGGATGCGCCGGCGCGTCGCAGGTTATTGGTGACCGACGGTCTGTTCAGCATGGACGGCGACGTCGCGCCGCTGGCCGCGCTGCACGCCGCCGCGCATGCCAACGGTGCGTGGCTGGTGGTGGACGACGCCCACGGGCTCGGTGTGCTCGGTGACTCGGGCCGCGGCAGCCTCGAGGCTGCCGGGCTGGATACCACCGCGGCGCCGGTCCTGGTCGGCACCCTGGGCAAGGCCTTCGGTGTATTTGGCGCCTTTGTGGCGGGCAGCGACGATCTGATCGAGACCCTGATCAACCGCGCGCGGAGCTATATCTACACGACGGCCCCACCCCCTGCTGTCGCAGCGGCTGCGCGGGCTGCATTGGCCATCGCCAGCGAGGAAGGCTGGCGGCGCCAGCGACTGTGCGCGCTGGTGTCCAGATTCCGCAGTGGCGCCCTGGCGCTGGGTCTGCGTCTCTTGCCGTCGGCCTCGCCGATCCAGCCGATCCTGGTTGGTACGCCAAAGGCCGCGCTGGAAGCCAGTGAGACACTGTTCCGCAAGGGTTTTTGGGTAGCGGCTATCCGCCCCCCGACCGTACCGGCAGGTACGGCCCGGCTGCGGGTCACATTGTCGGCAGCTCACGTGGACCAGGATGTGGACGATCTGCTGGAGGCGCTGGCGGCGGCCGATATCGCCAGGGCGGCCGCGTGAGCATCGAGCTCCATGTGGAGTCGGCCGGTCAGGGGCCGTCACTGGTGCTGATCCACGGCTGGGGGCTTCACGGCGGCATCTGGTCCGATCTGTTGCCACGGCTCAGCCGCCAGCGGCGCGTGATCTGTCCGGATCTGCCGGGCCATGGTGCCAGCCCGCGGGCTGCCAATCTGGATCTGGACAAGCTGGTCGAAGCGGTGGCTTTCAACGCGCCGCGCAGGGCCACATATATAGGCTGGTCGCTGGGTGGGCTGATCGCGATGGAGTTGGCCCGGCAGCTGCCGCAGCGGGTTGAGCGGCTGGTGCTGATGGCGACGACGCCGCGGTTTATGAGCGGTCCTGGCTGGCCGTGCGGCGTGGCGCCGGATGTGCTGCGGAGCTTCGGTGAGGGGCTGGCCGCAGACTATCGCAAGACGGTCCGCGACTTCCTGACGCTACAGGTCCGCGGCGACAGCCATGCGGTGGAGCTGCTGCGTACCCTGCGGCGCCGGGTTTTCGCCCACGGCGAGCCCGACCCGGCCGCACTGGCCGACGGTCTGACCGTGCTGGCCGAAACCGACCTGCGCAAACGACTATCCGAGATCCATCATCCAACGCTGGTCCTCGCCGGGGAGCATGATCGGCTGTGTCCGGCAGAAGCGAGCCGGCGACTCGCCCAGGCGCTGCCAGACGCCGAGCTGGACGTCATCAGGGGTGCGTCACACGCGCCGTTCCTCTCACATCGCGACGCGGTCCTGGAGCGCCTGCAGACATTTGTCGGCACCACCCCGGTCAGCGTCGACGTGCCGGCATGAACACCGCACCAGGACCGGATCCCCAGACGCTGGATTCAGGCGAAGTGCGGCGCGCCTTTGATCGGGCCAGCGCAAGCTATGACGCCTCCGCGGTGCTGCAGTCCAGGGTCAGAGATGAACTGCTTGACCGGCTCAAGTATGTGCGGCTTGAACCACGCGTCATTCTGGATGCGGGATGCGGCACCGGTCACGCCGGCCGCGCGCTGTTGAAACGTTATCGCGGCAGCAGACTCATCGCCCTGGATATTGCGGAGGGCATGCTGCACCAGGCCCGGCGACGCCGACCAATGCTGCGACGTCTGGATCCGATCTGCGCTGACGCGGCGGCGTTGCCGCTGCCGGACGCGAGCGTCGATCTGATTTTTTCCAATCTGATGCTGCAATGGTGCAATGACCTGGACGCGGTATTTGCCGAATTCCGCCGCGTGCTGGCCCCCGGCGGTCTGCTGAGTTTTGCCAGCTTCGGGCCGGACACGCTGCACGAGCTCAGAAATGCCTGGCGACAAGTCGATGATCAGGTCCACGTCAGCCGCTTTATCGATATGCACGATCTCGGCGATGCGATGGTGCGCTCCGGACTCGCCGAGCCGGTCATGGACGTCGACTATTTCTGCGTCACTTATGAGGATGTCTTTGGCCTGATGCGGGATCTGAAAGCTATTGGCGCCCACAATGCGGCCCGCGGCCGTCCCCGTGGATTGACCGGCCGCGGTCGTCTGCGCGCGTTCGCACAGGCCTATGAAAAACACCGCCGCGACGGCCGCCTGCCGGCCACCTGGGAGGTGGTCTACGGGCAGGCCTGGGGCAGCTCAGCTCCGGCGATGGCAGCCGGAGGCGGCGAAACGCGGGTGCCGCTTACTGCCATCGGACGGCGCGGGCGGGACCGGGAGCCAGGATCGTGAGCGGCGGCGTGTTTGTCACCGGCACCGACACCGATATCGGCAAGACGCTGCTCGCCTGTGCGCTGATCGACGGCTTGAGCCGCGCCGGGATAGCCACCGGCGCATTCAAACCAATCGCTGCGGGCGGACGCCGGACCCCGGCGGGCTGGCGCAACGACGACGCGGAGCGCCTGATGGAATACAGCAACGTGGCGCTGACCTATGAAGAGATCAATCCGGTCGCCCTGCCCGAGGCCATCGCGCCACATATCGCCGCGGCCCGGACCGGCGTCGAACTGAGCATCCCGGCCCTCGTCCATGCTCACGAGACACTGCAGCAACGGGCAGACTTTGTCGTGACCGAAGGTGCTGGCGGCTGGCTCGTCCCGCTGAATGATCAACACAGCATGGCTGACCTGGCGGCCGCGCTCGGATCACCGGTGCTGCTGGTTGTCGGCATGCGGCTCGGTTGTCTCAACCATGCGTTGCTCACCGTCGAGGACATCCGCCGGAGGGGCCTGCCACTCGCTGGCTGGATCGCCAACTGCCTCGACCCGGCGATGGCGGAACTGGAAGCCAACATCGCGACGCTGGATCGTGCGATCCGCTCGCCCCGGCTCGGTCTCGTACCCTGGCTCAAGCAGACGGAGCATGCGGCCCGGGTGGCCGGCGCCGCCGCCGGTCTGGACATCGAGCAAATCCTGTCCGCGATTGACCCGACAACCCGATCCCTAAACGGCTGAATTAGAACAATAAAATGATGGTTGTGGCAACGCGGCAGAAGTTGCCATGCCGGGGGCGTTCAATTAGCATAGCCGGCTTGGATTGAGGCAGTCGGAGTCACGGGGGCCGCCGCTTGGCAGAGCGTGTCGATGCAGAGAGCCAGTTGATCACTCGGATCCACGTCAGCAGCAATTGCTCGCTGACGCCGAAAGAAGGGCTGCTGTTCTATCTGAGCATCGTCGCAATTTCCCTGATCATCGCCGGGATTTGTCTCTGGCGCGGCTATTGGCCGGTACTGCCGTTTACCGGATTGGAGCTGCTGTTGCTTGGCCTGGTGCTCGGCATCAGCATGCGCCGCGGGCGTTATCAGGAAGTCATCGAGATTAGCGATGATCGCGTGATCATCGAAAAGATCGGTCATGCGAGCCGGGAGCGACACGAGTTCCCTAGAGTGTGGGCGAGAGTCGAGTTGACGCGATCGCGGCGTAACAGTCATCCGAGCCGGCTGTTGGTTGGCTCACACGGCAAGCGCTGCGAGCTTGGCGGGTCGTTGATCGAGAGCGACCGTGTCAGCCTCGCTCGGAGACTGGCGGAATTGATCGGCGCCACCGGCACCGTACCCGGAGACGGGGATGGGCATGTGGCCTCTGAAATTTGAACGGACAAGACGGGAGTCGGATAGATGTCCATCTGCATGTTGAGAAGAGCATCGGCCACCATCGCGGCATTGGGTTTGTGGCTGGGCTCGTCCTCCGCCGCCCTGGCCGACTGGGAGGTCAATATGCCGGTCGGCGTGACCGCGATCAGTCAGGAAGTCTACGGCCTGCATATGCTGATCTTCGGCATCTGCTGCGTGATCGCCGTCATTGTCTTCGGCGCGATGATCATCTCGCTGATCCGGCATCGCCGCTCGCTCGGCGTGACCCCGGCGACGTTCTCTCACAGCACCAAGGCCGAGATCATCTGGACCATAATCCCGATCCTTATCCTGGTCGGCATGGCGGTGCCCGCCGCCGACACCCTGGTGCGCATGGAAGACACGCGCAACAGCGATATCACGGTCAAAGTGACTGCCTATCAGTGGAAGTGGCACTACGACTACATCGATCATGGGGTGGATTTTTTCAGCAACCTTGCCACCAGCAGCAACCTGGCCCGCCAGCTGGACTCCGGTATCGACCCCTACTCGGTAGAAAATTATCTGCTCGACGTGGACAACCCGCTGGTAGTGCCGGTCGGCGCCAAGGTCCGCCTGCTGCTGACCGCCTCGGACGTGATCCATTCCTGGTGGGTGCCTGACCTGGGCGGCAAACGCGACGCCATCCCGGGTTTTGTCAACGAGTTCTGGTTCAAGGCCGATGAAGTCGGTGTCTATCGCGGTCAGTGCGCCGAACTTTGCGGCCGTGACCACGGCTTTATGCCGGTGGTGGTCAACGTCGTCTCCGAGGAAGATTACGACACCTGGCTGGTTGATCAGGGCGGTTCTGTGCAGATACAGACGGCAGCACTGACGCCGACCGCAGCGCCGGTCCAGGTCGCACCGGCATCTGCCCCGGTGGCGGCAGCACCGGCAGCCGAGTGGACCATGGCGCTTGCGATGAGCCAGGGCGAGAGCCAGTACAACACCAGCTGCGCCGCCTGCCATCAGGCTAACGGCCAGGGTCTGCCGCCGACGTTCCCCGCCATCGCCGGCAGCGCGATGGCGACCGGTGACATCGTCGCCCACATCGATATCGCAATCCATGGCCGTCCCGGCACGGCGATGGCCGCGTTCGGTCCGCAGTTATCGGACGAACAGCTGGCCGCGATTGTGACGTATCAGAGAAACGCGTTTGGCAACGACACCGGCGATCTGGTGAAGCCGGCCGACATTGCTGCAGCCCGATAGGCTCGAGGTGGAGAAGAATATGAGCACGACGACCGCGACCCACGACGATCACGCCCACGAGCCCACTGGTCTCATACGCTGGTTGACGACCACCAACCACAAAGACATCGGCACCCTGTATCTGGTGTTCAGTCTGGCGATGTTCTTCGTCGGTGGCGCGATGGCCATGGTCATCCGCGCCGAACTGTTCCAGCCGGGTCTGCAGTGGGTAGATCCCGGGTTCTTTAATCAGATGACCACCATGCACGCGCTGGTGATGATCTTCGGCGGCGTGATGCCGGCCTTCGTGGGGCTGGCCAACTGGATGGTGCCATTGATGATCGGCGCCCCGGATATGGCGCTGCCGCGGCTCAATAACTGGAGCTTCTGGATCCTGCCTTTCGCCTTTGCGCTGTTGCTGACCCCGCTGGTGCTCGGCTTGTTCGGCATCGGTGGCGGCGCTCCTGCCGGCGGCTGGACCATGTACCCACCGCTGGTGCTGCAGACCGGCAACGCGTTTCCGTTCCTGATCTTCGCCGTGCATCTGATGGGCATCTCCTCGGTGTTGGGCGCGATCAATATCATCGTCACCATCATGAACATGCGCGCGCCCGGCATGACGCTGCTGAAGATGCCGCTGTTCGTGTGGACCTGGCTGATCACCGCCTACCTGCTGATCCTGGTGATGCCGGTTCTGGCCGGCGCCGTGACCATGCTGCTGACCGACAAGTATTTCGGCACCAGCTTTTTCCTCGCCGCCGGCGGTGGCGACCCGGTGATGTTCCAGCACATCTTCTGGTTCTTCGGGCATCCCGAGGTCTACATCATGATCCTGCCGGCGTTCGGCATCGTCTCGCAGATCATCCCGACCTTCGCGCGCAAACCGCTGTTCGGCTACGACTCGATGGTCTACGCCACCGCCAGCATCGCGTTTTTGTCGTTTATCGTCTGGGCCCACCACATGTTCACCGTCGGCATGCCGCTGGCCGGCCAGCTGTTCTTTATGCTGGCGACGATGCTGATCGCAGTGCCTACCGGGGTGAAGGTGTTCAACTGGGTCGCCACTATGTGGAAAGGCGCGATGACCTTCGAAACGCCGATGTTGTTCGCCATCGCGTTCGTGTTCCTGTTCACCATCGGCGGCTTCTCCGGTCTGATGCTGGCCATCGTTCCGGCCGATCTGCAGTACCACGATTCCTACTTCGTGGTGGCCCACTTCCACTATGTGTTGGTGCCGGGCGCAGTGTTCGGCATCATGGCCGGTGTCTACTACTGGCTGCCGAAATGGACCGGGCATATGTACAACGAGAAGCTCGGCAAGCTGCATTTCTGGCTCTCGGCGATCTTTGTCAACGTGACGTTTTTCCCGCAGCATTTCGTCGGCCTCGCCGGGATGCCGCGGCGTATCCCGGACTACGCCACGCAGTTCGCGGACTTTAACGCCATCTCCTCGATCGGCTCGTTTGTGTTCGGGCTGGCCCAGCTGATCTTCCTCTACGTGATCTGGTCCTGCGCCCGTGGCGGCAAGAAGGCCGAGGCTCAGGTCTGGGAAGGCGCCGAGGGTCTGGAATGGACGGTGCCGTCGCCGGCGCCCCATCACACCTTCGACGTACCACCGGTCGTGAGGTAGGGATCAGTGGCCACGACGACTCAGCCGGATCGCAAACGCGCGGTGCGCTCGGCCGTGGTGCTGTTCCTGGTCGCGGTCGCGGTCTACGGCAGCTTTATCTTCGTCCAATATCTGCGTAGTCAGGGCGGCGCCTAGACGTGACTGGCAAGCCAGGCAATAACGCGCTGGTCGGCAAGCTGGTTTTGCTGACCATCGGCATGTTCGGCTTCGGCTATCTGCTGGTGCCGATCTACGACGTGTTCTGTGAGATCACCGGACTCGGCGGCCGCACCGGCGATCAGGCGACGGCGGTGGCGATGCAGCCGGATCTCGACCGTCTGGTGACCATCGAGTTTATCGCCTCGGTCAATCAGGGCGCGCCATGGGACTTCCGCCCGACCGTCAGCCACATGCAGGTCCATCCCGGACAGATGTACCGCACCAGCTTTTTTGCTCAAAACCAGTCGGATGAATTCCTCGTCGGTCATGCGGTACCCAGCGTAGCGCCGGGCCAGGCGGCCCGCTATCTGCAGAAGACCGAATGTTTCTGCTTTAACCAGCAGGATTTCAATGCACGCGAGAGCAAGGACATGCCGGTGGTTTTCTTCCTCGACCCGGAGATCCCGGAACATGTCGACACGGTGACCTTGTCGTATACGTTTTTCGCCCGGGATCGCCTGGCGGCGGCAGGCCAGGATGCTTCAATTACAACGAAATAAGACAACGCTTGGGGTTTAGAGATGGCGCACACACAGGGATATTACGTACCACACGGCAGCAACTGGCCCATCGTCGGCGCGGTCGGTTTGTTCGTGATGATGCTCGGCATAGCCAGCGCGTTCAACGGTGCCGCGGCAGGCTCCTGGCTGGCCTGGCTCGGCGTCATCGTCCTGCTGGTCATGATTGTCGGCTGGTTCGGCACGGTCATCAACGAGAGCGAAAGCGGTGCCTATAACGCCCAGGTGGACCGGTCGTTCCGTATGGGCATGACCTGGTTCATCATCTCCGAGGTCATGTTCTTCGCCGCCTTCTTTGGCGCATTGTTCTATGCCCGCCAATTCGCGCTCCCGTGGCTGGGCGGCGAGGGCAACAACGTGTT
>CAMYOC010000029.1 GCA_947259915.1 uncultured Gammaproteobacteria bacterium
GAACTGCATCAGTGCCAGGTAGATGCCGCCAGCGAGGACGATGGTGTACATCGGTTCCTGGGCCGCTTCCAGCGCGGCATCGCCAAGCACCTCGCGGCGCAGGGCTTCCCTGAGCTGGTTATTCTCGACACTGAGGACTTCCTCGGCCGATCCCTCCCGGCCCATGGCCTTGAACGTCTTGACCGACTGCAGGATGTCGGTAAGGGTGCCCAGCAGTGAACGATACCAGCGGGTCTGACCCTTGCCGCCGCGCTCGGCCATGCGCACGAAGTAATGCGAGGCGGCGACGATGACAAAACTGGCGACAAAACTGATCAGTGTCGCGCGCCATGAGACCAGCAGCGCCACGGTCGTGTAGACCCCGGCCTCGACAAACAGCGCGAGCAAGCGGACCGCAAAGACATAGGCATTCGAGGCACGCCAGGCTTCGGTGGCCATGGAGTTGGCCAGCTTGCCGGTCGACTGGTTGACGAAGTACTGCCAGCGCGAAGTGGTGATGGCCTTGAGCAGGTCGGTGCGCAAGCCGGTGCTGACTTCGGCGGCGATATAGCCGCTGCGCTGTTTGGCAAAGAACACCAGCAGCGCCTTGAAAAACACCACGACCACGATTACCGACAGCAGCACCCCTATCGACGGTGACACCCCGATCGTGTCCAGGGCGTCGAAGATAAAGCGCGACAGCGCGCTGTCTGACTCGCCGCCGGCGGACGACTCCAGGGTGATGTTGAGCAGTGGCAGCAGCGCCGACAGACCGATGCCATCGGCGACGCCGGCCAGCAGCAACGCAGCCACCAGCACCACGCTCTGGCCCGGGTAGCGCCTGACGAATTCCCTGATCAGCCTCATCGGCGGCGCAGGAGAGACAATGGACGGGATGTGGACACTTTCGGTGCGACCGGTGGCCTGGCGGCAACCGCTCCTCCATAATTCAGCCGACGGCCTGTCGATGAGGGGCGTCGTGGCCGGCATCGAGGCCGGCGAAGACGGGTTTTGATCGTGGTCGCAGTTTAAGGTCGTCAGGCATGCAACTCAATCCGCCGCTGGTGCGTCATGAAGCCTGAGCCGGCCGCGCCCGATATCTGGGTACTCAGCGGACCGAAGTCCGGCGACCGCGCTCAGATGCTGGCACTGGCCGAAATCCTCGCCGAGACGCATGGTCTCCGCTGGAGCGAAAAGCCACTGGCGTTCCGGCGGCGGGAACTGCTGCTGCATCTTTGGCCGCGGCCCACGCTGGCCGGACTCAGTGACGCCGGGGCCGCGGCGCTGCGGCCGCCCTGGCCTCGGCTGGTGCTCACCGCCGGCCGGCGCAATGAACTGGTGGCCTTGTGGATCAAGCAACGCTCGCCGCCGACGCGAGTGGTCCATCTGGGCCGGCCCTGGTGTCACCCGCGCCGTTTCGATGCGGTGTTCTCCACCGCCCAATACGGTTTGCAGGCGGGCGGCAACGTAACCGTCAATCCCTTGCCGCTGCATCATGTGGACGAGGACAGGCTGGCGTCAGCGGCCGCCGAGTGGGCGCCGCGGTTTGCGCATCTGCCGCGGCCCTGGACGGTTCTGCTGATCGGCGGCGATAGTGGGCCTTTCGTGTTCTCGGATGAGCAGGTCGCCCGGCTGGCGCCGCGTCTGAACCGGCTTGTCGAACAGGTCGGCGGCAGTCTCCTGATCAGCACCAGCGCGCGCACCCCCCCATCCTTCGCCACGCGACTGGAAGCCGCGTTGCAGGGTCCGCGCTTTGTCTATCATTGGGGCTCGGCCGAGCCGAATCCCTATGCTGCCTATCTGGCGCTCGGGGACCACTTTGTCGTCACCGCCGAGAGCATGTCCATGGTCGCCGAGGCCGCGGACACGGGTCGACCGCTTTATCTGTTTGCGATCGAAACGCCCGGCGGGCGGCCGTGGTGGCTAAGGCGCGAAAACTTCCGCTGGAAACCGCTCAGTCACCGGGTAGCCATGGCCCTGGCGCCGCGGCGCATGCGGCGCGATGTCAATCGCGTAATGCAGCAGCTGGTGGCGGCAGGTCGAGCGCGCTGGCTGGGCGAGTCGCCGGTAGTATTTACGCCGGTCGCGGTCGACAAACACCAGGGCCTGCTACAGGCGGCCGAGCGCGTCAGTCAGCTGCTGCAGGCATCCTGAGCGTGTGCTGCCGGCGGATTCAGGTCAGCGCGACGGGTGGATTCGGCGGTAACGCCAGCGGCGGTGTCCGCTCGATGACTTCGAACGCATCGTGACGCACGTGGTTTGAGGACATCTGCTCACGCAGCATCTCGTCGGTCACCAGGCCGAGTTCAACACACTCGCGCAACAGACCGAAGAACAGGCGCTCCTGGTTCTGATCCGGATGGGCGGAGTAATTGCCCAGCATCCCGTACTCGCCGAATAGCTTGCGCCGTGCCCGCATCAGCCAGCCCAGCGGCGGGAAGGCGCGGAAGCGCTCCGCCGGCCGCCAGTCGATCGGCAGACCCGTTTTCCAGGGCTGGGTCTTGCGCCGCGTCGTATGCAGCATTCTGGTCTGCGGCGTGAGTTTGTCGAAATCGTTCCACTCGTTTTCGAAAAACCCGATTGTGCTCCGGTCCTCGGATTTGAGACAGATCCAGTCGTGATAATCCAGCTTGAATTCGAACATCGAGCGGAACTGTTCCTCGCAGCGCCAGTGTTTGAGCCTGGCGCAGTCGAGCAGCATCACGCTCGAGGCATAGCACTTGTCCACCAGGCCCTTGGGGCCCGAACGCTTGCGGCACAGGATCGAGTAATCACCCATGTCCCGGGACAGCAGATCCCAGATGTCCGCCACGGCAAAGATATCCGGGTCGATCACTACCGCGCGGCCGCTGTAGTCCATCAGCTCAGGCGGCATAAACCGCAGCGGCGTGAACGACTGCAGATCGTCATTCAGCCAGACGCGTTTGACGCCGTCGCGCAGATACATCTGCCCCTCGAACTCGGCCAGGAACGGATGATCCGTGGTCTCGATCAACCTGACCTCGAACTTGTCCGCGTTCTGTGACTGACGCCGCAGTGCGTATTGGGCGACGATCGCGCCGACGATCTGCTTGGGGTTGGTATGGATAAAGACGCAATGGTCCATGGAGGAGGCTCCTGTCTCGATCCGGTGCGTGACCGGGGCGGCACCGCGGATCGGGGCAATCAGTGGTCCGCGACGGGCTTTGACCGGCGCGGGAATTTGCGCGCTAGTTTACCATTTCCCGGTCTGGCGCTCGACGCGCCGGCTGCACGATCCAGGCGTAACGCCCGGGTGCAGGGCGTGGCGCGATCACTGATCGCCGTGGGCTTGATGTGAATCCGGAGATCTCCTGGCCCGGTTGGATCGCGCGGCAATCCGGCAGCGCCTGTCACCGCCCGGATGCATTACCATTAGCCAAACCCCACGAGGATGCCTGGACCCGCAACGTCCATGGCCGGAAAGAAGGCGCGCAGCTTCGCTCGCAATGATCTCGAATTAAATTTAATAATAACGATCACGTCACTGATTTATAAATATTAATTAAATGGGTAAACGTCGAAGACAGATCGAAAAATTGGCCGACTACAGTGGCCTGAGCCTACTCAAGGGCTATGCTCATGCGATCGGTCAGCCCAAAGCGGTGTTTATCTGGATCCCAAAGACTGCGGGCACCAGCGTCTTCAGCCTGCTCGGCGCGCCGAAACTCAAGTCCCTGCATCTGGCACGATTTCGTTTCCCCAACCGGGGCATCGTGACCTTTGGCCATATGGACTATGCCGAGCTCGTGCGCCGCGGCATCGTCTCGGCCGCGTTCGATCGCTCGGCATTCAAGTTCGCGTTCAGCCGCAATCCTTACGAGCGGGCCGTGTCCTTGTTTGATTACGTGCAGCGCTACGGCGTACTGACCGAAGGCGGGAGTTTCCTGTCTTTTTGTCGCCGCCTGGCGGCGGGCGAGTGCGACGACATCGGCCTGTACAACGTCAAGGGCCTGAGCCAGTGCAATCCTCAGATCCGCTGGTTGCGCGATGTGGAGCTGGATTTTGTTGGTCGGGTCGACAATCTCAAGCAAGACAGCCGCCGGGTCGCAGAGCGCCTGGGTCTGGAGTTCGCCGCAACGCCTCATCTCAACGCCAGTGAACGCCGTGATTACAGGAGCTACTATTGCGAGGAGTCCCGCCAGATCGTAGAGGATTTCTACGGCGAGGACTTCCGCCAGCTGGGCTACGAGAAGAGCCTCGGCGATGGCGACGAGGCCGGCGGCGCCGCTGTTCAGTAAGCTCCGTTCAGTGGGTCAGCCAGGTCGCGTCGGAGACCAGACAGATGCCGCCGGAACGGCGGATCGCGGGTCCGACGAGCTCGAGGATTGCCGCAACGTCAGCTTCCGGACAGGCGATCACGATCACCGAATTGGTCATCACACCGGTCAACTCGTCGCCGCTGCGCAGACCCCGGTCGCCGCTGCCCCGCGCGCTGGGGATCGCGGTGTAGCCAGGCACGCCGAGCTGGTCCAGCGCTTCCAGCAGTGCGGAGGCCTGTCTCTGCTCGATCACGATTTCGATACGCTTACAGGGTTTCATCAGTACATCACCGTGCGGATAAACAAATGGTACAGCGGTATGCCGACGATGAGATTCATCGGAAACGTCACCGCCAGCGCCATCGGCAGGTAGAGCCCGGGGTTGGCGTCCGGCACGGCCAGCCGCATTGCGGCGGGCACCGCGATGTAAGAGGCGCTGGCGCCGAGTATGGTCAGCAACAGAGCATCGCCCTCGGACAGGCCGATACTGATCGCCAGCACGGCGGACAAAAATGCCATCAGCAACGGGAATATCAGGCCAAAGGCAACAAGCGCGAGTTTGCGCAGATCACGCAAGCGCTGCGCCGCTACCAGACCCATGTCCAGCAGGAACAGACACAGCACGCCTGTGAACAGATCCTTGACCAGCACGCCCACCTGGTCCATGCCCGCAGAGCCGGTGACCCAGCCGATGATCAGGCTGCCGATGATGAGAAACACCGAACCGTTCAAAAACGCTTCCCGTGCCACCGCAGCGCCGCTGTAAGCACGCGAGTCCGTGCCGGACGCCTGAGGAGCGAAGCGCCGGTAAAGCATGATCCCGACCATGATGGCCGGGGATTCCATGATCGCCAGTGCCGCCACCAGATGCCCGCTCCAGGGGATGCCGGCGGCGTCCAGATAGCTGGTGCAGGTGACAAACGTGACGGCGCTGACCGACCCATAGGTCGCGGCCAGTGCCGCGGCGTCGGCAAGGCTCATCTTGCGCCGCAGCCACGCAAAGGCGATCAGCGGCACGATAAACGCGAGCGTCAGCGCAGCAAGCAGGCTGGCGGCGACGCCCCACCCGATATCAGTTTCGCGCAAGGCCACGCCGCCTTTGAAACCGATCGCGAACAGCAGATAGAGTGAGAGAAATTTCGCCACTGACGCGGGCACATCGAGATCCGATCGCAGCAATGCCGCGGCCAGACCGAGAAAGAAGAACAGCAGCGGCGGCGATGCGATGTTGGAGAGGAATAGCTCCACGCAGAAATCTCCGTTAAGCCAGGCAGATTGTCGCCGGCGGCCCCAGACGACCATAGCGCTGCTGCAGCGGGTCCGGCGCTTTGCCAGGATGCGACTTCGTCTGGGCCGCCAGATGCTGCGCACGTCATGGCCGCGAGCCGAATCGGACTTGCGCGGACGATAGCCTGCGTCAGGTCTGTGAGCAAGCCGGGCCTGATGGAGTGTGTCTCGGGAATGCGTACAGACCTGGTCGCGGATCACGTAGACTGCGCACGCCTGGCCTGGCCTGGCCCGGGCCGCGGATTTGACTGCGGCGGCCCGAGACAATTTCTTCAATGCAGCCGCTTGCGGATTGTCTCTTGTTGCTGACCAGGTTCGGTGGCTGGACCGGGGGTGTGAATGTCAGAGAGGGAACGCTTGCATAAAGACTTCGCAATGGCGGCCCGGGATGGCTATCGCCTGGCCGCCAGCGTATTCGAGCCGTCAGGTCATACGGAAAACGTGGTTCTCATGAACAGCGCGACTGCCGTACCGCGGCGTTACTATCGACACTTCGCGGCCGCCCTTGCCGATGCCGGATATCACACCCTGACCTACGATTACCGGGGCATTGGCGGCTCGCGGCCGCAGCGGCTCAGAGGCTTTGACGCAAGCATGCGCCAGTGGGCGCTGTCCGATATGGCGGGCGTCATCGACTGGATCGTCGCTGAGCTGCGGCCGCGACGACTCTTTCTGGTGGGTCACAGTGTCGGTGGCCAGATCGCCGGTTTGCTCGACAACGCGGAAGCCGTCGACGGCATGGTGACCGTGTCTGCCCAGAGCGGGTACTGGGCAATGCAGGGTGGGGAGCAGAAGGCCGTAGCCGCCTTCCATGCCTACCTGACGTTACCGCTGCTGTCGCGCCTGTTTGGCTATATGCCATGGCCCGGTGTCAGCGAAGATCTGCCCAAGGCCGCCGCACTGGAGTGGGCGAGCTGGTGCCGCAACCCGAAATACCTGCTTGGCGATGACACGCTGCCGCTGGATCGCTTCGCGAAATTCAGCGCGCCGGTGCTTGCCTACAGCATCAGCGACGACAAGTGGGGTACGGCGCGGTCAGTAGATGCGATGATGCAGGCCTATCCGAATCTGCAGCGTCGTCATCTGAACCCGGCGGAAGCGGGGCTAAAGGCCATCGGGCACTTTGGTTATTTTCGACCGGAGTCGGGTGCTCTGTGGTCTGACGCGATTGCCTGGCTCGATCAAAGACGCAAATAAGCCAATGCATATCTCGGCGTCACTGCGAGCGGTGCGCATTCAATTTCTAGATAAACGGATATAAATCATATAATTAATAGCCTTAATTAAAGTTTTATCTCCTATCGGCCGGATGAGTGGCGGCAGATAGATCGATCAACGCATACGGACACGCCGTCGGACAGGCTCGCCAACAATGATCCGTCCGGTGTCGAAATGACGCGCGTGCCCGCTTATGGTGGCGTCAGGATTTCATCTGGTTCGTTTTGCTGACTGGAGCGCGTATGGACATTGGTATCGTCGGTCTGGGCCGCATGGGCGGCAACATGGTGCGCCGTCTTGCCCGCGGTGGCGTCAGGGTCACCGGCTGGGCGCTGGAGGCAGACGTCACGCAGAGTCTTGGTGAGGAAACCGGATTCGTTCCGCCCGATTCGCTCGAGGCGATGGTCAGTCAGATCGACGCGCCGCGGGTGGTCTGGGTGATGGTGCCGGCCGGCGCAGCGACGGAGAGCACGATCGAATCGCTAAAGGGTCTGCTGCAGCCCGGGGACGTCGTGGTGGACGGCGGCAATTCCATGTTCAAGGACTCGATCCGGCACAGCGAGGAACTGGCCGAGGCCGGTATTGGTTTTGTCGATGCCGGTGTTTCGGGCGGCGTGTGGGGTTTGTCCGAGGGCTATGCGCTGATGGTCGGCGGCGCGCCCGCGCATGTGGAGCGGGTCGAACGTTTCCTGCGCGTGCTGGCGCCGGCGCCGGATCGCGGCTGGACCAATTGCGGCCCGGCGGGTTCCGGTCACTACGTCAAGATGATCCACAACGGCATCGAATACGGGATGATGCAGGCCTTCGCCGAGGGCTTTGCGTTGATGGAACACCGCAAGGAATTCGATCTGGATCTGGCCGCCATCGCCGAGAGCTGGCGGCACGGCAGTGTGGTGCGCAGCTGGTTGCTCGATCTGATCGCGGAGTTTCTCGACCAGGATGCGGCGCTATCCGGCATCGCGCCGTTTGTCTCGGATTCGGGTGAGGGCCGCTGGACCGTGATCGACTCGATCGAGCAGGGCGTGCCGGCACCGGTGATCACGATGGCGATGGCGGCGCGTTTCGCCTCTCAGGGCAAGGCGGATTACGGCAACCGGATGCTGGCGATGATGCGTAATGCGTTTGGCGGGCACGCGGTCAAGGATGCAGCCGGGGAGGGCGGGCAGTGAGCCGAGACGACGGTCCCGGCCCATGTCACTTCGTGATCTTCGGTGCCACCGGGCATCTCTCGCGCACCAAGCTGTTGCCCGCGCTCTATCATCTGCATCGACTCGGGCGCCTGAGCGAGAACATGGCTATCGTCGCCATGGGGCGCCGCGCGTGGTCGACCGAGCAATGGTGCGGACACATGCGGGAATGGCTGCGGGATGCGGGCATTACGGATGAGGACGATATCTTCCATGCATTCGTTGCGCGTTTCGCGTATGTCCAGGGGGATCTGAACGAGGCGGTGACCTATCAGCATCTGTTTGACGAGCTAAGCCGCCCGCGCCCCGGGGCTTGCGAGAATGTCGTGTTTTATCTCGCGATCCGCCCCGAGGACTTTATGCCGGTGGTCAACGGGCTCGATCACGCCGGGCTGAACAGCGGTCACGGTCGACATCGTATCGTCGTGGAAAAACCGTTCGGTCGCGACCTCGAGTCCGCCGAGGCGCTGAACCGTGAGCTGCACCAGCACTTTGGCGAAGACCAGGTTTATCGGATCGATCACTATCTCGGTAAGGAGACCGTGCAAAATCTTACCGTGCTGCGTTTTGCCAATACGCTGATCGAACCGATCTGGAACCGCAATTACATCGATCATGTGCAGATCACGGTGGCCGAGGATGCGGGGATCGGCACACGCGCGGGTTATTTCGACAGCGCCGGGACACTGCGGGACATGGTGCAAAATCATCTGCTGCAACTGGTGTCGGTGGTGGCGATGGAGCCGCCTGCAACGCTGTCTTCGAGGGATCGCCGCGACGAGAAGGTCAAGGTGTTCCGGTCCATCCGCCCGTTGGTCGAGACGGATATCGCGCGCTCGGTCGTCCGCGGCCAGTACGCCGATGGCGTGATCGATGGCAAACCGGTCAAGGGCTATCTGCAGGAGGAGGGCGTAGCCGACGATTCCTCTACCGAGACCTATGTGGCCATGCGGCTGTTTATCGACAACTGGCGCTGGCGCAA
>CAMYOC010000030.1 GCA_947259915.1 uncultured Gammaproteobacteria bacterium
ATGACCGAGGTCCATTCGGGTGGTCGGTCCTCAATCGTCCCGTATTTCCTCCGTTGTCAAAATAGAAGGTCGGGTTTCGTCCAGTGGCTTTGGTCGTGAACTGCAGGTTCGCCTGAGCGTAAAACGCCGGCAGGGGATATGTGTCGTCCCCTGGAAGGCGTTGAACCACGTTCTGGGTAAAACTACGGCCCGTCTCGCCGCACCCGTCCTTGAACCGCAATCGCTGGGCACACCCAAACGGGCTAGAGTCGATATCCCTACTCAACAGACGCTGAACCGTGACATGTCGGCTCCGGCCAATAGTCTGAGACAGCTTCCGCTGGGCGGTCGCCCCGGACCGGTTGTCGATAAATGTCGCAGCTGAAGCTGGTGTCTGCCCGCGATCTGCGGCGGGACACCGTTCCCTTTGGCTGCGTTTAGAAACAATCTGACACTATCCGTCAGATTGACGTTTCCCCAGCAGGGTAACTAGTACTACTGTGTTAGAAAATAAGGCATTATGGTCGTCACTTCAAGTGTTAGATGAGGTGAGCCATGGGTCTGAGTCTGGAACGGCGCTTTGAACGCTACTGCGATGGGATTGTGAGTACGCTG
Organism: uncultured Gammaproteobacteria bacterium; assembly: GCA_947259915.1. Taxonomy (GTDB): domain Bacteria; phylum Pseudomonadota; class Gammaproteobacteria; order Steroidobacterales; family XN24; genus CAMYOC01. Next base: position 595 of record CAMYOC010000030.1, read on the forward strand.
TTGCACGCGGACCGCGAGCAGCCGGCGCGATGGTACATCAAAGGCTTGATGCTGCCTGGGGAACGCAAAAGCGTGGAGCCGATGGCGGCGCGGGTGCAACCGGCGCAGGTGCGCTCGGCGCATCAGTCCATGCATCATCTGGTGGCGGACGCGCCGTGGAGCGACGAAGCGATGCTGTCGGCGGTGGCCGAGCGGGTGCTGCCAAAACTGATCGAGGCGCACGGGGCGGTGCGTTGGATCGTGGACGACACAGGGTTTCCGAAGAAAGGGAGGCACTCGGTAGGCGTAGCTCGCCAATACTGCGGCCAGACGGGCAAGCAGGATAACTGCCGGGTGGCGGTGTCGCTGTCGATCGCGGGTGAGCGCGGCAGTCTGCCGGTCGGTTATCAGTTGTACTTGCCAGGCGAGTGGGCCGATGATGAGGTGCGTCGGCGCAAGGTGGGCGTGCCGGAAGAAGTGGTGTTCAAAACCAAGCCTGAGCTGGCAATGCAGCAGATCGAGGCGGCGTTGGCGGAAGGCTTACCGCGCGGTGTGGTGCTCGCGGATGCGGCCTATGGGGATGAAACGGCCTGGCGCGAGCGGCTGGCCAATCATGGATTGACCTATGCGGTGGGCGTGCGCCCCGGCACGACGGTATGGTGGGGCGAGCATCAACCGTTGACCCGGCTGGCGCCGTCCGCTCGGCGGGGTCGGCCACGCCGGCGGCTGATGCGCGATGACACACACCAACCAATTGCGGTGGCCGATGTGGCCCGTGCCCTGCCGGGGCAGGCGTGGCGGAGCGTGACCTGGCGTGAAGGGACAGCGGGCGCTTTGAGCTCGCGCTTTGCCCGCGTGCGCGTTCGCGCCGCCCATCGAGACCAGCCCCGTGACGAGGAATGGCTGATCATCGAGTGGGCTGAAGGTGCTGATGAGCCCGCTCACTACTGGCTGAGCAATCTGCCCAGGCGCATTGCCTGGCAAGAGATGGCCGACACGGTGATGGGGCGCTGGCGCATCGAGCGCGACTACGAGGAACTGAAGCAGGAACTCGGGCTCGGGCACTACGAGGGCCGCAACTGGCGAGGCTTTCACCATCACGCGAGTCTGTGCATTGCCGCTTACGGCTTTTTGACGCTCGAGCGGCTCGCCGGCATTAAAAAAAACGCCGCTCGATTCAAAACGCCTGCCCTACCCGAAGGCTTCCGCCCGCGTGGGGCTGAGACCGATGCAGCGTCATGAGCCCACGTCGATCGCCACTTGCCGGTTTCGCTTGGCCCGCGCGATTGCCAGAACCCTGCGCTTGTGTCCTTGCTGCGGACGCGGCAGGGAAGGCCCGTTTTTTATAACACAGTAGTAATAGGAGTCTGTTGATTTAATTGCATATTTGGGGATGATGTTTGATCTTTGGATCCATGGTTCATCTGATCCAGTTTGTTCTGACGTTGGTGAGTACATCTGTCCGATCGCGGTTGTCGTTGCAGGCGGAGAACTCGGCGCTGCGGCACCAGTTGACCGTGTACCGGAAGTCGGGGAAAAGGCCCCGTATCCGCCCGGCAGATCGCCTGCTCTGGTCCGTCATGTCGAGGCTATGGTCGGGATGGCGCGCTGCTCTGTTCTTTGTCCAGCCCAGGACCGTAACGACCTGGCAGAAGAAGCGATTTCGCGACTACTGGCGCGCGCTCAGTCAGTCGA
>CAMYOC010000031.1 GCA_947259915.1 uncultured Gammaproteobacteria bacterium
TCGCGATGCAGGTGTGTACCAGATCGGTGAGGTGTAGGCTCGCTCCTGAGTCGACGTTGGCGCGCCCTCGGGCAGGTCGATGTCATAGCGGAACGCATCGTAGGTGGTCCAGCGCGGGGTTGGGATCTCAAGTATCCGCGCATAATAAAACGCCTTCTGTGCGGGGTCGAAATCGGGATCGGTCCAGAGTGTCCCCAATTCGGCGTCACCGATGGTGTTGGTCCAGTTAGCGTTGGCCACGTCGACGGTGTTGCCCACGGGAGGCAGCTTGCCGTCGGCGCCGGGAACCCGGTTGTCTGACCAGGCAACGTCGTAGACCTTCTCGTGCGTCTTGCCATCGGCGTCGAGCCAGCCTTTGATAATCTGGATACGGTCGAGATTGGCACCGATCGGATCGCGCAACGCATAGACCATAAAGCCCGGCGCCTTTGCATCCTCCGGCATGGCTCGCAGGTCGCCGCCCATCGGCACGCCTTTGTCATAGCCCACCACTGCCGGCATACGGGAATTCAGATCCTGTTGGGTAAAGTCCCAGCCGCCAAACATGCGCACCATCATGCGCGGGCCGGTCGTGCCATAGACCTCTTTGCGCAGCATCGCGTCGAAAATGGCCTCGCGGGTATTCTCGGTCGCCCAGACGGCAGCAAGTCCTGATGCAACCATCTGCCAGCCCATGAGCCTGCCGTTCTCGTTTTCCATAAATGGATGGGTCATCCGGCCCGGATTGGGTTCGTAGCCAGTATGCTTGCCAAAGAAATTGTCCTCTTCGGCAGTTGCGAGCGAGGTATGGCTGTCGGTGGCGCCGATGATGCCGAATTTGTACGGGTTGGTACCGAGCCGCTTCTCGATCGCCAGCCCGCGCTTTAGTGCCTCGCGGGCATATTCGCCGGCCAGCATGTCGTCGGTCTTGGCTTCGCTGACGTCGAGGTTGGCGATGTCCCAATTCTCGTAGTCAGCAAACTCATCGTCCGGTGACAGGAAGGGGTGCGCCTCGCCGTCGCCTTTGATCTGGGTGGCTTCGTAGAGCGGCTCCCATTTGTCGCGCTGGGCGACATAGGTCTTGTCGAGTTTCTTGCCGTTCCACTGCGCTTTCAGAGGAAACATGATGCCGTTCGACAGGTTGCCATTGTGCGGTATCGCCAGTATTTCGCCGCCGGTCTTCTCCTCGTAGTTGGCCAGATACTCCCACAGGTCGCGTGGGTCGGGGCTGCCCTGGGGTGGCGTCATCGTGAACGGCACGACCTGTCGTGCCCTGACTGCACCGTCACGCATGATAACGACACGATGCATGTTGTTGCCTTTGATCAGCGAGGTCCACTCGAAGCCGATAAAGGTGGTAAAACGCCCTGGATCGTTAAACGCTTCGGCCTCGTCGATCACCCGTTCCCAGAGATTCTTGTAGAGTTTCGAGCCCGGTGAATAGAGCGCCAACACTGCCGGATCAACCGTACCCTGCGAGAAGTTGGTGATCAGGTCATAAGACGCCTGAACTGCAGCGTCTCCCCCCGCCTCGAGACCCTTGTTCCAGCGATTTGCCTGTTCGTGAGCCAATAGCTGCGGCTTACCGGCTGCAAGATCGCCGAACAAACCCATCCCATCAGAATGATCGGCAATCACCAGCCAGTCCAGCGGGCGCGACAGTCGAACTGGCTGCCCTGTGGTGGACACCACTTCCTCACCACGCGCGAACCGATACGCATCGCGAGGCGGCAGGCGGTTGCCAAACAGACCCGCATCCATCGAAAGCGATGTGTGCAGATGCGAATCGCCCCACAGTGGCCGCTCGGGAAAGCTGCGCTCCGCATACGGCGAATAGGCTTTGCCCGTGTAGTCGGCGGACAGCGTTCCGGGCATCGGAGGGCCCGAATCCCCGGCTGCAGCAGGCAACACGATCATCAGCATCCAGGCACATGTTGCGGCAAGAATAGATCTGTTCATCGATACCTCTCCTTTCGGGTCGACAAGGCTTGTGCGGGTCTGCCTTACGAGAGCGAGCAAGGCAGCGAAAACCCGATGCTGGCAGCGCAGATTTCGGCGTGAGCTGATCGCATCAGGAAATTATAGGCGTCCTGCGTGAATTAAGGGGACAGTTTACTGGCCACCGCTGCCGGTGTTCGGTTATTTGCTTTTTCGGCCACCGGCACCACACCGAACACATATTGCCTGGGCCGGCGAACTGTCAGAGGGTTTCGTACGGCATCTCGAAGGTATCCCCGTCCTCGATCCGGCCGCTGTCCAGACCCCGCTTGAACCAGCGCATGCGTTGTTCGGAGGTTCCGTGGGTAAACGCATGGGGCACCACGCGGCCCTGCGTGCGGGCCTGGATGGCGTCGTCGCCGATCTGGTTGGCGGCGCGTACCGCTTCTTCGATGTCGCCGCGGTCGAGATAGCGCTGGTTGTGGTTGGCCCAAAGGCCCGCCAGATAGTCCGCCTGTAGCTCCAGCCGTACGGAGTACCGATTGAAATCGGGACGTCCGCGCATGGCGTTCACCTTGTTGGAAATGCCCAGCAGGTTCTGCACGTGGTGGCCGATCTCGTGGGCGATCACGTAGGCCTGGGCGAAATCGCCCGGCGCGTCGAACTGGCCCTCCAGCTCGTCGTAAAAACCCAGATCGATATAGACCTTGCGATCGGCGGGGCAGTAGAACGGGCCCATGCGGGCGTCGCCCATGCCGCAAGCAGTCGGGTAGCGGCCCCTGAAGATGATGAGTTCGGGCTCCTGGTACTGGCGGCCGATACGGCTGAATTCCTGTGTCCAGGTGTCTTCGGTGTCGGCCAGCACCACCTTGACGAACTCCAGCCGCTCCTGTTCTTCCGGGGTCGGCTTATACTCGACTTCGCGGACCTGGCTGCCGCTCATCATCGCTGCCGGGTCGATCAGCCCCAACTGCCAGCCGATAACGCCGAGGCCCAGTATCACGAGGATGCCTTTCAGGCCAAAGGTCCGGATGACCAGGTTTACCAGGGTATTGATCCCGGCGCTGCTGCCACCGCGGACCACGCGGCGGCCGCGGGCGTCGTTGACGTTCTTGCTGGCTCTGCGACCCTTCCACTTCATCTCGCTGCCCCCCGTGAACCCCGGGGGCCAGTTTACTCAATTCGCGAACAAAGGGCGTCAGCGGCGTGCCACCGGTGCACGATCATCGGTGCCGGTGTTCACTTATTGGGCGCGCCGGCCCCACACCGGGAGCCCGAATTCGACAGTGGCAGTTCAGCGGTTGGCTATGCCCGACAGGCATTGAGCTACGCATCAATCACTGAGAAGTGATTCGCCAGATGCATGGTCTGTGCGCGTTCGTAATCGGGCTTGCTCAGGTGTCCGTATGCGAAATGAGGCTGCAGCGGCTCCCGCGCCAGTTCGAAGTCGTTGATGGATTTGCGCAGCCTCGTCAGTGAGACGGCGACGTCGGTCTCGTCCGCCAACGAGGGCGCGCCGGGAATCGGTTCCGCCAGGTTGTGTGACATACGGCCCCGCCAGGCAAAGAAATGGAACGCAGCGGCGCCGGCTGTGTGCTGAAAGATTTCCGACTTCATTTGCGGGAAACCTGTCATCGAATACTCGATGCTTTGTGCGCAATGCACCAGAGTCTGCGACAGAGACCATACTGAATCCGTCTCGGCAGTTGCCATCTGCGCCAGACGCTCGGCTTCATCCAGCGCCGCACGCAACGATCGAAACTTCAGCTCGCGGTCCACGGCATTGCTGTCCTGGCAAGCCGATATGAGGGCGGTCGGCCCAACGACCATGGCGCCTGCTACTGACTTGATGAAAACTCGTCTGGAGTAATAGACGCGTCTGGTCATGCCTTGAATCCGCGGGAGAGAATGCCGGTGCTCATGAAAAGCGCTTATGGCCTGCCGGCTACCGTATCACATTGAATGTGACTGGCATCAGCGTCCACCGATCACTCCGCGCGGGCCGGTTGACCATTACCGACGACAAGGAAGTACGTTGCGATGAGCAGCAGTACGACCTGAAACTCCATGCCGCCCATCGGGAAACCTTCGGCCGGTGTGAAACTCCAGCGCGGCCCGTGAACCATCACGATGGCGCCGATCAGCACGGGCAGCATCGCGATCGTCGACAGACGGGTGATATAGGCGCTGCCAAAACCGCCCACGAGGATGCCAATACCGCCAGCCAGCTCGGCGAAAGTAACCAGCGCGGCCGCCGAGAACGGCAAGCCCATCATTTCGGCGAATCCCGAAATATTCACCACCTTGCCGATGCCGTGGAACAGGAACACGCTGGCGAGTCCGGCGCGAAGCAGCCAGTGCGCCCGCGGCTGCAGGAATGCGGTAGCGTTTGACATCGTCTGGATCTCCTTTCATTTGAGCTATAGATAAAGACCGCCCATGGCGACGGAACCTTACAGCGCTGCCGACAGTGATCACCGGTTCAGTGAGGGTGCAGCCGGACCAATCAGCCGGCATAAGGGTGTCTGACACCTTTTTTCCTAAGGGAACACCGAGACCGACCTCCACAATTTGCCTCTGGAAGTTGCGGAGCGTAGGTTGATATCTCAACAAGACCGATAGCGTCTTGCCATCGATTTGGAGAGACACATGCCCAAATGGTTGGAACGGTTACTCGGCAGGGACCGTCTATCTCTGCGGCACATCGAGGCTTTCAATGCCGCGGTTCAGGATTATGAGGCCGGGGCTTTTGATGCCGCCGGGAACAACTTCACCGCGCTTTGTGATGACAAAAGCTGTTCTGAGGGTCTTCGAATGGCGGCGGGCTATGCCCGCGCAGTCGCGGATTTGCAGTCGGGCAATGAGCCGACCATGCCGGCGGAATTCGGCGATCGAACGGATGAGATGGGGGCGCGCTACGCGATCTTCACCACGACTGGCTTACTTGCGAAGGACGGCCACGTGACCGCTGCGCCTGACGGTCAGACCGTGGTGCTGAAGACGAACCAGGGCGGCACCATCTATTTTTACCGCATTACGTTCAGTGACGCGATGGGGACCCTGATTGCCGATGTAAGCCGTATCGACAAACGCGGATACTGTGTCCACCTGGACATGGAGGACGATCCCAATCCCCAGGAACTCGATGGCAAGATTTTGGACCGGGTGCGCGAGGCCGGTACGGGTTCACATGATCCGGTGGAATTACCCGTAACATGGTCCGATCGGATCAAGCTGCCGCGGGAAAAGCCGGCGATATCGGACATTTGCACAATCTGCCTGACGCTTCGCGGAACCGGCGATTTGCAGCGCAATGTCGATTCGACCGACGCGGTCCTCAAGGGCATAGCCGAGGCATTTCCCTTCGCGTCACGAGAGAGTCCGTTAATCCTGATGGGCAGAAGCGGGGCGGTTTTCGGGATTCGCTTCTATCCCAAGCCTGAAATGGCAGAAAAGGTGGACAAAATAGAACGCCAGTTTGTCACTCTTTTCAAACGGCACGGAATCAAGACAACGGACAAATCGATCGTCAACGGTACCGTTCGCGAACCAGATGAATAAAAAATGGGATTTAGGAAAGGTGCTAAGACAAGGTGTCAGGTTTATTTCTTGCGCCGCGGTCAGCCGCCCGCAACCAAACCGAGGCTTCAGGCAAACCTGACACCTTTTCGGTTGTTTCCGACCCGGGAACGGGGTGCGAGACTCCGTGTCCGGTCTTCTTTCTAACTGCGACCTGGTTCCGCGCGCCTCCCTGGTCCGGATGTTATGTAATGCGGTATCAATGTCGCGTCCCGTCAGGGAGATCTGTCATGGCCTCAGTGAATCACTCCGGACATCAGCGTCTCCGGCCCACTCGACGCACGAGCCTGATCGCGGCCGCCGCCACGCTGGCTCTGGTCCTCACCGCCTGCTCCGAGCCGCCGCTGGCGCCCAACGAGATTCTGGTTACCTATGATCACGGCGAAACCTGCAAGTGGACGGACTGGGCGTTCCGTTATCGGCGCGGCATCACGAGCACTCAGGTCATCGGCAACGCTTTGAAGGTCGGCCCCGAAAATCAGGAGCTGGCCGATGACACCACGCTGCGGGTGTTCTCTAACGAGGGCGAGAAACTCACCATCGCCGGCCCGGACATCCGGGAGATGCGGTTCGCCTTCGTCCCGGACCCGGACAACAGCGGCTACAATGAGGTAGCCCTGCTGACCATCGACACCGCCGCCGGCCCGGTCCCGTTTTTCACCGAACCGCTACCAAAATTTTCGCGCTCGCGGGTGCTGGTACCGATCGCCTCTCACTACTTTCCCGAACAGAGCGACGACTACATGAGCTGGGGCAACGTGCGCCTGATGCTGGTCGGCACGGTGGAGGAGGGCTGCAGCACCGATCGCGTGATCAGCCTGACCCGGCCCGGGCAACCGAAGTCACGCACCCCCGCCCACATCGAGTTTCCCGGCGGCTAGCCGCCGTGTCCGGTAACCGTCCATGACACCGACCCGCAGACTGTCGACGATCCTAACGCTGCTGTGCCTGGCGCTCGGTACGCCCCGGGCCTTGACCGCCGAGAGCGCAGAGGCGAGCGCAACACGCTGGCTGGCACAGAGCGAGGCGTCGGCGGCCAGGTTGCAGCCGACCGGTGTTTACGCCAGCCATGCGTTGACCCGGGTCCGCCTCGCCCAGGCTCGCGCCTACGCCCTGCTGGGCGATGTCGAGAACACCCGTTCGCATCTGCCTTATGCCGACGGCGCGCAGCCCGAGTGGTCCAGCGGCGGCGACGGCATGGTCAGGATATTGTTGGTGAGCCTCGATCTGGACGAGATCAACGCCAGCCTCCTGGCGGTGCTGGCCGACGCCGCGCGCACCGATGACGCCTACGCTTACGTCGCTGGACTTGATCCGGCCCAGGGTATCGATACGGCCTATCTGCAGCTTGGCACCGCGCTGGCGATTACTGGTCAGGCAAAAGCGCGAACCCCGGGCGGTCTCACCGCCATGCAGTCGGCCCTGCGCGACGCTGGCATTGCCCGAGGCCTGCTCGAAGCGGGCCGCCCCAATGCTGCCCGTGAGGTCATCGACGCCATTGAACCCGAGACCGAGCGCGTCCAGGCTGTCACCATCCTCGCCCGACGGCTGGTTGCCGGGCAGGATTTTGACCCCGTCGCGCGCCTGCTCGAGTTCGACGTGCTGCCGGCCCGCGAGACCGCTGAGCTCGCCCAATACGCGATGAGCTTCGCGGTGCTGTCTGGTGATCTGAACACCGCCACCAGGCTGACCGCACAGGTGGAAGAACCCGCCGCCCGGGACAGGCTGGACGCCACGCTCGCTTTCGCCCTGGCGGCAGACGGACAACAGGCGCGGGCCGCCGAAATCTTCGATGCGGCCAAGCTCCACCAGGCGCCCACCTGGGAACAGGCGGCGATCCGGTTGCACCGGGACGCGTGGCTGGAGGCGCATTATCTGGCCATAAAGAGCCCCTGGCGGCGCAGCGAACGGCTTTATCAATACGCACGGCGCAAGCTCGATGACGGCGAGAAGGCCGAAGCCAACCGCCTCGCCGTGCTCGCTGCCGAGTCGGCCGAAGAGATTCCGGACGGTTCCACGCGCTGGCTGGCCTACGAGCTGTTAGCCGGCTACTACGCCAGCGCGGGTGATCCATACGCCGCCGCGACCTGGGCCGGGAAGATACCGACGGAACCCCAGGATGCCCGGCGCTTGCAGACTCAGGCCGCCGCCGCGGTGATCGAGGCCTGGGCCCGTGCCGGCGATGTTAAGCGAGCGCTTGCCGAGGCCGAACGGATCGAGGATCCGCTCGGGCGGGCCGCGGGACTCACCGCCGCCGCTGCGGCGACGTTCAAGAGGAACCCGGATGCCTACCGCCGCCTGGGCACGGCAGCCGAGCACAGTCTGCGATCGGCCGGCGAGGCCTCACGCCGACAGCGCCAGGACGGTTGGGCCGACCTTGTCACAATGCAGTGCCGCGCCGGGGATCTGGACGGCGCCATGGAGACCGCCGCACGGGCAATGGCAGCGGGCGAGGGCGCTGCCGCCTACGAGGCCATCATCACGTTCACCCTCGAAGCAGGTGACCTCAGCGTCGCCGAGCAGGCGGCGCGTGCTCTGCCGGCCGGCATGGACCCGGACACCGGTCGCGACGCCCGTGCCCATGCCTTTGTTCAGGTGACAGAATCCCTGGCCGAGAATGGCAAAGGTCTCAAGGCCGCCACCCTGCTCGGGGAAATCGAGCAAAAACACGCTCGCGAAATTGCAACACCCGCCGTCGTAGAGGCCTTGATCGCACAGGGCGAGCAGGCCAGAGCCGTCGAGTTGGCAGTCGCGCTAAAAAGAGACGACGTGCGTGAGCAGGCCGTGGGCGTCGTGCTGGGCGCGCTCGCCGCCCAGGGCGTGTTGCCGGATCCGGCGAAATTGATGAGCAAAGTGCCGGCACGATACGGCGGCGAGCTCTGTTGGGCATCCGCAGCGGCCACCGGGGCGGATCCGCAGTCACTGGATCGGTGGCTGGACGCCCTGCAACAGCCCGAATGCCGGGCGTTCGCCTATGCCGGCGCCGTCTATGGCCAGCTGGCCCCACCGGCCGACCGGAGACCCGCCGATCTGTTCGCCCGACTCGACCCGTCACAGGCCGAGGCGCGGATGGCCGAGGCGATGCAAAAGAACGCTGCCGGACAACGGATGAGGTGATGGCTGTCCCGCCGGTGCCTGTCCCGCCGGCACCGTTCCGCTATTCCACCGCGAGCACCAGTGCCTCGCCGTAGGTGAGTTCCACGCGGTCGCCGGGCTTCAGACCATCGACGAAGCGCTTGCCGTTCTCCCGCTGGGCCTGGATGCTGTCGCTGTTGCCGTCCGGGTAGGTGACCATGACGGTGTGCGTGTCGCGATCGACGCTGATCACGATCACGGTCAGGGTCACCCCGGCGCCGATCGCCGCGCCCGGCTTCTCGCCCGGCTTGGCACGAGCCGCCGCCATTCCTGCCGCTGGATCTTTAGCGATTTCTCCCGGGTCGAGACGCCGGGCGGACAACGATACGGTGTACCGCGCGTTTAAGATATCGCCCGGTCTTATCTGGTCGAAACTGGTTACCTCGGGTCCGGCGACAACGGATACCTCGGTCCCGTCGGAGCGCTTGAGTACGAGTTCGCGTGAGCGCTTGTCCACGGCGATAACTGTTGCCTTGACCGCGAGCTCATTGCTGATCTGCGCCTGGTTGGGCGCTGAGCGTGTTGACGAACACCCCGCAATCAGGACGGCGGCGAGAAGGGGGATCGCTCCCCGCAGAAAATTCTTCCGTTGCATGACAGACACTCCAATGTGTATGGCTGATTCAGGTGGTCGTATTCCGGCGTAGATGATACCGGCAATCGGGGTCGGTTTACCTGCATGCCTTGATCCCGCGGCGGATCGGTCGGGCAGGCGAAATAGGTAAACTGTGCCCGTATGCGCTCCGCAATGCGGTAACGTATCGGCTCAATCATGACGACATCCGCCAACGCCGTATTCTTAAGCTACGCCTCGCAGGATAGCGAGGCCGCGCAGTGTATCTGTGACGCGCTGCGTGGTGCCGGCCTCGAGGTGTGGTTTGACCAGAGCGAGCTGCGCGGTGGCGAGGCCTGGGATGCCTCCATCCGCCGGCAGATCATGGGCTGCGCGCTCTTTGTCGCACTGATCACGGACAACAGCAACGCACGCAGCGAAGGCTATTTCCGGCTCGAGTGGAAGCTGGCGGTGGACCGCTCGCATCTCATGGCCGACGATCAGGCGTTCCTGTTGCCGGTCCTGCTCGGCGACACCCGCGAGGCATCGGCCCGCGTCCCCGACGCGTTTCGTACACGCCAGTGGCTGTCGCTGCCGGACCCGTCAACGCCGGCCGCGCTGGTTGAGCGCGTGCAGCAGTTGCTGCGCAGCGGGACCGGGCCGGCCCCGGAGGCGTCACCGGTCGGGCAGGGCGGTTCGGGTCCGGTCCGCGAGGACAAGGGATTCTGGATCGCGGTCTTGCCGTTTAGTCATCGCGGGCCCGACTCCGAAGTCGAGACGCTGGCCGACGGTCTCGCCGAGGAGATCGTCACCGGTCTCTCCCGATTCTCCTATCTCCGCGTCCTCGCCCGCAGCTCGACGGCGCGTTTTGCCGATGTCGAGTCCGACGTGCGCGCGGTCGGCAAGCAGCTGGGCGCGCGCTATGTGATGCAGGGCAGCGTCCGCCAGGCCGGCGCCCGGGCGCGTATCGCGGCTCAGCTCGTCGATGCGGTCACCGGTGAAAACCTGTGGGCCGAGGGTTACGAACGTCCCTTCGGTGCCGACTCCGTGTTCGAGCTGCTCGACGACGTCGCGCCCAGGATCGTGGCCACCATCGCCGATATGCACGGCATCCTGCCCCACGCCATGAGCGAGGTGCTGCGCGGACGCGATCCTGCCACGTTGACGCCCTACGAATCGGTGCTGCGCAGCTTCGGTTATATGGCCAGCCTCGATGCGGACGAGCACGGCCTGGTCCGCGAGGCGCTCGAGCGCTCCGTGGAGGAATCCCCGCTGGATGGCGACGGCTGGGCGATGCTGTCGTTTGTCTACGCGGAAGAGTTCAAGCACGGATTCAACGCCCGCGCCGGTTCCCTCGACCGCGCACTCGACGCGGCGCGTCGGGCCGTCGCGGCGACGCCGGCGAACGCGCTGTGTTACCACGTGCTCGCCCAAGCCCTGTTCTTCCGCCGCGACCTGGTCGCGTTCCGCAACGCGGCGGAGCGCGCCATTGAGCTCAACCCGATGGACGCCTGCACCCTGGCGTTTATGGGCATCCTGCTCAGCTATGCCGGAGACTGGGAGCGCGGTTGCGCGCTGGCCGAGCGGGCCATGCAGCTCAATCCCCACCACCCCGGCTGGTACCGGTTTGCCGCCTTTAACCACGCCTACAGCAGGCGTGACTTCCAGGGCGCGCTCGAGGTGGCGTTGAAGTTCAACATGCCAAGCTATTTTTATACGCACTATGCGCTGGCCGCCGCCTACGGCCAGCTTGGGGAGCGTGATGCGGCCAGGCGGGCACTCGACGAGCTCCTCGTCCAAAAGCCCGATTTCGCCGACATAGCCCGCGAGGAACTCGGCAAGTGGTATGGCCACGGCGACGTGCTGGAGCTGGCGCTGGACGGATTGCGCAAGGCGGGGATGACCATCCCCGCCTGATAGCACCATGGGGTTGTGGGGAACCGGGCATCATTCAATCGAAATGGCGCGCGGTTGCCGCGGGAGTGATCAGCCGGTCGAGCCGATAAAGACCACCAGGATCAGGGCCGCGTAGCCCAGGGGAAACATCCAGCGCGCCGCTCGATCGATCCGTAACGCCTTTTCCGGATCTTTGGCACGCGCGCTCGATGCGAGATAGCTCTCCAGCACGGTCGTCGCCAACAGCAAAAAGCTGATCACCGTTACCTTGTCTATCAGCGTCAGATAGCCAACCCGAGGCAGGTCTTTGGCCACGGCGAACTGATAAGCGACCACGGTCAGCACGCCGGTCGCCGCCAGTCGCACACGCATACCGAAGTATTCGTCAACCATCCAGAAGACCGACCAGGAGAGCATCACGATGATCAGCAGAGGCAGCAGGATCTTCCATAGATAGAAGCCGGACTTACGCTTGATATCGATCGCGAGTGTCAGGCGCGAGAACGGCTTATCAGCGCGGACCACGTCTACCGTGCGCACGTTTGCCTGCACGTCGGTTACCGTCCACTCAGGGATCTCGAAGGTTTCGGCGAAGCCGGTCTTCTCATCATCGGCCATGATCCGGACCTGGCCCTCATCCCAGACATAGGACTCGATTTCCAGGATCAGTCTCTGCGTGTCGAAAGGAAAACGCCTGAGGTCGAAGTTGCTGGCGAGTCTGGCGCTCATGTTGGCGCTGCCGCTGGCCGTGCCGTCATAACGGATGCGCAACACACGCGCGGTCTCTTCGGCATCGCCGACCAGATTGACCAGAAACCCCCGGCCGCGCCAGATCGGTTCAGCCAGGACCTCGGCGCCGAAAAAGCTTCTCTCATCGGTGCCCGCGGTGGCCGGATCGAAGGCGAGACGCGGATCGCACCAGCGGAAGGTCAGCACGCCGCGAAACCAGAATGAAGACTGGACGGCATCGATATCCTTGAGGTCCTTGATAAAGAACCCGGCACGGATGGCGGTGGGGCCGTCCGCGTTTGGCGGCGTTCGCGGGTTGCCGTTGCCGGCAGGTGTCCCGGCGGGGATGGGTTCGCCGTTGCAGGCGATCAATGGATCGGCCGCATGGGCGAAGCTGGTGGCGAGCACGCTCAGCACGAATATTGCGGCCAAAGCCTGCATTCGCCTCATCCACGACCGCCCCGAGGGCTGATGCACGGCGACGCCGGAATCCTGTTGTAGCCAGGCGGACATGCGATCGCATTTTACAGGATCGGCCCGTGAACGAGTGGGTTCCGGTTCACCAGTGCCTGAAATTGGGCTCAGAGAGCAATCTCTTTCAATTTCAAAAACCCTGCATCTCTGACCCCAATATTGTTTACTATCGCGTGACCCGATCAACAAGAAGAACAACGATGGCCAACCAGCTCATCCTCGCCGACAACCCGCGTGTGCGTTATGCCACCGGGTCGGTCATGTACTTTGCTCAGGGCATTCCCTACGGCCTGATGAACATCGCGATCCCGGCCTGGCTGGCCAGTGAGGGGATCGGCGCCGGGCAGATCGCGTCGTTTCTTGCCGTGATTGTCTTGCCGTGGGCATTCAAGCTGCTGTCCGGTCCGCTGATGGACCATTACGAATTCCTGCCGATGGGCCGACGCCGGCCGTGGGTGCTGGCCGCACAATTCGGACTGACGCTGTCCTTCCTCGGTCTGATATTCGTGGAGCGACCGGCCGAGCAGATCGGCTTGCTGATGCTGATGGGGGTGCTCATCAACATCTTCGCTGCGACCCAGGACGTCGCGGTCGACGGCATGTCGATCGACCTGACACCGGTCGAGGAGCAGGGCCGGCTCAACGCGTTCATGGCCTTCGGCAAGGCCGTCGGCTGGGGTATTTCCTCTGCCGTTTCGGGCGTGTTGCTGGTTACCTTCGGTCTGGGCGTCACGGCGATAGTCGCGGCGGTTGTGACCGGTGTCATCTTTCTGGGTTTCACGCTGACCCTCGAGCGCGAAGGCGAGCGCAGGCTGCCCTGGAGTGCCGGCGAGGCGGCATTGGAGCATCGCCCCGGCAAGTCGATGTCGGCGTTGTTCAAAGGCCTCAACAAGGTCTTGTGGACACGCGTCAGCATTATCCTGATGCTGATCATGTTCTTCGACGGTCTGGTCGGCGGCTACGGTCACGCGCTGATGCCGATCGCCGCGATCAATCTGTTCGGGTTCACGCCACCCCAGTGGTCACAACTGGTGGCCGTGATGGGTCTTGCCGGCGCGGGCGTTGCGCTCGCACTCGGCCCGATGATCGACCGCTTCGGGGCCAAACGCATGCTGTTCTCGACCATCACGCTGGTCGCGCTGCATGCCTTCCTGCTCGCCGGAACACAATCGCTATGGACAGACACGCTGTATGTAAAGGTCATGTTGTCGATCTGGATCATGCTCGGGCCGGTGACCATGGTGTGCATGATCGCGCTGGCCATGGCCATCTGTGCCAGCGTCAACTCGGCGACACAATTTGCGATCTACATGTCGATCGCAAATTTCGGTAGTTCCGCGGGCTCCAAGATCTACGGCATGGTCGCCGAACAGACCGCCTACCACGAGGCTTACATCCTGCTCGGCGTGCTGACCGTCGTCCTCATCGCGGCCTTGTCCTTCCATCGCCATCGTCACGCCCACCACGGCACCGGTGCACGCAAGATCGCGCCCCGATACACGGTGGGGATGGGCACCAGCGGCGCCGGCATGTACTGGTCCGGCGCGATGCGCTGTCCCAAATGCCGCTCCGACATGGAGCAACTGGAGATCGAGGGCACCGAGATCGATCGCTGTCTGAGTTGTCACGGACTCTGGTTCGATGCCGGCGAACTCGAGAAGCTGCGCGATAAGAAAATCGCAGCAGAGATCGACTTCGCGGATACAGGGCGCGGCAAGGACTACAACAGCATTGATCGCTACCGGTGTCCGCGCTGTGGCGGTGCGATGGCCCGCATGGTCGACCCGAAGCAGACGCACATCTGGTACGAACAATGCGGAACCTGCCACGGCTCGTATTTCGATGCCGGTGAATTCACCGACCTCACCACCGTGTCGATATCGGACTTCTTCAAGCGCTTTACGACACCGGAGCGCGGATAATCCGGGTTAAGGGGGCCGGGCACCGGCCTCCGCATCAAAACAAGCTACAGCGCTATGACCGGCACCGGCCTCTCATACCAGCATTCCGATAATCGGCGTCAGCCTCCCGGCAAAGACCGCCTCACCAGATCACCACGTTGCTGGCGCGCTTTTGAACGCCAACAACAATGAGTGGGCCTCGACAGAATCCCCGGAGAAATAGTCGGACCTGAAGTCGTGCTCCAAAAAGGGCGTATAGGCCGGTACTGAAGAGGGATCGAGCGTATCGATATTGGTAAAACCCATCGTCCAATCCGGGAAATCCCGATGTTGAATGTACTCAGACACTATCTTGAATACTTTCTTGTGCCGGATATCCGTCTCAATATCAGCAAACACCTCCAGCACGTGTGCTTCTTCGCCCTCGAGCACCTGCATGAAAAAGCCGCCCTTGTAGAGCAACATGCCGGTTATCCGCAGACGCTCATTGCGTGCCCTGGACTGCTTCAGCAGGCTTACGAGATCATCCTCGCTCATGGGCCAGGCTTCAGTGCTCACGTAGATCAGATGGAATAACACAAGCGCCACCATGCTTCCCGGCAATCAAACGAAAATTGCCTCAATCTATTGGTTAATTCATAGCATATGCCCATGCTGGCGCCAGTCACAGCTCAAGATTAGGGACAGTGACCACAACTCACCGCAGCAGGGCCAACGGGCGACGGGTGAGCGAAGCACCATGGGTTAGGGTCACTGTCCCCCAATAGGTCAATAAGCCGCCGCGTCCGCGACTTCACGTTCTGTCGCTGTCGCACCAATGGCAGGCATGAATGCCGCCACCCGCTTAGTCCGCGTCGATCTTCTGGAGGAGGTCGGCGTAGTTCAGCAGGTGATCGATGCCGAGGAACCGCTCACGCACGCGCTCCTTGGCCGCGGCGCCGAGCTGGTCGCTGTGCTCGGGGTTGCAGAGCAGGTCGCAGAGCAGCTCGGCGAAGGTCTCCAGGTCGGTCGGATCCTTGAGCAGCACGCCGTTGACGCCGTCCTCGATCTGGTCCTGGATGCCGCCGACGGCGCTGGCTACGACCGGGCGTCCCTTCCACATGGCCTCGGTGACGGTCAGGCCGAAGCCTTCCTCCAGGCTCTTCTGCACCACGATGGCGGCGTGGCGCTGCAGCGCGTTGACGATGGCCGCGTTCTCCTCGACGTCCGTCACCGGCAGCGAGGCCAGGTGGACGCGGTTGCGCAGCGCATGGGGCAGGGCCCGCCAGGCGGTCACCACCTCCTCGAATACCTGGGCGCCCTCCGGGTCGTCGGCCACCGCCGTGACGTTGGGGCCGGCCAGCACGAGCTCGGGCTGCACCGGGCAGTCGCGGTCGAATAGCTGGCTGAAGCCGTGCATCACGCCGAGCATGTCCTTGAGGGGATCCCAGCGCGAGACCTGCACGACCAGGGGCGTGTCCCAGGCCGGCGGCCGGCCCAGGCGAACCACGTCGGCGCGACGGCTGACGCGCCCGGGCGAGCCGTCGTCGCGCAGGAAGCCATGGTCGGCATTCTCCGGCGGGGGGCCCTCGACCAGGCCGGTATGGACGAGGATGGTGCGGATCGCGTCCTCCGAGAGCTCCTGGTTCTTGGAGGAGAAGGCGTCGATGCTCGGGGTAATGATTACCGACTTGCCGTGGTCGCAGATGGTGGGGACGTAGGTCTGACGCGAGAAGATAAAGCGCTCGACGTCCTCCAGGTAGGGCTCCAGGAAGCGCCAGCCCTCGATGGCGTGCTCGTTGCGGTGATCGACGCCGATGTGACAGCGCCAGACGACCCGGGCTCCGGTGCCCTTGAGGGCCGGCGCCAGGCCCGCGGTCTGGGGATCGTGGAGCAGGACCACGTCGCCCTCGCGCACCACCGAGGCCAGCTCAAAGGCGTTCTCGCGCAAGGTCGTCTCGTAGATCTCCCGGGCTCGCTCATCCAGGGGAGTGCCGTCGCCGGGGCGTCCGTGCAGGGCGTGGTGGAGCCGCTTGGTCACGTGGAAGAAATCGGGCGTGCCCGAGATCACCAACCAGCGGCAGTCGATGCCGACGCCGCGGGTGTAGCCGACCAGCGGCTTCAGCATCTCGGCCACGCCGCCGCCGACGGCTGTGGAGTTGATGTTCCAGATCACGCGCTTCGTGAAGCGGTCCCGCAGGCGCTGGGCGATCTTCATGGTCTCGGTGACGTGATCGCCGCCGACGACCTTGCGGAAGCGCTCCAGAGGCTGGATGCTTACGCGGACTTCGTTCAGATGCAGCAAGATGTTCCTCCTGGTGGCTGGGTGATTCCGCCCCAGCATTATGGATGCAAGGATAAGGATAAGGGGTCAGAGTGCATTTCTATGCGAACCAGGTCCTGTAGGCTAATTTTCCGAGCGCTCGCATCCAGCAGAAAAGTACTCTGACCCCATTGTTCCCCGGGCGGCGTTAATCTGCCCCGCTCGCCCGTGCCATGGTGCCGAGCAGCTCCGCGGGGCGAGCCAGCAGATCCTGGCGCAGGCCGTCCACCACGTCGCGGCGAGAATGCTGTCGCCAGTCGAGCTCGCGCTGACGGGCATAACCGGGCTCGCGCAACAAGCTGGTTTCGAGTCGTCGCAGGTTGACCAGCTCGCCGAGCTGCGCCGCCGTCGGACGTATTAGATCCACAAGCGCGTTCACCTGCTCGCGCAGACTTGCCCGGCGACCGGTCCCGTCCGCGATTACCTCCGCCTCCAGACCCCGATGAGAGGCCCGGTAATAGTTGTCGGCCTCCATCCAGTCGGGTAGCTGCGGCGGCAGGCGGCCGTCCAGTTTGGAGTCCGTCGCGTCGGCGACATGCACGACCAGGGAGCGCGCGAAGGCCATCAGGGCCGCCATCGCGGTCAGACTGGAGGGGCAATCCATGACGCGCAGCTCGATCGTGCCCAAATCCGGCTGGGGACGGATGTCCCAGTGGATGTCCTTGATGGTGCTGATGGTTCCGGTCCGCTGCGCCAGGGCGAAGAATGCCTGGAAGTCCCGCCAGCCGTCGAAGTACGCCGGTCGGCCGTAATGGCGCGAAGAAGCCAGGATACGCTGCCGGTAGCACGCGTACATCGTGTCGTAGCCGCGCCAGAACGGCGAATTAGCCGCCAGCGCGAGCAGCGCCGGGAGGCAGGGTGTGAGTCGTCGCATCACGCGGATCGCCTCATCACCCGATCTCATGCCGACGTGGAGATGCATCGCGAAGGTAATCTGGTGATGGCCCAGGTAGCCGTGTTCCCGGCCCATCGCCTGATAGCGGGGCAGCGGCGTGATCAGCGCAAGCCGCTCACCGAATGCATGGGTGCCTGCGCCGGCCAGCGCCATGCCGAGCTCCTCACAGCGGGCCTGCAGCGGATCGAGCAGGGTCGCTATCGAACGTATGGCAGCGCTGGAGTCGGCGCACACGGGCGTGCACATCTCGACGCAAGACTGGATCAGGTCCGGCTTGATTCGCGTCGAGGCCGGGTAGAATTCGATCAGCGGGATAATGCCGTCGGCCAGATCCAGCGTCCTTGCGTCAAGGAGCTGTAGCTCGACCTCCGCGCCTAGGCTGTGTGTTGTGCAGCTCCTGAATTCCATGCCTGACCGTACTCCTGGAGCGCGGCCCGCGCGACCTCTGCGAAGTAACCCGCGCCGACTGCAAGGACCGCTTCGTCGATATCGAATCCCGGACTGTGTAGCGGCACGGGCTCCCACTCCGGTCGTCGGGCGCCGAAGCGCACGAAGCAGCCCGGCACCTTCTGCAGATAGTAGGAGAAGTCTTCCGAGCCCATGCTCGGAAATTCGGCTGCGACCACGGCCTCCTGTCCGACCAGCGCAGCGGCGGCGCGCCGCGCGATCGCCACCTCCCGCGGACTGTTCACGACCGGGGGATACCCTTCCTGAATGCGCACGTCGATCGCCGCGTTGTGCAGTTCCGCGATGCCGGCGCACATGCGCCGCAGCCCGTGGTGGATGTGCCGCCGCATCTCCTCACGGGTCGTACGTATCGAACCCTCCAGCACGGCCGTCTCCGCGATGACGTTGGGTGCAGAGCCCGCCTGCACGCGACCGACCGTGACGACCGAGGGATGTAACGGATTGACCTCCCGGGACACGAGCGTCTGCAGCGCGGTAATCAGGAAACCGGCGATGACGACCGCGTCGATCGCCTCGTGAGGTCGCGCTCCGTGACCGCCCTTGCCGTGGATGTTGATGAAGAATCGATCGGATTGGGCGGTGATATCGCCATCCCGGATCATGATCTGGCCGGTCACATACTCGTGGGTGACATGCCCGCCGAAGATCGCGCTCACGTCGTCGAGCGCACCGTCCTGGATGGCCGTCCTTGAGCCGCCGCCACGTTCCTCGGCCGGCTGGAAGATGAGCCTGACCCGTCCCGGAGGCGGCTCCCCGACGAGTAATGCCGCCGCACCGCAGACCATCGCCATATGGGCCCCGTGACCACAGGCGTGCATGCGGTCTGCGTAACGGGAAGCGTAAACCGCGCCCGTTGTCTCCTGCCCGGGCAGGGCATCCATCTCCGCCCGCAGGGCCACTGCCGGCAATCCGGCGGTGCCGGGCGGTTCGATGTGGGCGATGACCGCATGGCCCTGGCCCTGGTAGTCGAAATCGATACCCAGCCGTTCGAGTTCCGCGGTGATCCGCCCCGCAGTTTCCACCTCATGGAACGCCAGTTCCGGATGTGCGTGAAACGCCCGGCGTAGCTCTACCAGGTGACGAGACAGGGCCGTGAGTCGTTTATCCAGCTCCCTCATACTAGAAGTCTAGATGTTGGTCGGGCGTGCTGCCTGCGGCTTGCCGCTCGCGCCGCAACACACCCGCCCATAGGGGCCTCGGCGCCGCTTCAAGGAATTCTGGAGCCGATCATAGCGTTATGGCTTTTTGCGTGAGCAATTCTGGTGCCGGTCATAGCATTATAGTTTTTTATTTTGCGATAAGACCTCGCCCAAACAGGCGAGCGCATCGGAATTTCTGCCGACTGCACAAACATGTGTCATATACTTCCTATCCGCAACCGCCTGGAGATAGGAACTCGTGTCCGGCTTTGAGATTCTCACAATAACGTTTTCCTTCATTGTCGGTCTCGGTGTAGCGCAGGTACTACAGTCGGTGGCCTACGTTGTCCGCGAAAACAGGCAGATCAGCCTGCATTGGATTCCATTTTCGGTAGCGGCCATTATTTTGTTTTTCCAGGTCCAGTTCTGGTTCGGCCTGGCCGTGATCAACTCACTTATGGACCAATGGTCCTGGCCGGTGTACGGCCTGATGTTGCTGTTGGCGATCTTTATTTTCCTGAGCGGCGCCACGGTTCTTCCACATTCCCTGACGTCATTGGGTGGGCGCGGACTGAAGGAGGATTTCGAGACCCGAGGCCGTATCAGCCTGGTCTTCCTCGCCCTTTACCTGGTGGGCTGGATTGGTGTCGGGATCATGTTCTGGAAGCCCGAATTCTGGCAACTGGTGCTGGTCAACGGCGTGTTCGCATTTGTCGCGATATTCACCTACGGCACGCCCAACGCACGCGTCCGAATGATACTGCACCTGACTTTGATCGCGATCACGCTCTATGGATCACTGACAGTGTGGACGACGCCAAGCCTCGAAATGCCTTTGTAGAATTCTGGTGCCGGTCATAGCTTTACAGCTTTTTTGGCCAAGATGGTCGCATTCAATGTCGGATGCGTTTCTGTAGCCTCTAGCCTCGGTGGCTGTATATCCACCGCTACGCCTCGGAGGCCGGAAGTGTCGCGGAAACCTCGGATCCATGTCCCCGGTGGTTTTATCGCGGAGCGCCACGCTTTGATCGAGCCCAGCCTACGTTGTCGCGCGCGATGCACAGACTCACACGCAGGCTCAGGAATCAAAACAAGCTATAACGCTATGACCGGCACCAGCCTCACGCTTCTTTCTTCTTGTCAGTCTTGTCCGCATACATTTGCGCGTCGGCGTCGCGCAGCAAGTCGTCGATGCCATGGTGAAGATCGGGATCGTACCTGACCCGGCCTACGCTCCAGCCTAGGTGCTGGCTAAAGTCCGCGTTGATCGTTTCGGCAAGCGCATGCATGCCCAACAGCGACCGATCGGCCAGGACACGCGCGCCCGCCATCATCACAGCAAACTCGTCTCCGCCAAGGCGGGCGACGACGTCGGAATTACGAAAACTCTTGAGCAACAGTTTGGCGAATGCCTGTAACGCCGCGTCACCTGCCTGATGCCCGAATTTGTCGTTAAGCGCTTTAAAGCCGTCGAGATCGAAGAAGAGCACTACGACCTCCAGGTTGTTTCGCTCACATAGCGGCAACAAATGGCGCGCGACCTGTTGAAACCCGCGTCGATTCGCTATTTTGGTCAATTCATCGACATTGATTTGCGCGGCAGAAGCCAGCTCATCGTCGACCAGCGCCGCAAAGTCCTTGAGCGTTAGCACCTCGCTCTCCGAAAAGCTCCGCGGCTCCTTATCTATCAAGCATAGGGTGCCGATGCGACGACCGTCCGGTCCATGCACCGGATAGCCTGCGTAAAAGCGCACGTTTGGGTTGCCTGTAACGAGCGGATTGTCGGCGAAACGCTCATCGGCGTGCGCATCCTCTACGACAAAGGCCCGCTCCTGCAAAATCGCGTGGCCGCAGAACGAGACTTCTCTCGGGGTCTCACAGGCATCGAGCCCCTGTCTTGATTTGAACCACTGGCGATCCGCGTCGACGAGGCTAACAAGGCAGATGTCGACGCCGAACAGTCGTTGTGCCATCCCGGTCACCCGATCAAAGCGTTCCTCGGGTGCAGAGTCCAAAATGCGCAGCGAATGGAGGCTCAGCAGTCGGACTGTTTCATCGGGCGGAACAGACGGTTTTTGCAAGCGCTTTCTCCCTGTCGGGTAGCGAACCGGGTAAGCGGACAGGTGCCTGCTGATGATAACAAAAGCACCCACATTCTCATGTACTAATCGCTCACAATTCGCTGAGGCCGTGCACGACGCAGGCGTGTCGCGACGCGCTCCGTCAAAAAATTGGCCGTTTCCCGCTGTTGAACGGGTTTGCGTCGGGTCGGAAGCAGACGGACTGCTGCGGCGCAGTATGCGGCCAGGTCAGGCAGATGGGTGCGGGTCTGCTTGCGGCCGCAAGCAATCATTAAAGGGATTCTTGTGCCGGTCATAGCCTTATAGTTTTTTGGAAAAATTATTCGGATTCAATGTCGGGATGCGCTTCTGTAGCCTCTTGCCTCGGAGGCCGGAAGTGTCGCGGAAACCTCGGATCCATGTCCCCGGTGGTCTTATCGCGTAGCGCCACGCTTTGATCGAGCCCAGCCTGCGTTGTCGCGCGCGATGCACAGACTCACACACAAACTCAGGAATCAAAACAAGCTATAACGCTTTGACCGGCACCAGCCTTCAGGTGACGTGCTCGCACTATTTACATGTTTCGTAACATTGCTCCAAACAGACGGCGCAGTTATCTGTACATGCAGCTTGACTGGATGCCGATTTGGCTGCTTCCTCCTCAGCACTGCAAGTAGGAGTGCAGCTCCTCCCATCACTGCAACTACGAGTGCAGCAAGCATGTACGGCCTGGCATGCGCTGGCGCACTCTTTCTGACTATCTGTTGTAAATGAAGGCATTGGCGGTACTGGTGTATGGGACGTTTGAGATGCGCATCCACCAACAGCGATAGCACCACAGATCATCAAAGCGGATAGTGCTTTCTTGTGACGACTTTTCATATTGACCCTCTGTTTATGATTTCAGGCTAGCCTTTCGCCGGAGAAAACGGCGATAGAGCGACCAGCCCGACTAGCCACGTGTCTGTTAGTACCATGCGGTTCGGCTCCCGGCAGCTAAGTCACTCTAAATCGGCTCTCTAATGGAAGTATGGTCGAGCGGTGGAAAAACGCCATGCTGACCTGTTCGCAGCAGACGAGCTTCAGGAAATCTTGGTCATGTGAGCTTCGGTCGGCACCAGCCTCTTTAAAGCTATGACCGGCACCAGTCTCCGTTGTCATTCCGCCAATACGGGCCTGCTGCGGGACGTAATGTCGCAGGCTGTCGAGGCTCAAGATTAGGCACAGTGACCATAACTCACCGCAGCAGGGCCAACCGGCGACGGGCAAGCGAAACACCATGGATTAGGGTCACTGTCCCCCAACAGGCTTATTCCCGCTCAAATCTGGCCTGGAAAAACCGCAGCTGCGCCGGCTCGTAGACAAACCGTAATCCCTGGATCTCATCTCTTCTTTGATACAGCCGGATGATGCCCTCGGCCACGCCGCGCATGTGGTCATTGGTATAGACGCGTCGCGGGATCGTCAGCCGCACCAGCTCCAGCGCGGGGCGGTAGTTCTCGCCGGTTTCGGGGTTGCGTCCTTTCGACACATTGCCGCGTTCCATGGTCCGCACACCGGTCTCGACATAGATCTCGGCGGCCAGGGTCTGTGCCGGGAACGCGTCCTGGTCGATATGCGGCAGGAAGCGTTTGGCGTCGAGGAAGATCGCGTGGCCGCCGGGCGGACGCACGATGGGCACGCCGCCGTCGATCAGCATCTGGCCCAGCGCTTTGGTTTGTGCCACGCGCGAGCGGATATAGCGGTCGTCGAGCATCTCCTCGACGCCGCGGGCCATCGCGGCCACATCGGCGGTGGCCAGGCCGCCGTCGGTGACGTTGCCTTCGTAGAGCCGTAACAGGTGGCGGGCGCGGCGGGCCAGATCCGCGTTATCGCGGAACGCCTGGATGCCGCCGATGTTGATCAAAAAATCCTTTTTGCCGCTGACCGTGCAGCCGTCGCCATAGAGCATCATCTCGCGCAGGATGTCGCGGATCTTCACCTCCTTGTAACGGGGATCGCGGCTCTGGATCATGCGCGCGTTCTCCACGCAGCGGGTCGCGTCGAAGATCACCGTGATACCCAGTCGCTGACAGTACGCATAGACCGCCTTCATATTGTCCATGCTCGCGGGCTGGCCGCCGGCCATGTTGACGCAGTGCTCGAAGGACACATAGGCGATCTTGTCTGCACCGTGCTTGTCCACCAGCGCCTCGAGCTTGCCGAGGTCGATGTTGCCCTTCCACTCGAAGTCGTTGTCCGGGTCGTGGGCCTGGTCGACGATGACGTCGGCAAACACGCCGCCGGCCAGTTCCTGGTGCAGTTTGGTGGTGGTGAAGTACATGTTGCCGGGCACGAGTTGGCCGGGCTGGATCAGGATGCTGGAGAGGATGTGTTCGGCGGCCCGGCCCTGGTGGGTCGGGATGATGTGCTCGTAACCGGTGATGTCCTGAAGATTGGCCACCAGCTTCTGGTAGGCGGCACTGTTGCCGGCGGTGGCCCGGGTGGCATCCATCGCCGCCCACTGGTCGGTGCTCATGGCCGAGGTGCCGGAGTCCGTCAACAGATCGATGGTCACGTCGGCGGAGCGCAACAGGAAGGTGTTAAAGCCGGCGGTGCGGATCGCTTGCTCCCGCTCGCCGAGGCTCAGATTGCCGATCCGTTCGAACGTGTGGATCTCGTAGGGGAAGGTGTCGAAGGCGTAGGGCGCCAGATCCGGGAACACGCCGTGGTAGGCCATCTGGTCGCGCCAATGCCCGGCCGCGCTTTGCCGCATCGACGGGATCTTGTCCCGTTGCCGGTAGAGATCGATGATGGCGTCGGCCACCTGGTCGAGCTGTTCGTTGGTCATCGCCAGACGCGGGATCTGCACCGGCACGAGTTCATCGCGCCCGACCCGTCCATGGGCGATGGCGCGCACGCCGGCACTCAGATACAGGGCAGCGGAGAAGGTGTCCTGCGTGTGGTCGGAAATGTGGGGCAGAAAGAGCGCGGTCTCGATATAGGCGCCGTCGCAGCCGCGTTCCATCGGCACGCCGGCCTCCTGCAGCCGTCGGGTGAAGCGCTCGGTCTGCTGCATCACCCAGTGGACCTCGGCCTCGTCGCACATCTCAGTCAGGCCCCGTGCCAGCATCTCCATGGTGCGTCCGGCCATGCCGCCGTAGGTGTGCAGACCTTCGTAGACCACCACCGCATTCATCAGCTTCTCGTAGTCATCCGGGTCGTCGGTGCTGAGGGTGCCGCCGGTGTTGCACTTGGGATCCTGGGCACCGTCGACCTGGAACAGGTTGCAGGTCTTGGCGATCTGCATCACGATCTCGGCGATAGAGCGGGTGGCCCAGCCGGGCTCGTGGCGTTGTATGTACCAGGCGTTCTCGATCACCCGCGAGCCGTTGCACACCAGCCGCACGTCGTGGCGGCGGGCGAGCTCGCGCACCGCCCTGAGGTTGGACAGGCTGAACGGATGCTGGCCGTCGGCAAAGGCCTGCACATTGATGAGAGACACCCCGCCCTGGCTCAGGACCTCGTCGAGCTCGAGGATGTCCAGGTCACCGGTGAATACCTTCGACTCGTGGAAACGCAGGTCCCTGGGCTTGAGGCCGCCGCCTTCGAGCACGTCCAGCCAGGTGCGGTGGTTGGTGGCCACGATCGAGTCGGGCGGGGCCAGCGTGGCGAGCACCAGTTTCATCGCGCCGAGCCCGTTGTGCACCGGGCAGACATAGGAGTGCCCGAACACCGCGGCCACCGCCTGCTGCAGATGCTCGAAGTTGCGCGCCCCGGCATAGGCTTCGTCGCCGAGGAATTGCGCTGAGAGCTGCTCCTGGCTGACCGCGTTCATCGCGTTCGAACACATGTCGAAAGTGATCTGCGACGGCAGCAGGTTGAATACGTTGAACTGCGCTTTCGCCAGGTCCTGTTTGCGCTCGTCGAGGCTGGGGAAGGGCAGCAGACGGACGGTCTTGATCTTGTGGGGTTCGTGGATCCGGGTTTGGGTGTTCATGGCTGGCTTCTTGTTTTTTTGGATGCTAGTTAAGCCTAGACCATGGGGAGCGGGGTGCACGGTCCCCAAGATCGGGTGTATAACTTCTATATCGATCAGCCAACAACCGCAGGACAACCATGCGTTGCTTTTTTCGCCCGACCGCCATATTGACCGGAGCGCTGGTGCTTTCCGGACAGCTCGGCTGTGCGGTGACACCCGACGCCGCCAGCGTCGAAGCTGACGCCATTACCCCGCCATCCGGCGGGGCTCTGATAACCGACCCCGCCGGGATCTACGCCGATCCGGCCAGTGGGTCAGCCGATCCAACAAACTTTGTGGAGGTGCATGACACCGAGACCAGCGTGTCGGCCGACGGCTTCGTGCACGGATACTCGAATATGTTCGTCGCTGAAACGAAGGATGGAAAACCCGCCGGGTTGTTTGTCGCCGCCGACTATTACGACTGGGGTGGCTACCCGGTCTACTACCCGTATCCGTATACCCTCGTCGCGCGTGCCTACGGGTATCCGTGGCCCAGCTCCTACCGCAACTGGCCCAGCGGATACAGTTCCTATGCCGACTACGGCCGCGGCGCCACCGCGATCGGCGGGTCCTCCCACAGCGGTCGCGGCATTGTCACCAGCAGAGGGAGCGATGGCGCCGTTGGCGCTCGAGCGAAATCCGGCGCAGTGAGGAGCCCCCGCGATGGGAGTGGCGGCTACCGGCCGACTTACACTGGCCAGCAGGATCAATCAGGCGAGGTGTTTTCGAGCAAGGGCAGCGGCCGGGCGCCGAGCCCCTACGCAGCCGCCCAAAACCGCGGCAGCCAGAGCGGCGGGACCGCCCAAAGCAGCGGCTATACCGGGAGTCGCAGTCAGAGTTCGGGCCGCAGCTATCGCACCAGCGCTCGTCAGAGTCGTATGAGCGGCTCTTACCGGTTTAGCCGCGGGCGGTCGAGCTCACGCTGGACGAGTCAGCGGCGCTAATTCCCATTTCATACCGCGCGATCGACAGGCCACCGGCTACTGCGATGCAGCACCCGATCAACCCACATTTCCGTTCCAATCTCCCCGGATGTGCCTATACTGATTCTCATACGCTTTGGGGGAGGCAACATCATGAGCACTATCGACTGGGTCATCCGCGGTCCGGAAATTTCTACCTGTAACTGCAACTGGGGCTGTCCGTGTCAATTCAACTCGCTGCCGACGCACGGTAACTGCCGCGCCGGTGTGGCGATGCGTATCGACGAGGGCCATTTCGGTGACGTATCGCTCGACGACGTGCACTGGGCGGCGATGTTTGCCTGGCCGAAGGCGATCCATGAAGGCAATGGCGAGGCCTTGTTGATCCTTGATGAGCGCGCCGGGGATGCACAGCGCGAGGCGCTGCTGGCGATCCTGTCCGGGGAGACCTCGGTCCCGGGTGCGACCATGTTCAGCGTGTTTGCTTCCACGCTGACCAAGGTGCACGAGCCGGTGGTGGCGCAGATCCTGTTCGAGGCGGACTTCGATAACTGGAGCGGAGAATTCTCGGTCCCCGGCTATATCGACGCCAAGGCAGCGCCGATCACCAACCCGATGTCCGGCGAGCCGCATCGGGCCAAGGTGACGCTGCCAGGCGGTTTTGAATACCGCGAAGCCGAATTCGTCAGCAGCCGCACCCGAGGTCAGGGCCCGATCCCGCTGGATTGGACGGACGGTCATGGCCATCTGTGCATGCTGCACATGACGCCGCATGGCCCGGTCGGCTGACATTCAGAAACAGATAGGGCCCGAGCCGGGTCGCGCCAGCGTCGCCATCGAGACAGTTGTCCGCCACGACCGGCTGGTCACCGCCGCAGCGCTGGCGTTAATCACCGGACTCGCCTGGGTCTGGCTGCTGGCCGGGGCCGGCATGGATATGGACATGGACGGCATGGATCCGGACATGGTCATGCCCATGGACTGGTCGCCGGGCTACGCGGTGCTGATGTTCTTTATGTGGTGGATCATGATGATCGCCATGATGTTGCCCAGCGCGGCCCCGATGATCCTGCTGTTCGCGCTGGTCAACCGACGCAGTCGCGAACAGGGTGCGCCCTGGGTGCCAACGACAATTTTCGCTTCCGGTTATCTGATCGCCTGGGGCGGATTCAGTCTGGCGGCGACCCTGTTGCAGTGGTGGTTTGAGCAGGCCGGCTGGCTGAGCATGGCGATGGCCAGCGCCAACCGCTGGCTCAGCGGCGGCATCCTGATCGCAGCCGGCATCTACCAGCTCACGCCGTTAAAGCATGCGTGTTTGCGTCATTGCCGCGGACCGGTCGAATTCATCAGCCAACACTGGCGTCCTGGCCCCGGCGGCGCGCTGCGCATGGGTCTCGAACACGGCGCTTTTTGCGTTGGCTGCTGCTGGGTGGTGATGGGACTGCTGTTCTACGGCGGGGTGATGAACCTGTACTGGATCGTCGGCCTGGCCGTACTGGTGCTGCTGGAGAAGATCGTGCCCGCGGGGCACTGGTTGGGATCGCTGAGCGGCGTGGGGTTTCTGGTGTGGGGCGGGATGGTCATAGTCTGAGATCGTCCGAGGCCGAACAGGGGTAAAAAACCGATCCTGTCGAGGATACGAAGACAGGTCGCCGGCTCTCGTTGATGTCACGTATATTCGAGGGCGAACAGCGAAGAAACCGGCCTCTGACCCGGTTTGATCAAGGAGAGAGCGAGATGCCCAAACAGGTTGTGTTCCACGAAACCGGCGATGCCGATGTGCTGAAGATCGAAGACCAGCCGGACCGTCAACCCGGTGCCGGTGAGGTGCGGATCAAGGTGGCGGCGATCGGTTTGAACCGGGCCGAGGTAATGTTCCGCAGAGGGCAATATCTCGAGCAACCGACGTTTCCATCCAGACTGGGGTACGAGGCATCGGGGGTGGTCGATGCATTGGGATCCGGTGTGGAGGATCTGAGTGTCGGTGACCGGGTGAGCACGATCCCGGCGTTTTCGATGGTCCAGTATGGCGTCTACGGCGAGAGCGCGATCGTCCCGGCACAGGCGGTAGCCCCGTACCCTGAAAACCTGTCACCGGCCGAAGGCACGTCCATCTGGATGCAGTACATGACCGCTTATGGCGCGCTCGTGTACTACGGCAAGCTCAAGCAAGGTGACGTGGTGCTGATCCCGGCGGCGAGCAGCAGTGTCGGTCTCGCTGCGATCCAGATCGTAAAGGCGGCGAAGGCTACCGCCATCGCCACCACACGCGGCGCGGGCAAGAAACAGACTTTGCTCGATGCCGGCGCGGATCACGTGATCGTCACCGATGAGGAGAACCTGGCGGAGCGGGTGATGGAGATTACTGCCGGCAACGGGGCCAACCTCGTGTTCGACCCGGTGGCGGGACCGATGCTCACCGCGCTGGCGCAGGCCACGGCCAGGGGCGGCACGATCTTTGTCTATGGCGCATTGGCGCCGGCGCCGACGCCATACCCGCTGATGGAAGCGCTGGGCAAGGGCTTGTCGATTCAGGGTTATACGCTGTTCGAGATCACCGGCGATCCCGAGCGCATGGGGTGGGCGAAGCAGTTTGTCTACGACGGTCTTGCCGCCGGCAATTTCAAACCGATCGTCGCGCGCACGTTTGCGCTCGATGAAATCGTCGAAGCGCATCGCTACATGGAATCGAATCAGCAGATCGGCAAGATCGTGGTGTTGACCTGAGTCGCAGAGCTTGCGGTCACTGTCCCTAAACTCCGCGGTGTTCGCCGCGTTCCGGCTGGCCTGAGCCCGAATGCTGCCGCGCCACGGCGGGTCTTCATGGAGTAGACTCGGAGTCGATTCAGGGAAGCGGGCTATGGAAATGTGGACGTGTCAGGTGCAGTGCATCAGGCGCCCTGAGTCGTAAATCCATAAAAAGGGGAAGACGATAATGAGAATGACACTATGCGCCGCGATGTTACTGCTGCCGCTGACCTCGTTTGCAGACCATCTGGACGTGATTCAGGTCGAACTCAAGGACGGCTGCTCAATGAAGCAGTACGTGGAGATCAAGAACGACTTCAACGAGAAGTGGGGCAAGAACTACGGTTACAAGGCGGAGCTGATAGTGCCGATCCAGAGCGACGATCTGAAGACGATCTATTGGGTCGGCAGATCCGCGAGTGCCGCTGCATACGGCAAGGCCTGGGACACGTGGCGGGACGAATTGGTCGATCCGAACACCGTGGCCGGCAAACTGGCGGCGAGATTCAGCGAGTGCAACATCAACGTCTCGCGACGGGGCTACGACGTCTACTAGGCTTGCCCGAGTTCAGGATGCTGAAGGCCCCGCCAGTGGCGGGGCCTTTTAGCACAATGGTCTTGATACGGACGGTCCGTCCTCGGTCCAAATCAGACCCCGTCTGTAGTTTAGGGGCAGTGTCAGACGCAGCCGCATCCTTAGCGTCCACTCGCACCGCAGGCAGTCGTTCTGCTTATTCGATACGACTGACAGCGAACGGTTGCGGATTCAACCAGTCGACAATTTATCACCTGGGCGGCTGGAAACGGCCAGAAGCAGCCGCTCATCCGCTATAGTAAAATCGAATTCTTATCAGTCAGAACTGTCTGTCCATGGGTTGTAGCTGCCGAAGCTCCAGAGGTGACCTTCCGGATCCCAACATGAGTAGTTTTTTCCGCCGTAATCTTCT
>CAMYOC010000032.1 GCA_947259915.1 uncultured Gammaproteobacteria bacterium
AGACTCCCGTCTGGCCTGGGCAGTGATCTGGGGCACGGTGCCGGTCGCCGTGGCCGGCTTTTTGCTCGCTGATATGGCGGAGACGGCGATGCGTTCGCCGCTGCTGGTGGCCTCGACCACCGCCGGCTTTGGTGTCTTACTGTGGCTGGCCGATGTCAGAGGTCGTCGCAATCGGAATGAGTACTCACTGGGCTGGTCGGATGTGTTGATCATCGGCTTGTCGCAGGCGTTGGCGCTGGTGCCGGGCACTTCCCGGTCCGGCATCACGATGACCGCAGGTCTGCTGCTTGGGCTGGATCGCGAGGCCTCTGCGCGATTTTCCTTTCTGCTCGCGGTGCCGGTGATCCTGGCCGCGTCGCTGCTGGAGACTATCCGCCTGCTGCAAGCACCGGTGTCGCCAGACTGGCTGGCCATGGGTATCGGCATGCTGGTCTCGGCCGCAGTGGCCTATCTGACCATACGCTATTTTCTGCGCTTTCTTGGCCAGATTGGCATGTGGCCGTTCGCCGTCTACCGTTTGCTGGTCGCTGCGCTGATCGTCTACGCCTTCGGCTGAGCCGCCGTCTCGGCGTCGTGGCGACGCTGCGCAGCGATGGCCTGCAGCCGATCCTCGCGCAGCCGGCGGCCGATGTCCTCTCCGGACAGGTCTGTGCCGCTGTTCGGCTGCACCGCGGCGGCCGCGTTCAGTGCGTCGCGCAGCATCCGCGCCTGGGGATAGGGGCGTTGCTCAAAGCCGGTGCGGCCCCGCATATCCGCCTCGCAGGCGGTCAAAAACGCCTCGAACCGTTCAGGCCGCCGGAACGCATCCAGCCGCTGCAACAGATCCAGCACGGTGCCGGCACGCAGCTCAGCCGCCCGATGCGCCAGACAGTGATAGCGGGATACCAGCATCGCCAGATCGCGATACGCGGTTGGAATGCGTAGCCGCTCGGCCAGCTCGCGGATGATCCGCTCGCCACGCTCGCCATGGCCGTGATGGGCCGGCAACAAGCGTGCCGGTGTAGTGGCTTTGCCCAGGTCATGGACCAGCGCTGCGAAACGGATCGCCTTGTCCGGACTCAGGCGCGCCGCCTGCTCCAGCACCATCAGAGTGTGCACGCCGGTGTCGATCTCCGGGTGCCAGCGTTCCGGCTGTGGCACGCCGAACAGCCGGTCGATCTCCGGAAACACCCGGGCCAGGGCACCCGCGTCCCGCAGCACCATAAAGAACGCAGATGGCTGCGCTTCACCCAGCGCGCGATCGGTCTCCTGCCATACACGTTCCGGGACCAGAGCGTCGACCTCGCCGGCCGCCACCATCTCTCTCATCAGCGCCAGGGTCTCGGGCGCAACCTGGAACCCGTCTCCAGCCAGACGGGCCGCGAAGCGGGCGACCCGGAGGATGCGCACCGGGTCTTCCGCGAAGGCCGGTGACACATGTCGAAGCAGTCGCTGGTCCAGATCGGCCCGGCCGCCGTAGGGATCGATCACCTGGCCGTCAGCATCCCGCGCCATCGCGTTGATGGTCAGGTCGCGGCGCCGCAGATCCTCTTCGAGGGTGACCTCCGGGGCCGCGTGGACGACAAAGCCGCGGTAACCCGGCGCGGTCTTGCGTTCGGTGCGGGCGAGGGCGTATTCCTCGTTGCTGTCCGGGTGCAGGAACACCGGGAAGTCGCGGCCCACGCGACGATAGCCGAGTCCGGTCATCGTCTCGGCGCTGGCACCGACGACGACCCAGTCCCGCTCTCTGGGCTCGCGCCCGAGGAGTTCATCGCGCACCGCGCCGCCGACCAGGAAAATCTCCATGGCGCGATTCTACCGCGGCGGCAGCGCCTGACGGCGTGATAATGTTGCGCCCGTGCGTACGCTGCTATCTATCGCGATGATGTCCGCTGTGATCAGCTGTCTGGGTTGCGGCGGTTTTTATGGTCAGGCAGTCCGCGGCCATATGGACCTGATGTCCAAACGGGAGCCGATCGACGAATTGATGGTCGATCCCGACACTGACCCCGTGTTGCGCGGGCGACTCGGGCTGGTGCAGGAGGCACGCAGATTCGCCTCCATCGAACTCGCGCTGCCGAACAACAACAGCTACACCACCTACGTTGCGCTGGAGCGAGATTACGTGGTCTGGAACGTATTCGCGGCGCCCGAATTCTCGGTCGAGCCCAGACAGTGGTGCTTCCCGGTCGCGGGTTGCGTGGTCTACCGGGGTTATTTCAGTCAACAACGCGCGGACGCGTATGCGGCGAAGCTTGCCGGCAAGGACTGGGACGTGCATGTCGGCGGCGCCGCGGCTTATTCGACCCTGGGCCGCTTCGACGACCCGGTGTTGAGCACCATGATGGCCTGGGATGACACTCAGCTGGTGGCGATCCTGTTCCATGAGCTGGCTCATCAACGGCTCTACGTCAAAGACGATTCCGCCTTTAACGAGGGCTTCGCAACCGCGGTCGAGGTGCTGGCCATGGAGCGGTGGTTCGCGACGCGGGGGGATGCCGCGGGGCTGGCCGCGTATACGGCCGGGCGCGAGCGCGCCAGCGCATTCAATCTGTTGTTGGCCGACACCCGTGAGCGTCTGGCTGAGCTGTATCGGAGCGAGCAGGATCCCGCACAGATGCGGCAGTCAAAAGCGGATGAATTCGCTGCCCTCCGCGAACGCTACCAGGCGCTAAAACGCAGCTGGGATGGTTTTAGCGGCTATGACCGCTGGTTTGAGACGCCCTTGAACAACGCGCGACTGGTGCCGGTTGCGACCTACGGCCGGCTGGTGCCCGCATTCCGCGCCCTGTTCAGAGAGCAGGGCGAAGACTTCCGCGCGTTCTTTGCCGCCTGTGACGAACTGGCGGCCGCTGCGCCCGGGCAGCGGCAAACCGAGCTGGAAGCAAGGCTGGCCATCTCTCCCGAGCCGCCGTCGCCTCAGGCTTCGGATCCGGGCGCCGGATAACGCTCCGGCCGGCGCCCCAAAATCCGGCGCAGGGTGGGCTCCAGCGCGGTCGGCCGTACGCCCAGATCACGCAGTCCAGGCGCCGAGCTGTCGCAGATGCTGTGGACTGAAAGCGTCAGATAATTGTCGGTAGAGAACGGCTTGTTGGGGAGGAAATCCAGCAGCCGGGACAGCAGTTTCGCGGTACTCGGTGAGAGCGGGACGATCAGACCGGGCTTGCCCGAGGCCTGTATCACCAGCTGCGCCAACTCCCGCATCGAGAAGACCCGGGGGCCGCACAGCTGGTAGGTCTTGCCGATGGCCGCGCGGCTGCGCAACACGCGCAGGATCGCTTCTGCCACATCGCCGACGAACACCGGCGCCAGGCGCGCGTTCGCCCGAGCCAGCGGCAGAGCCGGCAGGCGGCGCGCCAACCGCGCCAGCCGCATGATGATCCTGTCCTGCGGACCGAACACGACCGATGGCTGCAGGATCGTCCAGTCGAGCGCGCTGGCCCGCACGATCTGCTCGGCTTCACCCTTGGTACGCAAGAAATGACTCGGGCCGTCCGGGCCGGCCTTGAGCGTGCTGAACTGGATCAGGCGTCTGACCCCGGCCGTCTCGCAGGCAGCGACGAGCTGTTGCGCGAGGTCGACGTGGGCGCGGTAAAAACCGCTGCCGTCCCGGCCAGGCTCGTTGGCGATGCCGACCAGATTGACCACCGCATGACAGCCGCTGATCAGCTTGGCCAACGCCGCCGCATCATAGGGGTCACCTTCCACCAGCCGCAGTGTGGGCAACACCAGCAGATCGCGATGCCGTGCGCGGGAGCGGGTCAGCACCGTGACATCGTGGCCGGCCCGGACCAGGCGGGCACAAAGATGCCTGCCGACGAAGCCGGTGCCGCCCAGTACGAAGATGGAAAGCCGTGGGAGGGTCTTGCGCATTTGCAGCGTGTCACGTCGCCGGAGCCACCGGGTGGCGGGGGCGGGATTATAGTCCAGCTGGCGTTTGCGCGATCGCGCCTTAGTCCGGATCCGCCAGCACCGGCGGCATACGGGCGGAAAGCGGTCGCGGCTCGCCGTTCATGCGCCAGTCAAAGACGACGTCGCTGGCGAGCACGCGACGGACGTATCTGCGGGTCTCGCGAAACGGGATGGAGTCGATCCAGACATCGGCGGGCATGGCCCCGTCCCGCGGCAGCCAGCGTTTGACCCGGTTTGGGCCGGCGTTATAAGCGGCGGTTGCCAGCACCGGGTTGTCACCAAAGCGCGCCAGCATTTTGGCCAGATATTGCGTCCCCAGGGTGATGTTGGTCTGCGGGTCGGTCAGGCTGTGCCAGCCGCGCCAGGGGATTCGCGCCGCTGCCGCGGTCTCCTTGCCGGTGCCCGGCATCAGCTGCATCAGGCCGATGGCGCCAGCCGCTGAGGCCACATCAGGCATAAACAGGCTCTCGCTGCGGGCGACGCCGTAGGCCAGCGTCGGGTCGATACGCGCGATCTGGCTCAGGCGCACGAAATCATCGCGCCAGGGCAGCGGATAGCGCAGCATCAGGTCGTTGCCCTGACCGCTGCGGGCAGCCGTCGAGATCGCGCTCGAATACCAGCCCCAGCGCTGTGCCAGGACCGCCGCCTGGGGCCGCGACGCCGGAGGCAGGCCATCGACGGCGGCAGCCCACTCGGCGCGGCCGCGGCTGTACAAGCCGGTCATAAAGAGCTCTCTGAGACGCAGGAATTCCGGGCGCGTCGCGAGTTCCTCGATCAATGCTTCATCGGCCGGGATCGGCTGGTCGGACCAGGTGTAGGGCAGATCCAGCCGGTCGGCGGCGAGGAAAC
Organism: uncultured Gammaproteobacteria bacterium; assembly: GCA_947259915.1. Lineage (GTDB taxonomy): Bacteria > Pseudomonadota > Gammaproteobacteria > Steroidobacterales > XN24 > CAMYOC01. Next base: position 4,741 of record CAMYOC010000032.1, read on the forward strand.
CATAAAAATCCCTGACCGCAGACAACGAACGGAATTGCGCCGCCGCGGTCTCCGCCTCATTCGTGGCTTCCAGCGCCCGGGCCTGCCAGTACTGCCAGCTGGTGTCATCGTCCGCATCTCCTGGCAGCGCTTCGATGGCCTTGAGCACGGCAGGCCAGTCGCCATCCCGCAGCGCAAGCCGCACTCGCCATTGTGCGACGATCGGATCCCCGTCGCGTTCGGCCTGACGCTCTATGGCCTCGCGGCCGCCCGGAAGAAAATTCCGCGCCAGCCCCAGCGCAATCCGTCGTTCCAGCGCCAGCCGCTGGTCGGACGAGAAGCCGCGGCCGACGGACTCGCGGTCCGCAAACTCGCGCCAGCGTTGTTGTGCTGCCTCGGGATCCAGCGTCGCCAGCCGTCTGAGTCCGTAGTCGAGGAGTTTCCGGTCCGCGGCCGTGGCGGCGAATGCCTGCGACCGCTGCAGTTCCCGATCCGGATTGGCACGCATCTTTGCCCATTGATTGATCCGCGCCAGGTCGGCGGGCGGTAGCGGTCTGGCCAGGTAACGGGCCAGCTGTATCTGGCCCGCCTGCAGCGCGAGATCGATACGCTCGCGTCGACGCGTGTCGGTGATCCATCCCCCATCCAGCAGATAGGCGAACACCGGATCGCATTCGCCCGGGCGGCTGTAGGGGTGCAGCCAGATCGACAGCGCCGCATCTGCCACGTTCTTGCTGCGCCCGGTATTGAGACGCGCTCTTAGCGCGAGGCAATCGAGTTCTGTGTCCTGTTTGTCCGCGTAGTAGTCGTCATAGAGCGCCAGGTAGCGTTCCCATTGGCGCCGTTCGGCCAGCGAGCGCGCCCAGGCGAGTCGCAAGCCACGCGCAAAGCCCAGATCCGGATAGCGGTCGAGGAACGCGCGGGTCTCCCCGTCTGTGGTCTCGCTCAGGCGTTTGCGCAACCAGGCCGCCCGCAGGTCCGGCACCAGCGGGTAATCCTCGAGTATGCCCAGGAACGGTTCCACGTCAGCCCAGCGGCCGGCCTCTGCCGCGGGACGGGCGGCAATGAATGCTTCCCGCTGGAGCAGGAGCCGGTCTGTGACCGTGGCCGCAGCTGCCGCGAGCGACACAGGACACACAAGCAATAAAGTCAGGATATGGGCGCGCATGATAGAGACTGTGACCGAGGTAAATCTGCTAGCTTAGTGCCGGGCCAGGTCGAGGAAGTTCATTATGGCGTGGAGCGAGCCGGCTGCAATCGGCAGTTTCGTCTGGCGGCCAGTCTCGTCGGGAGCGCCGGCAGGCGTCTGAGCCTATGGTCGAGCTGTGGTCGCCGATCCTGCTGTTCCCGCTCATCGGCGCTGTGTCCGGGCTGCTGGCCGGTCTGTTCGGCATCGGCGGCGGTCTGGTCATCGTGCCGGCGCTCAACCTGTTCTTTGCCGCCTTTGCCCTGGGTATCCCGGCCCAGGCCCGGATGCATTTTGCCATCGGTTCTTCGTTGGCGGTGATCGTGTTCACCGCAGTTTCCTCGATGTGGGCCCACCATCGCCGCGGTGCCGTGCTGTGGCCGGCCGTGCGGCGGCTGGTCCCGGGGATCGTCTCCGGTGGTCTGTTTGGCGCTGCGCTGGCCGATGCCATGAACAACCGATTGCTGGAGGCGACCTTCGGCGCCTTTGTCGTGGCGATCGCCCTCTATATGGTGATTGGACACCGGCCCCGGGCGTCCAGGCCGCTACCGGGCTGGACGGGGTTTCTCGGCGCCGGGACGGTGATCGGCACCGTCTCGGCGCTGGCCGGCATCGGCGGCGGCGTATTGACCGTCCCGTTCCTCGTATGGCGCACAGTGCCGCTGCGCACGGCGGTCGGAACCGCAGCGGCCTGCACCATGCCGGTAGCACTGGCGGGGGCGACTGGCTTCGTTTTGACCGGTCTCGATCTGGCGCAGCCGGTGACGTGGGCCAGCGGCTATATCTACTGGCCAGCGGTCGTCGGCATCTCACTGGCGAGCGTTCTTACCGCGCCACTGGGCGCGCGACTGGCGCACAGCCTGCCGGTGACGCAGCTGCGCCGCGCATTCGCACTGCTGCTAATCGTCGTGGGTCTGCGCATGCTGGCCGGATAAAAAAACGCGGGCCGTTTCCGGCCCGCGCTCAAGCGTAGAAATCTGGATTGCGTGATCAGCGGATCGGCAACAGCAATGCGGTGCTGCCACGACGTATGTTCAGCAGCAGCGACTGGCTGCCTTCTGCAACTTCGCGTAATGCATCCACTCCATCCACGCGCCGCCGATTGACCGCGATGATGACGTCACCGGGACGCAGTCCGCGCTGGGCCGCCGGACTGCCTTCGGCGACGGCGCTCACCAACACGCCCTCCATGCCACCCGAATCGGGATCGTTGGGATCGGCGTCGGTCAGCTCGGCGCCGGCCAGACCCTGGTGTATCTCGACTGCGGTGACCGGTTCGGCCTGGACCGCCGTCTCGCCCAGGACCGCGGTCACATTGCGCGTCTTGCCATCACGTACCAGCTGGAGCCTGACCTTGGAACCGGCGCGCTGCAGCCCGATGGCGTTACGCAGCTCGCTGGCGCTCTTGATCTTCTCGTCGTTGACCTGGATCACGATGTCTCCGGCCTCTACACCCGCCTGTTCAGCAGCCGAGCCAGGCATGACCTGTGACACCAGCGCGCCGCTGATCTCGTCGACGCCGTAAGCCTTGGCGATGTCTGGCGTTACGGTATAGATGTTGACGCCGAGCAGTCCGCGACGGACTTCGCCGAACTCCAGCAGCTGATCCATCACCGACTTGATCATATTGGTCGGGATGGCGAAGCCGATGCCGATGTTGCCACCGCTGCGGGTCAGGATGGCGGAGTTGACCCCGACCAGTTCGCCACGCAGGTTGACCAGTGCGCCGCCGGAATTGCCGGGATTGATCGACGCATCGGTCTGAATAAAGTCTTCGTAACCGTTCGGGTTGAGCCCGGAGCGGCCCAGGGCGCTGATGATGCCCGAGGTCACCGTGTGACCGAGACCAAACGGGTTGCCGATCGCGACCACGAAGTCGCCCACCCGGGCCTGCTCGGAGTCGGAAAACGGAATCTCGGCGAGGTCGTCGGGTTCGATCTTGATCACCGCGATATCAGATGCAGGATCGGTGCCGATAACTTCCGCGCTAAAAGTCCGGTCGTCCTGCAGCGTGACCGTGATCTCTTCCGCATTCTCGATCACGTGCGCGTTGGTGACGACGTAACCACGCCTGGCATCGACTACGACGCCGGAACCGGCGCTTTGGGTATTGCGCCGCTGCGGCTGGTCCGGCGCGCCCTCGAAGAAACGACGGAAGAAAGGATCATCCATAAACGGATTGCGAAAGCTCTGCACTTCCACGCTACCACTGGTGGCGATGTTGACCACCGCCGGGGCGGCCCGCTCGATCATCGGGGCCAGGGTCGGCATCTCTGCGCCTTCGACGCTGACCGGCAGGGCGGCCTGCGCCGTCACTGCCAGCGACAAGGCCAGGCAAAGACCGAGGGCATATCTCGATGGGGAATTCTTCATGAAGCAAACCTTCGTGTTTGCGCCGGTGAGCCGGCGGGAACTACGCGCCCCACAAACGGGGCAGCAAAACGGGGCGGACAAAAATTTTCGTCCGCCCCCGAACCGATGGATGCCGCAGCCGCCAATAAGGTCGCAGGCTGTCGCCTCTCCTAGCTTACCTTGACGTCGATCCGGCGTGGCTGAACCTTTGGCAGCTTGGGGATGCTGACTTCGAGCACGCCGTGATTAAAGTGCGCCTCGATCGCCTCGGAATCCGCGGTATCCGGGAGCGTGAAGCGGCGATAAAAGGCGCCTGAGACCCGTTCGACCCGCCGGAAACTGTCGCCATCCTCCAGCGCACGGGTCTGGCGCCGTCCGTTCAGGGTCAAAACGCCGTCTTCCATCGTGATCTCGATATCCTCGGGTTTGATCCCGGGGATGTCGGCCTCGAGCAGGAAGCGATCCTTTTCCTCCTGGATATCAACGGCAGGTGTCCAGTCGGCGACCGCACCGGCACTGGTATCGTCCAGCCCGCGGTCCAATCCGCGCAGGCGGCCCTCGAGAAGCCGGTCGATATCGCCCTGAAGGCGGTTCATCACGTACCAGGGATCTTGTCTGACAAGCATCGTTACATCCTCCAGCGTCTGCTGTTTCAACCAGGTGACGTTTGTCACCGCGATGCCCTCTAGATAGGGACGCCCATGACCATTTCAAGGGCCGATCCGCGCCAGACCCGCAGCTTGCGGGCGAGGTTTTTCGGCGCCGAAAGCGGTAAAAACAGGCTATTGTGCGATCCACTACATCTTGTGGTGCAGCATTGAAGGGTTTTTTCCGGGATCCCGGAAAAAAATCTCAACAATTTCTTGGAGTATTTCGTATAGCATTGTTTTTCATGGATAAAAAATAGACCAAGAATTTACCTGCGGGTCTTGACAGAGACCGTAAGTGGACATAATCTACAAGTCCCTTCTCACTACATGTTGTGTCTGTCCGGTGGATCGCCGGAAGTCCCGCTTTTGAGTCGGAACCAGTTCCGGGGCTTGCCCGCGAGTCCTTTTTACAAGGGGCCCGTAGAGTCCCCTTTGACCACCACGAACGGCTAAAACAGCTATAAGAATCCATATGGGGGATGACGTCAGTCATGAAAACAGCGCTTAAGGAAATGATCAGCGCATCCACAGTCGCACAAATCCCGTTTCAGCCCGCATCGGCTGACATCTGGGAGAAGAAATACCGCCTTGTCGCCAAGGATGGCACCGTCATCGACGAGACCATGGATGACACCTATCAGCGTGTCGCCCGGGCATTGGCCGATGTCGAAGAGGAGGCCAAGCGCGAGCATTGGGCCGAACGATTTGTCTGGGCGCTGCGCAATGGCGCTATCCCGGCGGGCCGGATCATGTCCAACGCTGGCGCGCTGGCCTACAAGCCGGCCACCTCGACCATCAACTGCACGGTGTCCGGGGCCATCCAGGACTCGATGAATGACATCCTGGGCAAGGTCCACGAGGCGGGTCTGACGCTCAAGGCCGGCTGTGGTATCGGCTATGAGTTCTCGACGCTGCGCCCTCGTGGCGCCTATGTCTCGGGGGCCGGCGCCTACACGTCTGGACCGCTGTCGTTTATGGATATCTACGACAAGATGTGTTTTACCGTGTCCTCGGCCGGGGGACGCCGCGGCGCCCAGATGGGCACCTTCGATATCGGTCATCCTGACGTGCTCGAATTCATCCGCGCCAAGCGCGAGGACGGGCGTCTGCGCCAGTTCAATCTGTCGCTGCTGATCACTGACGAATTCATGGCCGCGGTGAAGAACGACAAGCCCTGGCAGCTGGCATTCCCGGTCCTGCGCCAGGAGGTAGAGGACGAGAAGCTGGATCTGGAAGATCCGGAGCAGTTCGTGTGGCGGGAATGGCCGCTCACCGACGGCTACGTTTGCAGCGAAGCCGGGCTGACGGCGTGCCGCATCTACAAGACACTGCCGGCGCGCAGGGTCTGGGACTCGATCATGTCCTCGACCTACGATTTCGCCGAGCCAGGCTTCGTCCTGATCGACCGCGTCAACGAACTGAACAACAACTGGTTCTGCGAGAATATCCGCGCCACCAACCCATGCGGTGAACAGCCGCTGCCGCCGTATGGATCCTGCCTGCTCGGCTCGGTCAACCTGACGCGTTTCGTGGTGGATGCATTCGCCGAAGAGGCCCGCTTCGACTGGGACCAATTCCGCGATGTGGTGAAGGTATTCACCCGTATGCTCGACAACGTGGTGGAGATCAACGGTCTGCCACTGGAACGGCAGCGCCACGAGATTTTCGAGAAGCGCCGCCATGGTATGGGCTTCCTCGGTCTGGGTTCGACGCTGACCATGTTGCGCAAGAAGTATGGCTCCAAGGCCGCGGTCGAGTTCACCGAGCGTGTCGCCCGCGAGCTGGCGATGGCTGGCTGGGAAGCCGCGCTCGAGCTGTCCGAGGAAAAAGGCCCGGCGCCGATCATGAACCGGGAGTTCGAGATCACCGAGGCCATGTTGCGCAAGCGGCCGGAGATGCGCCGCGATGGCCTGCGCGCCGGCGACAAGGTGCCTGGACGTATCCTGCATGCGCGCTATAGCCGCTATATGCAGCGCGTGGCCGAGGAGGCGCCCGAGCTGGTGGCGAAGCTTGCCGAGGTGGGCGCACGTTTTACCCACCACAGCTCCATCGCGCCGACCGGAACGATCTCGCTGTCGCTGGCCAACAACGCCAGCAACGGCATCGAGCCGAGTTTCGCGCATCACTATTTCCGCAACGTCATCCGCGAGGGGCGCAAGGCCAAAGAGAAAGTCGACGTGTTCTCCTTCGAGTTGCTGGCCTACCGGTCCATGGTCAATCCGGAAGCGGCACCTGACGCCGATGAGGACAGCGCACGTTTGCCCGAGTACTTCATCACCGCCGATGACGTCACTCCGGACCAGCATGTGGATATCCAGGCTGCGGCGCAAAAATGGGTCGACTCTTCGATTTCCAAGACCGCAAACGTGCCCACGGATTTCGAGTACGGGAATTTCAAGAACATCTACATGTATGCCTACGATCAGGGTTTGAAGGGATGCACGACGTTCCGCTTCAATCCCGAGGCATTCCAGGGCGTGCTGGTCAAGGAGAAAGATCTGCAGAACACCACCTACGTGTTCACCCTTGACGATGGCAGCACGGTGGAGTTGCGCGGCGACGAAGAGGTCGAATACGAAGGCGAGACCCATTCCGCCGCTAACCTCTATGACGCGCTCAAGGAAGGCTACTACGGCAAGTTTTGACGGCTGCCTGCGACGAAGCGCGCGCGGCCACAGCGGAGAGAATCAGCAACATGTCTGCGACCAAGATTGGCAACAAGATAGTGGGTTACACGGTAGCCCGTCCGGAAGAAGAGAAGAAAGCAGCTGCGCCGAAGAGCGCGGAGAGCAATGTCGTGCGCATGCACGAGAGGCTCGAACGCCCGGAGCAACTGCTCGGCACCACGTACAAGGTCAAGCCTCCGATCGAGGAGCATGCGATGTACGTGACCATCAATGACATCGTGCTCAACCTGGGCACCAGGCATGAGAGCCGCCGGCCCTTCGAGATCTTTATCAACTGCAAGAATCTGGATCATCACCAGTGGATCGTCGCGCTGACGCGCCTGATGTCGGCTGTATTCCGCAAGGGCGGCGATGTCGCCTTTCTGGTCGAGGAATTGAAGGCGGTATTCGACCCGCGCGGCGGATACTGGAAACCCGGCGGCAAGTTCATGCCGTCGCTGGTGGCCGAGATCGGGGACGTGGTCGAGAAACATCTGATCGGCATCGGTCTGATGAAGAAGCTCGGCGTCGACCAGAGCCGGCAGCAGCTGATCGACGACAAACGCGCGCAATTCGAGGCTGAGTCGAGACAGCAGGACGCGTTTGCGGAAAGCCCGTTCCCTGAAGGCGCTCAGCTTTGCGCCAAATGTAACCATGCCGCCGCGGTGCTCATGGACGGGTGCATGACCTGTCTGAATTGTGGCGATTCCAAGTGCGGCTGAACCGGACCCCTTCCTGACCCCACCTTTGGTAACGCCGGCGCAAGCCGGCGTTTTTTTCTCTGCCTGGCGCGCTTCTCGGTTAACATCCGAACCATGTGTGGTATTCCGACAAGGTCAGGCGGCAGGCTGCAGCAGTGTCTCGCGCTGGTAGCGATAGCGGTGTTTGCAGCGTTGCTGGCGGCGCCTGCCGGTGCCGATCAGGAACGGCCGGCACGTCTGCTGTATGTAGTGACGGAGCCGGGGCGGATATCCGCGTCCAATATCCTCTTCAGCCGTACCGACGAGTTCGACCTCTCGGCCCGGGAGGAGATTCTGCAGCAGCGTACGGACAATGCGGTGGCGGCATTTCTGACCAACAAGCGGTTTATCGGCTACAGCGTCTACACTGCATCATGGGTGCCGCTGCCGCTCAAGGCCGGCGAGGTCGTGGAGGAGTTCGAAGCCGAAGACTACTCGGCTTTTGCGCTGACCTCCCGCCGCATCCTCAATTTCAATGGGCGTATCGGCTACTGGTCGGTGACCCGCCGCTAGCCGGCGACACGACCCGGGGCAGGGAGCAGAGACCTATGTCTGAAAAGGACACAGAGACGGTGGTGTTGGACGAAGCGCTGTTGCGCGAGATCATGCAGGACGGCAAACCGGACGCGGACGGGAAGCAGCAGGTTTCCAGTCGTCTCATCAGGCTGGATCCGACGCTGAAGAAACCCGCGGCGGATGACGACGATGAGACCGAAAGCTGATTGCTGTCCGCGCCGCAGCGTTGTTGACCGCCGGGCTGGCGCTGGCCGCAGGCAGCGCGGCCGCGTGTAACCCGGATGCGCCGGTGCATCCGGTACTCCAGGACCAGCCCTACGACAGCATTGCGCGTAAGGTCCTCGCGCTCCAGGCCGAGACCATCGTGATCGCGCGTGTGTTGACCCAGATGGACCTGACCTTTGAGGGAGCGGATGGCGACGACCGCAGTTCGCTGCCGACCTATCAATTCGACGTCCGCGAGGGCTGGAAGCAGATCCGGTCGCGGCGTCTGACCGTCGATGGTTACTGGATCCCCTGCGACCTTGTGGTCACCCCGGGCAGCTGGTTCCTGATGTTCCTCGACGGGGATCGGCCCCTTTACCTCCGCTCCGCCGACGATGCGCAGGCCGATCTCGATGCCCTCGGGGACATCGAGTGGTTCTATACCCAGGGTGGCGAGCTGGTACGCCCGGATCTGGTGGAGGCTGTTCCGCAATCCCACCAGGATCCGCGCGGCGGGGAGGAGTAGATTGGTCAACAGACGCCAATTCATCGGTGCAGGCGTGGGCCTTGCGGTCGCCAGTGCGCTTGCCGGCCGGGTCTCGGGCGGCGACGGCGGGCCGCTGCGCATACTCATCCTCGGTGGCACCAGTTTCCTCGGACCGCAGATCGTCAATGCCGCGCGTGCGCGCGGCCACGCAGTGACCTTGTTCAATCGTGGCAAGACCAACCCCGGGTTATTCCCGGATCTGGAAACCATCATCGGCGACCGGGATGGCGGTCTCGCCGGTCTGGCGCGGCGTCGCTGGGATGCGGTCGTCGATACGTCGGGCTATCTGCCCCGGCTGGTGGGCGACTCCGCACGCGCCCTGGTCGATGCCGTCGAGCGCTACCTGTTTATCTCGACGATCTCCGTCTACGGATCCCTGGCGGTGGCCGGGATCGACGAATCCGCACCACTGGGGAGGCTGGAGAATCCGGACACGGAGGCCGTCGATGGTGAGACCTATGGGCCGCTCAAGGCGCTGTGCGAGCAGGCGGTCAATGTGGTCTATGGTGAGCGGGCCACGATCATCCGGCCCGGCCTGATCGTCGGCCCCGGCGATCCCACGGATCGGTTTACTTACTGGCCCGTGCGTCTGGCGCGGGGTGGACGCGTGCTGGCGCCGGGCGATGGTCTGGATCCAGTGCAGGTTATCGACGTGCGCGATCTGGGCGCCTGGATCGTGCTGTGTCTGGAGCAGCCGGTTGCAGGCGTCTATAACGCCAACGGGCCGCGCGGCGCGCTCGATATGCGGGGTCTGCTTAGCGCCTGTCAGGCCGTTGCCGGCGGCTCCGCCACCCTGCGCTGGGCCGATCAACAGGCGCTGGCCGAACTCGGCGTCGAGCCCTGGAGCGACATGCCGGTCTGGGTGCCGCGCGACGGCGAGTTCGCTGGCGTGGCCGATGTTTCCGTGGCCCGGGCCGAGGCCCGGGGCCTGCGTGCACGCCCGGTCGCGGACACCGTCCGGGCCACGCTCGACTGGTTTGTCGACAGCCGCGGCCTGGACGATCCGCTGCGTACCGGTCTGAGCCCCGAGCGTGAAGCCGAGGTGCTGGCACAACTGGGTGCCATGTCCCGGTCCGGCTGAGCGCGCCCGCCGCAACCGGTAGAATATGTGGTCTTCGGGGCGGGCCGCTTAGCCCCATCCACATGAGGTGCCAGCGATGGCAGCAAGCAGATGAATTTGAAGACATTTACCATCACCGTGGTCAGCTGCGCCCTGCTCGGTGCCGGCACGGTTGCCGCAGCCGGGGGCGAGCCCAATGACGCGGACCCCGCCGCGCGGCTGTTAGACAAATACGCGACGGTCCGCCTGGATGCGGACCTCAGCGGGCTGAGCTTTGTCCAGCGGCAGACGCTGCCGTTGCTGATCGAGGCGGCGGCCATTATGGATGCGCTGTTCTGGGAGCAGGCCTACGGCGACCGCAGTGATCTGCTGTCGAGCATCACCGATCCCGGCCTGCGGCGTTTTGCCGAGATCAACTATGGGCCCTGGGACCGTCTCGATGGCGACCAGCCGTTTATTGCAGGCGCCGGGCCAAAGGCCCCGGGCGCCCGGTTCTACCCGGCGGACATGACGCGGGAGGAATTCGCGGCCGCCGCGCTGCCGGACAAGACCAGCTGGTACACGCTGCTGCGTCGGGAGCCGAGCGGTAGCCTGGTCACCGTGCCCTACCACGAGGCCTACGCAAAACAACTGGGCAAGGCGGCGCGTCTGCTGGCCGAGGCGGCAGATCTGACTGATGAGCCGGAATTCAAACGCTATCTGAGTCTGCGTGCGAAGGCGCTGATCACCGACGATTATCAGCCCAGTGAAATGGCCTGGCTGGACATGAAAGACAACAGTCTCGATATCGTGATCGGCGCCATCGAGCAGTACGAGGACCAGTTGTTCGGTTACAAGACCGCCTACGAGGCTTACGTGCTGCTCAAGGACCGGGCCTGGAGCCAGCGTCTGTCCCGCTTCGCTGCCTTCCTGCCGGATCTGCAGCGCGGGTTGCCCGTGTCGGCGCTCTACAAATCCGAGGAGCCGGGTACGGATTCGGACCTCAATGCCTACGATGTCCTCTACTACGCGGGCCACAGCAATGCCGGTTCCAAGACCATCGCCATCAACCTGCCCAACGACGAGGCAGTGCAGCTGGCCAAAGGCACGCGCCGGCTGCAGCTCAAGAACGCGATGCGCGCCAAGTTCGACAAGATCCTGCTGCCGATCAGCGGGTTGATGATCGACGAGGATCAACAGCGTCATGTCACCTTTGATGCGTTTTTCGCCACCACCATGTTCCATGAGGTGGCGCACGGTCTGGGTCCGAAGAAAACGGTCACCGGCAAGGGCACCGTGCGCGAGGCACTGCTGGACCGGCACAGCGCGATGGAGGAAGGCAAGGCGGATATCCTCGGTCTGTACATGATCACCTGGCTGCACGACCGCGGTGAGCTGCCCGATACGGATCTGATGGACTACTACGTCACGTTTGCCGCCACCACCTTCCGCTCGATCCGTTTCGGGGTCAGCAGCGCCCACGCCCTTTCGGACATGGTCCGTTTTAACTTTATGCGCGGGTTTGACGCGATCATCCGGGATCCGGACACGGGTCGCTATCGGGTGGACATGGCGCGCATGCGCGAGGCGATGGATTCTCTCTCCGCGCAGCTGTTGTTTCTGCAGGGCAACGGCGACTATGCGGGCGCGACGCGGCTGATCGAAGACATGGGTTTTATCGGCCCCGAGCTGGAGGCGGATCTGCAGGGGATCGAGCAGGCCGGCATACCGGTGGACGTGGTCTTCGCGCAGGGCATGGACGTGTTGGAGGCGTCCTGACAGCGGCTTCGCGCTACCGGATTCATGACGCCGGCCGGATCTCCATCGATGTCTGTGCCTGATACGGAGCGTGCCGCTGCTCCGCTGCTCGGCGACTGGCTGGCCCGGGAGCCCTATACGCTGGGCATGTCCTCGGGGTTCTTCAGCTTTTTCGCCCATTGCGGCCTGTTATCGGCCCTGGAGCAGGCCGATCTGCTGCCGCAGGCCGTCACCGGATCCAGCGCCGGGGCGCTGACCGGTGGGCTGTGGGCCGCCGGTCTGTCGGCCGGTGATATTGCCGAGCTCTATTTTTCTCTACGCAAGCATGACTTCTGGGATCCCGCCCCCGGGCTTGGTCTGCTGCGCGGCGAACGGTTCCGTCGGTTGTTGCGGACGACCAGTCCGGTCGCAAGCCTGGAAGCGTGCCCGCGGCCCGCCAGCGTCTCCGTCTTCGATCTGTTCCGCTGCAAGACGCGCGTGCTGCGCAGCGGTGATTTTGCGGACGTCGTTTATGCTTCCTGCGCGGTGCCGTTGATGTTCCATCCGATCCGCACCCATGGCGGCTTGCTGGTCGATGGCGGCGTCGCCGATCGGCCGGGTCTGGCCAGCGTCACAGCGAGCGCGCGGGTTTTTCATCATCACATTTCCACCTGTTCGCCATGGCGCCGGCGCAACGGCCGAGCGATCCAGGCGCCACGCCGTGACAACATGGCGTCGCTGATTATCGACGGTCTGCCGCGCCCTGGTCCCGATGCACTGGCGGTCGGTCGGCAGGCCTGGCACGCGGCCCGGCGAGCCGCGCTCGAGGCCCTGGGCCGGCGGTTGCGGGATGACCAGGTAAGGCTGGACGCGGTCGCGGCATAACGTGATGGAGAGCAGCATTGTTGACTGATTTCGCCCGCGGCTATCGCTACGGATTACGCGGTCTGTCCTGGCTTGGTCGGCGCGATGTCCGTGGCCTGGTCATCGTGCCGTTGTTGATCAACGTGGTGATCTTCTCCGCTGGCATGGTCTGGCTGGTCGGCGCCGTCGAGGGTCTGCAGCTGATGCTGACCGGCTGGTTGCCGGACTGGCTCGACTGGCTGAGCTGGTTGTTGTGGCCGTTGGCGCTGGCCGCGGTGCTGGTGATCGTGTGGAGCGGCTTCACCATGGTCGCTAATCTGATCGGATCGCCGTTTAACGGGCTGCTCGCAGAGCGCGTGCAAAAGTGCCACCGACCGGACCTCGTCGCCGTTCCGCTGCCGTTGTGGCAGGAGGTCGTCAGGGCGCCACTGATGGAGCTGCGCAAGCTGGCGTACTTCATCCTGCTCGCGGTGCCGGTACTGCTGTTCGCGCTGATCCCGGGCCTGAACGTATTGGCGCCTGTCGTCTGGGCCGCGTACGGCGCATGGATCTTCGCGCTGGAATATTGCGAATATCCGCTGGGCAATGCGGGCCATGGGTTTGTTGCCGTCCGGCGGCAACTGCGCGGCCGTCGCGCGCTCGCCCTGGGTTTCGGTGCCGGAGTGATGACGATGACGGTGATCCCCGGGCTGAATCTCGTGGCTATGCCAGCGGCGGTGATCGGCGCCAGCCTGATGTGGTGTGATCGGCTGCACGGCAAAGCCGCAGATATGTAATAGAATACGGCCGTGCGCAGGGACTCCAGACCATGCTGAAGATCGAGAACAAAGCCATCCACGTGGTCGATGGCGCCATCGCCCAGCCCATGGTCGAGGGCTTGTTCGAGTACGCAGTCGCTTCCTGCCGTACCGGCTGGCGCTATGGCGACGTGGCCGACGCCAAGTACAGCACCAATCCCTTCTGGGGTGCGACGGTGATGAGCGAGGAGCGGCATGGTACGGACGATCCTCACACGATCGATGAGACGCCGGAGATCTTTCAGCAGCTGTGGCAGAGACTGCAACAGGGGCTGCAGCCATTCCGCTTCACGCTGCGCGATATCTTTATCAACGGCCAGACCTACGGCTTAGAGAACGCGATACATACCGACTGTCCTCATGACGAGGAGGGTTGGTACACGGTGCTGATCTATGTCAATCCGAAGTGGCACGTGGACTGGGGCGGAGAGACGGTGTTCTACAACAAGGCGCGGACCGATCCGGTGTACGTCGTGTTACCCAAACCCGGGCGTATCCTGTTTTTTGATGCCCGGCATCATCACTGGGGACGCGCGCCGACCCGCAACACCCAGGATCTGCGCGTGACCGTCGCCTTCTGTCTTACCCGTGCCGAGGACAGTGCGGTCCCCTGAGCCGATCATGAGAAGCTGCGCTCGACAAACCTCGCTCACACTCCTCATCGGCCTCATCTGGTCCTCGCTTGCATGGTCCGATGGCGCCGCCTATGTCGGCTTCTCCCCGTCTGACGATCCATGGGCCGCGGATCGGGTGCTGGTGGTCAAGAGCGAGCGTCAGTTATATCTGATGCGCGGCGATGAGGTGCTGCGCAAACATCGCATCTCCCTCGGCCAGAATCCGATCGGGCACAAACAGGAAGAGGGTGACAATCGCACGCCCGAGGGAGAGTACCTGCTGGACTGGCGTAATGCCGACAGCGCCTTCTACATGGCCATGCATATCTCTTACCCAAACGACTATGATCTGCGCCAGGCGCGACGGCGCGGCGTGAATCCGGGCAACCTGATCATGATCCACGGCCTGCCCAACGACAGTGAGCCGAACCTGAGCGATTATCTCGGCGAGGACTGGACCAACGGCTGTATCGCGGTCAGCAACCAGGCGATGATCGATATCTGGCTTTCGGTCCAGGACAACACGCCGATCACGATCCTCCCTTGATGTCCGGCGCCGACGATCCCATCGCGAACGACGGCGACCCCCAGGTGGAGTCGTTTTTCGCCGTGCCGATCGCCCGCGCCTGGCTGCCCGGGTACGAGGACTTGTGCGCACGGCTCAGCCAGGTGTTTCTCGAGCGCGCGGACCAGGGCGATACGTATCGGCACCAGAAGCGCATCGACACCATGCACGGCGATCTGTTCGAGAGCCGTTTCGATCTGTTCCGCTGGCCGGACCCACCGATACGAGAGCTGGCCGCCGGCTGCCACGAAGCCCTGGCAAAGCTGGTGCGCAAGCTCAACGACTACAGTGAGGAAGAACTCGCCGGCTTGCGTTTTAGCTACCACGCCTGGTTCCACATCACCCGCAAGTTCGGTTACCAGGGACAGCACAATCATCCCAATGCGTCCTGGTCGGGGATCTTCTGCGTCGATCCGGGCGACGAGGTCCCGCAACGACCGGACAGCGGCCTGGTGCGTTTTCACGACCCCAGGACCCACATCGACATGTATGCGGATGCCGGCAACCGTGAGCTGCAGATGCCATGGAGCATCGGCAGCTGCGACTGGCGCCACCGGCGCGGACAGCTGGTGATGTTCCCTTCCTATCTGCGCCACGAAATCTATCCTTACGTGGGTGAACGGCCGCGCATCGTGGTGGCGTTCAATTGCTGGATCCATCGTGCCGGACAGGTCCGCCACTCCAGCGGTGAAGTCATTGAGTGAGCCGTTCCGGGCTCTGCCCGATGCGACCTCCATACTCGAATCCATGATCACGGGCCGGCGCTCGGCACTCGACGTTGTCGGCGAACATCTGCATCGGATAAAGCAACTCGATCCGCATCTCAACGCCGCAACGAGCGTGCTCGAGGAACAGGCGCTGGCCGCAGCTGCCGCGCCCCATCCGGGGCCCCTCGCGGGGCTGCCGATTTCGGTCAAGGAGACCTTCGCGCTGAGCGGGCACACGATCACCGCGGGTTCTTTGCGCATGCCGCCGGTGGCCGTGCAGCGCGATGCGGCGGCGGTGGCCCGACTCAAGGCGGCGGGGGCGATCGTCGTCGCGCGGGCCAACGTACCGGAGTTCGTGATGGCCGGCGAGACCGACAATCCACGCTATGGGCGCACCAACAACCCCTGGGCAGCGGAGCGAACCTGCGGCGGCTCCTCGGGCGGCGACGGCGCGCTGGTGGCTTCCGCCTGCGTGGCCGCCGGGCTGGGCAGCGATATCCTGGGTTCGATACGCATCCCGGCCAGCTTCTGCGGCGTGGTCGGGTTCAAGCCGGCGTCGGCGGCGGTGAACAAGCGCGACAGCTGGCCGTCTCTGGACGGGCTTTTTACCGACAGCTGGCTGGCGGCAGGTCCCATCGCCCGCAGTGTTCGCGATATTCGCCTGCTCTACGGCGTTCTTGCCGAATCGCCGCCGCCTGCGCCCGCACCGATCGCCGGGCAGCGGCTGATCCTGCCGGCAGATTTCCCGCTCGCGTATCGCGATGCTGCCATCCCCGCGGCCCTGAACGCGGGTCAGCAAGCACTGTTTGCCGCCGGCATGCAGCCCGAGCGGGCGGTTCTCGGTGACGTCCGGCGCTGGTACAAGACCATGGTGCGCTATCTGGCATGGGAGCTGATGCCCCTGCTTCAGGCGGGCCTGACCAACGCCGGCGGCGAGGCGTTCTCCCTGTGGCGCGAGGGTTTGTCCCGATTGCGCGGTGGCGGTGATATCTATGAGGGTCTTTATCGGCTGCTGCTGGTGGGGCCGATGGTGCGCTACAGACGTGCGAGCAGCGCGCACCAAGCGGTCGCGTTGCTCGAGACAGCGCGGATCTCGGTGCGCAAATGCCTGGGCCAGGACGGCGTCATGCTGCTGCCCACGCTGGGTCTGCTGGCGCCCCGTCATGGCGAGATGAACCGGCTTTCCCTGCGCCCCGGAGTCAATCGCCTGATGACGCCCGTCACCTTGTGCAATTATCTCGACCTGCCCGCCATCACCGTTCCCGCCTGGCGCTGCCGCGACGCCCAGAGCGGGCTGGCGCCAGGTCTGATGCTGGTCTCGGCGCCAGGTGCCGAGGGGCTGTTGCTCGACGCAGCGCTGGCGCTGGAGGCAGCGGTCGGCGCTCCACAGGCGCACGATGAGCCCCGTGCGGAATCCCCTGGCAGGAACTGATCCTGGAGAAACCCAACCATTGAATGCGCTCAAAGCCGAAGTCGTGATCTCCCCGAGCGGGAGCCTGGATGTGCTCTCCCAGCAGGAGGTCGCAAAGCTCATGGATGCAGGTCATGGCGGTGTCCATGACCTGCTGCGTCGCTGCTCTCTCGCCGTCCTCAACTGCGGCGGTGAGATCGATGATGCGCGCCAGGTGTTCCGTATGTTCCGGAATTTCGAGATCGAACTGGTACAGCAGGAACGTGGCATCAAGCTGCGGCTGAGCAACGCGCCGGCGGCGGCCTTTGTTGACGGCAAGCTTATCCGCGGTATCCGCGAACATCTGTTCGCGGTGCTGAGGGATATCGTCTATGTCACCGAAGAGATCGCCAATCGCCCTGAGTACAGCGGGCCGGGCGGCGCCACCGAGGCGGTGTTCCAGATCCTGCGCAACGCGGACGTGTTGCGTTCGCGCACCGATCCGAACATCGTCGTCTGCTGGGGTGGCCACGCCATCAGCCGCGAAGAATACGATTACAGCAAGGCGGTGGGCTATGAACTCGGTCTGCGCGGGCTAGACGTTTGCACCGGCTGCGGCCCCGGAGCGATGAAGGGTCCGATGAAGGGTGCCGCCGTCGGTCACGCCAAACAGCGTCTGGCAGACGGTCGTTATATCGGCATCACCGAGCCGGGGATCATCGCCGCGGAGGCGCCCAACCCCATCGTCAATGCCCTGGTGATCCTGCCGGATATCGAGAAGCGCCTGGAGGCGTTCGCGCGTTTCGGACATGGCTTCGTCGTCTTCCCCGGCGGGGTCGGTACCGCGGAGGAGATCCTTTATCTGCTCGGTGTGTTGTTCAATCCCGCCAATGCCCAGCTACCATTTCCGCTGGTGTTGACCGGCCCGGAGTCGAGCGCGCCCTATTTCGCTCAGCTGGACCGTTTCCTGCGCGGCAGTCTCGGTGACAAGGTGGCCGAGCGATACGAGATCCTGGTCGGCGACCCAGCCGAAGTAGCCCGGCGGATGCTGACGGGGATGGCTGCGGTGAAGACGTATCGCCGCAGTACCGGCGACGCATTCTTTTTCAATTGGCGACTGGCGGTGGAAGAGGTGTTCCAGCTGCCGTTCCCGGGTGATCATGAGTCGATGGCGGCGCTAGAGTTGAGCCGTTCTCAGCCAACACATGAACTGGCGGCGAATCTGCGCCGCGCATTCTCCGGCATCGTCGCCGGCAACGTGAAGGAGCATGGCGTACGTGCCATCGAGGCGCGCGGCCCGTTCGAGATCCACGGTGATGTCGAGGTGCTCGAACCGCTCGACGAGTTGCTGCGTGCCTTTGTGCGTCAATCCCGCATGCGTCTGCCGGGCGTGGAATATACGCCTTGTTACCGGGTGGTCCGATAGCCGCAGATTAAGTCAAATAAATCAAACAAATAGCGTTAATCCGCTCACATATCTGCGAATCAATCGCGTCTCTCTCGAGACAGTGTGAATCAAGTCACGGTTGCCCCCGGTCAGGGTCCCTATATTTCCATCCATCAAGATCGGAGCGGAGATCCGAGTGGCCACAGACCAGCGACCAAGATCACTCGCCAATATCGCACAGGGGCGGTCCCGCGATGATGTGGCGCGTGATGTCGCCGACGCCCGGACACCTACGGCGATCGGTTGGGGCGCCTATCCGGGCCCGGTCGGCAGCGGCCAAGCCGTGTCGCGGCATAAGGGTGCGCGCAATTTGCACACCCTGAAAGCCTACAAGGCCTGGGCGGCAAAAGTTCGGGCCAACTGGGACAGCGACGCCGGATCTTGAACAAGCCTCTTGGGGAAGCGGGGGGACCCATCATGTACGTCGTCGAAGGCGGCCTGGCATCCGTGAATAGAAAGAATCCATCTACCTTGCGCGATCGACTCGCGTGGATCTCCGAAGCGCGCGTCGCGGCAGCGTCCGCTCGCGAAATGGAGCGCGCCCGGTTCCATCCCGAGTTCGTTCTTACGCTCCCGCACCAGCTGCAAAGAAATACCGGCTGACACCAGCCTGCGGCAAACCATCTGCCGGCGCAGCCGTATAATGGCCGTTACCGCCGCACCGGGGATTGCAGATGAGCTCGGTCTTGACGCTGGCCGCTGTCACCGCATTGGCCACCATCGTTGCCGTGGCGGTCGCAATCGGGCGTCTCCGTTATCGACGCCGCAAGGCTTCGTTCCGTCGCATCTTTAACGCGCTCGCGTTGCCCAACGTGACCGAGGATCGTTGCGACATCCGCCAGTTGATCCTGCTGCCCCCGCCCGCCGGCCGTTATCTGCGGCGTGCGCTGCCCGCGGACGGCTGGCTGGCACGCACCGTGGATCTCTATCTGGTGGGTCGCATAAGGCCACAGCCGGGTGCCGGCTGGATCGGCTTCGAGGCCCACCAGCGTATCTGTCCCGAGCGCGGGTTTATCTGCGAATCGAGGCTCCAGGGCCTCGGTCCGGTCACGCTGGAGGGCGCCGAGTATCTGTTCGAACAGACAGCCGGCAGCGAGTTCTTTCTCGGCCATGCCGTGAATCTGGTGCGAGAAAGCGGCGAGGCTCTGCGGCGCAATGCGGCAGGACGGCTGTTGATCGAGTCGATATGGCTGCCGGGTGCTCTGATCCCCGAGGGCGGCGTACGCTGGCAGCCGGGTGATCACCAGAGCGCGACGGCGGTGGTCCCCGCCACCGCTGGCAACGTGGCGCTGAATTTCGTCGTTGCCGACGACGGCGCCCTGATCGAAGTCAGCATGATGCGTCACGGCGATGCCGGGCTGGGTCATGAACAGAAGGTCCCGTTCACCTTCAGGGTGGAAGACGAAGCAAGCTGGGACGGCTACACCGTCCCCAGCGAGGTCGTCGGCATCTGGGATCACGGCACCCGGGCGGCGTTCCCCTTTTTGCAGTTTCGGGTCGAGAACGCTCGATATTTTTGAGCTACATCCTCACCCCTGTCGACCGCCAGATCGTCGATCCATCGATCGACGATGCCCCCTTTTGGTTCCGGTTTGCGACGCGATTCACGGTAGCAAAAACCTCACCGGTCTAGGCTCGTGCTCCCTGTAAGCAGTGACGGCGGGAGCCTGATGGAACGAGTAGTGCAGTTCTTTGACGAAGTGGACGAGCTCGCGGTTTTTGTCCGCGAGGCAGGGGCACGCTCCGCTCGGGTATTGTTGCTGGGATCCCTCATGTTGTTGATTTTGCTCGCCAGCACGAGCCTTGGGTGAAGCGCCGTACATGTGGCAAAAGCCCCAATCTGTGAAGCCGCGCACAGCTTGGCGAGCGGCTCAGGGATAGACTGCTTACGTAGACGCATTGCAGGGGTAAACAGCATGGCATTTGACAGAAAGCCTGCGCCAGACGGCGACTCCAGACCGACCGGATCCAGCGACCCATATCTGGGCAACCTGGCCGCCTCCAATCGAGGCGTCGGGCTGGAATCCGCATGCCCCCAGGGCAGCGAGTCAGTGTGGGCCGGCGACGACCGCCGCTCCGACACGATTACCTGCTTTGATCCTTATATCGTCGAATTGACCCGACCGATCCGCTCCGGGTTCTGAGGCTCCCTCAACCGGCGACGCGACGCCCCGGCCATGGGCCCCGGCGCCAATGCGGCGCGCCGGCGGACGCCACGCCAAACATCCTATCGCCCTTATCCGCGACCTGAGCCGACGCGAGCACAGATCAGGCCCGAGACGGGCCACGCCGATCTCGAACCGGCACTCCACCGCCCGGGAACCTTGTATTCTCGCCGCAGTCCATTAGCCTCTCTGATAATGCCGGGGAGGACTGCAATGGACCAACGTAAACCCTCAGACGCCGATCTGCGAGACAGGTTGAGCGATGAACAGTATCGGGTGACCCGCGAGGGCGCCACCGAGCGACCGTTCAGCGGACGCTATGTGGATTGTAAGGACGACGGCGTGTATCGCTGTGTCTGCTGTGGCGCCGAGCTGTTCAGCTCCGAACAAAAGTACGACTCCGGTTCCGGCTGGCCCAGCTTCTGGCTGCCGCTGGCCAGCGAACGCGTCAGCGTTCTGACCGACAAAACCCACGGCATGATCCGTCAGGAGGTGCGGTGCGCAGGCTGTAACGCCCATCTCGGTCATGTGTTCGAGGACGGCCCCCAGCCCACGGGTCTGCGTTATTGCATCAATTCCGCCTCACTGGATCTGGACGCGGATGCTGGCGACAGCTGAGCGCCGGAACCTTCCGCTCCCGCGGACCGCGCCGGGGTCCCGGGCGTGAATAAAGCGATAAAACGCTGGTTGAGCTCGGTGGGCGCGGCCACCGTCGTGGTGCTGGCCCTGATGCTGACCAGTCTGTGGTTGTTCGGCGCTTTCGACGTGAAAAAGCTCCACTACACGCAGAGCCTGCGTCTGTTGGGCGCCGATGAACGCAGTGATCTGGCCGATGAACTCGGAGAGACGCCGGCGTCTGCACGACCGACGCTGCCACCGTTGGAAGAGATACCGCCACTGGAACTACCGCGCCACAGTCGCAGCGGTTTTGTGCAGCTGGAGTTCACCGTCGACGCGGACGGCCGGGTCGCCGAGGCAGAAGTGGTACGCGCCGCACCGGCGGGCTTTTACGAAGATAAGGCGCTGGCCATCCTGCGCAGCCGCCGGTTCGAGGATCTGGCACCCGGAGAAACCGGCACCGAGATCATCGACTTCAGCATCGAGCCTCCCAGCGACGGCTCCTGAGCGCGGGTCAGACCGGGACTGCCGGGTTCAGCGCGTAGACGCCGGTGACCCGTGCTTCCGCCAGCACATGACCGGCGATCGCCGCCTCCACTTCAGCACCCGAAAATGCACCCTCTACGGGGCAACGCTCAAGGTCCGTGGCGTAGAGGATGAAATGATAATGGTGCGGGATCGAGTCGTTCCAGGGTGGACACGGACCGTCATAGCCCAGATAGGCGCCGGACATGTCCGCGTCGCCGGCGAACCAGCCGGTATAGTCATTTTTGCCCTGACGTGCGCCCGCCGGCCCCGGTGGAGCAGACTTGCCGCGGGGCGTTACGCCGTCGCTGCAAGCACCTTCGGCGATGGCGCCAGCCCTGGGCGGTATGTCCACCATGAGCCAGTGATAAAAATTCGCCCGCGGCAGACTGGCAGGCACCTCACGGCCCTCCTGGTTGACGTCGTCGGGGCGCGTGGGCACATCGGTATCCACACAGATCAGGACCAGCGAACGCGTCCCGGGCGGGGGTTCTCCCCAGCTCAGACCCGGGTTCCGGTTCGCGCCAAGGCTGACATGATCGACCGGATCCTTTATCCCGAAAGCGAATCGTTCGTCGATCGGGCCGTCAGCTCGCAGCCCTTCTACGTTCAGCTCCATCGTTGTTCTCCTCAAGGCTGCGACCCGGCCTAGGAGGCCTGGCGCAGGTTATCCAGCTCTTCCAGTACTTCCCGGATCTGCAGCACCGCCCAGGCCAGCAGCTCCTGATCGATAGTCAGCGGCGGGGCCAGGCGCACCACGACCTCGTGGGTCTCCTTGCTCAGCAGGCCCCTGGACATCAGCCGCAGGCAGATTTCCCGGGCAGAGGCCAGCGCCGGATCGATTTCGATACCGATAAACAGCCCACGGCCGCGGACCTCGCGGATCAGCGGGCTGCGGATCTGGCGCAGCTGCTCGAGCAGCCACTCGCCTTTCGCCGCGCTCTGTTCGATGAGACCCTCGTCCACCAGCAGATTCAGCGCCTCGAGTCCGACCGCGGCGGCAAGGGGATTGCCGCCAAAGGTGCTGCCGTGATCGCCAGGGTGGAACACGCCCATCACCTCGCTGCGCGCCAGGAACATGGATACCGGCAACACGCCGCCGCCCAGCGCCTTGCCGAGGATCAGACCATCGGGTTTGACGCCTTCATGATCACAGGCCAGCAGTCGGCCAGTGCGGCCAAGGCCGGTCTGAACCTCGTCCGCGATCAACAGCACCTGGTGCTCGCGGCAGATCTCCGCGCAGCGCCGCAGATAACCGGGCGGCGGGATCACGATGCCACCCTCACCCTGGATGGGTTCTACGATGAGCGCCGCGGTATTGGGCGTGATCGCCGCCTCCAGCGCCTCGGCATCGCCATAGGGGATCAGCTTCATGCCAGGGGGGAAGGGACCAAAACCATTGCGGTATTGCTGCTCCGATGACATCGCGACGATGGCGATCGTGCGGCCGTGGAAGTTGCCGTCACAGGCGATCAGCTCGGCCTGATCCGGCGCTACCCCTTTGACTTCATAGGCCCATTTTCTGGCTGCCTTCATCGCGGTCTCGACGGCTTCGGCGCCGGTATTCATCGGCAGCGCCATATCCTGTCCGGTCAACTCGCAGGCCCGTTCCAAAAACGCAGCCAGCCGATCCGTGTGGAACGCTCTGGAGACGATGTTCAGTGTCGACGCTTGTTCGACTAGCGCCTTGATCAGCCGCGGGTGGGCATGGCCATGGCTGACGGCGGAGTACGCGCTCATCATGTCCACATAACGTTTGCCGCTGTCGTCCCAGACAAACGGACCTTCGCCCCTGACCAGTACCACGGGCAGCGGATGGTAGTTGTGCGCGCAGTAACGGTTCTCGCGTTCGATGATCGGATTCATCGTCTTGATCCTCAGACGCGCCCGCGGTCGGAGTGGCCACGAAGATAGCGCTATCGACTGATTTTAAGGGAATAGCGCCGGGCCTTCACGCCCTGGTTGCGCCATATTGGAGCTGAGGCTACCGTAGCCCCGGACCTGGGAGGGCTGGATTGGATACGCATGGATTGATGCCGGTCGTTATTTTGGCCGTGGGTATCGCTGCCCAATGGCTGGCCTGGCGTACCCGCCTACCCGCGATCGTATTGCTGGCTGCCTCCGGCTTGCTGATCGGACCGGTGCTCGGTTTTGTCCCCTCGGGCCCCGAGATCTCCGCGCTGATCCAGCCGATCGTCAGCCTGTGCGTGGCCATCATCCTGTTTGAGGGTGGGCTCAGCCTGCAGCGCACGGAATTACGCGTGGCCGCGGTGGGCGTTGGCCGCCTGGTCTATGTGGGCGGGCCGCTGGCCTGGCTGCTCGGCACCCTCGCGGCACACTATCTCGGCGGTCTGAGCTGGCACGTGGCGACGGTGTTTGGCGCCATCATGGTCGTCACCGGTCCGACCGTGATCATGCCGCTGTTGCGGCAGGCCGGGCTCAATCGGCGCACGGCCTCTTACTTGAAGTGGGAAGGCATCGTCAACGATCCCATCGGGGCATTGATGGCCGTCCTCAGCTTTCAGTTCTTCGTTTTCGCCGGTGAGGGCGAGGGCGGCATCGTGCAGGGTCTCTTATCAGCCATCGCCTCGGCTCTGCTGTTCGGGGCGCTGTCCGGTTGGCTGATCGGCAAGGCTTTTCAGCGTGGCATGGTGCCGGAGTATCTGAAGTCGCCGGTGCTGCTGACCCTGGTGCTGCTGGTTTATCTGTTCTCCAATCAGATCCAGGCCGAGGCCGGGCTGCTGGCAGTCACGGTGATGGGTATCGTGGTCGGCAACATGAACCTGCCCGGACTGCAGGACATGAAGCGTTTTAAGGAATACATCACCGTGATGCTGGTCTCGGTGGTGTTTGTGTTGCTGACCGCGACGCTTGATCTGATCGTGATCGAGAGCGTAGATGCCCGCGGTCTGTTGTTGATCGCCGCGATCATGTTCCTGGTGCGCCCGGTTGCGGTGATGACCGCGACCATCGGTGCCGGGATGGATATCCGGGACCGGTTGTTCTTGTCCTGGATCGCGCCACGCGGCATCGTTGCCGCGGCCACCGCCGGCGTGATGGGGCCGGCCATGGCCCAGCGCGGCTTTGCCGGAGCCGAGGCCTTGTTGCCGCTGGTGTTCGGGGTGATCTTCGCCACCGTGCTGGCTCACGGTCTCAGCATGGGCTGGCTGGCCAGGCGTCTGGGTTTGTCTTCACCGGCGAGGGACAGCGTGCTGATCGTCGGCGCATCACCCTGGAGCGTGGAGTTGGGGCGAACGCTGCAGGGCCTCGAGGTCAAGGTCCTGGTGGCGGACCGGTCCTGGCACAAGTTGCGTGCTGCCCGCCTGGCGGGTCTGCCGGTGTTCTATGGCGAGATCCTCTCGGACTTCGCTGATGAGTCGGTGGAATTAGGCCACGTCCGCATGGTCCTGGCAGCCACCGATAACGATGCTTACAACGCGCTTGTCTGTACTGCGATGGCGCCGGAGATCGGTCGCGATCGAGTATTCCAGTTGCCGATGGGTGCTGCCGAGGAGGACGATCCCCGGGGCGTCGCCATCGGTCTGCGCGGCAAAGTAGCGTTTGGTGAGTCCGCGGAATACGAGGACCTGTGGCGTCATCTGGTCGATGGCTGGCAGTTCTCCCGGACCCGTCTGACGGACAGTTATACCTATAGCGAATACCTCGGGGATGCCGACAGTCGGGCGCTCCAGGTGCTGTTGCTCAAGCCGGACGGGCGCTCGCTGTTCGTATCACCACAACAGGAGGTGGAGCCGGAATCCGGAGACACCCTGGTGAGTTTCGCACCTCCACGTCAGCCGGAGATAACGGCGCCGGTGCCGCCTGCGCCGCTCGAGGATGACGCAGCAGAGGTCAGCCCGTGACGCGCGCCGCAAAAGCGGAGCCGGTGATCATCACAGGTCCCGCAGGCTCGCTCCAGGGTGTCGTGGAGCAGCCCAGGGACGCCGACGTGCGCGCAGTCGCTGTGCTCTGTCATCCGCATCCGCTCTATCACGGCACCATGAACAACAAGGTCGTGCATACCCTGGCGCGGGCCGTGGTACAGCTGGGTCAGCCTGCGGTGAGATTCAATTTCCGCGGTGTCGGTGACAGCGAGGGCGAATACGCCGATGGCAAGGGTGAGGCCGAAGATGCCTTGGCCGTTGTCGCCTGGAGCCGGGCACGCTGGCCCGATGCTGAACTCTGGCTCGGCGGGTTCTCGTTCGGGGCCTATGTGTCGTTGTCGATTGCGGCCAAGGCACAACCGGCCCGGCTGATAACGGTGGCACCGCCGCTGCTTCGATTCGACATGTCCAGCCTGACGCTGCCGGGTTGTCCGTGGCTGATCATCCAGGGCGAGCGTGACGAACTGGTCGATGCGACCGCGGTCGAAGCATGGGCGAGGGGGCTGGATCCCTCGCCGCGCCTGCGTCTGTTGCCTGATGCCGACCACTTCTTCCATGGCCGGCTCACTGTGCTGCGCCAGATTGCGGCCGGATTCTTGCAGCCGGTCGCTGCTGATAACGGGGTAATAATGTGCTGAAAGCGGTCATGCGTTTCCTTGAGACGACCTTCGACGTCGACGTTGGCGATGAGGCAGATAGTGCTGGTGAGCATGATCTGCGTCTGGCCATGGCCGTGTTGCTGGTAGAAATGAGTCGCGCCGATTTTGTCGATGGGCCGGAAGAAGCCGAGGCGCTGACGGGCATCCTGCAGCGGCATTTCCAGCTGGAGACCCAGGAAGCTGAGGCGCTGATGGGCGATGCCGGAGCTCGGGCCGATGAGATGGTCTCGCTACAGCACTACACCCGGGCGATCCACGAGAACCTGAGCGAGCCGCAGAAGCACCGCCTTATCGAAATGCTGCTGGAGGTGGCGCTGGCCGATCGCCACTTCGATAAACACGAGCGGCATCTGCTGGACAAGATCGCCGACCTGATCTACCTGCGGCGGGCGGACTATGTGCGTATCCGCGAGCGGATGATCTCGGCCTCGAGGCAAGCCGGGGATCAATAAAAACGCCCGGGCCGTCACCGGGCCGGGCGTAGGGTCGAGCTTGGCCGCTGGCGGCTCAGACCATATCTTTCAGGCCCTTGAGTGCCAGTACTTTGACCGCCTTGCGGGCGGGCTTGGCCTTGAAAACCATCTCTTCTTTGGTAAAGGGATTGATGCCCTTGCGCGCTTTGGTGGCAGGCTTCTTCACCACCCGGATCTTCATCAGACCCGGTACGGTGAATTCGCCGGCACCGCGGCGGCCGAGGCTTTTCTTGATCACCCCGTTAAGAGACTCGAAAACCGCACCGACGTCCTTGCGGGTCAGGCCGGTGTTGTCAGAGATCTGACTGATGATCTGGCTCTTGGTGGGTGCTTTCGGAGCAGCAGCAGCTTTCTTCTTGCTCGCCCGCTTTTTCGATGCAGCCATATTGTTCCCCCTGGGTCCTTGGTTCAATGTTAATGGTTAGATGATGCTCGAAATTACCACAAAAAATGAAGCCGCCAAATCTGGCGTCGAGCCGATCGAGCCACGGCTCTGATTCGATGAATACTACCTCTAATCGTCAGTCTGTGTAGAACTGCTGCCGGAAGCGGACGCTGACCGGGTCATTCTCCCCCTCCGGCGTCACTTTGATATCGAATATCAGCGTTTCCCTGTTAGCGACGGGCACCTCACCAATATAGTAGATCGCGTCGCCCTCATCGATCTGCCGCAGGCTCAGGGTCTTCAGTTGTCCGGTGAGATTAGAGGCATGCACTGTCACGCTTGCGGCTACCGGTTTACCGATGCTCCCCGGCTGCTTGCGGACCACGCTGACGTTGAGCAGGGCCCGGCTGTCACTGCGCACGATACCGTAGGCTCGCGCCACTTCGGCCGGTAGCATTGCGGTGGCCAGGGCGTTGAAGTGGACCACGTAATCCCCCGCATCAACAAAATTTTCCCGTGTGATCTCGCGCGCCGCGGGCGACCGGTCGCTGTCTCCACCCGAGGGCCCGCAGGCGGCCAGCAGCGCGCAGATGGAAATAGCCAGTATGCGCAGATCGAAAACCACGTGCCTCATCTACCTTCAACTCCCCTCACCGACCTGGTATAGGGCCGGCAACAGCGTAACTATAGCCTATTCCTGCGCCGTTGAACTCATGCACGAGAGGATTTCTCCGGGCAGCACGGTCGGTCGGTCGATCTCCACCACCTTGTCACGATCAAACTCTCCGGCCACGACGCGGACCCTCGACCGCGCGACCCGAAACTGCTTTGCCAGGAAACGCACCAGCGCCACGTTGGCTCGCCCCTCGACAGGAGGCGCGCTGACCCGAATCTTGATTCGATCACCGACGCGTCCGGCGAAGCCGTCGCGCCCACCGGCCGGCCGCAGCCGCAACCGACAGACGAGCACCTGATCACGCCAGCAGACCGGCAGATCCCGGTTCAGGCCAGCACCGCCGGTACCGGGATGGCCATCAGCAGGGCCTGGAGCCCGATCAGCACGAACAGCGGCGAAAGGTCGATGCCGCCGATCGGCGGGATAAGGTTCCGGACCGGCTTCAGGACCGGCTCGCAGATACTGGCCAGCACGCTGCTCAAGGGGTTATACGTGCCCGGGCTGACAAAGCTGAGAATGGCGTAGAGCAGGATGGCGAAGAAGTACAGACGGACAAACGTCACCAGGGTACGCAGCAGCGCAAAATAGAGCAGCGTGCCCGGGTCCGGACTGAGCCCCGTCTTGAGCGGGAAAAGCGCGGCCGTGGCGACCAGTTCGAGGATGAGGATCAGCAGGACGGCCGCCAGATCCAGACCCCGATACCCCGGCACCAGCTTGCGCAGCGGCACCAGCAACGGGTTGGTAACACGGACGATGAACTGTGCCAGCGGGTTGTGGAAGTCCGCCCGGGTCATCTGCATCACCAGCCGCAGGATGAAGCACAGCACGTAGAGATCGAACAGGGTCTCGACAACGAACAACAATGGTGCGCTCATGGATTCTCCGCTTTCATCGGACGCCGGCTTCCTCGGCCAATTGCCGCGAGCGTTGCTGCGCCGCATGGATCGCCTTACGCACGACAGCGGTCAGATCCGAATCGTGCATCGATTGCATCGCCGCCTCGGTGGTCCCGCCCGGTGACGTGACCCGCCGACGCAGTTCGGCCACGTCGACGTCCGCCTCCAGAGCCATGCGTGCCGCGCCGAGCGCGGTCTCCTGGGTCAATAAGCGTGCCGTCTCCGGCTTCAGCCCCATTTCGACGCCGGTCGCGGCCATGATCTCCATCAACAGGAAGAAATAGGCCGGGCCGCTACCGGACAGCGCTGTGACCGCATCCAAGAGCGCCTCGTCATCGACCCAGACTACGGCGCCGACGGCGCGCAACACCCCCTCCGCCAGCTCCCGATCCGCCGCCGCCACGTCGTCACCCGCATACATGGCGGTGACCCCCGAACCCAGCAGGGCAGGGGTGTTGGGCATGGCGCGGACGATGGCGCCGTCGTTGCCCAGCCATCGGCGCAGGTCGGCGATGCGGATCCCGGCCGCCACGGTCAGCAGCAGAGGTGCGGGTGATAGCGGCCCAATAGCTTTCGCGGCTTCGGCCATGCGCTGGGGTTTTACCGCCAGCACCACCAGGTCGGCACCGGCGGCCGCCTCGGCATTGTCGCTGTGAGCAGTGACGCCGAAGCCTGAGCGTAGCCGCTCACGCTGTTGTGCATCTGGCTCCGCCGCGCTGATCAGGCCGGCCGGATATTCGTCCGCCAGCAGGCCGCCGATCAGGCTGCTGGCCATATTGCCGCCGCCGATAAAACAGATCTTCTTGTTACGCATAGTGTGGTTGACAGCATTGCCAGTCGATATACCAAGCATATCCGCCGCGTCAGGCACTCTCCAGTCCGCTGCCGCCGGATGACGGCCGCGGCCCGAACAAGGCGGTACCGATGCGCAACATGGTGCTGCCCTCGGCCACCGCCGCCTCCAGGTCGTCGGACATGCCCATGGACAAGGTGTCCAGTTCGATGCCGTCGGCGTGTAGCCGCTCATAGAGGCCGCGCAGTTTGGCAAACTGGTGCCGCTGGAGGTCGAAATCATCGCTCGGCGGGGGTATCGCCATCAGACCGCGCAGCCGCAGGCGGGGGAGATCGAGGATGCCAGCGGCGAGTTCCGGCACTGCGGATGGCGCCACGCCGGCCTTGCCTGGCTCGTCGCCGATGCGCACCTGGATGCAAACCTGGAGATCGTCTGCGTGGTGCGGGCGCTGCTCGCTCAGGCGGCGCGCGGTGCGCAGCCGATCGACAGTTTGCACCCAGTCGAAATGGGCCGCTGCCTGGCGGGTCTTGTTGCTCTGCAGATGGCCGATAAAATGCCAGCGCGCCGCGCGACCCGCGGTCGCTTCTATCTTGTCGACGCCTTCCTGGACGAAATTCTCGCCGAAATCCCTTTGTCCAGCGGCCATGGCCTCGATCACCGCCGTCACCGGATGCCGTTTGCTCACGGCCACCAGGCGGATCCCGGCCGGGTCCCGGGCATGGCGGGAACAAGCGGTTTCGATCCGCTCAACAAGCTGCCGCAGCCTGACTGAGAAGTCTGTCATGTTTTGCCCAGGCGCCCTTAGCTATACTCTTGGCCAGTCATGCGCTGCCGGCGGTACCGGCAGGCAGGAGCCGCTGCGCAACACAGGGAGTCCGTATGCCCGTTGAAATCGACCAGCTTCTCGCATTTGCGGTGAAGAATAACGCCTCCGACCTGCACCTGTCTGCGGGTGTACCGCCGATGATCAGGGTGGACGGAGACGTCAAGCGCATCAACATGCCGCCGCTGCCGCACAAGGAAGTGCACAGCATGATCTACGACATCATGAACGACAAGCAGCGCAAGGCTTTCGAAGAGTATTTCGAGACCGACTTCTCGTTCGAGATTCCCGATCTGGCGCGTTTCCGGGTCAACGCATTCAACCAGGCGCGCGGCGCCGGTGCCGTGTTCCGGACCATCCCCACCGAGATTCTGACACTGGAACAACTCGGCGCGCCAAAGATCTTCAAGGATATCTCCATGTATCCGCGCGGGATCGTGCTGGTGACCGGCCCTACCGGTTCTGGTAAATCGACCACGCTGGCGGCGATGGTGGACTATGTCAATGACAACCGGCCCGATCACATCCTGACCATCGAGGATCCGATCGAGTTCGTACACGAGAGCCGGCGCAGTCTGATCAATCAACGCGAGGTGCATCGTGACACCCTGGGTTTCGCCGAGGCGCTGCGTTCCGCCCTGCGTGAGGATCCGGACGTGATCCTGGTCGGCGAGATGCGTGATCTCGAGACCATCCGTCTGGCGCTGACCGCGGCCGAAACCGGCCACTTGGTGTTCGGTACCCTGCATACCAGTTCGGCCGCCAAGACCATCGACCGTATCGTCGACGTGTTCCCGGCGGGTGAGAAAGACATGGTCCGCTCGATGTTGTCGGAATCGCTGCGCGCGGTGATCTCGCAGACGCTGCTGAAAAAGAACGGCGGCGGCCGGGTCGCCGCCCATGAGATCATGATCGGTACCGCCGCGATCCGTAACCTGATCAGAGAAGGCAAGATCGCGCAGATGTACTCGGCCATCCAGACCGGCCAGGCAGCGGGTATGCAGACCCTGGACCAGTGTCTGCAGGATCTGCTGACCAAGGGTGTCGTCAGCCGCGAGGAAGCCCGCTACAAAGCGGCCAACAAGGAAACGTTCTAGGCTTGCGTTAATTGCCGGCTGCCGAGACGCGGGCTACGGGCGGGCAGGGCCAAACGGATTACCGATCCCGGGAGATCGACATGAATAGAGACCAGGCAATTCGATTGATGCAGGATTTCCTGCGCCGGATGATCAAGGTCGACGGTTCAGACTTATTCATCACCGCCGGGTTTCCCCCCGCGATCAAGGTCGATGGCGAGATCAGGCCGGTCACCGACACGCCGCTGACCGCGCAGCAGAGCAGCGTGCTGGTGCGTTCGATCATGAACGACCGCCAGACCAAGGCCTTCGACGCCGAAAAGGAATGCAACTTCGCCATCGCGCCGACCAACATCGGCCGTTTCCGCGTCAGCGCATTTATCCAGCAGGGCCAGGTCGGTTGCGTGTGCCGGACTATCAACACCGAGATCCCGACCATCGAGGAGATGGAGCTGCCGGTCATCCTCAAGGACATCGTGATGTCCAAGCGGGGGCTGGTCATCCTGGTCGGCGGCACCGGTACCGGTAAGTCGACCACCCTGGCGGCCATGGTTGGTCACCGCAATGCGGCTACCCATGGCCACATCATCACGATCGAAGATCCGATCGAGTACGTGCACGAGCACAAGGGCTGCGTCATCACCCAACGTGAGATCGGCGTCGATACCGAAGACTGGCATGTGGCGCTGAAGAACACGCTGCGTCAGGCGCCGGATGTGATCCTGATCGGTGAGATCCGCGATCGCGAAACCATGGAATATGGCATTCAATTCGCCGAGACCGGCCATCTCTGTCTGGCCACGCTGCATGCGAACAGCGCTAACCAGGCGCTGGATCGCATCATCAACTTCTTCCCCGAGGAGAAACGCGACCAGTTGCTTATGGATATGTCGCTGAATATGAAGGCGCTGGTGTCCCAGCGGCTGCTGCCGCGCGAGAGCGGCACCGGCCGGGTCGCGGCGATGGAGATCATGTTGAATTCGCCGCTGATCGCCGATCTGATCTTTAAGGGCGAGGTCGCCCAGATCAAGGAAGTGATGGCCAAGTCCACGCGCCTGGGCATGCGCACCTTCGATCAGTCGCTGTTCGATCTCTACGAGCAGGGGATGATTTCCTACGACGAAGCGATGCGTAACGCCGACTCCATGAACGAGGTGCGGCTGCGCATCAAGCTGGAGAGCAAGCGCGGCGCCAAGGAGGTCGAGTCCGATCAGTTCGAGGTGATCGAAGAAGACGACAAGGGCGGCTATTTCGGGGTCGGCAGCTGAGCCTCGCTCCCGGCCGGCATTCATCAGCAGGAAACGCGCATTAACCCATGAATCTCAAACCGCTGCTCAAGCTCATGGCCGAGAAGAATGCCTCGGACCTGTTCTTTACCCCCAAGGCTCCGATCAAGATCAAGATCGAGGGTCGCATCATGTCACTCGGCAATGAACTGCTGACCGTCGATCAGGTCCGGGATGCGGCCGTCGGCATCATGACCGGTCCGCAGACCGATCTGCTGGACCGGGATCTGGAGCTGGATTTCGCTATTTCGGAGCCCGGTCTCGGCCGCTTCCGGGCCAACGTGTTTTACCAGCGTGGCAACATCGCCATGGTGCTGCGCTACGTCACCCTGAACGTGCCCCGGCTCCCGGAGCTGAATCTGCCGCCGATACTGGAAAGTCTGTCGATGGCCAAACGCGGTCTGGTGTTGATGGTGGGTGCCACCGGATCCGGCAAATCCACGACGCTGGCGGCGATGATCGATCATCGCAACGAGAACACCGCCAACCATATCCTGACGATCGAGGAGCCGATCGAGTTCCTCCATACCAACAAGAAATCGATCGTCAATCAGCGGGAACTGGGTCTCGACACCTTGTCGTACAGCAAGGCGCTGAAGAGCGCGATGCGTGAAGCGCCGGACGTGGTGCTGATCGGAGAAATCCGCGATCGGGAGACGATGCAGGCCGCGGTTACTCTGGCCGGAACCGGCCACCTGTGCATTGCGACCTTACATGCCAACAACGCTGCCGAGACCATGGACCGGATTATAAATCTGTTCCCGCAAAGCCAGCATCGTCAGATCTTTATGGATCTGGCCCACTATCTTCGCGCGGTCATCGCCCAGCGGCTGGTCCTTGGGCGCAACGGCAGGCGGCTGCCGGCGGTCGAAGTGCTGCTCAACACGCCGCATGTGGCGGATCTGACCATGAAGGGGGATGTCAGCCGCATCAAGGAGGCACTGCAGGAGAGCAACGAAGAGGGCATGCAGAGCTTTGACGCGTCGCTCTACCATCTGTACAAGGAAGGGCTGATCGATCTCGAGGTCGCTCTTTCCAACGCCGATTCCTCCACCGACCTGGAAGCCAAGATCAACTTCGGCTGACGGGCGCGCTCAGGCCGCCGGTGGGAAGATCTCGTCGGCGTCAAACACCGGGCCGTCGACACAGACGCGTTTCATCGCCAGCCCTTGCGCGGTATGTACCGGGACCGCGCAGCCGGCACAGCCGCCGACCGCGCAGGCCATATACTCCTCAAGCGATAGCTGGCAGGGCAGGTCGAATGCCTGGGCCACCCGGGTCGCGGCTTCCAGCATCGGCGTAGGGCCGCAGGCGTGAATCACGACCTCAGCCCGGGTCTCGTCGCTGAGGGTGGCAAGCCATTCGCGAGCCAGCTCGGTGACGTATCCCGGATAACAGCCGGGCAGGTCGGCGGCACTGGCCAGACGGCTCGGTATCCCCCAGTCCTCGAGTATGTCGAGCGCGTGGTCCGCCGCGGCCGGGATGCCGGGTACCGGGGTCGCGGCCGCTCTGGTGACGAACGGGAACGGCACTTCGGATCCCATCAGCACCAGGGGTTGCCACTCATGTTCCTGGTTCTGGCGCAGGGTGTCGGCGAGAAAGATCATCGGCGGGATGCCGACGCCGCCACCGATCAACAGCGGTCGTCGTCGGGCCGGGTCCAGACGAAATCCCTGACCGATCGGTCCGAGCAGGCTGACCCGGTCCCCCGGCCGCTTGTTCGCGAGCAGGCGCAAGCCGTCACCGACGATCTTGTAGAGGAATTCCAGCGTGCCCTGTTCCGGATCGGCGCGCATGATCGAAAGCGGGCGTCGCATCGGCAGCGCCGGGTCGCAGCTCAAATGGGCAAAGCTGCCGGCTTCGGCGACTGCCGCGCAACGTGGTGAGCGCACGGTCAATATGAACTGATCCGCCGGATGAACGGCCTGATGCAGGACTTCGGCGTCCTCCAGCAGGATGGTGTTGCGATTTGCTTTGCTCAATTCGGTTGCGCCGGTCAGCCGTCGGGGGGCACGGCCATTATAGTCATTGCCGGGAATCAGACCGCCATCACGGCTTCCATTACCGCCATGCGCACGGCCACGCCGTTGGTGACCTGTTCTTCGATCACTGACTGCGCGCCGTCGGCGATCTCCGGCGCGATCTCGACATTGCGGTTCATCGGACCCGGATGCATGACGATGGCGTCCGGCTTGGCCAGGCTCAGTCGCCTGGGATCGAGGCCGAAACGACGGAAATACTCAGCCGGGTCCGGCACCGCGGTTTCCGACATCCTCTCTTTTTGAATGCGCAGGGCCATCACCACGTCGGCGCCGTCAATCGCCCGGTCCACGTCATCGACGATCGCCGCGTCGGGGAAATCCCTGGCATCGGGTCGCAGATGTTCCGGTGCTACCAGCCGCAATTCGCCGACGCCCAGCGCACTCAGCGCATGGGACGCCGACCGCGCCACCCGTGAATGGTGGATGTCGCCGATGATGGTCACCACCAGCTGGTCGAACCCGCCCTTGTGGCGCCGGATCGTCAGCATGTCCAGCAGGCCCTGGGTCGGGTGGTTCAGGTGTGACTCACCCGCATTCAAAATGCGCACGTGGGGCGCGACGTGCTCGACGATAAATTCCGGTATCCCGGCCTGGGCATCCCTTACCACGAAGATGTCACACTGCATGGCCTGCAGGGTATAGATGGTGTCCAGAAGACTTTCGCCCTTGGCCCGGGAGGACGTGCTGACGTCCAGGCTGAGCACGTCGGCCCCGAGGCGCCGCGCGGCCAGCTCGAAAGACGCCCGGGTACGCGTGCTGGGCTCGAAGAACAGATTAGCCACGGTACGGCCCGCCAAGGCCTCGTTGCGCGACGGCAGATCGCCTGCTGGCCGCAGCAAAGTCTCCGCGCGATCGAGCAGATCCGTGATCTGTGTCCGCTCGAGACCCTTGAGCGTGATCAGGTGGCGCAAGCGGCCCGACTGGTCGAACTGAGAGATCATTCCCCGGCTCCTTGTTGGCCGGAGTTGTCCAGCCAGCCCTGCAGGATTACCGCTGCCGCCTCCCGATCCACATCGGCAGCCGCCAGCTTGCTTTTTTTGACGCCGGAACGACGCTGCATTTTCAGTCGGTGTTCCGCTTCCCGTGAACTGAGACGCTCGTCCACCAATTCGACCTTGATCCGGCAGCGGGCTTGCAGGCGTCCGGCGAAGCGCCGGGCGGCGCGACTCAACTCGCTCTCCGAGCCGTCCATATTATAGGGCAGCCCGACCACCAGACGCTCCGGCTTCCACTCGGTGACCAGTGCTTCGAGTCGCGCCCAGTCCGGCTGATCGCCACGCCAGACCACCACATCGAGAGGTCTGGCTGCCCCGCCGAGATGGCTGCCTACCGCAACGCCGATTCTGCGCCGTCCAAAGTCAAAGCCCAGTGCCAGCACCCGGGATCCTGGCTCGGCCACGCCCTCAGGCGTGACCGACCTCCGTGCTGAGCAGATCAAGATCGATGCCGATCAATGCGGCTGCGGCGCGCCAGCGCTGGTCGAATGGGATATCGAACAGGATCTCGGTATTGGCAGGCACGGTCAGCCAGGCGTTAGCGGCCATCTCGGCTTCCAGCTGGCCGGGCCCCCAGCCCGCATAGCCCACGGCCACCCGAGCCTGGGCGGGGCCGTCTCCGGCAGCCATGGCTTCGAGGATGTCGCGGGATGTGGTGACGTTGACCGAATCCGAGACTACCAGCGTCGACTCCCACTTTTTTTCGCCGTCGTGGATCACGAAGCCGCGTTCGACCTGGACCGGACCGCCCTGCAGGACCGGCCCCGAGCTCGTCTTCCCATTGTTCGACTCCAGCGACATCTGCGAGAAGATCTCCGCCAGAGCCAGTTCCATGGGCCGGTTGATCACCAGACCCAGGGCGCCATCATCGTTGTGCTCGCAGATAAAAGTCACTGTGCGATCGAAGTTAGGGTCGCCCATGGCCGGCATGGCGATAAGGAAATGATTGGTGAGATACGAATCTGCCATAGCGCCATTATATACGGCGCGCCGCGCGCACTCGTGTCGGCCCGGGCGCTAGGATTCCTTGTCGCCGGCCCCTGAGATTGCGGGTCTGCCCTCGACGAATCGCCATTCGTAGGCAAAGCGCAGCACCGAATAATGCTCGCGTAAATCCCTTGGGAAGGGGTCGAACGGCGAGGCCAGACGCAGGATACGCACGGCGGCTTCGTCAAGCGCCGGCTGACCGGAGCTCTCACGCACCGCAATTTCGGCGATCGAGCCGTCGGCGCGCAGCGCGATCTCGAGTACCGGGCTGCCCTCAAGGCGGAGCCGGCGGGCCGCATCGGGAAAATTCAGCGTGCCGACACGCTCGACCTTGTCTTTCCAGGACGAGAGATAGTCCGCGAACAGGGTCTGCCGGGTATTGACCGTCAGGAAACGCTCCCGGGGATCACGGGCCCTCGCTACCGGGGTCAAGGTCAGCATCTGGCGGGATCCCGGCGACAACGCAGGACGTTCCTGCTCCGCGTCGAGGATGGCCTTGTCCGCACTCTGGTCACGGCTTGTGACCAGGTCCCGCTCCTCACTGCCGGTGGCCGGGGACGGCTCGGGGTCGGCGCCGTCGGCTTCCGCCTCGAACGGATTGACCTGCGCTTGCGCCGCTTCCAATACCGGATCCACCTCCTCGTCGGTGTTGCCGCTGCCACGCTGGTCCTGGCGGCCAAGATAATCGGGGTCGTCTACACGCTCGTCAGGGAGCTCGTCGGACGACAACACGATCTCCAGCGACGGGGTCACGGGCTTGTCGACGCCGTCCGGCGCACTAAAACTGAGGCCGAGTATCAGCAAGACATGGATCGCCAGCGCGATACCAAGCGCATAGGACATGGCCGAGTTCGGGCCGGCACGGCGGGTACTGATC
Organism: uncultured Gammaproteobacteria bacterium; assembly: GCA_947259915.1. Taxonomy (GTDB): domain Bacteria; phylum Pseudomonadota; class Gammaproteobacteria; order Steroidobacterales; family XN24; genus CAMYOC01. Next base: position 41,901 of record CAMYOC010000032.1, read on the forward strand.
ATCGCGCAGCTTCCCGGCGGCGCAGAATCTGCAGCACGCTGGCCGCGATCAGGCCACTGACGACGCCGAACAGCAGCGCCGCGGTGAGCAGCACCGGCACCAGCTTGAGCAGGGCCGGGTGCGGGATGAACAACAGATAGGCTACGCTGATCTGGCCGCTCATATGGGCCAGAGACGAGACCACGCTGAGCCCGACCGGGCCGATCCGCTGACCGCCGATGGTGCCGACCAGTGCCAGCGCCGAGAGCGCGGCGACCGCGCCGGTGACGCTGAGCAGAAAAGTCGGACTGAGAAAGGTGCCGACGAGCAGGCTGCCGACCAGGACCCTCATCGCCGCGACCCAGACGGCGAGCCGCAGCCCATGGCGTAGATAGACGATAAGCGTGATGACGTTGGCCAGACCCGGTTTGACCCCGGGCAGCGGGCTGGGGAATGCCGCTTCGAGGATATGGATGGCGATCGCCAGAGCCGCGAAGCCGGCGACAAGACGATCATCTCTGCCGCACGCTGCCCTGGCATGATCGACCCCGATCTGTCCGCTTGCGCTCATGAGTCTCAAAGATTGATGGCGTCGAACTCGCGCTCGCCGCCGAGCACCTCGACCACGATCCCGTTGGGCAGGCAGGCCGCGACCTCTCCGGAACGGTGCAGCCAGCCGCTGTGGACGCAGTATCTGCCGGGGCAGGGGGAATCCAGGAATCGCACGCGCCCTCCGTCCACCATCACGGTGCTGAGACCGATACGGCCCTCAATCTCGAACACGCCGTCCTGATCCAGCGACAACTCCCGGATCACGCTGCGATCCACCGTCACCAGCGCTGTCTCGCCTTCCCCACGGGGTCCCCAGAAGGCGCCGAACGAGGCGCCGACCAGCCCCGCCGCCAGCAGCAGGATGAGAATATCGCCGCCCCGGATCAAAGGGCGGGGATCTGCTGGATATTCACTTCCGGCTTGGGATCCGGGATCAGCCAAGTACGGTCCTCCATCTGCGGCGACATATGGATGGTACCCGAAGTCTCGACCAGCATGACCTGAGTGACGCCGAGCCGCGCGGCAGTGCGCGGCCATGCGTCGACACCGGCCACGAACAGCGCGGTGGCAGCGGCGTCGGCCACGGCCGCCTGTTGGTGGATCACGGTCACCGAACTCACGCCCGGGGTCGGATAGCCGTCCCTCGGGTCGATGATGTGGTGATAGCGCCGGCCCTCGAAGATAAAGTAACGCTCGTAGTCACCCGAGGTGAAAACGCTCTCGTCACCCTCCACATCTATGGCCGCCAGCACGCCCTCGCCACGGGGGTCGCGTACGCCTATACGCCAGGCGCGGTCGCCGTGGCGGCCGATGGCGCGAAGATCACCCCCGGCATTGACGATCGCGTTCTCGATGCCCTTATTGCGCAGCAGGTCGATGGCCATATCTACCGCGACGCCCTTGGCGAATCCGCCCAGATCAATCGCCGTCCCGGGTCCGAGCAGCAGTTGCCGGGTGTCCGCACGCCAGATTTCGTACAAGGGCCGGCCCGCGGCCACTGCCTGCTGAATCTTTTCCGCGTCCGGCGGTGATGTGGGTACCAGTTCCTCGGAGCTGAACGCCCACATCCGGATCAGACCGCCGACTGCAGGATCGAACAGGCCCTCGCTGTCGCGGCTGATGGCCGCGGCGCCATCGAGCAGTTGCGCCAGGTCTTCATCTACCATCAGCGGTTCGATCCCGCCTGCGTTGGCATTGAGGCGGCCAAGTTCGCCTTCACCCCAGGGGTCCCAGCGTTGCTGCAGCTGGTCAAACAGCGCCTCCACCTCAGCACCGGCGGCGTCGGCGGTCGCCGCATCCTCGCCATACACGCTCACTTCGACCAGTGTGCCCATGGCCTGGAAACGGGCCCGGCTGGCTTCCGGCGTCTTGCCACAGGCCTCCAGACCAGCCCCGACCAGGATGACGGCGGTCAGCAACGCGGCCGGATAGTAATGACGATAAGGCCTGCGCCCGGTCAACCCGGCGCCCCGGCTCACAGACGGGCCTCAATGGCGTCGAACAACAAGCCGCAGATGTTCTCGTCGTACATCCCGTCCAACTCCCTGATCCCGGTGGGGCTGGTGACGTTTATCTCCGTCAGATAGTCGCCGATGACATCGAGGCCGGCAAAAATAATGCCCTTGTCGCGCAATATCGGTCCGACCCGGGTGCAGATCCAGCGGTCGCGCTCGGTCAGCTCACGGCCCTCGGCGGTGGCGCCTACCGCCAGATTGCCCCGATTGTCGCCGGCGGGCGGGATACGGGCGAGCGCATGGGGGTAGGGTTCGCCGTCGATCAGCAGGATGCGTTTGTCGCCGCCGGTGCTGATCTCGGGGATATAGCGCTGCGCCATGGCGAAGCGGTGCTCGGTGTCGGTCAGCGTCTCGAAGATGACGTTGGCATTGGCGTCCCCGGCCCGCACCACGAAGATCGAGCGGCCGCCCATGCCGTCCAGCGGCTTGACCACGATCGCGCCCTGCTCCTGCAGAAAGCGGCGCATCTCAGCCATCGACCGCGTGATCAGGGTCGGCGGGCAGCACTCCGGGAACCACATGGTGTAGGCCTTCTCGCTGACGTCGCGCAGGCTCGCGCTGCGGTTGACCACCAGACAGCCGGCTTCCTCGGCCCGGCCGAGCAGGTAGGTGGTGTAGACGTATTCCATGTCGAAGGGCGGGTCCTTGCGCATCAGGATCACGTCAAGCTCGCCGAGCGCGGCCTGTTGTGGAGCGTCCAGCCGGAACCAGTCCTGGCGATCATCGCTGACGCTGAGACGCCGTACCCGGGCTCGCAGATGCCCGTCCTCGACAAACAGGTCGGCCTGTTCCATGTAGTTGAGCTCCCAGCCTCGCGACTGGGCCTCGAGCAGCATGGCCAGGGTGCTGTCTTTGACCGGCTTGATGCTGTCGATCGGATCCATGACGACGCCGAGGCGGGGCGGTTTTCTGGCCATGCAGTCTCCTCCGGGAGATCAGGTCGCGTGCGATGCCGGGAAGGGAAAAATACGGGCTGCGTAATATAGCAGCATCCCCCCGCCTGGCGATGTCGCGGAAGGGTGATGGGCTCCGTAGCGGCTGCCGCTTCAATATGTTAAAAGGCCTCCCATAGAATAGCGCCGTCATTCCGGCCCGGGACGGGCCCGAGACCGACGCGGCGGAAACATCATTGCTCGATCTCGAGGAGGAAGGAGTGGACAGGGTCAATCCCAAGGATCTGCGTGGGCTGAAGGTGCTGGTCATCGATGACAGCAAGACTATCCGCCGCACCGCAGAGACACTTCTGTCCCGTGAGGGATGTGAGGTCTTTACCGCTGTCGACGGCTTTGATGCCCTGTCAAAGATCGCCGACCATCATCCGGATATCATTTTTGTTGACATCATGATGCCGCGGCTGGATGGCTATCAGACCTGCGCTCTGATCAAGCACAACAAAGTGTTCAAGAAGACACCCGTGATCATGTTGTCCAGCAAGGACGGCTTGTTCGATCGAGCCAGAGGAAGGATCGTCGGGTCCGAGCAATATCTGACCAAGCCCTTCACCAAGGACGAGTTGATCAACGCGATTCACACCCAGCTTGGGGCGCCGGCAGCCGCCACCACGCACTGAGGACGTCGCAGGAGGATCCGCCATATGGCTCTGGTACTGATCGTCGACGATTCGCCGACCGAGGTTCACGTCATCCGTGGTTTTTTGGAGAACAACGGTTTCGAAACCGACGCCGCCGTTGACGGCAGCGAGGGTCTGGCGAAGGCGCGCAAGCTCAAGCCCGACCTGATCATCATGGACATCGTGATGCCGGGCATGAACGGCTATCAGGCGACCCGTGAGCTGTCTAAGGACCCGGAGACCTGCGCCATACCGGTGTTGATGGTGACCACCAAGGGTCATGAGACGGATCGGATCTGGGGATTGCGCCAGGGCGCGGTCGACTATCTGGTGAAGCCGGTCTCCGAGCAGGAGCTGATCGAGAAGATCAAGGCTGCACTGGGTCAATGACCGCGGGCACGGAACAACACGCCTCTCTGCACGAGCTGCGCGACCAGCCATTCGAGCTGCTCAGGGAGATGGAGCGACGCGGCCTCAGGGCGGCGTCGGGGGGCGCCGGGCACGGTGCCGAGGAATGGGTCGGTCTTGCCTTCCGTCTCGCTGAGGAACACTTTGTCGCGCCGCGCGAGGATGTGCGCGAGGTGATGGTTTTCCCGGAGACTTACACCAGGATCCCGGGCGCCAAGGAATGGGTAAAAGGGCTTGCCAATGTCCGCGGCCAGCTGGTGCCGGTGGTCGATTTCAAAGCCTTCCTCGGTGGTGGCACTACCCGGATAGGTCGCGACACGCGCCTGATTGTAGTGAATCACCGCGATGTTCCTGCGGGGCTGATGGTGGACGAGGTGTTCGGCTTTCGCCGCTTCGAGCCGGCGCAGCGCGTGGAAGAGACCCCGCAGACCGTGCTGCGCTGCGAGCGTTATCTGCAGGGCGCGTTCAGACAGGACATGGATAACTGGCCGATGTTCAATCTGAACCGACTGGTGGAGAGCCGCCAGTTCCTGCAGGCCGGTGAGAATGAGAATTGACCAGGTCAACAATGACACTTCCGAGTAGGTAACGATGGACGAAATGCATTCCGGCGTCAGGCGCATGCCCTTGTTGGGCGCGATCCTTGTCCTGTTGCTCGTGTTAGCCGGGGCCAGCCTCTACTACGCGCTGCAGAACCGGGCTGTGGGTGGGGCAGGCTCCGAGTGGACAGGGGCGCTGGCCCGGGTAGCAGCGTCAATGCCGGCCGCCGCTTACGCAGCCCGCGGCGGCGAAGCGGACGCATTCGCTCGTCTGAATGAGCTGAACGACGAGGGGCAGTCTGCCTTCAAACGCCTGCCCGGGGAGCTGCAGCCGGCGGCATTCGAAGCGCTGTCAGGGGCCGCCCTGGCGGTAGTCGGCAGCCGCGAGGACGTGCTTGCGGCAAGCGCTGCCGCTGCCGACGTGGCGCAACAGGCCGCGGCTATCCTCGATGCCACCTCGATATTTTCCGTGGATGCCCGAGGTGCGGCCAGGGGCGCGCTCGAAGAGGCCGGCGTGCTGGTCGGACGGGTCTCGGTCAGCGCCAACGCGCTGGCTGCCGGCGTGCCTGATCCGGTGTCGCTGTCACGGCTGTTGAGTGACGACGAGATGCGTCTGGGTCAGCTGATTTTGTCGCTCACAGGGTCTGACCCACAGGCCGGGGTGCCCGCGCTCAACGGTGCCGGTCGCGCGGCCGGGTTGCAGAGCCTGGAGCAGACCTATCGGGCTCTGAGCGATAGCGCCCTGACCCTGATCGCCTCCGCTGATGCCCTCGAGGGCGTAACCGAAGGCGCGGCGGCGGTCGCCGGTCGCGCGCGCGAAGTGCAGGCTCAACTCGCGGCGGCGCCCACGCCTGGCGCGGGATCGCTGGGACCGATCGACCTCAACAGCCCGTGGCTGCCATTGGGTCTGGTCGCCGCGGCGCTGCTGGTAGCGCTGGGGCTGACCGCGATCAGCTTCTCGGGCGAGGACACGCGACGTACCGCCGAGCACCAGGCGCGGCAAAACGAACGCAACCAGGCGGCGATCCTGCGCCTGCTGGATGAATTGGGGAGCCTTGCCGACGGTGACCTGACGGTGCAGGCGACGGTGACCGAGGACATCACCGGGGCGATCGCCGACTCGATCAACTATGCGATCGAGGCGCTGCGTGAACTGGTGACCACGATCAACGAGACCGGCATCCGTATCGATGCGGCTGCGCGACAGACCCAGGCCACGGCCGGCCATCTGACCCAGGCCAGCGAGACACAATCCAAGCAGGTGGCCGACGCGACCGAGTCCATTGCCAGGATGGCTGCTTCGGTGGAGGCAGTCTCCGGTGATGCCGAGCGATCCGCGGACGTGGCTCGCCACTCGGTGGACGTGGCGCACAAGGGCGGTGATGCCGTGCGTCGCACGATCGAGGGCATGAATACTATCCGCGAGACCATCCAGGACACCTCCAAGCGCATCAAACGTCTGGGCGAGAGTTCCCAGGAGATCGGCAACATCGTCGAGTTGATCAACGATATCGCCGAGCAGACCAACATCCTTGCGCTCAATGCTTCGATCCAGGCGTCCATGGCCGGTGAGGCCGGGCGTGGTTTTGCCGTCGTCGCCGACGAAGTGCAGCGGCTCGCCGAGCGTTCGGCCAACGCCACCAAGCAGATCGAGGTGTTGGTGAAGACGATTCAGTCCGACACCAACGAAGCAGTGATCTCAATGGAGCGCAGCACGACTGACGTGGTTGGCGGCGCGCTATTGGCGGAGAACGCCGGCGCGGCGCTGGATGAGATCGAAAGCGTGTCCAACCAGATCGCCAATCTGGTGCAGAACATCTCCGGGACCGCCCGCGAGCAGGCCATGGCGGCCACGGATATCACCCGCAACATGGGTGTGCTCCGCGAAGTGAGTTCGCAGACGGCAGAGGCCACCGGCGCGACTTCGGATTCGATCCGCAAACTGGCAGAGCTTGCGGCCCAGCTGCGCAGCTCGGTAGCCGACTTCAGACTGCCCGAAGCTGCTGCGGGAAGCGGGTCTGGAAAGTCGGCCAAGAGGTCCGGGGCCAAACCGCGCCCGGTCAAGGCCCGAACGGGTTCGGCTTGAGAGGGATATTAGGCCACCAGGACGCCGCCAGATAGATCAATGACGCAAGCTGTTTCACAGGCCCTTGTCTGGGTCAACGAGCAAATGGGCCCGACGCTGCAGGAAGCGCGTCAGGCGCTCGAGGAATATATAGAGCGGCCGGAAAACACGACGGCCCTGAGCCGCTGTGCCGAGCGTATGCATCAGGTACACGGCGCTCTGCAGGTCGTCGAAGTGCATGGTGCTGCCCTGCTCGCGGAAGAGATGGAGCTGGTGTCACAAGCGCTGGTCGATCACGCCGGTGACGACGTGCGCCGTGGCGAAGCGCTCGACGCGTTGACCCGCTCAATGGTGCAGCTACCGGCCTATATGGATCGGGTCCTCAGCGGCGGCAAGGATATCCCGCTGGTGCTGTTGCCCTTGCTCAACGATCTGCGCGCGGTCCGCGGCCATGCGCTGCTGTCCGAGAACACGCTGCTGCTGCTGGACTTGCCGACTGATCGGCGCATGCAGCGGGAGACGCCGCCGCGCCAGCTCACGGGAGAGAACTTCGCGCAGCTGGCGAGGCGTTTGCGGCCACAGTATCAGACCGCCTTGCTGCACTGGATTCGCGGCCAACAGCCCGACAGTAGCCTCGCAGCCATGGCAGACATCATTTCCATGCTGGAGACGACCGCAGAAGAGGATCGTTGTTATCAGCTGTGGTGGGTAGCCGGCGGCGTGATCGAGGCGCTGAGGCAAAATGGTCTGGAGAGCGCGCCGGCGGTCAAGCGGCTGATGGGTCAGGTTGATCAGCAGATGCGCCGCGTGATCCGCGATGGTGAGAACAGTTTCGAGTCCAACCCGCCGTTTGAACTGCTCAACAGCCTGTTGTTTTATGTCGCGCGATCGCTGTCCCGTGGTAAACGCGTGACCGCCATCCGCAACTGTTTCAGTCTCGGCGAGCTGATCCCCGACGAGGGTGAGATCGAGGGCGCGCGCGACAGTCTGTCGGCGCCCAGTGCCAAGCTTATGCAGACCGTGGCTGCCGCCATCCGCGAGGATCTGGCCAAAGTCAAGGACGTGCTGGATATCTTTGTCCGCACCGGGCTGCAGCGCACTGACGATCTGGGGCCCCAGCTCGAGCTGTTGAAGAAGATCGGTGACACCCTGGGCGTGCTCGGGCTGGGTGCGCTGCAGAATGCAGTGCAGACGCAGGCCGATGAGTTGAGCGCCATCGTCAGCGGCGAAAAGGTCGCGGAAGAAGCGGCGCTGCTGAGTGTCGCTACGGTACTGATCGAAGTCGAAGACAATCTCGACAGTCAGATGTTTAGCCTGGTCGGTGAGGACGCCGGTGGACAGGCAGCGGAGACGGATCTCGAACAACTCGAGTCCCAACGGGACTTCCACGAGGTCACCGCGGCGGTGCTCAAGGAGTGCATCACCAATCTCGGGCTGGTGAAGGAAGCCATCGTGCAGTCACTGGACGCACCGCTGGAACCGCACATGCTTGACGATGTGCCTGGCCATCTGCGTGGCATTACCGCGGGATTGTTGATGCTTGACCGCAGCCGCGCGGTCAACATCGTAGAGCGCATCGGCCGCAGCATCCGTCTGTGGCTGTCGATCGGCGACGCGGTACCTTCGGTAGACGCGCTTGATCGTCTCGCCGACGCCATGGTCAGCGTCGAGTACTACATGGAGACGATCCAGCTCGGCCGCAGCGATCCCATGTACATGCTCGATAACGCTGAGGCTTGTCTGGCGACTCTCGAGACCATGCGCAGGGAGCCGACCTTCGAGATCGAGGGTGAGACCCCGGCGAGTGAGGCGGAGACTGTACACATTCCGGGCCGCGGGGCTCGGCCCGAGGCCCCGATCCACGAGCAGACCCAGGTGATGCAGCGACCGGGACTGGACTTCGAGCTGCCGGCCGAGCCGCCGGCCGAGCCGCCACCGCGGGTAGGGCCTGAGGCGCGTCGCATCGATCCGGAATTGCTCGAGTTGTTTATCGAAGAAGCCGGCGAGTTGCACGAGACCATAGCCGGATTGTTACCGCCCTGGGTGGAAGAGCCGACCGATGAAAAATTGCTTGGCGAGCTGCGGCGTCAGTTCCATACGCTCAAAGGCAGCGGCCGTATGGTGGGCGCCGAGCGGCTCGGAGAATTCGGCTGGGCGATCGAGCATCTGTTGAATCGGATGATCGATGGCGGGGTCAAACCGACACCGCCCATCATCACCTTTGTCAGAAGCGCGGTGGACCTGGTGCCGGCGCTGGTGGAGCAACTCGAGACCGGTCGCGAACCGGAGCACGACGTGGCCGCCTATGTTGATCAGGCCAAGGCTTTCGCCGAGGCCAGCCCCGATGCGGAATACATGCTCGAGCAGACCCTTTCCGGGCGCGAGATACGCACTATGCCGGCGGATTCGGCCAGGGCCGAAATGGATCCGGTGCTGCGCGATATCTTCACCAAAGAGGCTTCGGGCCATCTCCAGGCGATACGCGTCTATCTCCAGAGCCGCGAGGACAACGCTGAGCCGCATCCGGTGACCGAAGAGATGCACCGCGCCTGCCATACGCTCAGTGGCAGCGCCAACATGGCCGGCGTGAGCCCCGCGGTGGATCTGGCGGCACCGCTCAACCAGCTTGTGCGGCGCCTGTTCGAAGACGGGGCCGGGCTGACGGCTGGAGCACTGGCGCTGTGCCGCGAGGTCGCAGACCTGATCGGTCAGATCATCGAGGCCGTCCGCAGCGGCAGCCCGGTTGAGGTTGAAGGTAGCGAGCTGGCCAACCGGCTGCGGCATGAATACTCCGAATACGTGTTGCGAGCCGAAGCCGCGGCGGCGCTGGAGGCGGAAGCAGCGGAAGCGGCGGAGGCGCCCGGCGGCGCTGAGCCGGGTGAGGAGGAGGCGGGCGCCGCGGCCGCCGGCACGGAACAGGAGGCGCCGGTCTCAACCGAAGAGCCGGAGCCCATCGCGCCGGAGCCAGAGGCACCGATTCCGCCCGAGGAGCCGGAGCTGGTCGTGCCGGAGCCGGAACCCGAAGTGTTGCAGCTCGATCCGGAGATCGCCGGGATCTTCTGCGAAGAGGCCAGCGAACTGCTGGAGCAGGCCGAGACCACGCTTGCCGACTGGCGCGAGGCTCCGTCCGAGGGCAGCCGACTCCACGAGTTGCAGCGCCATCTGCATACGCTCAAAGGGGGCGCCAGACTCGCGGGCATCGTGTCGATGGGCGATCTGAGCCACGGTCTGGAGTCCCTGGTGACCGCTATCGTCCACGGCCAGGTGGCGGACCCGGCCGCCGCTGATCTTCATATGCAGCGGACGCTGGACGAATTGAATCGGATGCGCGACACGGTCGAGGGCGGTCATGTGCCGCCGGCACCGGTCGGATTGATGGAGGCGCTGGCGGCATTAACCAGCGGTCGGCCGGTCGAGGCCGAAACGGCTGAGCCGGCGGCGGCAGTCGAGCCCCCTCCGCCTGTCCGCGTGGCGCCAGAAATCCCGCTGCCGCCGGCAGCGTCCGCAGCGGAAGTCCGGGCGATCGCGTGGCCGGCAGCGAAGCCGGTCCCGGTCTCGGGGCCGCCAGCCGAGCCGGAGGTGCCGGCGGCCCCGGCCGAAGTACCCGTCGTCGCGGCGCAGGCGCCGCCGCCGGAGAGCGAGGCGGCGGCCGAACCGATGCGCGTGTCCAGTATCGCGCTCGCCCGGCCAGAGGTGGCGCGCGTCGACGCCGATCTGCTGGAGAACCTGCTCAATGCGGCGGGTGAGGTCAGCATATTCCGTTCACGGCTCGAGCAGCAGCTGAGCTCGGTCGATTTCAATCTCGACGAACTGAATCAGACGGTGGTGCGCCTGCGTGATCAGCTGCGCAAGCTGGAGATGGAAACCGAGGCGCAGATACTGCATCGGCATCAGGATGCCGCGCCGAGGCGTGAAGATTTTGACCCGCTGGAGCTGGATCAATACTCGATGATCCAGCAGTTGTCGCGGGCGCTGGCCGAGGCCGCCAACGACGTCGCCAGTCTGCAGCAAGTTTTGAGCGAGCTGGTGCGAGACGGTGAGACGCTGCTCACGCAGCAGGCGCGCGTGATCTCCGAACTACAAGATGGTCTGATGCGGACCCGCATGGTGCCCTTCAGTCGCCACGCCCAACGCCTCAGCAGAATCGTGCGTCAGGCGGCGCGGGAGAATGGCAAACACGCCGAATTGCAGATCCAGGGCGGCACCAGCGAACTGGATCGGCAGGTCATGGATCGGATGTTGCCCGCGTTCGAGCATTTGTTGCGCAACGCGGTCATCCACGGCATCGAATCGCCGGAGATCCGGCAACAGAAGGGCAAGCCGGAGGCCGGTCAGATCGAGATCGGTCTGCGTCGTGAGGGATCCGAGGTCATCATCGAGGTAGCCGACGACGGCGGCGGTCTCGATATCGAGGCGATCCGGCGCCGGGCGGAACTGCAGGGCATCATCGAGCAGGGCGCTACCCTGAGCACTGATGCCGCCGCCGAGCTCATCCTCAAACCCGGGTTCAGCACTGCGGTTCAGCTGACGCAATCGGCCGGACGGGGTGTCGGCATGGACGTGGTGGCCACCGAGATCCGGGAGCTCGGCGGTTCCATGCATATCGAGACCCGGTCAGATGAGGGTACCCGGTTCCTGGTACGGCTGCCCTACACCCGCGCCATCACCCAGGCCCTTATCGTGCGCTGCGCCGACGAGTTGTTCGCGCTGCCACTGCCCACGGTGGAGGGTGTGGTTCGCTTGCCGGGCCGCGAATTGTCACGTCATCTGGGCGATCGACCGGTGCCGTACCGCTACGGTGATCGGGAATACAACTTCCGACATCTCGCCACATTGATCGACGGGCATGCCTTCGCGCTGCCGGAAGACGACACCAGCATCCCCGTCATCCTGGTCCGTGCGGGCGAGGCATCGACCGCGCTGTTGACCGACGAAATGCTCGGAGCCCGGGAGATTGTGGTCAAGACGCTGGGTCCGCAGCTGGCTGGCATCCGCGGCTTGTCCGGCGCCACCATCCTCGGCGACGGCAGCATCGTGATGATCCTCGATGCCGGCGCGCTGATCCGCAGTCGTCCGGCCATCGAGCGCCCGTATCCCGAGACCGAGGTCGGTGAGAAACGTGACGACCGGGTGTTTGTCATGGTGGTCGACGATTCGATCACCGTGCGCCGGGTCACCGAGAGATTGCTCGAGCGCAACGGCATGCGGGTGATCACCGCCAAGGACGGCGTCGACGCCGTGGCGCTGTTGCAGGAACATATGCCGGACATCATGTTGCTGGATATCGAGATGCCGCGTATGGACGGCTATGAAGTGGCGACCCATGTGCGCAGCGATCCGCGCCTCAAGCACATCCCCATCGTGATGATCACCTCCCGGGTGGGGCAAAAACACCGTGCCCGCGCCATCGAGACCGGCGTCGACGACTACCTCGGCAAGCCTTATCAGGAGCATCAGCTCCTGGCTGCCATCGGCGCACTGGTAGAGGATCGCAGAGACCATGGCTGAATCCGCTGACGAGCTCTACAGTCTGCTGCTGCCGATCACCGGCTCGCGTCTGATCGTGCCCCGGGTGTGCGTGGCCGAGGTCTCCGGTCTCGGCCAGCTGCACATGCTGGAACACGGCCCGGACTGGCTGGTCGGGAAAGTCGGCTGGAAGGGGCGCGAGGTGCCGCTGGTGTCCTTCGAATCGGCCTGCGGCCGGACCACGCCTGAGATATCCGGCAGGACGCGGGCGGTCATCTTCCACGCCACGACCGGGTTGCCCGGCGGATTCTTCGCGGTGTTGAGCCAGGGGCTGCCGCAACTGGTCCGGGTCAGTGCCGGCGTTATCGCGGCTGACGGCGAGCGGGACTGGGCGGAGACGGCGCCGATCATCTGCCGCGTGCGCATGATCAACGAGTATCCGCTGGTACCGGATCTGGAACGGATCGAGGCTGATCTCAATCAGCTGATTGCGGATTGGCGCTGAGGTCCCCCCAGAGCAGCTGACAGGCGGTCACGGCGACCACGGCCGCCGTCTCGGTGCGTAATACACGCGGGCCCAGACCTATCGAGACAAAACCGTGCCGCTCTGCCAGAGCTTTCTCCTCGTCTTCCAGCCCGCCCTCCGGTCCGATAAGCAGCGTCAGACAGCCATCCCCGGGCGTTTGCGCCGAGAGCGCGGTCGACGCCACAGTATCCGGCATCAACCGCAAGCCCGCGGCCGTCTCTTCGCTCACGGCGTCGGCCAGGCGCTGCGGCATCATCACCTCGGGCAGCGAGCTGCGGCCGCATTGCTCGCAGGCGCTGGCGGCGACGCCCAGCCAGTGGCGATGCCGCTGCCGGCCACGTTCCGGACTCAGGCGCACCACGCTGCGCGCGGTCTGCACCGGCACGATGCGGACGACACCGAGTTCAGTAGCTTTCTGCACCACCCAGTCCATCCGTTCACCGCGGCTGATGCCCTGGATCAGCGTGATCCGCAAACCCGACTCCGGCAGCGGCTGCAGAGGGGCGCCGACAAGGGCCCGGGTCCCGGGTCCTCCGGCCGCCAGCTGCGCCTCGTGTTCGCGACCGGCGCCATCGAAGATGCGCAGGGAATCGCCGGCGGCCAGGCGCAGCACCTTGCTGATATGGCGCGCCGCAGATTCCGGCAGCGTCGCCAATTCGCCTTCGACCAGCGGCGGCGGGCAATAGATCCTCGGCCGTCGCGCCATCCTCAGACCGCCGTCTTCAGGCCGGTGGCCAGATCGATGCCCTCGGCCGCGACCCGTGCCATCAGATCAATCTCGGTCTCCTCGATGACATAGGGCGGCATAAAGTAGACCACATTGCCCAATGGCCGCAGCAGCACGCCCTGGTCCAGGCCGTGACGATAGACCTCGAGCCCGCGTCGCTGCTGCCAGGGGAACGGCTCCCGCCCGGCGCGATCCCTGACCATCTCGATGGCCAGGATCATGCCGTGCTGGCGGATCTCGCCCACGTGCGGATGATCCTGCAGATCCGCTACGGACGCGGCCATATGCCGGGCCAATTCTGCGTTGCGACCGAGCACGTCCCGGCTGCGGAAGATCTCCAGGGTCGCCAGCGCCGCGGTGCAGCCGAGCGGGTTACCGGTGTAGCTATGCGAGTGCAGGAATGCCTTGAGCGTGTCGTAATCGTCGTAGAAGGCGGCATAGATCGGGTCCGTGGTCAGCACCACGGAGAGCGGCAGATAGCCGCCGGTCAGGCCTTTGGACAGACACATAAAGTCTGGCGTGATGCCGGCCTGCTCGCAGGCGAACAGGGTTCCTGTGCGGCCGAAGCCGACCGCGATCTCGTCGGCGATCAGGTGCACGCCGTGGCGGTTACAGGCTTCGCGCAGCAGGCTCAGATAGATCGGGTGGTACATGCGCATGTTGCCGGCGCATTGCACCAGCGGTTCCACGATGACCGCGCAGATCTCGTCACCGTGTTGCTGCAGGCATTGCTCCATGTGGGCAAACTGCCGGCGGCTGTACGCCTCCCAGGATTCTCCCTGCTCCCGGTGAAAACAGTCCGGCGATGGCACCATGAGCGTGTCCATCAGTAGCGGACGGTAGATCTCCTTGTACAGTTCCACATCGCCGACCGCCAGCGCACCCAGGGTCTCACCGTGATAACTGTTGCCGAGGGTGACAAAACGGGTCTTCCGCGAGTGCCCCTGGTTGCGCCAGAAATGAAAGCTCATCTTGATCGCCACTTCCACCGCCGAGGAACCGTTGTCGGCGTAGAAACAGCGCGTGAGGCCCGGCGGGCTGAGCGCTACCAGCTCTTCCGACAGCCGCACTACCGGTTCGTGCGTAAAGCCTGCCAGGATCACGTGTTCCAGCGACTCGAGCTGGTCGCGGATGGCGCGGTTGATAACGGGATTCGCATGGCCGAACAGATTGACCCACCAGGAGCTGATGGCGTCCAGATAACGTTTGCCGTCAAAGTCTTCCAGCCACGGACCCTGGCCGCGGCGGATCGGTATCATCGGCAGCGACTCGTAGTCCTTCATCTGGCTGCAGGGATGCCAGAGGACCGCAAGATCGCGATCGACCAGCTGCGTGTTGTCGGAACTCATGGGGCCGTCGCAGCGGAGCCGGCGACGCAAAAGCGGTGGATCAGTCCGCTCAGCACATTTTCGCAGAGTTCGGCCTGTTCGAGACTCAGGAACTCGTCCGGCTGATGGGCCTGATCGATGGAACCGGGGCCCATGATCACCGTCTCCATACCCAGAGACTGAAAATAGGGCCCCTCGGTACAAAAGCACACAGATTCCCTTGCGCCGGTAACCGCCTCGCAGCTGTGCAGCAGGGGCCCTTCCTCACCGCAGAGCGGGTCCACGCCCTCGAACAGGGTCAGGAACTCTACCTCGAGCCCGCTGTGCGCAAGCCGCTCTGCCACCCGCTGGCGCAGCAGCTCGCGGGTCTCGTGCACGGTCATGCCGGGATTGAGCCGCACGTCGATATGCAGCTCGCATTCAGCGCAGATCCGGTTCGGGTTGTCGCCGCCGCGGATATAACCCAGGTTGATCGTTGGGTCCGGCACCTCGAACGCCTGTTCCCTGAAGCGGTCGGCAAATTCCGTCTGCAAGGCGCGCAGGGTGGTGATGACCTCCGCCATCCCGTCGAGCGCATTGCGGCCCAGCGCAGGATTGCTTGAATGCCCGCTGCGTCCGGACACACGGATGCCCTCCATCAGGACCCCCTTATGCTGGTATACCGGCCGCATCCCCGTGGGCTCGCCGATCACGACGTAACGCCCGGGCCGCTGCTGGCTCTCGGCCAGCGCCCGCGCGCCGCTCATCGTGCTCTCTTCGTCTGCGGTGGCCAGCAGAGTCAGCGGCGCGCTCAGGCTGCGCCCGCTGAAATCCCGCGCGGCGCGGATGGCGAGGGCGAGGAAGGACTTCATGTCCGCGGTGCCCAGCCCGTAGATGCGGTTTTGGCGACGCGTCGCGATGAACGGATCCGAGGACCAGCCGCCCTCGTCCCAGGGAACGGTATCCGAGTGTCCCGAGAGCACCAGTCCGTCCTCGCCGTCGCCGAGCCGCGCAAGCAGGTTGAATTTTCCCTCCCGCCCCGCCACCGGCAACAGCGACACCGCGAAGCCGATACCCTCGAGCCAGTTGCCGAGATGCTCGCAGACGCGGCGATTGCTGCTGTCCAGCGCCGGCTGGACGCTGCTGACCGAGGGCTCGGCCACCAGTGTGGCGATCATGCTTTCCAGATCGGGTAGCCGCTTGTGCATGGGACCGATGATGGTCAGCCAGACGGACTGGCGCAAGTCTTTACCTGTCACAGGCCGGCGGGGCATGATGCTGCGCAACGATCGAATCAGGCTGGAGTCGTCAATGAAGCTCGATGCCGACAGCGGCTTGCTGGACCAGGCCCGTCAGGTGCGCTCTCCCAATCAGGATGAGCGCCCGTCCGGCTGCGAACCGGAGTTGCTGGTGATCCACAGCATCAGCCTGCCGCCCGGGGAATACGGTGGGCCGTGGATCGAGCGACTGTTTTGTAACGACCTCGAGCCGTCGGCCCATGCCTATTTCGCCGAGATCGCCGATCTCCGGGTATCGGCCCATCTGCTGATCCGTCGCGACGGCGAGCTGGTGCAGTTTGTGCCGTTCCACTGCCGCGCCTGGCATGCGGGGCTGTCGAGCTACGAGGGCCGGGAGTGCTGCAACGACTTCTCCATCGGCATAGAACTGGAAGGGACGGATCAGGGTGATTTCACCAGCGCTCAATATGCCGCGCTGATCGATGTCGTGGCTCTGCTCGACGAGACCTATCCGGGCATCAGTCCGCAACGCATCGCCGGCCACAGCGATATTGCGCCGGGACGCAAGACCGATCCCGGTCCCGGCTTCGACTGGCTGGCGCTGGGCCCGAATGCGCGCGGGCGGAGCGTATAATCAGCCTATGAACCCGCCCCGCGAGCCATCGTGAAGCTGATCGCCCTCATCCTCGGTCTGATTTTGGAGCGCACCGCGACCCGGTTATTGTCGCTGCGCGAGCCCCGGGGCCTCGATGGATATTTCGATCGGTGTTTCCGCCTGTTGCAACGGCGGCGGGGCATCGCGGCCCTGTTGCTGACGGTGTTGATCGTGATCGTGCCGGTGCTGCCCGTGCTGCTGCTGATGGTGGCACTCGGTGATGCGCTGATGGGCGTTCTCGCGGTGGGCTTCGCCGCCGTGATTCTGGTCTTCAGCCTCGGCCCCCGGGATCTGGGCCGCGAGGTGGATGACTATCTGGCCGCGATGGAGGCCGGTGACGAAGAAGCGTCCCGGCGTCTGGCCAAGGAGTTGGTGGAGGCGGATGTCGCCGGCAGCGAGGGACGTCGCGTGCTGGCGGTGGAGGAGGCGGTGCTGGCCCAGGCCAATAACCGCATCTTCGGCGTGATCTTCTGGTTCATGTTGCTTGGCCCCAGCGGCGCCTGGCTGTTCCGGGTCGCGGATCTGATGCGGCGCCGGGCGGTCTTCAAGGCCATGCGGTTGCGTGCCGCTGACGAGCCCGATCCCGGTTATCTGCATGCGGTGCAGTCGGTATACGGCGTGCTGGCCTGGCTGCCGGCGCGACTGCTCGCCCTCAGCTACGCCATGGCCGGCAGCTTCGAGCACGCGATGTCGGATTGGCGCGGCTACTATGACACCTGTTCCGATAAGTTCTTTCACGTCAATGACGAGATCCTCGCCTGTGCGGGTCGTGGCGCCATCGGTAACCTCGCGACAGAAGGCGGCGTCAGCGTCGAGCCGGTCCGGGCTGCCATGCGGCTGGTCAGCCGCACGCTGCTGATCTGGGTCACGGCCATCTCCCTGCTGACGGTTTTCGGCTACGCCATATGAGCCGTTCCCGGGCGCTCCACCCGGTCGCACCGGTCCGTACACTGTTCGCTGCGTTTCTGTTTGTCGCGACCCTGGGCATTCCTGTCATCGCCGATGTCCCGGCCCGGCGCGTTATCACCCTGGCGCCACATCTGGCAGAGATGGTCTTCGCCACGGGTGCGCAAGCGGCCCTGGTCGGGACCGTGGAGTACAGCGATTATCCGGCAGCGGCTCGTGCTATCCCCAGGGTCGGTGACGCGTTCCGGCTCGATCGGGAACGCATTATGAGTCTGCGACCCGACCTGGTACTGGCCTGGGATGGCGGTACGCCGGTCGCGGTGATCGAGCAACTGCGCGGCGATGGCCATGCGGTCGTGGTGATCGGCGGTGACACCCTGGGGTCGGTCGCCGAGGCGCTGGAACAGATCGGACGTTTGACCGGGAGCGAAACGACTGCGTCGTTACAAGCGGCCCGTTACCGCGACGAGTTGGCGGCCCTGCGCGAGCGCTACCACAGCACCGCGATCCTGCCCACGTTCTTCCAGATCTCGGAGCAGCCGTTGTATACGGTCACCGGCCAGCAGATCATCAGCCAGGCCATCGATCTGTGCGGAGGGCGCAATGTGTTTGCCGAACTGCCCGGGCTCGTGGCCCAGGTTTCGGCCGAGGCAGTGGTGGCGGCCGATCCACGGGTCATGCTCGCTACGGCCGGCGCCGGGGATGATCCGCTGGCCCGTTGGCGCAGATTCCAGGATATGGCAGCCGTCAGTGCGGGCCATCTGTATCTGGTGGATGGCGATCTGGTGTCGCGCCCGGGGCCGAGGCTGCTCATCGGGGTCAGCCAGATCTGTGAGTCTCTCGAGGCGTCGCGCGGCAGATCCGACGATTAGTCGCTGCCGCGGCCGCGATCATGGCGCCACAAGACTTCCTGCCCGCAGTCCCGCCGCGCCAGCACCCGCGCGATAACGAAGAGCAGGTCCGAGAGCCGATTGAGATAACGCACAAGCTCCGGATTGACCGGCTCGTTTGAGGCCAGGTTCAGCACCCGGCGTTCGGTGCGGCGGCAGATGGTCCGGGCCATATGACAGGCCGCGGCTGGCGCGCCGCCGCCTGGCAGGATGAACTCCTTGAGCGGCGGCAACGATTCGTTGAACCGGTCGAGCTCATGCTCCAGCCGCTCCACATCGGCCGCGCTCACGACCTCGCTGCCCGGGATGCACAACTCGCCCCCCAGATCGAAGAGATCGTGCTGCACCTCGGTCAGACAGGCTCCGATCGGCTCCGGGACCTCGCCGCTGGCGAGGACCACGCCGATGGCGCTGTTTAGTTCGTCGGTACAGCCATAAGCCTCGACCCGCGGATGGTCCTTGGCGACCCGGGTGCCGTCACCCAGACCCGTGGTGCCGGTATCGCCGGTCCGCGTGTAGATCTTGCTGAGCCGATTGCCCATGTCGTGTTCTCCGGTCTGTGCCTAGTAGTCGTAGGTCAGGGTAGCGTATACACCGCGACCGGCGGTGTTGTAGCCCGCCGGGAGTTCGTAATCCTTGTCCAGCAGATTTTCGACCTTCGCGCGCAGGTTCAGGTGGCGCGACAGCTGAGCCCGGGCCGACAGGTTGAGCAGGGCATAACCGGCCAGGGTCTGATCGCCGAAATCCAGTCGATCATCGGTAGTGAGAAAATTCAGCCCGATTTCGTGAGCACCGATCTGACGGACGATAGTGAGGGTGAATAAGTTGTCTGCCCGTCGCAACAGCTTTTCGCCGGTAGTCCGGTCTCGCGGGTCCTGGACGGTGGCTTCGCCACGGATCTGCCAGTGCTCGCCCCGATACTCATAGGCCACCTCCGTGCCGGTGATCCGTGCCTTCTCCACATTCCGATTCTCGCCGATAAAATTGGCCGGGTCGGTAAACACGAACTCGATCAGGTCCTTGATCCGGTTCTTGAAGGCTCCGATCCGCAGCGTCTGGCGATCGCCGATACGCTGGATAAAATTGAAGTCCCAGCTTTGGGAAATCTCCGGGTCGAGGCCGGGGTTGCCGCCGAAGCCGTACAGGTCGAGACTGCTGGGCGCCCGGAACGCACGCCCGGCACTGGCGGTAAAACGCAGACCGCGTCCGAGGTCGAGACCGTAATCCAGGTTCCAGCTGTTCTCGGCACCAAACACCTCGTGGTCGGTGCGCCGCACTGCGGCGACGAAGCGATGGCGGCCGAGTTGGCCGATGGATTGCAAATAGAGCGCATCCACATCCTGATGTACATCGCCGCTGCCGGGCCGCTTCTCCAGCGGCGTGCCGAAGATTGTGCCGGAGGTCTGCTCGCGGCTGCCGTTGAAGCCTGCGACCAATTCCAGCCACGGCCGGAGCGTAAAGTCGTTTTGCCAGTCAAGCTCGTAGCGGTCGGTGCGGGTAAAGTCCGACGGATTAAACGCGCCGCGCCCCTGGTCGATCTTGTCGATGACCCGGCTTAAGGCCAGACGCGTCTGCCAGGCGTCGGTGGGGTCGGCTTCAAGCCTGAGTTCCCCCATGCTGTCGGTGTATTGCTGGCGCACCGGCAGCAGAAAGAAATCCGCATATTCCGTGGTGCCATGAGCGCGCCAGTAGCGGGCGCTGAGTCTGGCCTGGCCGAGTTCTGTCTGGCCCCATCCGTCTATGGTCAGGTTGTCGTAGCCGGCGTCGTCATCGCTGGCCTTGAACGTCGGAAAGCCATCCGTATCCAGCCATGAGACGTTGACCCCACCTGCCGCAACGTCGCCGGCCAGCGCAAGTTCGCCCGCTGCCTTGCGCGTGCCGTACCGGCCGCCACCGGATTCCGCTCTGGCCCGGACCCCGCTGGTATCTTTGCGCGTGATGATGTTGATCACGCCGCCAACCGCTTCGGAGCCATAGAGCGCGGCGCGCGGGCCCTTTACGATCTCGATGCGTTCGACGATATCCGGTGAGACGTTTTGTATCGCGGCCGCGCCGGTGGTGCCGGCGTTGATGCGCACGCCGTCGAGCAGTACCAGCGTGTGATCGCTCTCGGCGCCGCGGATAAACACCGATGTGACCTGGCCTGGTCCGCCGTTGCGCGCCACTTCGATGCCGCCGTGGAAACGCAGCAGCTCGGCCACGTCCACTGCCATACTGCGCTCGATTTCGGCGCGATCGATGATCGTCACCGGTGCCAGGGTGTGCTCGGCGGAGACAGAAGTCCGGGTCGCGGTCACGACGACCGGCGCCAGCTCACGCCGATTGTCCTCGGCGGCCGCCGGCAATACGGCCAGCAGCGCAACGGCGAGAGGGATCAGTCTGCGCATCGAGGTCTCCGGCTGCGTGCACGCCCGCACGCAACATACCGATCAAAAACCGGTTGCGGAGGCGTCAGCGGCAGATGCAACAGAGACTCTGCCCGGTCAGTCCGCCCCACGCGGATCCGGTCGTGTCCTGTCGGGCCGGTCTCCGGGCTTACGAGCGGGGCTTACGCCCCGGTCACGTCGCCTTCCCGCCCGTACGGGGCAGTGGCTGCGGCTGCATGAGCCGACGATGACGCGACCTTGACTCGATTACCGTTGCGGGGGCAGCGCCGGATTATCCCTGGGAGGATCACCGGCTTCCCGTTATCCCGACACGTTTCGTCGGGAGCACCCGAGCAGGTGCTGGCACTCTAGGCAGCGCGGCCAGGGCTGTCAACCGGCGCTGGCGGCTCTGCTATCGATTAGAATCAGAGTCTCCACTGCCACCGGCAACATCATGCAACAGAGTCCATATTTGATCGCAGCGCTGGAGGCTGCCCGCGCGGCGGCCGACGTGATCCGCCACTACTACCGGGGCCAGCTCGAAGTCAGCCTCAAGGCCGACAACAGCCCGGTAACCCGCGCTGACGTGGAGGCGGAGCAGGTCATCCGCAAGACGATCTCACTGCGTTTCCCGGAACATGGTTTCTATGGCGAGGAGACCGGACGGGACGACAGGGATTCGGACTTTCTTTGGCTGGTAGATCCTATCGACGGCACCAAGAGCTTTGTGCGCCGCTATCCATTCTTCTCGACTCAGATCGCGCTGATGCAGCGGGGGCGGATCATCCTGGGCGTGTCCAGCGCGCCCGCCTTTGAGGAGATCGCCTGGGCCGAAAGCGGCGGTGGCGCGTGGCTCGACGGCGAGCCGATACGGGTGAGCGAGATCGACCGTCTGGATCAGGCCGCCGTCTCCACCGGCAATCTGCGCACGCTGGCCAGCGGTGACCGTTGGGCGGGGTGGGGCGAGGTCGTGTCGCGAGTCGACCGCATCCGTGGCTACGGCGACTTCTATCACTACCATCTGCTGGCCTCCGGCCGCATCGACGCGGTCGTCGAGTCCGACGTGAATATCCTCGATATCGCCGCACTGTCGCTGATCGTGGAGGAGGCCGGGGGTCGTTTTACCGACCTGCAGGGCGCCGCACCGGGTCTGGAAACCACCAGCGTGCTGGCCAGCAACGGGCGCTTGCACGAGGCTATCCAGCGTTTCCTGTGACGGTCCCGATCTACTGGGTGGATGCGTTCGAGGAGGGGCCGTTCACCGGCAACCCTGCCGCCGTGTGTCTACTCGAACACTGGCTCGGCGACGACCTGATGCAGGCCATCGCCCGCGAGAACAATCTCTCGGAGACCGCGTTCCTGGTCCCGGCCGACGATGGCTGGCAGATCCGCTGGTTTACGCCGGCAGCCGAGGTGGCGCTGTGTGGTCACGCCACCCTGGCCAGCGCCGCGGTGATCAGCCGCTTTGTCGATCCGCAGGCCAGCCTGATCCGTTTTCACTCCCGATCAGGGCAGCTGCAGACGCGCTGTGACGGGGAGCGGTTTGTGCTGATATTCCCGTCGCGGCCGGCCAGCCCGAGCGCCGCCCGCGCCGAGCTTGGCGAGGCTCTGGGCGCCGCACCGGAGCAGGTCCTGTGTGCCGATTACTACCTTGCCGTTTTTGCCGCCGAGGATGAGATTCGCGCGCTCCATCCTGACTTTGAGGCACTGGCGGCCCTGGGCAGGACCGGCGTGATCGTTACGGCGCCGGCCGCGGATCCAGGGCTGGATTTTGTCTCCCGCTTCTTCGCCCCGGCGGTCGGCGTGGATGAGGATCCGGTCACCGGCTCCGCCCATTGCACCCTGATCCCGTACTGGGCCGGACGGCTCGGCAAAGAGGAGCTCACGGCGCGACAGCTCTCGGACCGGGGCGGTAAATTGTTTTGCGGCCTGCGCGGTGACACGGTGGAGATCGGCGGCCGCGCGCGGCATTACCTGAGGGGCGAACTCGAGATCTGAGGTCAGGCGTCGAAAAAAATCCGACGGGATCCCGTCTCCAGCATGCGTATCGGCAGGCCGTAGAGTTCGCCCAGGTTCTGTTCATTCAGGACTTCAGTGGTGGCACCGAGCAGCCAGCGGCCATCGCCAAAGAGCAGCAGACACTGGTCACAAAAGCGCGCGGCCGCGTTCAGGTCATGCAGGCACGCGACCACACAGCGGCCCTGATCCGCGCGCTCCCGCAAGATATGCATGACCCCGAGCTGATACTGCGGGTCCAGGTGACTGGTCGGCTCATCGAGCAGGGCCACGGCCGGATCCTGCACCAGCAGCGTGGCCAGCGCGAGGCGCCGGCGCTCGCCGCCCGAGAGCGTATCGAGGGCGCGCGCCTGGGTGTCGCCCAGACCGACGCGCCGCAGCGCTTGCTCAGCGATGCGTCTGTCTTCGGGTCCCTCCCATTGCCAGAAATCCAGATGGGGATGACGTCCGATCAGCGCAGTCTCCATCACCGTGGCCGGGAACACATCCTCGTCATCCTGCATCAGCAGACCGACTCGGCGGGCGACGTCGCGCCGCCGCTGCCGGTTCAATACCATCCCATCGATATGCACTTCGCCGTCTGCCGGCGCGGCAAGACCGGCCAGCGTGTGCAGGGTCGTGGTCTTGCCGGCGCCGTTACGGCCGAGGATCGCGATAAAGTCACCCGGGCCCACGGACAGGTCGAGCGCCTCGACCAGCAGCCGTTCGCCGGCGGTGACCGTTATTTCACGTGCGGTGAGATGCGTCATCGCAGCTGCCTTGCTGGTTTCACCATCGACTCAATCGCTCCTCGACGCTTTGACCTGTTCGATCCCGTGCATTGACATCGACAGTTCCAGCAATATCGGCTGACAGCAGACCCGACAATCTTCAATCAGCGAGGCCGGCGGTGCGGAGAGGTCGATCAGTACCGTGTTCTCCTCCCAACAGAACGGGCATGCATAGGGCCATTCGGTGACCGGCTCCATGAGCTCAGCGCGTCCGTCCAGGCAGATATCGGTAGTCCCGCCGGTCGCCGCATGTGCGCGGCGGGTTCATGGGGCCGCCTGCGCCAGACCGAGATCCGCCGCGCCGCGCCGCTGACCGTTTTGCGGGATCCAGAAGGTCTCCGTATCCAGCCCCGCGACGTCCAATGCGTTCAGCAATTCCGTCGCTGGCTGGTCCTGGCCATCATCGGCGAGACGGAAGGTGCCGAAATGCATGGCCATGCTGCGGCGGGCCTGCAGCTGCTGGTGCGCGCTTACAGCCTCGGCTGGATCGATATGCTGATAAGCCATAAACCAGCGCGGCAGATACGCGCCGATGGGCAGGATCGCGAGATCCGGCGGACCCAGCCGCTGGCGGATCTCGGAAAAATGCTCGCCCATACCCGTATCGCCGGCGAAAAAGAGTTTGCGCTCCCCTGCGGCGATCATGTAGCCGGCCCACAATGCCTCGTTGGTGTCGAGCATGCCCCGCCTTGACCAGTGCTGAACCGGCACCGCGCTGACCCGATAACCGTCCGCCAACTCAAACGCCTGCCACCAGTCCAGCTCCCGGCACCGGTCAATCTGATCCAGACCGAGATAGTGACAGTTGCCCAGCGGGACGAGGAACACCGGGTCATGGGTCTCGTGCAGCCGGCGCAGCGTGAGCAGATCCATGTGGTCGAAGTGATTGTGACTGACGACGACCACGTCGATCGGCGGCAGATCGGAGAAAGCCAGCCCGGGGGGGCGATAACGGGCTGGCCCGACCCAGGTGAGGGGACTGGCTCGCTCCGACCAGATCGGATCCGTCAACAGATTGATGTCATCGGTTTGTATCAACACCGTGGCGTGATTGACGAAGGTGATCTCAAGCCCGTCGCCGGCCACCCGCTGCGGTGGTGGCGGATACGGCAGCGGTGACAGGTCCCGATTCCAGGGTCCGGCTGATTCACGGTTGAACTGCCATTTCAGGACATCGCCAAGACTCTTCACCGGCTGATGGTGCAGATGGAATCGGCGACCGTCGAAATGATCGCTGACCGGTCCTTCGTAGGGCCGGTCCTGGGTAGCGCAGCTGAACAGGATCACGGCACTGAGGGTGGCGAATGCGAGCCACGCCACAGCCCGCGCCGGGCGTCGTGGCCGCGGCTGATCCGTGCCCCTACCCGGCAATGGCGGTGCCCCCGTGGCGTCTTGGATCGCCAGCCACCGTAAAGCCTGTTCCGGGCGTCCATTCGGCCGCCGCCGCGCCGCCAAAAAACATCGACACGTGATCAAAGGGCCGTTGCGCAAGCGTGCATGCGTCCATCGGCAGACCGGGCTCGTGGGCGACGCGATATCCCTCGGGCGTCAGTTCGACGTGAGCCCTGGGATGGGCCACGGCCTGCTCCAGCGACATGCCGAAGTGCATGTAGTTGATCAGTGTTTGCAGGATCGCCGATGTGATCCGGTCAGCACCGGGGGAGCCAACGGCCAGCACCGTGCCGTCGCTGCGGCGCGCGACGGTCGGCGCCATATTCGACGACAGCCGTGTGCCGGGCGCTTCCACCAGCAGGCCGCCCGTGCCCAGCTCGACTTCGCCCAGCGCATTGTTGAGCCAGATCCCGGTGTCGCCGGGCAATACCCCCGATCCGTAGCCCGCGGACATGGTCACCGCACAGCCCATGCCATGACTGTCTACCGCAGAGGTGTGGACCGTCTCGCTGGAGGTCCCCGGCGGTTTCCCGTCACGGATCGACTCGAGCAGCTTCATCACGTCCCGATCCACGTCGCGGCTGGCGGCCAGCACGTCCCGCCGGTACTCGATGACCCGGCGTTGCGCTTCCACCATGCGCGCCACCGCGTCCGCGTTCCAGCCGTCGACGCCAACATCCCGGGTCAGCATCATCATCGCCACCAGGGCGGCGCCACCGACTGCCGGCGGCGGCGTGGTGGCGATCTCCCAGTCGTCCAGGTCGACCATCAGGCTGGCCCGCTCAAGCGCCCGGTAGGCCGCCATATCGGCCCGGGTCAGCATGCCGCCGGCATTACTGACGTGATCGGCCAGCTGCTGACCCAGTTCGCCGGTGTAAAACTCTTGCGCGCCGAGACGGCCGATGCGCTCGAGGCTGTCGCCAAGACCGGGGATTCTCGTCGTGTCCCCGGCTGCCGGTATCTGGCCGTCCGGCCCCTGCAGCGCGGACGCGCTGTGAGGGTCCCACCCGTAGATCGGCTCGGCGCAAAAATCGAGATAAAAGCGGCAATTGGAGGGCATCGGAAAGCCGCGTTCGGCGATGACCCGGGCCGGCTCGACGACGTCACGCCACGGCAGCTGGCCATAGCGTTCGCAGGCGTGGCCCATGGCCGCGATGCCCCCGGGTACGGCCACCGAGCCGGGTCCGACGATAGTCCGCATGCCGCCGCCATAGCCCAGTTCCACTTCCCATGCGCCCTGGCCCATGCGCTCCGCTGGCAGCCCGCGTCCGGGCATTTCCGAATAGCCGTCGATCGTGATGGGGCGGCCATCCTGCGCCCACAACGTGACGAATCCGCTCGCTCCCAGTGAGCAGACCCCGGGCTCTGTGCTCATCGAGACCAGACAGGCGGCGACCGCGGCGTCGACCGCGTTGCCGCCGGCGCGCGCGACCTGGGCCCCGGCATCCGCCGCCAGCTGGGAGCTGGAAGCGATCACCGCTGCGGTCATGACCGCGGACCCAGTTCGGTTCGCTGCGGATTCATTCGGGTTCCCGTTGCGCGATCATGTCGTGACGCAGCCGAGGCGTTGCGCGTGCCAGTCCATGTGCTCGCCGATAAACGACGCCACGAAGTAATAGCTGTGGTCGTAGCCTGCCTGGCGCCTCAGCGTCAGCGACCAGCCGGCGTCGCGGCAGGCCGCCTCGAGCAAGTCCGGTTTCAGCTGGGTCGACAGGAACTCGTCATCGCTGCCCTGATCCACCAGCAGTTCGCCTGCCTGGTCAGCCGCCGCGATCAATGCGCAGGCGTCATAGGTTTGCCACGCTTCGCCGCGCGTGCCCAGATAGGCGCCGAGCGCTTGCTCACCCCAGGGGCAATTCAGCGGGGAACAGATGGGAGAGAATGCAGACACCGAGACATAACGGCCGGGATGACGCAGCGCGCTGACCAGTGCGCCGTGGCCGCCCATGGAGTGGCCGCTGATCGACGCGCGCCCGGTGTCGATGGGGAAGACCTCGGCGACCAGCGCCGGCAGCTCCTCATTGACGTAGCTCTGCATCTGGTAATGGCGCGCCCAGGGCTCTGCGGCCGCGTCGACATAGAAACCGGCGCCACTGCCCAGATCCCAGCTATCGTTTTCGCCAGGTATGCCGGTGTCTCTGGGGCTGGTGTCCGGCACGACCAATGCCATGCCCAGGCGTGCCGCGTGAGCCTGCGCGCCGGCCTTGGCGATAAAGTTCTCTTCGCTGCAGGTCAGACCGGAGAGCCAGAACAACACCGGCACCGGACCGTCGCTGGCGGCGGGCGGCAGATAGACGGCAAAGCGCATGCCGCCGTCGCAGACCGCGGAGCGATGCGCGCAGAACAGCAGTTCGCCGCCGAAGCTGCGGTGCCGCGCCCTGATCTCGACCGTTGCTTCGCTCATGATCTCAGAAGTCGATGACCGAGCGGATGCTCTTGCCTTCGTGCATCACGTCGAAAGCCTCGTTGATCTGCGCCAGGGGGAAACGGTGGGTGATCATCTCGTCCACCTTGATCTCTCCGGACAGATACTGGTCCACCATACCCGGCAGCTGGCTGCGGCCCTTGACGCCACCGAAGGCGGTGCCGCGCCAGACCCGGCCGGTGACCAGCTGAAACGGTCTGGTGCTGATTTCCTGACCGGCGCCCGCGACACCGATGATGGTCGACTCGCCCCAGCCCTTGTGGCAACACTCCAGGGCCGCACGCATCACGTTTACATTGCCGATGCATTCGAACGAGTAATCGACGCCACCGCCTGTCATCTCGACGAGTACTTCCTGGATCGGCGCCGAATGATCGGCCGGATTGACGGTGTCGGTCGCGCCCATGGCCGTCGCCATCGGGAACTTGTCCGGATTGAGATCGACGCCGATGATGCGTTCGGCCCTGGCCATCGTCGCCCCCTGGATTACCGACAGACCGATACCGCCCAGGCCAAAAACCGCCACCGAGGCGCCCGGCCGGACTTTGGCCGTATGCAGCACTGCGCCGATGCCGGTCGTGATACCACAGCCGAGCAGACAGACCTTGTCCAGTGGCGCCTGGGAGTTGATCTTAGCCAGCGAGATCTCCGGCAACACCGTGTACTCGGCAAACGTGGACGTGCCCATGTAATGGAATAGCGGCTGGCCGCGGATCGAAAAGCGCGAACTGCCGTCCGGCATCAGACCCTGGCCCTGCGTGACCCGGATGGCCTGACAAAGATTGGTCAGACCCGAGGTACAGAAAGAGCATGTGCCGCACTCTGGCGTATACAGCGGGATCACGTGGTCACCCGGCTTCACGCTGCTCACGCCATCGCCCACCTCGCAGACGATGCCGCCGCCTTCATGACCGAGGATGGCCGGGAACAGACCCTCGGGATCTTCCCCGGATAGCGTGAACGCATCGGTATGGCAGACCCCGGTGGCGACAATCTGGACCAGGACCTCGCCGGCTTTCGGGCCCGCGACGTCTATTTCTTCGATCTCCAATGGCTTGCCGGCCTCCCAGGCCACGGCGGCTTTTGCTTTCATCCCTGCCCCCCAGTGCGGACCTCTGTTGAATTGAGCTGACGGGCCCATGATAGACCAGCCGGCGGCGGCTCTGCCCGCGTCTGGATAAAGGCCCGGCCGGGCTTTATAGTCAAGGAAAGACGTGTGAGCGGAGAAAAAACAATGGCTGCGGAGCCATCCAGCATTCACGAACAACATGAAATCGAGCGCATGCACGCGACGTTCCGGGCGCAGCGCGCAGCCTTCGAAGCCGCGCCGATGCCGGACGCCAGAAGCCGTCGGGCTGACCTGGCGCGACTGAAAGATGCGCTGATCGCGCATCGGGACGCGTTCGCCGAGGCGGTACGGCTGGATTTCGGCGGCCGCTCGCGCCACGAGACCCTGGCAGAGCTGCTCGGTTCGGTGCAGGGGATCCGCTATGCCCGGCGCCACCTCAGAGGCTGGATGCGCCCCTCCCGGCGCCAGGCCGGGCTGCTGTTGGCCACGACCCGCTGTCGGGTGGTCTATCAGCCCAAAGGCGTCATCGGGGTCATCGTGCCCTGGAATTATCCGGTGTTCCTGGCGATCGGTCCGCTGACCTGTGCACTGGCGGCCGGCAACCGGGTCATGCTCAAGATGTCGGAATCCGCGCCGGCCACGGCCGAGTTGATGCGCACTATGCTTGCCGATGCCTTTGACGAGGACCAGGTCGGCGTGGTGCTCGGAGAGATCGATACAGGCCGCGCCTTTTCCGCGCTGCCCTTTGACCATCTCCTGTTTACCGGTTCCACCGAGATCGGCAAGGAAGTGATGCGGGCGGCGGCGGAGAACCTGACGCCGGTAACGCTGGAACTGGGCGGCAAATCACCGACCATTATCGCCCCGGACGTGCCGATGAAGATGGCGGCCGAGCGGATCTGTTTTGGCAAGGCGCTGAATGCCGGCCAGACCTGCGTGGCGCCGGACTATGTATTGTGTCCGGAGCAGCGGGTCGATGAGTTCGTGCGCGAATTCAGCGCCGCGTTCAGCGCTATGTATCCGGACCTGCTGCGCAACGAAGACTACACCAGCGTCGTCAACGAGCGGCAGTGGTCCCGGCTGCAGGCCTATCTGGAAGAGGCGCGCGCCGGCGGTGCCGAGATCATCGTGCTGAATCCGGACGGCGAAGCGCCGGAGACTGCCACACGCAGGATGCCGATCCACCTGATCCGCGGTGCGCGACCGGAGATGCGGGTCATGCGCGAAGAGATCTTCGGGCCGATCCTCCCCATCGTGCCCTATCGGACCCTCGATGAGGCTCTGGCGTATATCAACAGCCGGCCTCGTCCACTCGCCATCAATCTGTTTGACCGCGATCGCAAACGCAGTCAGCGTGTGCTGGACGCGACCCACTCCGGCGGCGTATGCGTCAATGACGCGATCACTCATTTCATCGCCGAAGATCTGCCGGTCGGTGGCATAGGTGACTCGGGCATGGGTCATTATCATGCCTACGAAGGGTTTTTGACCTTCTCCCACCACAAAGCAGTGCTGTCGCGTCCGCTGATCAATACCGCCAAGGTGCTGTACGCACCCCATGGCGGCTGGCTGCAAAATCTGCTCTATCGTTTGTTCTTGCGCTGAGCGGCGATCAGCGGACGAGCCGGAGGAAAAAGGGAATGGCGGATCCGGAAACCGAAGCGCGACGGCTGCGCGAACAGATTGCGATCCTGCGGCGGGAGGCCGAGGACAATTCCGGCATCCTCAAGCGGGCCCAGACACGGGAGCTGTGTCTGCTGCAGTCGGAATCGCTGGTGGCCCTGTTTGATCAGATCGTCGACGGATTGCGCGAGTCCCATGGGCTCGAGGCCGTGAGCCTGGTCCTGGTCGATCCGCAGCACGAAGTAAGGCATCTGGCGCACAGCGAAAAATTTAGTTCGGAAAGCCGTCCTGAGGTGCTGTTTGTCGACACCCTGGCGGGAATGGCGCCGCAGTTCGCCACGCTTTACAAGCCGTGGCTGGGCCCGTACATCGGCGCCGACCATCAACTGTTGTTTCCGGGTCGGCAAGGGCTGACCTCCATCGCCATCCTGCCGCTGCGGCGCCAGCGGCAGCTACTCGGGGCGCTGAATTTCGGCAGCAGCGACGATCGTCGCTTTACCCGTCACCACGGTACGGATTTCCTCGATCATCTGGCCAACGTCACCGCGGTATGTCTCGAGAACGCGATCAACCGCGCGCGCCTCGTGCGCAGCGGTCTGACTGACGTGCTCACTGGTCTTAGCAACCGGCGCTACCTGCAGAGCCGCCTGGCCGAAGAACTGGCGCGGGCGCAGCGCGGCGAGAACGAGCTGACTTGCGTACTGGTCGACGTGGATCATTTCAAGGCTGTCAATGACAACCACGGCCATCTGGCCGGGGATCGGGTCTTGCGCGAAATCGCCGAGCGCATCGAGATGGAGGTCCGCGCCAGCGACGTGGTCGCTCGCTACGGGGGGGAAGAGTTCGCACTGCTCCTGCCCGACACCCGGCCTGAAGAAGCGATCGGCCTGTCGGAGCGGATCCGCAAGTCGGTTGCCGCGAGCCCGATCTGTTTCGGGCCCGATCAGGAGGTCGAGGTCACGGTGTCGGTCGGTGTCGCTTCGGTGCGGCCCGTAAGCGGCGTGACCGATCTGAAGTCACTGGGCGAAAAGCTCATCGCTGAAGCCGACGTTCAGCTCTATCGCGCCAAGGCGGATGGCCGCGACCTGGTGCGTTACGCCAACTCCTGAGCCGCACCCGGGATCAGCGCGCCGCCCGCTGCCGACTGATCAGCAACAGGAACAACGGTACGCCGAGCAGCGCGGTCAGTGCGCCCACGGGCAGCTGCCGCGGCGCCACCACCGTGCGCGCCAGCGTATCAGCGACGACCAGCAGGCTGCCGCCGGCCAGGGCTGCCGCGGGGAGTAACAGGCGATGGTCCTGCCCGGTCGCAAGCCGCACCAGGTGGGGAACGACCAGGCCGACAAAACCGATGCTGCCGGCGGTGGTGACCGCCACCGCCGTGATCAGGGAGCTGGCGAGATAGATGCCGACGCGCAGCGGGCGCACGGCTACGCCCAGGGCGCTGGCCTGCAGGTCGCCGCGGGCGAGCACGTTTAGCGGCCGGGCGACCGCCAGACCAGCGAGGACGGCGGCTGCCAGCAGCAGCAGGCGGGGTCCCGGGCGGGTCGCGAAGGACAGGTCTCCCATCAACCAGAACAACATGCCGCGCAGGCTGGCGTCCGGGCTCAGCGCCAGCATCAGACTGATGATCGCCGAGAAGCCCGCGGCCAGCACGACACCGGTCAAAAGTAGCCGCAGGGGGACCCATCCGCCGCGTCCGCGCGACAGGCTGAACACGATCAGGGTGGTCAACATCGCGCCACCGAAGGCACCGACATCTACCCACAAACTGCCCAGTCCCAGCATGATGGCCAACAGGGCGAACACCGCTGCGCCACCCGAGACGCCGAGAATATACGGATCCGCCAGCGGGTTGCGCAGCAGTACCTGCATCAACGCGCCGGCGAGCGCCAGCAGGCCGCCGGTGGCAAAGGCGGTCAATGCCCTTGGCAGGCGCAGGTCGTTGACCAGCGCGCTGGCCATCCCGGCTTCGCCGCTCAATCCTCGCCAGACCTCGGCCGGCGACAGCGACACGCTGCCCGCAAGCAGGGCGAACAACAGCGCCAGGGCGGCGATCACGACCAGGACGATACAGGCCAGCACTGGACGTCGGCGGCGCACGCTCACTCCTTGGCAATACTTCCCGGCGGCCGCAAAAAAACGGGCCGCGACGATCGCCGCGAACGATACCACGGGCGGCCGTCGGGCTTGTTGTTCGGGGGCCGGCTTTTGTGGAAGAATGCTGGCCAGGTAAAGGATTGTGTCTGCATGACGGATTTCATCGACGAGGAAGGCTTCCGGGCCAACGTCGGTATCGTCCTGTCTAACGGCGAGAAAAGATTGTTCTGGGGCGGTCGGGCCGGCCGCGATGGCTGGCAGTTTCCCCAGGGCGGCATTCAGCCAGACGAGGATCCCCGTGACGCGATGTTCCGGGAACTCGCCGAAGAGATCGGACTGACGCCTGAGGACGTAGAGCTGGTCGGCCACACGCGCGGCTGGCTGCGTTATCGGCTGCCCCGGCGCTATGTCCGGCGCGACAGCCATCCGCTATGCATCGGACAAAAACAACGCTGGTTTCTGCTACGTCTGGTCAGTCCGGAGTCATGCTTGCGTTTCGACACCACGTCCAGGCCCGAATTCGACCGCTGGCGGTGGGTCGACTACTGGTTCCCGCTCAAGAACGTCATCTACTTCAAACGTCGCGTCTACCGGCGTGCGCTGGAGGAACTGCGGCCGCTGCTGTTCCCCGAGACCGCCGCCGGTCGTGGCTCCTAGCCCTTGGTCCCTGAAGACCGGGCACTGCAATACCATCGAGGGTTAGTCTGAGCCATGGCATCGCGACTGGTCGTCACATCCCGTGCCCGTCTGCAATCCCGGGTGGCGCTGGCCCTGGCCGCGGTGCTCGGACTGGTTGCCCTGGGTAGCGCCTTCGAGTGGGGCCGCAGGGCGGCCGGGCATGATGCCTGGGCCACGGCGGAGACCCGCGACCGACTGGCCGGGCGTATCAGCGAGCTGGATGCCGAGAACGAGGCCCTGCGCTGGGATCTCGCGTTGCTGAGGACTGCCGGCAGAGTGGAGCAGGAAGGCTATCAGCGTGTGACCGGCGATCTGGACGATCTGCAATCGCAGATTGCCGAGCTCAAGGAGGAGCTGGCTTTCTATCGCGGCATCATGTCGCCCGCGGACGGCAGCACCGGCCTGCAGATACAGACCGTGCAGATCTCCGCGGGATCGGAGCGTGGGACCTATCGGCTGCGTCTGGTGCTGGTCCAGGCCGGCAGCCAGAATCGTCGCCAGAAGGGGACTGTCCAGGTGACGGTCGAGGGTGATCAGGGTGGCAAGATTGTGCGACTGCCGATTGCGCCGCTGGCCGAAGACGGGTCCGATCGGCGATATTCGTTCCAGTATTTTCAGATACTCAGGCAGGATGTGAAACTGCCGCCGGATTTCAAACCACGGCTGGTAGAGGTCGCTCTGCAGTCATCGCGCAAGAACGACGACCCGATCACCGGCAGCTTCCCGTGGCGGATCGTGCGCAATTGAGAGGTTCCAGATGTTTAGCAGGCAGAATCGAAGCAAAAAGGAAATCCGCACCCTGGTCGGCGTCGGCACCCGCGTCAATGGCGACCTTATCTTCACCGACGGGCTGCACGTGGACGGCCTGGTTCACGGCAACGTCTCGACCGAAGATGGCCTGCCGGGGTCCCTCAGCGTGAGCGAGGAAGGCATCATCGAGGGCGACGTCAATGTGTCCGAGGTCGTGCTAAACGGAACCGTCAAGGGCAACCTGGAGGCCCAGGAGCGGGTGGAACTCGGATCGACCGCAAAAGTCATAGGCAATGTGGTCTACGACCTGATCGAGATGGCTAGCGGCGCTGAGGTCAACGGCAAGCTCATCCATCGGGCGCCTGGCGCGATGGGGTTGCCGGGGAAATCAACCGCCAGCGCCAAGGGCAAGAAGACAAAGGCCGATAAGGAAGCCGCAGAGGATTCGCCAGAGGATTCGCCAGGGGATTCGCTGGAGGGGTCCTGAGTCAGCTAGAATAACCGCCGGATCATCGTAAGCGCTGGATCGATCTCCAGCCGAGGCAAGGAATGGAACAGATACAGGACATCCCCCGCGCACCCTCGGTGCCGCTGATCTTTACCGACGCGGCGGCGAGCAAGGTGTCGGAACTGATGAAAGAAGAGGAAAACCCGGACCTCAAGCTGCGTGTTTTCATCTCTGGTGGCGGCTGTTCCGGTTTTCAGTACGGATTCACCTTCGACGAGAAAATCGAAGACGGCGACGTTAAGGTGGAGAACGGTGGCGTCACGCTGCTGGTCGATCCGATGAGCGTCCAGTATCTGATGGGCGCGGAGATCGACTACCGTGAGGATCTCGAGGGCGCACAATTCGTGATCCGCAATCCCAACGCGACGACGACCTGCGGCTGCGGCTCCTCCTTCGGTATCTGACTCCCGCCGATCATGAGCACCACCCGGGGACAGGTGGCTGCGCCCGGGCAGCTCATCGCCGCCGTCGATCTCGGCTCCAACAGTTTCCACATGGTTGTAGCCCGCCTCGATGGCGGCCAGCTGGTGATCCTCGATCGCCCGCGCGAGATGGTGCGGCTCGGCGCCGGGCTGGAGCCCGGTGGCATGTTGTCTGATGCGGCCGCCGGCCGGGGGCTCGCCTGTCTGCGCAAGTTCAGCGAACGCCTCGGCGATATGGGCGCAGGGAGCGTGCGCGCGGTCGGAACCAACACCCTGCGCCGGATCCGCGACCGCGGCGTCTTCCCGGAAAGCGCTGAAGCGGCACTCGGCCATCCCATCGAGGTGATCGCAGGTGTCGAGGAGGCACGGCTGGCTGGCCGAGCATCCGCTGACCCGAGCGGACCTGGTCCAGGAGGCCACTTATCTGGAGTCGCTGGGGATAGCGCTCAAGTTGCGGTGATGGGCGGCGCTAGCCGCAGAACACGCTACCCAGCACCGCTTCCCGGGATGCGCCCGTCACCGCGGGGATATTTCCCGGCAACCCGGCCAGATTGCGATGGGCCAGCCAGGCGAACGCGGCCGCCTCCACCCAGTCGATACCGATACCGAGCGTGTCCGTGGGCTCGATCCGCCAGCCTTCGAGACCTTCAGCGATCTGTCGGGTCAGGGTCCGGTTGTGGGCGCCGCCGCCACACAGGAACAGGGTGCCCGGATCGGGGCAGGCCCGGCGCATGGAGTCGGCGATGGTGCGCGCGGTCAGATTGCAGAGCGTCGCCTGGACCGCCTCCGGCGCGGGGGGCTGTCGCAGGTCGTCGAGCACGCTCTGCAGCCAGCTCATATTGAAGTCCTCGATGCCGGTACTCTTGGGTCCGGGACGCGCGAAAAACGGATGCGCCATCAGCGCCTCTGACAAGGCTTCGTCCGGCTCAGCCGAGGCCGCCCAGTCGCCACCGGCGTCGTAGGGCTTGCCCCGGTTCAGGCGGGTCCAGGCGTCCATCAGCGTATTGCCGGGGCCGGTGTCAAAGCCGGATACGTCAGTGCCGGGGACGAGCACGGTGACGTTGGCAATACCACCGATATTGAGCACCGCCCTCGGTTCGTCCGGATGACTGAACATCGCCTGATGAAAGGCCGGGACGAGTGGCGCGCCCTCGCCACCGAGCGCGATATCCCGACGGCGGAAGTCGGCCACGGTCTGGATGCCGGTCAGCACCGCGATGATGTTGGGGTCTCCGAGCTGGAGCGAGAATGGCTGAGGACCTGTCGGAGAGTGGTAGACCGTCTGCCCGTGACTGCCTACAGCGTGAACGGATTCCGGCGCGATACCGCTGCCTTCGAGCACCGCCAGCGCGGCGGCGGCGAAATCATGACCCAGAGCAGTATCGAGGGCGCCGACGCGGGCCAGGCCGGCCTCGTCCGGATGTTGCACAAGATGACGCAAGCCGGTGAGCGTGGACTCAGTCATTGGATGCGAACAAGCCGCATGAACCTCGCAGCCGTCGTCAAAACTCGCCAGCACGGCATCGATGCCGTCCATTGAGGTGCCGGAGATCAGCCCGATGTAATACCTGCTCATTTCAGAGCGCGCCCATGGCGGGCCGGGTGGTTGGCATCAGCGGGCGGCCAGCCGGGTCTGGGTGATCGCATCCAGCTGGGCGATAAGCGGCTGGCTCGCCTCCTCGAACATGGCGCGGTACTGCTTGGGTATCGGTTCCGCGTCTGGCAGCGGCACGGTCCGTGGATTCCGATGCACGCCATTCAGCCGATACTCATAGTGCAGATGTGCGGCCGTGGCCAGACCGGTAGCGCCCACATAACCGATCACCTGCCCCTGGCGCACTCGCTTGCCCAGCGGCGCGTTTTTGTCGTAACGCGACATGTGGGCATAGAGCGTCGTGATGTTGCCGCCATGCTGGAGGATCACGCAATTGCCGTAGCCGCCATTGCGACCGCGAAAGATAACCTTGCCGTCGCCCGCCGCCTTGATCGGCGTGCCCGTCCGGGCCGCGTAATCGACGCCCCGGTGCGGACGCCGCGTCTTCAATACCGGATGCAGACGATTGGGGTTGAAATTTGAGCTGACGCGGGCAAAGTCCACTGGCGTGCGCAAAAAGGCCTTACGCATGCTCAAGCCTTCCGGCGTGTAGTAATCGACGCGACCATCCGGATCCTGGTAGCGCAACGCCCGGACCTTGCGCCCCTGATTGACGAACTCCGTGGCGAGGATCTCTCCGTCGCGCAGACGGACGTCATCCTGCCAGATCTCCTCGTAAACCAGCGCGAAGCTGTCGCCGCTACGGATATCCAGAGCGAAGTCCACATCCCAGGCGAAGATCCCGGCCAGATTCATCACCAGGGTCTGCGACAGGCCGGATTCGGTGCCGGCTTCGAACAGCGAGGTCGCGATCTTGCCCTGGGCGTAGGCGACGCGCCGCTCAACCGGGTGGGCAAGAAATTCTGCCTTGTACCCGTCGTCGTGCCGGACCAGATTGAGCGTCAGCTCTTCCGACATGCGCCGCGATAATTCCAGCACCGTGGCCTGCTCATGACGGATCTCGATGTTGTCCCCGGGGAGGATTTTCGCCAGCCCGTTCCGCGCCTCCTTGAGCCGCAGCATCAAGGCGAGATCGGCCACGCTGAGTCCGTTGCGCCGGAACAGGCGATCCAGGGTGTCGCCTGACTTCACCGTGACCCGCATCAGCTCCCCGACAGGCGCGGCGGGCTCGGCGTCGATGTCAGGCGTTACGGCAGCGCTCGCGGCCGCAGCCGCAACGACCGGTGCGGGCGATGCCTGAGCTGGTGTCGTTTTCCCGGCTGGCGGAGAGGTGGCGGCGATCGGCTGTTTGTCGGGTGCGGCGGTCGGGAGTGGTCCGTCCGCTGGCTGGGAGCTCGGCGGTAGCGCCAGCTCGATCCGTGTGACGCCCGTCGCAGCGGCAGCCGGCGTCGCTTCGACCTCTGCATCTTTGTCAGATGTCAGCCAGACTGCGATCATGCCGGCCAGCAGCAGACCGCCGGCGGCCCCGAACCAGACGACAGGGCGCCGCGGTCGAGCCGAACTCAAACCGTGCTTATAGTCGTGTCGTAGCGCGCTTTTGACTCGACCCATCTCAAGAATCCCTGCAGAATTCAGCATACGGTAGCCGGAGACACCCGGTCGGTCAATCACACAGGTCTCGTTTTAGGCTCCTTAAATGTCAGAAGAACCAATAGCTTCCGCCAAAGAGCAGATGGAAGAACTCAAGCGCGGCGCCGACGAGATTCTGATCGAATCAGAGCTAGTCGAGCGGCTCGAAACGGGCAAGCCGCTCAAAATCAAGGCGGGATTCGATCCCACCGCGCCGGATCTGCATCTGGGCCACACGGTGCTGATCAACAAGATGCGGCAGTTCCAGGAGTTCGGTCACGAGGTCATCTTCCTGATCGGCGATTTCACCGGGATGATCGGTGATCCGACCGGCAAGAACGCCACACGGCCGCCGCTGACCCGGGAAGAGGTGATCGACAACGCCCGCACCTATGAGAAACAGATCTTCAAGATCCTCGATCCTGAACGCACGCTGGTGATGTTCAACTCCAGCTGGATGGGGGCGATGGACGCGGCCGGTCTGATCCAGCTCGCCGCCCGCCACACCGTGGCCCGGATGCTGGAACGCGACGATTTCAACAAGCGCTACGCTGCCGGGCAGCCGATCGCGATCCACGAGTTTCTCTATCCGCTGGTCCAGGGTTACGACTCGGTGGCCATGTCGGCCGATGTCGAACTCGGTGGTACCGACCAAAAATTTAATCTGCTGGTCGGACGGCAGCTACAGCAGAGTTACGGACAGGCGCCGCAGATCGTGCTGACCATGCCTCTGCTGGAAGGTCTGGACGGCGTGCAGAAGATGTCGAAGTCGCTCGGCAATTACATCGGCATTACTGACAGCCCGCGCGATATGTTCGGCAAACTCATGTCGATCTCTGATGAGCTGATGTGGCGGTATTTCGAATTGCTCAGCTTCCGGCCCGCCGCGGACATCGCAAGCCTCCAGCGCCAGATCGGGGAAGGCAGGAATCCGCGCGACGTAAAATTCGAGCTGGCGGGTGAAATCGTCGGGCGCTTTCACGATGCGGCGGCGGCGACGGCGGCCGAGGAAGAGTTTATCGCCCGCTTCCGCAGCGGGGCGTTACCCGAGGACATGCCGGAAGTCGCGCTGGACGGCGACGATGGTGGCCTGGGTATCGCAGCGGTACTCAGCCAGGCCCGGTTGACGGCCAGCAACTCGGAGTCATTCCGCATGATCGGGCAGGGCGCGGTGCGCGTCGATGGCGAGCGGGTCGACGATCGAGGGATGGTACTGGCCCCGGGCGCCTACGTGGTGCAGGTAGGCAAGCGCCGCTTCGCCCGCGTGCGCGTGAATTGATGGCCGCATGTTCACAGGTGGATTTGAATTGGATCGTATTGGCAATGACTGGAGAGCACGTATGTTAAAGAACTTCGTATTGAGTTTTGCGCTGCTGGCGGCAGGAACTGTTCAGGCGCTGGATCAGGAACAGGCGGAAAAGGCGGCGGAGATCCGTCAGGCGGTGCTGGAGATCGCGGGCTGGAACGTGGTTCCGGCTGCCGGCATGGTCAAACAGAAGATCCCCTACGATGCGGAGCGCTTTCAGGTCCACGCAGAACGCATCGCCTTTTCGATGACGATGATCCCCGACGCGTTCGCCGCGGATACGCGTGAGTTCGTGCTTCACACCGAGGCCCTCGACGGGATCTGGGAGGATCACGAGGAGTTTCTGCGTCTGGCCGCCGACGCGAAGGAGAAGAGCGCGACGCTGGCGACGGTGTCAAAGAGCGGTGATCTCGAGCAAGTGACGTCTGCGTTTCTCGATATGGGTCAGGCCTGCAAGGCCTGCCACGACAAGTTCAGGGAAGACAATTAGGCTCCCGGGCGGGGTCGATTCAAAAAAACAGATCCGCAGGATCCGGTTCCGGCGCGGCGCTGATCAGGATCAGCACCAGCAAGCCCGCGACGATGGCCGTGCCCAGCGCCAGCCACAGCCGCTGCCCGGAGATGGCGCCGTCCGGGTCGGCGTCCGTCCTGCCGGTGAGCATGGGTAGCACCAGATTGATGCGGAAGCGCAGCCAGTAGGTGGTGATCGCCGCCAGGTGCAGGGCAATCAATCCGAGCAGCAGGTTGAAGTTGGCCGCGTGAAGCCACTCCATGCGTTCCGCAAATGCACCCGGCACCGCCGGGCGCCAGGGTCCGCTGGTGAGGATGTCGTCGCTGTTGAACAGGCCGCTGATCGCCTGCACGGTCACGCTGGTGAGCATGGCGACGATCGCCCAGCCGCCGAGCGGGTTGTGCCCGGCGCGGGCGTGGATCCGGCCCGCTATCCACTCGCGCACATAGGCCGCGACTTCGGCCGGCCCGGCGAGAAAAGCGCCGAAGCGGGCGTGGCGGGTGCCGTACAGGCCCCAGCCGATACGGAACACGACCAGCCCCAGCGCCAGGTAGCCCAGGCGCATATGCCACTCCATAAAGCGCACCCCCAGCTCGTGGGTGATCCAGCTACCGAGGATCGTCAGCGCCAGCAGCCAGTGAAAGACCCGCACAGCAGCGTCCCAGACCAGGATCTGGTCGCCGCGGGCTGAGTCCGGTCCGGGCCGGTTTTGTGTGTCCGTCTCCACCGGCAGGATTCTAGCTTCAGGGACTCTGGAGCGCAGCTCCCCGGGGCCTCGCGGGGGGCCTGAAGCGGGGCGGAAAATGGGCCGAAAACGAAGTCTTCGCCAAGGGTGTTGACGGCGGCCTGCGAGTGTCTATAATGCGCCGCTCGCTTCGGACAACTGACCTTCTTCCGACGCCACATACCCGGGTGGATTAGCTCCTCCGGGTATTGACAGTGCAAGAAGGTAGGTTACACTTGTTGGTCTGCCTTGCGGATCGCGAGTCAGCGCTCTTTAACAATCAGAACCAAGTAATTTGTGTGGGTGCTCGTGCCGATGCTTGCGGAAGCAGTATCGCTACGAGTAACCAACAGTCAGCTCTTTGAGATGAATGTTGGATCTACTCGTCAGCTCAAAACTTTGAACTGAAGAGTTTGATCCTGGCTCAGATTGAACGCTGGCGGCATGCCTAACACATGCAAGTCGAACGGTAACGCGGAGAGCTTGCTCTCTGGCG
>CAMYOC010000033.1:0-29143 GCA_947259915.1 uncultured Gammaproteobacteria bacterium
GAAACGCAGACGCGCGGCATCGTGCGCTAGTGGAATCCGGAGGAGTTTATGCATGCCTGACAGCCGACATACACTGCGTGTCGGCATCATTGCCGGTGAGTCGTCTGGCGATACTATTGCCGCCGACCTGATCGCCGCCCTTCGTCAACGTGTGCCCGACGCGGTGTATGAAGGTATTGCCGGGCCGCGCTCTTTGCGATTTTCAAGTCTAAGGGATTTGGTTCCTGGTCTCCATGACCCGTGTCGCATTGTTTCATCCCGGTACACAACCGGCCCGCCTGCCGAGCCTGCTGTCTTGCGGTATCCGCAGGCTTCGTGACCCCGCGGCCCGGTCTGCTAGTATTGCGGCTCGCGCCGATCGGGAATAACCGCGAATAACAGGGAGGGCCGCCGACCCGTGCGCCATCACTTCAGCCTTGCCGTAATCCTGATGGCCGTCTGGCTGCTCTTCTCCGGCCATCTGGATCCGCTGTTCATCACTCTCGGTGCCCTCTCGGTGCTGCTGTCGGTCTATATCGGGTACCGCATGGAGGTGGTGGATCAGGAGGGCCACCCGGTGCGGATCACCACACGGGCCTTGATCTTTTTCCCCTGGCTCTTCTGGGAGATCATCAAGTCCAATATCGACGTGGCCAGGGTCATCCTCTCGCCGTCCATCTTCCTCCAGCCCCAGGTCTTCACCACCACGGCCCGGCAGCAGACCGCGGTCGGCCGGACCATCTACGCCAATTCCATCACGCTGACTCCCGGCACGGTCACTATCGACGTGAGAGGCAACGAGTTCGAGGTCCATGCCCTGACACAAAAATCGGCCGACGGCGTCAAGACTGGCCAGATGGACAGGCTGGTCTGCCGGATGGAGGGCACACTCTGATGTTCACCGCCGCCGCGGTCGCGATACTGATCACCATGGTGCTGGCCGTTACCCGTGCGATCCTCGGCCCGACGGTGTACGACCGGATCGTTGCGGTGAACATGTTCGGCACCAAGACTGTGCTGATCATCGCCGTCGTCGCCTTTCTCAAAGGACGCTACGATCTGCTGGACATCGCCCTGGCCTATGCCCTGATCAACTTCATCGGCATCGTCGCCGTGCTCAAATTCTTCGAATACGGCGAATTCAGCCGCGGCGGCCGGGGCCGGCCATGATGGAGACGGTACTCGATATCCTCAGCTGGATCCTGATCCTGGTCGGCGGCAGCTTCGGCATCATCGGCGGTCTCGGCATCCTCCGTCTGCCGACATTCTTTACCCGCATCCACGCCGCCGGCATGACCGAGACCATGTGCGCGCCGCCCATCGTGCTGGCTATGATGCTGCAGGTCGGCTGGAGTCTCGTCACCTTCAAGCTCGCGGCCATCCTGCTGTTCCTCTTCCTGACCAGCCCGACCGCCTCCCACGCGCTGGCCAAGGCGGCCCTGCACGGCGGTGTCGATCCGATGGCAACCCGGGATCCGGACAATCCCGAGGAACCCGAGTCATGATCGGGCCGGTCATCGACATCCTCCTGCTGTCCTTCATGATCGTCATCGCCCTGGCGGTCGTGCGGATGCGGGACCTGTTTGGCGTGGCCATGCTCGTCAGCCTTTTCAGCCTCCTCTGCGCCGGCGTGTTCACCGTCATGGACGCCGCCGACGTGGCCTTTACTGAGGCAGCCGTGGGCGCGGGCATTTCCACCATCCTGATGCTGGCGACCCTGACCCGCACGGCCCGAAGAGAGAGACGCCGCGCCAGCGGCGTCTCCATCCTGCCGCTGACGGTGGTCTGCATCACCGGGGCGCTGCTGGTGTTCGGCACCAGCGACCTGCCACGGCTGGGCGATCCGGACGCGCCGATCCATAAGCACGTGGCGGATCGTTATCTGCAGCGGTCCGGCGAGGAGATCGGCATCCCCAACGTGGTCACCTCGATACTGGCCAGCTATCGCGGCTATGACACCCTGGGCGAGACCGCAGTGATCTTCACCGCCGGGATAGCGGTCATCGCGCTGCTGGGTCTGCGGCGGCGCCGCCCACGGCCGGCCCGCAGGCGGGAAGGAAATGACGCCCTCGGCGAAACCACCGTGGTCTCTACCGCGGCGG
Source organism: uncultured Gammaproteobacteria bacterium (assembly GCA_947259915.1). Taxonomy (GTDB): domain Bacteria; phylum Pseudomonadota; class Gammaproteobacteria; order Steroidobacterales; family XN24; genus CAMYOC01. The sequence continues at coordinate 2,082 of CAMYOC010000033.1, forward strand.
TGGCGGATGAGCCGGTCCAGGGGAGACCTGAGAAGGGAGGCGACGGCTGATGCTCCATCATACGGTATTGCGGGTGGTCTCCAAGCTCCTGATTCCGGTGATCATGCTGTTCGCCCTGTACGTCCAGTTTCATGGTGACTACAGCCCGGGCGGCGGCTTCCAGGCCGGTGTGATCTTCGCAGCTGCTATCATCCTCTACGCGCTGCTGTTCGGTCTCGACAACACCCTGGATGTCCTGCCATCGGGCGTGCTGCAGGGGACCGCGGCTCTGGGCGTGCTGCTCTATGCCGGCGTGGGCATCACCACGGTGCTCATGGGCGGCAATTTCCTCGACTACAACCGGCTGGCCGCGGACGGGCCGACCGGCCAGCATCTGGGTATCTTCCTGGTCGAGCTGGGGGTCGGCATCACGGTCTCGTCGGTGATGCTGCTGCTCTACTACGCTTTCGCCGGCAGGGGCTCGCGGCCGTGAGGTTCTCCCAGCTTTATAACTACGAGATCGCGATCTTCCTGTCGATGATCGGTTTCTACGTGCTGGTGTCCCGGGGCAACCTGGTCAAAAAAGTTGCGGGGCTGTCCATGTTCCAGACCTCGGTCTTCATCCTCTACATCAGCATGGGGGTCGTCCAGGACGGGACCGTGCCGATCCTGGTGGACGGCGTCCGGGTCTATTCGAATCCGCTCCCCCACGTGCTGATCCTGACCGCCATCGTCGTCGGCGTCGCGACCACGGCGGTCGCCCTGGCCCTGATCATCCGGATCAAGGAAGCTTACGACACGGTGGAGGAAGACGAGATCCACGAACAGGATCGCTCATTTTGATCTCCTCTGCGGTCACGCTGCAGCTGCCGGCCCTCCAGGTCGCGCTGCCGCTTATCTCCGCACCCCTGGGCTTGCTGCTGCGCCGCCATCGGCTGGTCTGGGCCCTGGCCGTAGTGGTCTGCTGGATGAGTCTCGCCATCTCCTGGCTGCTCCTGCAGCAGGTGCTGGCCGAGGGGACGATCAGCTACGCCATGGGCGGATGGGCCGCGCCCTGGGGCATCGAATACCGGATCGACGCCGTCAATGCCTACGTCGCCCTCATCGTCACCGGCATCGCCTCGGTGGTCGTGCCCTACGCGCGCCGCAGCGTGGAACAGGAGATCGACGAGGGCCGCATCACCTATTTCTATGTCCTGCTGCTGCTGTGTTTTACGGGGTTGCTGGGCATGACCGTCACTGGCGACGCCTTCAATCTGTTCGTGTTCCTGGAGATCTCCTCGCTCTCCACCTACGCCCTGATCAGCCTGGGCCGGGACCGACGAGCCCTCACCGCGGCTTTCCAGTATCTGATCATGGGCACCATCGGCGGTACTTTCGTGCTGATTGGCGTGGGTTTCCTGTACGTCGTGACCGGCACGCTCAACATGGCCGACCTGGCGGACCGCCTGCCGGAAGTGACGCAGCTACGAACGTTGCATACGGCCTTCGCATTCCTCGTGGTCGGCATCGGCCTGAAGCTGGCGATGTTCCCGCTGCACCTGTGGCTGCCGAATGCCTACGCCTATGCACCCAATGCGGCCACGATCTTCGTGGCCGCTACCTCGACCAAGGTCGCGGTCTACGCCCTGCTCCGATATATAGGCAGCGTCTTCGGCCCCGTCATCTCCTACGAGGACGTGCCGTTCGGTGAGATCGCGATAATTCTGGCGGTTATCGGCCTGCTGAGCTGCAGCTTCGTCGCCATCTTCCAGAGCAATGTCAAGCGGATGCTCGCCTATTCGAGCGTCGCCCAGATCGGCTACATTCTCATGGGCATCGGCCTCGCCTCCAAGACCGGACTGATGGCCAGCCTGCTGCATCTTTTCAATCACGCCCTGATGAAGGCCGGGCTGTTCATGGCGGTGGGATGTATGTTCTACCGCATCGGATCTGTACGGCTGGACGACCTGCGAGGTATCGGTCACAGCATGCCCTGGACCTTCGCCGCGTTCGTTCTCGGCGGCCTCAGCCTGATCGGCGTACCGCTGACCGTGGGCTTCGTCAGCAAATGGTATCTCGTGCTCGCTTATCTCGAGCAGGACCTGTGGCCGCTGGCCTTCGTCATCCTGTTCGGCTCCTTGTTGTCCGTGATCTATGTCTGGCGCGTGGTCGAGGTCGCCTGGTTCGAAAGCCCCTCCCCCCGGGCCGCGGAGGCGCGCGAGGCACCGCTCGCGATGCTGGTACCGACCTGGATCCTGCTCCTCGCAAACGTGTTCTTCGGCGTCCAGACAGAGCTGACTGTGGGCGTCGCCGGCCTTGCGGCGCAGATCCTCACGGAGGGACTGCGATGAGCCCGGCCGGCATCATGCAGCTCGCCGTGGCTTTGCCGGCGGCGGCCAGCGTGCCGATCGTCATCACCGGCCGGTCGCCCAACTTGCGCGAGGCCGTGACGCTAGTCACCGCCGCGATCGTGCTGCTGCTCGTCGGATCTGCGGTCCCGGCTGTCCTCGCCGGAGATCGACCGGAGATCACGCTGCTGGAGATCATGCCGGGCTTGACGCTGACACTCCGCCTCGAACCACTCGGGATGCTCTTCGCGCTCGTGGCCAGTTTCCTCTGGCTGATCACATCAATCTACTCGATCGGCTACATGCGTGGCCACCACGAATCCAATCAGACACGCTTCTTCGCGTGTTTCGCCATCGCGATCGCCAGCGCGCTCGGCGTCGCATTCGCCGGCAACATGCTGACCCTTTTCGTCGCCTACGAGGTACTGAGCATCTCGACGTATCCGCTGGTGACCCATACGGGGACGGAACAGGCAAAGCGGGCCGGCCGAGTCTACCTCGGCATCCTGCTGGGTACCTCGATCGGCCTGCAGCTGCCCGCGATCCTCTGGACCTGGAATGTCACCGGCACACTGGATTTCACGAAAGGCGGCATCCTGGCGGGCGAGATCGACGGACCTGTCGCGGCCGTGCTGCTGGCACTCTATGTCTTCGGTATTGGCAAGGCCGCGGTCATGCCATTCCACCGCTGGCTACCGGCGGCCATGGTCGCGCCCACACCGGTGAGCGCCCTGCTGCATGCCGTGGCGGTGGTCAAGGCCGGCGTGTTCGCCGTCCTGAAGGTGGTGATCTATATCTTCGGCACCGACTTCATCCTGCAGAGCAGTGCCAGTGACTGGCTGGTCTGGTTCGCCGGCGCAACTATACTGCTGGCATCGCTCGTGGCGATGACAAAGGACAACCTGAAGGCACGTCTGGCCTACTCCACCATCAGCCAGCTCAGCTACATCGTCCTCGGCGCCCTGCTGGCCACCCAGTCCAGCATCATCGGCAGCATGATGCACATCGCCATGCATGCCTTTGCGAAGATCACGCTGTTCTTCGCCGCCGGCGCCATACTGGTGGCCGCACACAAGTCCGAGATAAGCGACATGGCCGGACTGGGACGCGCGATGCCGATCACCTTCGGTGCGTTCTTCGTCGCCAGTCTGAGCATTATCGGCCTGCCGCCGTTTGGCGGCATGTGGAGCAAGTGGTACCTGGGGCTGGGTACCATCGAGTCAGGTCAGTGGCTGCTGCTGACCGTCCTGCTGGCGAGTTCCCTGCTGAACATCGCCTACCTGCTCACGATCCCAATGCAGGCCTTCTTCGGCAAGCCGAAAGACGGCACGGTACACACCCGGATTCAGGAGGCGCCGACAAGCTGCCTGGTCGCCATGATCGTCACATCACTGGCCTGCCTGCTGCTGTTCTTCTACCCGGGACCCTTTTACCAGCTCGCAACAATCATCGCCGGAGGGCAATGAAATGCAGCCGCATGACGAGAAACAATTCATCTTCGACAAGACAGAGAATGTGAATCGTCTGCTGCGCGGTTTCTACATCGTCTGCGGCGTCCTCTTGGCGCTTGACTTCATCATTCACCGGCACATGAGCCACGACTGGGAACACATGCCCGGCTTCTATGCAATCTTCGGCTTCGTTGCTTGCGTGCTTCTGGTGCTGGTGGCCAAGGAAATGCGCAAGGTCCTGATGCGGAGGGAAGACTACTACGATGTGGATGAGTGAACTTCCACCGTTTGTCATTTTCTTCGTAGCGGCCCTGCTGGCGCTGGCGGCTCGCGGCTGGCTACGCGCCGTGATGATGCTGGCGACCCCGATAGTGGGCGGACTCCATCTGTGGTTCGGCATACCGGTGGGCACGCTGTTGAGCGTACCTCTGCTCGAGTTCGAATTGGTCCTGGTCCGCGCCGACCGGCTGAGCCTCCTGTTCGGCTACATGTTCCATATCGCCGCCCTTATCGCCATGATCTTCGCGCTGCATGTGCGGGAGAGGACTCAAACCGTGGCCGGCCTGCTGTATGCCGGCAGCGCGCTGGGCGCTGTGTTCGCCGGTGATCTCATCACCCTCTTCATCTTCTGGGAACTGCTCGCCATCACCTCCGTGTTTCTCATCTGGGCACGCAAAACCGAACGGGCGATGAGGGCGGGCCAGCGCTATCTGATCATACAGGTGACCTCCGGCGTTCTGCTGCTCGCCGGCGCCCTGGTGCACTATCACAAGAACGACTCGCTGGCCTTCGACTACATCGGCCTGGAGGGCATCAGCGGCACGCTCATTTTCATTGCATTCGGTATCAAGTGCGCCTTCCCATTTCTGCACAACTGGCTTACCGATGCCTACCCGGAGGCGACCCCGACAGGCACCGTCTTCCTGTCGGCCTTCACGACCAAGGTCGCCGTCTACAGTCTGGCCCGTGGCTTCCCCGGTACCGATATCCTGGTCTATATCGGGGCGGCGATGACCTGCTTCCCCATTTTCTATGCCGTCATAGAAAACGACCTGCGACGCGTGCTGGCCTACAGCATGATCAACCAGATCGGCTTCATGGTCTGCGGCGTCGGCATAGGCACCGCCCTGGCGCTTAACGGCGCCGTCTCGCACGCTTTCAACGACGTTATCTTCAAGGGACTGCTGTTCATGTCCATGGGTGCGGTGCTGTACCGTACCGGCGAGATCAGAGGCTCCCATCTGGGAGGCCTGTACAAGACCATGCCCAAGACTGCGATTCTGTGCATCGTCGGCGCCTCGTCTATATCGGCTTTCCCGCTTTTCAGCGGGTTTGTCAGCAAGTCGATGGTGATGACGGCCATGATCGAGGAAGGTTATGACTACCTGTGGCTGATGCTCCTTTTCGCCTCGGCCGGCGTGTTCCATCACGCCGGCATCAAGATCCCTTACTTCGCCTTCTTCGCCCACGACTCCGGCATCCGGACCCAGGAGGCGCCGCGTAACATGCTGATTGCCATGAGTCTTGCCGCGGTACTGTGCATCTTCATCGGTTCGCAGCCGCAGTACCTCTACGGCCTGCTGCCATGGGAGGTCGACTACTGGCCCTATGACACCACGCATGTGCTGGCGCAGCTGCAGCTGCTGTTCTTCTCGGCACTGGCATTCGTCTGGCTTAACAAGGCGGGTCTGTACCCGCCCGAACTGCCTTCGGTGAATATCGATGCCGAGTGGCTCTATCGGCGGCTGCTGCCCGCCGGGCTGCGCACAACGGAGAGGGGCCTCATGCCCGCGTGGCAAGGCTTCAACGCGGCACTCTCCAGACAGGTCAATGCCCTCACGGACTTCCTGTTGCGACATCACGGGCCGAGCGGCACGATGGCGCGGACCTGGCCCACCGGCAGCATGGCTCTGTGGGTCGCGGTGCTGCTGGCGGTGATGGTGCTGGTCTACTACATCTGACGGAACCGGCCGTCGGCTAGCTCTCGAGACGCCGCCACACGCAGGGCGCGCCGGAGGCCTGATCCAGACGATCCAGTGTGGCCTCGTGAGCCGCCAGCTCATCGGCATCCGGCTCGACCACCTTTAGCACCAGCCCCTTCCGATCCAGCCGGCTCGCCACCCGCCGCGTACCGCCACGCTTTTCTGTGTCCAGGGACAGCGCTGCCTGACCGCCGGTCATCGCCAGATAGACCTCGGCCAGGATCTGCGCATCGAGCAGCGCGCCGTGGAGTTCGCGGCCGGAATTGTCAACGTGATGGCGGCGACACAAGGCATCCAGGCTGTTGCGCTGCCCTGGATGCATCTCGCGGGCCAGCACCAGCGTGTCCAGCACGCCGCACAGCCCGGCGATGGTGGTGCCCGCGGTCTCGCCGTCGGTCAGCGTGAATTCCTGGTCGAGGAAACCGATGTCGAATGGCGCGTTATGGATCAGCAGCTCCGAACCCTTGAGGAAATCGCGCAGCTCGCTCGCGATCTCGACAAAGCGCGGCTTGTCGGCCAGGAACTCGGCACTGATCCCGTGGACCTCCTGGGCGCCAGGATCGATATCCCGCTCCGGATTCAGATAGTAGTGAAAGGTGTTCCCGGTCGGACGTCGGTTGACCAGCTCCACGCAGCCGATTTCGATGATGCGGTGACCTTGTTCCGGCTCCAGACCGGTGGTCTCGGTATCGAGGACGATCTGTCTCATGGTGGTGTGTACTCCCGCCCCGTGGCGATCAGGCCTGCAGCGCGTCGATGCCCCGATTGGCCAGCTCGTCCGCCCATTCGTTACCCTCGTCGCCGGCATGCCCCTTGACCCAGTGCCAGCGCACATCGTGGCGGGCCGCTTCCGCGTCCAGCGCCTGCCACAGATCCTGGTTCTTGACCGGCTTGCGGCTGGCGGTCTTCCAGCCCCGCTGCTTCCAGTGCTTCATCCATTGCGTGATGCCCAGACGCAGGTATTCAGAATCGGTAAACAGATCCACTTCGCAGGGGCGCTTGAGTTCCGCCAGAGCGCGGATCGCCGCGGTCAGCTCCATGCGATTATTGGTGGTATCCGGCTCGCCGCCAAACAGCTCCTTCTCGCGGCCGTTACTGCGCAGCACCGCGCCCCAGCCACCGGGGCCGGGATTACCGCGGCAGGCACCATCGGTGTAGATCACCACTCGACTCAACCGGGATTCCTCGTCGACGGTTCCACGATACCAGCGGCGACCTTGGCAGGCGCGCGCCAGCGCAGCCGCGTAGGCGTGACCGCATACACACGCTTGATGGCGATAATCATATAGGCGCTACGGTAAAGCTGCAGACGCCGCAACCGTTCACGCATGCTGTCGCCGGCCTCGTGATGGGGAAAATAATGCCGGGACAGGGTGACGTCGAAACCCAGTAGCCGCATCCAGTCGCGCAGCCGGCGCTCGCTCACCAGCTGGCGCAGACCCGGCGGATAGCCCCCCCGGGCCAGCAGACGCCGCGTTCCCAACGGGCTCAGCGGATTAAAACCCAGCACCACGATCCGTCCACCGGCGCTGAGCACGCGCTCGGACTCACGCAGCACCTCATGCGGATAACGGGTCATTTCCAGCGTATGGGGCAGCAGCAGCGCGTCAACCGCGTGCCCGGCCACCGGCAGCCGCTCGGGGCGGCCGACAAACGACACCCCGCGGCCATCCTGCTCGTGGCACAGGGCCCGGCGCGCGGTCCCGGGCACCGGCAGAAAGGCCTCAGGCTCACCCCATAAACCCAGCTGCAGGAACTGACCGCCAAACAGGCGGCCGAGCTCGGTGCAGACCGATTCGCGCTCCGCGGCGGCGAACAGCGCCCCCGAGGGGGTCTGCAGCCAGCGCGCGATAGGGGTGTCCTCGGGGCTCATGCGGCCAAGGATAACGGCTTCTGTCCAAGTCTGAAATTGTGAAGGCCATTCTTTGACCCCTGCCTGCTGGCGATTAAGATACCCCGATGCTCCAGACCACGCCGGTACCCGCTTTCAGCGATAACTACCTCTGGCTGATCCACAGCCCGCGGGATCCGTGTCGCGTCGCCGTCGTGGATCCCGGCGACGCCCGCCCGGTCATGGATACGCTGGATCGGGAGGGTCTGACGCTGGACACGATCCTGGTCACCCATCACCACGGCGATCATGTGGGCGGGGTGGCAGAACTGGTCAAACGCTTCCGCGCGCCGGTATTCGGGCCGGCGGGCGAGCGCATCCCCTGTCGCACCCGGGCGCTGGCCGACGGCGACCGGGTCGAACTGGAAGCGATGGGGCTCGATTTCGAAGTGATCGATTGCCCGGGCCACACGGCCGGTCATATCGCCTACTACGGCCACGGCTGCCTGTTCTGCGGCGATACGCTGTTCAGCGCCGGCTGCGGGCGGTTGTTCGAAGGCACGCCGGCACAGATGAATGCCTCGCTGCATCGCCTTGCCGCGCTGCCGTCCGCTACCCGGGTCTACTGTGCCCATGAATACACCCTGAGTAACCTGCGTTTCGCGGCGGCGGTCGAGCCGGACAATGACTCCTTGCAGGCCTACGCCGAGCAGGCCCGCCAGCTCCGTGCGGAGGATCGCCCCACGCTGCCTTCGACCGTCGGCCGGGAGCGGCAGGTCAATCCGTTCCTGCGCTGTACCGAACCGGCCGTGGTCGCGGCCGCGGAACGACGCGCCGGCTCGGCGATGGAAGACGAGACCGCGGTCTTCGCCACCATCCGTGCCTGGAAGGACAGCTTCTGATGAACCGCTTCCCGACTCCGCGTATGTCTCGTCTGTGGGCCACGGCCATCCCGCTGATCGTGATCGCCTGCGCGGCGCCGCCGCCCGCCCCGGAACCGGTGCCGGAAACGCCAGTGCAGGTGGCACCGCCGCCCCCGCCGCCGCCCGAGCCGGTCTCGTTCACTATCGTTGCACGGCTCGAGGCTGGCCTGCTGCCGAGCGTGCCGGAAGTGCCGATACGCCAGCCGGACCTGCTCAGTCATCTGGCCACCGAACTTGAATTGCAGCATGTCCAGCGACGGGCCATCGATCGCCAGCGCGACTGGTTCGCCCGTCACCCCGAATATCTGGACCGGGTATTCGAACGCGGCGCCCCTTATCTGCCGTATATCACGCGCGAACTGGAGCGCCGCGGCATGCCGGCCGACCTGGCCCTGCTGCCCATCGTCGAGAGCGCCTACGATCCGTTCGCCTACTCGCATGGCCGCGCGGCCGGTCTGTGGCAGATGATCCCGGGCACTGCGCGTCGCTTTGGGCTAAAACAGAACTGGTGGTATGACGGCCGCCGCGACGTGATCGACTCGACCCGCGCCGCCCTCGATTATCTGGAGTTTTTGCACGACAGGTTCGACGGCGACTGGCTACTCGCGGTAGCCGCCTATAACTCGGGCGAAGGCAATGTGTCGCGCGCCATCCGGCGCAACCTCGCCGTCGGCAAACCCACGGACTTCTGGAATCTGCGTCTGCCGCGGGAGACCAGCGCCTACGTACCCAAACTGCTCTCCCTGAGCCAGCTGGTCGCGGATCCCGCCGCCTTCGGCCTGAGCCTGCCGGAGATCGACGACCGCGAGTACTTCGCCAGCGTCGAGCTGGACGGACAGATGGATCTGGCGTTGCTGGCGGAGCTGGCCGGGATCACGCTGGACGAGTTCTACGCGCTGAATCCGGGCTACAACCGCTGGGCCACGGACCCGGACGGCCCGCACCGGGCAGTGGTGCCGGTCGCCGCCGCGCCGCAGCTGGCCGCAGCGATTGCCAATCTGCCCAGCACCGAGCGTATGCGCTGGGTGCGCTACCGGATCCGCAACGGCGATTCGCTGATCACTATCGCCAGCCGGCATGACACCACGCCGGCGGTGATCCGGGAAGTCAACGGGATCCGCGGCAACGTCATCCGCGCCGGCGACCATCTGATGATCCCGACGGCGACGCGCAGCCTCAGCGCCTACAGCCAGAGTGCCGAGAGCCGGCTGGCGCGCACGCAAAACCGTCCGCGCGGCAGTGACAAGATCAGTCATACGGTAAGGTCCGGGGACAGCCTGTGGAGCATCGCGCGCCGCTACGGGGTGCGCACCCGCGCGCTGGCGAAATGGAACGGCATGGCCCCCGGCGACACGCTGTCGGTGGGTCGCGCGATCGTGGTCTGGACCGACAATGCAGTCAGCGCGCCGGTCAGTTCACCGGCCAGCTCACCCGTCGATCTCACGCGCAAGATCCGCTATACCGTGCGTCGCGGGGATTCGCTGTACACGATCGCGCAGCGTTTTCGCGTCACGATCAACCAGCTCAAAAAATGGAACAACCTGGCGGGCCGCAAATACCTGCAGCCGGGACAAAAGCTGACCCTTTACGTAAACGTCACCGATCAATCCAGTTGACCGCAACAGCTGCTCAGTCGGGCAGCACCATGCCCACATGGCTGTAGCCGTTATCCACGTAGAGAATCTCGCCGGTGATGCCGGCAGCCAGATCAGAGCACAAAAAGGCGGCGGCGTTGCCGACGTCCTCGATGCTCACATTGCGTCGCAGTGGTGACTGCTCCGCGACATGCTTCAGGATGCGCCGGAAGCCCTCGATGCCTGCGGCCGCCAGCGTCTTGATCGGTCCCGCGGAGATGCCGTTGACCCTGATGCCCTCGGCCCCCAGATCCGCCGCCAGGAAACGTACGTTGGCCTCCAGGCTGGCTTTGGCCGGACCCATGACGTTATAGCTCGGAATCGCCCGCACCGCGCCCAGATAGCTCAGGGTCAGCAGCGAACCGTTGCGTCCGGCCATCAGCGGGCGGCCGGCCCGCGCCAGCGCGGCAAAGCTGTAGGCGCTGATCTCGTGGGCGATCCGGTAGCCTTCCCGGCTGACCACGTCCACATAGCGGCCGGCGAGCTGATCCCGGGGCGCGAACCCGACGGAATGGACGATGATGTCGAGACCGTCCCATGCCCCGCCGATGTGTTCAAAGGCCGCGTCGATCTGTGCGTCTTCCGACACGTCCAGCTCACACACCAGGTCCGATCCCAGCTTCCCCGCCATATCCTCGACCCGGGGTTTTAATTTGTCGGTCTGGTAGGTAAACGCCAACTCCGCCCCTTCCCGGGCGAACGCCTGAGCGATGCCCCAGGCGATGGAACGGGTGCTGGCCAGACCAACGATCAGCGCGCGTTTGCCTGCGAGAAAACCCATCTGACTCTCCCCATTGATCAACAGGACGGTGGTCGCAAGGAGATTAGCACAGCACTCAGCCGGCGCGGTCGCCGGCCGCGCCCGGGCTCAGCACCTGATCTTCGCCCTCGAGACGCGCCACGATGACCGCGCCGCAGCTGTCGCCAAAGACATTGACGCTGGTGCGCATCATATCCAGCAGACGATCAAACACCAGCAGCACGCCCAGTGCCTCCAGCGGCAGACCGACGGCGGTGAGGATGATGGCGATGGCGACCAGCGAGGCCGAAGGCACGCCGGCGACACCGATTGAGGTGACCAACGCGGTCACGACGATGACGAACTGGATGCCAAAATTCAGATCCACACCGTAAGCCTGGGCGATAAACATCGCAGCGACACATTCGTACAAGGCGGTGCCGTCCATGTTGACGGTCGCGCCGAGCGGCAGCACAAAGCTGCTGGTCCGGTTGGAGACGCCAGCGTTCTTTTCCAGGCAGTCCATGGTCACCGGCAGCGTCGCCGACGAGGAGGCGGTGGAGAACGCGGTCATCAGCGCCGGCGCCATGGCCGGCAACATCCGGTAAGGCGCCACGCGGGCGAAGATACGTAACAGCAACGGCAGCGTCACCAGCGCATGGAACAGCAGCGCCACGATAACTGTCAGCGAGAACATGATCAGCGGCCCGGCGGCACCGAAGCCGGTTTGTGAAACGGTCTCGGCGACCAGGCCGAACACACCGAGCGGCGCGAACTTCATCACCCATTCCGTGATCCGCATCATCACCTGGAACACGCCGTTCCAGAAGTTGTACAGCGGTTCGCTGGCGCCATGATCCACGCGACTGAGGAAATAGCCGAACAGCAGGCTGAAAAAGATCAAACCCAGCATCTGACCGTTGGCGGCTGCCTGGACCACGTTGGTGGGCACCATGCGCAGGAAGATGTCCACCAGCGCGCCGGCATCCGACTGGCCGAGGGTCTCCGGCAGCGATGCGGCTTCCTCCAGCGCCAGCAGCGCGCCAGCGGGCTCACCGTCTACGATCCCGGGCCGGATCAGATTGACCAGCACCAGGCCGACCAGGATCGCCAATGCAGAGGAGCTCAGATAATAGACCAGGGTCTTGCCGCCGAGGCGGCCGAGATCGCCGGAAGACCCGATACCGGCCACGCCGACGATGATCGACGACATGATCAGCGGCACGATCAGCATCTTCAGCGCGTTGAGAAACAGCGTGCCGATAAACTCGTAGGCGCCAACGACCCGCACACCGAGCAGCTCGCCGTCGGCGCCAGTGATCCAGCCGGCGACCACCGCCAGGGCCAGCGCAATGAGGATCTGCCAGTGAAGCTTCAGCTTGGACATCGGGTCTCCGTGCACGGTCCGCACCGCCGTCGCGGCGGCGAGCGCCACGATATAGCAGCGCTTCGACCCAGCGCAAATCGCGCCAAACAAAAGGGCCCCGAAGGGCCCTTGCTATACCGATAGTCGATGTTGTGCACGATGGTCGCGCGGGGTTCGAACCGCCGCACCCGAGCTGCTGCTATTCGAACTGCTCAGTGGAGATCAGCACGCTGGCCCCGGTGCGCAGCTGGCGCACGTAGGCAGCCAGCTCGGCGTTGCCCTGCAGACCCTCGACGCGGGCCTCGAGTTCCAGTCGTTCGTTCGCCTTCAATCCGTCCAGTGACCCCGGAAGGACCCGCTGGACCAGCACCACCGCGTAGGACCCGTCAGCCAGCTCGACGCCGGTGACCGCTTTACCGTCGCCATCGGTGGTGGCGGAGAACGCCGCATCCTGCACGCCGCCCGGCACACCCTCGGCGTCGCGAGCGATCAGACGCGGCGGCTCGTAGATCGCGTCGGCCCCGCCGGCGATCGCCTCGGCGTCACCACCGTCGACGATGCGGGCTCTTATCGACTCACCCTCGGCCTGGAGCTGCTCCCGGGCCCGGTCACGCCGCAGCAGCGATTCGATGCGATCGCGCACCTCCGCCAGCGGCTTTTTGGCCGGCGCATAGTGCTCGGCGACACGCAACACGACCGCCTGACCTTCCTCCAGCTCCAGCGGCACGCTGTTCTCGCGGTTGTTCAATACCGCCTCACTAAAGGCCGTGTCCCGCACCTGAGCATTGGCCGCGATACCGGACCCGCCGCTGCGGGTCATGCGCTCGATCCGCTGGATCGGACGACCCAGCGCCTCGGAGGCCACCGACAGGTTGTCCGGATTCTCGAAGCTCAGCGCCTCCAGTGTTTCGGCTTCGGCAAAGAACAGGTCTTCGGCCTTGCGCGAGCGCAGCTCTGTGGCGAGCTCATCACGCATGTCCTCGAACGTCTTGGTGTCACCGGCCCGCAGATCCTCGAGCAGGATCAGATGGTAGCCAAACGGGCTTTTGACCGGCTCGCTGACCTCACCAACCTGAAGCTGGAACAGGGCCTCTTCGAACGGCGCCACCATCATGCCACGCTCTACCCAGTCCAGATCACCACCCTGGGCAGCGGAACCCGCGTCCTCTGAGGACTCGATCGCAACGGCGGAGAAATCTTCTCCGGCATCGATGCGTACGCGCAGTGCCTCGACCCGTTCCAAGGCCGCCGCCTCGTCCGTGTCATCGTCGATGTTGACCAGGATGTGGCGGGTGCGGCGCTGCTCGGGCGTCACGAACAGCTCCGGATTGCTGCCAAGCTCGGTGTCGTAGAACTCGCGCAGGGCTTCTTCACTCACTGCGACCTGAGCGGCGATCTGCTCGAGGTTGATCTCGATATATTCGACGTCGACAGATTCCGGTGTCATGTAGCTGGCACCGTTGTTGTCGTACTCGTCCTCGATATCCGTCTCGCTGACCTCGACCGCCGACAAGAAGTTGTCTACGGGTAGCACCAGCCAGCCGATTTCGCGCTGTTCACGCTCCAGCCTTACCCGTTGCTCGAGTTCGAGCGGTGTCACAAACGCGCTGTTGAAGATGCCGTCCTGGAGCTGGGCGACCTCCAGGTTCTGGCGCTGCTCGGCCTCGAAGCTGGTCGGCGAATAACCGACGTTGCTGAGCATCGCCCGGTAGGCGTCCATGGAGAAGCTGCCACCCACCTGGAACACAGGCATGTCGCGGATAGACCCGGTCAGCGCCTCGTTGCTGACCCGATAGCCCTGACCCCTGACCCGATCGACCAGCAGTCGGGTGCGCACGAATCCCTCGATCACGTCGCCCCGGATCCGCTCCTCCAGGCCCGGCGGCAGATCCGGCCCGTAGGCCTGCTGAAACTGGCTGAGCTGGTTTTGGATCGCGCGGCGCACCGGTGCCACCGGAATCTCTTCACCGTTGACGACGGCGGCATAGGATTGGGCGTTGAAGCCGATGTCTATGCCCCAGACCGCGAACACGAATGCAAGCAGGGCCAGGACGAGCCCGGCGACCCAGCCGGTGATCTTCTCTCTTATTTTTTGCAGCATGTTGCTGCCATCTCCATTAAAACTGTGGCGTTAACAGAAAGGGCGCCCCAGGGGCGCCCTTTCCAATTTTGGCGGAGTGGACGGGACTCGAACCCGCGACCCCCGGCGTGACAGGCCGGTATTCTAACCAGCTGAACTACCACTCCATGTCATGGTGGGTGCTGAAGGGATCGAACCTTCGACCTTCGCCTTGTAAGGGCGACGCTCTCCCAGCTGAGCTAAGCACCCCGCTCGTGGGAGGCGCGCTAGTTTACGGCATCCTTTAGCGCTTTGCCAGCCTTGAACGAGGGCACATTACTGGCCTTGATCTGGATGGTTTCGCCGGTCTTCGGGTTGCGTCCAGCGCGAGCAGCGCGGTGCTTCACGACGAAGGTCCCAAAGCCGACAATCGCGACCTGGTCGCCCTTGGAAAGTGTGTTGGCGATGGTGTGAGTCACGGCCTCCACGGCTTTCGCGGCATCACTCTTGGAAATATCGGCCGCATGGGCCACGGCATCAATCAATTCAGCCTTGTTCATCTGTTTACCTTTGTAATCCTGTTGTAGTTGACCACTATGCGCGAGGACACGCTGCTTACCTGTTGTCCCTCGCCCCCCACCGGATCCCCAGGGCTCCCCGGGACGTCAGCCCTGATCTCGTATTGTCAAAAGCTCGAAACCGTGCAAAGCATTTTTGCCCGCGTGGCGCGGGCAGTTGGATGCAGTTGCGGGCAGGCGCATCTTATACCAGCGCCAAAAAAGAACTGTCAACAAAAGACCGGATCAGCGGCGTCTGGCCGCCTCCCCTTATCTCGCCACAGATTTGGCCCCCGCGTCCCGGACCGGCCCTCAATGGGCGGTTACGCCCTCCTGCGATGCCCCGTGGGACTCGCTTTTTTCCTTCTCCGACTTCTCACCCTTGCCCTGTTTGGACAGGGGGACAGGCGCCCGCTCGAGAGCGAGCTCGAGCACCTCGTCGATCCACTTAACCGGACGAATATCAAGGGCGCCCTTGATATTCTTCGGAATCTCCACGAGGTCCTTCTCGTTCCCGTGCGGGATGATCACTGTGCCGATGCCACCACGATGCGCGGCCAATAACTTCTCCTTGAGACCGCCGATCGGCAGTACTTCGCCGCGCAGCGTAATCTCCCCGGTCATGGCCACATCGGCGCGCACCGGGATCATCGTCAGCGCGGAGACTAGTGCACTGCACATGCCGATTCCCGCGCTCGGACCGTCCTTGGGAGTGGCCCCTTCCGGCACGTGGATATGCACGTCACTGGTCTGATAAAAGTCGTTGGCAATACCCAATACTTCGGCGCGGCTGCGGACCACGGTCATTGCTGCCTGGATCGATTCCTGCATCACGTCACCGAGTTGTCCGGTGTTGATCAGCTTGCCTTTGCCGGTCAGCACCGCCGCCTCGATGGTCAACAACTCGCCGCCGACTTCGGTCCAGGCCAGCCCGGTGACCTGCCCGACCGCGTTCGACTCCTCGGCGCGGCCGTAGCGGAAACGTCGCACACCGAGATATTTTTGCAGACCGGAGGGACGTACCGTGATCCGTTTGCGCTTCGTATCCTGGAGCATCTTTTTGACGGCCTTGCGACAGATCTTGGCGATCTCGCGCTCGAGGTTGCGCACACCTGCCTCGCGCGTGTAGTAGCGGATGATGTCGCGCACGGAGCTGTCGGAGACGGATAGCTCGTCGTCCTTGAGCCCGGCATTGGCTACCTGCTTCTGGATCAGATAGCGACGGGCGATATGTGTCTTTTCGTCCTCGGTATAGCCCGGGAGACGGATCACTTCCATCCGATCCAGCAGCGGTGCCGGGATGTTGAGGCTGTTGGCGGTACAGATAAACATCACGTCGGACAGATCGAAATCCACTTCCAGATAATGGTCGTTGAACGTCGAATTCTGCTCCGGATCGAGCACTTCAAGCAGCGCCGATGACGGATCGCCGCGGAAATCCATCGACATCTTGTCGATCTCGTCCAGCAGGAACAGCGGATTGCGGACTCCGACCTTGGCCATGTTCTGCACGATCTTGCCCGGCATCGAGCCGATATAGGTGCGCCGGTGGCCACGGATCTCGGCTTCGTCGCGCACCCCGCCCAATGACATGCGCACAAACTTGCGATTGGTGGCGCGGGCGATACTCTGCCCGAGCGAGGTCTTGCCGACGCCCGGCGGACCCACCAGACAGAGGATCGGGCCTTTCTGTTTTTTGACCCGTTGCTGGACCGCCAGATACTCGATGATGCGTTCCTTGACCTTCTCCAGACCGTAGTGATCCTCTTCCAGCACGCGCTCGGCCAGCGCCAGGTCCTTATGCGTCCGCGAACGCTTTTTCCACGGCGCACGCACCAGCCAGTCTATGTAGTTGCGCACCACCGTCGCCTCGGCTGACATCGGCGACATCATCTTCAGCTTGTTCAATTCGGAGGTGGCCTTCTCCCTGGCCTCGGCCGGCATCCCGGCCTCCTCGATCTTCTTTTCCAGCTCGGCCACTTCGTTGTGGCCGTCGTCCATATCGCCGAGCTCCTTCTGAATCGCTTTCATCTGCTCATTCAGGTAGTACTCGCGCTGGCTCTTCTCCATCTGCTGTTTGACCCGTCCGCGTACGCGCTTCTCGATCTGCAGCACGTCGATCTCGCCTTCGATCAGGCCCAGCACGTGTTCGAGCCGCTTGCGCAGGTCGAAGATCTCCAACACCTTCTGCTTGTCCGACAGCTTCAACGACATATGCGCGGCGGCGGTGTCGGCCAGTCGGCCCGGCTGCTCGATGCCGGCCAGCGAGGTCAGGATCTCCGGCGGCACCTTCTTGTTCAGCTTTACGTAGCTCTCGAACTGGGAAACGATGGAGCGGACCAGCACCTCGACTTCGCGCTCGTCGTATTCGCCCTCTTCGGCCAGGACCTCGGTCTCGGCGGTGAAATATTCATCTTCGCGCAGCTCGTGCAAGGCCACACGCTCGTTGCCTTCCACCAGCACCTTGACCGTGCCGTCCGGGAGTTTGAGCAGCTGCAGGATGGTGGCCAGCGTGCCGAAATCGAACAGGTCGCTCATCTCGGGCTCATCGACGTCAGCCTGCCGCTGGGCCACCAGCGCAATCTGCTTGCCCACCTGCATGGCCGCGTCGAGCGCCAGAATGGACTTCTCGCGACCGACAAACAGCGGGATGACCATATGCGGATAGACCACCACGTCTCGCAGCGGCAGAACCGGCATACGGTTACCGCTGGCCTGAGTGGTCACTTCCTGTTCAAGACTGGGTTTTTCGGACACGATATGGGTTACCTGTAATGCCGGGGTTTGCGCCAGATGCCGGAAGACTGCGCGCGTGACATACGCGTCGCTACTGTCGTGATATGCGGCCGGATCGAACCGCTTTCAAGGGCCGGACACCGGCCGGAGATCGAATCAGAATGCAGAACCCGCCGGCCGTTGTTTTTCCTCGGCAGCGGCAGATCGACTCGCCTCATCGGATTCGTAGATGATGTAAGGCTGGGTTTCGCCGTTGACGACCGCCTCATCCACGACCACCTTGGTGACGTTTTCCTGGGACGGCAGTTCGTACATGGTGTCCAACAGCACCGTCTCGAGGATCGTGCGCAGTCCGCGAGCCCCGGTCTTGCGCTGCATGGCCCGTTTGGCCACGGCCCGCAGCGCGTCGTCGCGGAACTCCAGTTCGGCCCCTTCCATCTCGAACAGACGCCGATACTGCTTGGTCAGCGCGTTCTTGGGCTCCACCAGGATAGTGACGAGCGCTTCCTCGTCGAGCTCCTCGAGGGTCGCCACCACCGGCAGACGGCCGACGAATTCGGGAATCAGCCCGTATTTGATCAGATCTTCCGGCTCGACGTCGTGGAACAGCTCACCGATGCTGGCCTGATCCGACTCGCCCTTGACCTCCGCGGCGAAGCCTATCCCGCTCTTGTGGGAGCGGTTGAGAATGAGCTTCTCGAGGCCCGCAAACGCGCCACCACAGATGAACAGGATGTTACCGGTATCCACCTGCAGGAACTCCTGCTGCGGATGCTTGCGGCCGCCCTGCGGCGGCACCGAGGCTACCGTGCCCTCGATCAGCTTCAGCAGCGCCTGCTGTACACCCTCGCCGGACACGTCCCGGGTGATAGAGGGGTTGTCCGACTTGCGCGATATCTTGTCGATCTCGTCGATGTAGACGATGCCGGTCTGCGCCTTTTCGACATCGTAATCGCATTTTTGCAGCAGCTTCTGGATGATGTTCTCGACGTCCTCACCGACATAACCGGCTTCGGTCAGGGTCGTGGCGTCGGCGATGGTGAACGGTACGTTGAGCAGACGGGCCAGGGTCTCCGCCAGCAGGGTCTTGCCACACCCGGTGGGACCGATGAGCAGGATATTGCTCTTGGCCAGCTCGACCTCGTCCTTGCCCCGCTCCCGATTACGCGTCTCCAGGCGCTTGTAGTGGTTGTAGACCGCCACCGACAACACCTTCTTCGCGTCTTGCTGACCGACCACATACTCGTCGAGCACGCCCTTGATCTCGTGCGGTTTGGGCAGCTTGCTGGAGCGGGCATCGGCCTTGTCTTCCAGCTCTTCGCGGATGATGTCGTTGCAGAGTTCGACGCACTCGTCACAGATGAATACGGACGGGCCCGCAATCAGCTTACGGACCTCATGCTGGCTCTTGCCGCAGAAGGAGCAATAAAGGAGCTTCCCTTCCTCGTTCCTGCTCCGAGTGTCGTCAGACATTAATCACCATTAATCACCCTTGGATGGCACCTCGTCTGAGGCTTATATATCACGTTGGCGCCGCGGCTTGCAAAGCTGCAGGAGCGCCGCGGATCGCAGCTTCTAGGCGTCCTTTTCCGGCGTAATCTCCACACGCTGTGTGAGCACCTTGTCCACCAGCCCGAATTCCACGGCATCCTCCGGACCCATAAAGTTGTCCCGGTCGGTGTCGCGGGCGATCTTCTTGATGTCCTGACCGGTATGGCGGGCGAGGATGGCGTTGAGCGCGTCGCGGAGCTTCAGCACCTCTTTCGCATGGATATCGATGTCCGAGGCCTGACCCTGGAACCCGCCCAGCGGCTGGTGGATCATCATCCGTGAATGAGGCAGGCAATAGCGCTTGCCCTTGGCTCCGCCCGCCAACAGCAGTGCGCCCATGCTCGCCGCCTGACCGACGCAGATGGTGCTGACGTCGGGGCGTATGAATTGCATCGTGTCATAGATGGACATGCCGGCGGTCACCACGCCACCCGGAGAGTTGATATACAGGTGGATGTCCTTGTCCGGATTCTCGGACTCCAGGAACAGAAGCTGGGCGACGATCAGGTTCGCCATGTGGTCTTCCACCGGACCCACCACAAACACCACGCGCTCCTTGAGCAGACGCGAGTAGATGTCGTAGGCGCGTTCGCCCCGGGCGGTCTGCTCGACCACCATCGGCACCAAATTCAGTGCCTTCGTTTCCATATCAGCCCTCCATGAGCCTCGCTGTTGTCCTATGGTCATGCCAGCGGCCAGCGGTTGCAAGGGGTATCGGACCGTCAAAACGACGATTTGCCGCTGGATCAGCGCGCAATCCCTGGCCAGGCCGCCCGGTGGCGCCTCAAGCCGGCTGCATCAATTCCGGGAAACTGCTGGGCTGATCGGTGGTCTCGGCTCGCTCGATCAGCCAGTCCACGACCTGCTCCTCCATGACCTCGGCCTCGATCTGGCCCATCATCTCCCGATTGCTGGTATAGAGCTTGATCAGTTCTTCGGGGCGACCGTAGCTGGCGGCGAGCTCCATCAGGCGCTGGCGCACCCGCGCCTGATCCAGCTCGATCTTGGCCAGACCGATCACCTCGGCCACCAGCAGGCCGAGCTTGACGCGCCGGCTGGCCTGGGGCTCCAGCGTCTCCCGCGGCGGCAGATTGGCCTGATCAGCCGGATCCAGCCCCATACGTCGCGCCGCGCTCTCCTGCATGACCTGGACTTCCTGGTCGACCAGCACCCGAGGCAGCTCGGCCTCGTTGACATCGATCAGCTGGTCCAGCACCTGGGCTTTCATCCGCGCCCGCGACACCTGGGCCAGCTCCCTGGCCATATTGTCGGTAACTTCCTTGCGCAAGCGCTCGACCCCGCCCTCGGTAATACCGAAAGCCTCGCAGAAGGCGTCATCGATCTCAGGCAGCTTCTCGACCGCAACGACCCGGGCCGTGACCTGGAACAGGGCGGTCCGGCCAGCCAGCTCAGCGGCACCGTAGTCGGCCGGGAAATCAACGGTGACCTGCTTCTCGTCACCCGCCTTCATGCCGGCCAATCCGGCCTCGAAGTCTGGCAGCATGCCGCCACGACCCAGCACCACGGGCACTTCCTCACCCTCGCCGCCGGAGAACGGCTCACCGTCCAGCGTGCCCTTGAAGTCGACGGTGATCTGGTCACCCTCTTCGGCCGCTTTGTCCGCCGGCTCCCACTCCGCGCGCTGGCGGCGCAGGCGATCCATCATGTCGTCGATATCGGCCTCGGTGATCTCGGCCGTCGGGCGCTGGATCTTCATGCCCTCGTGGCCGGTCAGCGTGATTTCCGGATAGACCTCGAACGTGGCGACATATTCGAGACCCGTGCCCTGCTCGTGGTTACCGGGTTCGATACGCGGTCCGCCAGCCGGACGCAGCTTCTCCTTGCCCAGCGCCTCGATAAAGCTGGAGCGCATCATCTCGTTCAGGACTTCCTCCCTGACCTGACCGCCATAACGCTGGCGGACCACCTGGAGCGGCACCTTGCCGGGCCGGAACCCCTTTATCTTGGCCGTCTTGCCATAGCGGCGCAGCCGGCTGTCGATCTCATTCTCGATTTGCTCTGCCGGTACCTGCACCGTCATACGGCGCTCCAGCCCCGCGGTTGTCTCCACCGAAACCATCATTCGGGTGTGTCCTCTGCTCAATTTATGTTCAAGACGTCGGTCATGGCTGGACCCGCCGCCGCGGTGCTCGCGGTCGGGACCGCCTCAGATTCTGGTGCGAAAGGAGAGACTCGAACTCTCACGGGTTACCCCACCGAGACCTAAACCCGGCGCGTCTACCAATTCCGCCACTTTCGCAGCTCGCCGGCCCAGCCCGACCATACCGGCCCCCAGCCTTGGGCTAGCTGGATATTATATCCCAGCTTGGGTGGATTACCCCAGCCACCCGGGTCCCGCGCCAGAGTGGCGGTCAGACCCGCGACGCGTGCTGAAATCGATCCCCGCGGGCAGAAAAAGAAAGACCCGGTCAGCGGACCGGGTCTTCGGTTTTTGGTGGGGCGTCAGGGATTCGAACCCCGGACCGAGTGGTTAAGAGCCACCTGCTCTACCGCTGAGCTAACGCCCCAAGGCCCGGAAATCTAATTCCGCATCCGGGCCTTGTAAAGTGGGGTGGACGATGGGACTCGAACCCACGACGACCGGAATCACAATCCGGGGCTCTACCAACTGAGCTACGCCCACCATTGACTGCCGGACGATGGCGCGCCCGGCAGGACTCGAACCTGCAACCCTCGGCTTAGAAGGCCGATGCTCTATCCGGTTGAGCTACGGGCGCCTGCACCGTCCTGCGCGGCTGGAACTGGTCGGGGCAGAGGGATTTGAACCCCCGACCCTCTGCTCCCAAAGCAGATGCGCTACCAGGCTGCGCCATGCCCCGAGTGTCCCAGCAGGACCGGCATTCACCCCCGCGACCTACCCAGCCGGTCGAGGTCGCAGGATGATACGGCCCACTACACCGGACAGTCAATTTGCATCATCGCGCGTGTTGAGAGACGCCACAGCCGCATGCGACAATTCGCACCTCTTCCCTCGGACCAGATCTCCATGAGCGCACGCCTGATCGACGGCAAAAAAATCGCCGCTGAATTCCGTGAACAAATCCGCCGTCAGGTGGAGGCGCGGGTGACCGCCGGTCAGCGCCGCCCGGGTCTGGCAGTGATCCTGGTCGGTGACGACGCGGCATCGGCGGTTTACGTCCGCAACAAGCGGCGCGCCTGCGAGCAGGCCGGAGTGATGTCACGCGACTACGATCTGCCAGGGGACGCGCGCCAGGAGGACGTGCGCGCGCTGATCGAGCAGCTCAACGCCGATGACGACATCGACGGCATCCTGGTGCAGCTGCCGCTCCCGGATCAGCTCGATGCCACGGCGGTGATCGAATACATCCACCCGAGCAAGGATGTGGATGGTTTCCATCCCTACAACGTCGGCCGGCTGGCGCAACGCATCCCGCTTCTGCGCCCGTGTACGCCGCTGGGCATAATCAGGCTGCTGGAACATTGCGGCGTGGACCCGAAAGGCCACAAGGCGGTGGTCGTCGGCGCATCCAACATCGTCGGCCGGCCGATGAGCCTCGAATTGCTGCTACACGGCGCGACCACGACGGTTTGTCATCGCTTTACCGAGGACCTGAAAAGCGAAGTCGAGCGGGCCGACATCCTGGTCGTCGCGGTGGGCAAGCCCGGGCTGGTCCCGGGCGAGTGGGTCAAGCCGGGCGCGGTGGTTATCGATGTGGGTATCAGCCGGCTCGCGGACGGTCGCCTGGCTGGCGACATTCAATTCGAGGCGGCGGCAAAGCGGGCATCGTGGATCACGCCGGTACCGGGCGGCGTCGGTCCGATGACCGTCGCCATGTTGCTCAGCAATACCCTGCAGGCAGCGGATCTGCGCGACGCGGCTCGCGTCTAGCCACGTTTCCAGCTGGTGCCGCCGGCACCGTCCTCCAGCACGATCCCCTGGGCCGCCAGTTCATCGCGGATGCGGTCGGCTTCGGCCCAGTCCTTTTTCGCGCGCGCGTCCAGGCGCGCGGCGATGCGCGCCTCGATCCCTGCTTTGTCCAGACTGGAAATTGCTGCCTCAACCTCATGTCCGGTGATTGTTGCGTGCCCTGGACGGGGACCTGCGATCGCCTGGAACCACTCATCCGGATCTTTGCGCAACAGGCCGAGCACCGTGCCGACCTCGAGCATGGCGGCGGCCAGTGCCCCGGCGCGGTCCGCATCCCCTGCGTCGCGCGCGGTATTCAGGCTCCCGGCGGCATTCTGCAACACGGCCAGTGCCTCGGCGGTATTGAAGTCGTCGTCCATGACCCGGCCAAACTCTTCCAGCACTGTTGGCTCGGCCTCGACGGCGGGCGTGACGCCGCGCAAAGCCGTGTACAGGCGATCGAGGGCGGCCCGCGCGTGGTCCAGGTTCTCCTCGGTGTAATTCAGCGGACTGCGATAATGGCTGGACAAAACGAAATAGCGGATGACTTCGCCAGGAAAGACCTCCAGCACTTCACGGATGGTGAAGAAATTATCCAGCGACTTGGACATCTTCTCCTTGTCCACCCTGACAAAGCCGTTGTGCATCCAATAATGCGCGAAGCCCGCACCAGTGGCCGCGCAGGATTGGGCGATTTCGTTCTCGTGATGGGGGAACTTCAGATCCATGCCGCCCCCATGGATATCGAAATCGTCGCCCAGCGCGCGCGTTGACATGGCCGAGCATTCGATATGCCAGCCGGGACGGCCCGCACCCCATGGCGAGTCCCATTGCGGTTCGCCGGGCTTGGCCGCCTTCCACAGCACGAAATCCAGCGGGTCCTCCTTTGCCTGATCGACGTCGACCCGCGCCCCGGCCCGCAGATCCTCGGGGCGTTTGCCGGAGAGTTTGCCGTAGGTCTTGAAGCTGGCGACGCGGTAGTAGACATCGCCGTTGCCGGCCCGGTACGCATGCCCCTTGTCCAACAGAATGCGGATCATGTCGAGGATCTCGTCCATGTGTTCCGTCGCGCGGGGCTCCAGATCCGGGCGCGCGATACCGAGGGCATCAAAGTCCTGGTACATCGCATCGATAAATCGCGCCGTCAGCTGCTCCATCGACTCGCCGTTGCGGGCCGCACGCTCGATTATCTTGTCATCGATATCGGTGATATTGCGTACCAGGGTGACCTCCAATCCCCGCCAGCCCAGATATCGGGCCACGACATCAAACACCACGTAGCAACGCGCGTGGCCGATATGGCAGAAGTCATAGGTGGTGACGCCGCATACATACATGCGCACCTTACCGGGCTCGATCGTCTCCAGCGGTTCCTTGCGACCGGTCAGGGAGTTATGCAGCTGGATCATCGGGTTTCCTCGTGGACGGGTTACGCACTGGCCCAGCGCTGCAGGCGCCGGGTGACAATCTCTGGCGGCATCACGCGCAGCAGCGGCCCGAGCTCAGGCCCGTGCTCGAGACCGGTCAGGGCAAGACGCAGCGGCATAAAGAAACCGCGGCCCCGCGCGCCGGTGGCTTCACGGACGACAGATGCCATGGACTTCAGGTCAGCACCAGCGTGATGCGCCTCGGCGCAGGCGGCAAAGAAATCCACACCCGCTGTCTGCAGCTGATCGCGCACCGTCGCCTCGAATTCGAGGCCGCCGCAAAACAGCAAGCGGGCCCAGCGGGCCACATCGGCCGGGAACACGACATTGGGTTGTACCAGGCCGAGAAAGGCATCGCGCGAGGAAGCCGGGACATCTGCCAACGCATCCGTACCGGCCCACGCTGCCAGCGCCGCCCGCTCACAGTGATGCACCGCCTGGGCCTGCCAGTGCCGCAGCTGCGCCTCGTCGAAATGGGCCGGGGCCCTGCCGAGACGACCGACATCGAAGTGCGCGGCCAGCCCCGGCAAATCCAGCATCTCGCCGATATCGAAGGCGTGGCCCAAACGCGCGATGTAGTTGACGATCGCTGCCGGCATATACCCGGCGTTTTGCAGCGTGCTGAGATCGATGCTGCCGCGCCGCTTGGACAGGGGCGAGCCATCAGGTCCCAACAACATCGGCAGATGCCCGTAGCGCGGCAACGGCAGATCGAGAGCCTGGAGGATAAGCACCTGGCGCGCGGTGTTGCTCAGGTGGTCCTCGCCGCGCAATGCGTGAGTGATACCCATCAGACCGTCATCGACCGCATTGACGAAAAAGAACGCCGAGCTGCCGTCGGCGCGACGCACGACGAAATCGCCGATATCAGCGAGACCGAAGCGCTGCGTGCCGCGCACCAGATCCTCGAATTCAACCGCCCCGCGTTCCGGAACCTGGAAGCGCAACGCAGGCCGCTGGCCGGCCTGTCCGCGCGCGCGGATCTCGCTGTCGGGCAGCTTGCCCCATTCGCGGTCGTAAACCGGCGGGCGTCCGGCGGCCATGCGTTCGGCCCGGAATGCCTTGAGCTCCTCCGTGCT
Source organism: uncultured Gammaproteobacteria bacterium (assembly GCA_947259915.1). GTDB lineage: Bacteria > Pseudomonadota > Gammaproteobacteria > Steroidobacterales > XN24 > CAMYOC01. The sequence goes on from CAMYOC010000033.1 coordinate 27,615, forward strand.
GCGCCAGCAGGGATAGACAAAGCCCCTCTCCTGCAGGCGCGCGAGCAGTTCTTCATAAATGGCTTTGCGCTCGCTCTGGCGATAGGAATCCGCTTCGCCGGCCGCGCCGGGGCCCTCGTCCCAGTCCAGACCCAGCCATCTCATATCATCCTCAATGGCGCGCCGGTGCTCATCGCTGCTGCGCGCGGCATCCGTATCTTCGATGCGCAGGACAAAACGGCCGCCGGCACTGCGGGCTAGCAGATAGTTGAACAGCGCCGTGCGGGCGTTGCCGAGATGCATTCGGCCCGTGGGGCTGGGAGCGAATCGGGTGCGCATGATTTCAGACATGACCGCTAATGTTACCGGATGAGACGGCGCCGCGAGAGGGGCATCTGGCCTTTATCCGATCCCGTCTCCGCACCCGTTGGCACTTCCGGACGCCATGGATTACCTTCTGCGTTCAGGAAGCGAGAGCAGGAGAACACAATGCGCTTACTCTGTGGCCTGCTGCTGACCGGCATCACACTGACGGCCCATGCGGAGGATCTGGACATACCGCCTTATCCCAGGATCGAGATCACGACCAGTCACGGCAGCTTCGTGCTGGAACTGGACGGGCCGCGGGCGCCGATCTCGGTGGCCAACTTCGTCTCCTATGTCAGCGAGGGTGGCTATGACGGCAGTATCTTCCACCGCGTGAAACCTGGTTTTGTGGCGCAGGGCGGCGGCTATGACCGCGATTTCGACGAACTGCCCACCAAGACCGAGATACCCAACGAGTCCGGCAACGGGCTCAGCAACGAACGCGGCACCATCGCCATGGCGCGTCTCGGCAACCCTCATTCCGCCGGGCGCCAGTTCTATATCAACCTCGCCGACAACCTCTCCCTTGATCCGGGCACGGCGCGCTGGGGTTACGCGGTATTCGGACGCGTTGTCGAAGGCCTCGATGTCCTCGATGCCATTGCCGAGCTACCCACCGGACCTGCGGGGCCGTTCCGCTCGGATGTGCCCCAGTCACCGGTCACGATAACGGCCACGCGACTGGTCCCGGACGACTGAGCCGTGGCGACGCTGTTCGTCTCGGATCTGCATCTGGACGCCAGCCGGCCCGAGATCGTCGCCCAATTCCTGGAATTCCTTAGCCACGACGCCGCCGCGGCCGAGACCCTCTACATCCTCGGCGATTTGTTCGAATCGTGGATCGGAGACGACGATCCGGATCTCGAGAAGCGTCGCGTGGTGCACGCACTGCACGCGCTCACCGCGGGCGGCACACGCGGCTTCTTTATGGCAGGCAACCGCGATTTCCTGGTGGGCAACGTGTTCGAGGCGCGCAGCGGGTTCGAGTCTCTCGAAGATCCGACGGTCGTCGATCTATATGGTGACAGCGTGCTGCTCATGCATGGAGATACGCTGTGCACCGATGATGTGGAATACCAGCGCTTCCGCACTATGGTGCGTGATCCCATGTGGCAGCAACAGTTCCTGTCGCGACCCGTCGAACACCGGGTAGCGATGGTCGCGCAGGCACGGGAGGCGAGCCG
>CAMYOC010000033.1:29165-132922 GCA_947259915.1 uncultured Gammaproteobacteria bacterium
CAGTCCACACGTTCCTGCTCGACGACGAGCCTGCGACCCGCATCGTCCTCGGCGACTGGCATCAGCAAGGAAGCGTGTTGCGCTGTGATACAGACGGGTATCGCCTGACCTCACTACCGCGCTGAACAGCACCCGCGACGCCGCGCATCCGGACCCGGCTCGCCTGCCCTCTCAACTCGATGGCGGGCCGCTGTGGAAACGGACCTGGTCATCGGGGCGGCAAATCAGATCGTTCTCAACTTCGCGCAAGGTGACCGCGCGCCGTTCGATCTCGGTCTCCGACAGCGAACGGCGGCAGCTCCGCGCCAGCGCCAGATAGTGCTGGTAGTGTCGGGCTTCGCTGGCCAGCAGCCCGCTATAAAAAGACGCCATGGGTTCGGCCAGCCGCGGCGCGAGCAGCGCGAAACGCTCGCAGGAACGTGCCTCGATAAACGCGCCGATGAGCAGCAGGTCTACCAGCCTTCCGGGCTCCCCGGATCCCGCCGCTGCCCGCAGCGCCCCGCCATAACGCGCCGCTGAGACCTGGCGCCAGCCGTATCCCAGACGATCCATAAGCTTGCGCACCTGCTCGAAATGGCGCAATTCCTCGCGCGCGAGCCGGGACATGCGCAGCACCAGTTCATCCTGGTCGCCATAGCGGTTGATCAGGGCCAGAGCGGATGCGGCGGCCTTCTTTTCGCAGTTGGCATGATCGACGATCAACAGGTCGATGGACTGCAGCGCCGCCTCGACCCATGCCGGCGGCGACGGCGCACCGAGAAAAACAGACATCTCTGCGGCAACAACCGCCGTCATCAGGCCGCCGCGCGCAGCGTTTGAATCGCCTCGACCAGGTCCGTCGCGCTCTGATAACGATCGATAGGCGCTTTGGCCATCAGTGTGTTTATCAGCCCCTGGAGATGCGCGGCCTGGGGCGGAAGACGCGGAATCGCGGCGTGACTGTGCTTGTAGATCACTGACATGGGCGAAGCCGCCACATAGGGCTTCATGCCGGTCAACATCTCGTAGAGGATCACCCCGAGACTGTAGAGGTCCCCTCGCTCATCGACCGGGTCCCCGTGTCCCTGCTCCGGGCTCATGTAATACGGGGTACCAAAGATCTCGCCGGTGTGGGTAATGTCCAGCGCGGTGCGCAGCTGTTTGGCCAGACCAAAGTCGATCAGGGCCAGCGAATTGTCCTCGCGGACCATCACATTGCCGGGCTTGAGATCCCGATGCAGCACACCGATCGCATGGATCGCCACCAACGCGCGGGCCATCTGATCAAGGAAATCCAGCGCCAGATCCGGATCCAGACCAGTACCGATGCGTTTGCGCAGATCGCCCTCGGGGAAAAACTCCATCGCGATGTATGCATGATCGTCGGCGATTCCGAGGTCGTAGATCTTGACCACGTTGCGATGGTGTATCTCCGAGATCAGCTCGTATTCTTGCAGGAAACGCTCGAAATCGCCCGGGCCGTCGGCCACATCGGGGACCTCGGTCAGGACTTTGACCACGACCTGCTCGCCGTCGGTGTCGCTCTCCATCAGATACACCGAGGAGATGCCGCCGCGCGCCAGCAGGCGCACGAAGCGGTGACCGCGGAGCACAAATGTCGCGGGATCGGTGGTCTCCTCGCGCGCCGGCATCTTCAGACGAGCCATGCGCGCTGTGGCCTGGCGCCCGCGGCGCAGCGACTCGCGGATCGTGGCCATCAACTCCTCATGGCCGAGATGGACCTTGGGCAGGAAATCGTCCGCGCCAGCGCGGATCGCGTCCACCGCAGCCTCCTGATCCCCCTGCGGCGTCAGCAGGATCACCGGCGGGCAGCCCGGGCGGCGCTTGAGTTCCTTTAGCAGATCCATACCGGACCCGCCCGGCCAGCGGTGATCGAGCAGGATCAGGTCGCAGCTGGACGGCGAAACCCCGTCAGGCAAGGGGGGTGACTCGGCGGGATTGTGACCGATGATCTCCGCCTCGCCCCACTCGGCAGTCAGATGATGACCCAGCCAGTCACGGTATTCGGCATGATCGTCGATGATGAGAAATCGGATGCTCAAGGAGCTCTCCCTGCGGGCGCCACCGCCAGTTTACCCGCTTCGCGTCTTCAGGCCGATAACCAGATCGGTGACATTGGTCCCGGTCGGGCCGGTTGACACCAGATCACCGCTGGCCTCGAGAAACACGCCGGCGTCCGCGCGCGACAACGACCGTTCCACGTCAAGACCCTGTGCTTCGCCACGGGCGATCGTAGCACCATCGACGAGGCCGCCGGCATCCGCGCTGTTGCCATCGCTGCCGTCGGTGGCCGCGCACAGGATCGAGATGTCCCCGCGTCCGGCGATGCGCCGGGCGCAGCACAAGGCCAGATGCTGGTTACGGCCGCCGCGGCCGGGATCGGTCGGCAGCGTCGGCGTGGTTTCGCCGCCCCAGAGCTGGATCCCTGGCTGCCCGGAGTCCAGATCGGAGACGATCCGCCGGGCAGCCCGCTCCGGTTCTCCCCGCAGCGGAGTCCGATGCCTCGATACAGGGAAACCGGCCGCCGCGGCCGCCGCCGCGCACGCGCTCAGGGCGCGATCCAGATCTGCGACGATGACGTGTTGCACGGAGCCGGCCGCAATGTCGCCTGCCGGCCCCGGCCCGAGTAACGCCCCCAGCCAGGCCGGCAGACCGGATGGCGGCTCCAGGCGGGAAGCTTTCAGCAAACCTGATCCGATATCGGCAGGATCGTCCGCGGCCACGTCAGAAATGTAGTAGGCAGTCACCGCATGGCCCGTCAGGGCGGCGGCCAGCCCGCCACCCTTGATCCGGGACAGGCGCCGGCGCACCGCATTGATCGCGCGGATATCGAGACCACTGGCCAGCAGCCACTGGTTAGCCCGACGCAGGGTCTCCAGGTCGACGCCAGGGACCGGTGCTTCGACCAGGCTCGACGCCCCGCCCGAAATCAGACAGACCACATCGATGCCGGTCTGCAGGCCGGCCACGAACTCAAGCAGATAGGAACCCGCCTCGAGACTATCCTGATCCGGCAACGGATGACCGGTGGCGCGGATCTCCAGCCTGTCATCCCGGGTCAATACCGGATCCTCGTAGCCGCGTCGGGTGATGATCAGACCGCGGCCGGGGCCCGCACCCGGCGCCTGGAGCAGGCCTCGGGTCATGGCGCAGGCGGACTTACCGATGGCGATCAGATCGAAGGGGCGGTCATGGCCGGCGCGCGAAGTCGCCTTTGCGGTGCAGACCGTGCCGTCCACGGCCGCGAGGCCGGCCGCGAGGATCTCCAGCAACAGCGCGCGGGACATTGGCTGGCCCGCGACGGGCCTACCCGCGTCGTGCGGCGGCCAGGCTGGTGACGTTCAGCTCCCGCGCCTGTTTGGCGGAATCCGCGCGGTTGGCTTCGATGCGGCGCAGATAGTCCACGGTCACGTCTCCGGTCACGTATTGGCCGGAGAAACAGGACGTATCAAATTGCTCGATCCGCGCGTTCTGATGACTGACTGAGCGGATCAGATCGTCCAGGGTCTGATAGATCAGCCAATCGGCGCCGATAATCTCGGCGATCTCGTCCTCGCTGCGATCGTGTGCGACCAGCTCGCGCGCCGCGGGCATGTCGATGCCGTAAACATTGGGGTAGCGGACCGGCGGTGCGGCAGAAGCGAAATAGACCTTGTTGGCACCGGCTTCCCGGGCCATCTCGATGATCTGCCGCGAGGTCGTGCCGCGGACGATCGAATCATCGACCAGCAGCACGTTTTTGCCGCGAAATTCCAGATCGATGGCGTTGAGCTTTTGACGCACCGATTTTTCGCGCATGGCCTGGCCGGGCATGATGAACGTGCGGCCGATGTAACGATTCTTGATAAAGCCCTCGCGATATTTGACCCCGAGTCGATGAGCCAGCGGCAACGCGCTGGTACGGCTGGTGTCGGGCACCGGGATCACCACATCGATGTCATGGTCCGGCCTCAGCGAGAGGATGCGGTCAGCGAGGGCCTCGCCCATGCGCAGACGCGCCTTGTAGACCGAGATGTTGTCCATGATCGAATCGGGCCGGGCGAAGTAGACATATTCGAAGATGCATGGGCTGTGGCTGATCGGTGCAACGCACTGGTGCGTGTGCAGCACTCCGTCCGGATCGATCAACACCGCCTCGCCCGGCTCCACGTCGCGCAACATATCGAAACCGAGCGCATCGAGCGCCACGCTCTCGGACGCGATCATGTGTTCATCACCGGCGACGCTGCGGCGACGGCCGATGACCAGCGGCCGGATGCCATAAGGGTCGCGAAACCCGAGGATCCCTACCTTCATGATCAACGCCACTACTGCGTAGCCGCCCTGACAGCGTCCATGCAGCGCGGTGACCGCTGCGAATACTTCCTCCGGGCCTGGCTCGGCGCTGTTACTGGACCGTTCCAGCTCATGGGCGAGAACGTTGAGCAGCACCTCGGAATCCGAACCGGTATTGAGATGCCGTCGGTCCTCGTTCTTGACCAGTCCGGCCAGCTGTTCCGCGTTGGTGAGGTTACCGTTGTGCGCGAGACAGATACCGAACGGGGAATTGACGTAGAAGGGTTGGGCCTCGTCCTTGGCGCTGCAGCCAGCAGTCGGGTAGCGCACGTGGCCGATGCCCATCCGGCCGGTCAATTTGAGCATGTGGCGCTGCTGGAACACGTCCCGGACCAGCCCATTGCGCTTGCGCATATGGAAACGACCATCGGCGGTGACAATACCGGCGGCGTCCTGCCCACGATGTTGCAACACCGTCAGCGCATCATAGATCGCCTGATTTACCGGCTCTCGACCCACGATGCCAATCAGACCACACATATCGCGATCCCCTGTCTAGCCTTCGCCTTGCGGCAGCAGCGAATCAACCGCTGGCGCTACCGCCTTGTCCAGATGTTCGATACCGGCCTGGAAGTTCGCCAGCAGCCAGTTTGCAACCGGCTCGCCCAGCGGCACCAGCCGCGACTGTTCCCACCAGGGTTCCTGGTCCAGTTCCATCAGCCGGAACACCAGCACCAGGATACCCACCAGCAACACGCCCCGCGCGCCGCCAAAAACCATGCCCAGGACCCGGTCGGTGCCGCTCAGCCCGGTCTTGGCGACGAGTATTCCGATCAGCGCATTGAGCAGGCCGCCAGCGATCAGCACCAGCAGGAAGGTGAGCAAGCGCGCAGCCCACAGTCGGAGCGCCTCGGATCCAATCGAGCCCAGCATCGGCTCCAGCAGCTGCGAGAAATTCAGCGCCACCCACAAGGCCAGGATCCAGGTCACCAGGGATAGTGCCTCTTTGAAAAAACCCCGGAACAACCCGATCAGGACGGATACCAGAAAGGCGGCGACGATGATGTAATCGATGGTCAGCATCCGGTTCCCGCGGCTGAATGCGATTCTACCAAAGGCATGTTTTTCTCGCGCCTGTCACTCATCGACCTGCACCACGCGACCAGGATAGCCCGCCTTGCCGAGCCGGGCCGCGAGCGCTTCCGCGGCAGGTCGATCATCAACCGGCCCTACCCGGACGCGGTGCATGGTCCTGCCGTCAGCGACCAGTTGCACCTGGAAAGTCGCATAACCCGCAGCCTTGAGCTCGCTTTGCAGGCGTTTCGCGTTGTCCCCATTGGAAAAACTGCCGACCTGTACCGCCCAGCTTCCGGCCGGTGGTGCCGCCTGTGGCTGGGGCCTGGGCGGCGCCGGTTTGGCCGCAACCGGAGCTGGATCAGCGGTAGCGGGTTTCACCTCGACCTTGGGCGCGGCAATTTTTTCTGCAGCCGGCGCGGGAGCTGCAGCTTTCTCTGACTGATCGACGGCGTCCCGTCGTGGGTCTTGCGCGACCGGTCTCGAGGACGACGCGTCGGCGGTCGGCGTGGGCGTGGGTCGCATCACGGTACCGCTGGACTTTGTCGCGGGGCGTTCCGCGGGCACGTCGAGCCGGATCGTGTGGGTGCGCTTGCCGCTGTCCGGCGCCGGCAATTCAAGCCCCACTTTGACTGCCGGCTGCTCGTCCGGACCATCCAGCAGGAGGGGTATAAACAGGATGCCGGCCACGACCAGCACGGCGGCTCCGACCAGACGCTCTTTCAACTGCTGATCCATCAGGATGGGCTTGAAATCTCCGACCGGCCCCGGGGATATGCGGCGGCTGCAGAGTATACCCCAAGGCACTGCAACACCGGCCCGGCCAGATGGAACGAGCCGAAGGCCACTATCCGGTCCCCGCTGACGGCAGCGGAACGAGCCATCGCGATCGCGTCCGCCACCGACCCGACCTCACGCAATATACCGGCCCCGGCCACCGCCGCCTGCGCCGCCGTCTCTCCGGCGGTGGCGCCCCGGTCCCCCCCCAGACCAAGCACAATCCATTCATCGATGACCTCGCGCATCGCCTCGACCACTCCCCCGATGTCCTTGTCAGCCAGCATGCCGAACACCGCGATCGTGCGCCGGGCAGCCGGGCGAGTGCGCAAAAAGGCGGCGAGGGCGGCGGCGCCGTCCGGATTGTGTGCCAGGTCGATGATCCACTCCGGATCCCCATCCAGCACCTGAAGCCGCGCCGGAAGCACGGCTGCCGCGACCCCGCAGGCCACCCGGTCCGCGGACTCAAGCAGGGTCGGATCGAGACGATCGAGCGCCTCGAGCGCGCAGCTGGCGTTATCGAGCAGCGGGCCCGGAAACCGCTCCGCCGGAAGACCCGGTAGCCGTCTCCGGCTGCCGGCGAAGCACCATTCCCTCCCGGACAATTCGTGGCCGAAATCGACACCCAGCCGGAGCATCGGCGCACCGAGTTCCTCGGCTCGACTCAACACTGAGGCAGGCGGCTCGCGGTCGCCGAGGACCAGGGGCCGGGCCGCCCTGAGGATGCCGGCCTTCTCCCGACCGATGGCTTCCCGATCCGCGCCCAGCCAGGCCTGATGGTCGAGCGCAATCGAGGTGATGACCGCGATATCGGCGTCGATCAGGTTGACCGCGTCCAGTCGCCCGCCCATCCCGACTTCAAGCACCGCCACCTCCGGCGCCCGACGTCCGATGATCGTCAGCGCGGCGAGTGTACCGAACTCGAAATAGGTCAAACCGGTATCGCGCCGGGCGTCCTCGACCGCCTGGAAAGCCTCCATCAATGCCGCATCATCGACCGGGTGGCCGTCAAAGCGGATACGCTCGTTGTAACGGAACAGATGGGGCGAGGTGAAGCTGGCCACGCTGACACCCAGCGCGCCGAGCACGCTCTCCAGCACCGCCACCGTGCTGCCTTTGCCGTTGGTACCGGCAACGGTAATCACCACGGTGTCCGAAGCCAGCGATGGCAGTCGCTGATAGACCCGACGCGGGCGGGCCAGACCCAGTTCGATTGCGCGCGGATACAGGGTCTCTTGCCAGCTGAGCCAGCTATCGAGATCCGTGAATTTCAAGGTCTCTACCTGCTTCAGGACTGGGGTTGGGCTTGCCGGGTCAACATGGCCAGCACCGAGGCCAGCCGCTCCCGCATCTGACGCCGATCTACGATCATGTCCAGCGCCCCATGCTCGAGCAGGAATTCGCTGCGCTGGAAGCCCTCGGGCAGGGTCTCGCCGACGGTCTGCTGGATCACCCGGGGTCCGGCGAAGCCGATCAGCGCCTGCGGCTCGGCAACGTTGATATCACCCAGCATGGCAAGACTGGCGGACACACCGCCGGTGGTGGGATCTGTCATCACCGACACAAACGGCACTCCTGCCTCTGCCAGCTGGGCCAGCGCTGCGCTGGTCTTGGACATCTGCATCAGCGAGAACAGGCCCTCCTGCATCCGCGCGCCGCCGCTGGCGGAGAAACAGATCAGCGGGATGCGACTGGAGAGAGACACCTTGGCCGCACGCGCAAAACGCTCCCCGACTACCGATCCCATCGAGCCACCCATAAAGCTGAACTCGAAGGCGCAGGCCACCACCGGCATGCCCAGCATGCGCCCGCTTATTGCGACCAGGGCGTCCGTCTCGTCGGTGGCTCGCTGGGCCTGGGTGAGTCGATCCCGGTAACGTTTGGAGTCCTTGAAACGCAGCGGGTCTTCCGGAAGGAGTCCGGCACCGATCTCGGTCTGATCCCCGGGATCGAGAAACGTCTTCAGCCGGGTCCTGGCGCCGATGCGCATGTGATGGTCGCACTTCGGGCACACGTAGACATTACGTTCAACCTCGTTGCGATAGAGCACCGATCCGCAGGCTTCGCACTTGGTCCACAAGCCCTCCGGGACCGAGCGCGAGCGGCGCTGGGTCTTGATCTTGGATGGCATCAACTTGTCGAACCAGTTCATGGTCGGCATCCCCGGGCCCGCATGCCCCAACAATAGTTCGGAGGGATCATAGCGCAAGCGCCCACTAGTCGGTGAGTGACCGGAGAGGCAACAAGGACGAGTCCGCCGGGCTGGCTGGCCGCTGCGGGAAATCCGGGTAGTCGACACGCCGCAGGTAAAGCCCACAGGCGGCGGCCGTTGCGCCGGCGTCCTGGCGATCAGCGCCCCGCAGCACCCGCTCGACCCAGGCTACATCGGCGTCCCCGCGGCCAACAACGACGAGGGTGCCGACGACGTTCCGCACCATATGATGCAAAAACGCGTTCGCCGTGATGTCGACCCGCAGCAATGACCCTTCCCGCGCCACCGAGATCGCGGACACCGTGCGCACCGCGGTCTTGGCCTGACACTCCGCAGCACGAAATGCCGAGAAGTCGTGCTCACCAAGCAGGCAGGCCGCAGCTTGCTGCATGGGCACAACATCCAGGGGCCGCCGCACCCACCATGCGCGCTGACGCAGCAAGGCAGAGCGCAGCGGCGAGTTGAAAATCCAGAACCGGTAGCTGCGGGCGCGTGCCGAGAATCGCGCGTGGAAGCCGGATGGCGCCGGTCGCACCCAGGCGACGTTGACATCACCCGGCAGGTTGCTGTTGACACCGAGGGTCCAGGCCCGCTGCGGACGCTGTTGCCCGGTATCAAAGTGCGCGACTTGTCCGGCTGCATGCACACCGGCGTCAGTGCGGCCCGCGCAGACCAGCGACACCGGATGATCGGCGACCTCTGACACCGCCTGCTCCAATGTGCCCTGGACCGTCCGCGTCCCGACTTGTGACTGCCAGCCGGAGAACGCGGCACCGTCATATTCGATCCCGAGCACAAGGCGCATGGAGATCAGACCAGGGTCAGGCCGAGGATCAGACCCAGCGCCAGCGCGAACAGCAACGCATCCGCGACATTGACGCGTCCCACCGGCGGCAGCTCCGCCGGCGTCACCACTGCCCCATGGCCGGACTCGATATCTTCGATCAATCGCGCCGCGGCGTCCGCCCAGCCACCGAATTGTCGGGGTTTGATGCCGGCCCGTCCGGCCGCCTGAGCGACCACCTCAGCGGTGCGCGGGACGGCATCGAGCGTCATGGCCGTGCGCAGCGCGAAGCGGTCCGGGTGAAAGCCGAGCCGGCGCATGGGTTTGAGCAGAGTAGCGATCGCCGAGGCGGTGAGCGCAGCCGGCGTCGTTTGCCGCAGCCATTCGACGGCACTGACGAGGATCACCAGAACGCCGGCCCGGCGCAGCGCGAGCGACCACTCCGCCGCGGTGGGCCAGGCCCAGTCTGCACCCGGGCGAGGCTCAGGCGCCACCACCAGATAGATCAGCGCGATAGACAGAAGCAGCCAGCGGATTCGCCTCAGGGACTTGAACAGCCGCATAAGGCACTCGCGTCCGCCTCGGGCGACAAGCAGGACAAGCAGCGTGAGCACCGCGAGCTGACCGGGGAGGCTGTAGCGGAACAGGGAAGCCCCCAGCGCCAGCAGTAACACCAGCCGGAGCACGGGATGCAGACTCATCCGCCAGCGGCCCCGACTTCAGACCCGCGCAGGATCCGGCCGCCTCAACCGAGACCGTCGATCAGGTCTCTGGCCTCGCTCTTCTGCCCCTCGTCGCCCTCTTCCATCACTTCGTCGAGGATACTGCGGGCCCCGTCCGGATCGCCCATGTCGATATATGCCCTGGCCAGGTCGAGCTTGGTGCCAACTTCGCTCAGGGTCACATCCGGGTTCTCGATCTGGGGCATCTCGCGTGTCGCCGCCGCCGCATCGTCCTCGCGATCGCCCAACACGTCGCTGCGTGGGGCCACCCGGGTCTCTTCCTCATCACCGAAAATATCCGCAATGAGGGTATCGGCGTCGGCCGTTGCGCCGGCCATAGGCATCTCGGCCGTCTGCTCCAGATCCCGGCCGAGTGCCGCGGTGATGTCTTCCAGATCGAGGTCGCCATCCGCGGGCTCTTCAAGCGCCTCGACCTCGGCCGTGTCTTCCCCGGCTTCGATGTCGAGAGCCTTCATCATCGACGTTCCGCCCGACGAATCCTCACCATCTTCGGACAGCTGGGCCATCTCTCGGGTCACTTCATCGAGCTTGCGCGCCTCGAGTTCTTCAACGCTGTAGGCCCCTGAGACGTCGTTCGCCATGTCCTCGGCGGTCTCCAGCATCTCGGTGATGCCGGTCTCATCATCTTCGTCGACGCTGGCTTTCTTGAGCACCTCGGTATCGCCGCTGTCGTCATCGAGGACGCCGGTATCGCTGTGCTCGAAGTCCTTTAAAACCTCGGTGTCGCTGACGCTATCGGTAAAGCGGCTATCGTCGTCACGGACGATGATCTCCGTCATGCCGGTGCCTTCCAGATCCAGCTCATCCGGCCCGCGTGTGCTCTCCTCCAGGTCCTCCAGATTGACGTCCAGACCCAGATCCTCGATCTCCATTTCGGCCGTGGCGTCCGGCATGACCTCGCGCTCCTGGGTCGCGTCCCAGGGTGCCGGGGCCGGCATCTCGCCGGTGGCGCCGATATCAAAATCAAGCGCTTCGGCAGACTCACCTTCTGCTCCCAGATCTCCACCGCCGAAATCCAGGTCCAGATCATCGCTGCTGCCGGCCAGGTCGATATCCGGTTTGCCCTCGCCATCCTCACTGAGCGCCACATCCACCGCTGCGTGACCGCCGCCCGCTTCCTCGAACAGGCTCTGATCCGGTGCAATCTGCCGCCCCATGATCGCGACACGGCTCCACTCGCTCGCGTCTGCGCTGCCCAGCTCCTGCAGGGTCTTGGCCTCGGTGACGAACTCGTCGCCCTTACCCCAGACGAACAGGATGTCGAGCATCTTCAAGCGCAGATCGACCCGATCCGGCTCACGACTGCTCGCCTTGCGGATGAGGTCGGCGGCCTGGTCATAAAGCCCGTAGGCCATATGGAAGTCGGCCTCGGCCAGGGGGTCTGACTGCTGTAGATTGATGCCGGTCGCCCCGGCGATGGTGTCCTCGAACGGATACTGATAATCAGTCCCGGTCGGCTCATCCGCCGGCACCGGCCGCGCTGCGGGTTTCGACTCGGGCGTCGGTTCTGCTTCCGGTTCGGGTTGCGTGGCGGGTGCCGCGGCCTCGGTCACATCGAAATCGAGCCCCTCGTCGGCCGCCATGCCGGCGGCCGCCATCGCTGCTTGACCCGGATGCGTCTGCTCCTCCACCAGGATGGCCGGCGACGTCTCGACGTGGGACACGCGTTCCGGTTTAACCGGTTCGGGCGGTGCTTCCCAGGCCTCGAATGCCTCTTCGGTCTCCGCTTCCTGGCGCTTCTTCCAAACAAAGAACAAGGCCGCCAACAAGGCCGCGAACCCGGCGATCCAGACCCACATCGAGGAGAACAGACCGCCTTCCGGTGATCCGGATACCTGCGCCGGCGGTGGCGTCACCGTCTGCGCGGGCTCGACGGCCGGCTTCTCGGCGACCGCTTCTTCGACCGTTTCTTCTGCGGCTGCCTCTTCAGCGGCCGCCTCAACGGCCGCTTCGGCTTCGGCCTCGGCAATGGCCCGGTCGACGGAGTCCGGATCGAATTCGGCCTCCAGCTCGGGCGCTACCGCCTGGCCTCCGTCGATCAATGCCAGCCGCTCCTGCAGAGCGGCGATTTCCGCATCCTTGACGCTGATCGCCTCGCGCGTTTCCTCGAGTTCGCTACGCAGGCTCTGCACGGCGTTGAGCAGCTCCTGATTCAGCGCCTGTTGCTCGGATGCCAGCGGTGCACCCTCGGCGGCTGCGGTCCCGGCATCGACCTCCGCAGGTGGCACCAATTCCAGTCGTGGCTCTTCCGACGCGGTCGTCGACGGCGCGCCGGCCGCGGCTACGGCGCCTGTGCCGCGAGACGTCGAGCTCCGCCAGCGGGTGTTTTGACGGCGCACTTCTGCAGTTGCCTCGGCGGGCGAAGTGCCGAGGATCTCATCCCGGCTGGGGACCCTGAGACGAGCGCCGGCTCGCATCCGGTTGATGTTGCCGTCAAAGGCGTCCGGATTGGCCCTGAACAAGGCCATCATCATCTGATTTGTTGAAATACCGGCGTCGGGCCTTACTTCCTGGGCGATGCCCCACAGCGTCTCGTTGCGCCGAACCGGACCATACATGCCGGGCGGGCTGACGGACGGCTGGGGCGTCGCACGGGGCGCGGGCATCGGTGCCGGCCGCTGCACCACACCGGAGGCCGCCGAATCCCGAGCGGGAACCGGTGCATCGACCGCAGGTGGCTCCGGGGTCGGCAGGAACAACGGCGGGTCCAGCAGCACCGTGTACTCGCGCAGCAGCCGGCCGCCGCTCCAACGGGCCTCGATAAGGAAAGTAACGAACGGCTCCACCACGGGCTGGTCCGAGGTGACGCGAATCATCGCGCTATCACCGCTGGTCCGCTCCACCGTGAATTCCAGATCGTCGAGGAACATGGGCCGATCTATGCCAACCCTGTCAAACTCCGCCAACGGGGCAATCTCGACCCGCAGCGTGTTGAGTTCGTCCGCGCCAGACAGGGACACCCGGATCTCGGCGTCGAGCTGTTCATTCAGATACGAATTGAGCTTGATATCACCCAGACCGAGTGAATTTGCACCGGTCGAAACCAGCGCAAGGGCCAGCACCCCAAGCCAACGAATTCTACGAGCCATCGTCACTCCCTGTTCCTGCGTCCCCGCATCGCGGGACGGCTGCTCCGGCATCCGGTTTTGATCATGCCTTTGGATAATCTTGATAAGGCTCTTTACAAGTAGCGCCTAAATATAACTTATAGAAAGTTTTTCGCAAGGAATTCAGCGATCTGGACACTGTTCAAAGCGGCCCCCTTTCTTACGTTATCGGCCACCACCCAGAGGTTGAGCCCGCGCGGGTGCGAGATGTCCTCGCGGATCCGCCCCACGAACACCGCATCTCCGTCCGCGCCCTCCGTGACCGGCGTAGGGTAGCCGCCCGGCTCCGGCTGGTCGAGCACTTCAACGCCGGGCGCTTGTTCGAGCAGCCGCCGGGCTTCTTGCGCGGTAATTTTGTCCCGGGTCTCCATGTGTATCGCCTCGGAATGACCGAAGAAGACCGGCACCCGCACCGCGGTAGGATTTACCTGGATTTCCGCATCGCCGAGGATTTTGCGCGTCTCCCAGACCATCTTCATCTCCTCGCGGGTATAGCCGTTCTCCTCGAAGGTATCGATCTGGGGCAACACGTTGAAGGCAATCTGCTTCGGCGTCGTCGGGTTCTCTACCGCCATCCCATTCAGCAGCCGCGCGGTCTGAGAGGCAAGATCCTCCACCAGCCCGCGACCCGCGCCCGACACTGCCTGATAGGTGGCGACGTTGATCCGCTCGATACCGACCGCGCGATAGATCGGGTTGAGCGCGACGAGCATCTGAATAGTGGAGCAATTCGGGTTGGCGATGATGTTGCGGGTGGCATAGCCGCCTATTGCCTCGGGATTGACCTCCGGGATCACCAGCGGGACATCGGCCTCATTGCGGAAACGTGAGGTATTGTCGACCACGACACATCCGGCGGCAGCAGCTTTGGGCGCGTAGATCTCTGAAACCGAGGCGCCGGCAGAAAACAGCCCGATATCCGCCTTGGAGAAATCGAAGTCGGCGACATCCTCGACCACGAGCTGACGACCGCTGCAGCGGAGCGAGCGACCGGCGGATTGCTCGCTGGCCAGCGCGTAGAGTTCTGCCAACGGGAATTTGCGCTGTTCCAGGATCGAGAGCATGGCTTCCCCGACCAGGCCGGTCGCGCCGAGTACCGCAACAGAGAACTTCTTTGACATCTGGCGTGGCTCCATCAGCGTGATACGTCGGTGTCGTTCAACCGGGGATCACCGGCGTCGCGGACCGCACATCCGCATTCTGTGCCCGGTGACGCAGATAATGATCCATCAACACCAGTGCCAGCATCGCCTCCGCAATCGGTGTGGCGCGGATACCGACGCAGGGGTCGTGGCGGCCCGTCGTCACCACGGTGACCGGCGCACCGCTGACATCGACCGAATCACAGGGCAGGCGCAGACTCGATGTGGGCTTTATGGCCATGCTGACGCGGATCGCCTGACCGGAGGAAATCCCGCCGAGCGTGCCGCCGGCATGGTTGGTGCGGAATCCTTCCGGCGTGATCTCGTCCCGGTGCTCGGTGCCCTTTTGCGCCACTGCCTGGAAACCGTCCCCGATCTCTACTGCCTTGACCGCGTTGATCCCCATCATCGCGTGGGCGATATCGGCATCCAGCTTGTCGAACACCGGCTCGCCGAGCCCCGGAGGTACGCCAGTGGCGATGACATTGACGCGAGCGCCGATGGAGTCGCCTTCCTTGCGCAGGGCGTCCATATAGGCCTCGAGTTCGGCGACACGGGCCGGGTCGGCGCAAAAGAACGGGTTGTCGTCCACGCTCTCCAGATCGACCGGGTCCAGCGTCAGCGGTCCGAGCTGCGCCAGATAGCCACGGATCTCGATCCCGAGTTGTCGTTGCAGATAACGGCGCGCGATGGCGCCCGCGGCCACCCGCATCACCGTCTCGCGTGCCGAAGAGCGGCCACCGCCACGATAGTCACGAAAGCCGTATTTCTGCGCATAAGTATAGTCCGCGTGGCCGGGCCGGAATACGTTCCTGATCTTCTCGTAGTCGCGCGATCGCTGATCCTGGTTTTCGACCAGCAGCCCGATCGGCGCGCCGGTCGTGCGGTCCTCGAAGACACCCGACAGGATGCGCACCTGATCGGGCTCCCGGCGCTGGCTGGTATGACGGGATTTGCCGGACCGGCGTCGCTCCACGTCCCGTTGCAGATCGTCTTCGGTCAGCGGCAGACCCGGCGGACAGCCATCGACGATGCAGCCGAGGGCCGGTCCGTGGCTCTCACCAAACGAAGTCATGGTGAACAACTTGCCAAAAGTGTTACCCGACATGGTCAGCCTCCCGGCAGATCATAACGATTGAGCAGAAACACGCCGCAACCACCACGCTCGAACTCCAGCCAGGTGAAGGGCAGATCCGGGAACGCCTCAAGCAGTGCGCCCTCCGCGCTACCGACCTCCACAATCAGAAGACCGCCGGGCCGAAGATGGGTGCGCGCGTCAGCCAGTATTCTTCGCACCACATCGAGGCCGTCATCACCGGCAAGCAGACCGAGCCCCGGTTCGTGTGCGTACTCGCGGGGCAGCGACTCGTACTCGGCGCGGGCCACATAGGGCGGGTTACTGACAATCACGTCGTAACGTTGCCCGGCCAGACCCGCGAATACGTCGCTGGGCACTGCACGGACACGGTCGCTCACCCCATGCCGCTCGATATTCTCTCGAGCCAGCGACAGCGCCGGCTCGGAAATATCCGCGATGTCCACCGTGCACCAGGGCAGGTACTTTGCGCAGGCGATGCCGATACATCCGCCGCCCGTACAGAGATCCAGTACCCGTTCCACGCCCGCAGGCTCGATCCAGGGCGCGAATCCTTCCTCCACCAGTTCTGCAAGCGGCGAGCGGGGCACCAGCGCGCGCTCGTCAACGATAAACGAGAGACCGGCAAACCACGCTTCGCCGGTCACGTAGGCCGCAGGACAACGCTCACTCACCCGGCGCTCGATCAGAGCCGCGATCCGTGGCCGCTCGGAGGCGGTAAGACGGGCATGATGGAATTCCGCCGGCAGCGGTAGCGGCAAATGCAGACCATGGGCGACCAGCAGCAGCGCCTCATCGACCGGATCAGCCGTGCCGTGACCATAATGCAGGCCGGCGGCGGCAAAACGACTTGCACCCCAGCGCACGAAATCGGTCACTGTTTCCAGCCCTTCGGTCTCTTCCATTGTCCGTGTCGATAATGCCGGGCCGGGCCGGCGCACAGGGCCGCATGATACCTGACCGCACTGGCGGCGTGTGGGATAATGAACGGTTATGGACAAGCCGCTCCGCATCGCCGTTTTTGCGCTCGTCGCCGTGCTGGCCGCGGTGGCCGGGATGACGC
This sequence comes from uncultured Gammaproteobacteria bacterium, assembly GCA_947259915.1. Taxonomy (GTDB): domain Bacteria; phylum Pseudomonadota; class Gammaproteobacteria; order Steroidobacterales; family XN24; genus CAMYOC01. The sequence goes on from CAMYOC010000033.1 coordinate 45,439, forward strand.
TCGCCAGATGGATCCAGGGTACGCCCGCGACCGCTGGCGCGGACACTCGTGCCCTGGTCCTGCAAGCGCCAAGAGCGCTGCCCAACTTCTTGCTGACAGACCACGAGCAGCAGCCGTTTGGGCCCGCAAGACTGCGAGGTCGGTGGACGCTGCTGTTTTTTGGCTTTACCCATTGCCCGGATGTCTGTCCGACCACGCTCAACACGCTGGCGGGCCTCGCCCAGGCCCTCGAAGACCTGCCCCCGGCCTTACAGCCATCGATCACGATGGTATCGGTGGACCCGATGCGCGACACGGCGGAGGTATTGTCCACGTACGTGCCATTCTTCAATCCGGATTTTGTCGGCGTCACCGGAGAGATGGGCGAGATCCTGACTCTGACCCGAGGGCTCGGCGTCGCCTTCGCTTACCAACCGGCAGCAAACGAAGAGGGCTATACGGTGGAACATACGGCATCGGTATTCCTGGTCGATCCACGAGGCCATCTGGCCGCGATATTCAGCACCCCGCACCGGGTGGATGATCTGGACCGGGAATACCGTCAGATAGTGAGTGAGATCGGATGAAACACCGGAATCTGTTGCCATACCGGGCTCGCGCCTTTCTTCTTGTGCTGGCGCTCTTTCTTGCCGCGTGCAGCCCCGAAACCGACGATCGAACCGCCCGCATCAAGGATCCCTGGATCCGTCTGGCCCCGCCCAATGCCGGGATGCTTGCGGGATACCTGGTGCTGGAGAACCCCGGCGCGCGGCCGCTGGAGCTGGTGGCGGTCTCGTCCCCTGATTTCGCCAGCGTGGAAGTGCATCGAACCGAAATCGTCGACGGCGTCGCGCGGATGATCGCCGAGCCGGCGCTCACGGTCCCCCCCGGCGGGCACGCGGTGTTCGAACCTGGCGGCCGGCATCTGATGCTCCACGGCCCGGCGCGACCGTTTGACGAAGGTGAGCGTGTGGCTCTCGAGTTCCTTTTCGCCGACGGCGCGCAGCTGGCTTTCGAGGCGCCGCTGCGGCGGGGTCCGGACGGCGGTCACCACCATGATCATTGACGGCCGCCGGCGGTGACAGACCGACTCTTCGTCCTGGTCCAATACCTGCTGCCGCAGCATGGGGTGTCACGTTTCGTTCATTGGGCCACGCGAGCGCGGACGCGATGGTTCAAGAATCTGCTGATCCGCGCGTTCGTGCGCGGATTCCGCGTAGACATGAGCGACGCGGCCGAACCTCAAGCCACGGCCTATCCGACATTTAATGCGTTTTTTACCCGGGCCCTCATCGCAGATGCCCGCCCGACCCCAGGATCTCCGCTAGCTATCGCTGCGCCGGTGGACGGCACCGTGAGCCAGGCCGGGCTGGCTGCAGATGGCCGACTGTTCCAGGCCAAGGACCGGGACTATGGACTGGCCGACTTGCTCGGCGACCGCACCCTGGCGACGCATCTGAGCGGCGGCGCATTCGCCACCATCTACCTGGCGCCCTACGACTATCATCGCATCCACATGCCACTGGATGGCGAACTGCGCCGCATGATCTACCTGCCCGGCCGGCTGTTCAGCGTCAACGCCGCCACGGTACGCAGCGTACCGCGCTTGTTTGCGCGTAATGAGCGGGTGGTGTGCTGTTTCGACACCGCGGCCGGACCGCTGGCGATGGTGCTGGTCGGGGCGTTGAATGTCGGCAGCATCGAGACCGTATGGGCAGGCGAGGTCGCGCCTGGCCGGCCGCGGCGGGGCGCGGTGGCCGACTACGCGCCCGGCGAGATCGTACTGGCCCGGGGCGAGGAGATGGGCCGCTTCAATATGGGCTCAACGGTTATCGCCGTGTTCGCGCCGGGTCGCGTGGCGTTGGCCCCGGCGTTAACCGCGGGCGCTCCGGTACGCGTGGGTCAGAGTATCGGCGACACCAGTTAGCAGACCGGCGGCCGCGCCGTGGACGCCACGCAGAGGACGGTCAGGTGCTGAGAGAGGCCACGTAGACGGCGGCAAGCCGCTCGAAACCGGCTGCGTCAGCTGCGTCAAAGCGCGCAGCCTCGGGGCTGTCCAGATCCAGTACGCCAAGCAAGGATCCGGCGGGATCGATCAGCGGTACCACGACCTCGGAGCGGGAATCCGCGTCGCAGGGGATATGACCGTCGAAGCGGTCTACATCCTCGACCAGCACAGTCTCGCGCCGCTCGGCCGCGGTCCCGCACACGCCGCGACCGATGGCGATGCGGACACAGGCGGGCTTGCCCTGAAACGGACCGACCACCAGCTCATCACCGTGCAGGAAATAGAAGCCCGCCCAATTGAGTCCCGGCACGGCATGGAAGATCAGCGCCGCGAGATTAGCGGCGTTAGCTACCGGGTCGTGTTCCCCTTGCAGCAGGGCCTGGGCCTGCAACGTCAGCGAACGATACAGCTCATCCTTGCTCGCATACTGTTGTTCGGCTACGTGGAACATCGATTCTCCCGGGATCGGCTCAGGCGCGGCCAGCGTCGAAACTCAGCACGTCGGCGATATGGTCGCAGCCGGCAAGCCACATGACCAGCCGATCAAAGCCCAGAGCGACGCCGGCACACTCGGGCAGACCCGCATCCAGCGCCGCCAAAAAACGATGATCTACCGGCGGTAGTTTGAGGCCCGCGTCCCGGCGCCGCTGCAGGTCCCGCTCGAAGCGCCCGGCCTGCTCTGCCACATCGCGTAATTCATGGAAGCCATTGGCCAGCTCCATGCCGCCGAGGAACAACTCGAAACGCTCGGCCACCGGCGGATCACCGTCGCGGATCCGGGCCAGCGCGGCCTGGCTCGCGGGAAAATCGAAGACAAAAACCGGGATCTCCGCCGGCATCGCCGGCTCGACTACAGTGGCCAGCAATAGATCGAGCAACGCGTCACGGTCCGCGCTCAACCCGTCCGGCACTGCCACCGCGGCCTCGTCAAGACGCGCGACGATGGCCGCCGTGCTATCCACAAACGGATCGATGCCGGCGAATTCCATGCACAGGTCTCGATAGGTGATGCGCTCGGCCGGTCGCGGCTGACGCTGACCGGCGCCGAGTACGGCCAGCAGGGACTCGACCTCGTCCATCATGCGATGGGCGTCAAGATCCCGCCGATACCATTCCACCATGGTGAATTCCGGATTGTGGCGGCGCCCCTGCTCGCCATCGCGGAACACACGGCAGACCTGATAGATATCGCCGCTGCCCGCAGCCAGCAGCCGCTTCATAAAGAACTCCGGCGACGTCTGCAGGTACATGGGCCTGCGATCCAGGCATGTCTCCAGGCTATGGATGTGGGGATCGGTGACGGCGGCGGCGGACAGGGCCGGTGTCTCCACTTCCATTACGCCGTGATCGGCGAACCAGCCGCGCAGTCGCCCCAGCAACTTCGCCCGGAGTGCAAGGACATCGGGACCGGCCGAAGGTCGCCAGTCGTCGGATGGAGATTTCATCGCTGCCGCCGCGGCGCGGCGAGCTCAGTCCTTGACCCGGGAGACATACTCGCCGGAGCGGGTGTCGACGCGGATCATCTCACCCTCCTCCACGAACAGCGGCACCCGCACCACGGCCCCGGTCTCAAGCTTGGCGGGCTTGACACCGCCCTGGGCGGTATCGCCGCGCACACCGGGGTCGGTCTCGACGATCTTCAGCTCGACAAAGTTGGGCGGGTTGACCGACAGCGGTGTGTTGTTCCACAGGGTGACCTGGCAGGTGTCCTGCTCTTTCAACCACTGACGAGCCTCACCCACGGCCACCGCATCAGCGGCGTGCTGCTCATAGGTGTCGGGCACCATGAAGTGGTAGAACTCGCCGTCCGAATACAGGTACTGCATGTCGGTATCCATCACGTCAGCCGCTTCCACCGAATCGCCGGACTTGAAGGTTTTGTCGACCACGCGACCGGTCTTCAGGTTGCGGATGCGGACGCGGCTGAAAGCCTGACCCTTGCCGGGCTTGACGAACTCGTTCTCGACGATCACGCAGGGATCTTTGTCGATCAGGATTTTGAGGCCGGAGCGGAACTCGTTGGTACTATACGAAGCCATCTGTTCACCGAGGTATAGGTCAGCCATGCTGACGGTCGAAGACAAATCATCCACCAAGTCCGCCATGATAACCCGTGAGCCGACGTCCAGTCAGCAGGCCGGGTGGCAGCAAGCCCTGGCCGCCGCGGTCACCGACCCGCGCGAACTGCTGGCCATGCTGGAGCTGGATTTGGCGTTACTGCCGGCCGCCCGGGCCGCCCATCAGCAGTTCCGTCTGCGCGTCCCGCGCGGCTTTGTCGCGCGCATGCGGCCACGCGATCCGGCCGATCCTCTGCTGCGCCAGGTGTTGCCGCTGGCAGCGGAACTGCGGCAGATGTCGGGGTTCATTTCGGACCCTGTCGGTGACGGCGCGGCGACGCTGGCACCTGCGTTGCTGAGCAAATATTCCGGCCGGGCTCTGTTTATTGCCAGCGGCGCCTGTGCGATCAACTGTCGCTACTGCTTCCGCCGCGAATACCCCTATGGTGACGGCATCGCCGCCGCCGCCGACTGGGCCCCGGCCTTCGCCCAGCTCGACCGACTTGCCGACGTCGACGAACTGATCCTCAGCGGCGGCGACCCGCTGACCCTGAGCGATGCGCGTCTGCACAAGCTTGGCCCGGCGCTCGCCCGGCGGCCCTGGATCCGCCGGCTACGCATCCACAGCCGCCTCCCCGTGGTATTGCCTGAGCGCATCGATAGCGGGTTCCTCGCCTGGGCAGACGCGTTGCCGATACCCCTGGTATTGGTCATCCACACCAACCACGCCAACGAGTTCGATGGCACGGTCGCGACCGCGATGGCGGATTTGCGCAGGGCCGGGGTCATGCTGTTGAATCAATCGGTGCTGCTGGCCGGGGTCAACGACGATGCCGACGCGCTGGCAGACCTCAGCGAAGCGCTGTTTGCCAACGGCGTGCTGCCCTACTATCTGCATATGCTCGACCGGGTGCGAGGTGCGGCCCATTTTGAAGTCCCGGAGGACCAGGCCAGACGGCTGGCCGGAGCCCTCGCGGCCCGGCTGCCGGGCTATCTGGTACCGCGCCTGGTGCGGGAAGTGCCCGGCGCGCCCGGGAAGACGCCACTGAACTCCGGGCCGGTTGCTGTCGTCCCGGGCGACGCCGTGTAAAATCCGGCTCTGGCAGCCAAGGAGGCTCAGCTCATCAATCCACCCCCCCATTCAGCCGCAAGCGCGCCGGCGCTCGATCTGGCGATCGCCGAACTGAGTTCCGAGACCGAAGCCGTCCCGGTGCTGGTCGTGTCCGGCAGCCCGGACAACGCCGAGGCCATCAACAGCGTCCTGCGCAATCGCGGCATCCCCGCCCACTGCACCCGCATCGCCTCTGCCGAGTTGTTCAAGGATCATGCCGGCACTGGCTACAGCCTGGCCGTGGTGTTTTCAGACGAGGATGTGAACCTGCTGCAGGAAGTGCTCAAGATCCGGGACCTGATGGACAAAGACCTGCCGGTGGTGAGCTGCCGCCAGGTTCTTGACCCGGACATGCTCAGCGCGGATATCGTCGCTGGCGCGGCAGACCTGGTGGTGCTGGGCCAGCGTCAGCGTCTGTACAAAGTGCTGGAACGGGAGATCCGACGGTCGCGCATGGCCTGGGCCCTGCGCGAGACCGTCGCGGTGGCAAGCTCCTATCGGGAGCAGCTACAGACCTTTATGGCCGGAATCCAACCCTGCCTGGAGCCGCTTGTTCGGGTATAAGGACGAAGACTCCATGCTGGGCATCCCGCTGATGGATCTGGTGTCGGCGGATTCCCAGGCGGCCCTCAAGGGCGCGCTGATCGCCTTCGATCAGGGCCGCTGGCCCGGTGACCCGCTGCGCTGCACCGGCGTCGATGCCAAGGGCCGCCCGCTCGAACTGGAGCTGCTTTTCGAGGCGGCCGAATTCGAGCAGGAACCGTGTGTGCGCATCAGCATCGCCTCGGGCGCGCGGGAGGATGCGCGGCTGTTGCAGGATCTCCGGGACGCGGTCAACAAAGATCCCCTGACGGGTTTCTTCAGCCGCCAGCACTTCGTCAAGCTGCTCGAGGAAGATTTGTCCCAGCCGTTGCGCGGTGGCGTCCGCGCGCTGGCCGTGGTGCGGCCGGACGCATTCGGCACCCTGGTCGAAATGGTCGGGCCGATTGCCAGCGAGGAACTGCTGGCGCGTATCGCCCAGGTGCTGCGTGAGCATCTGCAGCCCAAGGATCTCTACGGCCGCTTCGGTGGCACCGCCTTTTCGGTGCTGCTGGCGCGCGGTAACACGCGCGACGTCCGCGCCTGGGCCGACGGTCTGTGCCGCAAGCTGGCAGGGCAGCTGTTCGAGATCGGCGGCAAATCCATCTCGGCGACCTGCACCGTCGGTCTGGCGATGGCTGACAGCAAAAGCAAGAGCATCGATGACCTGGTGGCGCAGGCGCTGGATGCCTGTAGCGGAGGGCGCAACAAGGGTGGTAACCGCAGCGAATACAGCGCTGCCGACGACGCCAGCACACGTCTCGAGGAAAGCGATCGACTGTGGATACCGCGGATCAAACAGGCGCTGATCGAAAGCCGCTTCCGCCTTGCGCTGCAGCCGGTGGGCAGCCTCACCGGCGAGGACGTCGGACTGGTCGATCTGCTGGTACGCATGATCGACGAACAAGGTGACGAGGTCCTGCCCAGCCATTTCCTCGGCGCCGCCGAACGCAACAAGCTGATCAAGAACATCGATCGCTGGGTGATGGCAGCGAGCATGGCATGGCTGGCGGCGAACGAAGGTAAAAAGGCGTTCGTGCGTCTGTCACAGGCCACGGTGCTCGATGAATCACTGCCCGGTTGGCTGGCCCAGCAGATTGCCAACGCCGGCATCGAACCCGGCCGGATAATCTTTGAGGTGGCGGAAACGGCCGCGGATGGTCAGCTCAAGGCGACTCGCGATCTGGCGGAGAACCTGCGCGCAACCGGCTACGGTTTCGCGGTCGAGCATTTTGGCGTCGGCTCACGGCCGCTCCAGGTCCTCAACCACATCCCGATGGATTATATGAAAGTCGACGGGTCCCTGATGCAGGGCCTGGCCCGCGACGGTGCGCTCCAACAGACCGTCAAGGCACTGGTTGCGGAAGCCACGCAACGCAATATCCGCACCGTCGCGGAACGGGTGGAGGACGCCAACACCATGGCCGCACTGTGGCAAATCGGCATCGAGTACATCCAGGGCTACCAGCTCAACGAGCCTGAAGTGGTGCTGTCAGAGGAGCCGGACACCTGAGTCTCCGCTCCGACCGGGCCTAATCGGTCTGCAAGCGCTCTACCTTGCGCCAGCCCCGCGGCAGCAACGCGCCACGCCGGCCTCGGGCGCCGAGATAATGCTCCAGATCCCGGGGCTTTAGCGTCATCACCCGCTGACCGCTGCAGACTCGCAGGCTGACGTCAGCGGCCAGGGCCACGACCGAGACCATGGACTCCTCGCCGGACGCGAACTTCTTGCCCGGTATGCCGAGGATCTTGTTGCCCTTACCCCGCGCCAGCTCCGGTAACTCGTCCAACGGGAAGCAAAGCAGGCGGCCGGCATTGCTCACCGCGGCAACCAGCGCGCCCTCCGCCGCCGGCACCGGAGCCGGGATCAACACCCCACCCCCTGCAGGGACCTTGAGCACCGACTTGCCGCTGCGATTGCGTGAATAGAGGTCCTGCAAGCGCGCGACAAAACCGAAGCCGGCGTCGGACGCGAGGAGCCAGCGTTGCTCCGCAACGCCGGTCATCACCCCGGCGAAGCTGGCACCGTCTGGCGGGTTGACCCGACCCGACAGGGGTTCGCCCTGCCCCCGCGCCGAAGGCAGCGTATGGGCCGGGATGGTGTATGCCCGGCCGGTACTGTCGAGAAATACCGCCGCCTGGTTGCTGCGCCCACAGGCGGCCGCGAGGAATCCGTCACCGGCCTTGTAGTTGAGCTGGATCGGGTCGACCTCATGCCCCTTGGCAGCGCGGATCCAGCCGCGCTCGGATAACACCACGGTCACGGCTTCGCTGGAGATCAATGCGGATTCATCCATCGCCTGGGCCGCGGCCCGTTCGATGATACGGGTCCGGCGAACGTCGCCGAATTGCGCAGCATCCCGTTCCAACTCTTCCCGCACCAGCTTTTTCAAACGCGCCTTGCTGCCGAGGATCTTCGACAGCTGCTTGCGCTCTTCGGCCAGCGACTCCTGTTCGCCACGGATCTTCACTTCTTCCAGTCGTGCCAGGTGTCGCAGTTTGAGTTCCAGGATCGCCTCGGCCTGGATGTCGCTCAGCGCGAAGGTCTTCATCAATACCGGTTTTGGCCGGTCCTCGCTGCGGATGATGTGGATCACTTCGTCGATATTCAGATAGGCGACCAGAAGACCTTCGAGGACATGCAGCCGCGCCTCGACCTTGTCGAGCCGGAAGCGCAGGCGCCGGGTCACGGTATCGAGGCGAAATTCAAGCCATTCCTTGAGCAGTCCCCTCAGATCGAACACCCGCGGGCGCCCGTCCAGCGCGATGATGTTGAGATTGGCCCGCACCGTGCGCTCGAGATCCGTGGTCGCGAACAGATGGTCCATCAGACTGTCCACATCGACCCGATTGGAACGCGGCACGATCACCAGGCGGACCGGATTCTCGTGATCCGATTCGTCGCGCAGATCCTCCACCATAGGTAACTTCCTGGCGCGCATCTGCTGGGCGATCTGCTCCAGCACCTTGCCCCCGGAGACCTGGTGCGGCAGCGCGTTGACCACGATATCGCCGTGCTCGCGTTCCCAGGTCGCCCTCAGCTTCAGCGTGCCGTTACCGGTCTCATAGATCCGGCGCAGGTCTTCTGTGGGGCTGATGATCTCCGCCCCGGTAGGGAAGTCCGGACCCTGGATGTGCTCGCATAAGTCCGTCACCGTTGCCTTCGGGCTCTCCAGCAGGCGGATACAGGCCGATGCCACTTCGCGCAGATTGTGCGGGGGTATATCCGTAGACATGCCGACGGCGATACCGGAACCGCCGTTCAACAATACGTTGGGCAGCCTCGCCGGCAGTCGGCACGGCTCATCGAGCGTGCCATCGAAATTGGGCGTCCAGTCCACGGTGCCCTGGCCGAGCTCCGACAACAGCACTGAAGCATAGGGCGTCAGGCGGGCCTCCGTGTAGCGCATCGCGGCGAAGGATTTGGGGTCGTCGCTGGCGCCCCAGTTGCCCTGGCCGTCGACCAGCGGATAACGATAACTGAAGGCCTGGGCCATGAGCACCATGGCCTCATAGCAGGCAGAGTCGCCGTGTGGATGATATTTGCCGATCACGTCGCCGACGGTACGCGCCGACTTCTTGTGCTTGGCGCCGCTGGCGAGGCCGAGCTCACTCATCGCGAATACGATCCGGCGCTGCACCGGCTTGAGACCGTCGCCAATATGCGGCAGTGCCCGATCCAGGATGACGTACATGGAGTAATCGAGGTACGCCTTTTCGGCGAATGCATGCAGCGGCTGCTGCTCGTTGCCCTCGAGATCCAGTTCCAGGGTTTCCATCTGTTTACCTCAGGGCGGCGTTCACGCCACCCGTTTCAGACCTCTGCCAGATCGCCCTTGCTTTGCAGCCAGGCGCGGCGATCGGAAGCGCGTTTCTTGGCCAGCAGCATGTCCATTAGCTCATGGGTGTTGTCCCGACCGCTGACGGTCAGTCGCACAAGACGTCGGGTGTGTGGCGCCATGGTCGTTTCGCGTAGCTGCATCGGGCTCATTTCGCCAAGACCCTTGAAGCGGGTCACCACGACCTTGCCCTTGAGTTTCTCTGCCTCGATGCGATCGAGTACGCCGGTGCGCTCGCCGTCATCGAGGGCATAGAAGACTTTCTTGCCGACATCGACCCGGTACAGCGGGGGCATCGCCACGTAGACATGACCGGCGTCGACCAGGGGTCGGAAATGGCGCAGAAACAGCGCGCACAACAAGGTCGCGATGTGGGCCCCGTCCGAATCCGCATCGGCGAGCACGCAGACCTTGTCATAGCGCAGGCCTTTGAGATTCGCCGAACCCGGATCGACCCCCAGCGCGACACTGATATCGTGGACTTCCTGGGAAGCCAGGACCTCGGCGGATTCCACTTCCCAGGTGTTGAGGATCTTGCCACGCAGCGGCATCACCGCCTGAAACTCACGATCCCGCGCCTGTTTGGCGGAGCCTCCGGCCGAATCGCCCTCCACCAGGAACAGCTCCGAGCGGCCGGCGTCCTGAGTCGTACAATCCACCAGCTTCCCGGGCAGGGCCGGCCCGCTGACGACCCGCTTGCGCACCACCCGACGGCTCGCCTTGACGCGCCGCTGGGCCCGGTCGATGGCCAGACCGGCGATTTTCTCGCCGGCGTCCGGATGCTGGTTCAGCCATAGCGCGAGACTGTCCTTGACCACCCCGGACAAAAATGCAGCGCACTCCCGGGATGACAACCGCTCTTTGGTCTGACCGGAAAACTGCGGGTCCTCCATCTTTACCGAGAGCACAAAGCTGACCGGCTCCCACACGTCCTCGGGCGTGATCCTGAGCCCGCGCGGCAACAGGCTGCGGAATTCGCAAAACTCGCGCAGCGCCTCGGTCAGACCCGCACGCAGCCCGGTGACATGGGTGCCGCCCTGCGGCGTAGGAATCAGATTGACATAGCTCTCGCCGGGCGTGCCACCACCGTCGGGTTGCCATACCAGGGCCCACTCCGCGCTCTCGCTACCGCCATCAGCACTGCCGACGAAGGGCGTATCGGGCACGCACTCGGTGTCGCCCAGGGCCTCGTCCAGATAATCTGCCAGACCTCCGGTGTATTGCCAGACCTCCTCCTCGCCGCTGGCCTCGATATGCAGGCTCACCTTGAGACCGGGACAAAGCACGGCTTTGGCCCGCAGCAGGTGACGCAGCCGCGGCACGGAGAATTTCAGCGTGTCGAAGTATTTCTCGTTGGGCCAGAAACGGATGGTGGTGCCGGTATTGTTGCGGCCCACCTTGCCCACGGCTTCCAGATCGGACTGCTTGCGTCCGTCGCGGAAACTCATGTTGTACTCCTGGCCGCCGCGCCGGATCCATACTTCGAGGTTGGTAGACAGGGCGTTGACCACCGACACGCCGACGCCGTGCAGGCCGCCGGAGAAACGGTAATTCTTGTTGGAGAACTTGCCGCCGGCGTGGAGCCGCGTGAGGATCAGCTCGACTCCAGGCAGTTTCTCCTTCGGATGCTGGTCCACCGGCATGCCGCGACCATCGTCCTCGACCTGCAGCGAGCCGTCCTTGCACAGGATGACATCGATGTGACGGCAGTGACCCGCCAGCGCCTCATCGACGCTGTTGTCGATGACCTCCTTGGCGAGATGGTTGGGGCGACTCGTGTCGGTGTACATCCCCGGCCGGCGACGGACGGGGTCGAGACCGCTGAGGACCTCGATATCGGATGCGTTATAGGCCTGACTCATCGGCTAGGACTGAACCTCCGGACCGTGGGGAAAGGGCGGCAATGCCCGGCGCGGATTCTATCGCGCCGGACAGGGCGCGGCTATCGACGTCACTGCGGGCGCCGGTTCCCGGTCATCGAGGTTCAGCCTTGGCCGTCGTTTGCGCTCAGGCCAGGTCTGCCAGCAGCGCCTGTCGGTTGTTTTCGGCCAGCGGCGCTACGGCCACGTTCAGGGCCTCGTGATCGATGCCCATGCTGAATAGACTGCCGGCCTTGAGCGCCTCCACCATATTCTGCTCGAGCTCAAAACGCAGAAAATGCACGGAGGACGTCTTTTCTTCCGATTCCCGCTCCAGGTCCTCGTCAGCGATGGCCCAGACCTTGTCGTGCCCGTCTACCTGCACCCACACGCGATCCTCTACGCCTTTCAACGCGGCCAGAGCGCGCCGCCGCTCTTCGATCTCCGGATACTCGAGCATGAACGTGGCTTTCCAGTTACTGCCGTCGGGGATGAGCGGGTTGTAGGCCTCGAGTTCCTCCTGGATGCCCTCCTCCTCAAATATCCGTTCCACCCGCAGCATCTCCTGAACCTGGTATTTCATCGTCATCAGGTCTTCGAAGTAGAGCGTGGCATTCGGCCCCAGGCAGACCTTCCGGTCGCGCTTGTGTTCCATGACTTCGCGTCGGAAATCATTGCGGATGCGGGCGTATTCCTCGAGGCTGAACAGATCTTCCCTTCGCAATGCAGTCATCAACGTCGAACCTCATTCGGTTTGGTAAACAATGGCTCAGATACCGTAGGCCTGACGTAGCAGGCTCATGGGATGAGTCGCGTGCATGCCGCCGCCGACGCCGTCGGCAATCTGATCGCCGGCCATCGGGCAGTCGCTGGTGAAGTGATCGCACCCGGCGTCTTTGACGCGGTTGACCACCGGCCGCGCGATCTTGACCGAATCTGCGCGGAACTCCTTTTTCACCGCATAGGTACCGTCATGCCCGGAACAGCGCTCGATCGCGGTGACGGTAGTATCTGGCACCAGCTGGAGACAATCACGCGTCTTGAGTCCCAGGTTCTGCACCCGCAGATGACACGGCACCTGATATGACACCTTGCCCAGCGGCCTGGCGAAGTCGGTGCGCAGCTTGCCACCCTTGTGGCGCAGCATCAGATACTCAAAGGGGTCGAAGATGGCCCTGGCCACCTTCTGCACCGCCTCGTCATCCGGGAACATCAGCGGCAGTTCCTGTTTGAACATCAGCACGCAGGAGGGTACAGGCGCGACGATATCCCAGCCCTCGTCCACCATAGCCACCATCACCGCGATGTTCTCGTCCTTGGCCCGTGCCACCGCCTCCAGGTCGCCGAGTTCCAGCTTGGGCATGCCGCAACATTGCTCGGACGGAAGCAGGCGAACCGGGATCGAATTGTGCTCGAAGACCTTGACCAGATCTTCACCCACTTCCGGCACATTGCGATTGCCATAGCAGGTGGTGAACAGGGCGACACGCCCCTGGGTACCGGACATCGCCTCCGGCTGCGCCGTCGAACTGTGGTCCCTGAGTCGCTTGCGCAGACTCCTGCTGTGATAAGTCGGCACCGGCGCCGTTCGATCCACGCCCAGCGTCTTCTCCAGCAGCTTGCGCCCGGTTGGCGAAGCATTGACCGCATTGACCATCTGCGAGATGACCGGTATGCCGGCGAGCGAACCGACCTTGTCTGTGGCGCTCAAAATCCGATCGCGTGTTGACGCACCCTCGCGGCGAAAGCGGGCCGCTTTGGCGCGGAGCATCAGATGCGGGAAATCCACATTAAACTCATGCGGCGGCACATAGGGACATTTCGACATGTAGCACATGTCGCAGAGATAGCAGTGGTCGACGACCTTCCAATAGACCTCGCGCGGGACACCGTCGACTTCCATGGTGTCCGACTCATCGATCGCATCGAACAGGGTTGGAAACGAATTACACAGACTAAAGCAGCGTCTGCAGCCATGGCAGATATCGAACACGCGCTCCATCTCGGAGAACAACGCAGTCTCGTCGTAGAACTGTTCCGATGTCCAGTCCAGCGGATGACGGGTCGGCGCCTCCAGGCTACCTTCACGCCGCGGTCCTGATTCCGTGCTCATGGGTGATCCCCTGCAGTTCCCTTGTTACAAAAGGACGATTGCCGGCGCAAGGCCGGCAATCTTCTCCATCAATGTCCCACCTTAAGCGTCCAGCTGATCCAGTGCCTTGGTGAAGCGATTAGCATGACTGCGCTCAGCCTTGGCCAGCGTCTCGAACCAGTCGGCGATCTCATCGAAGCCCTCATCGCGCGCGGTCTTCGCCATACCCGGATACATATCGGTGTATTCGTGGGTCTCGCCGGCGATTGACGCCTTCAGGTTGAGCTCGGTGCTGCCCATCGGCAGACCGGTGGCGGGATCCCCTACGACCTCGAGATACTCGAGATGCCCATGGGCATGACCGGTCTCGCCCTCTGCGGTCGAGCGGAATACCGCGGCCACGTCGTTGTAGCCCTCGACATCCGCCTTGGACGCGAAATACAGATAGCGGCGGTTAGCCTGCGATTCACCGGCAAACGCGTCTTTCAGGTTGCCTTCAGTCTTGCTGCCCTTCAAAGCGGCCATAGTTTCGTCTCCTTAAAAATGGGTAACGAGGAGCCAGGTCCACATCTCGCGGGACCAAATTTAGAATCATTCTAAGCGTGTTCGAAATAGTAGGAGCATGGACTTTTGCTGTCAAGCTGAATCCAAGTGTAGCAGGTGAAATTGACCCTTCCGGGCAGGCCCGGTAATGTACCCGCGCCTTCTGGATGACGCCGCTTATGCCCCGCAAAAAATCCACCGAGATCGATTTCGAAACTGCGCTCGCAGAGCTGGAGTCTCTGGTCGCGAGCATGGAGGGCGGCGAGCTCCCGTTGGAAGAGGCGCTAAAACAGTTCGAGCGTGGCGTTACGCTGACCCGGCAGTGCCAGCAAGCCCTGCAGCAGGCCGAGCAGAAGGTCGAAATCCTGATGGAGAAGGCGGGCGCGGTAGAGACCGAGCCTTTCGCTCCGGATCAGTGAGCTTCGAGCGGTCCCTCACCCTCTACCGCGATCGCATCGAGGGTGTCCTTGAACGCTGGCTGCCGGCGCCCGATCATGGCCCGCACCGGCTCCACCAGGCCATGCGTTATGCGGTGCTCGGCGGTGGCAAGCGGGTACGCCCACTGCTGGTTTATCTGACCGGCGAGGCGGTTGGCGTGGACCCGGCCCGGCTCGACGGCCCGGCCGCGGCGGTGGAATTGATCCATGCCTATTCGCTGGTCCATGACGACCTGCCCGCCATGGACGATGACGAGCTGCGGCGGGGTCGGCCCACCTGCCACAAGGCTTTCGACGAGGCCACCGCGATCCTTGCCGGCGACGCACTCCAGGTCCTGGCCTTCCAGATCCTCGCCGACGACCGGATGATGACCCCGGACCCGGCGCAACGCCTGACCATCGTCAGCGTGCTGGCGCAAGCGAGCGGCACGGAAGGCATGGCCGGTGGCCAGGCTATCGATCTCTCGGTGGAGGGCACCCGGCCCACGTCCCGGTTGCTGGAGCAGATGCACGCACGCAAGACCGGCGCGCTGATCCGCGCCGGCGTGTTGATGGCGGCGCATAGCGGCGAGAGGCTGGCGTCAGATCGACTGGAATCCCTGTCCCGCTTCGGCCAGCACATCGGGCTGGCGTTCCAGATCCAGGACGACATCCTCGACGTGGAGGGAGAAACCGGGGTCATCGGCAAGACCGCGGGCGCTGACAGTGCGCGCGCCAAACCCAACTATCCCGCAGTGGTCGGACTGGATGAGGCCAAACAGCGTGCCCGGAAGCTCTGTGATGACGGCCTGCAGGCGATCGACTGGCTGCCTGAGCAGGCGGACGGCCTGCGTCAGCTGGCCCGCTATATCGTGCATCGGGATCATTGAATACCCGCAAACGGCCCTGCGGTCTTGGACATAGCCGGATGTCTCCCGGATAATCGAAAACTCTTCCTGCACCCGGCCGACCACCCGGCCGCGGGGACCCGAGCACCCGCGCACATGGACATCAGCAGCAATTACCCGCTCCTCGCCAGCGTCGACGATCCGAAGGATCTGCGCGCCCTGCCGGAAGATGCATTGCCGGCGTTGTCGCAGGAGTTGCGGGATTTTTTGATCCAGACCATGGGCAAGACCGGTGGTCACTTTGCCGCCAACCTGGGCACGGTGGAACTGGCCATTGCCCTGCACTATGTGTTCGACACGCCCCGTGACCGCATCGTCTGGGATGTCGGCCATCAGGCCTATCCGCACAAAATTTTGACCGGTCGCCGCGGACGATTGAGCACGATCCGCCAGCAGGATGGACTCGCGCCGTTCCCGAATCGCTCCGAGAGCGAGTACGACACCTTCGGGGTCGGCCACTCCAGTACCTCGGTCAGCGCCGCACTCGGCATGGCCATCGCGGCCGCCAGCAAGAGCGAGGATCGGCGGGTGGTGGCGGTGATCGGTGACGGCGCGATGACTGCCGGGCTCGCCTACGAAGCGCTCAATCACGCCGGCAGTCTCAATGTGGACCTGCTGGTGATCCTCAACGACAACGACATGTCGATTTCCGAGAACGTCGGCGCCATGTCCAATTATCTGGCCAAAGTGCTCTCGGGCAAGCTCTATTCGACTATCCGCGAAGGCAGCAAGAAGCTGATCCGGCGTATGCCGACCGTGTGGGAACTGGCCAGGCGTTCGGAGGAGCACGTCAAGGGCATGGTCCTGCCGGGCACCCTGTTCGAGGAACTGGGGATGAACTATGTCGGTCCGGTGGATGGCCATGACCTGAGCGTGCTGGTGCAGACCCTGGGCAATCTCCGCGATCTCAATGGACCGCAGTTGCTGCACATCATGACGCGCAAGGGCCAGGGCTATGCGCCAGCGGAGAAAGACCCGATCCTCTGGCACGGACCCGGGCCCTTCGACCCGGCCAGCGGCGAGATCATAAAGAAGAAAAGCAGCGGCCCGAGCTACTCGAAGGTCTTTGGCGACTGGCTTATCGATATGGCCGAGGCGGATCCGGCAATCATCGGCATCACGCCGGCGATGCGCGAGGGCTCGGGCATGGTGGAGTTCGAACGCCGCTTCCCGGATCGTTACTTCGACGTCGGCATCGCCGAACAACACGCGGTCACCCTGGGCGCGGGCATGGCTTGCGAGGGTATGCGGCCGGTCGTGGCGATCTACTCGACCTTCCTGCAGCGCGCTTATGATCAGTTGATCCACGACGTGGCGCTGCAGAACCTGCCGGTGCTGTTCGCCATCGATCGGGGTGGTCTGGTCGGCGCCGATGGCCCGACACACCACGGCGCTTTCGACCTTAGTTACCTGCGTTGCGTGCCCAATATGGTGGTGATGGCGCCGGCCGACGAAAATGAATGTCGGCAGATGCTCTACACCGGCGCACGGCTGGAGCAGCCGGCCGCAGTGCGCTACCCGCGCGGCACCGGGCCCGGACGCCAGATCGAGCAGACCATGACCGCGCTGCCGATCGGCAAGGCTGAACTACGCCGCCGTGGCCACGAACTGGCGTTGCTGGCCTTCGGCGCCATGGTGCCGGTGGCGGAACAGGCCGCAGAGCTGCTTGACGCAACCGTGGTCAACATGCGCTTCGTCAAGCCGCTGGATGAGACGCTGCTGGAGAGTCTGGCGCGCAGCCACAAGGCGTTTGTGACTCTGGAAGACAACGCGGTGTCCGGCGGCGCGGGCAGCGCGATCAACGAACTCCTGGCCACCCACGGACTGCTGCTCCCGGTATTGAATCTCGGCATCCCCGATCGCTTTATCGAACACGGCTCTCGCGAGCAGTGCCTGACGGCGGCCGGACTGGATCTGGATGCGGTGCTGGCGGCGGTACGGGCCTGGCGTGGCGAGCCGGCTGGCGTCGCCGCCGGCCAGGGACGTTAATGTCCCGTGGAACTCTCCGCCGCCCCGATTGACCTATAATGGACGATCCCGGGCCCGACAGGGCTCTATCCGCCGCATGCGGCAAATGGCTTTGCAGCCCCCCAGCGTTCGCGCAAGCGAGCCCCGACCAGGACTCCCAGGTAGACATCAAGATGCGCCACACCAAAGACGACCACGCGCCGGTAGCCGAGCCCATTGAGGATGTTCAGAGCCGCGCGGACACGCGCCGGATCCCGATCAACAAAGTCGGTATCAAGGATATCCATCATCCGGTGCGCGTGCGTGACCGTTCCGGGGGCGATCAGCACACCATCGCCAACTTCAACATGTATGTGAACCTGCCGCACGATTTCAAGGGCACGCACATGTCGCGTTTCGTCGAGATTCTCAACAACCACGAGCGAGAAATCTCGGTCAAGTCGTTCCGCGAGATGATGGTGGAATTGACCGATCGGCTCGATGCCGATTCCGGGCACATCGAGATGAGCTTCAAATATTTCGTCAACAAGAAGGCGCCGATCAGCGGGGTCGAGAGCCTGCTCGACTACGAAGCCAGCCTTATCGGCGAACGCCGTGACGGCCGTAACATCATCAACATCAAGGTCGTGGTTCCGGTCACCAGTCTGTGTCCTTGCTCGAAGAAGATCTCGGATTTTGGCGCGCACAACCAGCGTTCCCACGTCACGATCCAGGCACGCGTGGACAGCTTTATGTGGATCGAGGAGCTGATCGAGATCGCGGAGTCAGAAGCCTCTTGCGAACTCTACGGCATACTCAAGCGGCCGGATGAAAAATATGTCACCGAGCGCGCCTACGAGAATCCCAAGTTCGTTGAGGATATCGTCCGTGACATCGCGGTGCGCCTCAATGCCGATGAGCGGGTCCGTGCCTATGTGGTCGAGTCAGAGAATTTCGAATCGATCCACAATCACTCGGCCTACGCTCTGATCGAGCGCGACAAGGACGCCGACGACGAAGCGGCCTGAGGCCCAGGCACAGATAGCGCTCGCCTGGCAGCGACGCTGCCCTGGATCAGGTGCGGTCCAGACGCCCGCCCTGAAGGCGCTGGATCAGGCTGCGCAGGAACACCCGGTTAAAGCGCAGCTGGCATGAGGTGGAGAGCGTCTCCAGCAATGTCGAACTGACGCGTAGCATTACGCCGTCGGTGCGCGCCCGGATCGTGGCGGTGCGCATCGCGTCGCGCACGTAGCTGGTCTCGCCAAAGCATTCCCCGGGCCCCAGATTGCCGACCACGTTGCCACCGGTCTCCACTTCCACTTCGCCATTCGCGACCACATAGAAGCGGTCGTCGAGCTCGCCTTCCTTGACGATGTCCTGGCCCGCCCCGAATTTCTGCCAGTCGCCGGCGCGCAGCAGTTCGCGGATCTCGCCGTGGGAGAAATCATGGAAGAAGGTGAGACCGCGTAGCGTGTCGTATCGCTCCTGGTCATCCAGAGCCGGGACCTGATTGCGCACCTTCTGATGCAGCCGGGTCAACTCTGCAGCGAATTCGAGGCCGGTGGCGTAACGCTCCTCGGTGCGCTTGCGCAGCGCCGTCATCACCACCTCTTCCAGCTCCTCGGACACGTCCTCACGTAGCGCATGGATCGGGCGTGGTGTCGCGTAGACAATCTTGTGCAGGAGCTTAGCCAGGCTGCTCGCGCGCAGCGGGCGGTAACCGGTAATCAACTCGTACATCACCGCGCCCAGCGAATAGACATCGGATTGCGCGGTGATTTCCTCGGACTTGACCTGCTCGGGCGACATATAACTGGGCGACCCGGCGATGCCGTCGATGCGCGAGATCTCCGGATCGCTGGTGATGGCGATGCCGAAGTCGATGATGCGGACGTCGTTGTCCAGCGTCAGCATGATGTTGCTTGGCTTGATGTCGCGGTGGACCACACCGCGGCTATGCGCGTAGTGCAGCGCCCGGGCGCACTTGAACACGATCTTCAGCACGTCATCGATAGGCAGCAGGTTGTCCGGCTTGCAGTAGGCCGAGAGGGTGCGGGCACCATGTACGTGCTCCATCACGACGTAATAGCGCCCTGACTCGACGCCGGCATCGTAGAGGGGCAGGATGTTGGGATGCTGCAGGCGCCCGACCATGTGCGCCTCGGTGAAGAACATCTTGCGCGCGGTGCGTGCCTTCTCTTCTTCTTCGTCTATTTCGGCCAGATACAGCTTGATCGCGACGTCGCGACCGTAATAAGGATCATGCGACAGGTACACCGTACCGGTGCTGCCTTTCCCGACATTGTTGATGATCCGGTATTTTCCAATCTTGTCGGGCACCGACGATCTCCATTTCGCGATGGCCCTCAGATGCCCAGGTACGCGCGCGCTGCTAATATCAGCGCGCCCGCGAACAGGCCGGCCACAATGTCGTCGAGCATAATGCCTGTGCCACCACCTATTCCGTGATCCAGTTCCCGTATCGGCCACGGCTTGAGGATGTCGAACAGTCGGAACAGGAGGAATCCGGCGATCACCCATGGCCAGCCGGGCGGCGCCGCGAGCATCGCCAGCAGATAGCCGGCGATCTCGTCCCAGACAATCCCCGGATGGTCGTGAGCGCCAAGACGTCGCGCGCTCTCTCCGCATAGCCATACGCCGAGTGCGCAGACGACCAGCACCACCGTGACGCGCACGCCCATACCCAGGGGTCTCAGCGCCAACTCGATAGGGACGGCGACCAGCGTACCGAACGTCCCTGGAGCCACCGGCGCGAGACCGGCGCCAAAACCGAAAGCCAAAAAATGTACCGGGTCCCCAAACACCTGCCCTGCCTTCACGCGAGTCATGTTTGCTCCCCGTCAAAATGGGACCACCGACCGGACTCGGGCGCCGCCGCCGGTTCGCCCTTGAATCGACAATCCAGTGCGCTCCCGGCCGTGATGCGCCCGATGCTTGTCAGCTGACACCCACCCCGCGAGGCCAGGGCCGGTAGTTCTGCTGCGGCGGCTGCCGGCAGCGTAAAACAGAGTTCGTAGTCATCACCACCGTTGCAAGCCAGCGCCAGCGCGGTCTCCTGATTAAGGAGCGCCACCGCCGCCGCGGCAAGTGGCAAGCGTTCCAGATCCACCGTCGCACCGACCCCGCTGGCCACAAGCAGGCGCCCGAGATCTGTGAGCAGACCATCCGAGATGTCGATCGCGGCTGAAGCCATGCCCGGCAGAGCCTGACCCAATGCCAACCGCGGCGTCGGCCAGAGGAACGCTTTGCGCAGCGGTTCGGCGGCAGCGGCCGTGCTATCGATCAGACGCAGGCCGGCAGCAGCGCAACCAGGCGTACCGCTGATCACAACCAGGTCTCCGGCCTGCGCACTGGCCCGGGTCAGACAGCGGCCCGGATCGACGAATCCGATCAGCTGCACTGCCACCGACAGCGGACCCCGCACCGTGTCGCCGCCTACCAGGGCCACGCCGCAGGCGTCGGCCAGTTGCCGAAAACCTCCGGCGAAATCCTCCAGCCATGCTGCATCCGCAGCGGGCAGCGACAAAGACAGGCTGGCCCAGGCTGGCTCGGCCCCCATCGCGGCCAGATCGCTGAGATTCACCGCCAGCGCACGATGCGCGATGGCCGCGGCCGGTGTGCCCGCCGGAAAATGGACACCCTCATTGATGGTGTCCAGGACGCTGACCAGGTCGCGGCCGGGTGGCGGCGTCAGCACGGCGCCGTCGTCGCCGACGCCCAGCTTCACATCAGATCGCGCCGGGTAGCCGCTGCTCAGGCAAGCGATAATGTCGGCTTCGCTCAAGCCCCCCAATCTCAGCTCCGGTACCACTTCGGATACAGCTCCATCACCACCGGACCGTCGCTCTTTAACGCGTGACAGCTGCCGATGTGTGGCGGCCGCTTGTCCGATTCGGGCAACTTACCCTCCCGGCTCAGTCGCGGAATGATGGTCTGGATCGCGACCACGGCGAGCTCCTGCAACAACCGCGTCAGATGGGTGCAGCCGTCGGCCTGACCCAGACGCTCCCTCACCTGCCGGGTCCAGCCGGGGCGGATGCGCGTACCGACCATGCCGCGGTAGTCGGGGGCGATATCCGGGCAATTAGGAAACGGGTGGCTGTCGGTCGATGCCTCGATGTCATGGATCTCGAGACGGTCATCGAGAGTGACGCGGATCCACATATCGTGCACCGGTGTGCCGGGATCGACCTGGCCGCGGTAGCGGTTGTCGAACGCGTAGGTCTTGGTGTCTACCATCCGGCCCTCGATGTCCCACAGGCCGTCCGCGCGGCGATACCCGCGACACTCGATGTCGCGTTGATGGATGGCTTCCCGCTCCACGGCTGGGCTCAACGGCATGGTCACTCCGCTCGGCTGTCGAATTCAGAAGATCGGTGGTTGCGCGCCGCGCGGTCGAGCAGCGCGTTGACGAATTTGTGGCCGTCCTCGGCACCGTATGCGCGGCACAGGTCAACCGCCTCATTGATCACGACCTTGTAGGGCACTTCCGCGCGATGCACCAGCTCGTACATGCCGATCAGCAGGATGCTGTGCTCCACCGGATCGAGCTGGATGACGGCGCGGTCAGACAACAGGTCGATCTCGCGATCCAGCTGCTCCTGCTTGTCGATGACCTGCATCACCAGGTCGCTAAAATAGTCCGCCTCCGCTCTGCCGTGCTCCTCGTCCGCGGTGAACTGAAGCACCAGGTCCTTGGCCAGCGACGGATTCAGCTGCCATTGGTAGAGCGCCTGCATGGCCCGGCGCCGGGCTAGGCCGCGGGGGCCGCGCGATTCGCGCTCAGCAGTGGCCAAGCTCAGGTTTCCAGCTGACGCAGCAGGTTCGCCATCTCGATGGCCGAGGCCGCCGCCTCGGCACCCTTGTTGCCGGCTTTGGTGCCGGCCCGCTCCACTGCCTGCTCGATGGTGTCCACGGTGAGCACGCCAAAGGCCACCGGCAGATCGTGCGCCAGCGCGGCCTGAGCCACTCCCTTGGTGCACTCTCCGGCGACATAGTCGAAGTGAGGCGTCGCGCCGCGTATCACCGCGCCGAGCGCGATGATGGCGTCGAAACGGCGCGTGGCCGCCATACGCTTGACCGCCAGCGGGATCTCCCAGGCGCCCGGAACCCGGACCACGGTGATATCGGGCTCCACTGCGCCATGGCGCAGCAGCGTATCCAGGGCACCCCGCAAAAGCGGCTCGACGATGAAATCATTAAAGCGCGCCGCCACCACACCAAAGCGGAAATCCCGGGCCAGCATCCTGCCTTCGATGGTCTTGATCTTGTCCATGTCGAACTCCCGGCGCCTAGTCCACGTACTCTACGATCTCGAGAGCGAACCCGGAGATGCCGGTCATCTGTTTCGGCGCGCTCAATACACGCATGCGATGGATGCCGAGATTACGCAGGATCTGGGCGCCGATACCGTAGGTTTTGAGCACCGTGGAATGGGCGCCGTCCGCCTCCCGGCCGCTGGGGCGCCCCGACATCCGCTCGATAGAGTCCATCACGTCACGCGGAGATTCATTGGCGCCGCGCAGGATGACCACCACTCCGCAGCCGTCCTCCGCCACACGCGCCAACGCGTCGCGCAGCTTCCAGCTTTCGTCATGAGCAGAAATCCCCAGCACATCGCGCAGTGTGTCCATCACCTGGACACGCACCAGCGGCAGACCGGTGTCGAGATCGCCGCGGATCAGCGCCAGATGCAGGTCCTGGTGTACATGATCCTCGAAACAGGCCAGACGGAATTCACCGAACTCGGTATCCACCGTCTGCTCAAACACACGCTCCACCGACTCCTCTTTCTCCAGGCGGTAGCGGATCAGGGAGGCGATCGTGGCCATCTTGAGTTGGTGATCGCGAGCGAAACCCATCAGGTCGGGCCGCCGGGCCATGGTCCCGTCTTCATTGAGGATCTCCACGATCACTGCTGCCGGCTCGAGCCCGGCCAGGCGGGCAAGATCGCAGCCCGCCTCGGTATGCCCGGCGCGGGTCAACACGCCGCCGGGCTGCGCCATCAACGGGAAGATATGCCCCGGCTGACGCAGATCCTCGGATTTCGCCTCCGCGCGCACGGCCGTGCGGATGGTGTGCGCGCGGTCATGGGCGGAGATACCGGTTGTGACGCCCTCGGCGGCCTCGATAGAGATGGTGAAATTGGTACGCCGGTCCATGTCGGTGCTGCTGACCATCAGCGGCAAGCGCAGCTGACTGCAGCGGTCGCGGTTGAGGGTCAGACAGATCAGGCCGCGGCCGTAGCGGGCCATAAAATTGATGTCTTCCGGTCTGACCTTGGAGGCGGCCATGACCAGGTCCCCTTCATTCTCACGGTCTTCGTCATCCATGATGATGACCATGCGGCCCGCGCGAAGATCAGCCAGCACTTCCTCGATGGAATTCATCGCCGGCTCCTGATGCAGATCAGTGACTTTTTGCAAAACCGTTCTCCCTGAGTGTCTCCATGCTGATGCCGGCCGCAGCGTCGTGACCGAGCAGACGCTCCAGATAGCGGGCCACGATATCGACCTCGAGATTCACGCGGAGCCCAGGCTTCCAGGCCGAAACATTAGTTATTTCAATCGTATGCGGAACAATGTTCACGCCAAAAATAGCCCCGTCCACATCGTTCACCGTAAGACTGACGCCGTCGATACAGATCGAGCCCTTGCGCGCGATATAGCGCCCCAGCGCGGCCGGCGCACGCACGCGGAAACGCACCGAGCGCGCTTCCTCGCGCCGCTCGATCACTTCGCCTACCCCGTCCACATGCCCGGTGACCAGGTGTCCACCCAGCGGCGTGGCCAGCGTCAGTGCCTGTTCCAGATTGACCCGGTGTCCGGGGCGCAGCTCACCCAGCGTGGTCAGGCCCAGACTCTCTCTCGACACGTCTGCGGCGAAGCTCTCGCCATCCAGATCCACCGCGGTGAGACACACGCCGTTGACCGCGATGCTGTCACCAAGGCTGGAAGACGCAAGCGACAGCCCGGGGCACCGGATACGCAGACGCACATCGCCGCCGCGCGGCTCGATCGCCTCGACCTCCCCCTCGCTATGCACGATCCCGGTAAACATCTAGCCTGCTCTCGCCTCCAGGCGCGCCCGGATTCTGAGATCGGGGCCGACCTGACGCACGTCAATAAGCTCCAATTGTACCCTGTCCGCCAGCGAGACGAGCCCGCTCAGCTCGACCAGACCCCGGGCCTCATCCCCCATGAGGTGGGGTGCCAGGTAGAGCACGAGCTCGTCTATCAGACCCGCGTTGACCATGATGCCGGCCAGCCTTGCACCGGTCTCTACCAGCACGTCGTTGCACTCCAGCTCGGCCAAACGGGTAAGCAGACGTTGCAGATCCACCTTGCCGCTGTCATTTGGCAACAGCTCGATCCGGGCCCCGGCCCGCTCCAGCGCCCGCTGCGCGGCGGCATCCTCCAGCGCGCCAAAGATCAATGTCTGACCCGGCAGCCCCAGGAGCCGGGCATCGGGCGGTGTGCGCAGACGCGAATCAACCACAACCCGCAGCGGCTGTCGCCCGCCGGTGTCGAGCGCCGCTGCACGTACGTTGAGCGAGGGATCGTCGCTGATCACGCTGCCGACGCCGGTCAGGATCGCGGAACTCGCTGCGCGCAGATGCTGCACATCGGCCCGCGCCGCCGGACCCGTGATCCACTTGCTCTCACCGTTGGCCATCGCGGTGCGCCCATCGAGGCTGGCGGCGAGCTTGAGCACGGTACGTGGCCGGCCGCGCTGCATACGGCTGACGAAGCCCGCATTGAGCGCCGCGGCCTGGTCAGTGAGGAGACCGCACTGGACGTCGACACCAGCCGCCCGTAACGCCGCCAGACCCTGACCTGCGACCAGAGGATTCGGATCCTCCATCGCCACCACGACCCGAGCAACACCGGCGGCGATCAGTGCCTCAACGCAAGGCGGCGTGCGGCCATGATGGGCGCAGGGCTCAAGGGTGACGAAGAAGGTCGATCCCCGCGCCGCCGCGCCAGCGCGCTCCAGCGCCACGATCTCGGCATGCGCGCCGCCGGCGACCGCGTGCCAACCGCTGCTGATCGGTTCGTCATCGACGGTGATGACGCAACCGACTCTCGGGTTTGGATGACAGCTGAACTGCCCCCGGCGAGCGAGCCGCAGCGCATCACTCATATGGCCGTGATCGGCCGCGCTGAACACCGGCTCAGTCCTCGTCGCCGGGCAGTAGCGACATCTGCTCGCGCGTGGCCGCGGCGGCCACCGCGCGCAGACGCTCTACCTCGTCACGGAATTCCTCCACGTCCTGAAAATGACGGTAGACAGACGCAAAGCGCACGAACGCCACTTCGTCGAGCTGGCGCAGCTCCTCCATCACCAGATCGCCTACCCGACGCGCCGGGATCTCGCGCTCACCGACGGTACGCAACCGGTGGGTGATCCGGGCGATCGCGGCCTCCAGGTCCTCGGCGCTGACCGGTCTTTTCTCCAGCGCGCGGATCATCCCGGAACGCAGCTTCTCCTCGTCGAAGGGCTCGCGGCTGTCGTCGCTCTTGACCAGCCGCGGCATCACCAGTTCCGCGCTCTCGAAAGTGGTAAAGCGCTCGCTGCAGTCCAGGCACTCGCGCCGGCGTCTGACCTGGGCGCCCTCGCCCGCCAGACGCGAATCGATGACCTTGGTTTCGGGATGACCGCAGAAGGGGCAGTGCACGTCGCGCGTCCGGCCGGGTCAGCTCTGGTAGATCGGGAAGCGGCCGCAGAGCTCGAGCACCTGGCCGCGGACCCGGTCGACGATGCTCTCGTCGCCCATGTGGTCCAGCACGTCGGCGATCAGGCCCGCCAGCGTCGCGCATTCATCCCCGCCAAAACCGCGCGTGGTGATCGCCGGTGTACCCATGCGCAGACCGCTGGTGACAAAGGGCGATCGCGGATCGTTGGGGACCGAGTTCTTGTTGACCGTGATATAGGCACGCTCCAGTGCCGCATCCGCGTCCTTACCGGTGATGTCCTTGTCAATCAGATCGACCAGGAACAGATGGTTGTCGGTGCCGCCGGAGACGATGTTGTAGCCGCGTTCGCTGAGCACCCGCGTCATGGTTCGAGCGTTGTCGATCACCTGGGCCTGATAATCGCGGAACGCCGGTTCCAGCGCTTCCCTGAAAGCCACGGCCTTGGCCGCGATCACGTGCATCAGTGGACCGCCCTGGGTGCCGGGGAAGACCAGGGAATTGAACTTCTTGGTCAGCGCCTCGTTCTCCCGGGCCAGGATCATGCCGCCGCGCGGACCGCGCAGGGTCTTGTGCGTGGTGGTCGTGACCACGTCGGCAATCGGTACCGGGCTGGGATAGACGCCAGCGGCGACCAGACCGGCGATATGCGCCATATCGGCCATCAAAAAAGCGCCTACCGAATCGGCGATGTCGCGGAAACGCTGCCAGTCGACGACCCGCGAGTAAGCGGAGAAACCGGCGATGATCAGCTTCGGCCGATGCTCGTCGGCCAGCGCCTGGACCTGATCGTAGTCGATCTCGCCGGTGGCGTAGTCCAGACCGTATTGCGCCGCCTTGTAGAAGCGTCCGGAGAAATTGACCTTGGCCCCATGCGTCAGATGGCCGCCATCGGCCAGGCTCATACCCAGGATCGGATCGCCCGGCTCCAGCAGCGCGGCGAACACCGCCACGTTGGCCTGACTGCCCGAGTGCGGCTGCACGTTGGCGTAATCCGCACCGAACAGCTCGCGCGCCCTGGCGATCGCAAGTTCCTCAGCCGTATCCACGTACTCGCAGCCGCCGTAATAACGTTTGCGCGGATAGCCCTCGGCATATTTGTTGGTCAGCACCGAACCCTGGGCCTCGAGCACCCGCGGGCTGGCATAGTTCTCCGAGGCGATCAGCTCGGCATG
This sequence comes from uncultured Gammaproteobacteria bacterium, assembly GCA_947259915.1. GTDB lineage: Bacteria > Pseudomonadota > Gammaproteobacteria > Steroidobacterales > XN24 > CAMYOC01. The sequence goes on from CAMYOC010000033.1 coordinate 72,666, forward strand.
TTCCTGCTGACGCGTGAGCTCCGCAGCCATGGCCGCGGCCAGCTCATCGTCGTATCCGGCGATCGTCATCTCGGGGCTGAACATCGGGGCAACTCCAGTTCGGTTTGGGCGGTCGGAAAAACGGTCATTGTACCGCAGCAGCCCGCTCGGGTGACCGTCGTCGGAAGCGATGGCGAGCGGCGGGCGCGTCAGCCAGCGGACAGCATTTCCTGGACCACGCGGGACCAGCCGATAGCGATATTGGCACGGTTGTAACCGCCGCCACCGAGTGCCACCAGACGACCCTGGCAATGGCGATCGGCGATCTCGCACAGACTGGCCGCCGCCAGCCCATGGGCGTCCTCGGAGAAGCAAAGATGGGTCAGCGGGTCGCCGGCGAGGCTGTCTGCACCGCACTGGAAGACGATGAACTCCGGCTTCGACTCGTTGAGATAGGTTTCGATCTCCCGCCAGGCATCACGGAAATCCGCGTCGTCGGCACCCGGCGCCAGCGGCAGGTTGAGCTTGGTCCCCACTGCGGGCCCGTCCCCGGTCTCGCTGCGGGCGCCGGTGCCGGGGAACAGGAAGCGTCCGTCCTCGTGGATATCGGCAAACAGGACGTCGGGATCTTCAGCAAAGCCGTAGTACACGCCGTCACCATGATGGGCGTCGATGTCCACATAAGCGATGCGACGCAGACCATGCCGCCGGCGCAGCGACTCGATCAGTACCGCGCAGTCGTTGAACACGCAAAAACCCGAGGTGCGGTTGCGGGCCGCGTGATGCAGCCCGGCGATCGGCACAAAGGCCCGGCGCACGGCCCCGGCCATCACCTGCTCGCCGGCCCGCAACGTGGCGCCGACCACGGCTCGGGAGGCTTCATAGATGCCGGGAAAGGCCGGCGTGTCGCCAAAGTCCAGATAGCCCTCGCCGATCAGCGACATCTCCTCGACAAAGCCGACATGATGTGGCGCGTGGAACCATTCGACCTCCCGGCGCGTGGCGGTCCGCGGATCGTCGAACAACACTCGCGACTCGAGCTGGCGTTCTCTGAGACCGCGGAGAAAGGCGTCATGACGATCAGGCCCGAACGGATGACCGTGGCCAAAGCCATAGCCCGCGGCCGCTTCGCCGCTGACGATGGACACCCGATTGTCGGAAGGGCCGCTCATTAGACGTCGAGAGTAGCACAGGGTCCGGGCGAAAAAAGACCCGCCGCGCGGCGCGCGGCGGGTGGTGATAGTGCAGCAATCGCGGCTATGGGTACGGCGATGCCGGTACCGATTCAGGGCCGGAATTTTTGCACGCTGTCCGTGCCGTGCCTGAGGTCCCCGCTCTTGAACCGGATCGGGTTTGCGTCATTGGTCAGCCACCGGGGCAGCATCGGATAGACATAGAACTTGTCCCCCGGCACCGCGCTGGTGCCACCCGGCCACACCGACTGGGACACCGGGCCCGAAGGCCGCACGTCGGCCACCCAACGGTTGGTCGGCCCACTGCCAAACATAAAGCCGTTTATGCCGGCAGCTCGCGCGTTGTGCGAGGACGCATCCGGCGTGCCGAAACCGCCGTCGGTCGGAATACCCGACAAATTATCCAACGGCGCCGGGAAAGCGCCGAACGCCGGCGGCACGCTAAACGGCCCGCCCAGCGGCGAGTCGAACACGATCCGATGCAGCAAACCCCAGCGGTAGTCATCGATGTCGGTGCTGCCGTCAAAGGCCTCCGCAAATTCGGGACCGGCCAGCCGGTCCAGCGCATCCGACAATCCCGCCAGCATCAACACCTGGACGTCGGTGGCCTGATCGCCGGCACCGCCAGCGAAGAAATCGACACCGGATGCCGACACACCGCCGTTCTCTACCAGGTTGCGCAGCGCGGTCATCGCCAGCGACGAGCCCGGCGTGTAGTCACCCAGACCGATGCCCTGCAGCGTCGTGTCCAGGGTCGAGCGGACAAAGCTGGAGCGCCACACGCTGTATACCGTGGTGGCGACGCTGGCCCGGATCTCGTCGGCGTCAAGACTGCCACCCGGATCGCCGTCCATATCCTCGCTGTCGTAACCCTCAGGGATACCGGTCTTGGCCTGATAGTCCAGACCGGCCCACATCACCAGCTTGTCGATCGCGTCAGCCAGGCGCGGATCGCTGGCGGCCGCGGCCAGGGCCGGATCAGCACCTTGAGCCATGCCATCGTCATAGGCCTGGATAATCAGCGGCGCGAAGAATCCGGCGTCCAGCAGACCGACGTCGGCCTGGATCTCAGCCATCTCTTCCACGGACAATTTCTGGTCCCCGCTGGACAACGCGCGGCGTACCCGCTCGGTGATGCTGCCGGCGCGGAAGCCGGAGGCGTAACCGGGGTTCAGATAGAACACGCCGCCGGTATCCCGGAACTGGTTGAGCACGTCGTTATCCAGCGTGGTGCCCGCCGGATCGTTGTTGGCGTTGACGAAGAAGCCATTGCTCGGGTTGACGATCTGCGGCATCTCCCCGGGGCCCAGGATCTCGTACGGCGTGACCTGGCCAGGGTAGTCATTTTGCTGCGGCAGCCACTGATGCAGATCCAGGTCGCCCTGGCGGATAAAGAACGGTGGCACGCCGGCGGCCGCACCCAGAAGCTCGAGGTCGGTGCGGATCGGCATCTCGGCGCTGGTGAAGTAGGCCAGGTTGCCGCGGCGATCGGCGTAGGCCCAGTTCTGCGAACCGAAATCGAAACGGGCCAGCCCGTCACGGAAATCGTCCAGATCCCGCGACGTGTTCCACAGATAGAACGTCTCCAGTTCCCGGGTCGGGCCGAAGCCGGTGTATTGGGCGGTCAGTACGGAGCTGCCAGGCGCCAGGTTCCCCAGCACCTGCAGGATTACGCCGTTATAGCGAGCCGGTACGGTGAGCGTGAACGGCGGAATGCTCGGGTCCGGCGGCGCCGGGACCACCACACCGCCGACGTTGATAAAATAGGACTCCGGCACCGGGACGATCGGTCCGAGCGCGCCGCCGGGCAGCGCGATACTGAGACCCAGCGGGGCCTGCGGATCGGCAACCAGCGTATCCAGGAATATATCCGTGACATCCATCGGATTGGTGGTCGGGCCCCAGGCGATGTCGCGGTTTTGTCCGGTGATGATAAAGGGCGTGCCGGCGAAGCCATTGCCCACGGCGTCATATCCCGGCGAGCTGATTTGCATCGGATAAAAGGTCGTCGGGTTATCCAGCGAGAGATGCGGATCGTTGGCGATGATGGGATAGCCCGTGGCGGACCTGGCCCCGACGACACCCCAATTGTTGGAACCGCGGTCGGAGCGTTCGTTCTCGATCAGCGTCCGCAACAGCGGCACCTGACGGGCTTTGCGCAAATATTCCTCCGACAGCCGCGCCGCATCCGGATGGACCTTTGGTGTGCTTTTCGCGCCCATCGCTTTGGCCTGTGCCTTACCTTTTGGCGGGCGTTGTGATCCGCTGCTGCCGGCATCCGGCACGGTGCTGGCGGGATCGAACGGCTCGGAGCGGTAGAGGTCCTCGGAGAACAACAGATAGCCGGGCTGCTCACCCAGCACAAACTGGAACGCACCCAGCGTCTGGCTGTTGTCGATATCGTCCAGATCAAAGGACAGCCCGAACGCGATCAGCTTGCCGATCACGATGCTGTCCACCGGCGACCATGGCTCGAATGAACTCAGGTTTAGCGCGCCATACTCGGGCGGCAGCGCGCCGCCGGCTGCGTCTACATAGGCGTTGACACCCTCGGCATAGGCAAACATCGCCGCCTCCACGCCGCGGGCGGTCTTGTCGCCTGCCGCAGCGTCAGTCTGGATCGCGGCCCAGGTCCGCTCGGCGGAGCGACGCAGACCGATGGTGCGTAACTGCACGTCACTGCCCAGCGCGCCCTGCCCGAGCAACTCGGCGAGGGTACCGCTCGGCTGGCGGCGGTTCACGTCCAGCTGAAACAGGCGGTCCTCGGCATGGACCCAGCCCTGAAGAAAGAACATGTCGTGTTCATTGCGGGCCTGGACATGAGCCAGTCCATCGACATCCCGGATGATCTTGGCGGAAGACTTGAGAGCCGGCAGCCGGATCACCTTGCTGTTGCCCGCGGGTCGGGCCGCGGCGTCGTTTTGGGCCTTCGGTCCAGCGTCCGCGATGCCCTGGCCGGTCATCAAGACGATCACACATGCGGCGCAGGCCGCGGCAATTCGGTTTAACATAACCCCCTCCCAGCGAATCGATGCGTCCCCTATTTATAGTTGCCCACCGCAACCGAATCCAATGCCTGCCGTCTGGCGCGACGCTTTGGTCGCGGCTGGCGTCGTTTACCGCCATCCCCGATACTTCCGCTTTTGTCCGCGAGTCCAGCATCTCCATGGCCCAATTTATCTACACCATGAACCGTGTCGCCAAGGTCGTGCCGCCAAAGCGACAGATCCTCCACGACATCTCTCTGAGCTTCTTCCCCGGCGCCAAGATCGGCGTGCTGGGTCTGAACGGCTCCGGCAAGTCCACGCTGCTGCGGATCATGGCCGGGCTCGATACCGAGATCGAAGGCGAGGCACGACCCCAGCCCGGGATAAAGGTCGGGTTTCTGCCTCAAGAGCCAAAGCTCGATGAAAGCAAAGACGTGCGCGGCAACGTTGAGGAAGGCGTGGCGGAGATCAAGAGCGCGCTGAGTCGACTCGAGGAGGTCTACGCCGCCTACGCCGAGCCGGACGCGGACTTCGACCAGCTCGCAGCAGAGCAGGCGCGGCTGGAGAACGTGGTGCAGGCCGGTGATGGCCACAATCTGGAGCGCACCCTCGAGATCGCCGCCGACGCGCTGCGGCTACCGCCATGGGACGCCGATGTGAACCGCTTGTCCGGCGGCGAGCGCCGCCGGGTGGCGCTGTGCCGTCTTTTGCTGTCGCGGCCGGACATGCTGCTGCTCGACGAGCCCACCAACCATCTGGATGCCGAGTCCGTGGCCTGGCTGGAACACTTCCTCGACGATTACCCGGGCACGGTGGTGGCCGTCACCCACGATCGCTACTTCCTCGACAACGTGGCCGGCTGGATCCTGGAACTCGACCGCGGCTACGGCATCCCCTGGGAAGGCAACTATTCCTCCTGGCTGGAGCAGAAGGAGCAGCGTCTGGAGCAGGAAGAGCGGCAGGAGTCGGCCCGCGTCCGCACGATGAAACATGAGCTCGAGTGGGTCCGGTCCAATCCAAAAGGCCGTCACGCGAAGTCGAAAGCGCGTCTGCAACGTTTCGAGGAATTGTCGTCGCGGGAATTCCAGACCCGGAACGAAACCAATGAGATCTATATCCCACCGGGTCCGCGGCTTGGCGACGTCGTGGTGGAGGCCAGCGGTGTGCGCAAGGGCTTTGGCGATCGCCTGCTGCTTGACGATCTGTCCTTTAGCCTCCCTCCTGGCGGTATCGTCGGCGTGATCGGCCCGAACGGTGCCGGCAAGACCACGCTGTTCCGGATGATCGCCGGTCAGGAAACACCGGACGCCGGTACTTTGCGTCTGGGCGACACGGTCGAACTGGCCTATGTCGATCAGAGCCGCGACAGCCTCGATGACAGCAAGACCGTGTGGGAAGAGATCTCCCACGGTCAGGACCTGATCCAGGTGGGTGCGTATGAGACTCCGTCAAGAGCCTATGTAGGCCGCTTCAATTTCAAGGGCCAGACCCAGCAGCAGCGCATCGGCGAGCTATCGGGCGGGGAACGCAACCGCGTGCATCTGGCCAAGGTCCTGCGTTCCGGCGGCAACCTGCTGATGCTGGACGAGCCCACCAATGACCTGGATGTGGAGACCCTCCGTGCGCTCGAAGAGGCGCTGCTGAACTTCCCCGGCTGCGTCATCGTGATCTCGCATGACCGCTGGTTCCTCGACCGCATCGCCACCCACATGCTCGCCTTCGAGGGCAACAGCGAGGTGGTCTGGTTCGAAGGCAATTATGCCGACTATGAAGAGGACCTGAAGCGGCGCAAAGGCGAAGAGGCGGCCCAACCCCACCGCATCCGCTATCGGCCGCTGGACGGTTAAGATATCCGACGTCATGCACTGGCTATCCTGCCGCCTCGTAATAGTGATCCATTTTTTAGATTTACAAACAAATATTTATGACTGATTCCTCAGGTGACTTGGAGATTCTTGCCGAGGCCGAACAGCTGCGAGCGCAGGGGCGGTTTGACGAAGCCGCCGCCCGTCTGGAGACGCTCCTCGCCGAGCGGCCGGAGCATCTCGACGCGCTGATGAAACTGGCGCAAATCGCGCTGGCCCAGCGACGCATGGACGAATGCCTGCGGCTGCTGGAGCAGGCAAGCGGCCAGCATCCCGCGGATGCAGAGCTGCATTTCCGGCGCGCGACGGTGTTACACCAGCTCGGACGCATCGACGAGGCACGGGCGGCTTACGCCAGAGCTGCCGAACTGCAGCCGGATCACGTGCCCGCCTTGCTCAAGCTCGGCGCTTGCTGTGTCGCGATGGGCGATCGCAATGCCGCGATCCGGACCTATCAGGGCGTGGTCGCAATCACCGGTCCGGTGGGGCGCGCGCTCCGCGACCCGAGATTGCCGGCGGCGATCCGCGCAGATGCTGAACTCATGCATCGCACGCTGACCGGCAGATACCGGGAGTTACTCGAACTGACCCGAACCTATCTGCGGCAGCGGTACCCGGCCGGCGATCTGACCCGGATCGAAGCCGCGTTTGCGATCATCGCTGGCGAACGTCAGCGGCGCTACGACCATCCGCAGCAGCGTCCGGAGTTCTTCTTTATCCCGGGACTGGCGCCGGTACCCTGGTTCGAGCGCAAACAATTCGACTGGGTCACGCAGGTGGAGGACGCATTCCCGGCGGTGCGCGCGGAACTCGAGGCACTGCTCCCGGAGCGTGCCGGCTTTACGCCCTACATCCACGGCACCCAGGGCCAGGAAGCGACGACGCCCGACGGCACCGATTTCTCTCATCTGGCCGGCAATCCGTCATGGAGCGCGTTTCATCTGCACAAAGGCAGACGCATCGATGAGCATTGCACCCGTTGCCCGCAGACCGCCGCGCTGATGGATTCGCTGCCGCTGCCGCAGGCCGAAGGCTGGATGCCGGAGACCTTCTTCTCGGTGCTGGGGCCCGGTGAACGGATCATCCCCCATTTCGGCCAGATGAATGGACGGTTGACGATCCATCTCGGTCTGATCATCCCGCCAGACTGCGGCATCCGTGTGGACGATGAGACACGCGGCTGGGCGGAAGGCAAGATCCTGGCCTTCGACGACAGCTTTGTGCATGAAGCCTGGAACGATAGCGAGCAGGAACGCGCGGTCTATATCTTCGAGGCCTGGCACCCGGATATGCAGCCCGCGGAGATCGACGGAGTGCAGCATTTTCTCGAGACCCGCGCGCGCTGGCTGCGCGAGGTCGGCGCCGAACACAGCGACGGCTGACGCGGATTCAGTTCCGCGCGGACAGATACTTCTCCCGGCGCAACTGCCGCACGCCAAAACCCCTCTCCTTCAGCAGCTCCACGGACTCGTCGACCATATTGGGGTTGCCACACAGATAGACGATGTCATGCTCGGCGTCAGGGTTCAGACCGGCGAACTGATGCTGCACATACCCTTTGCTCTCCCAGTCGGCAGCGTCATCCGGCAGCTCGCGGCTATAGCAGGCACGGAACGTGAACCGGTCGGTCTGTTCCGCGAGGCGGCGGAAGGCATCGGCATAAAGCAGCTCCTGCCGGTTGCGGACGCCGAGCATCAATTCTGCGGTGTGTCCGGGCTTGCCCAGCAGCTTCTGTATATCGGGGAGCATGGAGTGGTAGGGCGTCACCCCGGTGCCTGTCGCCACGAGCAGATAACGGCAGGGCGGATCCTCGCGCAGCACAAAGCGGCCATAGGGTCCGCTGCCTTCCACCATGTCCCCGGGCCTGAGCGCGAACAACTTGCCGGTCGCAAAGCCCCCCTCCACCGGCGCCACGGCGATCTCGATGAGGTCCGAAGTCCCGGGCTGGGTGACCACGCTGTAACTGCGGTGCGTGCGGTGACCATCTCTATCCCAGTGCAGATTGACAAACTGGCCCGCGGTGAACTCGAACGGCTCCCGGTCGGCGCGCCTGAACGCGTATTGGCGCACCGTCGGCGTGAGTTCCACGCTGTGCACCATGGTCAATGGAAAGGTGTTCGCGGCCATATCGGTCCCCGTGTTGAGGCGCTCTTTTAACACAGGCCACCGCGGGGGGCCACGTTGACCCGCGGGGATGCACTGATATATTCGGCGCTCCTCTGGACCGATGTCGAGACAACAAGATCATGCTCCCAAGACCACTGATACTGACGGCCGCGATGCTGCTGACGACGCTTGCGACTCCGCTTGAGGCCATGGACGTCGAGACCACCCAGGCGCTGGGTGCTGCACTCGATGGCAACCAGCGCTCAGCGGAGAACAAGGCGCGCGATGTTTACCGGCATCCGCAGGCGACGCTGGCGTTCTTCGGTTTTGAGGCCCACATGACGGTGGTTGAGCTCTGGCCGGGAGGCGGCTGGTACACCGAGATCCTCGCGCCGGCCCTGCGCGGCAGTGGCAAGCTGGTGGCGGCCCACTACGGCGAGAACACCGGCTCCGACTATCGCACACGCAGCTATCTGGGCTTTGTCGAAAAACTCGCCGCTCGTCCCGAGATTTACGATCAGGTCAAGTTGATGGCCTGGGGCAAGGGCGCCGGAAACGCGCTTGGCCAGGACAGCTCCGCCGACATGGTTGTGACCTTCCGCAACATGCACAGCCTGATCCGGGGCGATCAGCTCGACGCGTTCCTCGATGCCGCGTTCCGCGTACTGAAACCTGGCGGCGTGCTGGGCTTGGTGCAGCACCGCGGTCAGACGCTGTCGGATCGTGGGCCCGGCGATATCAATATCGCCGAGGAGGCCGGTTCGGGCTATGTACCGCAGGGCTATCTCATCGACAAAGTCACCACAGCCGGATTCGTGCTCGACGGCCAGAGCGAGATCAACGCCAATCCACGCGATACGAAAGATTACCCGGAGGGTGTCTGGACCCTGCCGCCATCTCTGAGGCTGGGCGAAACGGAGCAGACAAAATACCTGGCGATCGGTGAGAGCGACCGCATGACGCTGCGCTTCGTCAAGCCGGGCAGCTGAATAGGCTTACCCGACGCGGGTACCGAGACGCGCCAGCAGGATGCTGAAAACCTCTCTGAGGCGCCCGCCCGCGCCGATAAAGCGCGGGCTGTCCGGTCCCTCGGCCGGCCGACCCTCGTCCATATACACGCGTTGGCACATCTCGATCTGGATCGCGTCCACCTCTTCGAGACGACCATAGTGGTCGGTGATGTAGCCGCCCTTGTAGGGCTCGTTGACGGCCACGCGCAAGCCCTGTTCGCTAAAGCCGTCGATCAACGCCTGGCGCAGCCATTCGCCGCAGCTCTGACCGTCCCGATCACCCAGATAGATTTCGCCGGTCAGCGCGCCGTGCAGGCGGTTGGCGACGCTGGCCACGCTGTGGGCGTCGATCAATACGACAAAACCGAAGCGATGCCGCAGCGCCTTCAGCAAGCGCAGCAACTCGTCGTGATACGGCTTGTGGTAGAGCTGGCGGCGGCGCTCGATATCCTCGGCTGAGGGCGGCTGCCGGAACACCGGCTCCCCCTGAAACGTCTCTGTCGGCACCAGACCGGTCTCGAAACGGCCCGGATACAGCGGTGTCGCTTTGGGACTGCGGTTCAGATCGACGACAAACCGGCTATAGACCGCGTGGATGCTGGTGATGCCCAGCCCGGGCAGAAAGTCGTAGAGATCGTGCAGGTGCCAGTCGGTCATGGGCAGGGCGGCCATATCCGAACCGGCCAGCGCCGCCGCCACGTCCTCCGGCACCCGCACACCGGTATGCGGGATGCTGACCAGCACCGGGACCTCAGCGGCCGTCGGCCGCCGCACCTCGAACGGCGTTAACCCTGGCATCGTTAGCCCCCCTCCGTGACGCGCGCCTGCATCGCGTCAGCGTACGCGTTTGCAACTGTTTCCTCGATCCGATGACGGCCTCCGCTGACCTGCAGCTGACCGCCCACATAGACGGCGCTGAAATCGGCGCTGCTACCGGCGGTCACCAGAGCGTCCAGGGCAGATTCGACCTCCAGCGCTGCCAGCGGCGAAGCCGTCCCGTCGACCACCACGATGTCGGCAAATGCGCCGGGCCGGATGGCCCCGACCGCTTGCGCGAGCGCCGCCGCACCGCCCTCTGCCGCCTGCGACCACAGCGGCACGCCGAGACCATCCTCGGTGGCCAGACAGGCCCTGCGCCCGAGCGTCAGCCGCTGTCCATACTCCAGCAAGCGCAGTTCCTCTGCCGCGTCGATGCGCACATTGCTGTCCGAGCCGATACCAAAACGCCCGCCCTGTTGCACATACGCCCGGGCCGGGAAAATCCCGTCGCCCAGATAAGCCTCGGTCAGCGGACACAACACCGTGGTGACGCCGGCGCCGGTCATCAGCTTCAGCTCCGCCGCGCTGACGTGGGTCCCGTGGACAAGGCTCCAGTTCGCATCCAGTTGCACCGCATCGGCCAGTAACTCCACCGGCCGGGCACCGGTCGCCGCGAGGCATTCCTCCACTTCCCGCCGCTGTTCGGCAATATGGATATGCCGGGGGTAACCCGGCGGCAGAAGCCGGTCGGCCGCGGTGATGAGTTCTGCCAGCACTGCCGCGTCCACCGCGCGCAGTGAATGGGGCGCGATCCCCAGCGGCACGCCGTGCAGCGACGCCAGCAACTTCAGATAATCTTCAAGCCGCTCATGGATAAACCGCCGCTGATGGGGTTCAGCCGGGCGGGAGAACCCTCCGCGCTGATACAGCACCGGCAGCAACACCAGGCGGATCCCGGTTTGCCCGGCCGCCTCGATCACGGCCCGAGCCATTTCCGGGCCGCGGCTGCCATCGGCGCGATGATGCAGATAATGGAATTCAGCCACACTGGTAAAACCAGCACGCAACATATCCGCAAAGGACCTGGCCGCGACCGCCAACAGTTGCTCGGGACTCAGCGTGAGGGCGAGCGCGTACATGGCCTGGCGCCAGTTCCAGAAGGAGTCATCGCCCCGCGCCGCCTCCCCTCGCCCCACCAGCGCGCGCTGGAAGCAATGACTATGGGCGTTGGGCATCCCCGGCAGCGCGAGCCAGCCGTCAAAGCCGGCGCTCGGGTCAGGCTCATCCTCGACCGCGCTGATACGCCCTTCCCCGTCAATGATCAGGCGCTTGTGGCGCTCGATGCCGCCGGGGGCGAGAATGTATTCGAATCGCAGGACTGTGCTCATCTGACCGCCAGGGGTGCCCGTGCACGATATCTTTTTTGACGATCTCCGATTCTATCCGATGACCGGGATGCCGAAGACCGATGAATCGACCACGGTCGCGCGGCCCGCGGATGGCGCGGGGATGGATGTCGACGCCGTGTCTGGATCACGGGGGCACGGCATGGCCCCGGTGGCCGATTGTTTTGCCGTGACCGATGGCCGGATTTCCGCCGTCGGCGAACGCGTGCCGGCGCGGCGCACCGTCACGCTGGGCGGACGCGCCGTGCTGCCCGGGTTCGTCGATTGTCACACCCACCTGGTCTACGCCGGCGAGCGGATGACGGAACACGCGCTGCGTCTTGCCGGCGCCAGCTACGCCGAGATCGCACAGGCTGGCGGCGGCATATTGTCGACAGTGCGCGCGGTCCGCGCAGCCAGCGAAGCGGAGCTGGTCGACGCGGCCCTGCCGCGCCTGGCCACACTGCTCGCTGAAGGCGTGACACGGATCGAGATCAAGAGCGGTTACGGGCTGGAGCTGAAGCACGAACTCAAGATGCTGCGCGTCATCCGGCGACTGGATGAGTTATCTCCGGTGCGCGTTCATGCTACATTTCTTGGCGCCCACGCGGTGCCGGAAGGCGCAGATGCAGACCGTTATCTGAACACGGTGATCGAGCAGATGCTGCCGGCCGTGGTCAGTGAAGGACTGGCCGAAGCCGTGGATATCTTTGTCGAACATATCGGCTTTTCGCCCGACCATCTGCAACGGCTGGCCGCGGCGACCTCGCATCATGGTCTGAAGCTCCGCGTCCACGCGGAGCAGCTCTCAGCGCTGGGCGGCTCCGGGCTGGGCGCAAGCCTCGGCGCGGTGTCCTGCGATCATCTCGAATATGCCACGTCTGAGGACATCGCCGCGATGGCCGCCGCCGGCACCGTCGCCGTGCTGCTGCCCGGCGCCTTCTATTTTCTCGGCGAGACGCGCAAGCCACCGACGCCAGCCTTGCGCGCGGCCGGCGTACCGATGGCCGTCGCCAGCGACCACAATCCCGGCTCGTCACCGCTGCTCAGCCTGTTGACCGCTGCGCACATGGCGGCCACGCTGTTTGGCATGAGCGCATGCGAATCTGTCATGGGGATCACCGCCAATGCCGGCCGTGCGCTGGGCCATCCCGGTGCCGGCACCCTGGCACCGGGCAGCGCGGCCGACTTCAGCGTCTGGGATATTCCCGGGCCCGAGTTTCTTGTCTATCAGCTGGGCGGATTGCGCCCGGAGCAGGTTTACATCGGCGGAGACCACGTATGACCGAGCTGACTATTTCCGGCCGGGATCTTCGGCTCTCGGATCTGCTGGGCTACGAACAACAGCGACCACGGCTGATGTTGTCGGATGATGCGCGACAGCGCATGGAGGTCAGCGTGGCGGCGGTGCAACGTGCGGTCAAGGCGGACCATCCGCGCTATGGGATCAACACCGGATTCGGCGCCTTTGCCAACAAACAGATTTCTTCGTCCCAGGTGGAAGAGCTGCAATACAACCTGGTCCGCAGCCATGCCGCGGGCGTGGGCGAGCCGCTGGCCGCCCCGCTGGTCCGTCGTCTGATGCTGCTCAAGGCCAACAACCTGGCGGCCGGTCATTCCGGCATCCGTCCACAGGTGGTAGAGACCCTGCTGGCGTTGCTCAACGAGGACGTGCTGCCCATCATCCCGGCCCGTGGCTCGGTCGGCGCATCCGGGGACCTGGCACCGCTGGCGCATCTGGCGCTGGCGTTGATCGGCGAAGGCGAGGCGCATCTCGGTGAACGTGTGCTGATCGGTCATGACGTGTTGACCAAGGCAAATTGCGAGCCCGTCACGCTGGCGGCCAAAGAAGGGCTGGCCCTGCTCAACGGCACCCAGGCCAGCGCGGCTCTGGCGGCCACTGGTCTCGAGCAGGCGGACCGCCTGCTGGCGACATCGATCCTTGGCGGCGCGCTGACGGTGGACGCGCTGGCGGGGAGCTTCGCGCCCTTCGACAAACGCATCCATAAAGCCCGCGGCCTGATCGGCCAGCAACGCGTCGCCACCCTGTTCCGACACCTGCTCACGGAGAGCGACATCCATGCGGGTCATGCTGATTGCGACCGTGTCCAGGACCCCTACTCGGTGCGCTGTATGCCGCAGGTGCTGGGCGCCGTCTGGGATACCTTGCGCCATGCCGCCCAGGTCCTCGCCGCGGAGTGCAATGGCGTCTCGGACAACCCGCTGATCTTCGGCGACGATGTGATCTCGGGCGGCAATTTCCACGCCGCGCCGCTGGCCTTTATCTGCGACTTCGCCGCCATCGCGGTCGCGGAGATCGGCAACATGTCGGAGCGACGCACCGATCTGCTGGTGCGCCGGATCAACCCGGGTCTGACCATGTTCCTGACCGATGAACCCGGACTGGAGTCGGGCATGATGATCGCTCACGTCACCGCGGCGGCCCTGTGCTCGGAGAACCGGACGCTGGCTCACCCGGCGTCGGTCGACAACATCCCGACCTCGGCAGGTCAGGAAGATCACGTCAGCATGGCGCCGTGGGCGGGCTTCAAGCTGCTGGATATGTGCGCCAATACGGCGCGCATCCTCGCTATCGAATTGCTGGCCGGGGCGCTGGCGCTGGACGAACAGGCCCCCGCAAATACGACGCCGGAGCTGCAGCAGCTGTATCACCAGATCCGCGACCGGGTGCCGCGGGTCAGGGGTGATCACCGACTCGATGGTGAGATCGCGGCAATCACCCGCTGGGTCGACAATGGAAACCCGTTCGCTCTGTTGCCCGACGGCGCCACCGGGATCCTTGATGGACTCGAGTGACAACGCCCTACCGGCCGATGATTCTCGCCGGCGCATCCCGGAGGCGCTGTTATACGCGGCGGCCTATCCCCATCCAGCCGCGGATATCCGCCTGATCGAGACCCATATCTCCTGGGTACTGCTGGCCGGAGACTTCGCCTATAAACTGAAAAAACCCGTGGATCTGGGGTTCCTGGACTTCTCCCGGCTGGCGCGGCGCAAACACTTTTGCGAGGAGGAACTGAGGCTCAATCGGCGTCTCGCTCCCAGTCTCTATCTGGACGTGGTGACGTTGCGGGAGACCGCTCACGGACTCCGCTTTGGGGATTCCGGCGAGGTCGTCGAATATGCGGTGCGCATGCGGCGTTTCCCGCAGGAGGCCCAGCTGGACCGACAACTCGACCAGGACGGGCTGGTCGAAAACGACATGGACCCGATCGCCGATCTGATCGGTGGGTTTCACCGCGTTGCCGCGGTCGCGCCGGCGGCCGCGCCCTGGGGCACGCCGATGGCGGTCGCGGCTCCCGCGCTGGAGAACTTTGCTCAGCTACAAGACTCTTTCGACGACCCGGTCGTCACCATGCTGCGACACTGGACCGAGCAGAACTACCCGCGTCTGGCTCTGAGGTTCGCCTTCCGTCGCGCTACCGGTTGCGTGCGCGAGTGTCATGGAGATCTGCATCTGCGCAACATGGCGCGGATTGACCGCCAGTACCTCGCCTTCGACGGTATCGAGTTCGAGCCGGCGCTCCGCTGGATCGACATCATCTCCGACGCCGCGTTCCTGTTTATGGACCTGCAGTCCCGCGACCACCCGCGACTGGCGTGGCGATTCCTCAACCGCTGGCTGATGGTCACCGGGGACTATGCCGGTCTGGATCTGCTGGACTGGTACGTGGTCTATCGTCACATGGTGCGGGCCAAGGTCGACGGCATCCGTCTGGGCCAGACCGGCCTCGCGGAGGAGGAAGCCGGACATCTGCGTCGGCGTATCCATCACCATCTGGCGCTGGCCCATGCCGTCACCATGCCACGCACACCGGCACTCATCATGACCTGGGGTCTGTCCGGGTCGGGCAAGAGCTGGCTGGCCCGGCATCTGGCCCCGGTGCTGCCCGGGGTGATCGTCCAATCCGACGTCGAGCGCAAGCGGATGTTTGGTGCGGGTCGTAAAGACGCGGCAACGGACCAGGGCATCTACAGCAGCAAGGCCAGCGATCTCACCTATCGGCGTCTGCGCGAACTGGCGCGCAAGGTGCTCACCAGCGGTCACCATGTCATCGTGGACGCCAGCTTTCTTGATCCCGCGCGCCGGGTTCCGTTTGTCGAGCTGGCCAAGCATCTTCGCGTACCCCATCTCTTTCTCCGCTGTGAGGCGGATCCGGCAACCCTTCAGGACCGGGTCCTGGCTCGGGCCCGTGAGGGTGACGATCCCTCCGATGCCGGACCCGCGGTGCTCGCCGCACAGCAGCAGCGCTTCGGCGACCTTGCACCTGACGCAAACGCGGTCACGATCCGAACCGACTACAAGGTGGACATCGACCGCCTCGGCGACGAGATTCGCCAGCGACTGGCCAGAGCCGGACCATGAGCCTGTCGCAGCTCGCGCCGGTGGTGTTGGGTACCGGTCTGCTGCTGGCCTGGCTGTCGCGCTGGATCGATGTGGAATACCGCAGCAGTGTTTATCTGCCGATAGCTGACGACGCCCGCTACCGGGTTTTTGTCGCGCCGCCGGGCTTGCTGGCGCGTCCGGACAACGCGGCCGCGCGGACGGCGATCACCGACTGGTAAGACTGTCGGGCCGGCTTTACATAAGCTGTCTATTCGCCTGGGACGACGCCTTTGGCTACACTCCGAGGCGAGGGGGGAGTCCCGTGGACATCGGTCACGGGAGCTTTCCTTTTGAGCGGAAAACTCTCGGGATAATAAGAATATGTCCATCTTTGTTGACAAGGACGATCAATTTCACCACGCGCACGGTCAGCACTTTGCGGTGTCGTGTCCCTCCTGCTCCGTGCTATCTCATATTTCGCCGGTTTCCTGGCCTCGCTTTGCCGAACTCGAACGTTTCAAACCTAGCGAAGTCGGCTTGGTGTTCCGCTGTGACGCCTGCGGTGAACCGGTATTCCTCAAATACCCGGTCAAGGCCTATCTCGAAGACCGCGTCGAATTGTCGACCAACTATCAGGAGATCGAGCGACCGCGGGAGCGCTTCGACTTCACCTATCTCCCGGAAGACAGCGAGATCCTGTTCCGTGAGGCGCTGAACTGCTATTCGGCGAACTGCATGAATGCTTTTTCCAGCATGTGCCGCCGCACCGTACGTCACGTCTTCAGCGATCTCGGCGAGAGCGGGAAGATGCGGATCTACGAGCAGTGCAACGACATCCGCGACATGGCGGAAGTCGACGAGGATACATTCGACCTGGTCCGCCAGATCCTGTTCGACAGCGACGACCAGCTCGACACCCTGCCGATGCTGAACGGCTCCCAGGCCGGCGTGCTGATGGAGTTTATGCGCGACATCCTTTATCAATCCTATGTGCGCAAGGGTAAGTTGCAGCAGGCGATGATGATGCGTCGTTATCTGACCGAGGATGCCGGCGCCGAGGCGCTCCCGGAAGGCAACCGCTCCACGGCCTGAATCCGCGTTGGCCACTGACGCATCCGCCCGATCGGGCGAAGTCTCAGGTCCGCCCGCGTCGTCAGCCTGCTGCGGGTCTCATCAAAAACCGATTTGACGCGGATCCTGATCGAGCAGAGCCGCCATCACCGAGCGACGATTCTCAGCCACGAATTGCAGCGTGCGCAGGATCGGGTATTGCTGAGGAACGGCGCCGCTGGCATCCGCAACCTCGCCCACCGAGGCGATAATCTCGGCGAGAAAATCCGGCAAGGTCAGCACCTCTCCGCCACCGAGCGTAGGGTGGTTGAGACGACTGCCAAGACCGATTAACGCAACCTGCCGGATCGGCGCAGCTGGCTCGAAATTCCCGAGCAGCCCCGGGATGAAGCGCTGGCCCGCATCGAAGCGGTCGCGGTAGCGTTTTTCCCGCTTCTCCCAGCTGTGCGCATCCATCGACGGCTCCACCTGGACCACGCGGCGCTGGTCCAGATGAACCGCAAGGATAGTCAGCTCGGTGTCAAACCCGCCGCCGGGCTTGGGGCCGACGGGGACGTTTCTGCGCACGAAATACCCGCTGTATTCGTACCATTCCGCCGCCAGCTGCTCGAGGTAGTTGGCTGTCATGTCACGCTCTCCGGCCGGGCCGCGCCCGGCGCCCTGTCTTCACCAGTGTAGCTGCCGCACCATGTTTGCCGGGTCAGGCACGCAGACAAATCGCCTAGCCAGACTCGATCCGGTCGAAGGCGTCGCGGGTCAGATTGCGCACACCGGCGGTGGTGACGACCACATTGTCCTCGATCCTCACACCGCCGCAGGGGGCGATTTCCGCCACCCGATCCCAGTTCACGCTGCGCCCCTCGATACGTTCTCGCAGCGGCGCCAGCAGCTGCTCGATCACATAGATACCCGGCTCGATCGTAAACACGTTGCCCGGCTCGACCGTGCGCAGATTGCGCAGGAACGGGTGATCCGCAGGTTGCGGGATCAGCGTGCCGGCCGGATCAGCCAGCTTGCCGCCCCGGTCGTGGACCTGGAGACCGAGATGATGTCCGAGACCATGGGGGAAGAACGCAGACGTCACGCCGCTTGCGACCATGCTCTCCGCGCTCATCTCGACCAATCCGAGCTGCGACAGGATGTCGGCGATGTCGTCATGGGCCTGCAGATGCAGATCCAGATAGGCCTGCCCCGGATGGATGCCGGCGATCAAGTCACGCTGCGCAAGGTCCAGCGCCGACACCAGATCGGCAAACAAGCCGTCGCCAGCAGGCCAGGTCCGGGTGATATCCGCGGCATAACCGTTGCAGCCAGCCCCGGCATCGATCAGGAACGAGTGCGCAGCCGGCGGCGGACGATGATCGAAGATATCGTAATGCAGCGTGGCGCCATGTTCGTTGACGGCGACGATGTTGTTGTATGGCAGCTGCTGCTCGTTCTGGCCTGCCGCCCGCTGGTAGGCCAGGTGGATTTCAAACTCGGAGCCACCGGCGCGCCAGGTGTCCCGGGCCGCGAGATGCGCACCGGCGGCGATCGAACTGGCGTTCTCGAGACAGGCGATCTCGTACTCAGTCTTATGCACCCGATGATAATCCAGCCATGCTGTCAGCGCGGGCGGATTGATCTGTTCGGCGCCAACCCCGGCAGGCGGTTCGCTGAACTCCCCGAGCCACGCCATCTCCGCGCGCTCCGGCGGCAAGGCGGAGATCGCGGCCTCGGCAGAAGCAACACATTCGATGTCGAAATGGGCGGTCCAAAACCCGCTCGGCGGCGCCGGCACTACATGCCAGTAATCGCGAGGCTGGTGGCAGATGAGCCGCGGTCGTTGGCCCGGGCGGATGACGAGAAAGGAATGGGTGTGCTCACCGGCGGGGACCCATTGTCGATAGCGGGGATTGATCCGGAACGGCACGGTCTGATCATCTTCGAAGCGATACGCAGGCGCGCCTGACGCGATGATGGCACCCTCATGAGCAGAGGTTTCCATGGCCTGGGCGTAGTCCCGTCGCAGGCGCTGCAAATGCCTGTCGAACAAGACGCCGATATCGGCCGCTGCATCCATGTCCCCGCCCCCGTCGAAAGCCGCCCCCCGGCGTCGCCTTTGAGCATAGCACGCACGGTGCGGGGCCCCGTCGTCGGCCGCCACCTGCGGTGCTGAGTCAGCGACGGATAGCGACAAAAAAAGCGCGCCCAAACGGGCGCGCTTCCATTACAGCGATATGCCGATCGCTGCGGTCCGTTACTGTGCGGCACCCTCATAGGACATGTCCGCATGCCGATGATAGATCGTGCTCGTTGCGGATTTGATCTGCGCGTACATGGCTCCCCACATGGCGTCAGCCTTGTCCTCGCCCAAGGCCTTGGCAAGCGTGTCGCGGGCGCCCTCTTCGGGTCCCGCAAAGCCAGCCCAATTCTTTTCCGGGATCACCAGGCTCATAGCCGGGACGTCTCCGTCGAGCTGCCAGATAAACGACCACACTTCATCCCAGCCCGCTTCGCGCAGCGCGTCGGTGATGGCTTTGACGGCAGCAAAGTAGGGCCGACCGCCGCCCGGTTTGAGGTGATAGGTATAGACCCAGAACCACTCGTAGGGTCCGGAGCCCTCAGGCCAGTGGCTGATCTCCGGCGCAAATTCCGCCAGATGTCCGGCGTAGGTCTCTACATAGGGATCGACCGTCTCCATCCAGTGCTTCCACGCCTTTTTCGAGAACTCGCTGTCGCCATAAGCATCCAGGTCCGCGTAGGAATGCCCCGCGCTGCGGATATACCAGGCGCCCAGTCCATCGCCGGTGACCGTGTGGTAGGTGTTCCAGCCCCAGGGATCCTTGTGCTCGACCCGCCACGCATTATGGGCCTTCATGGCCTCCTCCAGTTTGTCGCTCATCTCCGGCTTGGGCGTCACCACCCACATCCTGGCCAGGTTCGGATCATCAGCGCTGAAAGCCGCCAGCGGCGCGAGCATCAGCCCGGCGACCGCCAGCAAGGCGAGCGCCATTTTCTTGTAGTGCATTGTTCTTCCCCCAATTGCGCCGCGGGGATGGTGGCGGTATTACCCCACCCGGGCGGCGGTCACGAAACTATAGACCGTTGCACCAGATTTTCTAGCCGCATCGCAGCATCGATGTTTACGGTACGGCGTGGCGTTAACGGCCGGCCATACGGCTGCCGGCCGCCTTGCCGGTTCCGGCCACGGTAAAACGACAGACATGGGGCATGGCGATACTGCCCATCAACAGTTCGTCTCCAAAACGGTTGACGCTGGTGATGGAAAAACACCGGCCCGTGTCGTCCTGGAGACTCTCGCGCACCCGACCGGCGGCATCCACGGCGATCACCCAGCCTAGCGGCGGCAGCTCGATCTTGCGCCAGCGCGCAGGCAGCCGCTGCAACAGCGCGCGCAGCCAGGGTCGATCGGCGAGGTGTTCGATAGCAGGCTGCCGTGGTGAAGGCAAGGCGATCCAGAACAGCTCACCATCAAAGGACAGGTTGTCCGGATAGCCGGGCAGACCCTCGAGGAAGAAATCCGTCTGCCCCTGGTCCGGCCCCTTTAGCCAAAGCCGGGTCGTGCGCGCGGTCAGCGTCTCATTGACCAGGACGAAACTGTCATCGGGGCCAAGAGCGACGCCGTTTGCGAACATCAGCCCGTCGAGGTGGACGGTGAGATTGCCACTGATCGGTTCAAAACTGAGTAGCCGGCCGGTACCGCGCCCCTCCCAAAAATCCAGCTCCCAGTGATGCACGTCGAAACGCCGGGAGGCATCGGTAAACCAGATGGTGCCGTCCGCGGCGATATCCAGATCGTCCGGAAACAACATCGGCACGCCCTCGATCTCGCGTACCAATACCTCGATCTCACCGCCGGGGTCGATCGCCAGCAAGCCGGCCAGCGCATCGGCCACGATCAGCCGACCGACATGATCAAACTGCAGACCCAGAGGCCGACCCCCGGTATCGGCATACACTGACCAGCCGTCGTCATCAAAGCGGAGGATGCGTCCGTCGAGCATCCCAGCGTAGTAGGCACCGTCCGGACCGAGCGCCACATCCTCCGGGCCGCTACCGGCACCTTCGAGCAGGATGACCGAGCGATCCAGTGCCTGACGTGCGTCAAACAAGGGATCCTGCCGGTCGGGCCCTGGTTCCCATACGACCGGATCGATCGGCACCGGCCAAAACAGCAGATAGGCCGATCCGGCCAGCAGCACTGCCACGGCCAGGGTGCGGATCATGCCCGGGGAGTCCCGCCAATGCCGTCGACTGCCAGAGACTCCATCGAGGCGGTCGCGCCGCCGCCGCGACCGACAGAAGGGTCGGCGACAAAAACCCTCACCAGGATATCCCTGAACAACTCGTCACGTTCATAGACCAGACCGTTCTTCGCCGCGACCCGGGCCGAGCGGTCGTTGTGGTGCTCGATAAACGATACGATCCGACGCAGACCCATCGCCTCCGCGGCATAGTCCATCACGCCTCGGGCCGCCTCGGTCGCGATCCCTTGTCCATGAAAAGCCTCGATCAGATGATAGCCGACCTCGGCTTCCCTGCGCCCTTCGATTTCCTGGTCGAGCAGACCACAGACGCCAACGAACTCACGACTGGTGCGGAGGATGACGGCCAAAAAGCCATGACCGACCCGCTCGTACTCCTCCAGACTGCGATGCAGCACCCGCTCTGCGTCCAGCCAAGGCATACGGCGGATCTGCGCCAGATCGTCAGGTCGCAGCCGGCGCAGGCCGAGCCGTGCCGTCTCGATGATCCACTCCGCCATCCGTCTGTCTCCGTTTGTCGAAGCTGGATGATGACCTCCAGCCACGGTCCACCGCAACATGCATCGGCGACAGTGGACGGACGGCTGGCAGTGCAATAGGCTCAAGCGCGATTTCCGTTGGCAACAGGAGTTCGTCATGAGCACGACGCGTCCGATCCGCGAGGTGGCGTCAAGCCTTGGTGTTGACGAGGAATACCTGCTGCCTTACGGCAGGGACAAGGCCAAGATCCGCCTCGAGGCCATCGGCGCCGGCGGTTCGCCGGGCAAGCTGATCCTGGTCTCCGCGATGACGCCCACCGGCGCCGGCGAAGGCAAGACCACGGTCTCGATCGGTCTGAGTCAGGGCCTGGCGAAACTCGGCCGCGGTGTCTGTCTGACGCTGCGCGAGCCATCGCTGGGACCGACCTTCGGCATGAAGGGCGGTGCGACCGGTGGCGGCCTCTCCAGCCTGGTCCCGGCCGATGACATCAATCTCCACTTCACCGGCGACTTCCATGCGGTAACCGCGGCGCACAATCTGCTCGCTGCGCTGCTGGACAACCACCTGCACCGGGACCGACCGCCGCACCTGGATCCGCGGCATATCCTCTGGCCGCGTGTGATAGATCTCAATGATCGCTCGCTGCGCCAGATCGTGCTCGGCCTTGGCGGTCCGATCCAGGGCGTGCCGCGCGAGACCGGGTTCGAGATCACGCCGGCGTCCGAGGTGATGGCCGCGCTGTGTCTGGCCGAGGATTACGAGGACCTGCGCACGCGACTGGAACGGTTGATCATCGCGGAAACCCGCGAAGGCATGCCATTCACAGCGGGTGATCTGGGCGCCGTCGGCGCGATGATGACCTTGCTGCGCGACGCGATGCTGCCCAACCTGGTGCAGACCTCAGAAGGCGTCCCCGCGCTGGTCCACGGCGGGCCCTTCGCCAATATCGCCCACGGCTGTAACTCGCTGGTCGCAACCCGCATGGCGATGAATCATGCGGACTGGACTGTCACCGAGGCTGGCTTCGGTTTCGATCTAGGCGGCGAGAAGTTTTTTGACATCAAGTGCGTCAATGCCGGGCTGGATCCTGCCGCGGTAGTGCTGGTGGCCACGGTGCGCGCGCTAAAGCGCCACGGCGGCGTGAGCAAAACCCAGTTGGACTCGCCCGATGCGAAGGCCGTCGAACGCGGACTCGGCAATCTTGGCCGCCACATCGAATCGGTCAAGACCTTTGCCAAGGTGCCGGTGGTCGCGATCAACCGTTTCGATGCCGATACGGACGAAGAAGTGGCGGTGATCCAGCGAGCCTGCGAAAAACACCAGGTGGCCTGCTCGGTCACCGATTTGTATCAGCGCGGTGGCGACGGCGCGGTCGAACTGGCGGAGACGGTACTACGCCATGCCGAACAGCCGAGCAGGAAGTTCGATCCGCTCTACTCCCGCAGCGAGCCGGTCAAGGCCAAACTGCACCGGGTCGCCAGCGCCATGTACGGCGCGAGTCTGGTCACCTATGAAAGCCCGGCGGAGCGTGACATCGAACGCATCGAGCGGCTCGGTTATTCATCGCTGCCGTTGTGTGTCGCCAAGACGCCGCTGTCATTTACCGGCGATGCAACCGTGGTCGGCCGACCGGAGGATTTCGAACTCAAGATCCGCCGCGTGCTGTTATCTGCCGGAGCCGGTTATCTGGTGCCGTTGGTCGGCGATGTCGTGCGCATGCCCGGACTTCCCGCCGTACCGCAGGCCACGCGCATGGATCTGGTCGACGGTCGCATCCGCGGTATGGTTTGAGCTCATGATGGCCCGGCAGATCCGTTGCGCGCTGCGCCGGCGGTTGCCCCGGTCGGGCGCTGCGTCCGCATGGCGGTATGCGACACCGCTGCTGCTGATGTTGCTGGTGTCGGGATGCGCTGGCAGACCCGCCGTGCCGGCCGACGCCGAAGCCTGGTCGGATGCGATAAAGAAAAAGGACCTGACCAGTCTCGAACACATGCTGAGCTCGAACCCGGACCCGGACCTCGCCGGCGGGGACGGCAAGACCGCGTTGATGATCGCCGCGCAAGCCGGCGATGTTGCTCTGGTCGAGGACCTGATCGAAGCGGGCGCGGACGTCAACGCCCGCAGCGAACATCTGGGTACGCCGTTGATGTTTGCCGCAACCGGCGGCAGCGTGCCGGTGATCCGACTGTTGATCTACTGCGGCGCGCAATTGAACGCAGTTGCCCGACTGGGCTGGACCGCGCTGTTGCTGGCCTCGGCCAAGGGCAACACCGCGGCCGCGCTGCTGTTGATCGAGGCCGGAGCAGAACCCAATCTGGCCGATGGTTACGGCTGGACGCCGTTGATGCGCGCCCTCACCGGACGTCACAAGAATACCGTGCAGGCGCTGCTGGATACCGGCCTCATGGATCTGGCTGCGAGAGAAGAATCCGGTGCCACGACGCTGCATATCGCCGCCGGCGAAGGTCAGGCGGACATGGTGGCCGCGTTACTGACCGCTGGCGCGGATCCGGCTCTGACAGACAGCGCCGGACGGACGCCGGCCGCGGTGGCTGCGATGATGGGTTACGAGGAAATCGCCGCCCGACTGACCGCTGCCGAGCACCTTGGCCCCGGGTCGCCGAGGGCGTCGGTCCCGACGCCTCAGCACTGACGGGAGCTGGCGCTGTAATCCTCGAGTGGCAGGACCTCGGTGCTGCCATCTACCGGACGACGGATGTCATCGGTCCGATGCTGCAGGGCAAGCTGAAAACCGAATTCGTCGAAAAAGCGTTCGAACATGTCGCCGCCGTACGTGCCGGTGGCCACGAACGCGCCGTCTTGCTCATCGTAGGCCAGCGCTACCGCCGCCAGGGGCTGTCGAGCCGGACCACCGAGCACCCGACCGCCAGCCGCGGGATCATAGGCGCTGCCTTCCGAGCAGCAGTAGATCACCCGCTCCCGATGGTTCCTTTGCCGCGCATCGTCGATATAGCTGAACGGCGCATGCCGGTAGTTGATAAAGCTGGCGCTCGGCGTCGGATAACTCATCTTGTGCGCGCAGATCGCCGAGAACGCGACCACCGAGCGTCGCGGCCCTGACCCACCCTGCCAGCGGTACTGCTGGCCGTCTTCGGTGATCAGGCCCTCGGTCGGATCCACCTGTTCGCCGAGATCGATCAGGAAACAGGGCGTGGCCAGATAAGGGTAATGGAACACATAGCTGCGGCCCACCTCCAGATCTCCTGGCGCGAGCGCCGCCCCGTCGCGGTGAACGAGACGCGACGGGCGCGCCGGCTGCAGCGGTCCCGGCGTCGCCGCCAGGGTCGCCGGCCGGGCCGCCACGAGGGCGCTGGCAGTGGCGCAAAGCTTGATGAAACGACGACGATCCATGGGATGACACTACCTCCGGCTTGTAGCACCCGCTCCGTGACAGCTTGCCTCGATCCTAGCACGGTGACCACTGCTTAAAAAACGTCCACGCGTTCAGGCCCGGTTCAGTCGCGCCGGCGGATGCTGGAGTCGCGAAAGGCAGAACAGGAGCCATCCTCATGACACGATTATTCATATTTGGCGCGCTGGCGCTGAGCCTGACCCTGGCGAGTTCCGTGGCGAACGCGCACGATGACCATGCGGCCTCTTTCCTGCTGGGAACGGCCGTCGGCAGCACGCTGCAACATCATCGGGACGCTCGCCACGGCTATCTCAACCAGCGGCATAGCTATCAGTACCGCCGACAGGTCCACCGTTGGCGCGCGATGCAGCGGCGACAACGCCTGCATCTGGCAGCCCACCATGACCATCGCGCATGCGCGGTCCCCAACCGTTACGACGGCGGCAGACGCGCTTACCGGAGCGATAGTGAGTGGGATGTCTCGCGACACTACACGCGGCGTCACTACCGCGATCAGGCACGGCGGCGCTGAGCGGACACGTTGAGGAACGTAGCTGGCGCATATCGCCAGCGGGACGAGCGCCAGGCGCGGCGGCTGTTAACGACCCATCAGGGCCCCGAGCCTGGGTACAAAACAGCCGGTGCGTCTGGCGTACTCGTCCCAGGACTTGCCGAACTCCGCCGCCATCGCCGCTTCTTCTTTACGCACGGCCCACAGCCACAGCGGGTGGAGCAGCAACGCCCACAAAAAAAACACGACGTGCCCGATGTAGATTGCCAGACCGAAATTGAACCAGCTGAGGAAACTGGCATACAGCGGATGGCGCACAAAACGGAACGGCCCGCTCGTACAGAGCTTGTTGCCGCGGTCCGCCGGCCGCAGAGTCCGCGTGCTCCACACGATCAGCGCAAAAGCCCCCGCGGCACCGAGATTCAGGGCCACCGTGCGCACGCCCTGCGGGATCGCCAGCCATCCCTGCGGCGTTTCGCGGGCCACCAGCATGGCCACGAAAAGCAAGCCCAGACTCAGAGCCGACCCGAACGGGCCGCAGCCAAACATTCTCTGGTATGCGTTCACAAGCTCTCCTCGTATCCCCGATTCACTCAATACCGCCAGCTACTCAGATCTGCGCCGGGTGGTGCAGACGCCTCGATCCGCCGCACGATTTTGTCCGTATAGAACGTGGCGTAACGCAGACGGGAAATCCAGATCGGATTGTCGTGGTCACCGTTCCAGCAATGCTCCGCGCGACAGCCGTAGTCGACCTCACCGCCAAAATAGGGATCAGTGGTATTTTTGAGAAATTCCTCGAGCAGATACACGGCGTTGTTCAGATAGTAGTTGTCCATGGTGCCGACATAGACGTGGAGTTTGCCCTCTAGCCTGGGCCCAAGCGTCTTCCAGTCGCGGGCGAGGATATGGCGGAGGTCAAAGTGCTCGCGCCAGTATTCGGCCACCTGATGATCGATTTCGCCCGTCAGCTTGTCCCAGATCGGTCGCGGATAACCATCATCGCCCTGAGGTGAAGAGACCGCCTGCCAGATGTCGAACTGCTCGCCGGAGCGACCGCGAGTACCGAGCACCAGCTCGAGATGGTTGTAGTCCTGCAGCGTCGCGGTCACGTGGCCCAGCGCGTTGCGATGGCCGGGCCGGCAAACTCTGCGGAACGGCCCCTCGACGAAATAGGCGTTGCTGTCCTGGTAGATGTCGACCTGGGTAAAGGCGCGAAAATCCACCGGGTCGGGACAAGCGGCGAACGCACCGTTGTACTCATCCGGGTAGAAGATCTGCACCGCCAGCGCCTCCCAGCCGCCGGTCGAACCGCCATACAAAAACCGCGCCCAACCCTCGCCGATACCGCGGAACTGCTCTTCGATGTACGGGATAAGCTCATAGGTGATGGCGTCGCCCCAGGGTCCCATGCTGGCGGAATTGACCGCATAAGAATCGTCGTAATAAGGGGTCGGGTGCTGGATTTCGACCACCAGCATGCGTGGCTGATCCGGCTCGATCCAGCGCTGGTAATTACGCCAGGCTTCCTCCTGCTCGATGCGGTTGTAGCCGTCGATGTTGAAACGCTTGCTGAACTCCGGCTGCAGATCCGGGTCCGGCGACGTCTCGCGAAAGCTGCTGACATCGGCCGGAAAGTGCCCTTGAAACACGGCCAGCGGATAGCGGGCGTCTGCATGTTCGTCAAAGCCATGGGGCAGCAGCACATGGGCACCGAGATACATCGGCCGCCCCCAGAACTCGGTCAATAACTGACTCTGGATGCGGATGTGGCGCACATGCGGCGTGTCGGCGGGCTGCTCAATGGGCGGGATGCGCTGATCCAGCTCGATCTCGATCCGGGCTTCTCGCGCCGGGTCTATGCGCAGCGTGCGCGGCGTGCTGAACAGGTTGCCGGGCGCCCGATTCCATTGCTGTCCTTCGCCCCGATCCATCGGCAGCTTGACCGTATGTCCGCTGGCCAGGTTGAAGGTCTCGTAACGGTGCAGCACCGCCTGCACCACGTAATCCCCGGGCGGCAGAGCAGACAGGCTGGCGATCGGATAGCCGAACACCGAGCCATCGATCGTCGCCCACTCCCCGGGGGCCAGACCTTCAACGTCGATACCGTGGAGCTGGATCGCATCGACGCCCGGTGTTACCTGAAAACGCGGTTCGGTGTCATCGGCGGTAGATAACAACAATAACAAGCGACCATCCAGAGATTCGGACTCCAGGCGCGCATCGAAGCGAACCGCTATCGCCAATGCCATATCAGTCTTGCCCACGTATCTGTCCTCTTCTTCTCCGCATCCGCGCACCGATCGTCTGACCGCCGAAATACGCGACCACCATCAGCGGCAGATTGACCAGGCGCCATTCGATACCGAGGGCCATACGCAGCACCACTATGATCGGCACCGCGGCGTGGACGGCGACAAACCAGGCCGGAGAAAACTTCCTTACGCCCTCGCGCCAATAGCCAAAAGGCAGGTTCACCAGCACGATGGCCAGCAACAAGACCAGGAACTCAACCATAACCGTGACCGGGCTGGTGGATAGTGATTCGCAACTGCGCGGCAGTATAGACGACGTTTGACCCTGGCCGGCAGCAGATCGCGCTCAAATCGAGATCGAACCCTCGCGGAAATCGCTGCGCCCGAGCAGCGCGTTGACCAGCACCGGATGCCCGTCGCGAGCGATATCGCAGGCCTGGGTCAGCACGTCCTTGATCTCGGCATCGTTGTGGATAACCAGGCCACTGGCGCCAAACCCGGCCACCACCCGATGATAGTCGCTACGCGCCAACATCACGCCTACATCGTCATCGAGCAGCTTGATCTGTTCCCGCGCGATCTGGCTCCAGCATCCGTCGTTACCGACCACGGCGATCACCGGGATCTGGTGACGCACGAACGTATCAAACTCGGCCAGGCTGTAGCCCAGTGAGCCATCCCCGAACAGCACCCACACCTGGGACCCCGGACGACTGACGGCGGCGCCAAGGGCGAATCCTGCGCCGACGCCAAGGGTGCCGAACACACCGGGGTCGAGCCAGCGCAACGGGCCTTTCGGGCGCACGATGTAGGATGCCGTGCCGACAAAATCACCGCCATCGGCGACGACCAGACTGTCCTCCGCCATGATCTCGTTGACACCACTGCAGACCGCTAGCGGATTGGCAAATTCACCCGAGCGGGCCGCATCCTCGATAATCCCCTCCGCGCGCTCTTCCTCTCTCGCGTCGAGTTCTTCCCGCCACTCGGACCAGGCACCGCCCGCCGCCGGCGCCGCCCGCGAGAGATCGGCGAGAAAACTACCCGGGTCGGCCAGCAGACCGACATCCGGTTTGCGGTTGAGGCGCAGTTCGTCGCGGCTGCGATTGGCGCTGACCAGCACCGCACCGCGGCGGATGTGGCGGCCATAGTCGAGCCTGAAGTCGCAAGGGACGCCGGCGAGGATCACCAGATCGGCGGTCTTCAGCGCATCGCGACGACGATGGCGGTACTGCCGCGGGTGCCGCGAACCCAGCAATCCTCGCGCCATGCCGGACAAATAGACCGGGATACCAAGACGGTCGACCGCTTCGGCCACGCTGGCGACCCGCTCCGGCTCGCATACCGCCTGGCTGCCGACGATCAATAATGGCCGCCGGGCGCTGCGCAATTTCTGCGCCACGCTCAGCACCTGTGCGGAGACTGCGCCAGGCACCGGTTCTATCATCGCGGGTCCGGGTCGCCGCCCAAGACGATCGTCAAACATCCGCGCCAGATGACGCCGCAGATAGAAGCGCTGGGCGCGGCCGGCGAGACCCCCGCCGCGTTTGGCCACGCCGTACCAGTCCCTGACCACATCCTCCGGGTAGAGCAGGTCGACGGGGCACTCGACAAAAACCGGTCCGGGCACGCCGGACTTGGCAATGGCAAAAGCTCGCTCCAGATTCGGCACCAGCTCGCGGATGCGGTCGACCACCAGCACCTGTTTCACGTGTGGCCCCATCAGAGCCACCTGATCGATGTCCTGGAGTGCGCCCCGGCCCTTGAGAACGGTGGCGGTGGCCCCGCCGATAATGATCAGCGGTGATTGTGCAAGCTGCGCATTCTTGACCGCGGTGACACTGTTGGTGAGGCCGGGCCCCGCGGTCACGACGGCTACCCCGGGGGTCCCGCTTATCCGGGCCACCGCGTCGGCCGCGAACACCGCCGTAGCCTCGTGCCGCGTGTCGATGACGCGGATCCCCCGGGCTCGCGCGCCGGTCAGGATCGGCGAAACATGGCCGCCGCAAAGGGTGAATACACAGCGCACTCCCTGGGCCTTGAGTATCTCGGCAACGCGATCGCCACCATGCATAGCTCTGTCTCCGCCTGTGTCCAAAGAATCCCTGACCGCGCGCTCAGTCCGCGTGCCAGTCCAGCACGAACCCACGTCCGCTGACCACGGATCCGTCCACCTGCCTCAGCGGCTCCGCTACCTGCAGCCGCGCGCCGGAATGCGCCAGCACGTCCCGCTCCAGATCGACCCCGGGCATTAGCCAGATCAGCTCCAGGCCCGCATCGCCGAGACGGAAAACCCCCACAGGGGTCACATAATAGACGCGCTTGCCGTCCGCCAACGCGCGCTGACCATTGAACGTGACCTCGGCGACCTTGTCGACAAATTTCGGCCGCCCGGCGCGCAGCAGACGGATTTTCTCTCCCTCGACCTTCCAGCGGGCGCCGGTCATCCAGTTGCCGACAAAGATCACCGTACGAGCACAATCGACGATGGTGGGGAACCCACCGGGTCCCACATAATTCACGATCCGCGGTCCGCGGCGCGAGACATTGACGTTGCCCTGGCTGTCCACTTCGAGGATGCCGAGCACGGCGGCATCCAGTTGCTCGCGGTAATGATGGAACATCCAGGCCGACGACTCGAAGCGCTGCGGGTTTACCGCGCCGCCAAAATAGATGCCCGGCGCCGGCAGACCTCCATAGACACCGGTCTCGGTGGTAAAGACCAGGTCGTGATGGAGCTCGCTCTCATAGACCTCGCGACAGACTTCCTCCGGATAGCCGACGCCGATATTGATATGGGCGCCCGGGGCAACGACCTGCGCAAAGAGCTTCGCGCCGAGCCGCCCGAGCGCCAGATCCACCGGCCCACGGACCGGCGTGATGTGCAGCAGGCGGTTGACCAGGCGTAGCTTCTCTATCGCCGCGCGGTCGTCACCATCCCCGCCCGGGCAGAACAGCCGCCAGGGCCGACGTTGTGGCGCCATCACTGTCTGCTCGTTCCAACGATTGACGACGATGGCATCCACGTCGCCGGCCTCCACTCGCGGCGCATCAGGGTCTTCACTACATACTTCAGCCACCACCGCCATCACCAAACCGTTGTTGTGCCGCGCCGCGCGCACCGCTTCCCGGGTCTCGGTCAGGGTCGCCATATCGGTCAGATAGACGTTGCCGGACGGATCTGCCGCAGCGGCTGAGAACAACGCGCAGTCGATCAGCGGCAGCTGATACTCCAGCTCGTCACCCAGCGCACGGATCAGCTGCAGGTCATCGCGGCTGCAGACCGCTGAGCCAGGACCACAGCGAGGGTCGAGAAAGGTGTCGACGCCGGTGCCGCTGCGTAACCGTTCGCGACCCTCTCCCTGACCCTCGATGAGCAAGGCCAGCTCACCCTGCGGCAGCACATGCAGGTCCAGACGATCGGACTCGGCGAGTGCCAGCAACCCCTTCGCGGTCTCAACATGACCGCTGATGTAGCGGCGCAGCAGCCCGGAACGGGCCAGTTCCTCAACCGTCCCCGGCGCCTTGCCGCGACCGCCCTGAGCGCCGACCGAGATCCAGGTCAGATCGCGGGGACGACCGCGACGGACGAAGGCCTCGCTGACCGCCCAAAAAAAGCTCGAGCAGCGCGCATTGCCCGCCATACCGCAACTGATGACCGTGGCTCCGTCGGGAATCCGCGCAGCGGCCTCGGCGCCGGTAACAAATTTCCCGGAAAGACCCGCTGGAGTCGTGTCCAGATCGCGGCGGTCCCAGCTCAGACGCCAGCGGATGACGTCGGCCAGGAGACGGATTTTTTCGCTCGTTCGCATCGGTATGCCCGCGGCCATGATCTGGCTTCAGCGCGTCGCAACAAAACCACAGTCACAGGATAGGCCAGCGCGCGGGATCGGTCATCTGGCGATCCACGGCAGTCTGTCACCAGCCCGGTGCGCGGCGCTTGCTCGGACACCCGGACAATCGGTTATGGTAGGCCGGTCTCCACGGCCGGTGATCAGATCCGGCTCCGGTGCCGGTGGCCACTGAAAATTCGAAGCACGGACTTATGGGCTCAGCGAAACCAGCGACGGATGAAACAACTTTCGCCGCGGCTCGGCGCATCGGCGATCTATCGTCGCCCCGGCGACTCTGGCGTCGGTCCGGCGCGCCACCAGTGATCCGGCCGTTGGTCAGCTCTGGCCCCGCCCGCACACCTTATGCCACCGGGATGGCGGGATGACGGACAGGCCGGGACAACCGGCAACGACGGGACCATTGATGATGACCTCGGTCTCGCCGGCGCGCATGGCTGTGCTGGCGGCGCTGATCCCGGCCACCCTGTTCGTGGTCACCTACTTGTCGGCAGCGATAAACGGACACGTCGCCTGGTGCCTGCCGCCCGCCGGCACCTGCACGGACATCACTCATACCGGCCTGCAGCCGCCAGAGTCCTTCGTCTTTCGCGTTGGCATGGTTTTGGTCTGCGGGATCCTCTTGTGGGTCTGGAGGCTGGCCGGCGTATGGTTTTCCATCCACGCGGTGCACGACAAAGGCCGGCACCGGGCCCGTCGCATCATGGGCCTGGGCATGACCGCGTCTGTTGCACTGCTGTTCTCGGAACTGATGCTCCAGGGCAGCGAGGAGACCGCCTGGATCCTCCATTCGCTGGGCGCATCGGTCTATTTCTTGTGCGCCTATGCGGCGCAGATGCTGGCCACGCTCGAGAGCGGGCGACTCGCCCGACGCGAGCCCGGCCTGGTCCCTGCCCGCTCGCTGCGCTGGAAGCGCTGGATCGTCGGCGGCCAGACGCTGATATTGCTCATCGTCATCGCCGCCCGATTGCTCGGCATCCGCGAGATCGGCCGACCCGCCCAGTGGATCGGCTCGTATCTGATGCTGGCTTACTATCTGAGTTTTGCCCTCGACTGGCGGGGACGTTTTGCGGCCGGCACCTGGTTTCGTGCATCCAAGCCACCGGAACCAGATTAGTCTGCTTCGGGCGAAGCCCTGGTCAGTTTGGCCATGGCGGGCTCGCCCAACCTGAATACGGTCCAGTCGTCCATCGGCACTGCGCCCAGCGCCCGGTAAAAATTGATCGCCGTGGTATTCCAGTCCAGGACTGACCATTCCATTCGTCCACATCCGCGCTGCCGGGCGAGCCGCACCAGAAACAGCAGCAGCGCCTTGCCGACGCCGAGACCGCGGGTTGCAGGCTCCACGAACAGGTCCTCGAGATACAGACCGGGCTTGCCGAGGAAGGTGGAGAAGTTGTGGTAGAAGATGGCGAAGCCCACTGCGTCGGACCCATGGTAGGCCAGCACTGCCTCCGCACTGGGCCTGGCCCCGAACAGGGCGTCATGGAGACCGTCCTCACTGGCCTTTACCTCGTGCGCAAGCTTTTCGTATTCCGCCAGCCGACGGATAAACTGCAATATCAAACCGGTGTCCTGTGGCTCGGCAAACCGGATCCGCAGATCATCAACCTCTGTTTCAATCCATCGCGAGTTCTGGCTCATGGCTCAACGCCCTCCCCGGCGTCAGCCGCTGGCCGGATCGCTGTCTCGCAACCAGCGAGATAAACAGCAGTCAGTTCGTCGCCCTCGTGATCGAACGATCCCGTACGCAGAAAGCGCAGCACCTGGGCAGTGACCCGGGTCGAGCGCATGATAAAAGCATGGGTCTTCGGCACCACCAGGAAATCAGTCAACCCCTCGATCCAGGTGCTGCACACCGACACCATGCCATCATCCTCCCCGGGGATCACCAGCGTACCGATCGGGTTGACACTACCGGTCCCCGCGATCACGCCGGTCTCGACCGGCGGCGGGGGCAAGCGATTGGGCAGGCTGTCCGGATCGGTGCCGAGCTGCCGGGCCGTAGGCCCCATTACGGTTTCAAACAGCCATTGATCACGCAGCAGGTCGGTTAATTCGCTGCCGCGGTTGGGCGGCGCCAGCATCACCAGACGGCCGACATTGGCAGGCATGTCGGCAGCGAGATACGCGCGGACCAGAATCCCGCCGAGTGAATGAGTGACGAAGTGCACCTTGCTGGCTTCGCTGCAGCAGGCGTTGACCGATTCCGCCAGCAGACCGACCAGAACCTCCGGTGGCGCCTTGCGCGACGGATAGTCGATGTTATGTACCGCATAAGCTGCGCTGCTCAGACGCTGTTCCAGCAGCGCCATCGAACCCGCATTGCGGCCGAGACCATGCAGCAAGACCACCGCCTCCTGCGCGGCAGCTGGCGGCGTCCCGGACATATCGTCTGCACGCGACGGAATCACCGCGGTGGCCAGCACCACGCAAATCAGGCCGGGAAAAAGCACAGCGGCAGGTATTCGTCTCATTGCGATCGCGTCCGCGGACAGGTGATCGCCATACGCCGGCCGATCTGATCGTGGTCGGGCTCTGGGGGCAAGGTTTCCAGATCCTCCGGGTCCAGACGCGCCGCGAGCGCCAGCACCAGCGCATCGACGACATCATCCCGCGCGGCCTGGGCGCGGCTTACTGAGTCGAGCGCGACATCGACCATGGCCCGACTGCCAGCGAAGCAGTCGTCTAGCACTGCAAGACGCTCGCCAAAGCCCGCCTCGGTCTTTTTGTAGTGAACCATCGGGCGACCGGCAAAGGCCGCAAAACAGAGCTCGGGATGAGATTCGTGCACGGTCGGCTCCGCATCCTGCCGCTCGCCCAGTGTCATATCGACCTGGCGGATCTTGTCGACCAGGTTCCAGGTCTGGCGCGAGAGCTTGCGTCCGGTGATCTGCTGATTGCGTTTGCTGGCGCTGACATAATCGGCACAATCCAGAGACGCACGACTGGGCGTCGGAAACACGCTGGCCGCGCGAGGCCCCAGACGTCTCCGGGCCAGGGTATCGCAGGGTCGAACCGGACAGGATGGTCCGGTCAGCCCGATCGGGATATCGACAAACACGCGACACCCTCGCGCCGCGCCATCCAGCGCCGCGCGGAAATTTGTCGCCAGGCCCCAACGGAAATCGGTGCCGTGGCTGGCGAAAAAGAACCAGCCACCGCGACAGCCATCCACACCCATGGCCCGCGAGCCCGCCTGATGATCAGCTGGGCTCATAAGCAGCGGAGCCACCCGGTCAACGGTTTGCCATGGGCAGGTCGAGACCGCGCTCCCGCGCCACCTCCAGCGCGCGCTCGTAGCCGGCATCGGCATGGCGCATGACGCCGGTGCCCGGATCGTTGACCAGCACCCGCTCCAGCTGCAGGTCAGCGCGCTCACTGCCATCCGCGACGATGACTACCCCGGCATGCAGCGAATAGCCCATACCGACGCCGCCGCCATGATGAAAACTCACCCAGGACGCGCCGCTGGCGGTGTTGAGCATCGCGTTGAGAAGCGGCCAGTCAGCGACCGCATCGGAACCATCGCGCATGCCCTCGGTCTCGCGGTTGGGCGAGGCGACGGAACCGGAATCAAGATGATCACGGCCGATGACGATGGGCGCCTTGAGCTCACCACTGCGGACCATGTCATTAATCGCCAGACCGAGCTGATGGCGCTCCTTGTATCCCAGCCAGCAGATACGACACGGCAGACCCTGGAAATGGATCCGCTCGCGCGCAGCATCGAGCCAGCGGTGCAGACCGGGCTTGTCCGGAAACAGCGCCTTGGCTCTGGCGTCTGTCCGATAGATGTCCTCCGGATCGCCGGACAGGGCCGCCCAGCGGAACGGTCCGATCCCCTCGCAAAACAGCGGGCGGATATATAGCGGCACAAATCCCTTGAAGTCGAAGGCATTCTCGACCCCCGCGTCCTGGGCCATGGCGCGGATGTTGTTGCCGTAATCAAAGGTCGGGATACCGCGATGATGGAAGGCCAGCATCGACCTGACCTGGCGCGCCATCGAGGCTTTGGCTTCACGTACGTAAGCCTGCGGATCCCGTTCGCGCAGTGCCGCCGCCTGGGCCAGGTCATAGCCGACCGGGATGTATCCGTTTAGCGGATCATGGGCGGAGGTCTGGTCAGTCACCAGATCCGGCGGCCGGTCGCTGCGCTCGATCTGCTCAAACACCTCGGCAGCGTTGCCGAGCAGACCGATAGACACCGCGCGGCGTTCGGCCCTCGCCTGGTCGAGTATGGCCATCGCCTCATCCAGACTGTTGGCCGCGTGGTCCAGATAGCCCGTCTCGAGACGCTTGTCGATACGGCTGGGATCAACCTCCACCGCAACGCAGCTGAGACCGGCGAATACCGCCGCCAGCGGTTGTGCGCCGCCCATGCCGCCGAGACCGCCGGTGAGCAGCCAGCGGCCGCCAGCTTCACCGTCGTAATGCTGTCTTACCGCCTCGGCGAAGGTCTCGTAGGTACCCTGGACAATGCCCTGGGAGCCGATATAGATCCACGAGCCGGCCGTCATCTGGCCATACATCATCAGGCCTTTGCGATCGAGCTCGAAGAAGTGTTCCCAGTTGGCCCACTTGCCGACCAGGTTCGAATTCGCAATCAGCACCCGTGGTGCCAGCTCGTGGGTCCTGAAAACACCCACCGGTTTGCCCGACTGCACCAGCAGCGTCTCGTCGTTTTCCAGCCGGCGCAGCGTCGCGACGATCGCGTCATAGCATTCCCAGTTTCGGGCCGCGCGGCCGATGCCGCCATAGACAATCAACTGCCGCGGATGCTCGGCCACCGCCGGATCCAGATTGTTCATCAGCATGCGCAACGCAGCTTCCTGGACCCAGCCCTTGCATTGCAGCGTCGATCCGGTCGGCGCGTGGATCTCACCCTCCCGGTAACGCGTACCGGCATCGTGCCCTTGCCCGCTCTGGTTGGCTGTCTTGTTCATAATCCGAACCTGTTCCGCGCTCCCCGTCCGTCAGCCTAACGTAGCGCGAACGACGCTGACAAACGCAGATCCGGCTGCAGCGATCGCGGTCCACGCCGGCGGCGACTGCACTGTTGACGGCGTGCGCCCGGCGTCAGCACCGGCCAGCGCATCATCGCTCGTCTGTCAGGATCAGCTCCGGCAGCACCGTTGCGCTGGCCTGAGCCGGCGCTCTGATCCTGAGATAGGCGGCGACGCTGGCAGCGAGACTCTCCACCCCCACCGGCCTCTCCACGGCCTGTGGATCCAGACCCGGGCCCATGATCACGATCGGGACATGCGTATCGTAACGGTGTGGGGAGCCATGCATGGCCGCTTGCTGCTGCGGATTCGGGTGCAGGTGCCAGCCCGGTACCTGCACCAGATAGACCTGCCCGGACCGGCCGGGCTGGATCGAGGCCCGGGCCAGGGTCCGCTCCGGCGGCTCCACGTCAAGGCGTGCCGCAATATCGCTGCTGGCAAACGCGGATTGTATGCCCGGCTCCGACTGCGCGAGCCTGACCAGCGCACGCTCGATTTGCCCGCTATCGATACCGTCTGTCTCCAGCCGCCGGACATCGAGGTACAAGGAGGGATTGAGAAAGCGGAGGACCGGGTCGTAGTCCAGACCGAATTCAGCGCGCAAACCGGCGTTGAATCGGCTGACCATCGCCGGCGTCTCGATCCGTGCCGCCGGCTCCCCGTGCAGCGTCAGATACTCAGGCGCCGACGGCACGCCATGGTCTGAGGTCAGGATCACCAGCGTATGTTCCAGTCCCACCCGCTGCTCTGCCAGCGCCAGCAATGCACTGATGGTCCGGTCGAGCCGGAACAGGTTGTCTTCGGCTTCCAGGCTATCGGGGCCAAAGGCATGACCGACATAGTCGGTCGCGGACAGGCTGATCGCGAGCAGATCCGGAGCGGTTCCCTGGCCGATCGATTCCGCTTCCATCAGCGCACTGACCGCGGCCAGCGTCAGCTGGTCGGCGTAGGGCGTAAAGCGCAGCGCCCCATGGTAGTCGCTGCTGGCCGCCAGATCATGGGGAAACACCCGCCCCAGTCCCTTGTAGTCGCGCTCCCACGGCTGATCGTCCTGGTCGATAAACCGATAGTCCGCGTCCTCGCGCAGCAGACGCCAGGGTCGCTGTCGATAGGCCTCCGCAGGCTCCGCCGCGTTGAATTTCTCAAGCCATTGGGGTGCACGCGAGTAATAGTAGTCGCTGGTGATAAAGCGTCCGCTGCGGCGCGAATGCCAGAATGCCTTGCCGGCGTGGCCGGCCAGCAGAATTGCGCCCCGGTCTTTTATCGACACACCGAACACACGCGAGACACCATCGCTATGCTCTACGAGCACATCACCGAGAGTCTCGGCGGTGACCAGCGCCGGCGATACGCCTTCTCCGCCTGGCGCCGGGTCACCAAGCAGGCGATGCCGCGCATCCTCAACACTGTAGACGGTCCGATTGGTTTTCGGATCGGTCCAATTATTGCCGACCAACCCGTGCACCGCCGGGTGTGCGCCGCTGACGATGGTCGCATGGCCAGGGGCGGTGTTGGTGATGCCGTGGCGGAAATGAGCCTCCCGGTAATGGACGCCGTTATCGACCAGCAAGCGCAGACCATCGCCATCGAGCCGGTCGCCGTACTGATCGAAAACATCGCCGCGTAGCTGATCGACGACGATCAACAACACCAGGCTGGGCGCTTCGGTCTCCACCTGCGAACAGCCGGCGAGAACCCACAGGCTCAACACGATCAGACTGCCAACAGCGCCAGCCGCAGCGCGCCGCGCCAGGGAGATGACGCTTACAGACATGGGTCTGATGCTACGCAAGACCTGTAACGCGGCGTACGGCGTCTAGCCGAGCCAGACTCTGGCATTGCGCCACAGCCGCATCCACGGACCATCTTCGCCCCAGCCAGCCGGATGCCATGAATGTTGCACCGTGCGGAACACCCGCTCCGGGTGCGGCATCGCGATCGTCACCCTGCCATCGAGGCTGGTCAGACCAGCGATGCCGTCGGGAGACCCGTTGGGGTTGGCCGGATAAGCGCTGGCGGTCTTGCCGTAATTATCCATATAGCTCATCGCTACGGTGCCCGATTCCAGACACTGGCGTCGATGACCGGCGTCGGCAAACTCCGCCCTCCCTTCGCCATGTGACACCACGATCGGCAGCACCGACCCGCTCATACCTGCCAAAAACACCGAAGGCGTCGCGCCAACCTCGACCAGGGACAGACGCGCCTCGAATTGTTCCGAGCGGTTGCCGACAAAACGCGGCCAGTGTGCGGCGCCAGGCACCAGGTCCTTGAGTGCGGCCATCATCTGGCAGCCATTGCAGATTCCAAGACTGAAACTGTCGTCACGGGAGAACCAGGCCGCGAACTGATCCCGCGCGCGGGGATTGAACAGGATGGTCTTGGCCCAGCCTTCGCCGGCGCCCAGCACATCGCCGTAGGAGAAGCCGCCGCATGCGACCAGGCCCTTGAACTGATCAAGCTCGGCGCGTCCGGCGATGATATCGGTCATGTGCACATCGATCGCATCAAAACCGGCGCGGTGAAAAGCGGCCGCCATCTCGACCTGGCTATTGACGCCCTGCTCCCTCAACACCGCCACTCGTGGACGCGCGCCGCTGCTGATAAAGGGCGCTGCCACATCCTCATCGACATCAAAGCTGGTCCGCGCCCACAGACCCGGATCGCCGTCATCGAGCAAACGGTCGTATTCCTCCCGCGCGCAGTCGGGGTGATCCCGCAGACTCTGCAAGCGGAAGGTCGTCTCCGACCAGGCCCGATGCAGATCTATCCGCGACTCGTCGAGCAGGCTTTGACCACCATGATCGATGCGGATCCGCTGGTCCCCGGCGACACTGCCCAGGTCATGCAACGCATCACCAAGACCGATTTCTGCAGCCAACTCAAACACCTCATCCAGATCCGTCTCGCGGACCTGCAGCACGGCGCCGAGCTCCTCGTTAAACAGGGCCGCGAGCGGGTCTCCGCCGAGGCTATCGAGTGTGACCCCCAGACCCACATGAGCGGCGAAACTCATCTCCACCAGCGTCGCCAGCAGACCGCCGTCGGACCGGTCATGGTAGGCCAGCACGCGACCTTCGCGGGCCAGTGTCTGTACCAGATCGAACAGCGCGCGCAGCTGATTCGGATCATCCAGATCAGGGACGTCGTGCCCCATCACGCCATGCACCTGGGCCAGGGCTGAACCGCCCAATCTGTTGCGGCCGTTGCCCAGATCGACCAGCAACAGTCGTGTCGCTCCCGCGTCGGTGCATAGCTGTGGCGTCAGCGTGCGGCGGACATCATCCACCGGCGCGAACGCGGAGATGATCAAAGACACCGGGGCGGTCACGCTGCGTGGACCCTCGTCGGACTCCCACGCGGTGCGCATGGACAGGGAGTCCTTGCCCACCGGGATCGCGATACCCAGGGCCGGACACAATTCCTCGCCGACTGCCCTGACCGTATCGAACAGGGCTGCATCTTCACCGGGAGCACCACAAGCCGCCATCCAGTTCGCCGACAGGCGGATATCGGACAAGCGCGGGATCGAGGCGGCGGCAATATTGGTCACGGCCTCGCCGATGGCCATACGGCCTGACGCGGGCGCATCCAGCGCGGCCAGCGGCGTGCGTTCACCCATGGCCATCGCTTCGCCGCTCAGCGCCTCGAAACCCGAGGTGGTCACCGCCACATCGCTGACTGGCACCTGCCAGGGTCCGACCATCTGATCCCGGCTGCACAAGCCACCCACCGAACGGTCGCCGATAGTGATCAAAAAGGTCTTGTCGGCCACCGCCGGCAGCCGCAACACACGATACACCGCGTCACGGCAGTCGCTCACCGGCGGCAGCGTATCGCCGCGGCGCGCGACGCGCTCGACGTTACGCGTCATCCGCGGTGGCTTGCCGAGCAGAATCTCGATCGGCATATCGACCGGATCGTTGCCGAAATGGCTGTCATGGACCGTAAGCTGCGGCGCCGTCGTCGTCTGGCCGACGACGGCCACCGGACAACGCTCGCGCTCGCACAGCGCGAGGAAATCCTCGAGCCGCTCCGGGCTGATGGCCAGGACGTAGCGCTCCTGAGCTTCGTTACACCAGATCGCCATCGGCGACATGCCCCGCTCGTCGTTCGGGATCGCACGCAGTTCGATGCGGCCACCAAGCTGGCTGTGATCGATCACCTCGGGCAGCGCGTTGGAAAGACCGCCGGCGCCGACATCGTGGATCAGCACCACTGGATTGTCCTCACCCATGGCCCAGCAGGCATCGATGACTTCCTGAGCCCGGCGCTGCATCTCCGGATTGCCACGCTGTACCGAAGCAAAATCCAGATCCTCGGCGCTCTGGCCCTGAGCCATCGAGGACGCGGCGCCACCGCCGAGACCGATCAGCATCGCCGGCCCACCGAGCACGACCAGGTGCGCGCCAG
Organism: uncultured Gammaproteobacteria bacterium; assembly: GCA_947259915.1. Lineage (GTDB taxonomy): Bacteria > Pseudomonadota > Gammaproteobacteria > Steroidobacterales > XN24 > CAMYOC01. Next base: position 113,526 of record CAMYOC010000033.1, read on the forward strand.
CGGGCACCTCGCCCTTCTCCACGTGTCCCGCGCGCACGTTGCCGAGACCGCCGGCGATCATGATCGGCTTGTGGTAGCCGCGCAGAACACCGTCTACCTCCTGCTCGAAGGTGCGGAAGTATCCGGCCAAATTCGGACGCCCGAATTCGTTGTTAAATGAAGCGCCGCCGACCGGGCCCTCCAGCATAATGTCCAGCGCCGAAACGATCCGGTCCGGCCGCCCGTGGTCCTGCTCCCAGGGCTGCTCAAAACCGGGGATGCGCAAATGCGACACGGAGAACCCGGTCAGCCCGGCTTTCGGCTTGGCGCCGGTCCCGGTCGCGCCCTCGTCCCGTATCTCGCCACCGGAGCCGGTCGCGGCACCAGGAAACGGCGATATCGCGGTGGGGTGATTGTGCGTCTCTACCTTCAACAGGATATGGACGTCCTCTTGCTGATAGTCGTAGCGTCGCGTGTGCGGATCGGGGAAAAAACGACCCGCTTCCCAGCCCTCGATCACGGCCGCGTTATCCTTGTAAGCGGACAACACACCGTGCGGCGATTGTGCATGGGTGTTACGGATCATTCCGAACAAAGTCTGGGACTGCGGTTCACCGTCGAGAACCCAGTCGGCATTAAAGATCTTGTGCCGGCAATGCTCTGAATTGGCCTGGGCGAACATCATCAGCTCGGCATCCGTCGGATTGCGGCCCACCGTCTTGAAATAGTCCACGAGATAGGCGATCTCGTCGTCCGACAAGGCCAGCCCCAACGTACGATTGGCAGTCTCCAGCGCGCCGCTGCCGCCGCCGATCACATCGACCCGGGTCAACGCCTCGGGCTCGTGGTGCGCAAACAAACGAGCTGCATCGTCGGCCTCGAACACTACTGACTCCGTCATCCGGTCGTGCAGCAGTGCGGCGATGGGGGCCAACTGTTCCCGTATCGGTTCAAGCTCGCCGGCGAGCGTATAGGTGACGCCTCGCTCGATCCGGCTCACCGCACCCAGGCCACAATTGTGGGCGATGTCCGTCGCTTTGCTGGACCAGGGCGAAATGGTGCCGAGACGCGGCAGCACGATGATGTCCAGCCCATCCGGCCTCTGTTGATCGCGCACCGGGCCGTAGGTAAGCAGCTGCTCCAGCACTTCGCGCTCGTCGCCTTGCAACGGTCGCGCAAGCTCCGCCAGATGGACGTAGCGGGCCGCCAGAGCGGTAATCTGCGGACAGCCGGCGCGCAGGACCTCGAGGCGCTTTGCCAGTCGGAAACGGGATAACGCCGGTGCGCCGGGTAGGATCAGCATGAGCGCGGGGTCTTCACGGGGAGGAACGAAGATCGCATGATACCGGAGCGCCCTCGCCCGCTCCACCGGCCTGTCCCCGCGGCTGTCCTGGGCGTGTTAGCGCAAAGAGCGCCAGCCCAGCCCCTGCTGCTGGCACACCGTTTCTATCTCCTCGCCGTCGGTGCCGGCGGCGGCCGCCAGCGACGCCCGGGCCAGTTCTGCGGTGTTGTTGGTCTCGCTGATGTGGACCGCGATCAGGTAGCGCAGCCCGCCCGCCAGCCTGGAGACCAGGTCTGCCGCCTGAGCGTTGTTCAGATGGCCCAGATCGCCTCCGACACGGTGCTTTAGTGATGCCGGATACGGTCCACGCATCAACATATCGAGATCATGGTTGCATTCGACGATCAGGGCATCGACGCCGTCCAGGCTGGCGATGATATGTGGCGTGATATGACCGGTGTCGGTAAGGATCCCGAGGCTGCGAGCGCCGTCGCTAAAACAGAACTGGCAGGGCTCGCGGGCGTCGTGGGGAACCGGCATCGGTCTGACCTCGATGCCGCCTATGGCGAACGGCTCGTGGCAGTTGAACAGATGTAGCTCGGGCAGATCCCGGTCCGGTGCGGCAGCCCAGGTACCGGGTGTCATCCAAACCGGAATCTTGTGCCGGCGCGCGAAACGCGCGACGCCACCGATGTGATCACCATGCTCGTGAGTCACCAGGATGGCGTCCACGTCGTCCGGGGTCCGCTCCAGGCGGCCGAGTCGGGTTGCTGCCTCGACGGCGGAGAAACCGCAGTCAACCATCAGGCAGGTGCCGTCAGCTTCGACCAGCGCGGAATTGCCCTTGCTGCCACTACCCAGGTAGGAGAACCCCAGGTGGCGGTTGGTCGAGTCCGCTGAGGGCATGCGGCGGCGTCAGGTCTTGCTCTTGTCGCCGCTGCCGGGGGCGTACATCGGCATCGGGAACTGAGTCACATTGCCGCCTTCAACTGAGGATATCTTGCTGACTCCCTGCTTCTCTACCTGGTCGATCCGCAGTATCGAATGCATCGGGATATAAGTGCGCTTTACGCCGGCGAATTCAGTCTTGATACGCTCTTCGCTGGGATCGACTACGACGGAGCTGCGTTCGCCGAAAATCAGTTCCTCGACCTCGACAAAACCAAACAACTCTCCGTGGCTGACCTGGCGCGCATAAATCTCGTAGATCTTGCCCTGATTGGCGAATACGATCTTGTAGATATGGCTGTTTGCGTTCATGGATCCACTGTGACTCGGAATACTGGCGGCAAGAATAACATCAAGCCGCGATCTTTGCGGGGGCCGACGCCGGCTCGATCGCGCCAGCGACCCGCAGGCGATGCGGCTATTGTGGCGGCGCGCCTTATCCATTACTTTGACCCACTGACTCGCCGGTCCGTGCCTCCCGGGTAACCGCGTATGCCACTGACTCTAAAGATCACCTCGGCACAGAAGGACGTGCTCGGTTCAGACCGGCTAAAGGTCTTCAGTGTCCATGGCGGATCAATCGGCCGCGCCGGTGACAACGAGTGGGTGCTGCCGGATCCCGACATCTATCTGTCCGGTCACCATGCGCAAATCGATTATCGGGACGGCGCCTACTATCTGACCGACACCAGCACCAACGGGGTGTTCGTCAACGACGCCGATCTTCCGGTCGGCAAAGGCGCGCCCATACGGCTGTACGATGGTGACCGCCTGCGCATGGGCACTTATGAACTTGCGGTCAGCATCGTCAACGTCAGCCGCGACGGCACTAACGACACCGGAGTTTTTGTTGCCGAGCACGAGGACGAGGACACGCTGGTCGACCCGGACCCCGGTCCGGCACCGGACCCGGACGCCAGAAAGCTCCTCGACGACCCTATCGACATTGCCGGAGCGGAGAGCGGCCGGCCCGGATTCGAGATGGTCGCCACCGACCAGGATGCGGTGCTGCCGACCCCCGAACCGGCTGATGATGCGCCGCTGCATCCGGCGCTGGCAGACAATCTGGCCGACGGCAGCGATGCGGTGACTGTCCTGTGCCGGGCCATCGGCATCGATCGTGAACGCATTGATCCGGGACAGGAACAGCAATTCGTCTCCATCGTCGGCCACATGGTGCGGGCAGCCACCGAAGGCCTGCAGCGCGTGCTCAAGTCCCGTACCACCATCAAGGGCGAATTAAAGCTGACGCAGACGGCCGAACAGCCGAGAGAGAACAATCCGCTCAAGTTCTCTGCGAACGTGGATGAAGCACTGGATAAGATGTTCTTTTATTCCGGCATCCACCATCTGCCGCCGCTCGACGCCGTGGAGGGCGCGATGCTGGACATCCGCGCTCACCAGCACGCGATCGTCGCCGCCATGCGCGCGGCCTTCGACGATCTGCTCGGACGCTTCGACCCGGAACAGCTGCAGCAGAAATTCGATCGCGGATTGCGCCCCGGCGCTCTGCTGGGCATGAGCAATGAAGCCAAGTATTGGGACCTGTTCCGCGAATTCTATGCCTCGGTGCAAAAGAACTCCGAGAAAAGCTTCGACGAGTCCGTGGGGCAGGTATTCGCGGCAGCCTATGAAGCGGAGATCAAGCGCCTCTCAGGCGAATCGCCGCTGCCGGATACAGAGCAGGACTGAGGCGGTCACTGCCACCGGGCGCCGCAGCGCAGACGCCCCCAGCGTGGACGCTATCTTCCCGGCGCCTGGCTGTCCCGCAGATAATCCAGTTCATCGACGACGAATTTACGCGGCTGGATGTCCAGCAGACGAAACACTGCGCCGGAATCGCCGCTGTTGCCCTGGACCAGCATAGTCAGCTGGTCGCGGGTGACCGGGAAAAATTCAAAACGGTCTAACAAGCCGGCCAGCAGCCGGATCGGCGCCACCGGTGCAGGCAGGATCAGCTTGCGGCGTCCGCAGGCAGCGGCAATGCGGCGGATAATCCCGGGCCAGGGCAGCGCCTCCGGACCACACAGCGGATAACAGCCGCCGATGGTATCCGCCATCTCCAGCGCCCTGACGAAAGCCGCGGCGACGTTTTCGACATGCACCGGAGACATGGCGAAGCCGCCGCGTGCAGGCGACCAGCCGGTAAAGAAGTTCGGCGCCGGGATCGGCGGTCGGATCATGTCCCTGGCGAGTTGCGTGCAGAACTCCATCCGGCCGCGTGGGTCGCCAAACACCACTGAGGGCCGGAATACGGTCCCCGCCAGGCCGCTTGTCGCAAGATGCTGCTCAGCGCGGAATTTTGTCTCCTGATAGGGCGTGCTCCGCGCCTCCACGCCGTTCGCGCTCATCAACACAAACCGGTTTACGCCGACACGAACGGCCGCGTCGATCGCGCTGCGCGCGCCGTCAAGCTGAAGCGCACGGAACGTGATGCCGCGTGACGGATACTCGCGCAGGATGCCGATGTTGTAGATCACCGCATCGCAGCCGCGCAGCGCCTCCTCCACCGCAGACGCCTCATCGATCCGGCCCTCCACGATGCGGCAGGCATCCGCGTGCCTGACCCGGTCTTCGCTCCCGGCACGGACCAGCAGGCTGGGTCGATGCCCGGCCGCGACCAGCGCATCGACCAGATAACTGCCGACGAAACCGGTACCGCCGAAAAGCCCGACCTGCATCTCAGCGCGCCTCGTCGCCGCTCGTGCGCGGCATGGCACAGGTGCCATCGTTACAGCGACGCAGATACCGATCCCGATGGGTGACGCGATAAAAGCGGTCGGCAAGCGCCATGATCCAGGGCGGTGACAAGATCCTGGCCAGCCAGCGATATCCCGGCAACTCGGACCAGAGCGCCGCGAAGCCCGGCACGCCCACCGCCAGACTGCCGTCGCGGCGCCGGACGTGCAGCACGTCCATGGCTGCGGCGAAGCTCACACCATCCGCTGCGAGCGCATCGGGGTGATCCATCAGATCCACCCACTCGATGCGGCGCGCCCAGTCCAGGCGGCGCCAGTGGGCCACCCCACGCATGCACACCGGACAACCGCCGTCGTAATACATCGTCGTCTTCATCACTGTTCCGCTGATCCGTGCCCTGCTCAAAATTCGTCCCGGCTTGCTGCCGATGACGTTGCTCATCTATGTTAGCCGCCTGACCGCCGATTGACACGTCGGCTTTCCGCATCGAGGCATTCCTCCGATATGAGCGATCTGTCCGGCACTTTCGGCGAGAAACAGGTCAGCCCGGAACAACGCGAGCGGCTGATCCGCAGCGTGTTCCAGCGCGTGGCGCCGCGCTATGACCTGATGAACGACCTGATGAGCTTCGGCATCCATCGCTGGTGGAAACGCAAGCTCGCCTGGGCAGTGGATCCACGACCCGGCCAGGTAATTCTTGACCTGGCGGGCGGCACCGGTGATGTCGCCGACCGTGTCGCCGCCGCCGATCGGGAAGTCATCGTCTGCGACCCCAGCCTGGAAATGATGCATGCGGGCCGACCCCGTATCTCGCCCCATATCGACTGGCTGGCGGGCACAGGGGAATCGATCCCGGTGCGTGATGACAGCGTGGACACGCTGACCATCGCCTTCGGCATCCGCAATGTAACGCGTATCGACACCGCGCTGGCAGAAATACATAGAGTGCTGCGTCCCGGCGGGCGCTTCCTGTGTCTGGAGTTCTCAAAACCCTGGGCGCCGATTCGACCGATCTACGAGTTCTTCTCGCGTACGCTGATCCCGCGGCTCGGCGCCTGGGTGTCGGGCAATACCGATGCTTACGAATATCTGATTGAGTCGATCCGGCGCTTCCCCGATCAGGAGGAAATGAAGTCCCTGATCGAGTCCGCGGGGTTCCGCGACGTTTCCTACAAGAACTTCAGCCTCGGCATCGCCTGTCTGCACATAGGCGTCAAGGCGATGCGTGAGTAGCGCTGCCAGGAGTCTTATCGCCTGGCTGGCCGGCGCCGCCAGCGAGCGTTCCGAAGCTCCGGCCCTGATCGATGAATCCGGCGTCCTCAGTTACGGCCAGCTGTGGGAGGCGCTGGGACGCTGGCGCCATGTCTTCACCGACGCGGGGTTAAATCCTGGTACGCCGGTAGCGGTGATCACCCGGCACCGCCGCCGTGTTGCGCGCGCGGCCTGGCTTTCGGTCTACTCCGGTCTGCCGCTGCTGCCGCTCGAGCCGTCTCAGCTCGGGCTCGCCAGCCTGCTGCGCAGCTGCGGCGTGCGCCAGGCGATCATCGATCCAGAGGTGGAATTACCGGGTGGAATCCGGCGGCTGCCGGCCGCGCGGCTCGACAGGATACCGGACGGTCCGGGTGCCGGTCCGGCGCCGCTGGCTGGAAATCGGCCACAATTGTTGATCAGCACCAGCGGCACCGGGGACCATCCCCGGGCCGCAATGCTGACCGGCGACAACCTGGTAGCTTCGGCCGTCTCGACCGGCGCTGTGCTCGGCCTGGCTGATGACGACAACTGGCTGGCCTGCCTGCCCCTCACCCACGTTGCCGGGCTGATGATCGTATTCCGCAGCGCCGCCGCCGGCGGCGCCGTGACCATACACGAGCGCTATGACGCCGACACGGTCTGGTCTGCAATCAGTGCGGGCGAGATCACGCGGATATCTCTGGTGCCGCCGATGCTCGAGCGGCTTTTGAACGTGGCGGCCGGAGAGTCCGGCGCACGGATGCGTGGCCTCGTCATCGGCGGGGCGCCGGTCAGCCCGGCGCTGGCGGACCGTGCCCGTGAGGCGGGATGGCCGCTGAACATCTCTTACGGCATGACCGAGACGGCATCGCATGTCGCCCTTGGCGGTCCTGACCCCGGTGCCGGCCTCACCCCTGTGTCGGGCACGCGGATCTCTGTGGTCGACGAGCAGGGTCAACCGACCGAAGGCATGGGCCGGATCGTCATCGAGGGGCCCACCGTGATGGCCGGTTATGCCAACCCGGGGCTGCTTCAGGGCGACGGTCTGCCCGATCCCGGCCGATTCGTTACCAGCGATCTCGGAGAGATCGCTGCGCAGGGCCGGCTGCGTGTCGCTGGACGCAGCGACGACGTGCTGAGCTCGGGCGGCGTCAATGTACAGCCCGCGGCGCTGGAGGATGTGCTGGCTGGCTGCCCCGGTGTGATGGAGGCCGGCATCTCCGGACAGCCCGACCCGGTGTGGGGGCACCGCCTGGTCGCCGTCTACGTCGGCAACGTGACGCAGGATGAGCTGGAGCGCTGGATCGAAAAACACCTGGCGCCGCCGCTGCGCCCGCGCCATTTTATCCGCGTCTCGTCGCTGCCGCGCAATACGCTCGGCAAGCTCGACCGCCGTCTGCTGCAGCTGATGGCTGAGTCTGTCGATGCCGAGAGCTGAGCCGGCGCCGGTCTCAGGTGCAGCGGAATCCGAGACCCGGGCGGCTGGGTAAGCGGCAGCGTCCGTCGGCCAGCGGTGGGCCTGAGCCGAGATCGTTGGCCAGCCAGCCCCCGGTATCCAGACCATGGGCCAGCGCGTTGCCCACGGCTGCCGCGCAGTGGGCTACCAGCCAGCGGCCCGGTGCTGCCTCCAGCGTAGTGGTCACCACGCACTCGCCTCCCCGCTCCTCCAGTGCCCGGGCTAGCGCAAGCGCGCGCCGGGCGCCGCCAAGGACCATCGGCTTGAGCACCATCCGTGCTACCGGCAACGTCGGGGGCAAACCGGATCGGAGCAATTCAGGCAGCGATTCGTCCAGCGCCAGCGGGAAGTCACAGCGAGCCTGGAGCGCACGCAGTCCGGCGTTTGACGGCACTCTCAGTGGCTCTTCCAATGACTCGATGGGCAGACCCTCCAGCGCCCGCAACCAGACCAGCGCCTCGTCCTGCTCCCAGGCGCCATTCGCATCCAGACGCAGTGCTACGCCGACCGGAAGAGCCGCCGCCAGGGCCGCAAGCGCCGACCGCTCCGCCGCTGGTGATGCGGTAGCCAGCTTTATCTTGAGAACTTCAAAGCCTGACTCTACCGCCTGTTCGGCACGCCCGGCGGTGCCGTCGTCCAGCGGTCCGAGGCTGGCGTTGACGTGACATGCATCACCGGCGTCCTCGACCAGCCACTCACGCAAGGAGCAGCCGGCCCGGGTCGAAACCAGATCCAGCAGTGCGCACTCGACCGCGCAACTGGCTGCCGGGCGTGCCGCATCGGGTTCGAAGCTTGCCAGGCAAGCCTCGGCACCGCGCCCCTCGAATGACCGGGCGACCGCCCGCAGCCAGGCCAGCGCGGCGTCGGCGTCTTCAGTGCCGGCCATCGGCAGTGGCGCGCACTCACCGATGCCGGTGCCGCCATCCTCGTCCTCGATCAACAGCAGATATCCCCGCCGGCGATCCGTCTGCCCGCGGGCGCTGCGCCATGGGCTCACGAACGCGAGATCATACGGTTCGATCCGCCAGTCGCGCAGCACGGAGACCGTCATGCCCAATGCCGGCCCAGCAGCGCGCCGGCCAGCAGCATCCCCACGACCAGCCCGTAGCGGGCGGTGTCGGCGAGTACCGCGTTAAGACGGGGTCCGGGTGGGTATTGATTGAAATTGCTCAGCAGCCGCGCGGCCAGCGGGGCTGAGAGGATGGGTAACCACCACCAGCCGCCAATTTCGACAAGCAGCCAGACCGACAGCGGCAGCGGCAAGAGAAGCAGAACAGCGTACTCAACACGGCTCGCACCCAGACCAAACACGACCGGGAAGGTACGCCGGCCGTTGGCCAGATCTTGCTCGCGATCACGGGTATTGTTCACCACCAGCACCGCCGCGGCTGGCAGCCCGACGATGGCGCCGGCGGTCAGGGCCGACCAGCCGGGCACCGCGCCTGCTTGCAGATACCAGGTGCCGCCGACAGCCACAAGACCGAAGAACAACCAGACGACCAGCTCGCCGAAACAGGTATGGGAGATCGGCCAGGGACCGCCGCTATAAGCAAGCCCGGCCAGCACCGACACTACGCCTAGCGCGAGTATGGCCCAGCCACCAATCGTCATCAGCGACAAACCGGCCGCGAAAGCCACGGCGAATACCACCATGGCTACCCGGTGCACCGTCTCTCCCTGCAGCCATCCCTCGGCGGTCGCCCGTTGCGGACCCAGTCGCTGGCCGGGATCGTCAGCCCCCCGCGCAAAGTCTGCAGCGTCGTTGTGCAGATTGGCCCCGATCTGCAGCAGCAGAGCCACCAACATTGCGATGATCAATACGACAATCGAAAACCGCTGATGCTCGGCATAGGCCAGCGCGCTGCCGACGATCACCGGCACCACGGCCAGCGGCAGCGTCCGCGGTCGGATCGCCAGCAGCCAGGCCCTGACCACCCCGGGTCGGGGACCTGCGGTGCCACCCGCGGGGCCGCTCACGGGCGGCGCGGGAACTTGCGGAAGTCCGGTTTGCGTTTCTCAAGGAACGCGTCGCGCCCTTCCTTGGCCTCGGGCGTCATGTAAAACATACCGGTCGCGTTACCGGCCAGCTCCTGGATACCCGCCAGGCCATCCGTATCGGCGTTGAACGCCGACTTCAGCGCGCGCAGCGCCGTCGGACTCATCTCCAGCATGCGGCGGCACCACGCGACGGTCTCGTCCTCCAGTTGCGCCAACGGCACGACCGTATTGACCAGGCCCATCTCCAGCGCTTGCTGCGCGTCATATTGGCGGCACAGATACCAGATTTCCTTTGCTTTCTTCATGCCCACGCTGCGGGCCAGCAGACCGGCACCGAGCCCGGCATCAAAGCTGCCCACCATGGGTCCGGTCTGGCCGAATCGCGCATTGTCTGCAGCGATGGTGAGATCACAGACCAGGTGCAACACATGACCACCACCGATCGCAAAGCCGGCCACCATCGCCACGACCGGCTTGGGCAGGCGCCGGATCTGCATCTGCAGGTCGAGCACGTTGAGGTGATTGGTACCAGCCTGATCGGCGTAACCGCCGTGCTCGCCGCGGACGCGTTGATCTCCGCCGGAACAAAACGCGTCCGGACCCTCGCCAGTGAGAATGATGACCCCAACGTCCGGATCCAGATGGGCGTCGGTAAAGGCCCGGATAAGCTCCCTGACCGTCTCCGGCCGGAACGCGTTGCGGACCTCCGGTCGGTTGATCGCAATGCGGGCGATCCCCTCGGCCTGGTGGTAGAGGACGTCCTCAAGTTGCAGATGTTCTACGGCGTTCCAGCGCATCGTCGGCTCTCCCTTTAGGCGCCGCCATTTTACGCACGGGCACCGCCCCGGCAAGCCGGGGCCGGCCGGTGGCCCCCGTGATAAACTAGCCGCGTCCCGGCCAGGACCAGAAACCCCTGATGTTCCCAGAAGCCACAGCAGCCGACACCGGCGATGTGATTGACCGCCTGAAGCGCATCCTGGACGCGTCGATCGCTGCCATCTCGGCGGCAGCGCCGGATCATCTGTTCAGCTTCAGCGTGGCGGTGGACGAGGATCATCTGCGGCCAACGCTGGATAGTACCGGCGAAGACTTCTACTGGTACCGGCCGCTGGACCGTTTGGTGCTGGCGGGCACCGGCGTCGCGGTTCGCTTCTCTGCCGGTGGCCCAACGCGTTTTCGACGCATAGACAAATTTCACCGGGCCCTCGCCGCCCGTTGGACCCGGGTCGGACCGTCTGCTGCGCCCGGCGTGGCAGCGTTTGTCGGGTTCGCGTTCGATCCGGAGTCAGAGCCTGGTCCGGAGTGGGGCGATCTCGAAAATTCGATGCTGGTGGTGCCGTCACTGCTGTTCCGCCGCCATGGCGATAGCGCCGCGCTCACCTTCAGTGCCACCGCCCGGGAGCTGTCCGATACGCCACTCAGCCTGGATCGCTGGTCTGGCCACCTGCAACGCCTGACGCGCCCCCGGGTTTCGCCACGGCCGGTGCTGGATGGCCCGGTGCTGGAACAGGCATCCAGCGCCGACACATGGCACGAGCGGGTGAATCAGGCCCTGACGGCGATCCGTCGCGGCGCGCTGGACAAGGTCGTCCTGACGCGCCGTGTCCGGCTCAACAGCCGGCACCCGCTGGACAGCGCCGGGGTGATGGACTTCCTCGATCAGCGACATGATGAATGCGCTCACTTCAGCATCAGTCGCAACGGTTGCACCCTGCTTGGCGTATCACCCGAGCGCCTGCTGGCATTTGCCGACGGTCGGGTCGTCGTCGATGCGCTGGCGGGCACCACTCCGCGTGGCCAGAATGCCGAGCACGATCGGCGCCTCGGGGAGGCGCTGGTCACCGATCCCAAGGTCCGCGAAGAGCACGGGCTGGTCGTAAAGCAGATCCGGGCGGCCCTGGCGCCCGTCTGCGCCGAACTCGACATCCGCGATGTGCCAAGCATCATGCGCCTGCCTCAGGTCCAGCATCTGTGGACGCCGATAACCGGCCGCGTGGCCGGCGACGCGGGTCTGCTCGGTATCGCCGAGCGACTCCACCCGACACCGGCGGTGGGTGGCAGCCCGCGGCAGGCCGCAGCTGAATGGCTTGCCGCATCAGGCGAGTCCGGGCGCGGCTGGTACACCGGCGGATTCGGCTGGCTGGATCCGCAGGGCAACGGCGAATTGTCGGTGGTATTGCGCTGCGGTCTGATCCACAACACCCGCGTGGACCTGTTCGCCGGCGCCGGCATCGTCGCGGATTCCAGACCGGAGCAGGAACTGGCCGAAACCGAATGGAAGCTGCTTACGATGCAGGGGGCGCTGCGTCTTGGCTGACCGTCCCGGGGCCGGGTCGGCAACGGGTGACCTGAACCTCGCCTGGGCTGACGCCCTGCTCGCCGGCATGGCCAGCGCCGGAATCCGCCATGCGGTGATCTCACCAGGTTCCCGATCCACACCGCTTACCCTCGCCGTCCATCGTCGTCAGGAGATCTCGGTGACGGTGATTCCGGACGAGCGCTGCGCCGGATTTTTCGCCGTGGGTCTGGGCCGCCAGTCAGGTTATCCCGCCGTGCTGATCGGCACCTCGGGCTCGGCCCCGGCCAACTGGCTCCCGGCCGCCGTCGAGGCCGCGGCCGATGCGGTCCCGTTGATCATGATCAGCGCCGACCGGCCACCCGAGCTGCATGGGATCGGTGCCAACCAGACCATCGAACAACGTGGTCTGTTCTCCAGCCACGTACGTGCCAGCTTTGAACTGCCCGCGCCGGCCGCTGAAGCGTCAGAACCTGCCTTTCCGCGATCGCTGGGCGTGCAGGCGGCACACCGGGCCGGCTGGCCGGAGCCGGGCCCGGTCCATGTCAACGCCGCCTTCCGCGAACCACTGGTGCCGACCGCCGAGACCCTGGCAGCGCCGCCACAACCGGGACCGTCCGCTCGCCTCAGGCCACCCGTGCTGACGCCGGATCCTGACGCACTCGACGAATTGGCGGCTGACATCGCCGGGAAAAAAATCCTTATCGTGGTCGGACGGATGCGGCCCGACCCGATGTTTGCGGCGGCCGCGGCCGCGCTGGCGGCGCGGCTGGATTGTCCGATCCTGGCGGATCCGCTAACCGGGCTGCGCTGGGGACCTCATGACCGCAGCCGGATCTGCACCGGCTATGAGTTGTTTCTGCGTGACGCGGATGATGCTCAGGGGCTGGCGCCGGACGCAGTGGTGCAATTCGGCGGCGCGCCTACGAGTGCGTCGCTGCAACGATTCCTCAATCAGCCGGGTCGCCGGCACTGGCTGGTTGCGCCGTTTGGCCCCTGGGCCGACCCCGGACGCCGCGCGGCCCGGCGGATCTACGCAGACCCTGTCCGGGTCGCGATGGATCTCGGCCTGGGTCCGGCGCCGCCGGTTGACGGTACCTGGATGACACGCTGGAAACAGGCCGACCGTCGTATCGCCGGTCTCTGCGAGGATCCGGCACTGGTACCAGCAGAGCGCGACCTGGTCGGCGCGCTGGAGGCCATACTGCCGGAAGAAGGCCGGCTCTTTATAGGCAATTCCATGGCCATCCGGGCGTTTGATATGTTCGCCAGAGGCCGCTCCTCCTCTCTGACTGTGTTCGGCAATCGTGGCGCCAGCGGCATCGACGGCAACGTCTCCACGGCGCTCGGTATCGCGGCGGCGGCGTCCGGCCCCACCACGGCGCTGATCGGCGATTTGACCCTGTATCACGACATGAACGGCTTGCTGGCTGCACGCGACCGGGACATCACCTTTGTCGTTATCAACAACAGCGGCGGCGGCATCTTCGATCTGCTGCCCCAGCGCGGACTGCCGGATTTCGAGCGTTTGTGGCTGACGCCGACCGGTCTGGACCTGTCCAGGGTCGCCGCCCTCTATGGTCTGCGTCATCGAACCAGCGACAGCGGCGCTGAGCTCAAGCAACACCTGGCCGAGGCTTGCGCCGCGACCGGCCCGGATCTGGTCGAAGTCCGGATCGACAGAGGACAAAGCACCGATCGTTTCCAGGCGTTGTGGGCGGCGGCCAGCCAGCGTTGATCGCCCCGGGGCCGACCGGCACCAGTTTATCGAGTCGAGACATCAAGTCATGAACATCAAGCCGCCGAGCAACCTGCCCGCCATCCGCACCACGCTGATGCCCAAGGACACCAATTCCTACGGCTCTATCTTCGGCGGGGTGATCCTGTCCCTGATCGACCTCGCCGCCTTTATCGAGGCCGAGCGACAGGCGCCGCATCGATATCTGACCGTAGCCATGGACAAGGTGGAGTTCCACAAACCGGTGATGGTCGGGGACATCGTTACGCTTTGGGCCGACACAGTCGATGTCGGGCGCACGTCCATCCGGGTTCAGGTCAAGGTCTTTGCCCGGGCACGCCAGACGCCGGATGAGAACGCGGTGACGACGGCGGAGGTGACCATGGTGGCCGTCGATGAACACGGCGCCCCCGTGGCGGTGTTCGATCGCGGCTGATCCGGGACGCCGGCGAAGTCCTGGCGCTGAAAACTGAGCCTGTAAATAAACACGGGGACCCTGGTCGGGTCCCCGCGTCGAGGGAAGGTCAGCGGAGATGAATCGGAGAAAGAGTCTTGATTACCTCCATGGGTAATCTAGCGCTCTGCGCCAACGGCGCAATGACCCAGATCAATTTCCCTGGTCATCCGGTCCGTTTCGGTCTCTCGCCACCCCGCTCTTTGGGCAATCTCAGGCCTCTGCCACCGCGGCGTCGGGCGCGTTGCGTGCCACCGAGGCGATACCGTTCTTGCAGCTCGCCGTGGAGTTGTACATCTCGCTGGTGCCGATGACCTGCCCGTTGGTGGCTTTGAGCACGAAGTAGTGCTTGTCGTTGGACGAGGTCTTCGCCTCAAACCGCTTCTCGTCCTGGGAATTGCGCCGCACGGACTCGATGCCGTTCTTGCAGTCGGCCTTGGCCTTGTAACCCTGGCTCTGCAGGATCGGCTCACCGTTGCCGGCTTTGAGCCTGAAATAGTGTTTGCCGTTCTTGCCCGTATAGGTCTCGAATTTACCTGCCATCTTTTTCTCCCGCTTGTCGTTGAAATCAATCGGTCGCGACGTCGTCCAGTACTCGCAGGCGGTCGATCCTGCCCACTCTGAGCCAATATACCCGGATTTCTGCCCCGCAAAGCGCGGCAGCCAGTCGCTTCGGCGCCACACTTTGACACCGCCGCGCCCGTGGAATCAACCATTTTACCGAAGCCTTCCGGTCTCCTGCTCTCAGTCGGAGCGCTATGGCCGGCCCGCCCCTCCCCTCGGACGCGTGGTTTGGGTCACTTCCCGACCACGCCGGGTGCCGCCAAACCGGGGCTCGTGAGGGCTCTCTTTGCCGCCGCCATTGGCCGGAAAATGCGGGGCAACCCTATGAAATAACGCCGATTTCGACCGCTCATCCGGCGATTTGCCCCGCTCGTCGGAAACTCTTGCCCGAGGGCCTCGCGGACCGCGACCATGGCTGCCATGAACAAAAAGCGTCAATCCGGCTTCTCGATACTCGAGGTCCTCGTCACGCTGGCCATCGTCGCCATCCTGATGGGCATCGGCATCCCCTCGTTCCAGAATCTGATGGACACCAACCGCATGGCCGCGGCGGTCAATGATCTGGTCGGCGGCATGCATGCGGCCCGGGCAGAAGCGATCAAGCGGCGCGCCAATATCACGATCTGCGCCAGCAGTGACTGGAATACCGCGGATCCCGATTGTGATAACGCCGCCCACTTCGGCAGCGGCTGGATCATGTTTGTAGACGGCGTGCCGCCGGTGGCCGCGAACGCGGACATCGATGGCCCCGACCAACTGCTTCGGGCGCACGGCCCGCTGGCCGAAACGGTGGCTGCCATCGATGTGGACGCCGGCGTCACGGTGCCATACATCTCTTACGCGCCGACCGGATTTACGCAGCAGATCGGCGCCCTGGTGCCGGTCAACAACATCCAGATCTGCGATCGCCGCGGCAACGTCGACACCGGCGGCGGCATCGCGGCAGGACGCTGGATCAACATAGCGGTGACCGGCCGGCCACAGATCTTCTCTCAGCAGGCAGACGTACAGGGCAGCCCGCTGGGCGGCTGCTAGCACTTGCATGGACATGAATATGAACTCCGGATACCCGTCAATGCGTCATTCCCGAGGCTTCACGCTGCTGGAAGTGCTGGTCGCGCTGGTCGTGATCTCCGTCGGCATGCTCGGCATCGCCGTGCTCTATGTCGAGGGGCTGAAAGCCCAGCGGACATCGATCTACCGCACCTCGGCGGTCAATCTCGTTGCTGACATGGCGGATCGGATCCGCGTCAACCCGGACGGTGAGGCTGCCTATCAGGGCGCCGCCGCCGACAACGGCTGCACCAACGGCATCGTCGATTGCACACCGGCCGAGATGGCGGCCGAAGACCTGTTGATCTGGAACCAGAATCTGGCCGGACGCTTGCCGGCCGGGGCGGCCGGGACGGTAGCGGTCACCGATCTCGGCATCATCAATCAATACGTGATCACCGTGACCTGGCAGGAAGCCGGATTCGCGGATGTCCAGACCTACTCGGTCACGATACAAAACAGCAACATCTAGGGAAACCATAACGATGTTCAGTACGCACAAAACAGATACTCGTCTCCGCCCGGCATCATCCGATCGGGAGCAGGGCTTTACCCTGATCGAGATGATGGTAGCGATGGCCATCGGTCTGGTACTCATCCTCGGGGCGGTGAATATCTACGCCCAGGGCCGGCAGAGTTTTCGCACCGCCGAGTCGATCGCCAGGGTCCAGGAGAATGCCCGCTTCGCGCTGGACCTGATGGGCCCGGATATCCGACTGGTCAATTTTTGGGGCCGCAACAGCGAGGCGGCTTATGTCGCCCCTCCGGCTGGCCTAATCGTGACCTGCAATGCCGCCGACGTGAGCGCATGGGCGCTGAATCTGGTTAACGGCATCGAGGCTGTGGACGATGGTTACACCCTGCCCTGCCCGGCTTTCAGCGGCGCTCAGCCGAACAGTGACGTACTGGTTTTGCGCCACGCCAGCGGTCAGCCCGCCGCGCCCACCGCGGGGCGCCTGCAGATCCAGAGCGGCCGTGTTTCCGCCGCGCTGTTCAACACTGGCATCATCCCGGGCGGGGCGATCCCGGCACCACCAGCCTCGGTCACCCATGATGTGGTGGTCAATGCCTATTACGTCGACCAGCAGTCATCGCTCGGCGCCAATGTGCCATCGTTGCGACGATTGAGCCTGGTCCCCGCCGCCGGTGGTGGCGCCGGAACCATGCAGGACCAGGAGATCATCCCCGGGGTCGAGAGCCTCCAGGTGCAGTTGGGTATCGACACGACCGATGATGGCGCTGCGGATCGCTATGTGGATTCCGACGCCGGCATCATCACCCCAGGTGACATCGCTTTCGATCCCGACGCCGAAGTCGTGTCCGTGCGCCTGTGGATGCTGGTGCGTGCGGAGCAGCGTGAAAACGGCCATACGGACGCGGGGCCCTACGTGCCGCCTGATGCGGATCTCGCGGCGATCACGCCCAACGATGCGTTCCGGCGCATGGCGCTCACCACCACCATCAAGCTCAGAAACACAGGGAGCTGAAACAATGACATTCCCGAACGGACATCCCAATCGGCAGACCGGCGCCGCCCTGGTCGTGGGCCTGGTGCTGCTGCTGGTGCTGACCATCCTGGCCGTGGCGACCATGAATACCGCCAGTCTGGAAGTGGCGATGGCCAGCAATAATCAGAACAGCCAGAGCGCGTTCCAGATGGCCGAGACCGCGATCGATCTGAACCTGGCCACGACTGACAACAACCGCGACCTGCTGGTGGCTGTCAACGGCGCACCGCAGTGGTGCCTGGGTCTGACCAACGTCGCCAACGTGGGCACCTATAACGGTTGTCATGTGTTTA
Source organism: uncultured Gammaproteobacteria bacterium (assembly GCA_947259915.1). GTDB lineage: Bacteria > Pseudomonadota > Gammaproteobacteria > Steroidobacterales > XN24 > CAMYOC01. Next base: position 131,025 of record CAMYOC010000033.1, read on the forward strand.
CCGGTGACGTCACGTCGTTGGCGGGCTCCAGCGTCGGCCTTGGCGGCGGTCTGGCAGCCTATCATTTCAATTCCGTGGGCAACGGCACCTCGTTCCGCGGTGCCCAGTCCAATCACTTGCAGAGTTTCTATGTCCCAGGTCCCGGTGGCGGGAACTGAGGGAGGTCCATACGTCATGAATGCCAAACATCTCATCTTCTCGTTTGCACTGGCCGCTTGTCTCGCGGCCCCAGCGCAGGGCGCCCTCGATCGTATCGAAGAGACGCTTGAGCTCGATCGTACGCAGATCGACCTGCCCGGCTTCGCCACGGATCAGGTCGTGGTGCGGACCTGTGAGGACTGCGAACGACTGATCTTGCAGGTCAGCGAACGCACCGAATACCGTCTCGGCCTGCGCGGCGAAAAAGTCGACCTGCAGACATTCCGCGAGGCTGCGCTCAAGGGCCAGGCCGAAGACACGCTTATTTACGTCACCTTTGCCACCAATGGGCAGAGCGTGAGACGCATCGCACTGGGTACGCCGCCGTTCGCGGCGGCCCAATAACGAGGACGCTGCCATGGTTACTGCTATGAACCGCAACAAGACTCGCGTCGCCTCATTGCTGGCGCCCCTGCTGCTCATTGTAGGCGCGGGCAGTCCGGTGATGGCTGACGACGCCGAACTGTTCCTTGCCGTCAAGGACCCGCTGCTGACCGGAGCGCAGCCGAATATCATGTTTATCATCGACACGTCCGGCAGTATGGACACCGACGTGCTCACTCAGGAAGACTGGAATCCGGGAGTGACCTTCGATGGCTGTTTCCGCAATGACGCCATCTATTGGTCTACCACCAACGAATATCCGGATTGCAGCAGCGACCAGTGGTTCCCGAAGAGCCGCAACAAGTGCCAGGCGTCCTTCAGCCAGTTCGATGGGGTCGGGTCCTATACCGATGAGATGCGTGCCTGGCGCCCGCGCTCGAATCCCGCCAACAGCCGCTGGAGGATTCTCAGCACCAATCGGGACCGTGATGTGGAATGTCAGGCGGACCGGGGCATACACGGCAACGGTGGCGCCGAGACCTGGGCAGCCAACGGTTCGCTCGGCCCATGGCACACGGATAACAGCAACGAGCCTTCATGGAACACGCAGTATTTCTTGTTCGACGGCAACTGGCTGGACTGGAACGCTACCGGCGGCTCCGTGACCCGGACCCGTATCGACATCGTCAAGCAGGTCTCGAAGCAGATCCTCGACAACGTGGATGGTGTCAACGTCGGCCTGATGCGGTTCAACACCGAGGAAGGCGGACCGGTGATCCACGCGATGGAAGATATCGCGACCGCCAGAGGGCCCATGAAGACCGCTATCGACGCGCTCCCGGCGAGCGGCTGGACACCGCTGTCGGAGACCCTGTATGAGGCCGGACAATATTACAGCGGGCGCGATGTCGATTATGGCAACGTCGGTCCGGTCGAGAGCGTCCCGCAATCACGGCTCGGTGGCGATCCTAACGGATCTGCCTACGTGGCTCCGGTCAATTTCTCCTGTCAGAAAAACTACATCGTGTTGCTGACCGATGGCGCGCCCACACGAGACGTGAGCGCGGAATCCAAGATCGAAGGACTTCCGGGTTTCGATGACCTCATCGGCCCGGATTGTGACGGCAGCGGCGATGGCTCTTGTCTGGACGACATGGCCGAGTATCTGTTCGAATCCGATCTGGACGGCAATCTCCCCGGACAGCAGAACGTGACCACCTACACCATCGGCTTTACCGTCGATCTGCCGCTGCTCGCCTCGACTGCAAGCCGCGGCGGTGGTGATTACAAGCTCGCGGACGATACCGCGACGCTGGCCACCGTGCTCAGCGACATCGTGTTGTCGATCAAGGACGACGCGACGACATTCTCTGCGC
>CAMYOC010000033.1:132947-137509 GCA_947259915.1 uncultured Gammaproteobacteria bacterium
AACGGCCTCGCCGACCGCATGTACGTCGGTGACATGGGCGGCCGCGTGTGGCGCTTCGACATCGTCAACGGTTCCGATCCGAACGATCTGGTTGCAGGTGGCGTCATCGCCTCCCTCGGCGGCGAACTGGTCGGCCAGGACGGTCAGCCGGCGGTGAATCCCGATACCGGTTTCTTTGGCAACGAGGCTTTCAGCTTCTGGTCACCGGCTGTGGACGGCGATCGCGCCCCTGAGGGTGGGGCCGCCAGTAAGCTGCCGGCCTATACCGAGCGCAATGTCTACACAGACGTTAGCGGCGGCATGCTGACCTCCGTCGGCAACCGGGTCGAAGTCGCGAACGGCAACATCGACAATGTTGACCTGGGCGCGCCTGCACTTGAGCGGGACAACGTGATCAAATGGCTCAATGGCCTGGATCTGTTTGACGAAGATGACGACGGTAGCATCACGGATACCCGTCGCCAGATGGGCGACCCGTTCCATGTCCGCCCGAGCACGGTGATCTACGGCGGCGACGTGGATAATCCTGACGCGGTGATTTTCGTCTCCACCAATGACGGCATGATGCACGCGGTCGACGCCGACACCGGGGCGGAACTGTGGGCCTACGTCCCCGAAGAAACGATGGAGCGGTCCTATGAGCTCTATCTCGACCAGCCTTCACCCAATCGCCGCTATGGCCTCGACGGTGACATCCGCGCCTACGTCTACAAAGACGACGGGGTACCCGGGATCAGTGGCGAAGAACGTGTCTTCCTGAGCTTCGGCATGCGCCGTGGCGGAGATACGGTCTACACGATCGAAGTCACCAACCGCAATGCGCCAAAACTGATCTGGAAAGTCAGCAACGGCGACGTCGGCTTTGATCAGCTGGGTCAGACCTGGTCGACCCCGGTGATCGCCGAAGTTAATGTCAGCGGTCAGCGCAAACCCGTAGCCATCTTTGGCGGCGGCTACGATGACGGTCAGGACAATCCGGGATACCGGGAGGACTCTGTTGGCAATGCCATCTACATGGTGGATCTCCTCACCGGTGATCTGGTGTGGAATGCCAGCCGCGTCAATGCGAACCTGGAACTGGACGAGATGACCCACTCGATCCCTGCGCCGCTTGCAGTCGTCGATGTCAGCCAGAACGGCCTCGCCGACCGCATGTACGTCGGTGACATGGGCGGCCGCGTGTGGCGCTTCGACATCGTCAACGGTTCCGATCCGAACGATCTGGTTGAAGGTGGCGTCATCGCCTCCCTCGGCGGCGCGGCTTTGGAGACGCCTACGCAGGCGGATACCCGACGCTTCTACGCTCAGCCGGATATCGTGCCGATAATTGCCCGGGACCGGTTCTTGCTGACCGTAAACCTCGGCTCCGGCTATCGGGCCCATCCGCTGGATACGGATATCGATGATGCGTTCTTCTCGGTGCGGGATTTCAAGGTGTTCGATGTGATCCCGTCGGATGAATATGGAGAGCCGCTCACCGTTACCGATCTGGTGGACATCACCCTGGACCCCAATCCCACTCTGGACATAGAGGAAGACGGCTGGCGTCTGTCCATGGTGCAGAGCGGCGGTGAGAAGATCCTCTCGCAGTCGTTTACATTCCAGGGCACGCTGTTCTTCAGCAGCTTCTCCCCAGGCGGATCGGCCAATGCCTGCGTCGCGTCCACCGGGCTCAACAGGCTCTATCGGGTCAACGTGCTCGATGGTTCGCCGAACACCAATCTGGACCGCCCGGTCGACGATCCGGAAGAGCTGACCGAGGAAGATCGATTCACGGAACTGAAACAGGGCGGTATTGCGCCGCAGCCGGTGTTCCTGTTCCCGCGTGATCGTTCCGATCGGCCCATCGCCTGTATCGGAGTGGAGTGTCTGGATCCGGGTATCAACAACAGCCTGGTCCGTACATTCTGGACCCAGGACGGCACGTGATGCACAAGGAGTCGACCATGTTGAAACGATCGACAGGCGTGACCCTGATGGAGCTGATGATCACGGTGGCCATCATCGCCATACTGGCGGCGATCGCGATACCCGGCTACAACCAGTACTCGATACGCGGTCACCGCACCGAAGGCGCCATGGCCCTGACCCAGATCGCTGCACGACAGGAGCAGTTCTACTTACAGAACAATACCTATGCGAACGCACTCGGGGACCTGGGCTTCGCCTCGGGCGAGAGTGAGCACGGTCGTTATGTGCTGGCGATCACGACTGGCAATACGACCAACTTCGTGGCCCGAGCCACAGCCCAGGGTGGTCAGACCGATGACGACGATTGCACGGTGCTCGCGATCAACGAAGACGGGCTGCGCTATGGAGGGCCGGGCCCGGTCGGTGGCACCATCAACATGGCTACGCACAACGAAGAGTGCTGGCGCGGGCGCTAACGCGCTTCGCAAAAGGCATATGCAACAGCATGGGGCGACCTCGGTTGAGGTCGCCTTTTTTTGGATCGGGGGTGGGATTGACTCGGCCGCTAGCGCGGCCTCACCCTGCGGGCGGAGTCGCTGCGCTCCTCCGTCTGTCGGCGCACTAAAGTGCGCCTCGGCTCGAACCCGGGCGCGTTCGTCCACACACCCCCATCTGATGAATCGAAAAAGGGGCCGCTTGGGCCCCTTCTTCTATTCATTGGCGGAGGGGGTGGGATTCGAACCCACGGTACAGACGAGCTGTACACTTGATTTCGAGTCAAGCCCATTCGACCACTCTGGCACCCCTCCGCGAGGGCGGCATTATCCCGGCCGCCAAATGAACCGTCAATGCGCGTTTTTGCAGGTTAACTTATTGCCTGATCTACATACGCCGTTACCTTTTCTGATTCTAGATAATCCTCGTAACTTATTGTTTTATATTTGTTCAATTGACCCGAAAGAGACTGATTTTGAGCCCCTGTTCGATAGACGAAGTGTGAACAAAAGCCCGTTTCTGCCGGTCTGATTGTCTATGATGAAGTTACCCCCGCTCGGATTCACCGCCGGAGTACCTCCGACTTGAGAGCCGTCAGCACCATCAGTTTGTGTGCACTCCTGGCGACCTGCCAGGTGCCACCGACCTTGATCGAGCAGATCCTCGCGGAAGGGGAACTGCGCGTGGTGACGCGCAACAGCCCGACTACCTATTACCTCGGTCCCGAGGGTCCGGTCGGGATCGAGTATGAGCTGGCCAAGGGCTTCGCCGATTCACTCGGGGTCGAGCTGGCCATCTATAGCCTGGACAGCATCGGGGCTATGCTGCCGGAGGTCGCGTCGGGCCGCGCCCATATCGCAGCCGGTGGACTCTCGGTCACCGAAAAGCGCAGACAAGTAGTGGATTTCGGACCAACGTACCGCAGCGTTACCGAACAGGTGGTCTACCGCAACGGCACTTTGCGGCCACGCGGCGTCGAGGATCTGATCGGCAACCATCTTGAGGTCATGGATGGGAGCAGTCACGCCGAAACATTGCAGGCGCTGCGCTATGAGCATCCGCAACTGACCTGGCTCGAGCATCCGGTCGCGGACGAGGAAGAGCTGCTCGAACGCGTATCGAACGGCGAGCTGCGCTTCACCGTGGCGGATTCCAGCGCCATCCAGGTCAGCCAGTATTTTCACCCCGAAGTCCGGGTCGCGTTTGAACTGGGCGAGCCCCAGGACCTGGCCTGGGCAATGAAGCCAGGTCTCGACGATTCTCTGCGCGATGCGGTCGCCCGTTATTTTGACCAGGTCGGAGGCACGGGCTTGCTCGCAGCACTGGAGGACCGCTACTTCGGTCATACCGAAGATGACTTCGACTACGTTGGGGCACGTACTTTCCTGCGCCATATCGAGCGGCGCCTGCCCCGCTATCGGGTCTGGTTTCAGGAGGCCGCGAGGGGCGTGGATATGGACTGGCGGCTGCTCGCGGCCGTCGGTTATCAGGAGTCCCACTGGAATCCCAACGCGGTATCTCCGACCGGCGTGCGCGGTTTGATGATGCTCACCAACACCACCGCGCGCAGTCTGGGTATCACGGATCGGGAGGATCCCCGCCAGAGCATCGACGGCGGTGCGCGCTACCTGCGCCGCGTACTTAATCGTATCCCCGAGCGCATAGCGGAACCGGATCGCACCTGGCTCGCGCTCGCAGCCTACAACATCGGCTGGGGCCATCTCGAGGATGCGCGTGTCATCACCGAGATCCGTGACGGCGATCCGGACACCTGGTCAGACGTACGTGAGAGTCTGCCGCTCCTGACCCAGCGCAAGTGGTACTCGCGGGTCCGTTATGGCTATGCGCGCGGCTGGGCGCCGGTGCACTACGTGGACAACATCCGCAGTTACTACGAGGTGCTGCTCTGGCTCACCGCGGACGATACCGAAGAACCGGTCACCGCCGACAACGAATTACCCGACGAATCGGCGAGCGACGAAACGCCGGCAGACAAGGACGCCGCCTGAGATCAGCGGCGCTCGCGGAAGAATTCTCGCAGCAATTCGCCGCAGGCTTCCCCCATTACGCCGCTCTCCACCAGCAACTGGTGATTGAGCGCCGGCGCACGAACGATATCGAACACGCTGCCGGCGGCGCCGGTCTTCGGGTCGGGC
>CAMYOC010000033.1:137522-195779 GCA_947259915.1 uncultured Gammaproteobacteria bacterium
ACCAGTCGTTCGACACGCGCATGGATCATGGCGCCGGCGCACATGGCGCAGGGTTCCAGCGTCACGTAAAGCGTACAACCGCCGAGACGGTAATTACCCAGCGCGGCGCCGGCGGCGCGGATCGCCTGAATCTCCGCGTGGGCGCTGGCGTCCTGCGCGGCGATGGGCCGGTTCCAGCCCTCCCCGATGAGGTTGCCGTCGCGGACCACCACCGCGCCGACCGGCACCTCGCCCTCCTCCCGGGCACGCTCGGCAAGCTCGATGGCGCGCTGCATCCAGCGCCGGTCTGCATCTGGCATGGAGTCGGTCATCAACAGGATCAGCCCTGGGGACGCGCCCGCATCACGATCCACAGGCCGATGGCGATCGCCACAGCGCAGCCGCCCCGGACCGGGTGCGCGACCCTACTCCCACTCGATAGTCGCCGGCGGCTTGCCGGAGATGTCGTAGGTGACGCGGGAGATGCCTTCGATCTCGTTGATAATCCGGCGCGACACCAGATCGAGGAACTCGTACGGCAGGTGCGCCCAGCGGGCGGTCATGAAATCAACCGTTTCCACCGCCCTTAGCGCGATCACGTAATCGTAGCGACGACCGTCGCCCATGACCCCTACCGACTTCACCGGCAAGAACACGGCGAACGCCTGACTGACTTTTTCGTAGAGCTCATGACGGCGGAGTTCCTCGATAAAGATCGAGTCGGCTTCGCGCAGCAGTTCGGCGTAGGCCTTGCTCACCGCACCGAGGATGCGCACGCCCAGCCCCGGACCCGGGAACGGATGCCGATAGACCATGTCGTAGGGCAGACCCAGCTCGAGGCCGATCTTGCGCACCTCGTCCTTGAACAGCTCACGCAGTGGCTCGACCAGCAACATGTTCATCTTCTGTGGCAGCCCGCCCACGTTGTGGTGGGACTTGATCATGTGAGCCTTGCCGGTAGAAGCGCCAGCCGATTCAATCACGTCCGGATAGATCGTGCCCTGAGCCAGCCAGCGGATGCCGTCGAGCCGGGTGGCCTCCTGATCAAACACCTCGATGAATTGTGCGCCGATGATCTTGCGCTTGTGCTCGGGATCCTCAACGCCGGCAAGGGCCGAGAGGAAGCGCTCCTCAGCGTCGACCCGGATCACCTTGATGCCCATGTGTCGACCGAACGTCGCCATGACCTGATCGCCTTCATCCTTGCGCAACAGACCATGGTCGACGAATACGCAAGTCAGCTGATCACCGATCGCGCGATGCAGCAGCGCCGCCACCACCGAGGAATCAACGCCGCCGGACAGTCCGAGCAGGACCTGGTCGTCGCCGACCTGCTCGCGCACGCGAGCGATACTGTCATCGATGATGTTGCCGGCGTTCCAGTCCGCGGCGCAGCCGCAGATCTCGTGGATAAACCGGGCCAGCACCCGCTGGCCCTGGCGCGTATGTGTGACCTCCGGATGGAATTGCAGGCCGTAAAAGCCGCGGCCTGTGTCCTCCATACCCGCCAGCGGCGCGCTGTCGGTCGAGGCGATAACGGCAAAGCCCGGTGGCAGCTTCTCGACCCGGTCACCGTGGCTCATCCACACATCGAGCAGGCCACGGCCATCCCCGTCAGCATGGTCTTCGATGTCCTCGAGCAGGCGTGAGTCGACACCGACCGCGACCCGCGCATAACCGAACTCGCGGCGGCTGTGACTGGCCACCTCGCCGCCGAGTTGCGCCGCCATGCTCTGCATGCCGTAACAGATACCCAATACCGGGACCCCGAGTTCGAACACGATGTCCGGCGCGCGTGGTGGCTGGCTCAGGGTTACCGACTCGGGGCCGCCGGAGAGGATGATCCCCCGCGGCGCGAAGGCCTGGACCTCGGTTACGCTCGTGTCCCAGGGCCGGATCTCGCTGTAAACACCTGCCTCGCGCACCCGGCGCGCGATCAGCTGCGTGTATTGGGAGCCGAAATCTAGGATCAGGATTCGATCCTCATGGATGTCTGCACTGCCCATGGGTGGCAAAGCCTCTGCTTCAGTCAACACGGTAGTTGGGCGCTTCCTTGGTGATCGCCACATCGTGCACATGGCTTTCGCGCACGCCGGCGTTGGTGATGCGGACAAAAACCGGTTTGATCCGCATCTCTTCGATCGATTTACAGCCGGTGTAGCCCATGGCAGAGCGCAAGCCTCCGGTGAGCTGATGGATGATGGCGACGACGCTGCCCTTGTAGGGCACACGGCCCTCGATGCCCTCCGGTACCAGCTTCTCGATCTCCTCGGTGGTGTCCTGGAAGTAGCGGTCGCTGGAGCCGTGTTTCTGCGCCATCGCACCGAGCGAGCCCATGCCGCGGTAGGACTTGTAGGATCGGCCCTGATACAGCTCCACCTCGCCCGGTGACTCCTCGGTGCCGGCGAACAGACCACCGAGCATGATGCAGTGGGCGCCGGCGGCAACGGCTTTGGCCAGATCGCCGGAATAGCGCACGCCGCCATCGGCAATCAGCGGGACGCCGGTACCCTTGAGTTCCGCCGCCACATTGGACACCGCGCTGATCTGTGGCACACCGACGCCGGCGACCATCCGCGTGGTGCAGATCGAACCCGGGCCGATACCCACCTTGACGCCGTCGGCCCCGGCCTCGACCAGCGCCCTCGCCGCCTCTGCGGTCACGATGTTGCCCCCGATCACCTGCAGCGCAGGGAATTTCCGCTTGATATGACTGATCCGACCAAGCACACCGCGGGTATGCCCGTGAGAGGTATCCACGACGACCACGTCGACGCCAGCCGCCGCCAGCTGGCTGACCCGTTCGTCGGTATCGGGACTGGTGCCCACGGCCGCGCCGACCAGCAGCGCGCCGCGCGGATCTTTTGCCGCGCGGGGGAAGTCCGTGGCCTTCTGGAAGTCCTTCGCGGTGATCATGCCGCGCAGACGGAAATCGCCGTCGACTATCAGCACCTTCTCGATCCGGTGACGATGCAGCAGCGCCAGGACCTCGTCCTTGTCCGCACCCTCGCGGACCGTCACCAGCTTCTCCTGCGGCGTCATGACCGAGGAAACGGGCGCATCGAGCTGTGTCTCGAAACGCAGATCCCGATGGGTGACGATCCCGACCAGCTGGTCTCCGTCCACCACCGGCACGCCAGAAATGTTTTTTTGCCGGGTCAGCTCGATTACTTCCCGTACGCTCTTCTCCGGGGTCACGGTAATCGGGTCGCTGATTATTCCGCTCTCGTACTTCTTGACCCGTGTCACTTCGCGGGCCTGGGCCTCGGGCGTCATGTTCTTGTGCACGATACCGATGCCGCCCTCCTGGGCCAGGGCGATGGCGAGGCGGGCCTCGGTCACGGTGTCCATCGCCGCAGAGACCAGCGGCAGATTGAGCCCGATCTCCCGGGTCAGGCGGGTCGAGAGGTCCGCGTCCCGCGGCAGGAGCTGGGAGTACGCGGGCTGCAGCAGCACGTCGTCAAAAGTCAGCGCGTCTTCAACTATGCGCATAATCACGTCCTCCGCCCCGGGGCCTGGAATGGTATAAACGGTCAATTTTACGGCCCCCGATCAGGCGCGTAAACCAGAGACTCAGACGGATTTCTTCAGCGGCGGTGCCGCCGCTATGATGTCGCACCATGGACACATTCGATCCAGGCTCGGCCGGAGCGTCGCCCGAGCGTGAAATTTACACGGTCAGTCGGCTCAATCGCGAGGTGCGCGGGCTGCTGGAATCGGGTTATTCCGCGGTGTGGATCGAGGGGGAATTATCCAACCTGGCGCGGCCCGCCTCCGGCCACATCTATTTCTCGCTCAAAGATGCCTCCGCGCAGCTGCGCTGCGCAATGTTTCGAGGCAACAACCGGCGTCTGAACTTTCGCCCGGCCGATGGCGACGCGGTTGTCTGCCGGGGCCGGCTGAGCCTGTTCGAGGCCCGCGGCGAGTACCAGCTGGTGGTGGATTACATGGAGGCCGCCGGTGAAGGCCGGCTGCAGCGTGCTTTTGAGGCGCTCAAACGCAAGCTGGCCGAAGAGGGCTTGTTCGATCAGGCACTGAAACGCCCTGCCCCGACCCTGCCCTGCCGTATTGGCGTAATCACCTCGCCCAGCGGCGCCGCTGTGCGTGACATCCTGCATGTGCTGGCGCGTCGCTTTCCGGCCGTTCCGGTACGCATTTATCCGGTCCCGGTGCAGGGCGACTCAGCTGCACCGGCGATCGTTCACGCGCTCGATCTGGCCGGTGCCCGCGCCGACTGCGACGTACTGATTCTGGCCCGGGGGGGCGGCAGCCTCGAAGACCTGTGGCCGTTTAATGAAGAGATGGTGGCGCGCGCTATCCGCGCCTGTCCGGTGCCGGTGATCAGCGGCGTCGGTCACGAGATCGATTTCACGATTGCCGATTTTGCTGCAGACCTCCGCGCGCCCACGCCCTCGGGCGCCGCCGAGCTGGCCGTGCCGGACAAGTCCGAGTGGTTGCGCGAGCTCACGGGAAAACGACGGCGACTAGACGGCGCAATGAATCGACGACTCCTGCAGCTGCGCCAGCGTAGCGACTGGCTGCAGCGCAGAATCGGACAACTGCATCCAGGGACCCGGCTGCGGCAACAGGCACAACGGCTCGACGAGCTGGATCAGCGACTGGCCAGGGCCTGGCTCGGGGATCACCAGCGACGGCGTGCTCGTCTGGCCCATCTATGGAGCACCTTACGCGCCAGTTCGCCGGCGCCTCTGATCGGCCGCCAGCGTCAGCGCATGCAGCTCGTCCATACCCGTCTGTCTGCGGCCATCGGCCGGGCGCTTGACGGCGCGGGCCAGCGCCTCGAGCTGGCGCGCCGCGCGCTCGGCGGCCTCGGCCCCGAGTCCACGCTGGCGCGCGGCTACGCCATCGTCACCACGGCCGCCGGCGAGGTGGTGCGCGATCCGACCCAGGTCAGTCGCGGCAGCCCGATCGACGTGCGCGTGGCGCGGGGCCGATTTGGCGCCGTGGTCGACGACGACGATCAATCCTGATCAAAAAAGCGCGAGATCGGCGGGCGGAAACGATCCATATCGACGAGGAAGGAATCATGGCCCTGCAGTGAAGGCAGGACCACGAACTCGACCTCCCGGTCCGGATGGTGCAGACACTCGACCAGTTCTTCCTGCTGATGCAGCGGGAACAGGAAATCGGTCTCGGCACCGATCACCATAGCGCGCTCGACCGTGGATTTGCCCAGTTCGGTCGCGACGCAGCCGCTGTGCTCGCCGACGTCGAACAGATCCATGGCGCGGGACAGATACAGATAACAATTCGGGTCGAACTGGCCGACAAACTTGTTGGCATGGGATTCGAGGTAGGACTCGATCTCGAAGTCGATGCCGAACAGGTCGCCCGGCGCGTGTTCGGCCGATACGCGTTCGCGGCCAAAACGCCCCAGCCACTCTTCGCCCGATCGATAGGTGATCATGCCCAGCTTGCGCGCCAGCCGCATGCCACGCACCGGCGGTTTACCCGCGTCGTAATTACCGTCGTGCCACTCCGGATCGGAGCGGATGATCTCCCGCTGCAGTGATCGCAGCGCGATGGCGAACGGTTCAGCCCGGGCGGCGGAAGAGATCGTGACCAGGCCGCGGGCAGCGTGGGGGAACAGGGTGCAAAATGCCAGCGCCGTCATACCACCCATGGAGGCCCCGACCACCGTGTGCAGCCGTTCGATACCCAGTGCCTTGATCACCTCGAAACCGGCACCGGCGATATCCTCGATACTCAGCACCGGGAATTCGAGACGATAGGCTTCGCCGGTGCGCGGATCGACCGAGGCCGGGCCGGTGGAACCGTAACAGCTGCCCAGGGAATTGACGCAGACGACAAAATAACGCCGGGTGTCGATCGGACGCCCTGGGCCCAGCATCTCCTCCCACCAGCCCGGGGAGGTGTCCTCGCCCGAGGAAGCGGCGTGGGCCGACGGCGACAGACCGGTGAATAACAGCACCGCATTGTCGCGCCGGCTGTTCAGTGCACCCCAGGTCTCATAGGCCAGATCCACCCGCGGCAGGGTGCCGCCCCGGTGCATCAGGAACTCCGACTCGAGTTGGATAAACTTTCGCGCCGAGTGCGTGGTCATAAGGCTCCCCTCAGACGGGCAGGCATTGTGTCCAATGGGGCCGGCAATTACCAGTGAGCCTAGCGTTTGCCGCGCTTGACGTGCTTCCTGAGCCGTGTCCGCTTGCGCTCCTGGCGGGGCGTCAGCTTGTTGCGTCGATCGGCATAGGGATTCTTCCCGGACTTCAGCTCCAGCCGCACCGGCGTGCCCTGGAGATCGAAAGCCTTGCGGAAGGTATTGATCAGATAGCGGCGGTAGGTCGCTGGCAGACGCTCAGTCTGGCTCCCATGGATGACGATCAACGGCGGATTGCGTCCGCCCTGGTGAGCGTATCGCAGCCGAACTCTGCGGCCGCGGATCAGCGGTGGCTGATGGGCCACCATAGCCTCCTCCAGCACGCGGGTCAGCGCGGGCGTAGACAGATCCCGCATCGCGGCAGCCTCGGCCAGGTCGATTGAACCGAACAGGTCGCCGACGCCACTGCCGTGCAGCGCCGAGATGAAGTGGATACGCGCGAAACCCAGGAACGGCAGCTTGAGATCGATCTCGCGCCGCACCTGATCGCGCTGATCTGCCGACAAACCGTCCCATTTGTTGACCGCGATCACCATCGCCCGGCCGCGCTCGACGGCAAGACCAAGCAGGCTGGCATCCTGATCGGTGACCCCCTCGCTGGCGTCCAGTACCGAGATAACAACGTTGGCCCCGTCGATCGCCTGCAGCGCCTTGATGATGCTGAACTTCTCCACCGCCTCGTGGACGCTGCGGCGACGCCGGATGCCGGCCGTGTCGATCAACTGGTAGCGGCGGCCGTCACGCTCAAACGGCACTGCGATGCTGTCGCGCGTCGTGCCCGGCTGATCGAAGGCCACCAGGCGATCTTCGCCGATCATGCGGTTGATCAAGGTCGACTTGCCGACGTTCGGCCGACCGATGACTGCGACCCGCGTGCGGTCACGGTCGGCCTCCTCCGCGGCGAAGTCCGGCTCGGTCGGGAACGGCGCCAGTACGGCGTCCATCAACGCGCTGACGTTGTCGCCATGGGCCGCCGAGATAACGGCTGGTTCGCCAAAACCGAGGCCGAAAAAATCCGCCGCCGCGATCCCCGCCTGCAGCCCTTCGGCCTTGTTGACGACCAGGCGCACCGTGCAATTGCGTCGGCGCAGCAGTTCCGCTACCTGCTCGTCAGCCGCGGTGATGCCCTCGCGGGCATCGACCATAAACAGCACCACGTCGGATTCATCCAGCGCCAGCAGGGTCTGTCTCGCCATCAGCCCGTCGATGCCGTCCGCATCGCCGCTGAGCCCACCGGTGTCGACCGCCAGGTACGGCGCGGGACCACGGCGGCCAAAACCGTAGCGACGGTCACGGGTCAGCCCAGGCATGTCTGCCACCAACGCGTCCCGGGTCCGGGTAAGCAGATTAAACAAGGTGGATTTGCCTACGTTGGGCCGACCCACCAATGCCACCACGGGTAACATCAGCATCAGACCCGGGTCAGCGGGATTCCGGAGACCGGGCGCGATAGGCGGTCATCGTGCCGGATTCGGCGAGCACCACCACTACGTCTCCGGCGACGCGCGGTTGAGCGACGATCGCGGTCTTGTCGGCGCGCACCCGCCCGATCAGGTCGCCGTTGCTGGCATCCAGCCAGTGTACATAGCCCTCGTAATCGCCCACCACCAGACTGTTTGCCACCGGTGTCGGCGCCGTCAGGGCGCGCTGGTGCAGCGCCTCCTGGGTCCACAGGATCGAACCGCTGGTGCGGCTCATGGCGACGACATGGCTGACCGAACTGGTCACAAAGACCGCGGTCCAATCTGCGGAGAGGCCGTGATAGCTGGACACATCCTGCGACCATAGAATCTGGCCCGATTCCAGAGCCAGACTGGCGGTTCTGCCGTTATAGCTGGAAGCGTAAACATCCTGATCTACGATATGGATCGGCGAATCCACATCGGCCAGGCGCTCGACCTCGGTGCGGCCCCGGGCCGGCGCGACCACGTTTTCCCAGCGCGTCTGTCCGTCCCTGAGCGCATAAGCCGCCACCCGCCCATTGTCGAAACCCGCGACCACCGTGTCGCCGGTAATCGCCGGCGACGAGGTGCCGCGCAGCGTGAGCTTGGGTACCGGCTGCTCCACGTTCCAAAGCTCTACGCCGTCGCTGATGTCGAGCACGCGCAGCCGTCCTTCTACGCTACGCATCGCCACGCTGGTCGAGGAGATGGCCACTGGCGCCAGCACCTCGCCCATCACCGCGCTGATCCAGCGTAGGCTGCCATCGGCGGTATCGAGGGCCACGATCTGCCCATCGCCGGTGCCGAACACAGCCAGGCCATGGCCCACGGTAGGTCCGGCCGACAAATTCAGATCGGTTTCGGTTGACCAGATCTTGCGGCCATTCTCCAGATCTACCGCCACCGCACGACCATCGTGGGCGCCGGCATAGACCCTGGCACCGTCGGTGGCCGGCGCCAGCCCCAGCAGCAGATGCTCGCTGCCGTCCCCGACCTTGACCTGCCACAGCCGATCGAGCTTGAGTCTCGACTCATACTCCGGCAGCGGCACCGGCGGGTCGATCTGTTCCGCATCGTCGCTGCGGAACAGCGAGCAACCGGAACCGGTTACAAGCAGCAAGCCGGAGACGATGAGCAGGCGTCGGATCATGAGTCCTCGTCACCAGCGGCCGCGCCGCCCAGAGCATCGAGCTTGAACTGGACCACCTGGAGGTCGACGACATCCGCCTCGCCGCCAGCCAGCGCCAGCGTGTATTCCTCCCGCGCCGCCTCGGTCTCGCCGCGGCTGGCGAAGACGTCGCCACGCAGCTCGTGGAAACGGGGCGCAAATACGCCCGCGCGGTCCAGGCTGAGCACTTCAAGCGCCTGATCCTCGGCAGCGTCGGCGATCAAGACCCGGGCCAGCCGCACCCGGGCGACGAGCTCGAGCTCCGGATCGTCCGTCTCCTTGATCAGCGTGCCCAGTATTTCCGCGGCGCTGCCGAGGTCGCCCTCTTCCACCCGCAAACGCGCCATCAGCAGCCGGCCTTGATCAATGTAGGCGGAGGACGCGTAGTCGTTCTCAAGGGTCAGAAGTTCCGCCGCGGCAAGCTCACTGTTGCTGATCTCGGCGGCAGCACTCATCGCCGCATAGACGGCGCCGGCCTGTTCAGCCTGGCTCAGCTTATAGGCCTTCCAGTAGTTCCAGCCGGCGATACCACCGATGCCCAACACCAGGCCGACGATGACGAATGCACCGTTTTCCTTCCACCAGACGCGGATCTTCTCGATCTGTTCTTTTTCCGAAAGCAATTCGTCCACAATGTGCCTCTCTCGTTCAACATGTTCGCCGGGCCCGGGATCGATTCTGATCCGGGCCTACTGTTCAATCCAGATCCGTACAGGCCTGTTTCAGGAAAGCCACCAGCTGCGCAAACGGTACGGACTGCTGTTCCCGATCCTCGCGCAGCGGCTTCAACACCGCAGTCTCGCTTGTCAGCTCATCGTCACCGACGATCATCGCGAATGCCGCGCCGCTACGATCGGCTTTTTTCATGCGCGCGCGCATCCCGCCGCCACCGCAATGCAGCTCCAGACGCAGCGATGGTGCATCGTTGCGCAGCGCTTCAGCCAACGCCGGCGTGCGGCGGGCAGCGCGCTCTCCCAGCGGCACCAGGTAGACATGTGGCGCGGGAGCCTCCGGCACCAGCTTGTCACCGCGGAGCAATTCCACCAGACGCTCGACCCCCATCGCCCAGCCAATCGCCGGAGTGGCGCGCCCACCCAGTTGTTCCACCAGACCATCATAACGGCCGCCGGAACACACCGCCCCCTGGGCGCCGAGACGGTCGGTCACCCACTCGAAAACGGTCCGGCTGTAGTAGTCGAGACCACGCACCAGACGCGGGTTGATCAGATAGCCCTCGCCGACCTCATCAAGAGTCTCCCGCAGCTGGGCGAAATGATCGGAGGATTCGGCATCCAGATGATCCGTGATTGCCGGTGCCGCACCGATCAGAGCCTGCATGTGCGGGTTCTTGCTGTCGAGAATACGCATCGGGTTCTGGGCCAGGCGACGCTGACTGTCCTCGTCCAGATCCGCCTCATGGTCGCGGAAGTACTCCACCAGCAGGCTGCGATAGAATTGACGCGATTCCACTGTGCCAAGCGAATTGAGTTCCAGCCGCAAATCGTCGAGGCCCAGCCGCCGCCAGATGCGGGCGCAAACCAGTATCAGCTCGGCGTCGATGTCTGGCCCGGCAAAGCCGAAAGCCTCTGCACCCATCTGATGGAACTGGCGATAGCGACCTTTCTGCGGTCGCTCGTAGCGGAACATCGGACCCGAGTACCACAGCCGTTGCTGCTGATTGTGGAACAAGCCGTGGGTAATGCCCGCGCGCACGCAGCTGGCGGTAGCCTCGGGCCGCAGGCTGAGGCTGTCACCGTTACGATCGAGAAAGGTATACATCTCCTTCTCGACGATGTCGGTCACCTCGCCGATGGAGCGGGCGAAGAGTTCCGTGCGTTCCATCAGCGGCAGCCGGATCTCGCCGTATCCCTGAGCCTGCAGGACCTCACGGACGGCCTGCTCCAACCACTGCCATGCCCGGGTCTCGTCGGGGAGAATGTCATTGATGCCACGAATCGGGGCGACGCTTTGGGCCATGGTTGACTCCCCTAGCGCCGGCTCGCCGGCGTGCCATCGAGCGGGATCGTGAACCTGGCGGTCTTGCCCAGGCGCCGCTCCGCCGGAACCTGCAGCGGCGTGCCGTCGACGGTGATACCGACGCCGTCGACAAAGCCGAGGAACACGCGCAGCGGCGGTTCGCCGGCGATGGTGCGGCGATCACCCTGGCGACCCAACTGGTAAATCAACCGCCGGCCACGGGGATCCCGGACCTCGACCCAGGAATCGGCGCTGAAAACCAGTTCGACGCGTACAGTGTCGGTCAGCACCGCGGGCGGCGGCGCTGACTCGACGGCCTCGGCCTGCATGACTTCGATCTCCGCTGCTGTCGTATCGTCGTCGCCGACCACGGGCGTTGGCGGAGCGGGCGCGGGCTCGACAACGGTCTCCGTCGTCACGCTCCTCTGATCCTCCGTCTGTGTCGGCTCGGGCAAGGGAATCACATCGGGTTTCACAGCCTGCGGCGCCACAGAGAGCGCTGGCTCGCTCGGGACCGGGACCTGAAGCACGCCCGGACCCTCAGCCGCGATGTCCGGCTCCGGCAGATCGCCATTACTGGAAATCCGCCAGATCAGCACGCCGAGTGCGACTACGACAAGTGCAGCGATGAACCAGCGCCACGCGCCGCCGCCGCGTCGTGTCGAGGCGTCGGCCAGCTCCGGGGCCGGTGAACCGGTCGGCGCCGGCAGCTCGGCGGCCACCGCGTCATAGGCGGACAACACGGTATCCGGGCTGAGCCCCATAATCAGCGCGTATTTGCGCAGATGCCCACGCGCGAAGACGGCTGCGCCCAGCGCATCAAACCGATCCTCTTCCAGCGCCGACACGGTTTCCAGGTCCAGGTTGAGTTCCTGGGCGACCCGTTCACGGGACCAGCCTCGATTACGGCGGGCTCCGCTCAACAGTTCGCCGGGCAGCGACTGGAATGCCTCGACTTGCTCGGAGAGCCCGGTGGATTCGTCCTTATCCGTCATTCGCTCCCGACCGTTGTTGGCGCAACTCCTCGGCGCGCTCCGGGAATTCGATTTCGAGCCGTTTGATAAACGCCGTTGCGGCTGCCGCATCACCCAGTTCGGACTCTGCGTCGGCGCCGAGGATCAGCGATTCCGCGGTCGCAGGTCCCGCATCCTCAAAACGCTGGATAAACGCCCTCGCCTGCAGCGCTTGTCCTGTCTCCAGGCTGTGTTCGGCCAGCTGTAATAATGCATCCCGGAAATACGGATCGACCCGCAGCGCCTTGCGCAAATAAACCCCGGTCAGCTCCATATCAGGGATCCCGCGAGCACAGGTTGCGGCGTTGACGTATGCCGCCTCAGGCGTCGTATAGACCGGATTCTCCGCCGCCTTGACCAGATACTCGATGCCTTTTCTGCGCTCGTCCGTACGGCAAAGGAAGCCGCCGTAGGTGTTAAGGATATTGGGATCCTTGGGCGCCAGCTTGACCGCCATGCGATATTGCGCGTCCGCATCCCTGGTTTCGCCGAGGCGCTCGTAGAGCACCCCGAGATAAGCCCGCACCGAAGGCAGCTTCGGATCCTGCACGACGGCTTTCTCCAGCTTCTCGCGCGCGAGATTGAGCTCGTTGCGCTGCAGATACGCCACACCGAGCTGCAGGTTGGCCTTGGCGGCGTCGTCCGGTGAGGTCTCGATCGGGTTGGTCTCGGTACTGATGCAGCCGCCCAGCACGATGGCAATGACCCCGAACAGGGCGATGTTTTTTACGCTCATGATGGGTTCACCGCTATCTGGATCATCTTTTTGCCTAGACGCACCCGGGTACGATCGTTGACGCGTCCGGCCAGCTGGCCGCAGGCTGCGTCGATATCGTCGCCGCGGGTCTTGCGGATGGTCGCCCGCACGCCAGCCTGCAACAGCACTTCGCGGAACTTCTCGATGGCTGCCACAGGCGAACGCCGGTAGTGCGTACCGGGAAACGGATTGAACGGGATCAGATTGACCTTGCCGGGGCGTCCGCGCATCAGCCGCGCCAGATCCCTGGCCTGGGCAGGACTGTCGTTGACGCCATCCAGCATCACGTATTCGAACGTGATGAATCGGCCGTAGACCTCATCGGCGTAATGCCAGCACGCGTCCAGCAGTTCCTCGATCGGATGCTTGCGGTTGATCGGCACCAGCTGGTTACGCAGGGCATTGTCCGGGGCGTGCAGCGACACTGCCAGCGCGACATTGCAATCCTCGCCGAGGCGCTCGAGCATCGGCACAAGCCCGGAGGTGCTCAGGGTCACGCGGCGGCGCGAGAGCCCGAAACCGAAATCGTCAGTAAGGATATCCAGCGCCGGAACCACGTTGCGGTAGTTGGCCAGCGGCTCGCCCATGCCCATAAACACCACGTTGGTGACGATCCTATCCCCGTCCGGGCGATAACCCAGTTCGCGGTTCGCCAGCCAGACCTGGCCGATGATCTCGGCGGTCGAGAGATTGCGATTGAATCCCTGCTGCGCCGTGGAGCAGAACGAACAGTCCAGCACGCAACCCACCTGACTCGAGATGCACAAAGTGCCGCGCGCAGTTTCGGGGATGAACACCGTCTCGATGCCCTGAGCGCCATCCATGCCCAGCATCCACTTGCGGGTATCGTCGCTGGAGCGCTGTTCGACGATGATCTCCGGTACGTGCAGCTCGGCGATATCCGCCAGGCGCGAGCGCAAGGACTTGGACAGGTCGGTCATCGCCGAGAAGTCATCGACTCCCTGGCGATAGAGCCACTGCATGATCTGTCGCGCGCGGAATGGTTTTTCGCCGAGCTCGGCGAAAAACGCTTCCATCTGCTGCCGTGGCAGCCCGAACAGATTGGTGCGCGCTTCGGTCACGGGATCTCGTCGCCTGTCTCAGCGGGTACGGGGGCAGATCTGATCGTCGGAAAAGAAAAACGCGATCTCGGTCCGCGCGGTCCCGGCTGCGTCGGATCCGTGCACGACGTTCTCCTCGATGCTGGCAGCGAAGTCCGCACGGATGGTCCCGGCAGCGGCTTCGGCCGGATTGGTCGCGCCCATGATCTCACGATGCCGGGCGATGGCATCCTCGCCTTCGAGCACCTGCACCATCACCGGGCCGGAGGTCATATAGGTGACCAGATCGCTATAGAACGGCCGTTCCCTGTGCACCGCATAAAAGCCGCCGGCCTGGGCCTGGTCCAGATGCATCATACGCGCGGCGATCACCTGCAGTCCGGCGGCTTCGAAACGCCGATAGATCTCGCCGATGATGTTTTTTTCAACGCCGTCGGGCTTGATGATTGAAAGCGTCCGTTCGATAGCCATGGATAGGTCCTGTATTGCGTGTAAACGTTTGCGTCCCATGCAAAAACCCGCCCTGAGGGGGCGGGTCCCGGCGACAGGACAGGTCAAACAGTTAAGTGTAAGCCTGCCCCGGCAACCCTGCAATCGGACTGCGGGCTAGATGTTGAAACTCTCGCCGCAGCCACACTCTCCCTTGACGTTCGGATTCCTGAAGCGGAACGCCTCATTGAGGCCCTCTTTGATGAAATCGACCACGGTACCGTCGATATAGGGCAGGCTCTGGCTATCGACGATGATTTTCACCGCCCGATCCTCAAACACCTGATCGCCGTCGTCCACATCGTCAGCGTAATTGACCACGTAGGCGAAGCCCGAACAGCCGGTCTTTTTCACCCCGAGCCGCAGGCCGAGACCGTGACCGCGCCGGTCAAGGTAGTCCCGTACGCGCTGCGCCGCCGATTCCGTCAATGTTATCGCCATAGGTCCTCTCAGATTCTCAGAGCCTTGCTGGTGGCATCGCGCAACGCATCCTCCACCACCAGCAGCACACCCAGCTTATATTCGGGCAATTCCAGCACGTCCGCCAGAGCATGGGGATCCAGCCAGCCTTGCTCTTCAAGATCACGTCCCTCCGCCTGTTCGGCGACCCAGGACGCAGCCGCAATCGTATGCGGGCAACCATAAGCACGGAAGCGCGCCCGCTCTACGCGCCCGTCGCGCAAGCGGAAATCGAATTCCACCCGGGTCCCATGAGCCTTCTCTCCGGCCATACCGGTGACCACGTCACCCAGCAGACGCCCGGCATTGCCCGGCTTTTCAAAGCGTTCGCGCACCAGCGCGCTGTAACTCAGGTCTTCCATCGATCCCTGCCCTCGATTCGATTGCTCTAGACCGCCCAGTCCCGGGCCGCGTCGGCTGTGGCCTCCGGCGCCAGACCACGTAACCGGTTGACCTCCCGGGTCACGATCTCCACACATTGATCCACATCGGCCTCGGTCGAATAGCGGCCGAGGCTGAAGCGGATCGAACTCTGCGCCAGCTGGTCGTCCCGACCCAGGGCCCGCAGCACGTAGGACGCCTCACGGCTGGCCGAGGTACAGGCGGAACCGCTGGATACGGCCAGTTCCCTGAGCGCGAACAGCAGGCTCTCACCCTCCACGCCCTCGAAACTGACGTTGAGCAAACCGGCCGCGCGCCGCTCCGGGCAGCCATTAAGCCACACCCCGCCAAGACCGCGGATGCCGTCCCAGAGCCGGTGGCGCAAGCCCGTCAGCCGCCGGGATTCGGTGTCCATCTCCTGTTGCGCGATGGCGAAGGCCTCGCCCATACCCACCACCTGGTGGGTGGCCAGGGTTCCGGACCGCATACCCCATTCATGACCACCGCCATGGATCAATGGTTCCAGGCGGTTGCCGACCTGACCGCGGACGTAGAGTGCGCCAACCCCCTTGGGCCCGTAGATCTTGTGCGCTGACACCGACATCAGGTCCACGCACATGGCGTCCACGTCCAGCGGCAATTTGCCCGCGCTTTGTGCCGCATCCACGTGAAACAGCACGTGACGCTCCCGGCACAGGCGGCCGATATCCTCGATGTCAGCAGTCACACCGATTTCGTTGTTCACATGCATGATCGAGACCAGCAGCGTGTCGTCGCGGATGGCCTCAGCCACCAGCTCGGCGGTGATCACACCATCGCTACCCGGCACCAGATACGTGACCTCGAAGCCCTCTTGTTCCAGCTGCTTGCAGGTATCGAGGACGGCCTTGTGCTCGGTACGGCTGGTCACGATATGCCGACCCCTGGCGCTGTGGCGATGGGCCGCGCCCTTGAGTGCCAGATTGTCAGACTCGGTCGCGCCGGAGGTCCATACGATTTCGGTCGGCGAGGCATTGAGCAGCTCGGCCACCTGGCGCCGCGCCGTCTCCACCCGCCCGCGCGCGTCGCGGCCGGGCTGATGCGAAGACGAGGCCGGATTGGCGAATACGCCCTCGCGGGTCATACATTCGCACATGACTCTCGCCACCCGGTCGTCCACCGGGGTGGTGGCCGCATAATCCATGTAAATAGGGTTCTTGGTCGACATCGTTATTTAGTCCTGCTCGCGTCCCGAGCCGTCGGATCGTGCCGATCCCGGCGCGAGGGCGCTCAATATGCCCCTCATGATAGCGATTTCGTTGTCATCAAGCTCGGCACGGTTGAACAGACGACGCAGGCGCAGCATCAGCTGGCGCGGGTTCTGCGGGTTCAGGAAGCCCACCCGGGTCAGTGCCCGCTGCAGATGCTCGAAGAACAGCTCGAGCTCCTCGGCCCGCGCGAGGGGTGCCTCGCGGCCGACCGGCAGCCCGGCTTCGCCACCTGCCGCCACCCGGATCTCGTAGGCGATCACCTGTACCGCCATGGCCAGATTGAGCGAGCTGTACTCGGGATTGGCCGGAATCTGCACCAGCAGATTGCAGCGCTGCAGCTCTTCGTTGGTCAGTCCCGACTGCTCGCGGCCGAACACCAGCGCGACCTCGCCACGCGATGCTGCCTCAATCACGCGGCGCCCGCACTCCCTGGGGGCGATCAATGGCCAGGGCAAGGCCCGTTGGCGGGCGCTGGCACCGATCACCAGCCCACACCCGTCCAGTGCCTCGGGGAGCGTGGCGCAGACCCGGGCCCGGGCCAGCAGATCGGCCGCTCCGGAGGCCCTGGCGCTGGCTTCGGCGCTGGGATAATGACGCGGCTTGACCAGCGCCAGCTGCGTCAGACCCATGGTCTTCATGGCCCGGGCCGCAGCACCGATATTGCCAGGGTGCGAGGTTTCCACCAGCACGACCCGAACCGGGAGATTCATGCGCCTGCTCCGTGTCTACAACGCGCCATCCGCAGGTCTGCTATTCTACGCGCCCGCCGTCGGGCGAGGACACGCAGACCGGCGTCAAAAACAGAGACTGTCCCAGGCGATCCCATGAATCCTCTCCTCAACATTGGCGTCCGCGCCGCTCGCCGGGCAGGCGACATCATCATCCGCAATATCAACCGGCTGGACAGCATCCGGGTCTCCACCAAGGGTCGCAACGATTTCGTTACTGAAGTCGACCGCATGGCCGAGCGCGAGATCATCAGCACCATCCAGCGCAGTCACCCGGACCATGCGTTCCTCGCCGAAGAGAGCGGCGCCAGCGGCGAGTCCGATACACGGTGGATTATCGATCCCCTCGACGGCACGACCAATTTCCTCCACGGCTTCCCGGTGTTCGCGGTGTCGCTGGCGGCCGAGGTGAAGGGCCGGCTGGAACATGCGGTGGTCTACGATCCGATGCGCCAGGAGCTGTTCACCGCCAGTCGCGGCGTCGGCGCCCAGCTGGACGGCCGCCGCATCCGCGTCACCGACCAACCCAACCTGGAACAGTCGCTGATCGGCACAGGCTTCCCGTTCCGCGGCAAGGAAGAGCGGCTCGACGAGTATCTGCCGATGTTCCGCGCCGTCATGGCCAGCACCGCCGGCGTGCGCCGCCCCGGAGCTGCTTCGCTCGACCTGGCCTATGTGGCCGCCGGTCGCCTCGACGGATTCTGGGAATTCGGTCTGCAGCCCTGGGACATGGCCGCCGGTGTGCTGCTGATCCAGGAGGCCGGAGGCATCGTCTCTGACCTCGAGGGCGGCGACCGCTGGATGACCCGCGGCGACATCCTCACCGCCAACGTCAAGCTGCATCGCGCCCTGGGTCAGCTGCTGCAGCCCCACCTGCAGGCAGTCGGAACCGCCTGATAGCAGGGCGCGCCAGCGCGCCCCATCCCGACGACGATCTTCAGGGCAGCTGGTCCAGCTCTCTGGTGTCCTTCTCCGGCGGCAGTAAATCCGCGGCGGAAAGGTCGAGGGCCAGGGCCGTCGGGCTGGCGATGTAGATCGACGAATAAGTACCGATCACGACACCGACGATCAGCGCCACTGCAAAGCCGTAGATCGCTTCGCCACCAAGGAAAAACAGCGCGAACAACACCAGCAGCGTCGTGCCGCTGGTGGTCAGGGTCCGGGCCAGCATCTGATTTATCGACAGATTTATCACATCCAGGGTCGCCGTCTTGCGGATACGCAGGAGATTCTCGCGGATGCGGTCAAATACCACGATGGTGTCATTCAGCGAGTAGCCGATCACGGCCAGCACCGCGGCCAGCACCGAAAGGTCGAAAGCCAGGAACGTCGCCGAGAAGAAACCCAGCGTAATGATCACGTCGTGGATCAGCGCCGCGACCGCGCCGACCGCGAACTTCCACTGGAAGCGGAAGGCGACGTAGGCCAGGATCATCAGCAGCGCAAACAGGGTCGCCAGACCGCCCGCCTCGGCCAGTTCCTCGCCGACCTGCGGACCGACGAACTCGACGCGGCGCAGGTCCACCGAGGGATCGATGGTCCCCAGCACCGTCAGCACCCGGTCCCGGACTTCTGATCCCTGCCGGCTCTCGCCGGCCTCGAGCTGGATCACCACGTCGCGGGAGCTGCCAAAGTTCTGCACGGTGGCATCAGCAAAACCGTCGGCGCCCAGACCGGCGCGGATGGCACCGAGATCAGGCGCTTCGGGGAACCCGGCCTCGATCACCACGCCGCCCTTGAACTCGATACCAAAATTCAGACCGCGTGTGGCCAGCAGCACCAGCGACGCGACGATCAGGAAAGCCGAGATCGCCATCGTCAGACGGCGCTTGCTCATGAAATCGAGATGGGTGGTCCTGCTCAGGAATTCCATGTACGAGCTCCGTCAGATAGCCAGGCGCGCAACGCGGCGGCCACCGTAGATGAGATTGATCAGGGCCCGGGTGCCGACGATGGCAGTGAACATCGAGGTCATGATGCCCAGCGACAAGGTCACCGCGAATCCGCGGATCGGGCCGGTGCCAAACACGAACAACACGAGTGCCGCGATCAGCGTGGTCACGTTGGCGTCGGCGATAGACGAGAACGCCTTCTCGTAGCCGGCCTGGATACTGGCCTGCGGCGAATTCCCGAGTTTGAGCTCCTCGCGGATGCGCTCAAAGATCAGCACATTGGCATCCACCGCCATACCCGTGGTCAACACGATACCGGCGATACCCGGCAGGGTCAGACTGGCCTGCAACATGGACAACAGCGCGATGATCAGCACCAGATTGCTGAGTAGCGCCAGATCCGCGACCAAACCGAACACGCGGTAGTAGACGCCCATAAACAGCACCACGAGCAGGAAGCCCACGACCACGGCCATCATGCCCTTGTCGATGTTCTCCTGGCCCAGGCTGGGACCGATAGTCCGCTCTTCGACCTTGAAAATCGGTGCCGCCAGTGCGCCGGCGCGCAGCAGCAGCGCCAGGTCCCGGGCTTCGATCGGGTCGAGACCGGTGATCATAAAGCTCGAGCTGAACACGCCGCGGATGGTGGCGACGCTGATCACTTCTTCTTCCGTCCGCACTACGTCGACCTGTTCGCCGTCGCGGTCAACGGTCTCGCGCTTTTGTTCGATAAACACCACCGCCATACCCTTGTTCAGGTTCGCGCGGGTGGTCTCGCCCATCTTGCGGGCGCCCTTGGCATCCAGATCGACAAACACGGCTGACTGGCCCTCGGAGAAGCCGGCGGAGGCATCCGTGAGCTGGTCACCGGTGACGATCACCTCGCGTTTGAGCAACACCGGGCTGCCGTCGCGACGCTGGTAGAGCTTGCTGCCCAGCGGGGCGCGGCCGCGGCGCTCGGCTTCGAACGCATTGTTGTTCTCATCGACCAGGCGAAATTCCAGCGTTGCGGTGGCACCGAGCACGCGCTCGGCCTGAGCCGGATCCTGTACGCCGGGCAGCTGCACGACGATACGATCCACGCCCTGCCGCTGCACCACCGGCTCGGCCACACCGAGCTCGTTGACCCGGTTGCGCAAAGTCACCGTGTTCTGTTGGATGGCAAAATCCTGACGCTGACGGATCTGCTCGTCGCTCAACCGCACCCGCAGTTCGTAATCGTCGCCGCTCTCCGCACTTCTGATGGACAGCAGCGCATCCGCCTCGCGGATTACCTCCTCGGCGGCGTCCCGATCGTCCGCGCTGCGCAGAGCGACCACCACCGAGCGGCCCTCCTTACGCACCGAGGAATAGCGGATGCGCTCTTCGCGCAGCAGACCGCGGAAGTCCGACTCGTAGCGCTCCAGCGCCTGGGAGATCGCGGCCTCCATGTCCACTTCATACAGGAAGTAGACGCCGCCGCGCAGATCCAGACCCAGACTCATGGGCTGCAGACCGAGATTGCGCAAAAACTCCGGGGTCCGTGGCGCCAGCGTCAGGGCCACCACATAGGCACCACCCAGATCGTCGCGCAGCAGATCGACTGCCCGCAGCTGATCTTCTACCTGGGAGAAGCGCACCATGACCCGGCCTTCCTCGAGATAGGCCGCTTCATGGGGGATGCCGGCCAGCTGCAGCACACCCTCTGCCCGGTCAACAGCAATATCATCCAGTGGCTGCGTCGTCTCCAGCGAGATCTGCAGCGCAGGATCATCACCAAATACGTTGGGCAACGCGTAGATCAGGCCGCCGACAATGACGACGACGACGAGAACGTTCTTCCAGGTGGGGAAGCGATTCAGGGCACTCACAGTGGGACGTCTCCGTCAGGCGCTTTTAAAGGTGCCCTTGGGCATGACCGCGGATACCGTGGCGCGCTGAACCTTCAGCACCGTGCCCTCGGCAACCTCGATGTGCAGAAACTGCTCTCCGGCCTCTGTGATCCGCCCGAGCACGCCGCCGCTGGTGACGACTTCATCACCGGCGCTGAGCTCGGAGACCATCTTCCGATGCTCCTTGGCGCGCTTGGTCTGTGGCCGGATCAGCAGGAAGTAGAACACGGCGAAAATGATGATCAGGGGCAGAAAGCTGGTCAGCGCGTCGGGCTGGCCGGCTGGGGCTCCCTGGGCCCAGGCAGTCGAAATCAGAAAGTCCATGTGAGGGTCCTCGGTCTCGTCGCGCCTGCCGACGCACTAATAAACGTCGCGCTTGTGGACGCATGTTCTCGGCAATTGCCCGGCGCATTGCTCCCGGGCCGGCGTCGCAACTACGGGTCTGACACCAAAATCAGCGGGGCATTATGCCCTAATCCGCAATTCAAACCTATTCCGGGCCGCCGCCCGCGGCTCAGCCGTCAGCGCCACCCTGGCCGGATTCCGGCTCCCGGTCCGGATTCGAGCGGGCACCATAGAACGTACTGACATAGGTCTCCAGTTCGCCGCGGCCGATCGCGTCGCGCAGTCCGGCCATCAGCTCCTGGTAATAGTGAAGGTTGTGGATCGTGTTGAGCCGGGCGCCGAGGATCTCACCACATTTCTCCAGATGACGGAGATAGGCGCGGCTGTAATGCCGGCACGTATAACAGGTGCAGGACTCGTCAAGCGGCCGCACATCGTCCTGATGACGCGCATTGCGGATCTTGATGGTGCCGTGGCGGGTGAAAATGTGCCCGTTGCGGGCGTTGCGGGTGGGCATCACGCAGTCGAACATATCGATCCCCCTGCGCACCGCCTCGACGATGTCCTCGGGCGTACCGACGCCCATCAGATATCGAGGCTGATCCGGCGGCAGCTCCGGGGTCAGCGCCTCCAGCACCGCGACACGCTCGGCCTCGGTCTCGCCCACTGACAGGCCCCCCAGGGCATACCCATCGAAACCGATGCCCCGCAGTCGCTGCAGCGATTCACGGCGCAAGGCCGGGAACATGCCGCCCTGGACGATACCGAACAGGGCCGCCGGGTTATCGCCATGGGCGGCGCGGCTGCGCTCGGCCCAGCGGGCAGATAGCTCCATCGATACCCGCGCCTGGTCCTCGCTGGCAGGATAAGGCGTGCACTCATCGAAGATCATAACCACGTCGGCGCCCAGCAATCGCTGCACCTCCATTGAGGTCTCCGGGCTCAAAAATACCGGCGATCCGTCGACCGGCGAGGCAAAATGCACGCCCTCCTCGCTGATCTTGCGGCGGCCGGCCAGACTCCAGACCTGGAATCCTCCCGAGTCCGTCAGGATCGGGCGCTCCCAGTGCATGAACCGGTGCAGATCGCCATGTTTGCGGATCACGTCCGTGCCCGGACGCAGCATCAGATGGAAGGTGTTGCCGAGGATAATCTGAGCGCCGGACTCCTCCAGTTCCTCCGGCGTCATCGCCTTGACCGTGCCGTAGGTGCCCACCGGCATAAAGGCCGGGGTATCCACTACGCCACGACTGAACTCCAGCCGGCCCAGCCGGGCGTCGCCATCCGTAGCGTGCAGCGAAAATTTCATGCTGCCTCCAGCGTCGGCTTGCGGGTGATGAACATTGCGTCGCCATAGCTAAAAAATCGATAGCGCGTCTTTACCGCGTGCCGATACGCTGCCAGCACCGCTTCGCGGCCCGCAAACGCTGATACCAGCATCAACAATGTCGACTCGGGCAGATGAAAGTTTGTCAGCATGGCGTCGACCACGCGGAATTCGAACCCCGGGTAGATAAAGATATCGGACATCCCGGCAAACGGTGCGAGTTCTCCGCTCCCGGCGGCCGCCTCCAGCGAGCGGACCACGGTGGTGCCCACCGCCACGACCCGTCCGCCGCGGGCGCGGGTCCTGGCCACGGCCGCGCAGACCGCTGCGGATACATCGATGTACTCGGCATGCATCACGTGCTCCCGGATATCGTCGGCCCGGACCGGCTGAAACGTGCCTGCGCCCACATGCAGGGTCACGCTGCAGCGCTCGACGCCGGCGCTGGCCAGCCGTTCGAGCATCGCGGGATCGAAGTGCAGACCGGCAGTAGGCGCCGCGACCGCGCCCCGCTCGGCCGCATAGACGGTCTGGTAGCGCTCCCGATCGCCCGCCTCATCCTCGCGCTGGATATAGGGCGGTAGCGGCATATGCCCGTGGGCCTCCAGCGCCGGCATCAGCTCCTGATCAAAACGCAGCCGGTAGAGCATCTGCTCACGCCCGCACACCTCGGCCGAAAGCCCGCCCTCGAAATGCACCACCGTGCCCTCGCGAGCGGGCTTGCTGGCACGCAGATGGCAGAGCGCTTCGCGTGGACCCTCGACCCGTTCGAGCAGCATCTCCAGCTTGCCGCCGCTGGCCTTGTGGCCAAACAGACGGGCCGGTATGACACGGGTGTCGTTGACCACCAGCAGGTCGCCGGACCGTAACAGGTCCGGCAGGTCGGTGAACTGACGATCGCTCAGACCGCCGTCGGTTCCGTCCAGACAAAGAAGACGGCTCGCCGAACGCGTAGCGAGCGGGTGCTGGGCGATGAGTTCCGGCGGGAGCTCGTAACTAAAATCCGCGCGACGCATGGGGGGCGAATCTTAGCAGTTTCGCCCCCCACGGGCAGCGCGTAACGGGCCTGGCGCTCAGGCCTCCTCGGGCGGTCCGATAATGATCTTGCGCTCGAACCGCGCCGGCTCCGCAACTCCGGGAACATCGTCCCCGGTCTCGCTGGTGGCCGGTACCTGGATGTCCAGATTGACCCTGCGCTTCTCCCGGATCACGCCGAGCCTGAGCGACTCGCCCGCCTCATAGGACCGCAGGATCCGCATCGCGTGTTCGGGGCTGGTGGGCGTGCGGCCGCCGATATCGAGGATCACGTCACCGTCCTTGAGCTCGAGGGAGGGATCAGCCGGGGCTTTCACCACCAGGATGCCCTCGTCGCTGCCAAAATAACTGCCCAGATCCGGACTCAGGGTGACCAGTTCCATATCGCTCCAGCGGCCGGCGCCGCCGAGAAAAAACCTGACCGGCCCGTGACCCATCGCCTCGAGACATCGAAATCAAGATCACCGGCCTCCTCCAAGGCGAGAAATATCTCGCCGGGATCCAGCTCCCGCGGGGTGACGGTGACCTGTTTCTCCTCGCCCTGGCGCAGATAGTGCACGGTCACCGCCTGTCCGGCGCTCACCGACTTCATCTTCCCGGTCAGCTTGCTGCTGCCGCTCGTGTCCGGTCCATTACCCAGCGGCACATCATCGATCCGGGTCAAGACATCCCCGGCGCGCAGACCGGCCTCGTCGGCCGGTCCACCCGGCGTCACTGCAAGCACCGGCACGCCCTGGTCGTTGCTGTCGTCGATATTGACCCCGAGCATGGGGCGCGGCTCGGCATCGAACAGGCTGCGCAACGCCAGGCTGGTAGCCTCGCCGACCAGCTGCGCCGACAACATCGCGATCTCCCGGGCCGCGATCTCCATCCGCGATTGGGCGGCGTCGAGACGCGCTTCCAGCGCCGCCTGCTCGGCCTCGCGGGCCGCCTCGGCCTGCTCCCGACTCCGTTCGGCCGCCTCCCGCTCGATCTCCGTCGCGGTATCCTGCGCACGGGCCATGCCGGTGGCGCTCAACGCGAGCGCCAGCAACAGCCAGCCCATCGCGGCGCGGCGTTTGAATTTATTCCTCATCATCGTTGACTCCATCGAGAGTTTTCATTGCACATGTCAATAACGGGTGCTCTGGATCTGGGCGTACTCGAGCTGCAGCAAGGATCGCATCAGGATCACCCGCTCCTGCCATAGCGCCTGTTGTTGGGTCGGTGTCAATCCCAGCTCCATCGCCGCGTTGAGACGCATGTCCACAAGCGCTACCCGGTCCTGCAGATCGGCGATGGTCCGCGCGGTGCTGGCGCGGATCACGCCCTGACGCTGGGGCATCGCCCGGCGCAAGGCCTCGAGCTGACGCGAGCGTTGCTGCAGATCGCCGACGGCGACCGGCTCCACCGAGGGCACCACCTCCGCGATCGGCACCTCCGGCTCGGACTGGTCCACCGCCGAGAACCCGGGCCCTAGCCGCTGGATCAGGGCCAGACCGAGTACGAAGGACGCGGCGATCGCGATCGCCGACAGCCAGGGAAATGGGGTGGCCGGCTTGGGCGACAGGCTGGCCACCGCCACCGACTGCCACAGACCCTGGCGGGGCGAAATCGGCGGCAAGGCCCTGAGTTGGTCACGGATTCCGGCCAGCCGGGCCAGCTCCTGGCGGCATGGCTCGCAGGACTGAACGTGGGCCTCGACCGCGGGCGCCGGGGCATCCCCGTCGCGCAGACTCAACAGCTGTTCGGTTGTGGCATGCATGATTTATCACCATCTGATTTCGCCAGCCGGTCGCGCAGCCGCTCATGGGCCCTGGACAGCTGGGATTTCGAAAAACTCGTGGTCTTGCCCATCATCCGGCCAATCTCGGCATGGGTCAGACCCTCGACGTCGTGCAGCCAGACCACCGAGCGCGCCACCGGCGACAGCAGCGCCAGTGCGGTGGCCAGATCCATCGCCCCGTGGAGCCGTTCGGTGGCCGCGCCATGGTCTGAGCCTTCCAGCCAGCCGCCGTCGCCGATCTCGGCATCCGGCGCCGTAGCCGAAGACTTCCGGTGCCAGGCCGAGCGCAGATAAGCGAGGCATTTGTTGACCGCTACCCGCTTGATCCAGCCGGGGAACGCATCCGGCTCACGCAGCGACTCGAGCTTGCGGATGACCTCGATCGCGGTCTCCTGGAGCACTTCGTCGGCCAGCGCCGCGCTCTGCAACATCCGCGAAGCGAGACTGTAGACCGGTGTGGCGTAAACCCGGTAGAGGATCTCGTGAGCCTTCATGTCACCGCGCCTCGCCCGGGCGAGGATGGCGTGATCGACTCTGCAATCGGTAAAACCGGACATGACGATATAAAGATACCGCTGGAGGGAAAAAGGTCGCATCCCGGCGGGAAGCCTTGAGAGCGCCCGGGGAGACCGTTACTCTACGCCCCCGCGGCCGGGATGGCGGAACTGGTAGACGCAGCAGACTCAAAATCTGCCGATCGCAAGATCGTGGGGGTTCGATTCCCCCTCCCGGCACCAAAGCTCAGCGGCTGGCGCGCATCAGGCCAGTTGGCGGCCTTCATGCAAACACTGCGAGATGCCCGAGCATGCAGTCGCACGGCCGTCAAACCCGACGCTCAAAAATAGGCGGTAACCACCACCGAATCCGAATAGCCGCCGGGCGCCGGATCCTGGCCGGCGAAGACGCGGCCATAGACCGGGATATCGAACACCCTGCGATTGGGTCGCAACATGATGCGCAGGATAACGCGGGTGGAACCCGAGCCGTCGCCCCAGATGATGGTCCGCGCCGCGTTGAGATAGGCATTGTAGCTAAGGGTGTTGCCGCCGGACAGCATATAGCGGTTCTCCATGTTGCCACTGTTGCCGGCGCCCAGAGCGACAAACACCTGCCCGCGCCCGCCCTGACATCTCACTTGCACATTGGCCGAGGTATCCAGCGGCTGGGGTGTGCCGGGGGTGTAGGTGCCGAAAGCCAGCGTCGGTGTAGAGACCCGGCAATTGAGCGCAGCTTCAGCCGGCGCGACGATCAGGAGCAAAACCAGGCAACAGAGCAGACGTGACCGCTTGAATCTCACTGGCCGCTCTGTCCCGTGCACATCACATCGCCCAAATCCGGCACCAGACCCTGGGCGTTGCCCAGATCGAGGACAAACCCGCAGGCATTGTCGCTCCACTCCAGACTCAGTGCGGTGCCGTCGCTGACATCCCGCAGATAGACCTGACCACTCAGGCCTACCGGGAACGCGCCACCCGTACCCTCGGCGCGGATCAGGCTCCCCTCCGGGGCCGGCGAACCGTCCGGCAGCAGCAGGCGCATGAGTACATCGCGACCCTCGCTAGCCGGGAAGTCGGCCAGTACACCGCTGCGGAAATAAGGCGTAACGTTCATCGACACCGATTCTATGTTGGCAGTCAAGGGCAAGTCTTCCTGCATGATGGAGACTTTGTTGTGTTGATAGGGTCGCAGACCCGGCACCAGGATCCTGCCGCTACCATCGGTCCGACCGATTTCCTGGTTTTCCAGCATCACCCTGACGTCTTCGAAACCGTTGACTTGCACTACAGCGAAAGCATCCCGAATCTCCCGCGCCAGGAACGGCATCCCGCCGACCCAGGCAGCGGAACCAGAGGCGCTGGCCCGCCAGCTGGTGCCGTCGTCGGTATGAGTGGACTCCAGGCCATAACGCCCGGTCCGACTCTGCGCGGCCAGATCAGCTTCCCATTCGCTGTCGCCGTCACCGGTTGCGGTGCCAAACCGGTACCCGTAGCCCGGACCCGTAGGCAGATTTTGCCGCAACTGCGTGGTGGCGCGGAGATCGCCGTCGCTTGCCTGTACGCCAAGACTGGCGCTACGTCGAGGGCCGAGTGGCAGATTCAGGGACAAGGTAAAAGCGAAGTCGCTATTGTCGCCGCTGTCTACGTAGCTGGAGCTCGCCGCGATGAACAGCCGGCGTGCCAGGACGGTGGAATAGTTGAGCGTAAAAAAATCCAGATTGGGCGAACTGCGATTGTGTTGTCGCAGAAACGATCCGGAGATAGTGCCCCGCGGCGCCAGATTGACACCGCTGGTGAACGTATAGACTGCCTTTGGCCGGTCCGTATCCTCGACGAAACTAAGCTCGCGATAATTTGAGTCGTAGCCGCGGTAGTTGAAGCCCAGGTTGAACAGAGTCGACCGATAGTCATGGCCGATCATCCACTGAGCGCCGGTGCCGGAGTCGTCTCCGTCGCTGATGCTGAGACCAATAGAGGAAACACCCAGTCCTATTTTGGAGAACGTAACTCCCGATCCGATGCGCCGGAAATCCGCCGCCAGCTCGGTATTGCCCTCGAAGGTCAGCGTATCGCTCAGACCCTGGCGGTGGAAACCCGCGAAAAACACGTCACGATAGTCATTGCTTTCAAAGCCGTAGTCTTTTCTCAAGGTACCCACGGAATAGGAGTACTCCGAAAGACCAGCCCTGAGCAACGACTGGCTGGCATAAAAGTCCGTCACGACCACCTGCTCGCGCCCGAGCAGATCGCGTGTCACCAGCCGTGCCTCGCCTGCTCCGGTGGCGACGCGAATGTCGTCGAAGCTGTAGGGTCCGGGATTGAGTCCCTGACGCTGGGCGAGGCGGCCATTGACGAACAGATCCGCGCTGGATGCCAGCGCAGCCTCCCCGTCCAATGACGGGAGCGGGAAGGTGATGTAGTAGGGCCGGGTATCAAAGTTGGTCGCGACCTGCACACCGGCGAAGCGCGTCGGAGTGCCGAGCATACCGGGATAGAGCGTAGCGTCGCCGACACGATAGCTCTGCATCTGTTCCGGATCGTCTCGCTCCCAAGTCGTTTCCAGCCGGACCAGGCCATCGTCGTCGTCGAAGTCTTCAAAACCATCGTTCCCATACTTGCCATGACGGTAGATCAGACTGCTGCGCAAGCTGCCCATGGGGCTGAACGCGACCGGCTCGAAAAACCCTATGAACTGGTTGGCATCGCCGTCGGCATATTTCTGGTAGGAGAGGTTGTAGTCACTGTAGACACCCATAGAGGAGACCGGCGTCGGGCGGTCGGTCCGTGAGCTCGAGAACGTCTGTCCCTCCAGAAAACCCGGCGGAATAGTCACATCGAGCTGCAGACTCGCCGGATCAAAATCCCAGCTGCTGCCCTCAAACCCGTCAAGTGGAAGGTAGCGTAAGCCTCTGTGAACGGTGGCCTGCGGCCGATTTCCATTTACCCGCCATTGGTCAAACAGAGCTTCCTCAACCCAAAAATTGCCGGCGTCATCACTCAGCACGAAGCCGGACCGGGGAGGTCCGCTATTAGCGACGACCTCGAGCATCATCATTTCGCGGTCAGCTGCGGATGCCGCAGCCGAGAGCAGCAGCAGAATTGCCGTCGCGATCGGCTTATTTATCACCAGGCAGGACATACTGTACGTCCCCGGCCTTGTTGGTGATCGCGGTCACGGATTCAACGGCTACGCCGGCCTCAACCGGCACGGTGAAGCGACGCGTCGCGCCAGGCAGTAAATAGCCACCTACCGGACGCTCCTGATCAGGCTCTTCGACGCCATTCGACGTGCCCATCTGGAAGCCGAGGACCTGGGCCGTAGCGTTACCGGTGTTGGTCACCACGACTTCGAGCTGATCCTCATTGCGCTGCGCGCGGACGACGCTGACGGCAGCCTTGGCGCCGCCTTTCGGGATCAGAAATACCGGCAGCGACAGCCGCAATCTGACATTGATGCCGGTGCGCCCCTCACCGTTCTCCGCAGGCGCCAATTCAGTGAAGATCAGACGATAGGTGCCTTCAACCTGGTCGCTGCCTTGAACCAGCTTGCCGATCCGGATCACCTGAGACTGGCCGGCAGGGATAGTGAAGATGCGCGGCACAACCAGCAGGTCTTCGGTCGCTTCGAGCACATCGGCACCGTCTTCATCCTGGGCCCAGCGATGGATGTCGGCCTGAACCGAAGCATCATCGGCGCCGTCATTGCGCAACGTTACGACAGCGCTGCGCTCTCCTGAGTGGATCTCGATTCGGACCGGGGACACATTCAGAACAGCCGCCCCACAATCCAGTGCCAGCAGAAGTAAACAGAGGGCAGCGGAAACCGCTGCCCTCCGATTTCTGTTCGATGACATTTTTCTAGAACAGGATGGTGACGGTGACCGTATCCTGATAGCTACCGCCCGGAGCCACTGCAGCGTCGGCGAGGGCCACACGCCCATAGACATCTGTGGTGGTCGGGTTTAGCAGGCCGATACCGGTGACAAACTTGCCTGTACCAGCCGCGTTGCCCCAGACGGTGCCGCCGGCAGAGTCTGTGTACAGCTCGTAGACCAGTCGATCGCCAGCGCCGCCGGCGTCATCCATCTGCCGGTTGCCGAACACACCGTGCGTACCGCCGTTGATCACCATCTCGGCGGAGAAGCCGGCGGTGCAGGCAAACTCGATGGTACCGGCCACGTCGTTATCGATAGCGGGATCGATGATGCCGAAGTCAAGGCTGTTGGTCGTACCGACCTGACAGGCATCATTGACCAGCGCCGTGACGGTCATCGGCTGGCTGTCGTCAGCCAAGGCGCCTGCCAGCGGCAGACTGGCGCCCAGTACGGCCACCAGGCCGCGGATCGCATTTACGGGAGTCATCTTGAACATTTCTATTTTCCTCGGTGGTAGTTTCGGGAGCTGAGCTATCTCTTTTTTGGAGACCTCTGGCTTTGCGTCCCCGCCTCGCGGCGGGTATGCCTTTTTCGAAACCTGGGGGTTCCGCTGGCGAAGCGAACTTTAGCATATAATCAGAGAGTTACGTCAATGACCTAACGCTAAAAATGAGAAATGCGTCAAGTTTTTGGCGGCAATTATGTGAAACCAGTCTGTTTTCCATAATCTCCCGTGCCAGGGCCGCGGCGACAGGACGATGCCGGGCGCGGACGCGGATCGTCACAGAGACCTTCGCGGACGCGATCCGGTGACAGGTCGATCACCTCTGTTGCAACGACCGATAACGCACGGACCGGGCGCGTTGGGTCGTCTGGCTGGGGTAAACTGTGCGACCAGCTAGACCCAGGAAAACCGTCCAGCAATGAAATTTTGCAGCACCTGCGGGCACACAGTGTCTCTGAAGACGCCGGAGCAGGACACCATCCCGCGCTATGTTTGTGATGCCTGCGGGGTGATCCATTACGAGAACCCGAAGATCGTGGTCGGCTGCGTGCCCGAACACGAGGGCAAGATCCTGTTGTGCAAGCGAGCCATCGAGCCACGCTACGGTTACTGGACCGTGCCTGCGGGTTTTATGGAGAACGAAGAGACGCTGCAGGAAGGCGCCGCTCGCGAAACGCTCGAAGAAGCGCTCGCCGAGGTGGAGATCGGCGAGATGTTCGCGGTCGTCGACGTGGTGCGGGCCCGCCAGGTCCACGTGATGTTCCGCGCCAGACTCATCGGCGATGCCTACGGAGTCGGTTACGAGAGTCTCGAGACCCTACTGTTTACCGAGGACGAGATCCCCTGGGACGATATCGCCTTCCCCAGCGTGCGCTTCGCCCTCGAGACATGGCTGGAAGACCGTCGTCTCGGACGGACGGGCTTGCTGCACATGACTACATTCCGGCGGCCCCGGCCCTAGGGGCCAGACGGGGCTTGTGGCAGAATACGCCCTCGCGCGGCAACGCGCCCTTCCCTGGCGATCACGAGAAGCAAGATGACCTTCGTCGTTACAGAGAACTGCATACGCTGCAAATATATGGACTGTGTGGAAGTCTGTCCGGTGGACTGTTTCCACGAGGGACCCAACTTCCTGGTCATCGACCCGGAAGAATGCATCGATTGCACACTGTGCGAACCGGAATGTCCGGTCGAGGCCATCTTCTCGGAGGAGGACCTGCCCGAGGGTCAGGAGCATTTTCTCGAGCTGAACAAGGAACTGAGCGAAGGCTGGCCGGTGATCACCGAGGTTGGCGACGTGCCGGAAGACGCCAAGGACTGGGACGGCGTCCCGGACAAACTCCAGTATCTGGAGCGCTAGGAGCCAGACGCGGCCGGGCCGAAGCTAGCCGTCAGCTCTTTTCGAGATAGGCGGCCAGCTCTGCCGCGGGCACATAGCCGGGCAGCAGGGAACCGTCTTCAGTCATGATCGCCGGCGTGCCACGCACGCCGATCCGGTTACCCATCTCATACTCCGCGGCGATCGGCGTCGCGCCGCAGCTCGGCGCATCGATCTTCTTGCCCTGCTTGGCATCGGTCAGCGCCTGCTGGCGATCATCGGAACACCACACCGCTTCGGCCTTGGCCCAGCCTTCGGATCCGGGACCCATCCGCGGGTAGAACATATAGCGCACGCGGATGCCCAGCGCCTGCATCTGGTCCATTTCCTGGTGCAGCTTGCGGCAGTAGCCACAGTCGATATCGGTAAACACGGTGATGGTGTGTTTCGGATTCTCGGGCTCGAAGATGATCATCTCCGATTCCTTGACCTGCGCCATCTGCTGCAGACGCACCGAACTGCGCCGGCTCTCGGTCACGCTCTCGTTGGTGCTCAGGTCGACGATCTCGCCCTTGATCAGATAACGCTTGTCACCGGTGATATAGACGATCTGTCCGCCGACGACGACTTCATAGACACCGGGGATCGGCGATTCGGTGACGTCATCGGCGGTCAAACCGGGCACCATGCCGGCGATGTCCTCTTTGGGACCCGCCTGGGCAGGGCTCAGCAGCAGCAGCGGCGCGGCCGCAAGGAGGGTCCGGATAATCAGAGTTTTCATAATGGGGGGCTTTCCCGACGATCGTTGTTTCACTACGACCGCCGATCGAAAGATAGGTTCAGTGGCGACGGAGCGCCCATTCTAGAACAATCCCGGGCCGGCTACATCAGCCCCGGGGGTGGTGCCGGGAATGCAGGTCCTTGAGACGCTCCCGGGCTACATGGGTATAGATCTGGGTGTGATTGAGCAGGTGGGTGGCGAAGGCATGGCGCAGCGTATGCGGCGACAACTTGTCACCGACCTGGGCCTTGGCCGCGTAGCGCTTGATCAGATGCCAGAACGCCTGACGGGTCATATGATCGCCACGACGGGTCGGAAACAGATAGTCAGATTGGCGGTCGAGGAGGATCTCTGTCCGCGGGCCTTTGATGAACTGGTTTATCCACTCCACGGATTCTTCACCCAGCGGGATCAGGCGTTCCTTGTCGCCCTTGCCGACGACCCGGATCACGCCCTGGTTGAGATTGATCTGGCTGAGCTTGAGATTCACCAGTTCGGTCACGCGCAAACCGGTAGCGTAGAGCACTTCCAGCATGGTCCGGTCCCGATGCCCCAGACAATCGGATGTCTGTGGCGCCTCGAGCAGGGCTTCGACCTCTTTTTCGGTGAGCGATTTGGGTAGCGGCCGGCCGATCTTGGGCATGTCTATGCGCGCCGTCGGATCGTCCTTACGGCCGGCGTCGCGCAGAAGATGGCGGAAAAACCGTCGGAAACTGGAGAGTTGTCGGGCGGTCGAACGCGGTCGCGCGCCGGACTCCACGCGCCAGGCGATAAACTCCAGCAGATCGGCGCGGCTGGCTTCGGCCACCGGCCGGCCACGCTCCGCCAGCCATCTCGCCAGGGACGTCAGATCCGTCCGGTATGCGGAGAGGGTGTTGCGTGACAGACCCCGCTCCATCCAGACGGCATCGAGAAAACTCTCGATTTTCGCCTCTGAGGCGATCATCTCTGCGGGGCGGTCGTTGTTGCGGCTTCCGTTGCTATTGCCCATATTTTCCATCTGCCCACGTGGGCGTGGCTGCTGGACCGGTCTCCACCCCAGGGCCCGGTCCTGGCCTGAATCAAACAACCGACATAAAATCGGCGGGCCGTCCTCGCCCCCGTTGCTGGCCAACAGGACGGCATTCGATGGTCGAGTATCGTGCCCATGCCCCATCGCAGCCGTGATCGCTTTCACAGTTCGCCAAGGTGATTAACATAACGTGACGACGGTCACATAACGAGTACCGCGTTGGGCGGTTGCCGGGAATGATCGAATTGCTGAGATCCATCGGACGTCTGCTCTGGGGCCTTTACGCGTTGCTGGTATTCGGCTTGATGGTGCTGACAACGACGCTGCTGGTGGCCGTGGTTCCGGGTCTGCCCAGGCGCCGCCGTCTGGCTCGATGGGCCGCGCGGACGATCTTCGCTCTGATCGGCGTCAGACTTCAGGTCCACTTCCGGGACCGCCTGCCGCCGGATGCCTGCGTAGTGGTCGCGAACCACGCCAGTTATCTGGACGGCGTGATCCTCACCGCGGCGCTGCCCGCCAATTTCAGCTTCGTGATCAAGCGCGAGATGACCGGCGTGCCTTTGGCCCACCTGCTGTTGCGCCGGCTGGGTTCGGAATTTGTCGAACGCTCGGACCGCAAACGCGGCGCCCGGGACGCACGCCGCATCAGCAGCAAGGCCGAGGGCGGGCACGCCATCGCTTTTTTTCCGGAGGGCACGTTCGTGGTCGAGCGGGGGCTGGGCCGGTTTCACAACGGCGCCTTCGCCACCGCGGCGCGCACCGGCCTCCCGGTGGTGCCGGTCATCATCCGCGGCGCCCGGGAGATCCTCCCCGCGAAGCAATGGCTGCCCCGCCGCGGCGCGCTCGACGTGACGGTGACCGAACCGATTGACCTGACAGAATCACCGTCCGGCCACAGCGCCAGGGCGCTGCTGGCCGCATCTCGGGCACGGATCCTGGAGGGCCTGGACGAACCGGACCTGATGCGCGGGATCATCAACGAAAACGCATGAAAAAGCCCGCGCGGGGCGGGCCTGGTGTCGCATTGATCGGGACAGATCAACCAGCCGCTGCAGCCTGCTGGCGCTCCTCCACAAACTTGATCCAATCGCCCGCCTGACGCCGGGTCTTTTCGTCATAGTTGCGGGCTTCTTTGAGCGCATCCAGAGCCTGGGCAAAGTCCCGAATCTCGTTGGCCGAAATGCCGATCAACAGATAGGCGCCGCCCGGGGTCTTCAGGCCACCCTTCTCCAGCGCCTGTCTGGCGGCGTCGATCGAGCGCTGCCATTCGCTCTTCTCAGCCAGCAGCTGAGCTTTTTGCATATATAGCTCGCCGTCGTCCTTGAGCGGTGCCAGTCGATCGATGGTCGCGATGGCCTTGTCAAATTCCCGCGCCGAGGTCCAGGCGCTCAACAACAATTCCAGGTTTTTTTGGTTCGCCTGGATGCGGCCCGCCGCCATTTCCTTTTCCAGCGTGCGGCCGGCCACGTAGGGCACTTCCACAAACAGATTCATGCGCACGATATTCAGCAGCTTGCGCTCGCGCGACTGCTCGTTCATCGTCGGGCTGGTGTCGTCAAACAAACCGGCCTCATAGGCGACCATCAGCGTCGCCAGCGCGTCGATATCTTTGCGTTGTTCCTGGTAAGAGCCGGACAACATCTCCCAATATTTCAGCTTGCCTGGCCATTTGGCCACCATGCCGGTCAACAACCGCGAGGCAGCGGGGTAGTCCTTCTTCTCGAAATAGATCGCTAATTCAAGCAGATACCAGGACTCTTGCGCCTTGTCACCTGCGATGGCGATGGCCTTCTGCACGTAGGGTAGCGCCTGGTCATACTGCTTGAGACTCGAATAGCTGGCAGCCAACGCGATGTAAGCCGGGGCCGGCGGCTCGCACTGGAACTTCAGATATTCCAGCATCAGATCGATAGTGCGTTGGAACTCATCCTGGCCCGCATAAAGTTGAGCCAGCGAATACATCAGGCCGAAATGCGCAGCGTTGGTCAGCGCATCGGAATCAATCGCCTGCTGAAAATACGGGATGGCCTTTTTGTATTTGCCCTGGCCGGCATACACGTAGCCAAAGGTCTCGTCGACCTTCGCCCTTTCATAGTCGCTCAGGTTGCCCTTCGCCAGCGAGTTGAGGCCGTTGAGCGCGTCGCTATATTGTTCGTTGCCCATCTGTTCGTGGATAGCGCTGATACGCCGGTAGGTACGCTCCCCGATCAGCGCACCGCGTTCTTTGCGTTCGATAGCCTGCTGACCCTCGCACTTACCGGGCTGCTCGGCCGCCTGGGCGTTGCCGGCGATACCCGCCAGCGCAAGCAGCAAGGCACCGATGCCGATCGCTTTGAATTTTTTCATCAGCTTTGATCCAGCTTGAAGTCAATGGTCTGCTCAGCCTCCCGGCTGACCGCACGGCCATCGACGATACGAGGCTTGAATTTCCAGCGCAGGATGGCGCGGATCGCGGCGCGGTCGAACAGCCGTCTCGGTTCCGCCTCCACCACGGTCGGTTTATCCACCGTGCCGTCCTCGAGGATCATAAAGCGCACCTTGACCCAGCCCTCGGTGCCCTTTAACAGCGCCTCGCGGGGATATTGTGGCTCGATACGGACGATCGGGATGATGTCACCCTCGGCCGAAGGGTCGCCGGCCTGCCAGGAACCCAAAAAGGGTCCGCTGCCGCTAAATCCTACGTCGATATCCGGCGTCTCGATGTCCAGCGGCGTCGGCGGCGGCTGCGATTGTGACGACACCTTCAGCTTTGGCGGCGGCGGTGGCTTCTTTGGCGGCGGCGGTTTCTTCGGTACCCGCCGGTCCTTGGTCTGCAACATCTCGTCCTGCTGGACGCGGATAAAGTCGATCACCTTTCCGCCGCTGTCCGCGCCGCGGAATCCGCCCTTGTTGGAGATCAGTGCGTTCATCAACAGGAACAGCAGCAGCGCGATGACGATGCCCAGGGCCAGCGATCCGAAGGATTTGATCATCAGCCCCCTCCCAGCTCTGCCGCCACGGATACATTTTGGACACCGCCGAGCCGGATCTGATCCATCAGGTCGATCAACACGCCGGTGGCGGCCTTCTGGTCAGTGACGATGACCACGCTTGCCTCCGGACTCTCGGCCTTGGCCTGTTCGACCAGTTGCCGCACCTGGGCCATCTCGATTTTCCGTTTGTTCATCCAGATGTCGCCAACCACGCTGATGCCGATAAGGATATTGCCACGCTCCTGCTTGATCGCGGTCATCGCCTCGGGTCGATCGGGATCGATGCCGGTCTCCTTGATAAAGGAAGTCGTGACGATAAAGAAGATCAGCATGATG
The DNA here is from genome assembly GCA_947259915.1 of uncultured Gammaproteobacteria bacterium. Classification (GTDB taxonomy): domain Bacteria; phylum Pseudomonadota; class Gammaproteobacteria; order Steroidobacterales; family XN24; genus CAMYOC01. The sequence continues at coordinate 173,897 of CAMYOC010000033.1, forward strand.
AACACGATGTCCAGCATCGGCGTGATGTTGATCTCGGCCTCTTCGGCGTGCGCGGTTACTCTGCGTCGCATTCAGATACCCTCAATGGTGCGCCAGGTGGTCTTCGATGCCGTTCACTTCCCGCTTCGCTTTCTGCTCCATCCAGGAGGCAAAATAGAGACCGGAAAGGGCCGCTACCAGACCGGACATGGTCGGGATCGTGGCTTTCGACACACCGGCCGCCATCAGACGGGCATTGCCGGTTCCCGCGAACGCCATCACGTCGAACACAGCGATCATGCCGGTCACGGTGCCGAGCAGACCCAGCAGCGGCAGGATCGCCATCAGAGCATTGATCACCGGCAGGTACTGCCGACACTCGACACCAACCTCCGAAACCATCTGCGCGCGGACCTGACGCGCGTACCAGGAAAAAGTGTCGGAGCGGGAGTTCCAGGTCTGCTCGATCTCTTTCACCCGGCCGGGCAGCACCAAGTAGAAGAACCAGAAGCGCTCGATGATCAACGTCCACATCAGGATGGTGACGAACAGGATCGCATACAGGACATCACCGCCCGCTTCGAAGAAATCCCGAATCGGCGAAATCAGCAGCTCCTGCAGTAAGATCATCGGTCGGCTTCCGCCTTCTGCGCGATCATGCCGGCAGTCTGTTCCTCGAGGACCTCGATCAGGCTACGGCTACGGCCGGCAACCCAGCTGTGCAACAGCACCAGCGGGATAGCCACACACAGTCCGAGCACGGTGGTGACCAGGGCCTGAGAGATACCGCCGGCCATCAGCTTGGGATCGCCGGTACCGAACAGGGTGATGGCCTGGAAGGTGGCGATCATGCCGGTCACTGTGCCGAGCAGACCCAGCAGCGGCGCTACCGCCGCCAGCACCTTGATACCGCCCTGCCATTTCTCCAGCGCTGGCGCTTCACGCAGGATCGCTTCATCCAGCTTCAGCTCGAGCGTCTCGGTGTCGTTCATCCGGTTCTCGTCATAGACCTTGAGGATCCGGCCGAGCGGATTCTTCTCGCTCGGATCGGAGGTCTTCAGCTGCTTGCGCATGCCACCGCTGACGCCACTGAGGAACACCAGACGCCACAGGGCGATCAACAGACCGATGATGCCGAGGGTGATAATCACGTAACCGACGGGGCCGCCCTGAGCAATGCGCTCACCCAGGCTCGGCGCCTGGATCAGCAGACCCAGCAGCGAGCCGCGGCTGGGATCGACCGCGGTGTTGACGATGGCCGGCGGAGACGCCCCGAACAGATCGTCGATGGCGCCGCGGAAACGGTCCTGCGGCTGACGCGCCAGCTCCTTGATCGAACCGGTCTCGGTGTCATAGCTCAGGAAGCGGTCACCGGTGATCAGGTTGTGCACACCGACCCGGACCACGTCGGCCTGCTCATCGCGGCCATCCGCGGTCACGATGGTGGCCGGGAAGCGGCTGACCTTGCCCGATTCGACCATCTCCTCGAACAGCAGGATGCGTAATGCATCCAGGTCCTCGATGGAGGGCAGACCCTTGATCTGCGCCAGCCGGGTGGCGACATCGCTGCGGTCGGGATACTGGGCCGAGACCAGCGAACTGCGCACCTGGCCGACGGTGTCACCGGCGACCTGGCGGACGACGCCAAACAATTCGCCGAAATTGCCGACCTGGACCTGCAGATTATCCGACATCTCGGTCAGCAGTTGTTCGTTCTCGGTGAACGCTGAGGTGAGACGGTCACTGCGCTGCTCCTCCGCGCTCAGCTCGCCCTGCACCTCGCGCAGCAACGCCCGCTGGCTGTTGCGCTCGCGCTGGAAGCGGGCCTCGCGCTGCTTGTTCTCCTCGGACATCTCGCCGCGGGCTTTCTTGACTTGATTGAGCAGCTGGTCCAGCTCGCCGGCTGACCATGCGTTGACACTGACCAGGGCGCCCAGCATCAGCGCCACCGTGGTGATGATCTGCTTTCTCATTGGGAGGCCTCCGGCGCGGAAACGGGGAGCATCAACAGGTTCGGCGGCGATTGCTTGCGCGCGATGCGCAGGCCTTCGGTGATCGACGCACGATACTCAGCCGGCAGCGTCTCCCACTGGCGGGTGTTCGGGTTGAAGAAACCCGTCTCTTCCTTGTTCGCGGTCTGGTAGGCCAGCAGCAGGCGGCCCAGACGCAGGAACTCGACCTCGCGGGATTCTCCACCGATGTCGAGGGCGCCGTTGCGGGCCTCCATGTCGCGGCCGAAGTTAGTCTCGATCTGATAGGCCTCCATGATCTTGCGGTATTTCTCCGAGATGGTGATCTCCGAGTCATCCATCATCTCCCGCAGGGCCGCAACCCGATCCCTCCGTTCCACCAGATTGAACGGCAGATCGAGGCCAATAAATTCATCCAGGTTGGCGATCATGATCTCCATCAGCGGCACGATCTCGGTCTGGACGACCTGAAAATCTTCCAGCTGCCGCGTGATGTTGGCCTTCTCCGTTTCCTGGCTGTTGACCAGAGTCTGGAGATGGCGGTTATAGATTTTGACCCGATCCAATTTCTGCAGCGCGAGGCGATATTCGCCGAGAAGCTCCGAGGTCTGGTCGGCAAGCTGCGCGATGCGTGCCTGCGACTTCTTGGACGCCGAATCGCTGGCCTTCTGCTCCGCCAGGCTCGCGGTGATCACCCGTTCGGATGCGACCGCCGTCGACAGGCACAGGGGCAGCAAAACCGCCGCCAGCGCCGCCCCGAGCCAACCGGCAGGGCGCGATTTCTTCTGTGTTTGCATGAGCTTCCCTTCGCTGGAGATTGTAATTAGTGAGGAGGCATTCGTAAGCGATTTAAGCTAGCAGAAAGCCCCTTGAAAAAAAAGTACGCCACTGCATGCACCAGCACTGCAGGTAGCGCCTTCAACCTATTGTTTATTCTACTTAAACCCCGATGCGACCGTGACCGGTCGGCTCTCCCCTCAACACATCTTCTACATGTTCCTGCGGTACTGCCCCCCCACCTGATACAGACCATGTGTGATCTGTCCCAGCGTGCAGACTTTGACCGCTTCCATCAATTCGGCGAACACGTTGCCGTCCCGGGCGGCGACATCCTGCAGCCTTCCCATGGCGGCGGCGGACTCGTCCTGATGGGCGGATCTGAACACACGGATGGCTTCGACCTGCTCCCGCTTCTCCTCCTCGGTGGAGCGTATCAGCTCGATGGCGCCCGGCGCCTCCTCCGCTGACGATCCGGCCTTGAAGGTGTTCACCCCTACGATGGGAAGACTGCCATCATGCTTGCGCGATTCATAGTACAGGCTCTCTTCCTGGATCTTGCCACGCTGGTACATGGTCTCCATCGCACCCAAAACGCCGCCCCGTTCGGAGAGACGTTCGAACTCCTGATAGACCGCTTCTTCCACCAGATCGGTCAGCTGATCAATGGCGAACGCACCCTGCAGCGGGTTCTGCACCTTGTTCAGGCCCAGCTCCTTGTTGATGATCATCTGGATCGCCACCGCGCGGCGCACGGACTCTTCCGTCGGCGTTGTGATCGCCTCGTCGTAGGCGTTGGTGTGCAGGCTGTTGCAGTTGTCGAACAACGCATAAAGAGCTTGAAGTGTGGTGCGGATATCGTTGAATTGTATTTCCTGGGCATGGAGGCTACGACCCGAGGTCTGTATGTGGTACTTGAGCATCTGGCTGCGTGGCCCGGCGCCGTAGAGCCGCCGCATCGCCCGCGCCCAAATGCGTCTCGCCACCCGACCGATGACCGCGTATTCCGGATCCATACCGTTGGAGAAGAAGAAGCTGAGATTGGGCGCGAAGTCGTCGATCAACATGCCGCGGCTGAGGTAGTATTCGACAAAGGTAAAGCCGTTGGCGAGGGTGAACGCCAGCTGCGAGATCGGATTCGCCCCGGCCTCGGCGATGTGGTAACCGCTGATCGATACGCTGTAAAAATTGCGCACCCGATGGTCGATAAAGTAGTCCTGAACGTCCCCCATCATGCGCAGCGCGAACTCGGTTGAGAAGATGCAGGTGTTCTGCGCCTGATCCTCCTTCAGGATATCTGCCTGCACCGTGCCGCGGACCTGGCCCAGCGTCTCGTCGCGGATCCGGCCATAGGTCTCGGCATCCACCAGACGGTCGCCGCTGATGCCCAGGAGACCGAGGCCGGAGCCATCGTGACCCGACGGCAGATCGCCGCGATAGACGGGCCGCGGCCGGCTGGCGAAATATTCGTCGATACGTGTCTGGGCCGCGTCCCAGCCCCCGGTCTCGCGGAGATGGCGCTCGATACGCTGGTCGACAGCCGCATTCATAAACATGGCCAGGATCATCGGCGCCGGTCCGTTGATGGTCATGGATACCGAGGTATTCGGGGCGCACAGATCGAAACCCGAATACAGACGTTTCATATCGTCGACGGTAGCGATGGATACGCCCGAGTTGCCGATGCGGCCGTAGATATCCGGCCGCTCGTCCGGATCCTCGCCATACAAGGTCACGGAATCGAACGCCGTGGACAGACGGGTCGCCGGATGGCCGGCCGAGAGGTAATGGAAGCGGCGATTGGTGCGCTCGGCCATGCCTTCGCCGGCGAACATGCGGATCGGATCCTCGGCCTCGCGCCGGTAGGGGTAGACCCCCGCCGTGTAGGGATAGTCGCCGGGCAGGTTTTCCCGCAGCAGGAAGAACAACAAATCCCCCCAGTCACGATAATCCGGCGCCGCGATCCTGGGGATCTCCAGATGGCACAGTGACCGGGTGTAGTTGTCACCGGTGACCTCACGCTCGCGGACCCGATAGCTGTAGTGCTCGGCGCGCACGCCCGCGGCACGGCGCGGCCAGTCCCTCAGCAGCGCCAGCGGCTCGGCACCCAGCTCGGACAGAGACTCGTTATAACGGCGCCGCAGCAGGCGCAGACTCTCATCGCCTGCGTCGAGCTGATCATCCGCATACGCCTCCAGCGGCAACGGCACTGAGTCGCCGAGCTCCTGCAGCGCACGGAAGCAGGCATGGGCGCGGCTGGCCACGCCGGCCAGCGTCCGCGCCTCCTGATTGGCGTTGCGCCCGGCGTCGGCGATCTCCGACAGATAGCGCACCCGCTGCGGCGGGATCAGGGCGCGGCGCGCCTCGGTGGGCCGGCCAGGTAGCTCATCCGCGGCCCACGCAGCCGCCAGATCCGGCAGCCGTTCACCGATAGCCTTGCAGATCGCGGTGAAGAAGCTGTTGATGCCCGGGTCGTTGAACTGGCTGGCGATGGTCGGGAACACGGGAACCTGTTCGTCAGCCAGCGAAAACGCCTTGCGATTACGCTTCCACTGCTTGCGCACGTCGCGCAGCGCGTCTTCAGCGCCGCGTTTCTCGAACTTGTTCAGGGCGACGAGATCGGCGAAATCCAGCATGTCGATCTTTTCGAGCTGGCTGGCGGCGCCGTAGTCGCTGGTCATCACGTAGATCGACAGATCCACCAGGTCGACGATCTCGGTATCGCTTTGTCCGATACCGGCGGTCTCGACGATGATCAGATCGAATTCGGAGTCCTTGAGGAATTCGATACTGTCGCGCAACACCGCGCTGGTCGCCAGGTGCTGGCGTCGGGTAGCCATGGAGCGCATAAAGATGCGCTCCTCGGACAGGCTGTTGATCCGGATGCGGTCGCCCAACAATGCGCCCCCGGAGCGGCGGCGGGTCGGATCGACGGCCAGCACCGCGAGACGCTTGTCAGGGAACGCACGAACAAAGCGGTTGAGCAATTCGTCGGTCAGACTGCTCTTGCCGGCGCCGCCGGTGCCGGTGATGCCGATCACGGGTACCGTGGCCGAATTTTCGGTCCAGCGCCGGCGCAGACCCTCGATCCGCTCCGGCTCGTCGACAGATGCCTCCAGCAGACTCAGCATCTGCCCCAGCCGCCGGTGGTCGGCTGTGGCGACCGGGTCGCTGGTGGCTTCGGGCCGTGGCCAGGCACGCACCCGTTTGAACACATCCTCGATCATGCCTTCGAGACCCAGCCGCATGCCGTCGTTGGCGTCGTAGATCTTCTCCACGCCGTAGGCTTCGAGCGCGTCGATCTCGTCCGGGGCGATAGTGCCGCCACCGCCGACGACGACCCGGATATGCTCGGCGCCGGCCTCGCGCAGCATGTCTACCATGTAGCGGAAATACTCGTTATGGCCGCCCTGATAGGAACTGCAGGCGATCGCGTCCACGTCTTCCTGCAGCGCGGCGCGCACGATATCGGCGACGCTGCGGTTGTGGCCGAGGTGGATCACCTCGGCACCGTGGCTCTGTAATATCCGCCGGATGATGTTGATAGCCGCGTCATGACCGTCAAACAGAGACGCGGCGCTGATAAAGCGCAGCGGCGTTTCGCTGGACTCCTCGCGTGGCAGGCTGACGTCTTTGGCGGCTGTACTCATGGGGCGTGAATCCGGTCTCTGACCCAGGCGCTGGCCACGCCCTTCGGGCAGTCGATTATAGCGACAAACCGGCGCGCCCCGATGCGGCCTGTTTTGTTGCGGTGCAATGCCAGTCTCTCATGCAGGAGAACGCGTGCCCGACTATAATTCGGCCGCCGTCAGGCTATACCGCGCCCGAATGCATTCGGCAAAGACGCGGCGACGGCAGATTCGCGCGTTCCGCTTTGATCGACGAATCCCGAGCTGGGTGTGGGCCGGAAGCAGCTCACACGCAGACCCTTGTCGCTGCATATTGCTTCGCGCCGCCGAACGGCGGCCGGATCGACCGTTTAAGAAGTATTCCGTCAGGAGGACAACGAATGGAGCTGTTTGAGACCCTGCGCGAAATGGGGCACGAGCAAGTGGTGTTTTTCCAATGTGAAGACACCGGACTCAGGGCCATCGTGGCAATACACAACACCACGCTCGGCCCTGCCCTGGGCGGCCTGCGCATGTGGCCGTATCAAAACGAAGAGGAAGCGCTCCGTGACGTGCTGCGACTGTCTCGAGGCATGACCTACAAAGCCGCGGTATCCGGTCTCAACCTGGGCGGCGGCAAGGCAGTCCTGATCGGCAACCCGGAGACCGACAAGAGCGAACCGTTGTTCCGTTCGCTCGGCCGTTTTATCGGCTCGCTCGGCGGCCGCTATATCACTGCCGAGGATGTCGGCACCACGGTCGAGGACATGGACTATATCTACCAGGAGACCGACCGGGTGGTAGGCGTGCACCGGGTCCACGGGGGCAGCGGTGACCCGTCTCCGTTTACCGCCTACGGCACGCTGCAGGGCATCAAGGCCTGTCTCAACCGCAAATTCGATGATGACGATCCGGGCAAGCGCAGCTTCTCGATCCAGGGCTGCGGCCACGTCGGCTATTACCTGACCAAATATCTGCGTGAGGCCGGCGCCAAGGTCTTTGTCTGCGATATCAATGACAGCCGGACCGAGCGCGCGGTGGATGAACTGGGTGCTGAAGCGGTGCCCATGGAACAGATCTACGACGTGGACGCCGACGTATTTGCGCCCTGCGCGCTGGGCGGCGTGATCAACGAGGACACGGTGCCGCGGCTCAAATGCCAGATCGTCGCCGGCAGCGCCAACAATCAGCTGGAGTCCGAGGAATGGGGCACGGTGCTCGAGGAGCGCGGCATCCTCTATGCACCGGACTACGCCATCAACGCCGGCGGTCTGATGAACGTGGCGATCGAACTACAGGGCTACGACCGGGACCGCGCCTACCGCACGGTGAGCACCATCTACAATATTATCGGTAACATCTTCAGCATCGCAGACCGGGACGGCATCCCGAGCTGGCAGGCGGCGGACCGTCTCGCGCTGGAACGTATCGAGGCCATCGGCAACGTGCGCCGGTTCTACTCGCTGCGGTTCAAGGACCGGCTGTCCGGGCGCAGGCCGCATACCACGGCCACTATCGGCTGACCGGCGGGGCCGCTGCAGCGGCCCCGAATCGTTTTGTCGTCCCGTAGCGGAAGGAGCCTCGGTGACCGTATTCAATACCGACATCAACGAAGACCTGGATCTGCTGCGCGACGCCGTGCGTCGCTTCGCCGAGGCCGAGATCGCGCCGCGTGCCGATCAGATCGACCAGGACAACGCGTTCCCCCAGGATCTGTGGCCAAAACTCGGCGAGATGGGCCTCCTCGGCATCACCGTGCCCGAGGAATACGGCGGCTCCGGGATGAGCTATCTGGCCCATGTGGTGGCGATGGAGGAGATCTCCCGCGCTTCCGCCTCGATCGGCCTGTCTTACGGCGCTCACTCAAATCTGTGCGTCAACAACATCTATCTCAATGCGAGCGAGGAACAACGCCAGCGCTGGCTGCCAAAATTATGCAGCGGTGAATGGGTCGGCGCGCTGGCCATGTCCGAGCCCGGAGCCGGCTCCGACGTGGTCGGATCAATGAGCTGCCGGGCGGAAAAGCGCGGCGATGCCTGGGTGGCGAACGGCTCCAAGATGTGGATCACCAATGGCCCGGAAGCCTCCGTGCTGCTGACCTATATGCGCACCGCCGGACACGAGGCCGGGTCAAAGTGCATGACCGCCTTCGTCGTCGAAAAAGGGATGGCCGGCTTCAGCACCGCGCAGAAGCTGGACAAGCTCGGCATGCGCGGTTCGCAGACCTGCGAACTGGTGTTCGAAGACTGCGAAATCCCCGCTTCCAACGTGCTGGGGCAGCCGGATGAAGGCGTCTACATCCTGATGCGCGGTCTGGACTCCGAACGCGTGGTGCTGTCGGCCGGACCGATCGGCATCATGCAGGCCTGTATGGACGTCACCCTGCCCTATGTCCACGAACGCAAACAGTTTGGCCGCCCGATCGGCGAATTCGGCATCATGCAGGCCAAGCTGGCCGATATGTACACCGCGCTGCAATCCGCACGTGCGTTCAGCTATCGCGTCGCCGAGCAGTTCGACCGTGGCCGCCCCACGCGTCAGGATGCCGCCGCCTGCCTGCTGCTGGCGTCACAATCGGCGGTACAAGTCGCGCTCGAGGCGATACAAAGCCTGGGCGCCAACGGCTATATCAATGAATATCCGGCCGGACGCCTGCTGCGCGATGCCAAGCTCTATGAGATAGGCGCCGGGACCAGCGAGATCCGGCGCATGCTGATCGGCCGTGAGCTGATGCGCGCCAGCGACACCGACACTTGATGCAAAAATCCGAGGAGATCGCGCCATGAGCGAAGAGAACGTCGTCATCGTCGCCGCCCGCCGCACCCCGATCGGGTCCTTCCAGGGCACCTTGTCCACGGTCCCGGCGCCTGATCTGGGCGCCACGGCCGCCGCCGCGGCTATCGCCGATGCCGGCCTCAAGCCGGAAGAGATCAATGAAGTCATCCTCGGCTGTGTGCTGCCGGCCGGGATCGGTCAGGCGCCCGCGCGCCAGGCCGCCCTCGCCGCCGGTCTGACCACGGCCACCGGCTGCACCACCATCAACAAGGTCTGCGGTTCGGGCATGAAGGCAGTGATGCTGGCCAACGATCTGATCCGCGCCGGCTCGGCCGATATCGTGCTCGCCGGCGGCATGGAATCCATGAGTCTGGCGCCCTATCTGCTGCCCAAGGCACGCGGCGGCTATCGCATGGGTCACCAGCAGGTGCTGGACCACATGTTTTTCGACGGGCTGCAGAACCCCTATGACAACAACATGATGGGGCACTTCGCCGAACTCACCGCGGACAAATATCAATTTACCCGCGAGGCCCAGGACGACTTTTCCATCACCTCGGTCAGGCGCGCCCTGTCCGCCATCGAAGACGGTGTCTTTGCAGAAGAAATCGCGCCGGTGCTGGTGAAGTCGCGCCGCGGCGAGACCAGGGTGGACACCGACGAGGAACCCGGCCGCTGCGATCTCGAGAAGATCACGCAGATGCGGCCCGCGTTCCGCCGCGACGGCGGCACCGTGACGGCCGCCAGCTCGTCCTCGATCTCTGACGGCGCCGCGGCGCTGATCCTGATGCGCGAGTCCGAAGCCAAAAAACGCGGCATCGCGCCGCTGGTGCGTATCGCCGGTCACAGCGGCTTTGCCCACGCGCCCGAATGGTTCACCACGGCCCCGGTGTTCGCGGTAGAGGCGCTGCAAAAGTCCCTGGGCTGGAGCGCGGAGTCCACCGATCTCTATGAGATCAACGAGGCCTTCGCGGTAGTCGCCATGGCCGCCATCACCGACCTCAAGCTCGACCATGACAAGGTCAACGTCAACGGCGGCGCCTGCGCACTGGGCCATCCGATCGGCGCCAGCGGCGCGCGTCTGATCGTCACCCTGATCCACGCTTTGCGCCAGCGGAAACTCAAGACCGGTATTGCCTCGCTGTGTATCGGCGGCGGCGAAGCCACCGCGATCGGTATCGAAGCCCTGTAGCGCACGCAAAGCAGTAAACTGGCCCTATGCCCCGGATCCGCACCCAGCTCGACCCGCGCAGCGACGAATTCGTCGCCAACGCCCGCCACATGGAATCACTGGTCGGCGATCTGAAGCACCAGCTCGAGCGTGTCGCCGAGGGTGGCAGCGAGCGGGCGCGCGCGAAACATCTGCAGCGGGACAAACTGCTGCCGCGTCAGCGGATCGAGGCGCTGCTCGACGAGGGCAGCCCGTTCCTGGAACTCTCCGCTCTCGCCGCCCACGGTCTGTACGATGACGCCGCGCCCTGCGCCGGGATCATCACCGGCATCGGCCGGGTCCGCGGCATCGAAGTCATGGTCGTGGCCAACGACGCCACCGTAAAGGGCGGCACGTATTTTCCGATTACGGTAAAGAAACACCTCCGTGCCCAGGAGATCGCGCTGGAGAATCACCTGCCGTGTATCTACCTGGTGGACTCCGGAGGTGCCTTCCTGCCGATGCAGGATGAGGTCTTCCCCGACCGGGATCACTTCGGCCGCATCTTCTACAACCAGGCACAGCTCTCGGCGCGTGGCATCCCGCAGATCGCGGTGGTGATGGGTTCGTGTACCGCCGGCGGCGCCTACGTGCCGGCGATGTGCGACGAGGCGATCATCGTCCGCGAACAGGGCACGATCTTTCTCGGCGGCCCGCCGCTGGTAAAGGCCGCCACCGGCGAGGTGGTGGACGCCGAGTCGCTCGGCGGCGGCGACGTGCACAGCCGGATCTCCGGTGTCACCGATCACCTGGCCAACGACGATGCGCATGCGCTCGATATCGCGCGCGATATCGTCGCCGCGCTCAACCGGCGCAAACAGATGACGCTGGCGATCCGCGAGCCCCGGGAGCCGGTCCACGCGGCGGCCGAGCTCTACGGCATCGTGCCGCAGGACACACGTTATCCCTATGAAGTCAGGGAGATCATCGCGCGGCTGGTGGACGGCTCCGAATTTACCGAGTTCAAGCCGCTCTATGGCAAGACCCTGGTCTGCGGTTTCGCCCATCTGCACGGCTATCCGGTCGGCATCATCGCCAACAACGGCATCCTGTTTTCCGAGTCGGCGCTCAAGGGCGCCCATTTCATACAACTGTGCAACCGGCGCCGCGTGCCGCTGGTGTTTCTGCAAAACATCACCGGCTTTATGGTCGGCAAGAAATACGAGAACGCCGGTATCGCCAAGGATGGTGCCAAGATGGTCAACGCGGTGGCGACCGCCACGGTGCCCAAATTCACCGTGATCATCGGCGGCTCCTTTGGTGCCGGGAACTACGCGATGTGCGGCCGCGCCTATGGCGCGCGCATGCTCTGGACCTGGCCCAATGCGCGCATCTCGGTGATGGGCGGCGAGCAGGCTGCCTCGGTATTGGCCACGGTCCGCCAGGACGGTCTCGACGCCCGCGGCGAGGCCTGGCCCGAGGCGGAACGGGCCGCGTTCGAGGGCAAGATCCGGGAACAATACGAGACCCAGGGACACCCCTACTACGCCACCGCCCGGCTCTGGGACGACGGCGTGATCGACCCGCTGGACACCCGCCGCGTGCTCGCGCTGGCGATCTCGGCCAGCGCCAACGAGCCGCCGCAGCCAGAGCGCCCCTACGGCATATTTCGCATGTAACGCGCCGGCCCGCGCACGGGCCGGCACACGGAGTCTTCCATGTCATCTGAGACGGTATTACTCGAGGTCGATGACCGCGGCGTCGCCACGGTGACCCTGAACCGGCCCAAGGTCCATAACGCGTTCGACCAGGTCCTGATCGAAAGATTGACCCGTACCCTGATCGACACCGCCGCGCGCGACGACGTGCGCGTGGTGGTCCTGACCGGCGCCGGCCGCTCCTTTTGCAGCGGCGCAGACATGGAGTGGATGCGCTCCATGGCCGGCTTTAGCGAGGCCGAGAATCTGGAGGACGCGCTCAGACTGGCCGAGCTGATGGCGACACTCAACGCGCTGCCAAAACCGACTATCGCGCGAGTCAACGGACATGCCTTTGGCGGCGGCGTCGGCCTGGTCTGCTGTTGTGACATCGCGGTAGCCGCCGAAGATGCGCGCTTCGCGCTGAGCGAAGTCAGGCTCGGCCTGGTGCCGGCGGTGATCTCGCCGTATGTGATCGACGCGATTGGCGTGCGCCACGCACGACGCTTCTTCCTCACCGCCGAGGCGGTCACCGCGCGCAAGGCCCGCCGGGTCGGGTTGATCCACGAAATCGCCAAGGACCGTCACCTGAACGACGTAGTCGAGGACCAGATCGGCATGCTGCTGCAGGGCGGACCGGTGGCGATGCGCGAGTGCAAAGCGCTGATCCACATGGTCGACGGCCATACCCTGGCTTCCGACCAGTCGCTGCGCCAACGCACCGCCGAACTCATTTCCCAGCTGCGGATCGCGGCCGAAGGTCAGGAAGGCCTCGGTGCGTTTCTGGAGAAACGCGCGCCGAAGTGGACCGAAGAACGCTGATGTTTGGCCGTCTGCTGATCGCCAACCGCGGCGAAATCGCCTGCCGCATCATCCGTAGCTGTCAGCGGCTGGGTATCCACACGATCGCGGTCCATTCAGCTGCCGACGCCCATGCCCGTCACGTGCGGCTGGCCGACGAGGCGGCCGATCTCGGCGGGCTGCGCCCGGATGAGTCCTACCTGCGCGTCGACCGGTTGCTCGAACTGGCCAAACAACGCGGCGCCGATGCGATCCATCCCGGCTACGGATTCCTCTCCGAAAACCCGGACTTCGCCGCTGCCTGCGCCACGGCCGGAATCGCGTTTATCGGACCGGCTGCCGAGACCATCCGTCTGATGGGTTCCAAGAGCCGTGCGCGCCAGATCATGGCCGACGCCGGCGTGCCCGTGGTGCCCGGCTACGATGGTGACGACCAGGACGACGCAAAATTGCTGGCTGCGGCGCGCGGGGTCGGCTTCCCGGTCATGCTCAAGGCTTCGGCCGGCGGTGGCGGCAAGGGCATGCGCGTGATCCACGATGAGGCGGCCTTTAGCCAGGCACTGGCCGGCGCGCGCCGCGAAGCAGCGGCGGCCTTTGGCGACACCCGGATGATCGTGGAACGCTATGTGACCGGGCCGCGCCACGTGGAAGTGCAGATCATCGGCGATCAACACGGCGAGGTGCTGCATCTGTTCGAGCGCGAATGTTCGATACAACGCCGTCACCAGAAGATCATCGAGGAATCCCCGTCACCGGTGGTCGACGATGCGCTGCGCCGGCGGCTGACCGACGCAGCCGTCGCAGCCGCCAGGGCTGTGGATTACGTCAACGCCGGCACGGTGGAGTTCCTGCTCGATGCGTCCGGTGAGTTTTACTTTATGGAGATGAACACGCGTCTCCAGGTCGAGCATCCGGTGACCGAGGCGATCACCGGTGTGGATCTGGTCGAGTGGCAGCTGCGGGTCGCGGCTGGGGAGCCCCTGCCCTGCAGCCAGGACGACATCGTCAGTCACGGCCACGCGATCGAGGCGCGGATCTACGCCGAGAACCCGTTTAACGATTTCGTGCCGTCGACCGGTCATATCGGCCGCTTTGTCCACCCCCATGGCGCCATGGATCTGCGCATGGACACCGGCATCGAGGACGGCGACGAAGTCAGCATCCACTACGACCCGATGCTGGCCAAGCTGATCGTCTGGGGGCCGGACCGGCCGGCCGCCGTCGACCGGCTGCGTCACGCCCTCGCCCGTACCTTGCTGACCGGACCGACCACAAATCTGCCGTTGCTGCGTAGCATCGCCGGCCACCCGGACTTCGCCGACGCGCGCATGGATACGGCTTATCTGGACCAACACCTGGACCAGGTACTGGCAGCGCTGCCGGCCGCCCATGACATCGCGCTAATCGCGGCGGCCTGCAGCTTTGCGCAGACGCAGCGGCCCGTGGCGTCGCCCTCCGACCCCTGGTCGGTCTGGGACCGGGCCGACGGCTGGCGCGCCGGCGGCGGTGGGCTGCGTATGCGTTTTTCCGACGCCTCGGCGGAACACTATGACATCACCTTGAGCGAAACCGCGGACGGCTGGATCGCGTGGCTCGGCGAGCGATGCCTCCGGGTCCGTTGCCGCCCGCTGGATGCGGACCATATGGAGCTGCAGGTCGACGACGCCGATGTCCAGGCCACGGTGCTGAACGACGGCGTGGATTGTTTTGTCGGTCTCGATTTTGGCGGCTACGAATTGACCCGGGTGCCGCTGTACAAATCGGACGGCAGCGACAGCGAGGACGACGCTCATCCGGGTGCGCCGATGCCCGGACGGATCGTCGCCGTCCACGTGCGCGAGGGCGATCGGGTGGAACCCGGGCAGCCGCTGCTTGTCATGGAAGGCATGAAAATGGAATACACGCTCGCCTCCCCGATGGCCGGTGTCGTGCGCCGGGTGCTCTATGCCGAAGGCGATTCGGTAGAAGCCGAGACACCGCTGGTCGATATCGATCCGCGGGCTGATGAATCCTGATGAGCTATCTGCCAAAAAGCGTCCGCGTCGTCGAGGTCGGGCCCCGCGATGGTCTGCAAAACGAGGCACAGCAAGTGCCGACCGAGGTCAAGATCGAGCTGGTCGACCGACTCGGCGCCGCCGGTCTGCCGGCGGTAGAAGTGACCAGCTTTGTCAGCCCGAAATGGGTGCCGCAGCTGGCCGACGCCGAAGCCGTGCTGGCGGGCGTGGACTTCCGGCCCGGTACCGACTACCCGGTGCTGGTGCCAAATCTGCAAGGCCTGGAGCGGGCGCTGGCCACCGGAGTCCGGGAAGTGGCCGTGTTTACCGCCGCCTCAGAGTCTTTTAATCAACGCAATATCAACGCCGGCATCGAGGAATCACTGACCCGGATCGCCGCGATCATGCACGCGGCCCGGGACGTCGACATCAAGGTGCGCGGCTATGTGTCCTGTGTGCTCGGCTGTCCCTACGAGGGCGACATCGATCCGGCCCGGGTCGCCGCGGTAAGCCGTCGGCTGCTCGATCTGGGCTGTTACGAGATTTCGCTCGGCGACACCATCGGTGCCGGCACGCCGCTGGCCGCGCGACGGATGCTGGAGACGACCGCCGCGGCGGTCCCGCTCGAACAGCTCGCGGTCCATTTCCACGACACCCGCGGCCAGGCACTGGCCAATATCTTCGCCTGTCTCGAGACCGGCGTCGCCACCATCGACGCATCCGTAGCCGGTCTCGGCGGCTGTCCCTATGCCAGTGGCGCGACCGGCAATGTGGCGACCGAGGATCTGGTCCATATGCTCCACGGGATGGGTATCGAGACCGGCATCGATCAGCGCGGTCTGCTGGAGGCGAGCCTGTTTATCAGCGAGGCCCTGGGTCGCCCGCCGACCAGCAGGCTCGGTATGATTGCCGCCCTCCACCAGAAAGGCCGCGACGACGACAAGAGCGAGGCAGGATGAACCATTTGGCTTGAGGCCGGGGCGACGCCGGTATCTCAACCGCGCCGACAGAGGCAAAAAGAACACGCTGTATTCAACACGGTCCGCGCAGCAACGGGCCAGGGAGCATGACATGGATATCACCAAAGCAAACGCGGTCGTCACCGGCTCAGCCTCGGGTCTGGGTCTGGCGGTGGCCCAGCGGGTCGCCGCTGAGGGCGGCCGGGTCGCGATGCTTGACGTCAACGAGGCCCAGGGCCAGGAAGCGGCCGCGGCGCTCGGAGACCGGGCGATCTTTATCCGCACCGATGTCAGCAATGAGGACGAGGTCAACGCAGCCGTAGACCAGGCGGTCGAGGCCTTTGGCGGGGTGACCCTGTGTGTCAATTGCGCCGGCATCCTCGGCGCCGCCCGCGTGCTGGGCCGCGAGGCGCCGATGCCCGGCGAGTATTTCTCCCGCGTCATCAAGGTCAACCTGATCGGCACCTTCCTGATGTGCAAGGCCGCCGCCAACGCGATGCAGCACAATGAACCCAACGAGGAAGGCGAACGCGGCGTGATCGTCAACACCGCTTCGGTGGCCGCCTTTGAAGGTCAGATCGGTCAGGCGGCCTACTCCGCGTCCAAAGCCGGTGTGGCCGGTATGGCGTTGCCGCTGGCGCGCGAGTTCTCGCGTCTGGGTATCCGCGTCAACACCGTGGCACCGGGCATCTTCCTCACGCCGATGATGGAGGGCATGCCGGAGGAAGTGCAGCAGTCACTGGCGGCCCAGGTGCCGTTCCCGTCGCGGCTCGGCCGGCCGGCAGAGTTCGCCGATCTGGTCGCTTATATCTATGGCGCCGTGATGTTGAACGCGGAGACCATCCGCCAGGACGGCGCGATCCGCATGCAGCCGAAATGACCGGGACAATGATCTCGACCAGCGCTTGCTGCTACCCCACACCCCGCATCTCAGGAGTGAACCCATGACCCCTTATCGGTCATCCTTCCGGCCGCCCCCAGGGCCGTCGTTCCGCATCCCGCTCGCCGCCGTCGCCGCCCTGGCCCTGTTTGCCAGTGGCTGCGGCCGCGACACGCCGCCGCCCGCCTCAGAAGCCGAGCCTCCGCCGCCGGCCGCCGCCGTCGTCGAGCGCGCCGAGCAGCTCCGCTTCAATGTGCCGGTCTATCACCGCAAGCTCGACAACGGACTCAAGGTCGTGGTCTCGCCGGACAACACCGCGCCGGTGGCGACCGTGGCGGTGTATTACAAGGTCGGCCTGCGCAGCGAGCCAAAAGGCCTGACCGGGTTCTCGCACCTGTTCGAACACATGATGTTCCAGGGCTCGGAGAATCTGCCCAAGGGCGGCTTCGACCAGCTGATCTCCGGTAATGGCGGCGTCATCCAGGGCCAGACCAAACCCGACACGACGCTGTATTACGAAGTGGTCCCGGTACACATGATCGAGACCGTGTTGTGGGCCGAAGCCGATCGCATGGGCCGGCTGACCGTCAACCAGGAGAACCTGGACAACCAGCGCGAAGTGGTCAAAAACGAATACCGGATGAAGATACAGAACCAGCCCTATGCGGAATTCATCAGCGTCGAGATCAACCAGACCGCTTATGAAAACTGGCAGAACGGCCACAACTTTTGGGGCGACATGGAGGATCTCGACGCCGCCACGCTGGACACCGTGCGCGACTTCCACGAGACCTATTACGCGCCCAACAACGCGGTAGTGGTGGTCGTCGGCGACGTGGACCCGGACGCGGTGTTCGCGATGGTCGAGAAACACTTCGGCGACTTCAAGCGGCGCTCGCAGCCAAAAGCCCCGGATCTGTCCGAACCGGTTCAGGAAGCAGAGAAGCGCGCGAGCTTTGTCGATCCGCTGGCGCCGCAGCCGGCGCTGGCTTTCGCCTATCACGTGCCCGAGCGCGGCACGCCGGAATACTACGCGATGGGCGTGATCGATCTTATCCTGGTGACCGGGCAGGACAGCCTGCTCTATCGCCGGCTGGTGGCCGAGAAAGGCTATGCCTCGTTTGTTGGCGGCGGCATCAACCTGATGGGGGGCATGTTCGACTACAAGGGGCCGATGACCTGGGCCGGCTATCTGATCCACGACCAGGGCCAGGATCCTGAGGCCATCGTTGCCGACTTTGACGACGTGATCGACACCTTCCGTGAGAATCTGGTGGACGAAGCCACGCTGGAACGGGCGATGACCAAGTTCCGCTCCGGCTTTTATGAATCACAGGGTGGCCGCTTTGGCATCAGCCGCGCCGACATGCTGGCCAGCTTTGCGTTGTTCGACGACGACCCGGATGCGATCAACCGCATCGAGGCGAATATGGCGGCGGTGACGCCGGAGCTTATCCAGCAGGTCGCGCGCGATTATCTGCGGCCGACCAACCGGTCGCTGCTGTTTCTGGAAGCCGGCGCAGCCGGACCACAGGCGGGAGGGCAATGAGCATGAAGATGACCGACCCGATCACTTGTGTCGCGCTCGCCACGCTGCTGCTCGGCTTTGCCGGCGCCCACGCCGCGGATATCCCGCCGCCGGGAGAGCCGAAGGATTATCAGCTGCCGGCGAAGACCGAGTATCAGCTCGAAAACGGCATGCACGTGACCCTGGTGCCCTTTGGCTCGGTGCCCAAGGTCAGCATGGTGTTGTCGATCCGCACCGGCAATCTGAATGAGGGCGAAGACACCTGGCTGGCGGACCTGACCGGTGAATTGATGACCGAAGGTGCTGGTGACATGGATGCGGAGACGCTCGCCCGGGTGGCCGCGGAACTTGGCGGTGCGGTCAGCGTGTCCACCGGTTCGGAGACCACCAGCATCAGCATGGGCAGTCTGGCCGACAAGGCGCCGGAAGCCATCGCGCTGATGGCTGCGGTGGCGCGCAGCCCGATCCTGCCTGAATCGGAACTGGATCGTATCCGCCAGGATTTCCTGCGCAATCTGAGCATCTCGAGAACACAGCCCAACGGCCAGGCCGCGATGGCGTTTTATCCGCGGATCTATGGCAGCCATGCCTTTGGAACGGTCTACCCGACCGATGAGCAGCTGGCCGGCTATACCATCGAGGACGTGCGTGCCTATTACGCCGACAACTTTGGCGCCCGTCGCAGCCATCTGTATATCACCGGCCAGTTCGACACCGCCGCGGTCCGCGACGCGATCAGCGAGCAATTCGCCGGCTGGGAACCGGGCCCCGAGGTGATGATCGACGTGCCGAACCCGAACCGTTCCGGCAGTCTGCAAATCGTCGACCGGCCCGGGTCGCCGCAGTCCACGGTGCTGATCGGGATCCCGGTGATTGGCATCATCGACCCGGCCTATGCCGAGTTCCAGATGACCAACAGCGTGCTCGGCGGCGCCGGCTTCCTGTCGCGTTTCTTCCGCAACATCCGTGAGGAAAAGGGCTATTCCTATGATCCGGGCAGCAGGACCCGGGGCCATTATCGCGACAACCTGTGGGTGTTTTCCGCCAATCTCAACACGCCGGACACCGGCGCGGCGCTGACCGAGTTCTTCCGCGAAATCAGACAGCTGCAGGACACCCCACCGGCTGATCCCGAGCTGGCGTTGATCCGCGGTTATCGTGGCGGCGTATTCGTGCTGAGCAACGCCTCGCGTGGCGGCATCATCGGCACCTTGAGTCTGATGGACTTCCACGGTCTGCCCGACACCTTCCTCACCGAGTATCTGGCACGGATGAACCGGGTCACACCGGAGCAGGTCAGCGCGATGGCGCGCAGCCAGTTACCGATACCAGGGATGACGGTGGTCGTGGTGGGCGATAGCGAGATGATCGAGCCCCAGATCGCCGAAGTCGAGGAACTCAAGGCCTATCTGGCGGATTGAGCGTCCGCCGCGGGTCCATGCCCGCGGGCGGATGCTTTAGAATAGATGGCTGCCCAATCGTCGACTGCGATGGGCGGCCGTTTTTTTGCCGCGCCGTCAGAGATACGGGAGATCAGGATGACAGAACGCGACCAGATGGAGTACGACATTGCCGTGGTCGGCGGCGGTCCGGCCGGTCTGGCCTGCGCCATCCGTATCAAACAGCTCACCCCGGAGCGCTCCGTCTGTCTGCTGGAGAAGGGCTCGGAACTCGGTGTCCACGCGCTGTCCGGCGCGGTCATGCAACCCGACGCGCTCGACGCGTTGTTGCCCGGATGGCGCGACAACCCGCCGGGTGTCTGCGTACCGGCCAGCAAAGACGAATTCCTGCTGCTGACAAAAGAGCGCGCCGTGCGTCTGCCGACACCGCCGCAATCAAACAATCACGGCAACTTTATCGTCTCCCAGGGCATGCTGGTCCAGCAGCTCGCCCAGCAGGCCGAGGCGCTGGAAGTCGACGTATTCCCGGGTTTCTCCGCGGTCGAGGCACTGGTAGAACTCGAGCGCGTGGTCGGCGTGCGCTGTGGCGATATGGGCGTGGAAGCCGACGGCAGCGAGGGTCCGGCCTTTGCCCCGGGGGTGGATATCCGCGCCGGCGTCACCGTGCTGGCCGAAGGCTGCCGCGGCAGCATCTCCAAACGACTGATCAAGCGCTTCGACCTCGATGCCGGTCGCGAACCGCAGACCTACGGGCTGGGCTTTAAGGAGCTCTGGCAACTCCCCGCGGGTCGCGGCGAGCCGGGCAAGATACAACACACGGTGGGCTGGCCGCTGGACCGCAAGACCTACGGCGGCAGCTTTCTCTATCACCTGGACAACGATCAGGTGTATATCGGCTTTGTCATCGGGCTGGATTATCAGGACCCGATGTTCTCGCCGTTCGAAGCATTCCAGCAGTACAAACATCACCCGGTGATCAAGGCGCTGCTCGACGGCGGCGAGATCGTTTCCGCCGGCGCGCGCACGCTGATCGAGGGCGGCATCCAGTCATTGCCAAAGCTGGACGTGCCCGGCGCGGTGCTGATCGGCGATGCCGCGGGCACGCTGAACGTGGCCAAGATCAAGGGCATCCACATGGCTATCCGCTCGGGCATGCTGGCCGCCGAACATATCGCCGAGACCGGCAAGGCGGAGGGCTTTGACACGCGCTGGCACGCCTCGCCCTCAGCCAAGGAGCTGCGCAAGGTCCGCAACATCCGCCCGGGCTTTAACAAAGGTCTGTGGTTCGGTCTGGCCAATGCCGCCTGGGAGACCGTCACCGCCGGTCTCAGCCCGTGGACGCTGAAGCATGACGCGGATCACGACAGCCTGCGCAGGATCGACGGCGCGATCACCGAGCGCGACTGGCTGGCCGAGCGCGCGTTGCCGCCGCGGGATCGTCTGGCCTCGGTCTATTTCGCCAACATCGCCCATGACGAAAACCAGCCGGTGCATCTGAAGGTGGCGGACACTTCGATCTGCGCCACACAGTGTTACGAGGAGTACCGTAATCCCTGCACCCGTTTCTGCCCGGCCCAGGTCTACGAAATGGTGGACGACGGCAGCGGCGGCCGTAAGCTGCAGATCAACGCGTCGAATTGCGTCCACTGCAAGGCTTGCGATATCAAGGACCCGTATCAGATCATCGACTGGGTGCCGCCCGAAGGCGGCTCCGGTCCGAACTATCAGAATCTGTAGTTGAGTATCAGAGAGTCGGGTCGCGCCTGATGCAGCAACGCAAGCAAGAAAAGATCGGCTGGATCGGCGGCTGGCTGGGAGGATTCATCTGGGTATTGATCCTCTCCATCGTGTTCTTCGTCCAGGGCAAAGCGATGCAAGGGGGAATCGGCTTGCTGATTGTCTTCATGGCATGCGCGGCGATCGTGATGTTTTCGCCATGGCGGCATCCGCAGACCCTGTATCGAAAGCTCATGATGCCTGTCTACGTCCTCTTTGTTGCGGCGCTGGTCTGGGCCTTATGGTCGTTCGAAAATCCGGAAACAATGGGCTTCAACAGTTGGTGGAGTCTTCTGATACTGCTGCCTGCCCTGACGCCGTTTTGGACTGTTGGCAAGCGGCGCTGGGATGACGGGAACAGCGAACATTCGAAACAGTAGCAGCTTGCTCAAGTAGCTCCAGACGCGTGCGAGTCGACGGGAAACGCAAACGACTCCTTGACGCTATAACGTCATAACGTTAATATGAGAATCATGGCAACTTCACAGAAAAGAGCAACCGTTTACTTCGATCCTGCGCTTCACCGGGCTTTGCGATTGAAAGCAGCTGAGACAGATAAATCGCTGTCGGAGATTGTGAATGAAGCCGT
>CAMYOC010000034.1 GCA_947259915.1 uncultured Gammaproteobacteria bacterium
TCCGGATCCAGTTCGCTGCGGATGCTCAGACGCATCAGGTCACGGAAGTTGGATACCGCGATAAAGAACTCGCGCATCATTAGCACCCAGTAATACATACCGCGGCGGGTGAGATACCAGTTCTCGCCATCATCGCGGATCCCGCCCATTACGCGGAAGACAGCGAAATCCTTCCACAGCGTCTTTGCAAAGCGTCCGTCCCAGCGCGCTTCTGCGTCGGCTTTGTTGAGTCTGAGGCCAAAGAGCTTCATCAGGAAGTAGTAGCGCATGCGATCGTGTTCTCTGAAATCCGAATAACGGGTGATACCGGAATGGCCGCTGTCGATCAGCCGGATATAGCGGTTGATCGAAAAGGACGCCGCGTACAGCGTCCCGCGCAGATAGCTCATGGCGCCGCTGCCGAGCCCGATGTAATCCTCGTGTTCGGTAATGTACTCGTCGATGACGTCATCGCCGCGAGAAAAGCACCAGGCGGAACTCGGCGAGTAGCTTGCCGGCAGGCGATCGAGGATGTCGAAATAGAATCGTTTCTCGCGACCGTAACTGACCCGCCCCATGTCCTTTTTCATCGCCACCGTAGTAGAGCGCGAGCCCATCAGTGGATAGCAGGAGATCTGGTCGACCTCGATCTCACGGGTGAGGATATCGATATCGCGGCGCATCGATTCGATGCTCTGATGCGGCAGGTTGAAGATCAGGTCGACGTTGAGGGTGTCGAACATGCCCTGGACGGTCTCGAGCCGGTCTCGGATCGTCGACCCGCTGCCGTATTTATCCAGTCGCTCCATTTCCCGCAGCAGGCGGTCATCCAGGCTCTGCACGCCGACGGACAGTCGATTGACGCCGGCATCCCGGAGCATCTGCAGGCGTTCCGGAACCAGATCGTCAGGATTGGTCTCGATCGAGACGCTCTCGATCGGGCTCAGACTACGCGCCAGCTCTATCGTTCTGGCCAGCTCCGGCGCGTCTACAGTGGGTGTGCCGCCGCCGACGTAGATTTCGCCGAATCGAAAGCCGGCGGCATGGGCCATACGGATCTCGCTCCGCAGCGCCTCGAAGTAGCGCTTCGCCTTGTCTTCCTTGTAGCGCACCCGGTGAAACGAACAGAACGGGCACAACACCACGCAGAAGGGGACGTGCAGATAGAGCATCAGCCGCTCCGCGGGATTGCCCGGCGGCACATCGATAAAGTGACCGATGTTCTCAAGACGCGCGTATTGATCGCTGATCCTGCGCAATACGCTGGTCATGGCTCGTTCTATCAGCACGCCTTCATGTTCCTCGTTCGCGCGCCTCTCTGCAGGGCAGCGGGCCGCAACAGGCGTCGGTCTATGCGGTGATGGTCGGAGTGCCGGAGCTACTCTGTGCCCGGACCGCTTCCAGCGCACCGAGGAATCGGTCCGTCCAGGCGCCGATGTCGTTTATCTGCAGCTGGGCCATCATGGTGCGATAGCGCTCCTGGCGTTCGCCCAGCGGCATGTTGGCGGCGCGTTGTATGGCTTCGGCGACGCCCTCGGTGTCGTAGGGGTTGACGATCACCGCGGCATCGAGTTCCTCGGCAGCGCCCGCCAGCGAAGACAGGATCAGTGCGCCGGGATCGTCGGGATCCTGGGCAGCGATGAATTCCTTGGCCACCAGGTTCATGCCGTCACGCAGCGGCGTCACCAGACCGATGCGGGCGACGCGGAACATCCCCATCAACATGCTGCGCGAGAAACCGCGGTTGAGATAACGGATCGGTGCCCAGTCCGGTTCGGCAAAGCGGCCGTTGATGTTGCCCGCCAGCTGTTCCAATTCCTCGCGGATGTCCTGATACGCGCGTACGCCGCTGCGGGTCGGCGGTGCGATCTGCATAAAGACCAGGCGGCCGCGGGTATCCGGATAACTGGTCAACAGCTCGCCAAATGCGCGGAAGCGTTCCGGCAGGCCCTTGCTGTAGTCCAGCCGGTCGACACCGATGACCAGCTCTCTTCCTACCAGACCGTCCTCCACGCGTTTGACCGTGGCGCTGGTCACTGAGCGATCGGCCATCTGCATCACACCCGGCACGTCAATGCCGATCGGGAATGCCGCCGCGGTGAATTCACGGCCACAGGCGCGGAAGCGGTCATATCCGAGACGGGCTTCGAGGAAACCGACCCGTGCCAGCCCCTCGATAAAGCTGCGCACGTCGCTGCTGGTCTGGAAGCCGATGACGTCATAGCGCGTCAGCATCTCGAGGATCCGGCGGTGCCCGGGCAGGGTGCGCAACACATCGATATTCGGGAACGGGACATGGAGAAAAAAGCCGATGGGGTTTTCGACACCGGCCTTGCGCAGCTCGCCGGCCAGCGGGATCAGGTGATAGTCGTGGGCCCAGATGACGTCGTCGGCCTGCAGCATCGGCCGCAGCTTGCGCGCGAACAACGCGTTGACCCGCTGATAGGCCTGGCCGAAGCGGCGCTCGTAGTGGAAGAAATTCAGCATGTAATGGCACAACGGCCACAGACAGCCATTGGAATAGCCGTTGTA
This sequence comes from uncultured Gammaproteobacteria bacterium, assembly GCA_947259915.1. Classification (GTDB taxonomy): domain Bacteria; phylum Pseudomonadota; class Gammaproteobacteria; order Steroidobacterales; family XN24; genus CAMYOC01. The sequence goes on from CAMYOC010000034.1 coordinate 2,512, forward strand.
ATAATCCTCGAATTCGGTCTCGTCGATATCGACCGTGGCGTAGCTCACCTTGCCGCGTCTGGTCACGGTCGGATCCGTCGGTTCGCCGCGGCATGTCTTGCCACCCCATCCGAACCACACGCCCCCCTGCTTGCGCAAAGCGGCGAGCAGCCCGATGGCCAGGCCGCCAGCGGTCTTGCCGGTGCTGGGATCGGCGACACGGTTCGATACGGCGATCAGGCGGCTCAAAATGCTGTCTCCCAGGGTTCGCTCAGCCGCAGCGCGGCGTTGATGATCCCGACCATGCTGTAAGTTTGGGGGAAATTACCCCATAGCTCGCCGGTCTTCGGATCGAGGTCCTCGGACAGCAGACCGCTCAGGTTGCGGTTGGCAAGCATGTGTTCGAACATTTTCCGCGCCTCATCGGTGCGGCCACAGGCAGCGAGGGCATTGATATACCAGAAGGTGCAGATGTTGAATGCGTTTTCCGGCTCGCCGAAATCGTCTGCCGAGCGGTAGCGGAACACGTGTCCATCCTGTAGCAATTCACGTTCTACCGCGGCGATCGTACCGATAAACCGCGGGTCGTCCGCCGGCAGAAAACCCAGCTCGTGGACCAGCAGCATGCTCGCATCGAGGTCGTCGCCGTCAAAGCTGTCGACAAAACAGTTGCGTTTCTGGTTCCAGCCGCGGGTCAGGATCAATCCGCGGATGCGCTCCGCATGCTCGCGCCAGTACTCGCTGCGTTCCACCAGTTCGAGATGAGCGGCGATGCGGGCGAGCCGGTCGCAGGCTGCCCAGCACATCAGGCTCGAGAAGGTGTGGACTCTTGTCCGGCCCCGGTACTCCCAGATGCCCGCGTCGGGTTGATCATGGAACTCGATCGCACGCTGGCCAAGAACTTCCAGCAGCTCGAACTGGTCGACGCCGCCGGTGATCGAGAGGCGCTTATCGAAGAAGAACTGTGTGGCCGACAGGATCACCGAACCATAGACGTCGTGCTGGATCTGTTCGTAGGCCTGGTTGCCGACGCGCACCGGCCCCATCCCGCGATAACCGGGCAGTGACTCGACAAGGCACTCGCTCAGATCGGACTCGCCGCGGATGCCATAAACCGGCTGCAGCAGGCCGCCGTCGGTACCGGCTGCCAGATCAAGGATGTAGCGGAGATACGCCTCCATGGTATTGGTCGCGCCGAGCCGGTTCAGCGCATGGACCACGAAAAAGCTGTCACGCAGCCAGCAGAACCGGTAATCCCAGTTGCGCTGGGTGCCTGCCGCTTCGGGGATCGAGGTCGTCATGGCGGCGACCACCGCCCCGGTGTCTTCGAAGGTGCAGAGTTTTAGGGTGATGGCGGCGCGGATCACCGCGTCCTGCCACTCGAACGGGATAGACAGGGTCCGGACCCAGGCGTGCCAGTAGTCCCGGGTACGTTCATAAAAGCGACGGCTGACCGTGACCACCGAATCGCGCACGCTCTCGTCGGGGCCGAGGATAAAAGCCACGGGTCGATTGAGGACGAAATTGCGTTCCGACAGCACGTGGCTGATGGAGGCATCGGTCGTCAGCCGCAGCGTGATCTGGGAGCCTACGTAGCGGATATGGTTGCTGCCAAACGTCACGGTCGGCGATTCGGCCCCGTATTCGCTGACCGGACGCAGCCGGATCGTGACCCGGGGACTACCCTCCAGCGGCTCGACATAACGGACGATGGTGGTGGGCCGGAAGTGACGATCGAACTGACGGAAGCGTGGCGCGAAGTCGACTATTTTGACCGCACCGCCATGACGGTCCCGCAGCACCGTCTCGAGGATCGGCGTATTGGTCAGATACGTTTGCTCCGTCGACTCCAGATCCTCCAGCATGACGTCGAAAAAGCCGGTCGCGCGTTGCTCGTTGTTGCCCAGCAGATCGCAGAACACCGGATCACCGTCAAAGCCCGGATAACAGGACCAGACGATCCTGCCCTGCCGGTCTACCAGCGCCGCGGTCTGGCAGTTGCCGATGATGGCCAGATCAAGCGTCGACATGCGCAGTCTCCTTGTTTCCGGACTCGTCTCCGAGCAGGTTGTGCTCCAGCCATGCCAGCAATTCCACCACCGAGCCGACCCGGTGCGCGGCGGTCGTCGCCTGCCCGTCGCCGACGCGTATCGATTCGCCACCCATGTCATTGACCACGACAAAACCGTCCTCGTCGGTGATGTCATCGCCGGCAAATATCGGTATCCGGCCGGCGAATGGCGATTCCTGCATAAATTGCAGGATCGCGGTGCCCTTGTCCTGACCGGCGGGCTTGAGTTCCAGCACCATCTTGCCGTGCTGGACATGGAATTGCTCGCCGGCGGCATCGGCGACCCGGGCCATCACCCGATCGGCCTCCGCCGCGAGTGCGGGCGCGTTACGGTAATGGAGTGCCAGTGCCGCGCCCTTGTCCTCCAGCAACAGCCCCGACCGGTTCTCCACAAACGCCATCAGTTCCCGTTTGACCTCGTGCAACTGGTCTTCCAGCGTGGCGCGAAAGTGCATGGTGCCGTCCGCCGAGCGCCGCTCGATCCCGTGCAGACCTGCAGTCGGCAGGGCCAGCGGCATGAACAGCCGGTCCAGATCCGCGATCGCGCGTCCGCTGACCAGCGCCACCGCGCCGTCGAGCTCGAGGGCCGCGCGTCGCACCAGCAGCTTCAGACGTGGCGTCGTGCGCACGGCGTCCGGGTGATCGGCGATATCGAGGAGCGTCCCGTCCACGTCCAGGAAAAGCGCCCAGCGGCTGTTCCAGGCAGGTAGTGCTCCGGGCTGCGGCATATCGACACCTTATGGAATAGGACTGGATTTGCCAACCCGACAAGATCTGCCGGCTTTCCAACGGAGGTGTGCATCGGTTGATGGCCGCCGACGGTCCCGGACGCTGTGCCGGTTGGCCAGGTCAGTTATCTCAGTTCAGGTCCGGGCTCGCAGGCCAGGGCCAGCGGACAAACCGGAGGGGTCGTTTGGGAGATAATGGTCCTGGATGGCCGCAGGCCCTGCCAGATTCGATCCACTCGCGAGGCTGAGTTGGCGCCGAAGCGGCGCATCCCGCCCGCAGCCGGTTCCGATAACATAGCGGCCTTGTGCGGCAGCGGTGCTGCGGCCAACCCAGATCTGTTGAAAGGTGCATAGGACAGATGTCCAGACAATTCCTGTTGATCCTGCTGCTTGCCTGGAGTCTGGCAGGGGCCCAGCCGGCCCCGGCTCCGGTTGTTGTGGAGCAGGTCGTGCTTGCCTCGGCGCTGGATCAGCTGGCGCTGACCGGCACCGCGACCGCGCGGCGGACGTCTTCGATCTCCCCGTATTCAGAAGGCCTGGTTATCGACATGCGCGCCGACGTCGGCGATGTGGTTGCTCAGGGTCAGGTCCTGGCACGGCTGGACGGCGTGATCGCCGGTCATGAGCTGACCCGGGCCGGCGCGGCGCTGGACGAGTCCCGGGCAGAGCTGCGCGACGCGATCCGCCGCCGTGACGAGGCGGCGCGGGTCCATGCGGACAACCTGATCGCTGCCAGCACGTTCGAGTCCGCCGTGGCCGAGGCGGACATCCAGCAGGCCGTGGTAGCCAGACTCGAGGCCGAGTTTGCGCGCCAGCAGGAGATCGTCCGTCGTTACACGGTCCGCGCCCCCTTTGCCGGCGTGATCGCGCAAAAGTTCGCGGAGGTCGGTCAATGGTTGCAGCGCAGCCAGGCCCTGTTCGAGCTGGTAGATGCCGAAGTCCTGCGGGTAGACGTGCCGGTACCCCAGGCGTATTTCGCCAGCGTCGGCGCGGGCACGCCGGCAACGGTGCAGTTTGATGCGCAGGCCGGCAAGCCGATCGAGGCCGTGGTCACCACCCGGGTGCCGATCAGCGATCCGGCGGCCCGCACCTTTGTCGCCAGGCTGGAAGTCGACAACAGCGATGGTCAGTTCGCGCCCGGCATGTCGGTGCGGGTCACGCTGCGTCCCGGCGACCAGCAGTGGGGCGCTGCCCTGCACGTGCCGCGAGACGCGCTGGTCCGGCTGCCCGATGGTAGCTATCGGCTGTGGCTGGCGGCAGGCAACGGAGAGCAGGCCAAGGCACGGGCGACCACGGTGCAGATCAGACGTTTTAGCGGCAGCTTTGCGGTCATCGATCCGGGCAAGGGCCCTGCCGAGGTCAAGCTGGGCGACCGCGTGATCGTCCGCGGCAACGAATCCTTGTCACCTGGTCAATCGATCAACATCGTCGAGCCGGGGCCCTGATGTTGTTCCGGCGCATTCTCGAGAACCCGATCCTGGTGGCTGTCGGCGCCAGCCTGATCGTGGTGCTGGGCGTGCTCTCGGTGATCCGGGTGCCGGTCCAGCTGATCCCCGACCTGGACGTGCGTGCGGTCACCGTCGTCACGCGCTGGCCCGGCGCGACACCGCAGGATGTTGAGCGGGAGATCCTGGTCGAGCAGGAGGAATATCTCAGCAATATTTCCGGCATCGACCGGATGATCTCCCGAGCCTCGATGGGACGCGCCGAGATCGAGATCGAGTTCCCCTATGGCACCGACATCGACGACGTGCTGGTGCGGGTCAACAACGCGCTGACCCAGGTGCCGTCCTATCCGGAGAACGTGGACGAACCACGCATCATCGCCAACTCTTACTCCGATAACTCGTTCGTATTCTTTGGCATCTTCCCGCTGCCGGGCAATGACGGTGACATCAACACGTTTTTCGACGAGATCGACGATCAGGTGCGGGTACAAATCGCACGCGTGCCCGGGGTCTCCGAGGCGGATCTGCGTGGTGGCGTCGAGCGCCAGATGCGGATCTATGTCGACCCGGTACGGCTCGCCGATCGCCGTATCTCCATCGATCAGGTGCGCAACGCGATCCGCGGGCGCAACCGGGATGTCTCGGGTGGCGATCTGGACGCGGGCAAGAAACGCTATGTGATGCGCACCATCGGTCGCTTCCAGACGGTCGAGGAAATCAATGATCTGGTCATCGCGCGACGCGGTGACGCCTTGGTGCGTCTGCGCGATGTCGGTTACGCGCAGCTCGATTTCGCCGAGAAACAGCGTATCGGCTATTTGAACGAACGTCCGGTGGTGGTGATGACCATCCGCCGTGAACCGGGTTCCAACATCGTCGCCGTCCGCGATGCGGTAAAGCAGCGCATGGAGGAACTCAACGAGAGCGCACTGGCGCCGCTTGGCCTCACCAGCCAGATGTTCGTGGATGACGCCAAGTATGTGGAAGACGCGGTCTCGGTGGTGCGACAAAATCTGATCCTCGGTGCGATGCTGGCCACCGCGGTGTTGTTCCTGTTCCTGCGTTCCTGGCGCACCACGCTGGTCGGCGCCATCGGCATCCCCGTGTGTCTGGTGGCCGCCTTCCTCGGGCTGTTGCTGACCGGGCGCACGATCAATGTGATCTCCCTGGCCGGCGTCGCCTTCGCCATCGGCATGACGCTGGATAACAGCATCGTTGTGCTGGAGAACATCCACAGCCACCGCGGCGCGGGCGAGACCCGCTTCGATGCCGCGCTGAACGGCGTCAGCGAGGTCTGGAAGGCGGTCCTGGCCTCGACCTTGACCACCATCTTCGTATTTATCCCTGTGCTGTTTGTGCAGGAGCAGGCCGGTCAGCTCTATTCCGATATCGCGGTCGCCATCTCGGCCTCGATATTTATGTCGATGCTGGTGGCGATAACGGTGGTCCCGGTCGGCGCCTGCTATCTGGGCGGGTTCAGCCAGGCGCCCGAAGCCGAGGACACCAGCGATCATGGACTGATCCACGGATTGCTTGCCGCCGTCGCCGGGGCTGCACGCAGCCGCGGCCGGCAGATCGCCAGCGTGTCGATCCTGCTCGCGCTGACTGCCGCGATTATCGTGTTCCTGACGCCCAAGGCCGAGTATCTGCCTGAAGGCGAGGAGGCCAAGGCGTTTTCCAGCGCCACCGCGCCGCCCGGTTACAGTCTCCAGGAAACCGAGAAAGTCGGACGGGCCATCCGCGCCTTCCTGCGACCCTATGTCGGCGGCGATCCCGACGCATTCGACGCCGGCGAGACCGACTTTCCACCGATCGAGTTCGCCATACAATTCGTCTCGGCCGGCAACGTCCGCACCATCGTGCCGACCATCGCCCCCGGACATATCGATGAGCTGATCGAGGGTCTCTCTGCCCATCTGCAGCAGTACCCGGCCATGCGCAGCTTCGTCTCTCGTGGTTCGATCTTCTCCGGCAACTCGGGTGGCACGCGCAGCATCAATGTGGATATCAGCGGCCCCGACATCGAGGCTCTGTACCAGGCCGCGGCCGCCGTGTTCAGCGAGGCGCGCACGGTGTTCGAGAACCCGCAGGTCCGGGCGCAGCCCAGCGGACTCGCGCTGGCGCAACCGTTTCTGGAGATCCGGCCCGACTGGGAGCGGGCGGCGGAGCTGGGCATCTCCGCGGCCGAGCTGGGTTACTCGGTCTGGGCCTATTCCGATGGTGCTTTTGTCGACGAGTTCTTCCTCGGTGACGACAAGATCGACATGTATCTCTACAGCACCGAGGGCACGGTCAAACATCCGGAAGACATCGCCGGTCTGTATATCTATACCGCGGCGGGGGCTGCAGTGCCGTTATCCACCGTGGCAACCGTGGTCGAGACCACCAGCACGGATTCGATCCGCCGCGTGGACGGTAGCCGCACGATCACAGTCTCGATCATCCCGCCGCGCAAAGTGCCGCTGGAGGTCGGGGTCGAGACGGTACAAAACGACATCATCTCCGCGCTCAAGGCCCGCGGTGAGGTGGACGCCAGTATCCATTTCCGGCTGAGCGGTGCCAGCGATCAGCTCGACGCCACCCGCCAGGCGCTGGCATCCAACTTTTTTGTCGCGCTGCTGATCACCTACTTCCTGCTGGTGGCGATCCTCTCGCACTGGGGCTACCCGCTGATCATCATGACCACGGTACCGATCGGTCTCAGCGGCGGCATCGCAGGCTTGTGGCTGCTTAACGCAGTCGGCGCACAGCTGCCGCTGATCGGCATCGATGCCCTGCAACAGCCGCTGGATGTGATCACGATGCTCGGTTTCCTGGTGCTGGTTGGCACCGTCGTCAACAACCCGATCCTGATCGTCGATCGCACCATGCACAACGTCCGTGAAGGCGGGATGGACAATGCGCCGGCGATCATGGCGGCGGTGCGCTCGCGCTTGCGTCCGATCATGATGTCTACGATCACTACCGTGCTCGGCCTGTCACCTCTGGTGTTTATCCCCGGTGCCGGCACCGAGCTCTACCGCGGGCTGGGGACGGTGGTGCTGTTTGGCATCCTCTACTCGGCACTCGTCACCTTGTTCTTCCTGCCCTCGCTGCTGGGATTGGTGCTGGCCGCTGGAGGCTGGATGCGACAGCGAGCAGCCAGCGCAGCGGCGCCCCAGCCGGGCGCCCCGTGAGCGCGGCCCGGTTCCCCCGCTGCAGATACAGACCCGACGATGCTGAGACTTGAACAACTGGCGCTTCGCCGCGGTCCGCGGCTGCTGTTCGAACAGGCGGACTTCAGCGTCTATCCCGGCCAGCGGCTGGGCATCACCGGTGCCAACGGCAGCGGCAAATCCAGCTTGTTCGCGGCGATCCTGGGCGAGCTGCAGCCGGATCACGGTGAACTGTATCGGCCGCGGGACTGTGTCGTCGCCCATGTCGCGCAGGAGACCCCGGCCGACCCGCGGCCGGCGCTCGAATACGTGCTCGATGGCGACGCGGAACTGCGCCAGCTGCAGGCCCGGCTCGACCGTGCCGAGACCGATGACGAAGGCATTGCGGTGGCCGAGCTCCACGGTAGCATCGACGCGGTCGACGGCTATACCGCGCCGAGCCGCGCGGCCCAACTGCTGGCCGGGCTGGGTTTCGTGCCCGGCGACGAGCTGCGTCCGGTCAGCGAGTTCTCCGGCGGGTGGCGCATGCGGCTGAATCTGGCTCGTGCGTTGATGAGCCGTTCAGACCTGCTGTTGCTCGACGAGCCCACCAACCATCTGGATCTGGACGCGGTGATCTGGCTCGAGGAATGGCTCAAGGCCTATACCGGGACGCTGTTGTTGATCGCGCATGACCGGGACTTTCTCGACGGCGTCTGTACCCATATCGCCCAGCTCGAAGCCCAGCGTCTGACGCTCTACAACGGCAATTACAGTGACTTCGAGCGTCTGCGCGGCGAGCGCCTGGCTACACAGGCTGCGCAATATACGCGCCAGCAGCGCGAGATCAGCCACATGCGCTCTTTCGTCGACCGTTTCCGCGCCAAGGCCTCCAAGGCCCGCCAGGCACAAAGCCGGCTCAAGGCGCTGGAGCGGATGGAGCTGATCGCGCCAGCGCATGTGGATTCGCCGTTCCACTTTACGTTCCGGCCGCCGCAAAAATCGCCCAACCCGCTGCTCAGGCTCGAGCACGCCGCGGCCGGCTACGGCGAGCAGACCGTGCTCTCGGGTCTCGGGCTGAGTCTGTCCCCGGGTGATCGCATCGGCCTGCTGGGCCGTAACGGGGCCGGCAAGTCGACCCTGATCAAACTGCTTGCAGGCAGTCTCGAGGCGAGTGCCGGTGACACCGAACGGGCGCGCGACCTGGCGGTGGGGTATTTCGCACAGCATCAACTCGAACAGCTGGATCCGGACGCCTCACCGTTGCTGCATCTGCAGCGGCTGGGCACGCCGGCGCGGGATCAGGAACTGAGAAACTTCCTTGGTGGTTTTGGCTTCTCCAACGAACAGGCGCTGGCACCGACCCGGCCATTCTCGGGCGGCGAGAAGTCGCGGCTCGCGCTGGCGCTGATCGTCTATCAGCGGCCGAATCTGCTGTTGCTGGATGAGCCGACCAATCATCTGGATCTGGAGATGCGCCAGTCGCTGGCGGTTGCGCTGCAGGATTATGTGGGGGCGATGGTGCTGGTCTCGCATGATCGTCATCTGCTCCGGGTCTGCTGCGATCAGCTGCTGCTGGTGGACGGCGGTCAGGTCAGCGATTTTCCGGGCAGCCTGGATGATTATCCGCGCTGGCTGGCGGAGAGCGCACGCGGCAGCCGCGCCCGGCCAAAGACCAGCGCAGGGGGACACACTGCGGCGGTGCGCAAGCAACGCAAGCGCGAGGAAGCGAACCAGCGGAACCGGGTTAAGCCACTGCGGCGCAAGGTCCAGGCCGCCGAGCGCGAACTGAGCCGTCTCCATCAGCAACAGGCGGAGATCGCGTCTGCGCTCGCCGATCCGGCCGCGTATGAGTCTGCGGACAACGCGCGGCTCAAAGCCCTGTTGCTCGAAAAATCAGGACTCGATGCCCGCTGCGCTGCCCAGGAAGCGTTGTGGCTGGAGCTGGCAGAGCAGCTGGAGGCATTGCGGGCAGACGGTCGTTGATGTCTCTACATGAGATCGATGACGCATATATGCCAGAGTCGGGAATTCTTACACTGTGTCTGTTGCCGGGGGCTGGCGAAATAATTTCATCTTAAACAATAGGTTAGATAGTCAACGGCCGTCTTTCGGCTGCAAACGGGGGCCGAAGCGCCCGCAACCGGTTTGCCACTGTCGAAAAATTTTCCACTCGCGCAAGGACTGCTTGCATTTTGGCCGCGGCCCTACGTCGCGCCGGATAAATTAATCGAAATAAAATCAATTAGTTAAAATGACAAAGTGCAAAGTTGACGACAGTCGAAATAGATATGGCCCGGTACTTGCTTAATCTTTCTCCAGGAGGGGCGCGATAATCGTGTCCGACCCGCGCGGTCGTCGGCGATATGATCGCCCGCCGAGCGGAGTCACGGGGGATTGAAGGTGGAGAAGATGATGATGTTGACGCGATTCGGGATTCGGCCTGCAGTAGCAGCGACCTTGATGATGTTAGGCCTGTTGCTGTTCGGCTTTAGTGGCACCGCAAGCGCCGTGCCCTGTGACGCCGGTTATGTGTCAGGTTCTTCCGAATGCCAGAACGGTGACGGCAACAATGATTTTCCGGCGCCGGTGATGGTCAACGACCAGGCGTTTTTCGGCTACGACGACTGGGTCTATCTCAACAAGTACGATATCGACGACGACTAGTACGACCAGGGCGCTGACTGGGGCTGGCTGGTCGAACTGACGCTGATGGCGCGCGGAGAGGGAGATTTCGAAGTGCCCGAGCCGACCAGTCTCGCGATGCTCGGCGCAGGTCTGCTGGGTATGGGTTTGTTCCGGCGTCGTCGCAAAGTATAAGCGCGAACCGTAATGAGATAATCACGAGTCCTGCTAAGGGACCGTTCGAGACCCGCCACCAAGGCGGGTCTTTTTTTGTCTGACGCTCTCGCGTTGTGGAGTCGCCGGCTGCCGCCTAACATAGGGGCCGGCAACAGGGGCGGGGAGCATTGGGCACAAGTTTTATTCCCTTGGTCTATGTGGGTTTTGGCGGCATGCTCGGCGCCGTGGCCCGCTATATGGCTACGTTGGCCACCGCGGGGATCAGTCTGACCCTGCCTTACGGCACACTGATCTCCAATCTCGCGGGTTGTTTCTTTATCGGCGTCATCGCCGCGTTTGCGGGCGAAGGCGATCTGCTGTCGCCGGAGACCCGGCTGTTTCTCGCCACCGGGTTTTGCGGCGGCTTTACCACCATGTCCTCCTTTGTCTACGAGCTGGCGCAGTTTCTGCGCAGCGGCGAGATTTTTTTTGCCAGCGTGTATTTCGGCGTAACGCTGGTGGGGGCGATGGTCCTTTTTTATCTGGGCAGCATCTCGATCCTGCTGCTCCGTTCCTGAGGTCGGTCCATGCGTATTGAAGGCGACGCGGTTCTGCTAAGAGTCTTTATCGGCGAATCGGACAAGCACGGACATATGGCTCTCTATGAGGCGCTGATCCGGGAGGCCCGGTCCCAGGGCCTCGCCGGCGCAACCGTGCTGCGCGGCATCTGCGGCTACGGGGCCAGTTCCAGGATGAGGCAGGCCAAGGTGCTGGATCTGTCTTCGGACCTGCCGGTGGTGGTGGAGATCATCGAACGAGAGGAACGGGTCGACGGATTCTTGCCGACGATCGACCGGATGATGGAGGAGGCCAACTCCGGCGGCTTCGTCACTATGGAGAAAGCCCACGTGGTGCGGTATTTCAGCGAATCGGGCGACAGCGACTGAGTCGCGCTCAGGCTCGGTTCAGAGTGCGACCCCGGCGATGCTCTTCTGCATCAACTCCGCCGACTTATCGAGGGCCTGCTGTTCCGCCGGCTCCAGCTGCAGATGGATCAGCCGCTGCACACCGTTGGCGCCGATCAGCGCCGGGACGCTGACGCACACATCAAACAGCCCATAGTCGCCCCTCAGCCTGGCGCTGACCGGCTGGATGGATCGCCTGTCGTCGAGGATGATATCGGCGAGGCGTGAGATCACCAGACCGATGGCCCAATTCGTGTAGCCCTTGCCCTCGATGATGTGATACGCCGCATCGCGGACGTTGACGAACAACTCGTCCATCTCGGTCTGGTTCCATTCGCGGCCGAGGACACCGCCGCGCAGGGGCTTGCCACCGATGGTCACCGTGCTCCATGCGGCGAACTCGGAATCACCGTGCTCGCCGAGGATATAGCCGTGTACAGAGCGCGGATCGACACCATAGTAATGACCGAGCAGGGTGCGGAACCGGGACGTGTCGAGCATGGTGCCGGTACCGATGACGTGATGGCGGGGCCGCCCGCTAAGCTGTTGCAGCATAAAGGTCAGCACATCGACCGGGTTGCTGGCTACGACCAGGATCGCGTCCGGCGCATAGCGGTCCACGCCCTCGGCGATGCTGCGGAAGATCCGCGCGTTATTGTTGAGCAGGTCCAGACGGGTCTCGCCCGGCTTCTGCGCTGCGCCCGCGGCGATAACGATCACCTGGCAGCCCTCGAGGTCGGCATACTCGCCATCCCGGACCACGATGCGGCCCACATAGCCCTGGCCATGCATCAGATCCATGGCCTCGCCATGGGCGCGCTTTTTGTCGACATCCACCAGCACCAGCTCGGCGCAGGTTTCCTGCACGAACATCGCAAATGCTGCCGCAACACCGACCTGGCCGGCGCCGATCACCCCGACTTTTTGCCTGCTCACACGCTGTGTCCTCTTTCTTTGTTACCGATCCGGGACAAACTCGACCGGTCGGGACGATTATAATCGTCCCGCATCCAGCACGCGGTCGGGGAAAGTCCCTACTTTTCTCTGCCACCCACGTCGCGGCATGATGCGCGGTATCCTGCAACGCCCCCGGCCGATACACGGTCCCGGTTGGCAGACACGGAGAAGCAGATGGCGTCAGACAAACCCCGCAAGGCGGGCATCATCACCAGCGGTGGCGATGCGCCGGGCATGAATGCGGCCATCCGGGCCATCACCCGCGTCGCGCTGCGCCACGAGATGGCAGTCGTGGGCTTCTATCGTGGCTATACCGGCATCGTCAACGAAGACTATGTCGACCTGGACCGAAAGTCCGTGGCCAACATCGTGCAACGGGGCGGGACCATCCTGCGCTCGGCCCGGTGCAAAGAGTTCATGACGCCCGAGGGCCGCGACAAGGCCGCCGAGAATCTGCGCAAGCTCGGCGTCGATGTGCTGTTCGTCATCGGCGGTGATGGCTCGCTTCGAGGTGCTGCCGCACTCAGGGATCACTGGGATGGCCAGCTGATCGGTCTGCCCGGGACCATCGATAATGATCTGGCCGGCACCGACTACACCATCGGTTATTTCACCGCGCTGGATACGGCTTTACACGCCATCGACAAGGTGCGTGATACCGCGGACGCGTTCGAGCGGATCTTCCTGGTCGAGGTCATGGGCCGCATGGCGGGCTTTATCGCGCTTGGTGTCGGTATCGGCTGTGGTGCGGAGGAGGTCCTGCTGCCGGAACGGCCGGTGGATCTGCGCGAGCTGATCGGCCGGATCCAGGACTCCCGAGCCATGGGCAAGACCAGCTGTCTGATCGTGGTGGCCGAGGGCGTGGTACACAGGGGGGTACGCTCCCTCGACGACCGTATCACCATCCACGATTCGACCATGCTGGCCAAAGAGATACAAAAGGAGACTGGTCTCGATAGTCGGGCAGTGATCCTGGGCCACATCCAGCGGGGCGGCAACCCGGCCGCGCTGGACCGGATCCTCGCCTCGAGCCTGGGCGCCTATGCGGTAGAGGTCGCCCTCGAGGGGGCCACCGGCGTCATGGTCGGGGTCAAGTCCCAGGCGCGATGCACTGTGCCACTCGAGGAGACCTGGACCAAACACTCGTCCCTCGACGAATACCTGCTCAAGATTCAGCGGTTGCTGGCCTAGGCCATAGCCTCAACCGCAGCGTCAGTTCGGAGATGATCCTTCCAGCGCCGCCTTCACCCGGCGCAGCAGCACCCGATCGATAAACGGCTTTTCGATAAAGTCCACCGCGCCGGCCCGGATCGCATCCACCGCAGTCGGGATGTCGCTGTCTTCGCTCAGCAGGATGGTCGGCGCCCGCACCCCCCGCTCGCGCAGCCGCCGGAGCAACTCGATGCCGCTGATGCCAGGCAGCGTCAGCTCACTGACCAGCATCGACATCTCGACCTGGTCCAGGGTCGAGAGCAGGTCTTCCGCGCTGGTGTAGGTCCTGACGTCTATACCCAGACCGGCGAACAAGGCAGCCAGCGACGTGCGCGCATCAGCGTCATGCTCTACTACGCATAGCGACACGCCAGCTGGCGTGATTTCGCCCGATGCCTGAACCATGTGATGCCCCTGAAACCACTGATGAGGCGGAGACTTCCTCCACCCCACCTTTTCCGCTCAGTATTCAACGGGCGTTGTCGGAAGGGAATACGAACTTGTACTTAAGACCTGATGTCAGGCAGCGCAGCGTGACAGGGCTAGATGCTGGCCTCCGAAATCAGGACCATGCGCACGAGCTGTGCCAGCGAGGAGGCCTGCATTTTTTCCATGACCCGGGCGCGATGGATCTCCACCGTGCGCTGGCTGACGCCGAGGTCGCTGGCGATGACCTTGTTGGCCTTGCCTTTGACCACCTGGGACATGACCTCGCGCTCCCGCGCCGTGAGGCTTGCGGTCCGGCGACAGATTTCCAGCCGCTCCGTTTCCTCGGCGAATCGCTGCTCGCTGGCCGCCAGCGCGTGTTTCACCGTTGACAACAGCTCCTCGTCATCGAACGGTTTTTGGATGAAGTCAACCGCGCCACGACGGACCGCCTCGACGGCCATCGGGATGTCGCCATGGGCGCTGATGAAAACAATCGGCAGCGTGTGGTTGCGCTTGTTCAGTTCTTTTTGCAGCTCCAGACCGCTCATCCCCGGCATCCGCACGTCCAGCAGCAGGCAGCCGGGCTGGTCCCGATCATAGCCGTCGAGAAATGCGCTGGCGGAGTCGAACTCGCGGGTACGGAGACCGGCAGAGCGCATCAATAGCGAAACCGAGTCGCGCACGGCGTCGTCGTCGTCGACCAGGAAGACCGTGTTCGGTTGCGCCGTCATGGGGTGGACTCGGGGGAGGTCGGGAGCGTCATCGTAAAGATAGTGCCGCCGGCCGGATTGTCAGTAAAGCCGAGCGAACCTCCGTGGGCTTCGACGATAGAGCGGCTCAGCGACAGACCCATGCCCATACCGTCCTTTTTGGTAGTGAAGAACGGTTTGAACAACTCACCCTGATCCCCGGTTGAAATGCCTGGTCCGGCATCCGCGACAGAGATAGAGACCTCATCACCCATGTCCGCGACTACCGTGATGTCGATCCCCTGGTCGCGGTCCTCACTGTCTAGCATCGCGTCGATCGCGTTGCGGATCAGATTCAGCAGCACCTGCTGCAGCTGCACCGGGTCTGCCTGCACCCGCGGCAGCGTCTCCGGCACCTGCGAGCGCAGCGGGATGCCGTGAGCCCTGGCGTCCAGCTCCGCCAGCAGGGAGACGTCCCTCAGCACACGGTGCAAATCGGTAGTCCGGCGACTGACAGAGCGCTGTTTGACGAAATTTCGCAGACCGAGGATGACCTGTCCGGCCCGGCGAGCCTGGTCGTGGACCTTGCCCAGGATCGGCGCGATCTCGCCTGGACTCATGGTGCCAGCGTCCATCATTCGCTGGCAGGCCTGAACGTAGCTGGAGATGGCGGTCAACGGCTGGTTCAACTCGTGCGCGATGGCCGCAGCCATCTCGCCCATGGTTCCCAGCCGCGACGCCTGGCCGAGGCGCTCACGTTGTTGCCGTATCTCAAGCTCCGCTTCCAGTTGTTCGGTGCGATCCACGATCTGCACCACAAACATCAACGGCCGGTGGCGCAGATCGCGCACCAGCGAATAGCGGACCACGCCGTTCATAGTCGAACCGTCGCTGCGCAGATAGCGTTTTTCCTGGCGCATGTACTCGATATCACCGCGCAACAAGCCCTGGCGCAACGACTCCGCGGTAGGGCGATCGTCCGCGTGGGCGATCTCGACGACCGGGCGACCCAACAGCCACTGCTCCTTGTAACCGAGCATGCTGCAAAGCGCCTGATTGACGCTGATGATGTTGCCCTCGATATCAAGGGTCGCCATGCCGATCGGCGCATAATGGAAGGTCAGCCGCAGCTCTTCTTCCGCCCGTTTGAGCTGATTCTCCGTCAGGTGTTGCTCGGTGAGGTCTTCGACGGCGCACAGCAGACCTCCGGACTGGCCGTCCACATCCTCGAGACGCTGATTACGCCAGCGGACCAAACGTCGTCCATTTGCCGTATCGATCCACAGCTGGTCGAGGGTGTTGTCGCCGGAGCCGGGCCGGCCAAGGGCATGGCTGAAACGTGACAGGGCTTGCGCACGTTCCGCCTCTGCGACAAACAACCGGAAGAAGTTGCGCCCGAGAATATCGTCTTCGGCGTGGCCGAGAAGCTCCACGCCCTGACGATTGATCAGCGTGATGTTGCCGTCTCTGTCCAGCGCGATGACCATGACACCGACCAGGTCCAGATATCTCTCTGCCCGGTCCCGCTCGCGACGCAGATCTTGTTCGAAACGATACCGGTCGCTGACGTCCAGCAACGTGCCGCTGATCCGCCAGTGGCCCCCGGCGTCGCCGGCGGCGAAACGCGCCTGGGTCTCGACATGGCGGTAACCGCCGTCCGCCATCAGCACTCGATGCTCGATGCGCAGCGGACCGCCCTGGCGCGCGGCGTGCAGAACCGCCCGATGCACCCGTCCGCGATCATCGGCGTGGACACGGTTGAGCAAGCGCTGAACAGGCAGCGGTCCCTTCGCCGGATCGCGATCGAGGATCCGGAACACCTCGTTCGACCAATAGGGCGCGCCATGTTCCGGGTAGGTCAGCTCGAAGCTACCCAAACGCGCCAGTTCCTGGGACATACGCAGATTGGCCTCGCTGCGGGCCAGGTCTGCGGCCGCCTGCTGGCGGCGAGTGATGTCCCGCACCACGATGATGAACGCAACCTTGTCACCGCCCCGGGTCTGCCCGACGGATAATTCAACCGGTATGCTGCTGCCGTCGCTGTGTCGAGCAGTGAATTCTCGCGTGGTGTCGCCCGATTCGTTGCTGAGCGCACTGAGGAGCGCCTGGGCATCGCGCGTCCGGGGTCCGCCATCATGGCCGGCGTCGATCAGACCAGCGAAGCTGTGGCCGACGATGTCGGACTCGGCATAACCGAACAGGCGCTCGGCCGCCGCGTTGAAGACTTCGATATGGCCACGTGCGTCGGTGATCAGGATGCCGTCTGGTGACGCGTCCAGCAGCGCCTCGAAACGTTCTTCGACCTGCCGGGCCTCACCCAGGAAGTCGATCTCCGTCGCGTGTTTATCTGAAGCGGGTTCCATCGTGTCCGTGGCGCTCCTGTGGCTATGGCCCGATGCTGGTCCGCGCGCGGACACCAGCCAGAGCCATCATGCGCGCCGGTCAAGGATACCGTCCACAGCGCTATCGACCCAAGCGGGCCGGCGCTGGGGACCCCTAGCGGAGATTGATCATCTGGCCGTCGAGGATGGCCGCCAGCCCGCGGAAGGCCGGCACCTCCTCGGTTACGAGATAGGTCGGTATCGCGGCCATGTAGTCGCTGTAACGCCCCTTCTGCTCGAACTTGCGGCGGAAATCCGAGGCCTCGAATACGTGCAGCAGCTTCGGCGTGATGCCGCCGGCGACATACACGCCGCCCAGCGCGCCGAGCGTCAGCGCCAGATTGCCGGCGGTGATGCCGAGAAACGAAAAGAAGTGGGCGAGCGCGGATTGCGCCACCTCGTCGCCGTCTTCGGCCAACTGTGTGACCTGTTCCGGCGTCACCGCATCCGCCGCCTGACCGGACAGACTGCGCAGGGCCAGATAGAGATTGCACAGACCAAAGCCCGATACCAGCCGCTCGGCGGAGACATGTCCCTGTTGTTGCCGGATCAGGGAGATGATCGTGGCTTCCCGATCATTGCTGGGAGCGAGCGTGACGTGACCGCCTTCGCCGGTGATCGCGGCCCAGCCGTCGCCCGCCGGCAGCAGACCCGACATGCCCAGCCCGGTACCTGGCCCGAGCACGGCAAGCGGCTGGCCCGGGCTGGGCGTACCGCCGCCGATCTGGTGTTTCCGATCCTCCGGCAGCCCGGGCAGAGCCATGGCCACCGCGGTGAAATCATTGACCATCAACAGGCGTTCGAGCTGCAGCGCCTGCTGCAGCGCCTGAGCCGAAAAACGCCAGCCGCGATTGGTCAGTTCTACCTCGTCGCCCTGCACCGGCGCCGCGACCGCCATCGCGGCCGCCGTCGGGCGCAGCTCCTGCGGCAGATCATCCAGATAGGCCTGCAGCACTTCGGTCAGGTTAGCGAAGCGCCGGTTCTTGAAGCGGCGTGCCAGATGAGGCTCGTCGCCAGGGTCCTGGAGTGCGCAGCGGGTGTTGGTACCGCCGAGATCGACCAAGAGACGCATGGGCAGGGGTCCTCCGACACACAAGCGAGACCAGCGGGGATTTTGTCAGCCCGCGCGCGGACGGTCGAGTCAGGCGGCGCGCCAGTCGCGGCCGAGGAAGTCATGGATGCTGGTCACCGGCAGCGGCGGGCTGACCAGATTGCCCTGGCCGAGATGGCAGCCGCGATCGGCCAGGAAGCGCAGTTGTTCATCGACCTCCAGACCTTCGGCCACCACCTTGAGCCCCAGGTCCTCTGCCAGCCGCAGCGTCGCGTCGACCAGCGCGATGTCATCGGGATCGGCCGGCAGGCTCATGACCAGACTGCGGTCGATCTTTATCTGCGACAGCGGCAGCTGGCGGATACTCTGCAGTGCCATCATCCCGGTACCGAAATTGTCCAGCGCCAGCTGCACCCCGGTGCGCGCGAGCACGCTCAGATTCTCACGCACGGCCCGAGGCTCGGTCAGTAGCGTCGCCTCGGTGATTTCCAGGATCAGGCTTTCCGCGCTCAAATTCGCGTTGGTCAGGATGCGGTCGATCACATCCACAATACGGCGATGGCCGAGCTGGGCGGCCGAGAGGTTGACCGATATCGACAGCTCCGGTCGGCCGAGCACGCGCTGCCAGTCGCGGATCTGGAGGCAGGCGCTGGCCAGCACCCACTCGCCGACCCCATTCATCATCCCTGTGGCCTCCAGGATCGGCAAGAACTCCATCGGGCGCACCAGCCCGTGCTCCGGATGATTCCAGCGCAGCAGGGTTTCCAGCGATTCGATGCGGCCGCTGCCCAGATCAGCGATCGGCTGGAACTCGAGTTCGAAGTGCTCCTGCTCCACCGCCTCGCGCAGATCACGTTCCAGCTCCGCCCGACGCGACATCTCTGCGTGCACCGAGCGCGAGTAGAAGTGGTAGGTATTGCGGCCGCTTTCCTTGGCCCGGCGCATGGCGACCTCGGCGGTCTTGATCAGGCTGCCCGCATCATCTCCGCACTCGGGGAAGGTGGAGATGCCGATGCTGGCGGAGACAGGAATCTGGTGTTCGCGGATGGCGAACGCGGGCGCCAGGATCTCACGGATCTTGTCGGCCAGACTGGCGGCGTGTTCGTTATGGCTGAGATCTTCGAACAAGACCACGAATCCGTCGCCACCCATCCGTGCGAGGAAGTCGCCAGCGCGCAGACCATCGGCCAGGCGTCGCGCCACTTCCTTGAGCAGCAGATCTCCATTCTCGTTGCCGTAGCGATCATTGATCTGCTTCATGCCATCCAGGTTCAGCAGCAGCACGGCCATGCGCACATGGCTGCGCTCGGCGCGGGCGATGGCCTTGCGCAGCGTCTCGACAAAAAACGCCTGGTTGGGGATGTTGGTCTGGCCGTCATGCAGTGCCAGATGGGTCAGCTCCTGCTCGGCCTTTCTGCGCGCGGTGACGTCACGGAACGAGACGACGCCGCCATTGATCTGACCGTTTACGTCCTTCAGCGGCCTGGCGTTGACGCTGAGAAAACGCCCGGCCGGCGCATCGGCGTTGCGATGGAAGATTTCCAGGTCACTGACGTTCTCGCCGCGCAGGGCCCTGGCCATTGGCCGGGCCGTGTCGCGGATGCGGGTCACGGTGTCGGCTTCATACATGCCGAAGATGTCCGTCGCCAGCGAGGACACCGAGCCCAGTCCCAACAACTCGCGTGCCGCCGCATTGACCAGCAGCAGCTTCTCCTGACGATCGGCGACGATCACGCCCTCGGTCAGATTCTTGAGTATTGAATGCAGCATCGATTCTGACTCCAGCAGCTCGCGCAGGGTCGCCGCGCGTTCGATGGCGTAACGCAGGGCGCGACCGAGGCGGTCGGCGTCGAGTTCCGAGCGCCACAGCACATCCTGGACGCCGGTGGCCAACAATTCCGCGGCCGTTTCTTCCTCGCCGTCATCGGTCACAGCGACGATCGGCAGGTCGCAATCCAGTTCGAGCAGGCGGATGGCGATCTGGGTCATGCTGGCGTCACTGAGATCGCCGGCGAGGAGCACTGCATCCACGGCGCTGGTGCCCAGCTGTTTTTTGAGCGCGTCCATATCGGGCGCCGCATTGAGCTGGAAGCGGTGACCGCGCTCGGTGGCGAGGATCCGCGCCAGGTCCTCTGAATCGCTCTCGTTCTCGGTAACGAGAAGCACCTGATACTCTTGTCCGCGCATTGATCTGGGCATCCGGGCCTTGGTCGTTTGACATATTAGCCGGGTTCATCGCCGCAGGCACCCGTGGCGGGGATGCGGCGGCAAAATTTAAACCTCCGGGGCAAAACAGGCATCTACAGGGATAAGGAAGCGATGAGCGGTTCCGCTACACGAGGGTCAGCTTTGCGATGCAGATGGCGGCTGTGGTCCCGATGACCGGGATCGACTCCGAGGCTGCCCCCGCGGTATCGGAAACACTGCTGGTCAAACAGGCGAAGTCCGGCGACGTCGCGGCCTTTGAAGCGCTGTATCGGCTTCACGAACGGCGGGTCTATGCGCTCTGCCTGCGCATGGCCGGCAGCCGGGACCGGGCCGAGGACTGTATGCAGGAGGCGTTTGTGCAAGCCTGGCGGCGACTGGCAAATTTCGAAGGACGCAGCGCGTTTGGTACCTGGCTGCACCGGATCGCGGTCAACCAGGTGCTGAGTTTCCACCGTAAGGAAGGCCGGCGCCCGGATTTCCTCGAGATCGTGGACGATCGGACCACGGCCGGGGAGGACCGGCCAGGGCCCAGAGACGCTGGCCTGGTGATGGATCTGGAGCAGGCGGTAGCAAGCCTGCCGGCGGGTGCGAGACATGTGTTTGTGCTCAATGCGGTCCACGGATACAGCCACATCGAGACCGCAGAGATGCTGGGTGTGGCCGTCGGAACATGCAAGGCGCAGCTGCATCGAGCGCGGCGTCTGTTAGCGGAGAGGCTGGAACGATGACTGGAACGGATAGACCGGACAACGGGACGGACAGGTGGCAGCAGGCCGCTTCGGGTCTGTCGGCGGAGATCGCCCCCGAGCGTGATCTGTGGCCGGATATCGCCGCGCGCATTGAGGCTGAGCCGCATGCGCAGACAGCCCGGGGCTGGTCTGTGGCCGGCGCGCTGGCCGCTGCAGTGGCGCTGGTCGCGCTGTCCTCGTTGACGACCCTGTGGATCAGCGGTCGCGATGCGGGTCCGGAGATCAGCCAGGTGGTGCCGCCGCCAGGCGGGTCCGCGATGATGCCTTCGGCGGCGTTTGGTCCGGACCACGAGCTGGGGCCCAAGTATCGGCGCGCGCGCAACGAGCTGACCGTGGATCTGGAGTCGCGTTTGCAGGCGCTGCCGCCGTCGACGCGGCACACAGTGGAGCGCAACCTGGAGCAGATCCGCGTTGCCCTGGCAGAGATCAATGCGGCCCTGGCCGAGGATCCGGGCAACATGCTGCTGCAACAGCTGTTGCTGGCCGCTTATCAGGATGAATTGACCGTGCTGACCGAAGTAAATCGAATGGCGAGAAGCCTGCCGACGAGGACCGAGATATGAGGACGATGTTTGCAACGCTGGCGCTGATGAGCCTGGCGCCGATGGCCTGGGCCGGAACCGAGATCAACGAGAGCGCCGACGCCCACCCGCGCGGCCAGGTCGAGGTGTCCAATGTCAGCGGCTCGGTGGAAGTCACCGGCTGGGAGCGGGAGCAGGTTCAGGTGAGCGGCATGCTGGGCCGGGGGTCCGAGGGTCTGATCTTTGAGCCTGATGGCGAGCGGACCTTTATCAAGGTGGAGCTGCCGCGCTCCGGCAACAACGTGGCCGGCTCGGATCTGAAGGTGATGGTGCCCAGGGGCAGCCGGGTCTCGGTGACGGCAGTATCCGCCGATGTCGACGTGCGCAACGTTTTGGGCGCCTTGCGCATCCAGTCAGTGAGTGGCGATCTGGATCTGGAGGTGTTCAAGGAAGACGTGGAGGCCAAGACCGTCAGCGGCGATTTCCGCATCCGCGGCCATGACGAACCCGCGCTGGTGACCGTGACCAGTGTCAGCGGTGACGGCGAAGTCACCGGGGTCCGCGGAGAACTGGTGGCGCAATCGGTCACCGGCACGCTGGAGGTCGAAGGCAAGCAAATGAGTCGCGCCCGGCTGCGCACCACCAATGGTGACATCGATCTGAGGTTTGGCTTTGCTCCCGGGGCGAGACTGGATATGGAAGCTATCAACGGGGACCTGCGCCTCGATATACTGGGCGCGGTTAATGCTGAATTTGATATCGAGACGTTCAATGGCTCGATCGACAACTCTTTCGGGCCCGATCCGGTGCGTACCAGCAAGTACACGCCGGGCCGGGACCTGCGCTTCACCCAGGGAGAGGGCGACGCCCGCATCCGCATCAAGACCCTCAACGGCGGTATCACGCTGCGTAACGACTGAACCCGTCCGCGGGAGGGGCTGAGATGCGCACCCTCCTGAACGAGCTCAGCCGGAGACGGGTATTCCGCGTCGCCGGTATCTACGGCATCGTCTCGTGGGTGATGGTCGAGGTGGCGGACGTGGTGTTTCCGGCGCTGCAGCTGCCCGAGTGGACCGTCACCTTTGTCGTCGCGTTGTTGATGCTCGGCTTCCCGATCGCGATGGTTTTCGCCTGGGTGTTCGATATCGGTCCTCAGGGTATCGAGCGCACCGAGCCGCTGGCGCACCGCTCAGCCGGCATCCCGGCGTTTGAACGCCTTGCTTACCTCCTGCTGCTGGCCGCCGCCATGGCCGGTCTGGGCTATCTGCTGCTGCCGGGCTATCTGCCGAGTCTGTTTTCTTCTTCGCCGGAGGCCGGAACCCGCAGCTCCATTGCGGTGCTGCCGTTCGCAAACCTGAGCCAGGACGGGGCCGACGACTATTTCAGCGACGGTATGTCCGAGGAATTGCTCAACCTGCTGGCCCGAGTGCCGGGGCTGCACGTGGCGGCGAGGACGTCCTCCTTTGCGTACAAGGACCAGAACGTGGATATCCGCCAGGTAGCGCGGGAACTGGGCGTCGAGACCGTGCTCGAGGGCAGCGTGCG
The DNA here is from genome assembly GCA_947259915.1 of uncultured Gammaproteobacteria bacterium. GTDB lineage: Bacteria > Pseudomonadota > Gammaproteobacteria > Steroidobacterales > XN24 > CAMYOC01. The sequence continues at coordinate 25,360 of CAMYOC010000034.1, forward strand.
GCGCGCCGGCGACCGGGTCCGGATCACCGCGCAGCTGATCGATGCCAAGACCGGATATCATCTGTGGTCCAACACCTATGATCGGGAAATGGCGGATATCTTCGTCGTACAAGACGACATCTCCGCCGAAATAGTCAAAGCGCTCCAGGGTGAGCTGTCCGGCGAGGAGACCACCGAAGCCGTGGTCCGGGCGGCGCCGCCGACGGAAAACGTAGACGCCTATCAGCTCTATCTCCAGGCCCGTCATCAGTGGAAACGCCGGGGCGAGGGACCGATACGGAGGAGCATCGAGCTGCTGGATCAGGCCCTGGCGCTGGATCCGGAATTCGCCCGGGCCTATGCTGGGCTTGCGGCCGCCTATGTGGTGTTGCCCGGCTATTCCGGCGAGGACCTGGGCCCGCTGAACGAGAAGGCCATGGGCGCCGCCCGCCAGGCTCTGGGCCGGGATCCCAATCTGGCTGAAGCCCATGCGGTACTGGCCGAGATCGACAGCGGCGAGGGCCGCTGGACCGACGCGGAGGCGGGGTTCTTTTTTGCCACCTCCCTCGATCCCAACGATCCCACCAGCCGCCAGTGGTATTCGCTGCTGCTGCGTCGTGTCGGCCGCCTGAGCGAGGCGCTGGAGCAGGCCCAGGCCGCGCTGGAGCTGGATCCGACGTCACCGGTGATCAACAGCAATATGGCTCAAACCTATTTGGCGCTCGGTTATGACGAGAAGGCCCTGGCCTACCGGCAAACGGCTATCGATCTGGGGCTGGATGTCAGCCGCAGCGATGGCTCTGTCGAGCAGATCGTCGCGGTCCGCAACGGCGACGGCGCGTCCGTGGCGGAGTTTTTGCGAACCGAGGAAGGGGAGGATCGGCTGAGCGATGGGTTTATCGATGCGCTCGCCGCGGTCATCAGCGACCCCGGCAGCTGGGCTCAACACAAGACCGCGCTGGAGGCCGAGGGGCTTCCGCCGGATGTGCTGTTCAAGCTCTACTTGATACTGGGCCAGGCCCGGGCGGCCCTGGATACTGCGCTGACGGTGCCCGATCCCGCTACGCTCGGTGCGGACATGTTGTGGATGCCCGAAGCCGCCGCGATGCGGCGTCTGCCTGAATTTGACCAGCTGGTCGACGCGGTCGGCCTGCTCGACTATTGGAAGCAGTACGGCTGGCCCGATGACTGCAGACCCAGCGGTGACAGCGTCCAGTGCGGCTTCACCTCTCTCGCAGCCGGCCGCTAGACGGGTCTGCGTTTCTCGCAAAAGCGCTACCCAAGTCTCATATAATGAGGAAAGGTAGGTGGCTTTTCGGGCTGACCCAAATCTCCTGCGTGTCGTCTTACGTCCACGACGAGGAATTCCGCGATGAAATCGATGTTCAAAATCCTGGCATGGCTGATCGGCCTGGTCCTCGTCCTCATCATCCTGGCGGCGGTGCTGCTGCCGCGGTTTTTCGACCCCAACGACTTCCGCGGCCAGATTGCCGATACGGTCCGTGAGCAGACCGGCCGCGAGTTGACCATCGAGGGTGATCTCCAACTCTCGGTGATCCCGTGGCTGGGCGTGAGCATCGGCCGCACCACTCTCAGCAATGACCCGGCCTATGGCGATGCGCCCATGCTGGCGGTGGAAGACGCTTCGGTCGGCGTGAAATTAATGCCGCTGATCAGCCGCCGGATCGAGGTCAGCGAAATACGTCTGGACGGGTTGCGGCTCAATCTGGTGCGTGACGCCCGCGGCTCGAACTGGGACAGCCTGGTCGCCGCCGAGGAAGACGCGCCGCCCGCGCCCGAGGAGGACGCCGGTCAGAGCTTCGATCTGAAACAGGTCGGCGGCATCCGCGTGCGCGATGCCCAGGTCTCGTTCCAGGACAAGGTCGACGGCATGTCGCTAAAGGCCGAGCTGGGTGAATTCGGTACCGGCGCGATCGCCATCGACGGCACCGCGATTGATCTCGACGGCATCCGGGTTGAGGCGGCCGATCTCGCCTTCGAGAGCAAGGACACGGGTGCTGTTACCACCCGGATCGAAAAGATGAGCACCGGCCGGATCGCCGGCACACCTGAAGCGCTGATCATCGGCGGCGCGGAATTGATCGCGGCCGAACTCTCGATGAAAAGCGCGGATGGCGACTACAGCATGAACATCGGCAGCTTTACCAGCGGTGATATTGCGACGGATCCCAAGGCGCCGCAGATCGGTGGTCTGCGTCTGGAAGACGCGAAGTTTTCGGTAAGGCCCGCGGACGGCGAGCCGATGCAGGGCAGTATCCCGTCTTTCGAGATCGAGAAACTGGTCGCCGGCCAGGAGTCCCCGATCAAGGGCAAGCTCAAAGCACAGCTGGGCGAACCGGTGATGGACGTCGATCTGGATCTGAGCGGACGCGCACGGATGGACGGCGCCAAAATCGGTCTCGCGGGGCTGCTGGTCAAGGCAAAACTCACCGGCGAGGAGCTGCCGGGTGGCAGCCAGGATGCCGAGCTGTCCGCCGACAGTGTGCAGATAGATCAGGAGGCCCAGACGCTGGTGCTCGACGGCGCTCGCGCGTCGGTAGCGGGGATGAATGTCTCGCTGCAGGCGCGGGGATCGAAGATCGTCGATGCGCCCGAGATCAGCGGCCGGATCGAGATCGCGGAGTTCTCCCCACGCAAGCTGTTCAAAACCCTGGCCATGGAGGTGCCGATCACCGCCGACCCGGACGTGCTGACCCGGGCCGCGCTGAGTGGCGACTTCGCGATGGCGGGCAACAAATTCTCGCTGAACAATCTCAAGGCGCGGCTGGATGACACCGCGCTGAGCGGCCAGGCCTCCGTTGCTGAGGGGACGCCGCAGGTGGCCCGCGCCACGCTGCAGGTGGATGCCATCGACCTGGATCGATACCTGCCGCCAGCGACGGAAGATGAAGCGCCGGCACCAGCCGAGACCGCCGATGCGCAGATCAACAGCGCCGATTTGCGCGGCAAGGACGTGGACGCCAGCCTGGATATCGGCCAGGTCAAGGTCTCCGGCCTGACCCTGACCGGCATCAAGGCCAGGGCGGTGATCCGCGATGGCAAACTCACCCTTGATCCGCTGCAGTCCAATCTCTATGACGGCAGCGTCCAGGGCCGGGTGGTGCTGGACGGCAGCGGCGATGTACCGGCGTTGACCTTGAAACAATCCCTCGATGGCGTGCAGGTATCGCCGCTGCTCAACGATCTGGCTGAAGTGGAGAAATTGGTCGGCGTGGCCAATTTCTCCATGGATCTGAACACCGCCGGCCAGACCTCGTCGCAGATGATCGCGGATCTCGACGGCACGATGAAATTCGGTGTCGACGACGGCAAGATACGCGGCATCAATATCACCCATGCGGTCCAATCCGCGCTGGCGCTGCTCGATCGCAAGGCGCCGCCGGCCAAGACGTCCGAGGACACGCCGTTCGACTTTATGCGCGGCACCGCCACAATAACCAATGGCGTGATGCGCAATGACGATCTGACCGGCGATCTGATCGCGATGAACGTGACCGGCAAAGGCCAGATCAATCTGGTCGACGAGACCATCGATTACGACCTGTTGGCGTCGGTACCGGAAGGCCAGAAGTCCGCAGATCTCGGTCTCGGCAAAGCGGCCGGCAAATCGGTACCGATTACGATCAGCGGCAGTCTGGACGATCCCTCGGTCAAGGCGGACGTGGGTGCGCTGATCGGCGACAAGGTCAAGTCGCTGATCCGCGATCAGCTCGGTCTCGGCGGCGACAAGACGCCGGAGGGCGATCAGGCAGCGCCGGCAGATGGCGAGGCCGCGCCCGAGGAAGAGCCCAAGAGCACCGAGGATCAACTCAAGGAAGAAGCCGACAAGCTCAAGAAGAAGCTGTTCGGCGGATGAGGTCGGCGATGGCGGCGCTGCTGCTGGGCCTGTGGTTCAGCGGCGCGGGCGCGGCGGAGTTCCTCGAGCTGGAATTCACTCGTGAAGGGGGTGGCCGCTATCGTCTGGTCTCGGAGATCCGCATCGATGCGCCGGCGGACGGTGTCTACGAGGTGCTGGCGGATTATCCGGGACTCCCGCGTCTGTCCAGCATATTCGAAGAGGGCCGCGTGCTGGAACCGATCGAAGACGGGCGCGGGCTGGTCTATCTGAAGGTGAAAGGCTGCGTGCTGTTCTTCTGCCGTGAGGTCGAGATGGTGGAACAGCTCGAGGTCGACCCGCCGCGCGAGATGATCGTGGTCATCGATCCAGCCCGTAGCGATCTGGATTTCGGCCGCGCCATCTGGACCGTGATCCCCGAAGGCGATGGTTGCCGGGTGCTATACGAACTGGAGATGGAGCCCGACTTCTGGATCCCTCCGGTGATCGGCCCGGCCGTGGTCGAGGCGGTGCTGCACCGACGCGGTCTGCGCGCCGCGCGGCGTCTCGAAGCCCTGGCGTCCGGACAGGAGGTGCCGCCCGAGATCGCGGTCGAGCGCTCGTGAGCGAGGCGGGTTCCGCAGCCGGAGCCTTGTGTCGTTGCCTTGTCCTGCAAACGAGCCTGTTGTGGGCGAGCGCCAGCGCTGGCGCGGATATCCGCCAGATCGACGTGCATCACGAGGACGAGCGCTACTTCCTGTCCCTCGAGGCCTTTATCGATGCGCCGCCGCTGGCCGTATTCGCGGTCATCACCGATTACGAGAACATCGATCGGCTGCATCGCCGGGTGCGCGAGAGTCGCGTGCTGCGGCGGATCGACGGTCGCACGGTGGAGGTCTATACGCTGATGAAAGGCTGCGTGGCAGGCATCTTCTGCAAGAGCCTGGAGCGGGTCGAGCGTATTGAAGAGACGCCGCCGGGAGAACTGGTGGCCACGGTGATCCCCGAGCAGAGTGATTTCGCCTCCGGCAGCGTCCACTGGCGTCTGGAACCGGAGGGAGAGGGCACGCGTCTGCGCTATGACAGCCAGATGGACCCGGATTTTTGGGTGCCGGCGATCCTCGGTGACGGTTTGCTGCAGATGTCGATCAAACGCACCACCAAGGACATGATCCGGCAGGTCGAGATCGAGGCCCGGTCGCTCGCCGTCGGCGGTGGGGAACCATGGATCGAGCGCCAATGAACGCGGATGCGTTTAGCCGACAGCTGCTCGACTGGTACGACAGTCATGGCCGTCACGATCTGCCCTGGCAGCAGCCGCGCAGCGCCTACCAGGTGTGGGTCTCGGAGATCATGCTGCAGCAGACCCAGGTCAGCACCGTGGTGCCGTATTTCGAGCGCTTTATGCAGCACTTTCCCGAGATTCAGGATCTGGCAGCCACCGAGCTTGATGAGGTGCTGCATCTCTGGTCCGGGCTCGGCTATTACGCCCGGGCCCGCAACCTGCACCGCGCCGCGCGGCGGGTCGTCGAGAAACATAGCGGTGAATTGCCACAAGTATTCGAGGACCTGCTGGCGCTGCCCGGTATCGGTCGCTCGACCGCCGGAGCGATCCTCGCGCTGGCCTGCGATCAACGCCACGCGATCCTCGATGGCAACGTCAAGCGCGTGTTGTGTCGGGCCTTTGCCGTCAGAGGCTGGCCCGGACGCCGCGAGACAGAGAAGCGTCTCTGGGCGCTGGCAGATGACCTGACGCCAGCCTCGCGGATCGCTGATTACACCCAGGCGATCATGGATCTTGGCGCGACCCTGTGTCGTCGGGGGCAGCCGGATTGTGCACGGTGCCCGCTAATGACCGGGTGCCGTGCACACGCGCTGGGTATACAAACCGAGCTGCCAACGCCACGACCAAAGAAGGCACGACCGCGCCGGCAGACGACCATGCTGTTGGTGGTCGATCGGGAAGAACGCGTGTTGTTACGACGGCGCGCTGCGGACGGGCTATGGGGAGGACTATGGAGTCTGCCCGAGCTGGAACCGGGTGACGATCCGATGGCCTGGTGTGCGGAACGATTCGGCGTGGTACCCACGACGAGCCAGGTCCTTCCCACGGTCAGTCACGGCTTTACTCACTTCGAGCTGGAGATTCAGCCCGTTATGATTAGCATCGAGAGCACCGGGGACCGGGGCGTCATGGATGGTGACGGCTGGCTCTGGTATAACCGGCGTTCCCCATCCCGGGTGGGTCTGGCCGCCGTGATCGAACGGCTGCTAAAGCAAACAGAAACTAGCGGCGCAACAGGTGGAGATGCTGATGAGCAGGATGGTCAATTGCGTAGTGCTGAAAGTCGAGGCTGAAGGCATGGACTACGCGCCCTATCCGGGTGAGCTTGGTCAGCGCATCTACGAGAATGTGTCCCGCCAGGCCTGGCAGCAGTGGCTGGGACATCAGACCATGCTGATCAACGAGTATCGCCTGACCCCGATCGAGCCCGAGGCACGCAAGTTCCTCGAGGGTGAGATGGAGAAATTCTTCTTCGGCGAAGGCGTCGCCCGTCCCGAGGGCTACGTCCCCGAGGGATGATCAGTCGCGTGCGAGAAATTGCACGCTAAATAGGGCTTCGGCGTCGGTCCACACTTGCTCGACCCGCCAGCCCGCGCGGGCGGCCAGCTCGGCGAACTCGGACAATTCGTATTTGTGGGAATACTCGGTGAGGATGGTCTCGCCGACCTCGAACTCGACGGTTTCTCCGTCCACAGCGACGGTTTGTGACCGGCCGCTGATCAGCCGCATCTCGATCCGCCCCGCCTCGGCATTCCAGTCGGCCCGATGTTCAAAGGCAGCCAGATCGAAGTTTGCGCCCAGCTCGCGGTTGATCCGTTCGAGCAGATTCAGATTAAAGCGGGCAGTCACGCCGGCGTCGTCGTTATACGCCGCCTCGACCGTGCTGCGGTCCTTGCGCAGATCGACGCCGATCAACAGCGCACCGCCGGGCCCGGCTTCGGTGTGCATCACCTCGAGCAGCTGCCCGGCTTCTGCGGTCGCGAAGTTACCGATGGTCGAGCCCGGAAAGAACACGAGATTCCGTGCCTGATGGGCGTCGGGTTCCGGCAACTCGAACGGCGCGGTGAAATCCGCGCAGACCGGGAGCACCTCGATGGCCGGGAACTCGGCCGCCAGTTCGCTGGCCGAGGCCACAAGATGGTCTCGCGAGATCTCCACCGGCACATAGGCCACCGGCCGATCCAGACCCTGCAACAGCTGCCGGGTCTTGAGACCGGAGCCGGAACCGAATTCGATCACGCAGGCGCGCGGCCCAACGCGTGCGGCGATCTGCGGCATAAACGCGCCCATGATCTCCAGCTCTGCCCGGGTCGGATAGTACTCCGGCAGCTCGGTGATCAGATCGAACAGCCGCGAGCCCTCGGCGTCATAGAAATACATCGGTGACATCCACTTGGGGCTGTCGCTCAAACCGGTCAATACATCGCGGGCGAAATTCGACGCCGGCGGATGGAGATCGAGCAGCCGCACGGTGGCGGCTGTCTTGGTGGCTTCCTGCATCAGACGTCCCTGGCCAGTCTCAGGCCGGTGAACTGCCAGCGTTGATGTGGATAGAAGAAATTGCGATAGCTCGGACGGATATGACCCGCCGGTGTGGCGCACGAGCCGCCACGCAGCACCATCTGGCTGCACATAAACTTGCCGTTGTACTCACCCAGCGAGCCGGCGAGTGGGCGGAACCCGGGGTAGGGCGCGTAGGCGCCGGCGGTCCATTCCCACACGTCGCCGAAAAATTGCCGTGGTCCGGTGCCCCCGGCAGGACGGGGATGAAAGGCGCCGCTGTCTGCGAGATTGCCTGCCACAGGGAATTCACGGGCGACCACCTCCCATTCCGCTTCGGTCGGCAGTCTGGCGCCGGCCCAACGCGCAAAGGCGTCGGCTTCGTAATAGCTGAGATGACATACCGGGGCCTCGGGATCGATCTCACGGCGGCCACCCAGCGTGAATTCCGTTTCCAGCGCCAGATCCCAGTACAGCGGCTGGCGCCAGTCCTCGGTCTGAATGACTGACCAGCCATCCGACAGCCACAGCTCCGGTGCCTGATAACCCCCGTCGCGGATGAACTCACGATACTCGTCATTGCTCACCGGCCGGGTGGCGATCTGGAAGTCCTCCAGCCAGCTGCGATGCCGCGGCGTCTCATTGTCGAAACAGAAGCCGCCGTCATCGTTGCCGATCTCGACGACACCGCCGGGGAAGCCGGCGAAGCTCATCGGACCGGCCACACCCGCCCGGGTCTCCGGTGCGGGCCGCCAGGCCGGTTCGAGCGGGTTGGCCGCAAACACATGCTTGATATCGGTCAGCATCAGCTCCTGATGCTGCTGCTCGTGGTTCAGACCCAGGGTCACGAGGAACTCGAAGTCCTGATCGTCCCGGGTCGACAGCAAGCGCTTCATGTGTTCGTCGACATGGGCCCGATAATCCAGGACCTCAGCCACGGTCGGCCGGGACAGCAAGCCACGCCGCGGCCGCGCGTGCATCTGACCCGCCGTGTAGTAATAACTGTTGAACAGGAAGTCGTAGCGTTGATCGAAGGGGCGATAGCCGTCGAGGTGTTCGCCGAGGATGAAGCGCTCGAAAAACCAGCTGACATGGGCCAGATGCCATTTGGTCGGGCTCACATCCGGCATGGTCTGGATGACCATGTCCTCGGCCGCCAGAGTACGGGTCAGCTCGACGCTCTGGCGCCGGACCGCGTGGTAATCGGCCTCAAGGCCAGTGCTCCCGGGCGCTGCGGCGCCAGGACTGGGGTCAGACCCGATTGGAGACTGGATGGCCACAACAGCGGTCTAGGGTACCGGTCCGGGCGACCGGATTCAAAAACGGAGGCATCGGCCTGCCGGCGTATCTGCCTTGACGAGGCAGGGGCCAGCGGCTTTAATACGCGTCCTTCCCCTGTTGGCCAGGTAGCTCAGTTGGTAGAGCAGCGGACTGAAAATCCGCGTGTCGGTGGTTCGATTCCGCCCCTGGCCACCATTCTTTTGACGACTTGCGTCGTTGCCAATACTCTCTAGACACCCGCCTGCGTGAAGCCCGCCCCTTTTGCCAACAAAGGGGTCTGACACCTTTGACCCCTTTCACACCGCGCCGCAAAAAGTGCATTATCGTTGCCTGCACAACGAGTCACCAGGCCTGCGCTCAATGGAGAAACCACAATGACCAAGAAGAACCCGTTTCAACTCCTGTTGGGGTTTCTGCTGGGCATGGGCGTAGCGATTATGCTGCTGACCTCGTTGCCGGAGTCTCCGATACAGAGCGCCGGCGCCGCCAGCCCCGCGGGCCCACAGCAATGGTCGCGGACCGGGCCCTTCCCGGTCCATGAGGTCTATTACCCGGGCACGGAGACCCTTGCGCCCGACGAGATGCGCGTTGTCGCCTGTGGCACCGGCATGCCACAGCCGCGGCTAAAACAGGCGGCCGCGTGTTTTCTTGTCGAACTCGGTAACGGCGACAAGTTCATCTTCGACATGGGTGAGGGGTCTTTCGAGCGCATCATGGCCCTGGGGATACCGCTGGACCAGCTGGACAAAGTCTTTCTCGGCCATTTGCACCTCGATCATGCGGGTGATTTCCCGGCTTTTTACTTCACCGGACCTGTGAACAACCGGCTTACGCCGCTGCGGGTCTGGGGCCCGAGTGGCGTAAAACCCGAGTGGGGCACGAAAGCCTGGGCTGGCTACATGCAGAAGCAGTGGGCCTGGGAAAAGGCCGGGCGCGGCAGCGCGGTGGATCCGCGGGGACTGGAACTCGAGGTGAACGAGTTCGACTGGACCGGCGTCAATAAAGTCATCTACAACGAAAACGGCGTAACCATCCGCTCGCTGCCGGCCATTCACCTGGATCAGTCGGTGAGCTTCTTGCTCGACTGGAATGGGCTGCGTTTTGCGTTCTCCAGCGACACCCTGCCGAACAAGTGGTGGCGTGAACACGCCACGAACGCGGACCTGTCGATTCACGAGTGCTTCATCCCGCCGCAAATGATGGTAGAGCGCTATGGAATGGCGCCGTCGGAGGCCGTGATGGTCGGCACCCAAGGCCACACTGCGGCACAGGCCTTCGGCAAGATCATGTCGCTGACGAAGCCGAAGCATGCCGTGTGCTATCACTTCCAGAACGATTTCGACACGCAGATCGTGGTTGCGGAAGAAATCCGCAAGACCTACGACGGGCCATTCGACCTGGCAGTGGACTTCATGACCTGGAACGTGACGAAGGACGGTATCCGCACCCGGATGGCCGTGCCGAATCACGAGAGCTTCCCGGCGCCGCCGCAGCGCGCCAAGCAGCCACCGGATTCCATGAATGCGTACAAGTGGACGGAATTCAGCCTGTCTGGCGTGGAGCCGGAGTCGGCTGCCGTGACGAACGCGCTGATCGACGCGTTCAACAAGCAGAACGGCACGGACATCAAACCGGGGCTGACCGGTCTGCCGTTCAAGAAGAAGGAATAGACCGGGCATACCGGACCTACCATTCCGTGCAACAAAGGTGTCTGACACCTTTGATCCGAAGTGCCGGACATGGTCTTATAACTTATTCGCGATTGGACCGGTTTCGCTGTGCGAAAGCGGCCGCTGAGCGCGACCGGATGGCAGCCTGCTTTCGGGCCCAATAAGCTATTAAGCTATGCCCGGCACCGATCGACAAACCCTTACGGATCAGCCATCATCCTTCGAGCCGAGGGGAGGCCGTAGCAGCAACAATGTCGTTCCTGGAAGAACTCAAGCGACGTAACGTCGTCAAGGTGGCGGTGCTCTATGTGATCGCCACCTGGCTGCTGTTGCAGGTGGCCGATGTGGGCGTGTCGCTGCTTGGACTGCCCGAGTCAATCGGCAAGGTCATATTCCTGATTCTGGCCCTCGGGTTCCCACTGGCGCTGATCTTCTCCTGGGTCTACGAGATGACCCCGGAGGGATTGAAGAAAGAGAAGGACATTGATCGCAGCCAGTCCGTCACGCCGGACACCGGGCGCAAGATAAATGTCCTGATCATCGTCATGCTGGCGCTGGCCATCGGCGCGGTGGTTTTGGATCGGCTGATCCCGGAATCCACACCGGTCGCCGACAATCGGGTCATCGATGACGTGGTGGAGACCAAAGCGGTCGACCCGACGACGCTGGCCGCGATGAAATTCGCTCCTGCGCCAGAACGCTCGATCGCGGTACTGCCGTTCGTCAACATGAGCGCGGACGAGGAAAACGAATTTTTTGCCGACGGCTTGTCCGAAGAACTGCTCAATGTCCTGGCCAGGATCAAGGACTTCAAAGTCGCCGGCCGCACATCTTCATTTGCGTTCAAGGGCAAGAACGAAGATTTCAAGCAGATCGGCGAGGCGCTGAACGTCAAGAACATCCTCGAGGGCAGCGTGCGCAAATCCGGCGACACCGTCCGCGTGACCGCACAGCTGATCGAAGTCTCGAATGGTTATCACCTCTGGTCCGACACCTATGATCGCAAGCTGGACAATATCTTTGAGATCCAGGATGAGATCGCGACCCAGGTTGTCGCCGCGCTAAAACAGGAACTGCTTGGTGCATCCGATCAGGCGGTCATCGCCAAAAAGAGCACGGAAAACGTCGAGGCCTATCAGCATTATCTGAAAGGTCTGCATCATGTGGCGTATCGATCCAGGGAACAGCTGGAGCTGGCGCTCGCGGAGTTCAAGGAAGCAGCAAGGATCGACCCGAATTATGCGCTGGCATATACCGGCATCGCCTATGTCTACGTGATGCAGGCCTCTTACGCTTATCGCAGCATCGCCGAAGTCGGTCCACTGGCCGAGCTTTCGATTGAGAAGGCATTTGCCATCGATGACCAGCTGAGCGAGGCCTGGGCGATCAAGGCACAGCTGCTGAGCGGCATGGGCGCGCCAGACAGTGAAACAGCTCCACTACTGGAACGTGCGATCGCCCTGAATCCAAATAATGCCTATGCCTATATGTGGCTGGCCGGATCGTTCTTCGCATCGGATCCTGAGCGGATGTGGGAGCTCTTTAACAAGGCCTACGAGCTCGACCCGCTTGCGCCCGTGATCGTACAGAACATGGCGATTAACACCGCGTTCGATGGTGACATGGATAAAGCGGTGTACTACGCCAATCAGCTAAAGGAGATCGCCCCGGACTGGGACGGCACCTATCGGACATTGTCGAGTCTGGCATTGGTCCAGGGCGACTTGGAGCAAGAAATACGCTCGCTGCACAAGGTCCTGGAGCTGGATCCCGAATCGATTACGACGTACGAGGGTCTGGCGGATCATTACATGCTCCTGGGCGATCTGGAACAGGCCCAGGCGTTGATCGACAAGGGCCGGCGCCTGAACCCGGCCTATGGCGGTATCGCGGCGAGCGAGGCAGCCATCCTTTTGTTACAGGGCAACAAAGAGGCTGCCGTTCAATCGATGCAGGCCATGGTGCGCAAGTGGCCGGAGGACAAGACCCTGCTGCGGTCCGCGGCCAGGATTGAAGCGTATGCGGGGAATCTGCAACAAGCCAACGATCTCTACCTGAGATCATACGGGTACCAGGAATATCCGTCTGCATGGGCAGTCGATACCAGCAACGCGTTTGAACTGCCCCTGTTCGCCTATGTGATCTACCAGCTAGGGGACACGGAGACGGCGGTTGAATTGTCAGAGACCGTTCAGGAATTCTTTGCCATCTTGGCGGAACAGGGCGCGGGATTTTGGGGCATAGGTGCTTTTGCCTCGAATGCCGCGGCCGCGATGCAGGATCGCAAAGGCGCCTTGAGCGGACTCCAGCTTGCACTCGATAAGGGCATGACCGCAGGTCCGCTATTGCGCCTGGATCCGTCCTATGATTTTTTGCGTGATGATCCGCAATACCTGGCATTAAGTCAGGAGCTCGAACGGCGTAGAAAAGCGGTTGTCGTCGCGCTGACCAAAGATGGTTTGATCGGCGACACGACGCTGGCCCAGGCTGATCCCTGAACCGATGGGCAATACGGGGGCAGCGTGTTTGCTGTCTCTGCCGGTTGCGCAAAGGTGTCTGACACTTTTTGTCTGCTCAGGTACCGTTCCTGGTCGCCTTATCAATCTCGGCGGTCTCCCTGGGAGCGGGACCCGGTCCCGATCGACGTATCGTGCCAATCAATCACGCCGCCGGCAGCCGGTTATTCCCCTGCCGACTTCATCCTCCCCAGCCCCGCGTCCGCCTGCTGCCGAACATAGTGCCTGAGCCCCTCGAGCTCCCTGTCCGTCAAATCCGCAAACGCCGGCATGCCCTGCCCGGTCAGCCCGCCGCCGCGCACGATGCGGTAGAAGGCCTCCTTGTCCAGCACTATCGGGGACGCCCTGAGGTCCGGTGCCGCGCCGCCCGCGACGACGCCGATTCCATGGCAGTACCAGCAGATCCCCTCGATCTCCTTGCGCTCATATAGGCGCGCGCCTTCGGCGGCGAGTGCCTCGTCGACTTCGAAGTCCGCCGCCTCGATCGGCTGCGGGACGAGGGGCGACGGCTGGGCCGTCAGGTCTGCGTCGCCGTGGAGAGAGAAGGCGATCAGCCGCCGGGTCTGGCGGCGGTAAGACCAGCCGAGATCGGCCGCGGCGCCGCCGCCCAGAGCACTGTAGCCGCCGCCGAAGCCGACCAGCAGCGCGATGTACTGCCTGCCATCGAGCTGGTAGGTGATCGGTGGGGCGGAGATGCCGAGGCCGGCGTCGAAGGTCCACAGGACGTCGCCGGTGCGGGCGTCGTAGGCGAGCAGTTTTCCGTCGGCGCGCCCCTGGAACACCAGGTTGCCGGCGGTGGTCAGGGTGCCGGCGCTCCAGAAATGGTCCTGGGGTATCTCCCAGGCCTTCTCCTGCTTCACCGGATCCCAGGCGACCAGCGAGCCCGGGTAGTCCCGCGGCTGCTCGTCGAGCCACACCATCTCGACGCCGATCCCGCCCCGGAAGGCGACCGACTGAAACGCCTCAGTGTCGATGTTCTGGTCGTGGAAGC
>CAMYOC010000035.1 GCA_947259915.1 uncultured Gammaproteobacteria bacterium
TTGATATTGAGGACGTCGTACGGCCTTAGCGAAATGTCCGCAGCGGCATCACCCGCCATCACAGCGGCCAGATCGATCTGCAGCAGGGTGCTCTGGCGCCGATTGTCCGGCCCGATGTTGTAGCGGACCAGTTCCGCCTGAAGACCGTAGGCTGAATCCGTCAGGTAGGCGCCAGCTCGAACCAGATCGCTCAGCTGCATGCCGGTCTCGAGCGGATACGTCCCCGGCGCTTTGACCTGACCTGAGATAGCAACCTCACGGGTGGGTTCGCCGTATTGCGACTGTAGTCGCAGTTCCTCTAGGATCGGGGCGACCTGCTTCTGTCGACCGGTCTCCAGATCGAACACGAACACCTCGTCCCGCTCCTGCAGCAGGATGTCATGCTCTCCGCCCCGGTTGAGCAGGGCCATGCTGAGATCCGCCGAAACCACCTCGATGGGGCCGCCTGAATCCCTTTCCCGACGTATGAGCAAGTAATGGCGATCGGCTTGTGGTCGCAATACGTCTGTTGTCGGGATCAGGTCAGACAGCCGCATGCTGGGACGCCATTGATAAGCACCAGGCCGGTAGACATGCCCTCTGAGCCTGACGCTGTCCGAGAACCGGTCGAGGACCGGATCGACGTGAATGACGTCCCCGTCCATGATGGCCTTGTTCAGATCTTCGGCGTCCTCCAGATCCAGCGTCAGCACCACCCGGTCTCCGCTGGCGGAAATCCGTTCCAGCCTGGCCTGACCATCGTATCCGGTCGGCATCAGACCACCCGCCAGCTGCAGCGCTTCTGCAACCGTCGTCTCGCCCTTCAGCTCGTAGATCGCCGGGCGCTTGACCTCGCCGGAGACACCGACAGTGGATCCGACCGGCGGCACAAATATCACGTCACCGGGCTGCAGACGGATGTCATCGCTGGTGTCGCCCTCCAGCAGGAATTGATATCCATCGATCCGTCTGGCGGTCTTGCCGTGGCGTTTGATCTGAACGTCCCGAAGACTGCCACCCTCCGCGACACCGCCACCGATGAACATCGCATTGGTCACGGTCGAGAGACTGCTGACGGTGTAGGAACCGGGCCGGTTGACGTCGCCGAGTACGAAGACACGGATCGACCTGAGTTCGCCCATGGTGATACTGGAGCGCACGCCGATCATCTGTTCCGCGATCCGGGCCTCGATCACCTCTTTCATTTCGGTGAATTCAAGGCCGGCCACTGAGATCGGTCCGATCTCCGGAAAATTGATGGTCCCGTCCCGTGTAACCGGTAGCTCGTATTGAGCGTTGACATTGCCGAACAGCTGCACGCTGACCAGATCCCCCGGTCCGACCACATAGTCCTGGGGTACCGGCACGTCGGTGGGCGGCTGGAAGCTCACTGCGGTCCGGCCCTTGAATGTGAGGTAGCCGAAGGGCTCAAGCGCTTCCGAACCCGTCTTTTCCAGCGGCAGATAGGTCAGCGTCGCCTCGAACAGATCCAGACCATCTTCGGCGACCACGCGCTTCGCCGCTTCCTCCGCGGTCAGTCCGCCAAGTGGGATGCTGGCGACACCCGGCAGATTGAGAATGCCGGCTGCATCGAGCTGGAACGTATTGCTGCCCTCCAGATCCGCCAGCCAGCGGTCTTCCTCCAGCACCAGTCGTGCCGCGAGGAGCTCCTGTGCTTCAAGGTCTTCCGGCAACATCAGGGTCAGCACGATGCTGCTGTCCGGGCCGAGCCGCGGTTCCTCTTCCTCCAGAGCCTCTTCGTCTTCCAGCAACAGCTCGGGCGGTGTCTGCTGCTGCTCGCCGACACGACGCCCGGATGTGGTCTGTCCGGGGGTGATCCCCAACGAGCGCATCAGTGCTTCACGCTCGCTGGGCGAGAGCTGCTGCAGCATCCGCAGCTGTTCCTGTGTCAGCTGCTGCGCCTGGACGCTGTCCCAGGCGCCGGACAGGGTAACGATCATCACCATTGCTGCGATGGCGGACACGCGGGTGCGGGTAATCAAATTCGGCATGCTTGCTTCAGATTGGAATCGCATTTGGATACATTGATGAATCTTGCTGTCAGCGCTGCAGGGAGCCTGATCTTCGGACCGCCAGGAAGCGCATTATCTAAATGCCGGTATTGTACCGACTCCACACCGGTCCGGTACCCGTGATCCGGGCCATCGCTTCCCGGGCCTGAGTTTGGTACACGGCAATGCGGTCAGGACACGGCATCTTCAAAGCCCATTACCATGTCCCCTGGGGATCCCAGGTCCACTGCAGGAATCCCTGGAAATCTTTGTCCTCGTTTCCCGTGACCTGATTGTCCGAATGCTGGAAGCCCACGCCGGCGGAAATCCAGCCCAGGTTCAGCGCTTTGACACGCAAACCCCTGCGATGGGATAGCTGGACCCCCCAGGTGTCCGTCTCATCCACGGCTGCGGCATTGACCAGGTCGAACCCGGTGCCGTCACCATTCTTGTTCAGCTTCGACCAGCGGACCAGGCAATTCCACGATCGATCGGCGCTCTCTACCAGGCTTAGACCGGCCGACACCACCAGACTGTCGCCGTCTGCAGCGGCGCCGATCGGCCGCCCTTCATATCGATAGCCCGATTGATAGGTTCCGTGATTGTACGCACTGTCGTAAGAAGGCTCGCTCTCCCAGAACTCCGCCAGCGTGTCGCTGACCTCAAAATGAGCGGTGTACGACCCGGAGATCCAGCGAGTCGTCAGTTCGCCCCACCACTCGAAGCCTGCCTGCCCAAACCACTGGGAGGGCAGATTGTTGGTCTCATCGTTCGCGACCCACTGGCTGTATATGGCCCAGGGCCCGTCGCCCCAGGGCGAGGACCAGCGAAAGTCCACCGCGGCGAGCTGGTTGCTCGGATCGTTGCCGGGGTCGATGTCCCCCTCGCCGGTGTTGTCCTTGGCGATAACGATGTCCCAGAACGCATCGGCGTCACAGGGCCGGCCGGAGCCGCACCAGATGGCCGATCGGGTCAGCCCGATCTCGAGGGACTGAAATGGCCGGAAACCGACCCGGAACGCCAGTAACCGGGCATTGTCTACCGCCCGGTCGTCGCCCAGGAATCCCCAGAACAGCGAATAATTCCACGGCCCGATCCAGCTCAGCCACCTGGTCTCGAAGGCCTTCGCCACGTTGCGCTCCAGCGCAAAGCCGCCGATCGGGCGCGCGGCGTTTGAATAGATCAGCGTGTTGTCCCAGCTCGGACCCCACCAGCGGTCGATGGCGCCGGCGGAGAGGATCTGGTTGCCGAGCGACACCGCGGCGTAGGAGCCATCCATCCGCCAGTTCTGGTTATCGGGATTCTCCGGGTCGCCGACATAGCTGCCCTGGACACGCACGGCCAGACGATTACCCATCCACGAGGCGCCAGCTCGCACTTCGGTTTTCTCTCGCGGCGTATCCTCAAATGTCCTCAGCCAGAAATTATTGTTCCGCACGCTCATTTCTGCGTTGGGCTGGATCCCGGACAGTGACTTGTTGGCGCGAACGCGATCCTTCAGACGCTGGTATGCGGCTTGCTGAGATCCGGATAAGCGGTTGATCTGACTTGGATCAGTCTCCGAAATATCGGCGTCCAGGGTGGCCCAGCTGATGGGCCAGGCGGTGACCGGCGAGCGGATGATGCCGGCGTCGGCCAGCAGCTGGACGTCATGACGCAAAATCATGTCGCCGGGTGGGGCCCAGGGATCAGCAAGCGCCGTACAGGACATCATCAGCCCGGCGGCCAGGCCCAGTAAACATCCGGCTTTGATCATCAAAATCCCCGCATATTGGCCGTCCGGGACGGAAGGCTTGACCCCCTCACGGTCCCGGGGCTTCCCCGAAGCCGAGCATAATAAGGACGCAGGGAGCAGGAGCGCAACCGCGCGCCGACCTGGACTGACCTGGCCAAAGCGGCAGGCCCGATCAGTAAACACGATAGGGAGTGGTCTCGGACGGGGACAAACCCGTCGCTGGCTTGAGAGGGGCGCGATTCGCGGCCAGCCCCGGCCAGACCACCTTAGCCGCCCGCTTCCATCTCCTTCGCCAGCTTCTTGCCCAGCTCCACCCCCCACTGGTCAAAGGAGTTCAGGTCCCAGACGGCGCCTTCCACAAACACCTTGTGCTCATACAGGGCCACCAGCTTGCCCAGGGTCTCCGGGTCGAGACGGCGGAAACGGATCAGGCTGCTTGGCCGGTTACCGGGATGGATCTTGTGCGGTGTCAGCGCCCGGATCCGGGGGTTTGCGAGGCCCCGGGCCGCCAGATCCGCGCGGACCTCTTCGGCGGTCTGTCCAAACGCCAGCGCCCGGGCCTGCGCCTCCATGTTGATCAGACCGAGCCGGTGCTGGTCCTGAAACCGGCTCGAGCCCTGATCGGGCGCGATAAAGTCCGCCGGCACCACCCGCGTGCCCTGGTGCAGCAGCTGATAGAAGGAATGTTGGGCGTTGTTACCCGCCTCGCCCCAGATGATCGTGCCGGTGGGCACGCCGACTGCCTTGCCGTCGCGCCGGACCCGTTTGCCGTTGCTTTCCATGTGCATCTGCTGGAGGAAGGCCGGGAAGCGGCCCAGCCGTGCATCGTAGGGCAGCACCGCCTGGGTCTCCGCGCCAAAGAAATCGTTGTTCCAGATCGCCAGCAGCGCGAGCAGCATGGGCAGGTTGGAGTCCGGCGGTGCGCTGAGGAAATGCCGGTCCATGGCCCGGCCACCCTTTAAAAACGCGCGGAAGTTGTTCATGCCGATGCCAAGCGCCAGTGACAGACCCACGGCAGACCAGATCGAATAACGGCCCCCCACCCAGTCCCAGAAGCCGAAGCGGTAATCCGGATGGATGCCAAAGGCGTCCATGGCCGCGTGGTTCGTGGATACCGCGGCGAAATTGCGTCCCACCGCCGCCTCGCCCAGTTGATCTGCCAGCCACTGCCGGGCCGCGTGGGCGTTGCTCAGCGTCTCCTGGGTGGTAAAGGTCTTGGAGCAGATCACGAACAACGTGGTCCGCGGATCGACCTCGTCCAACACGTCCGCGAGCTGAGTGCCGTCGATATTGGAGATCGTGTGGACGCGGATGCCGGCCTGGCGGTGATGGTGCAGCGCCTTCAGCCCCATCTCGATGCCCAGATCCGATCCGCCGATGCCGATATTGACCACATCGGTAAACGGCCCGCGGCTGCCATGGCCTCGGATCTTCCCCGCGTGAACCGCGTCGACAAAACGGCTCATGGCATCCAGCACGGCGTGGACATCTGCTGTGCAGTTTTGTTTGCCGTCCCGATAACGATCCCGCCGGCCTGCCCGCAGCGCCACATGGAGCACGGCACGGTCTTCGGTGTTGTTGATGTGCTCGCCGGCGAACATGCGCGAGCGCAGGTCTTCGACACCGGCCTCCACGGCCAGTCGCGTCAGCAATCGCATGGTTTGTGCGGTGACCCGCTGGCGCGAGTAGTCGAGACGGATACCCGCAGCCTCGGCGACGAATGCATCGGCGCGTCCGGGGTCGCTCGCGAACAAGGTCCGCAGATTTACCGGCGCGATCTTTCTCTTGTGTGTTTTCAGTGCCTGCCAGACTGGCAGCCGGGCGGCTGGACGGGACTCGTCATTCACGTTGCTCTCCCCCCACCCCCTGGTCAGCGAACGCCATCGGCGGAGCCGTCCGGCGATCAACCAGCCTGATCGCGGTAATACTCCATAAACCAATCCACGAAGCGCTTGACACCCTCCTCCACCGGCGTGACCGGACGATAGCCCACGTCGCGGACCAGGTCCTCCACGTCGGCCCAGGTGTCGGGGACATCGCCGGGCTGCAGCGGCAGCAGGTTCTTCTCCGCGGTGCGCCCCAGGTATTCCTCGAGCAACCCGATATAGGTCATCAATTCCACCGGCCTGCTGTTGCCGATGTTATAGAGCCGGTATGGCGCCCGGCTGGTGCCCGGATCCGGTTTGTCACTATCCCAGTCCGGGTTGGGCTCGGCGGTGTGGTCCATCGAGTGCACCACGCCGCCGACGATATCGTCGATATAGGTGAAGTCGCGCTTGTGGTTGCCGTAATTGAAAACATCGATAGGCTTACCGGCCAGGATCGCCTTGGCGAACAGGAACAGGGCCATGTCCGGACGGCCCCAGGGGCCGTAGACGGTAAAAAAACGCAGCCCCGTGGTCGGCAATCCGTAGAGGCCCGAATACGTATGCGACATCAACTCGTTGGCTTTTTTCGTCGCCGCATAAAAAGACAGCGGATGATCCACATTCTGGTGGATCGAGAACGGCATGTCGGTGTTCGCGCCATAGACCGAACTGGTCGAGGCATAAACCAGATGCTCGACCTCGTTGTGCCGGCAGCCTTCCAGCACGTTGGCATGGCCGACGACATTGCTGTCGACATAGGCCAGCGGGTTCTCGATGGAATAGCGGACGCCGGCCTGGGCGCCCAGATGCACGACCCGGTCGAAACCCTGACTGGAAAACAGCTCGGTCATGCCGGCCCGATCGGCCAGGTCCAGCTTGACGAAGGTCCAGTTCGACTTGTCCTCGAACTGCGCGATCCGCGCCAGCTTGAGGTTGACGTCGTAGTAGTCGTTGAGATTATCCAGACCGACCACTTCGTCACCCCGTTCCAGCAGATGGGCGGCGGTGTGGTAACCGATAAAACCGGCGGCACCGGTGACGAGGACTTTCATTCGCGGCTCTCTCTGTTCAGGCTGGGTCCTTACAAACGCCCGTCGGATTCAGCGGCGGGGAGCACATACTTCACATCGTAGAGGATATGCGGGTTCCTGCCGAATCGGCGCAGCGCATCGGCGCCCATGGCGCGGAATTGTCGATGGCCCACGGCGAGGATAATCGCGTCGTAGGCCCCCGCCTCCGGCTCCGCCACGATCTCGGTCCCGTATTCACGTCTTGCCTCGTCCGCGTCCACCCATGGATCGTGCACATCCACCGTGGCGCCCAGCCGTCCGAGTTCCTCGATCACGTCCACGACCCGGGTATTCCGCAGATCGGGGCAATCCTCTTTGAAGGTCAGTCCCAGCATCAGGATCCGGCTGCCGGCGACGTGGATACGCTTGCTCATCATCAGCCGGGTGACCTGCTCGGCCACATAAAGCCCCATGTTGTCGTTGATCCGACGGCCGGCGAGGATCATCTCCGGGTGGTAGCCGATCTCCTGGCTCTTGTGGGTCAGATAATACGGGTCCACCCCTATGCAGTGTCCGCCGACCAGGCCGGGACGGAACGGCAGGAAATTCCATTTGGTGCCGGCCGCCACCAGCACTTCCTCGGTATCGATACCCATGCGGTTAAAGATCAGCGCCAGTTCGTTGATCAGCGCGATATTCACATCCCGTTGGGTGTTCTCGATCACCTTGGCCGCTTCGGCCACGCGGATCGAGGAGGCCTTGTGGGTGCCGGCCGTCACGATGCGGGCGTAGAGCGCGTCCACCATGTCAGCCGCCTCGGGGGTCGAGCCCGCGGTGACCTTGACGATGGTCTCGAGACGGTGCTCCCTGTCACCGGGGTTGATCCGCTCAGGACTGTAGCCGGCAAAAAAGTCCGTGTTGAACCTGAGGCCCGAGACCTGCTCCAGGATCGGCACACAGACCTCTTCGGTGGCGCCCGGATAGACCGTGGACTCGTAGATCACGATATCGCCCTTGCCCAGCACCTGGCCTACCGTGCGGCTGGCGGATTCCAGCGGACTCAGATCGGGCCGCTTGGCGCT
>CAMYOC010000036.1 GCA_947259915.1 uncultured Gammaproteobacteria bacterium
CGTTACTGCCGAGGAACTGGTAGAGCCCGTCCCACAGATCGATCAATCTGACCACCGGGCGTTCCGGCTGGCGCAGGTCCATGTAATAGACCCCGTTTTCGAAATAGCCCTCGGTGATCGTGAGCACCAGATAGTCGCCGTCCTCGGTGACTTCGCCGCTGGGCTGTCTGCGCGGATGATCGGTGACCGCATAGACCAGCACATCGCTGGTCTGGGGATCGCCGACGCGGTGATAAAAGATCTGCGCCTGCTGGCTGTCGTCGGCGCGTCCGTTCTCGTCCTGCGGATAGCGGTTGTAGACAAATCCGGCGCTGTCCGCCAGCCACGAAATCTGGCCGCCGAACTTGGCATCGCCGAGCACTTCGTCCAGGTCCCTGCCGGTGGTCAGATCGCGCACGTGGATCGTAATCCAGTCGGTACCGCCATCGGACCGGGCGTAGGCGATCTTGCGGCCGTCCGGGCTGACGACAAAATTGGCCATGGCGATGGTGCCGTCTTCACTAAAGCCGTTGGGATCGATGGCGATCCCGGCCTCGCCGCCGGGTTCGTTGGCGACATACAGCACCGGCTGGTTGGCGACGCCGTCGCTGACTTCGAAGAAATAGCGGCCGCCACGCTTCATCGGCACGCCCCAGGACTTATAGCTCCACAGGGTCTCGGCTCGCTCGCGGATCTGCTCGCGCTCCGGCAGCGACTCCAGATACGGCCGGGCGATCGCGTTTTGCGCCTTGACCCAGGTCGCCACCTCCGGTGAATCCAGATCCTCCATCCAGCGGTAGGGGTCGGGCACCCCGGTGCCAAAATAGTCGTCGGTATGGTCACTACGGCGGGCGGCCGGATAGTGCATGGAATCGGTCTCCGCGGCAGCGGTATCCGGGGTTTCCGTGTTCATGTCCTCAGCGTCCTGTGCGCAGGCGGTCGCCAGCATTACCAGCGCTACCGTGGTCACCAATCTTCCGTTCATGGTCGCTCCGCGCCCGGTCGGGGGTGGTCAAACTGCGGAGTCTAGCGGCTGGATCGGCGCGGACCAAGGTGGTGGGGGGATTCACTCGGGCGCGTTCGCAGCCGTTACCGGCCTCTCGTCCCTCGGGACGCAGGCGGTGATTCAGCAGAGACCCGGGCGGCGTGCGGGGTCGGACCCCGGGGCACGGACAGGGGGGCGGGTTACGCGGCCTTGCGAGTTTTCCGACCGGTCGGCGGCAGCGGGCCGGCGCCGGACTTTGTCTCGCCCGGAGAATCGGCATCGGTCCCGGGCTCGGGTTTCGTTGTTTTGTCGGTCTCACTGACGCGGCGCGAGGCTTCGCCTCGGGCCAGATCGATACTGAAGCGTTGTATGGGGTTCATGGTCGGTTCCAATTCTTAGTTGCGGCGCAGCATAACAGGTCGGTCGCCGGTGCGTATGGCTGTTTGCTTGCGGCGTAGGGTAGTGGCCCGACGAAGGGTCAATCTGGTCCGCTACAGCTTGCGTCGAGCACGAATCGCTGCAAAAAGTCCGCCACTATCTCATTGCCACGGCTCGGCCAGACGTGGCCGGCATTGTAGAGGCCATAGATCGTCACTGCGCCGCCTGGACCCGGTACAAACTCGGTCAGACCTGGCGACCACTGGCGCTTTTCTCCGGTAGCCCGATTGAGTTTTGCCAGTGCCACAACGGTGTCCTGCCAGGCCTCTGTGTATTCCCTCGGCTCCTGCCGGCCAAACAGATAAAGCACCGGCCGCGGTGTGCCAGTCGCGGAGATGGTTTCGTAGAGCGCGCCAACGGGCGCGAACGCGGCGAAGCGACAGGGCCGGTCGCGCAACAGGTTGAACGTCATATGCCCGCCGTTGGAGAAACCGGTCACATAGACCCGGTCCGGATCGATCCGGTAGCGCTGGGGCAGGATCTCGAGCAGCCGGTCGACAAACGGCAGATCGCGATTCTCATCGTTGTCGGGGAAACCCTGCCATCCTCTCATGCCCTTCCGCTCGGGCCGGCGGCGACCCTCGGGATAGGCGACGGTGGCTTCCGGCCAGTCTTTGTGGAAGGCGACCACCCTGGCGAAATTACTGGCGCTGTCCCCCAGGCCATGAAATACGAGCACCAGCGGCGACGCTTGCCGGTCCGCTTCGGCACCGGGGAATACACGCACTTCCCTGGTGGCTTCGCCGACCTGTATCTCGAGGATCTCCGCGGCGGTGGCCGCGGTCGTCGCCAGCACCAGCCCGAAGCAGAGAGCCATCGCGGCCATCCTGGCTGTCGTGTGTGCCACGGCGACTATCTGTCGATGGTTCCGGGCGCCACCATCGAGCGGATGTAGTGCTCCTGCCGCGGATAGGGGAAATCGATCCCGGATTCGTTAAAGGCCTTGTAGATCGAGACGATCAGTTCATCGGTCACCGCGCCGCGCAGCACGGGCGCGTTGACCCAGCACAACAACTCGAGATCTATGCTCCAGTCGCCAAAGCGTCGGTAGCGGACCCGTGCTTCCGGCGCTGCAGCCACCCGCGGATGGGCAGTGGCGATGTTCATCAGGACTTCGCGCACCTTGTCCAGATCCTCGCCGTAACAGACGCCGATCGGGATACGGATGCGGTACTTCGGATACGGGCCACCGCTCTCGTTGACGATCTTGGAATTGCCCATCAGCGAGTTCGGCACGGTGACCTCGACATCGTCCCGGGTCAGCAGACGGGTCGAGCGGATACCGATATGGGTGATCCGTCCGCGTTCGCCAGAGTCGAGCACCACATAGTCGCCGATCCGGTAGGGCGCATCGGCGATGATAAATACGCCGGCGAACAGGTTTGCCAGCGTGTCCTTGGCGGCGAAACTCAGCGCCAGACCAATGATGCCCGCCGACGCCACCCAGGCGGTGATATCGACTTCCCAGATCTGCAGCACGATGTACGCGCCCAGCGCGACCATCACCAGCAGCGTGAGATTGTCGAACAGAGGCAGTGTCGCCGGCTGGATCAGCCGCGCGCCCTCGGGCTGATTAGCGAGCAGGCGACAGACAAAGCGCAGCACCCGGATCGCAAATTGTATCCACACAAACACCAGGATCGTGCGCAGCACGCCGATGGTCGCGAACTCGGCGGTCTCGTGCATCTGCAGCAGCAGGGTGGCCGCGCCGAGACCGGCCAGCAGCAGGGTCACGGTCACCGGTCGTTTTACGTTGGTGAGGAACAGATCGTCGAGATGGGTTTTGGTGCGGGCCGCCCCACGCTTGATCAGCGAAATGACCCAGGACGCGATCCAGGCCAGCACGATGCCGAGGGCGACCGCGAGGACCGCCTGCAGGTAACGGTTGTCGCCGATCATGCCCACCGCATGCTCGATCAACAGGGCAATTTCCTTTGGCATAGATCTTGTCTCGCTCGATTCGCTGTCAGATGTCCGCGATGACCCGGGGCTATGCCCTTGACGCTGCCCCCGATGGTACCCGACCAGTCAGGGCTATTGATCCCTGGCGGCGTCGCCGGCCTCTGGATCCGGCTCGAAGATCATGCCGATGATGCGCCATTGATTCACCTGGGGATAGTCGTTGATAAAGGAGCGGTCGATGATCTCGGAGGACGCGCCGCGGACCGGGAATTCCATCACCGTGGTGTTGGGCTGATTGTTGCGGTCGGAGCCGCGGAACAGGATGCTGACCCAGCCGGGCCCGGGTGCCCGCGCCACCCGGGCGTGGACCTCGATCAATCTGGAGTTGCGGTAATAGAGGATCGTGCCGCGCAGACAAAAACCCCGGTCCTCGTCACACAGGCGGCTTTCCCGCAGCAACAGATCGGGCACATCGGCGGCCACGGGGGAGGCGAGCAGCGCAACAAAAGGAAGCAAGACCCGGGCGAGTCGCAAGAGCTTGGTGTAACCGGCGAACACAGCCTGACAACCATAACGGATCGCCCCGGCCATGAACATAGCGGCCGCAACCCCGCTGACGCCGGATTTCCAATCTGTAAATCAGTACCTTGACTCTGACCCTTAAAGCGCGATAACAACAAGCCGTGGATACTGCACGGTGTCGACACGCGAGGCCGAGCGGATCCGCGCCATCGGGCTTTAAGGCCCTGCGGAGGTGACGCGGCATGAGTGAGGACAGGAAACACGCCCGGGTGGTCGCCAGCGCCAATGTGCGCGAATTCTTCCGCGAGTCGGTGGATGTGGCGATCGAACGTCAGCGGCTTGAAGCCGAGGACCACACGGTCCATTACGTGGTCAACATGCTGACCCTGTTCACCCGTGCCGAGGAACTCTACGGCAGCGGCCCGGAGCGTCGTCTGCCACCGCTGGCGGCGATGCTGGCCGAAGCGGTCGAAGCACCGTCGACGCGTGATTCGGATCGCGCCTTGCAGCGGCTGGGTGACGTCGCCTTGTTTATGGCCGGGTTCTTTCCCGATTATCTGGCGCGCCGTCCGGTGGACGTGGATTACTACATCCGCATGGGCGGGTCCGCCTACGGCACGCTCGCCGATCGTTCACGCAGCACCAGCCACGGCAACGGTCTCTCCGACATCTTCGCCGAGCTGGCGGACAAATTCGCGGCGTTTGTCGAGATCCTTGGCGAGATCGCGGATCTCGGGCGGCGCTACACGCCGCGCGACATCCTGCGGCTCTACGAACTGTGGATCGCCACCGGCAGCCGCCGCGCCCGGGAGCGACTCGACGCGCTGGGCGTACAGGTCAGTCCCGGGTTTGCCAGCAGCCGGCAGCACTAAGGGCGGCACGGATGCGGCTGCTGCATCGTCTGCAGGGCCTGGTCGAACGTACCTATGACGTGGCCAATCCCCATCGGGTCACCGATTTTCTGGTGACCTGTCCCCAGCTGGCCGCAACGCTTGGTCTGAGTCCGGCCGCAGTCGCCAGCGGCGAACAGGTATTGGTGTCCGGTGATCAGGATCAGGTCGATCTGACCGTGTTTCTCGATGGCGACATGCTCGACAAGCTGCGTGCGCAGAATCCGATGCGGGAACTGCACGACGGCAATCTCGATCACTTCTGGACCGCGCTGGAAGGCGTCAGCCACTTCGTCTATCTGGTGTGGAGCGCGCGCATGGGCCGTCAGGTCACCCGGCTGGAGCTGGAGTTGCAGGCCGAGGTGGACAAGTTCGTGTTGACCGCCACCCTGGTCGCGGCCCAGCGTGGCGGCCGGATACCGAGGGAGCTTCATCGATGGTTGTTCGATCTGCCGGGCATCGATCCCGCGCTGGCAGAGGAAGCGGCCGAGCGTTATGCAGCGGCCAATCGATACGCCGGCCGTTATTGTCTGGGGCTGGCGCAGCGCTATCTGAAACGCGGTGACCGGGCGTCGATGATGCCTGAATTGCGGCGCTTTTATCGTCTGGGTCAGGGCGGCAAGATCCACCGCATCGAGAGAGATAGTTACTGATCCGTCACCACCTGCAGGTGGCCACGCTTGAGATAGAACAAGGCGCCCGACTTGCTGCTGAAACGCCGCCGGGTGCCGGGCGGCAGACGCAGCCAGCTGTCGGCCGGATGCTGACCCTCGGTGTCTTCGATGATGCCCTCGAGCACCAGAATCTCCACGCCCCCGGGCCACGATTTATCCGGCAGCGTCGCGCCGGCCTCGAGGCGCACCAGCGCCACGGCCTCGTCGTCGTGCCGGTGTAAGGGCAGCCGGCTGCCTGCGGTATCCAGATCCGACCAGGTGGCGGCGCGTGTATCGATGACCACTCGTTCGAGGTCATCGCTGGCGAACTGACGCAGCTTGACGAAAAGGACGCAGCCAGCGGTGCTGTAAGGGGTGTGGATGCTGCCGGGTGGATTGCGCACGTAGGTGCCGGCCGGATAGTCCCCATGCTCGTCGGAGAACACGCCCTCCAGCACCAGGAATTCTTCGCCGCGATCATGACGGTGCGCCGGGAAGCGGCTGTTTTGCGGGTAGCGCACCACGCTGGTGGCCCGGGCCACCTCGCCGCCGTCACGATCCAGCATCCGCCGCTGCACGCTGCCGTCCGGCGATGGCTGCCACGGTAATTCGCTGAGCAGGGCAGCGGCCGGTCTGGAGAGGTCTGCGTTGAGCTTCATTTGTTGTGTTAATCACGCGCGCGCCGCGCCGGATGGCTTATTATCCGATGAATCTATGCCCAACGGGAGCAGGAATGTCTGATATCAGGGTAACGCTGGAGGCTTTTGCCGCCGGCGAGCTCGACTATGCGGAGCTGCATCGCAGGCTGAATGCCGCGCTCGCTGCCGGGCTGAGCACCGACGCCGCTGTCGCCGCTCTGGACGCGATCCGCGACGCGGGCGGACTCTCAGTCGGTCTCTACAACGTGCTGTATCGGGCGATCACGCGGGTCTCCGATGGGGAAGACACGTCGCCATTCGCGGGCTCCGGAGCTACGACGCCGGCTGCGTCCAGCGAGACGGACACCGAGGAAACCGGCGACGAGCCCGATGCCGCCGAAGCCGGGGACACGCGCGCAGACGAACTGCCGCAGATGTTCACCGAGCCGGAGACGCTGCTCGAGGATGAGCTGCCGGAAGTCACGGCAGCCGGTCCGAAGCCGGTCGAACCGACGCGGACAGAACCGGACGAGGATGATACGGAGGTCGGTGAGACGTCCGGCGCGGAACCTGCCGAGGCGCCGACTCCGCTGCCGTCCGGGCGCTGGCTGGCGCAGCCCGGTTGGGAGATGTCTGATGAGGAGAAAGGCGAGGCCGACGCGGCGCCCGAACCCGGGCCGGAGGAGGAACCCGGCGCGGGGGATCAGGAGCAAGAGGATGATTCACCCCTGCCCGAGGCCGGCGACGTAGTCGGCGGCCGTTATGTCATCCAGTCGATCCTCGGCCGCGGTGGCATGGGCATCGTGTTCCGGGCCCGCGATCGCTACCGCGAAGGCGCTGCTGCCGATGATGTTGATCTGGCTCTGAAGCTTTTGAAGCCGGAACTCCGGCGCCACGAAGACGCGGAGCGGCGACTGCTGCTCGAGGCGCTGCAAGGCCAGGCATTGATGCACCCCAATCTGGTGCGCATCTTCGACTACGGCGAAGCCGAGGGCATGCCCTATGTGACGATGGAGCTGCTGGATGGCGAGTCCTTGCGCAGCGCTATCACCCGGCGCACCCCGGTGGGTTTTCCGCCGGCCGAGGCGCTGCCCATCATCCGCGGCATCGCCTCGGGGCTCGCCCATCTTCACCAGCGCGGCTATGTGCACAGTGATCTCAAGCCGGGCAACCTGTTCCTGTGTCGCGGCGACGAGCCGAAGCTGCTGGATTTCGGACTGACCCGGCGTCCGGGACGGGCTTTGGAGCCGGTACTCGACGGCGCCGGATTGCCATCGAGGACGCCGGCCTACGCCAGTCCCCAGGTGCTCGCCGGCGAGGCGCCTGAAAGCAGGGATGACGTGTTTTCCCTTGGCTGTGTGGCCTTCGAATTGGTGACGGGTCGTCATCCCTTCAACCGGCTGGCGGCGGACGATGCGATGGCGCGCAAAGTCAGGCCAGGACGGATCAAGGGTATTGCCGCTCACCAGCGACGCGCGATCAAACGTGCATTGAGCTTTGTGCCCACGCGCCGATTCGCCGACGCCAACGCGTTCCTGAGCGCCATGGGCCTCGGCGATCGCCCCAGGGGTGGCCGCCTGGCGGGTTTCCTGCCCGGCGCACTGGCCGGTGCACTGGCCGGCATCCTGGTCACGATCGCGGTCATAAATCCCGACGGTCCGCTGCACAGCCTTCTCGTCCGGATGCCCGCCGCGGAACAGCGCGAACCACCGGCGACCGCTCCCGCGACGCCGCCGGTCACGCCGCCGGTTGCCGCCGCAAGCAGCGACGTCCCCAGTCAGCGGTCAGACGCGTTGTCGCCAGGCGGCACGTTTTCACCAGGGGTCGCCGGCGAGCCGGGCAGCAGCGCAACCGGCGTCCCGCAGGTCGATGCCGCGGGTAACGAACCACCACGTCCTGAGCCGGCACCCGGGCGCGCTGTCGATGCGGGAGACCGGGGTGCAGATACTGGCACCGCTATGCCGGCGGATAACTCGCCCGCAACATCGGTAGACGCTGACCCGACGCCGGCGCCGATCGTCACAGAACAGCCGGAGCCGGTGGCGCCGCCACCCCAGGGGCCCGGTCGTCTGCAGCTGGACGCTGCAAATTATCGGGTCGACGAGTCCAGCGCGGTGCTGATTGCCAGAGTGATACGCACCGGGGGCAGCGGCGGCACTGTCGCGTTCCGCTGGCGCACGCTGCCGGGATCAGCCAGCGCCGATCAGGACTACATCGGCACCGACTGGCAGCGGGTAGAATTTGCCGATGGTCAGGCCGTGACACGTTTGTTCGTGCCGCTGGTCAACGATGGCCGCGCCGAATCGAGCGAGACCTTTACCCTGGAGATCGCAGATGCGGAGGGCGGCGCCGAACTCGGATCCCGCACCAGCGCCGAGGTCAGCATCATCGACGACGACGCCGGCTAGCCCGGTTACGGCGCTGGTTTTATCATCACGTCGATACGACGGTTGGCTGCGCGGCCTTCCGGCGTATCGTTGCTGGCTACGGGTTCGGTCTCGCCATACCCCACCGCGGCGATGCGCGACGCCGGAACACGCAGAGTCTGCAGCAACTGGCCGCGCACCGATTCGGCTCTTTGTCGCGATAAATCGAAGTTGTAGCTGTCGCCGCCGAATGCGTCGGTGTGGCCGGCCACGGTGATGTCCGCGTCCGGATAGAGACGCAGACCGGTCTCGAGACGATGCATCAGGTCGCCCGCGGCGGGCGGTATCGCGGCGCTGCCGACGGCGAATTTGATCCCGGTCATCCGGATCACCACGTTTTCGCCCTGGCGTAGCACGCGGGCCTCATCGCGCTGGAACAAGGCCTCTACCTCGCTCAGCCGCTGCCGCTCCATGGTCTGTCGCTGCAGTGCCTGTTCCATGGCCTGGCGCTGGTCGGCGACGCCACCGAGGCGGTCATACAGATCCGTGACTTCCTGCTCAAGCGCAAACACCTGACGCGTGCGCTGATCCAGGTCCTGCTCCAGATTCTGCACCCGGTCGGTCTGGCGCTGCAGATAGTCGACCACCTGATCAGCGGGCACGTCGGGTCCCTGGTCAAAGCGGGCTGCAATGTCCGCCGCCGCGGCAACGCGACGCAACGGCTCTTCCATCAGCAGAATCAGGTCTTCCTCGGTCGCGTCCTGCTCGCGCTGCGCGGCAAGAAAGCGCGCCAGATGGATGGCATGGCGGGCCTCGTAGAATGCCTCTCTGGCGAGCGCGCGTGGGCGATCCGTATCGTAACGATCCTCCTCCAGCGCGGTCTCGGCTTCGTTCAGCAAGGTGCGGGCTTTCTCCAGCGTCAGCGGCGCATACCGCTGCACGCGTTCCCGCTCGGCCTGCTTGATCAGCGAGCGGGTCTCGGCCAGCAGACTGGTCTTGATCGCTTTCAGCTCGCTGGCGCGAAACTTTTCCACCGCGCTTTTGGCGCGTTTCTGCCCCAGGGCCGGATCGCCGCGCTCCAGCGCGATCGCGGCCAGCCAAAGGCTGCGCGCGCCGTCCTTCCATTCCTCGAGACCGAGCTTGTTCGCGCCCGCTTCTGCGGCAGCGGCCCGCGCCTGCAGCGCCACGGCCAACGGCGTCAGCGCCCGTTTGGCGACCGCTACCGATAATCGATAGGACTCGGTGGCCTTGCTCAACGCGCGGCGGATGCGTTCAAGACTGCGACCCTTGTCATAGCCTTCCGACGCGCTGTCGAACGCCGCCTCGGCTGCGCCGAAGCTGTCGGGCGCCAGCAGGCTCGCGCGGGCTTCGACGGCGGCGGCTCTGGCGACATCGGCTTCCGCGAACATGATCTGACGCGCTTCATCGGCGCGCGCGGCGCCGCCCGCCCACGCGATCAGCATCAGCAAGGACACTGCGCGGATCAGCCCGCCGCCGGTGGCCGGTAACGCGCTCATCGGAGCCCCGTTTCCTGGCGCGCGATCACCATGCGCTGGATCTCGCTGGTGCCCTCGTAGATTTCGGTGATCTTGGCATCGCGGAAATAGCGCTCCAGCGGCAGCTCACGGCTGTAACCCATACCGCCATGGATCTGCACCGCCTGGTGGGTGATAAACATCGCCGCCTCGGAGGCAAAGAGCTTGGCGCAGCACGCCTCGGTGGTATTGCGTAGCCCGGCGGCTTTGGCCCGGTTCTTGTTCCACGCGGCGCGCAGCGTGAGTAAACGGGCCGCTTCAAGACGCGTCTTCATGTCCGCGATCTTGGCCTGGATCATCTGGAAGCTGCCTATCGGTTCGCCAAAAGCCTTGCGTTCGCGAGCATAGTCGAGGCTGGCCTCGTAAGCGGCGCGGGCGATGCCGACGGCCTGTGCGGCGATGCCGATGCGGCCGGCATCGAGCACCCCCATCGCGATCTTGAATCCCGCGCCCTCGGGTCCCAGACGATCCTCGACCGGACAGCGGTATCCATCGAGTTCGATTTCACAGGTGGCCGATGCGCGGATGCCGAGCTTCGGTTCGGTCTTGCCGCAGGCGAAACCGTCACGTTCGGTGTCGATAATAAAGGCGGATACACCTCGAGATTCCTGCTCGGGATCGGTCTTTGCGAACACGACGATAAAGCGCGCCACCGAACCGGAGGTGATCCAGGATTTTTTGCCGTTGATCACATAGTGGCTGCCGTCCGCGGCGAGCACGGCCCGGGTACGGATGTTGCCGGCGTCCGAGCCGGATTGTGGCTCGGTCAGCGCATAGGCGCCGACGACCTCGCCAGTGGCTACCGGGGTCACGTATTTGTGCTTTTGTTCCTCGCTGCCGTTGTCGAGGATACCGCTGCTATACAGCGAATTGTTGACCGAGACGATCGTGCTGTGGGCGGCATCGGCTGCAGAGATCTCTTCCATCACCAGCGCGTAGCCCACCGCGTCCAGACCTGCGCCGCCGTACTCCTCGGGCACCTCGATACCCATAAATCCGAGTTGCCCGGCCATGGCGATGGTCTCGGAGGGGAACTCCCCGGTCTCGTCATGATGCGCCGCCACCGGAGCGATCTCCTTTTGCGCGAATTCGCGGGCGGCATCCCGGATCATCTCTTGTTCTTCGGTCAGTGCGAAATCCATCAGCATCTCCGTATAAGGGCGCTGCGCCCCGTCGATGGCCCGGTGTCGGATCGATCCGCGGGCAGTCAAGCATTCAATTTTAACCCCGCGACCGGCCGCCGGCGACTCTGGTTTACTCGCTCTCGCGGTAGATCACCTCGGTGATGGTGAAGGCGGCGAGCCCGCCAGGCATCTCCACGCTGATCTCGTCGCCGGCCCGGCGACGCATGACCGCGCGTGCCATGGGCGAGTCGAAACTGATGTAGTTGCGGCGCGGATCGATCTCATCGGCGCCGACGATACGGTATTCGAGGCTATTGCCCTGTTCGTCTTCGAGCCGGATCCAGGCGCCGAAAAATACCCGTTCCCGGTCATCCGGCGGTCTGTCGACGATCTTGATCACTGCCAGCCGCTTGCGCAGATAGCGCACCCGGCGGTCGATCCCGGCGAGCTGCTTCTTACGATAGATGTACTCCGCGTTCTCCGAGCGGTCACCTTCCGCCGCAGCATCCGCCAGCGCGCGGGTCACCTCCGGGCGCGTGCGCCGCCACAGCTCATCCAGCTCCTCGCGCAGGCGTGCCGCCCCCACCGGCGTGATATACGGCGAGCTGGGCGGCGCGGGCGGTCGGTAGCGAGCCATGGCGTGGTGGCCGGTGGATCCCGGCTTCAGCTCTCCACGGAGACGATATAGGCGCTGAACTTGCGCACGTTGAGGACACCGCTGTCGAAGATCAGGTACTGACCCTTGATCCCGTGCAGCACGCCGGCGATCTCCGGCGTCTTGTCCAGGTTCAGAGAGCGGATCTTGTCCGGATAGTGCAGGACCGGGTATTCGATCTGCAGCGGCTCGCGGCCCGCCAGCGGACGCAGCGCGTCTGCGCCAAAGCGGGCTCGTATCGCGTCGAGCTCGTCGGCGCACAGCGCCAGCAGCCGATCGCGCTCCGCGTTCAGATCGACGTCGGCGGCCGGGCCACGCAGCATCGCGCGCCAGTCGGTGCGGTCGGCGACATGTCGGCCCAGCGCGATCTCCGCCAGCCCGGACAGATGACGGCTGGCGGCCTCCAGGATGGGCAGCGCCTGGCTGGCGCCCTGATCGATCCAGCGGGTCATGCCCTGATGGGCACGGGTGATGCCGACCTTGAGTCCGCTGGTGTTCGCCAGATAGACGAAATGGGGCTGCATGCAGTGCGCCTGGCCCCATTCGGGTTCGCGGCAGGTGCCTTGGTCGAAGTGGCAGCGTTCGGGCCGGACGATACACAGATCGCAGGCCGCCAGCCGCTGGCTGCAGGGGAAGCAATAGCCCTGGCTGTAGCTCTTGCGGGTGGTCCGGCCACAGTTCGCGCAGCGGATCTCGCCTTCGAAGCGCAGCGCGAAGTCGTGACCGACTTTCGGTGTCAGTGCCAGCTCGGCGTCGGCGATGCGCAGGCGATAATCCACCGGATGGCCGGCCTGGCTACCCATTTTTCGCAGCGGTCCTGTGGTCATGGATGCGGCCTGTTGCTGGAGTTGGCGGCGCTCAGTATAGCCAGCCGGCTCACGGACGGCCCGGCACCTGCAGCCCGCAGACGCTAAAGCCGCCGTCGACCACCAGACACTGGCCGGTGACATAGCTGGATGCCGGCAGGCACAGGAAGGCCACGGCGGCAGCGACTTCCTTGGGCACACCGATGCGGCCCATCGGTGTGCGATCGATGACTGCGGCCCGGTATTCCGCATCGGCCAGCACCTGTCGCGCCAGCGGCGTATCAATATACCAGGGCGCCACCGCGTTGACCCGGATCCCTCTTGGCGCCCATTCGACCGCGAGATTGCGCGTCATCTGGATCATCGCGGCCTTGGTCATGGCGTAGGGTGTGCCGGTGCACAGATGGGTCAGGCCGGCGACCGAGGCGACGTTGACGATGGCTGCCTCGCGATCGCTCATCGTATCGACGCAGAGCCGGCTGAGGTCGAACGCGGAGTCCAGGTTGGTGGCGAACAACGCGCGGATCTCGTCGTTGCTGTAGTCGCTGGCCGGTCGCCGGAGATTGGTGCCGACATTGTTGACCAGGATGTCCAGCCCGCCGGAGAGATCGTCTACCAGCGCCAGCAGCCGCGAGCGGTCCTCGCTGGACGCGACATCGCCGGTTACGCCCATCGCGCTGCCCCCTGCCTTGGTCCAGGCGCTCTCGCGTTCCACCACTTCCTCGCCGTTGCGCGCGGTAAACACGACCCGGGCGCCGAGCCCCAGCAACTGCTCGGCGACGGCGCGACCGATGCCGCGGGTGGCGCCGGTCACCAGCGCTGTCTTTCCGACCAGACTCCAGGGCTGCTCCATCATCACCGCTCCCAAGCCAGTTACGTTTCAATGTCCGTGTGCCCATGCGAGAATAGCCCGTCTTACGGTCATTGGCGCAGCCAGGTTCAGTTGTGAGCGAATTCAAGGGCATACCGGTCGTCCGCAGCGGCACAAAGTTCCGCACCGAGCAGGGATTCTCGGCGATAAAGAACGGCGTCAAGTCCACCGCCCGCAGCGCGCCGATCGAGCGCAAACCGGCATGGATCAAGGCACGTATGCCGGCGGGGCCCGGCTACCAGCAGGTCAGGCAGAACGTACGTGAGCACCGGCTGGCGACAGTCTGCGAAGAGTCCATGTGCCCGAATATCGGCGAGTGCTGGAACCACGGTACCGCCACCATCATGATCATGGGTTCCGTATGCACCCGGGCCTGCCAGTTCTGCGCCGTCGATACCGGTAACCCCGGCGGCTGGCTGGATCCTGAGGAGCCCGTCAATGCGGCACGCTCGGTGCAGCTGATGGATCTGCGCTATGTGGTGATCACCTCCGTCGACCGGGACGATCTCGCCGATGGCGGCGCTGGTCACTACGCTGCCTGCGTACGGGAGATCAAAGACCTCAACCCGGACACGGCGGTAGAGGCGCTGACCCCGGATTTCCGTGGCCGCCTGGCGGACGTGGACACGGTCGTGTCATCGGGTCTGGATGTGTTCGCGCAGAACGTCGAGACCGTGCGCCGCCTGACCCATCCGGTGCGCGACGCCCGCGCCGGTTATGAGCAGACCCTGTCCGTGCTGGCGCACGCCAAGACCCGGCAGCCCGGGGTGCTGACCAAGACCAGCCTGATGCTCGGTATTGGCGAGACCGAGTCGGAGATCCGCGAGACCCTGAAGGATCTGCGTCTGCGGCAGGTGGATATCGTCACCTTCGGCCAGTATCTGCGGCCTACCGCCCACCATCTGCCGGTGCAGCGGTTCGTGACACCGGACGAGTTCGCCGCGTACCGCGAATGGGGACTGGAAATGGGTTTCCTCGAAGTCGTGTCCGGCCCGCTGGTCCGCTCCAGCTATCGCGCCGACCGGGTGTTCGAGAAGAACAACGTCGGTCTGGGCGAGGCCGCCGCAAGCTGATCTGAGCGGGTTTTTCCGCCTGGATGCAACCAATCCCGCCCCCCGCGCGTCTATCAGATACCACACCACGATGGAGCGCAGATCATGAATCGGATTCAGGAAGCAAGTTGGCGCCTGGCTGCAGCCAGCGGATCGCCCGTGGCCCGGCTGCGGCCGCCGACTCTGGCCAACGGGACCCGCAAAACCACTCATCTCGACATCCTGCTGGCCAGATGGAAGCAGCGGCTGGACGCTCAACGCTGACGCCGGACCCGGCCGGGCCTGCTGCCAGAGCAAACGCCAGACTCCCCCGCGGCGGCCCGGCGAGTGCAACACCGCCACCTGATGCAGGTACCATAGGGGGCTCTGTCATCAGAGCCCTGGGGAGTCGGCGGTGAAAGAATTCTTTTTCCAGTATGGCCTGTTCCTGGCCAAGACCCTGACCTTTGTCGCAGCGGCGGTGTTTGTCATCGGCGCCGCGGCGGCCGCCTCGAAGAAGACCCGTGAACCCGGCGGGCTGGTCGTGCACAGCCTCAACGACCGCTATCGATCGATGATCGATACGCTGCGTAAATCGGTGTTGCCAAAGAAAGCGCTCAAGGCGTTCAGCAAATCCCGCAAGCAAGAAGACAAGGCCAGGGGCAAGTCCGAGGAACCGCGCCGTCGGATTTACGTGATCGATTTCAAGGGCGACATCAAGGCGACAGCCGTGGCCAATCTGCGCCACGAGATCAGCGCGGTGCTGGCGCTGGCGACGCCCGAGGACGAGGTGTTGCTGCGACTGGAGAACTACGGTGGCATGGTGCACGAGCACGGCCTCGCTGCCGCACAGCTGGTGCGGGTCAGGGAGCAGGGCATCCCGCTGACCGTCAGCGTCGATCGGGCCGCCGCCAGCGGCGGTTACCTGATGGCCTGCGTCGCCGACCGCATCGTCGCCGCGCCGTTCGCGATCATCGGGTCAATCGGCGTGCTGGCCCAGATCCCGAATTTTTATCGGCTGCTGGATGGGCACGGAGTCAAGGTCGAGCAGCTCAAGGCCGGACGTTACAAGCGCACCGTGACCATGTTCGGTGAGAACAGCGACGCCGACCGGGACAAGCTGCGGGAAGAACTGGAGGACGTGCATCATCTGTTCCGGGAACTCATCGCCCAATATCGCGCTGAGGTGGATCTCGATGCGGTGGCGACCGGCGAGCACTGGTACGGCAGTCGCGCTGTGCAGCTGGGCCTGATCGACGAAGTGGCGACCAGCGATGATCTGCTGGTCGCGCGACTGCAGGACGCGGACCTCTATCGTGTCCAGTGGAAAGGACGCAAATCGCTGGGCGAAAAGGTGGCGGCGGCGGTGGAGGGCAGTGCGGCCGCCGGTTTGCGCAGCGCCGCCCGGGCGTACCAGGAGTCGCGTTTTGGCGGTGGTTGACGGCAACGGGGCCTGATCACCGCCGCATCCACGTCCGCGGGCGAGCCGTTTTTATCCGCACGCCGCGGGCAGCGGGTCCGATCTGCGTCGTGCGCGAAACCTGTTTTGCCCGCAACTGACGGCCCGTTCTGCGGTCAAAGCCCACAACAGCAAAGCGGCCAGCCCGCGTCCGGACTGGTAAAGTATCGGGGTCGTGACCGGCGCACGGTCGCATGATCGAGTATCAATTCGAGGAATCGGGAATATGCGTGAGCGGTTCGCCGCCCTGAGTCTTATCAGTCTGTTCGTCGCCGCGGGACCGGCGATTGCCGAAGCGCGGGATCCGGTCCCCAGCTATGTGTTCGAACTCGCCGAGGGCCAGGATGTCGTCGGCCAGTTGCAGCGGATACGCAGCCGCCACGAGGATACGCTGGCGGATCTGGCGCGCTTGTTCGATCTGGGCTATGACGAGCTGGTGACCGCCAACCCCGGTGTCGATCCCTGGCTGCCGGGCGAGGGCACAGAGATCCTGTTGCCGACGCAGTTCATCCTGCCGGAGACACACCGCGACGGTCTGGTACTCAATCTTGCCAGCATGCGGCTGTTTTATTTCCCGGTCCCGGATGCGGACGGCAAGCGCATGGTCTACACCCATCCCATCGGCATCGGCCGGGTCGGCTGGTCGACCCCGCTGGGTTCGACCACGGTCAACGCCAAGGCCACCAATCCATCCTGGTATGTGCCGGAGTCGGTGCTGGCCGAGCACGCCGCGGACGGTGATCCGCTGCCGCGAGTGGTGCCCCCCGGGCCGGACAACCCACTCGGCCAACACGTGCTGCGTCTGGCCATGCCCGGCTATCTGATCCACGGCACCAACAAACCCTATGGCGTCGGGATGCGCGTCAGCCATGGGTGCATCCGGCTGTATCCGGAAGACATCGCGGCGCTCCACAAGCTGGTGCCAAAGGGCACGCCGGTGCACATTATCGATCAGCCTTACCAGGCAGGCTGGTCGGGCAAAAATCTGGTGTTCGCGGCTCGCCATCCGCTGGAAGAAAGCGGTGGCGACTGGCTCGCGGCGCTGGAGCTGATCGACCGCCAACTCAAGAGTGCCCCCGATGGCGCGCCCGAGGTGACCGTGGACTGGGGGCGTGTCGCGCGTATCACCCGCGAGGGTCTGGGTACGCCGCTTCCGGTCGCGGATGATAGTGAGGATGCGGACGTCTGGCTGGCCCGTGCGCCGCTGGTGCGGCCGCTGGCGGTGGCCTATTACCAGCCAGAAGCGGCAGAGAAAGACGCGCCGGACGGATGATCAGGCGGCTCGCCGGCGTCCTGCTGCTGATCCATCCGCTTGCTTGTTTCGCGGATGCCTGTTCCCTCGGCTGGGTCTGCGTCGAACCGCAGCCCGCTGCCGGCCACGTCGAGCTCGTCGCCAATAACCTCCAGCCCTGGCCGTTGACCGTGTCGCTGCGGGTGCTCAGCGATGACATGCAGGTGAGTCCGTCCGCGGAGGTGACCCGGTCCCTGGATGGCGGCGAGCGGCTTACGCTCGCGGTCCTCACCGGTCCCGGCGCGGACGGCGATGGTGATTATCGGTACCAGTTCGACTGGGCCGTGGGGCGGCTGGATGCTGTCCACGATGACAGCCACGTCTACCAGTTGCCCTATGCGCCCGGCCGCAGCTTCCGCGTGCTGCAGGGCTACGGCGCGTCGTTCAGCCACACGGGTCTGGAGCGCTGGACCGTGGACTTCGACATGCCGGTGGGGACGCCGGTACACGCGGCCCGCGGCGGTGTCGTGGTGCGTGTGCAGGAAAGCCACGATCGAGCCTGCTGGGAACCCGGCTGTGCTCGATATGCCAATTTCATCGTGGTCCTGCACGACGATATGACCACCGGTGAGTATTACCATCTGCAACATCGCGGCGCAGTGGTCGCGGTCGGACAGCAGATCGAGCCCGGTACGCTGATCGGCTACTCGGGCAATACCGGCAAGTCGACCATGCCGCATCTGCACTTCGGCGTTTATCGCGCCTCGAGCTGGGGCAAGACTCAATCTGTACCGGTGCGTTTCATGACCGGGGGCGGCATGCTGGAACCCGAGTCGGGCCGCCGCTATCTCCGACCTTGAGTCGTGGGTTGCGTCTGGTTCTAGTCGCGCCAGACCCGGGTGCCGATCAGCCGGTCGCGCAGACCCTCCGGCAGATAACGTAGCAGCGCCAGCGAGCGGGCATCGGTCCCTACCAGATAGCGGTTGTGCGGATTGCGCGCGGTGAGCGCGTCACCGATGACCGTAGCCACTGCCGTGGGCGATATCCCGCGCGGGTTGCGGTTGAGTTTTTCCAGCAGGCGTTGGAGAGGGCTGTAGAGTTCTCTCAGCGCGGCGTCGCTCTGGCTCGATGATGCTTGATCACGTCTGGCGCCCTTGCTCCAGATCTCGGTATCAATGCTGCCCGGCTCTACCGCGATCACGCGCACGCCAAAGGTCGACAGTTCGACCCGCAGCGCATCGCTGATCGCCTCGACCGCGTGCTTTGAGCCGGCATAGACAGACACGCCTGGCAGCGCGACGAGACCGGAGATGGAGCTGACGTTGACGATGCGGCCGCGACGCGCACGCAACATGGGCAGACAGGCCCGGGTCACCCGCAGCAGACCGATGACGTTGACCGCAAAGGTGCTTTCGATCTCGTCGTCTTGCATCAATTCGAGCGCGCCGCCGAGGTAAACGCCAGCATTGTTGACCAGACCATCGAGGCCGCCATCGGCCTCGATCCGCTGCGCGATGTCGTCTACGTCGGCCGAAGACGTGACATCGAGACGCACCGCGATGACCGGTCCCTGTTGCTCCAGATCGGCGGCATCCTCGTCCCGGCGCACGCCCGCGTAGACCTTCATGCCCAGGTCGGCGAGATGCAGGGCGGTGGCTCTGCCGATACCGGTAGACGCACCGGTGACCAATACGGACGTTTCAGAATTCACAATTCGGGCCGTCCGGCCTGCCCGCGACAGTGGCCGGGCGCGACATCAGAGACGTCGCCGCCTGCGCCGCAGACCCGCGCCCCCGACGAGCAGCGCCAGACCGGCCAGACTGAAGGCAGGATTCTCCACCGCGATCACCAGGGGCCACAGCACGGCTCGTACCACGGCCCGCAGTCCGTCCCGCTCTGCGATAAAGCGCGCCAGCGGCGGTGACAGGGTGTTGTAGGTGGCGACAAACAAGCGGCCCGGCAGGATCCGCATCAGCCCCTGATCGCGGAACGCGCGCAGCGCGCCCACGTGGGGGTCGAGACGGCTGCCAAAGGCAGCAGTGGCGATAAAACAGTCATCGCCACAGAGGAACGGGCAATCGTCATCGTCGTCGCCGCCGTCGTCATCCTCGACGTCGAGCACGATTCTGCTGGCGTCGGGGTTGAGGTTTGAGAGCCCGGTCGGGTTGACGATGTAGACCGAGAAATCCAGGTTGTTCGAGCTGCCCGTATTGTCGTCGATGATATTGATCGAGAACTCCGCCTGAGTCTGCAGGTCCGAGAACAACAATGTACCGGTGGCCGGCTCGTATTGTTCGTCGGCGACGGCGCGTGTGTCGCCGCTGCCGTCCGCGGTCACATAGTCGACGGTCACCGCGCCGGAGTCGCCGCGATCGCGTTCCACGCGGAAGGTCACGGTGCCCACCGTCTCCGGGACGGTGTTGCCGCCCACGACCCGCAGGCTGAATTCGCCCGGTTGATTCGGCTCGCTGTCCTCGATCAGCACCAGCCGGTTGCGGCCACCCGGCACGACCTGGCTTTCCGGCACGCCGTCGAACAGCACCAGGGTCAGCGTTTCGGTGCCCTCGAATTCGTCATCGTTGAGCGCGGACAGAGAAAATTCCGCGCTCTGCTGGTCGGCGCCGAGCTGCAGGGTTTGCGTGACGTCGGCGTAGTCGACGCCGAGGGTGGCGCTGCCGGGCTGCCCGGTTACGCTGATATCCGCCAGGCCAGCGGCACCGCCGCGGATGACGGCCAGGATCTGTTCTTCACCTTCGTCGATCCGCAGTGTGGACGAACTCTCGAACGACAGCGTCGTCGGCGCAGAATCGGCGTCGAGAATATCCAGGGTCAGGTTATTGGCCGCCCCCAGCGTGGCGCCGGTCGCTGAACTCAGGGACAGCGTGGCATATTCGGTGCCCTCTACGTCGGAGTCGTTGAGCGCAGTGATCTTGACGCTTGCCGACAGCTTGCCGTCAGCGATCTGCACCACGCCCAGCGGCAGCTCGATATCGAAATCGGTGCCGAAACGGGCGGTGCCGCCGACACCGACGTTGAGCAATACCGAGACAGCGCCCACCGTGGAGCCGCTGCGCACGACGTTGACATAACCCACGTCGCCTTCGTGGACGCCGACCATCGGCCAGGGCCCCGCCTGCGGCCCAGACCATGAGGATGCCAGCGGCAAACAGCGAGCGCGCGCAACGTTTCATCGGATTCAGCCTCGGATGAGAGTCAAAGAGTATTTCAGCATTCTAGGCAGCCCTGCCCCCCGGCCGCCACCTCCGGCGCCAAAAGCAGCGTCGGTCCAATAGTGGGAATTGTGAACCATTTCGCAGATGGATGGGGCTTGCGGAGGATAGTTTTGAACCATGAGCGCACAGTACTACGCCAGCTTTGTTGTCCACGAGCATGACCAGGAAGTGGTCACACAGTACTGCGGTGTGGTCGAATTGAGCTCTCATCCCCGCACCTCGATCGGCGCCCGTGAACTCTGCCGGATGCTCGCCAGCAATCTCGACGTCAGCTCCGAGGACGTAGAAGTGCTGCAGTGGGGCGCCATCCACTGACATTCCGGGTTCAGGACGAAGCCGTCGACACCATCCCGGTCGCGATAGAGCAAAGCCTGCCTGCGCTGTAGAGTTCCACCTCGGCAAACGCGACGCTGGCAGCCCTCTTCAAGGCGACCGCATACGCCGTCACCGACTGGCCCACTGTGGGCCGCATAAACTTGATCGCCAGCTCGATGGTGCCGGCCCGCTGGTCCGGGAAATGGACCACGCCGGCGACGCCGAGCGCGCAATCACACAGCCCGGCGATCACCGCACCGTTCACCGCCTCGGTGCCCATCCCGCCCTGGTGATGGGGCCGGACCTCCGGCAGGCGCACCACGACCACGCGCTCGTGCGACATATCCAGCCGGCAGCCCATGTAGTGCATGGCCGGGATGCTGTTGAAATTGTCCTGCCAGTGCTGACGGCCGGATTCGTCCATGGGGATATCGAGGCCACGGGCGGCGAGGGCAGCAAAGCCCAGCCGCTGGGCTTCAGATATCGCCCCGTCGTTGGTATTGCATTGCATCATGTGCTGAGTGTAGCGTGTCGCCAGTGCTTCATCGAGGGTCCGGGCAGGCGTGCTAGAGTTCGAGCGACGTCTCGCTTGTTGAAGCCCCACGGATGCACGTAACCACGCGACGCCTCATTTTCGTCTCGCTGATCTGGCTGCTGCTGACCGGCAAGACCGTGATCCGCTGTAGCAGCGGCGACGACGATTTCAACAGCTTGCCGCCGGACGAGGACAATCGCCCGCCGGTGGCCGCGGACGCCTTCTACCAGATCTCGGGCGTGGGCCCGCTGACCGCGTTTATGCGCGCCACCGACCCGGACGGAGACAGTCTGCGTTATCGGGTGGTATCCGGCCCTGGTTTGGGCAGCCTTCGCGACCTCGAAGCCAGCAGTGGCCGCTTCACCTATCTACCCGGTGGCGCCGGCAGCGACAGCTTTTCTTTCCGGGCCAGCGACGGCCGCCGCGACTCCAATATTGCGGTGGTGAGCATCCGTATAACGTCCGCCGGGCAGGCAGCCTCGGTCAAGACCACCGCTGCCGCGGTGCTGCCGCCGCTGAACGGAATAGCGCAGAATCCGGCGGATCCTGACGCCTTGTGGCTGCAGTGGGCGCTGCCGGCCGGCGGCATCCAGCGACTCGGGCAGCACGGCGCGCTCGGGCCACTTGTCCCTGAGGCGGCTGCCGCGGGCGGCTCGATGTTGCAGAACGTATGGACAGCGGGCGTCAAGCGGGAAACAAAGTCATTGTCAGCAGCGTCTTCGCCCGAGGGATACGCGCTGGCCCAGGCCACCGGCGCGTTCGGCGTCCGCGGCCGTCTGCTGGTCACGACCCGGCGCAGCGACACACAGATCTGGCACAGTCACGACGGCGGCGAGAGCTGGCAGATGCTGGCCGGAGACCTGCCGGGACCGGCCAGCGCAGCAAGCCTGCTACAGGACGCTGTGCGGCCGTTGCAATGGCAGCTATTGCTGGAGCTTGGCGGCGTCTCGCAGCTGTTGCTGAGCCGGGATGGCGGTTTGAGTTGGCGGCGGCGGCTGAGCTTGCCCTGGCCCGGGTTACAGCCGATGCGCTGCGGAACAGATATGCTTTGTTTGATCGACGCCAGCGGCAGCCATCTGTGGCGTCTGCCGCTGGAGCCATGAATCTTGAGCAGTCATAGGGGAACGTCGTCGCGTCCGCGATGATGATCCACGGGGGAAGCGGAACTTGTCTGAGCCGACCGCCAGCATCTTCAATGTCGACAAGGCGCCCCTGGGTCACCGCAT
The DNA here is from genome assembly GCA_947259915.1 of uncultured Gammaproteobacteria bacterium. Lineage (GTDB taxonomy): Bacteria > Pseudomonadota > Gammaproteobacteria > Steroidobacterales > XN24 > CAMYOC01. The sequence continues at coordinate 22,395 of CAMYOC010000036.1, forward strand.
CCACGAGCAGTTGCTGGCGCGTCTGGACCAGGCTGAACGCTTGCTCCATGACTCGGCGGTGACGCACGAAGCGGCGGTGCATCAGTCACGCAAGAATATGAAATGGGTACGGGCGGTGCTGCGTCTGATCGCCGACGCCACCGGGAACGACCTGCGCGAGGAGGAGCGTCTGTGTCGTGACATCGGTCGCCGTCTGTGCGAGCTGCGCGATGCCGATGTGAATCTGCTGAGTTTGCGTGAAACGGTGCTGGCTTCGGGCGGCAGACTCAAACGTGCGGACGTCGCGGATTTCGAGCGCTATCTGGAGGCGCGCCGCGCGCGCCTGCTCGACGCGGGCGCCTTCGACACCGATTTTGTCGCCGTGATCCGCGATGAGCTACGGGAACTCGCCGGAGATCTGGCCAGACGACCCGTGCCGTCGCTGACGCCAGCAACGGTTTCGCTTGCGGTCAAACGCACCCGTGCCGGGGCTGCATCCGTTTTCCGCGGCCTGTCGGGCCGCACGCGCCCGGAGCAATGGCATACCCTGCGTAAGCGCACGAAGCGGGAGTACCACCAGCGTTCCGTGCTCGCCGACCCGGCAGATACCGGTCGTGTCGAACTGCTCGAACGGCTCGGCGACCAACTCGGCTGGCACCAGGATCTGGAAGTGCTCAGGAGCGTCGCCCGCGAACACGGTGATCTGACGGCGGCGCTGGGTGCGGAAATCGGGCGGCAGCTGAGGAACGCACGTCGCCGAGCACGCCGACTGGCGACCCGGGTCTATGGCTGACCGGTGCGCCGCCAAGACCGTTGACGGCAGTGCTGAACGCGTTGCATTGGGCCTGCCGGGCTGGGTCTATTCGGATCCGCGTTTCTTCGAGCGGGAAGTCGAACAGGTGCTGCTGCCCTCCTGGCAGGTGGTCTGTCATGTCAGCGACATCCCCGAACCGGGCGACTACCGCCGGCTCGACTTTCTCGGTCGCCCGGTGGTGGTGATCCGCGGTGACGACGGAGAGATCCGTGCTTTTTACAACGTCTGCCGGCATCGCGCCGCGCGCCTGTTGGATGGCGCCGTGGACGGGGGCGGGCATTGCGCCCGCGGCCGCATTACCTGCCCCTATCACGGCTGGACCTATGACCTCAGGGGCCGGCTCATCGGCGTGCCGGGCGCGGATGCCTACACCAAGCTCCGGCCAGAAGAGTGGTCGCTCCACGCACCGGAGCTGGAGATCTGGGAGGGCTTCATATTTGTCCGCTGCGCGGGCGACGGGCCCTGCGTCGCCGAGATGATGGCGCCCTGGGCCGGCATCATCTCCGCCTATCGGCTGCCGGAGATGCGTGCTCTGGGGCGGCTGACGATGCGGCCGCGGGACGTGAACTGGAAAACAGTGGTGGAGAATTATGCCGACGGTTTGCACATCAATCTCGCCCACCGCGGTCTGTCCGCGCTGGCTGGTGACAGTTATCGGCTCGAGGCCGGCCGCCACGTGATGCATATGAGCGCGGACCTTGATCCGCAACGTGCCAGGGGTTCCGGCGCGATGTATTGCCGGACACTGCCGCAGGTGCCTCATCTGCCCGAGCCGCTGGACCGGCGCTGGAATTATTTCCTGATGTGGCCGAATCTGGCGTTCGACCTGTATCCGGATCAGGTGGACTTTATGCAGATGATCCCGCTTGGGCCTGGCCGCACGATGATCCGGGAGATTCCCTATGCGCTGCCGGACGCGCGGCGCGAGATGCGTCTGGCCCGTTACCTGAACTGGCGGGTCAACCGGCAGGTCAACGTCGAGGACAAGGACCTGATCGAGCGGGTGCAGCAGGGTATGGACAGTGGTGTCTTTGGCCAGGGCCCGCTGTCGGATGACGAGGTCTGCCTGCGGGCGCTGGCCGGGCTGCTGCGGGACCGGCTGCCGGAGGCCGCGCAAGCGTCACCGCCGTGGAGCGGCGACATTGACTGAACGACGCTAAGCCGCAGTGATCCCGATCCAGGATGACAACCCGGTCCGGCGCACGCCGGTGATCAGCTACGTGATCATCGCATTGTGTTCGGCGACTTACTTGTGGCAGCTCACGCTCGGTGCCGACGGTTTCCGCCGCGCGATGTTTTCGTTTGGACTGGTGCCGGCGGTGTTGAGCGGACGCGCGGCGTTGCCGCCGGAGCTGGCGTTGATTCCGCCGTCTCTGACCGTGCTCACCTCGATGTTCCTGCATGGCGGCATCATGCATCTGCTCGGTAATCTGCTGTTCCTGTGGATCTTCGCCGACAACGTGGAGGACCGTTTTGGCCGCCTGCGGTTTGTGATCTTCTACTTTTGTTGTGGTGTGGCCGCTGCGCTGGCTCAGGTCTTGCCCGATGTGGCCTCGAGGATCCCGATGATCGGTGCCAGCGGCGCGATCTCCGGGGTGCTTGCCGCTTATATGCTGATGTATCCCCACGCCCAGGTGCGCGTGGTCGTGCCGGTATTCTTTGTGCTGCAGATCGTGCGCCTGCCGGCCCTGCTGGTGCTGGGTTTCTGGTTCCTGATCCAGCTCCTGAGTTCTCTGCTGGCCCAGCCGGGCAGCGGTGGCGTAGCGTTTCGGGCGCACATCGGCGGATTTGTCGCGGGGCTGTTGCTGCTGCCTTTGTTCCTGCCGCGGCGCCACCCCGGCCGCGGCTGATCGAACCGGCCAGGCGCTACAATGGGCCGGTCGCGGGTCGGCAGCCCGAACTGACCGCCGCATCGTTGCCCGGATCCATGCCCGCAACAGGGAGCGCTATCTTGCCCGACGCCATCGCCACTGTTGGTCGCCCAGGAGCCCTCTTGCTGCTGTTGGCGGCGTTGGGCTCAGCGCCCGCCGCGGCGGCGGTAGTGGACCTCCAGGTCACCCAGCGCGTGTCTTTGCTCGACGGCCAGGCGTTTGGTGAGGCCGGCGCCTACGAAAAGATTGCCGGCATCGTGACCATCGCCGTCGATCCGGATGACGAAGCCAACGGCCGAATAACGGATCTGGGTCTGGCGCCCCGCGATAGCGACGGCCGGGTCCGGGCGCGCGCCAACTTTATGGTGCTCAAACCCGTGGATCCCAAACGATCAAACGGCGTCGGTTTGCTCGAGGTCAGCAACCGCGGCGGCAAGGCATCGCTGCGCTACTTCAACGGCGCCACCGTTAGTGCGGCCGACCCGGTCAAACCGGATGCGTTTGGCGACGGCCTGCTGATGCGCCTGGGTCTGACGGTGATCTGGGTGGGCTGGCAGTTCGACGTGTCTGACCAGCCGGGCAATCTGAGGCTGGAGGCGCCCGTAGCGCGAGGCGCCGACGCGCCGCTCACGGGTCTGGCGCGCAGCGACTGGGTGGTGGATGCGCCGGTGCCCGCGCTGGCCCTGGGTCATCGGGGTCACCGGCCTTACCCGGTTTACGATCGTGCGGATCCGCGCAACGTGTTGTATCGGCGCGCCGGCCGCGACGAACCACGTCGCGAAGTCCCGCGCGAACGCTGGCGTTTCGGGCGAACGATGGATGTTGGCTGGAGCGATGACGACGGCTGGATCAGTCTCGACGGCGGTTTTAAGCCGGGTCACGTCTATGAGCTGGTCTATGTGGCCCGGGATCCGGTCGTCGTCGGCCTCGGTCTGGCCATGATCCGGGATCTGATGGCCTATGCACGCTTTGACCCCAAGGCCGTATTCCCGGTCCGCCATGCTATCGCGTTCGGCGTCTCACAAACCGGTCGCTTCCTGCGCCAGTTTTTGTACCAGGGTTTCAACGTCGACGAACAGGGCCGACGGGTGTTCGACGGCATGCTGATCCATACCGCCGGCGCCGGACGCGGCAGCTTCAACCACCGTTTTGCACAGCCGTCGCGTGACGCGCATCGCTATTCCGCGTTTTTCTATCCCACTGACTTGTATCCCTTTGCCAGCTTGCCCACGCCGGACCCGGTGACCGGCCGCGACGACGGTCTGCTCGATGCGCTGGATCCTGCGCACCGGCCAAAAGTGATGGTCACCAACACCGGTTACGAGTACTGGGGACGGGCGGCCTCGCTGATCCACACCGCGGTGGACGGCCAGGATCTGGAAGCGGCGGTCCAGGAGCGCATCTATCATCTGGCCAGCGGTCAGCACTATGTTGGCGCGTGGCCGTCGCCGCAGGTGCCCGCGCTGGCTGACGGCCGGGCATGGCGCAGCAACCCGCTGGACTTCCTGGTCAATCTGCGCGCCTTGTTATCAAGGCTGGTGGACTGGGTGGCCCGGGACCAGGCGCCGCCGCACAGCCGCTACCCGCAACGAGCGCGTGGCGAGCTGGTAACACCCGACGCGTTCCGTTTTGTCGATCTGCCTGGTCTGACCGCGCCCGATCGCGCTCACGTCGCCTACCGGGCCGACTATGGCCCGGACTGGTCGCGCGGTGTGATCGGCAAACAGCCGCCCTGGCTGGGTCCCCCTTTTGTCACCCAGGTCCCGGCGGTCGACACCATGGGCAACGAATTGGGCGGCGTGCGCAACGTTGAAATCACGGTGCCGCTGGCCACCTATACGCCCTGGTCGCTCCGCGGAGGCTTACATCAGCCCGCGGAACTAAACGACTTTGTGGGGATGATCGCGCCGCTGGCTGTGGATGACGCGAGCGCAGTGGCCAACGGTGATCCGCGCCCGTCTGTGGCCAGCCTGTACCGCGATCGTGATGATTATCTGCGCCAGGTTGCGGCCGCGGCGGCAGCGCTGGTGGAGCAGGGATTCCTGCTGGACGAGGATCAGCAGCGGGTGCTGACCCGGGCGTCGAAAACCTGGGCCTGGGTGCACGGTGAGGGCAGACAGACGCGATGAATGAATGGCTGCAGGTGATGCTGGAGGAAGTGCGGCGCAAACAAGCGGAGCGTGCCGCCGACAAATCCGAGCACCAGCGCCGCGAACACGAGCCGGGTGCTGGCGACGACGCGGGCGATGAACCGCCGCGGGCGTCGCGCGGCCGGCCGAAGTGAGTCCACCATGACCCGTCCCTCGGCGGCCGACTGGCTGCTGCTGTTTCTGCTGGTCGTGTTGTGGGGCTCTGCGTTCGGCCTGGCCGATATCGCCCTTGACGGTTTTAGCCCGTTGCAGCTGGTGACGGGCCGGCTGTGGATCGGCGCCGCATTCCTGATGGCGCTGGTTGCGCTACGGGGCCAGCCGATACCGCGCGAGCCCCGCGCCTGGGTGGCGATCATCATCATGTCCGTGCTTGGCAACGCGCTGCCGTTTTTTCTGATCACCTGGGGCCAGCAGCGGATCCCGTCGGGTCTGACCGGCATCCTGATGGCGGTCATGCCGCTGGTGGTCCTGGTGCTGGCCCATTTCCTGGTCCCGGGCGAGCGTCTCAACCGCTGGCGGGCACTGGGTTTTGCGCTGGGTTTCGCCGGTATCGTCATCCTGACCGGCCCCGAGGCGCTCGGTGCCTTGCGTGGCGAGGGCACCGCGCTGCTGTCCCAGCTCGCGATCCTCGGCGGCGCGGTTTGTTATGGCCTCAATCTGATCGTCGCCCGGCGCAGCCCGCCGCTGCCCGCCGGCGTGGTCGCGGGCTGGGTCGTGCTCTGCTCGGCGGTCCTTGCCACGATCGCGACCGCGTGGACCGGCCCCCTCTGGCCCCGCGATGCAGGAACCGGGCCAACGTTGTCGGTGGTAGCGCTGGGGGTGTTGTCCACCGGCGTGGCCACGGTGATCTTTTTCCGGATCGTGGCCGAGGCCGGCGCCACCTTCCTGTCGCTGATCAATTATCTGATCCCGGTGTGGGCGGTGATGCTGGGTGCGGCCGTGCTCCAGGAGACGCTGCCCATCAAATCCATCATCGCGCTGGGGGTGATCCTGTTTGGTGTGCTCGCGTCCCAGCGCGGTCAGCATCGCCCGGTGCCGGGCCGATGAACATCGTCGTTGTCGGCGGCGGCTATGCCGGGATGAGCTGTCTGATGGAACTGGCCCGGCGGCTGCCCGACACCCGCCGCATCCTGGTCGATCCCGGCCGTTATCATCTGCAGCAGACGCGGCTGCACGAGGCGCTCAATCACGGCCTGGCCCGCTACCGGATCCCGTTCGCGGATCTCGCCCAACGCTATGATTTTGTCCATCGCCGCGCCAGGCCACGACTCGGTCCGCAGGCGCTGGTCGAGGCGGCCCGACGTCGCCGTCTGTCCGTGGCCGATGGCGACATCCGCTTCGACGTGATGGTCGTGGCGGTCGGCGCGCGCCCGCGGCCGCGCCCGCGGCAGCCTGGATGGCTGGGTCTGGCGGATCTGCGCCAGCGCGACGGCCGCCGATACATACAAGCGCTGGCGGCCATGCCGGGGCGCCCCTGGGTCACGGTCGTCGGCGGCGGCGCCACCGGCCTCCAATATCTGTTCGAATTGAATGACGCGTTGCGCCGGGCCGGCGCCCGCTGTCGACTGCGGCTGGTGGACGGCGGCGAACGCCTGCTGCCCGGGTTGCCGGTCGCGTTCCATGATTACGTCGTCCGCCGCCTGCGACAGAGCGGCATCGACTATCTGCGACAGACGCGGTTTGTCGACGCCGACGCACGGGGCCTGCAGATCGAACGTGCGGACGGGCGCTCGCGCCATCTCAGTTCGGCGCGGAACCTGATGTTCGCCGGTCTGCGCGGCAACCCGACGATGTTGCAGACTAACGCGGCCGGGCAGGTGCTGGCGGACGCTGTGCCGTTTGAACGGGTGTTTGCGGCCGGCGACTGCTCCCACTACGCCGGTCGTGGCCTGAATGGAGCGAGCGCCCAGGCCGCGGTGCGCAAGGGCCGCCACGTGGCCGCGGCCATCGAGCGGCTCATCGCGCGGCGTCGGCTGCCGGTCTACGGCGCGCGCGAGCTCGGGTTCTTTCTCAGCATGGGCACGTTTGACGGCATCGGCTGGATGGGGATACGACGCGGCATCGTCACCGGGCTGCCGGCATTCGCGGTGCGTGAGGCCATCGAGGCCCGCTACGAATTATTCCTGGCCGGTATCGATACCTACCAGGTGCTCTAGACCCGTTTTCCGCCGCCAGGGTTCGCGCCGGGGTCCAGCGGCTGCACCGGATGCTCGAAATACCAGTGGAACGGCGCTGGCAGCTGGTGGTAGTCGGCGGCGAGCGCAGCCGGCGGCAGCGGGCGGGAACTGTAAGTGTCCCAGAACATCACGCGACGTCCATGCAGACGCCCGGCGCGCAGATCTGCGAGCAGCGCGGCGAAGGCCTTGCCGGTGTAGGTGGGATCCAGGGGCAGACCAAACCAGCGTCGCGCCTGCTCGATGGCGGCCATGCCCTCAGTGGTAAAGCGCGCATAACCCGGCCCGACAAAGTCATGGCGGATCGCCGGCACCTCGTCCGCATCGACCTTCAGTGGCTGCCGCGCGACGGTGCGCAACAGATCCAGCGTGCCCCGGTAGAGGCGACGGAAGCGCTCGGGACTGCCGATGTCCTCGCGCACCACACGGATCGGGACCAGACGCGTATCCAGACCCGCCAGACGCAGACCGAGCTGCAGACCGGCCGCGGTACCCACCGTGCCCAGCGCCAGATAAATCAACTCCGGTGGCTCCAGACCGGCCTCGCTGAGTTGAGCCGCCAGCTCGAGTCCTGCGCTGACAAAACCGAGACAACCGATCGTGGAGGAACCGCCGCCGGCGATGACATACAGCGGCTCGCCGAGCGCCTGCGCCTCGGCCACCAGCCGCCGGCTGGTGGCGGCCGCATCCGCTTCGTTTTCGCAGGCCATCAGCCTGGCGCCCGCATGATGACCGCAGAGCAGATTGCGCCGCACATAGGAGGCGTTGGTCTGGCGGGTCAACAAAGAGTAGCTCTCCAGACCACACTGGCTTGCACAGACCGTTGTCGCCAGCGCGTGGTTTGACCCGGCTACACCAAAGGTGATCACGCCGCGCGCGCCGCCGGCACGTGCGTCCGCGAGCAGGAACTCCAGCTTGCGGATCTTGTTGCCGCCATAGGCATCGGCGCTCTGATCGTCGCGCTTGATCAGGAGTTGAGCGCAGTCAAAATCGAGCCCGTCACCAGCGTGTATGTCCAGCGGAGTCGGCCACCGGCCCAGCGACAGATGATGGAGTTTGCCGATGGCGGCGGGGAAGATCTCGAACAGGGCAGGGCGCCGCGTTTCGCTCATGGGCCGATATTAGAGCAGGCCGCGGCGCCGCGTCAGGTGGTGGCCGGGACCGTCCGCCGACCAGCCAGCGCGCAGGTGGCCGATCCGCTGACTACCAGTATTGCGCCGGCAATGCTGACCCAGTCCAGGGATTCCTCGCTGACATACCCGAACGGCAACGCATCCAGCAGGCTGGCGAAGAGCATGGTCAGCAGCGGCGTCAGCGCCAGCACCGCGCTGATACGGGACGCGTCCCAGAATTTGAGCGCTTCGGCGAAGCTGCCGTAGGCGATGACGGTGTTCAGGCTGCAGAACGCAAGCAGGGCCAGGGCCCAGGGGCCGAGGCTCATCACCGTCTCCGGCCGGGCCGGCGGCAGCAGCACCAGACTGGCGCTGAGGTAGATGACCAGCAGGATGGACTGCCCGCTGAGCTGACCCTGCAGCAGTTTCTGGCACAGACCATAGGCGGCCCAGGTCACCGATGCCAGAAACAACAGCACCACGCCGGTGGCGAATTCGCCGGCAAAGCTGATCAATTCGATCAGGCGGTCCTTGAGGAACAGCCCCAGGCCGATGACCATACCCAGCAGGCCGCTCCACTGGAGCGGAGAGAAAGACTCGCCAAATACCACCAGACCCCCGATGAGCAGGAACATCGGCGCGAGCTGGATCAGCAGCTGAGCAGAGCCGGGAGAGATGTGCGAGAGACCCAGCAGGTAGAACACATAATTACCGGTAAGGCCGCCTGCCGCCACCAGCAGCAGCGCCCAGCCGCGGCGGTCCAGCTGACGCAGCCGCGGCATCCCGCCGCGGGCCTGCAAAAAGAGTGCGGTCAACGTGGCGGCGGCGACGAAGCGATACCAGGTGATGGTGAAGGGATCCATCGAGACCAGTAGCGTCTTTAGCGCGATAGGCAGGATGCCCCAGGCGCTGGCGGTGATGCCGGCGTAGAGCAGACCCAGGCGCCAGTTCTTTGTGGCCGCGCTCACCGCCGAGCTGGCCGGCCGCGGATTAGCGCGCTAACGCAGAACCCGCTCGATGTGTCGCTGCGGATCGTCCCGGTGCTCGCGCAATCGAGTCCACTTGTCACTGGTGTTCGTCTCCGCCGGCAGCTTGCGCGTCGCGCCGGATGCGTGTCGCTTCACGCAACAGGAAGTCTTCGTCCAGGGGCGACAGGTCAAAACGTCGGCACGCTTCTTCCACCGCGGCCGCGTCGTGGCGGCCGATCTCGGATAGCCAGCGCAACGCCTGGCGCAGACCCTGTCGCGCCGGCACGATGTCCGCTGGGACTGGTGTCATCCTGTGCATCCTCTGCGCGACGCGATGCGCCGCAAGGGTTGAAGAGATCGCCACAACATTATCGGAGTCGACGAGCCATAAGGCGAGCAACACGTGCCGGCGCGTCGATGATCGGCAGAAAGGTCTCCACCCGGGTCGCGCTTTTATGTTAATTTCCCACAAACCATTTGCTGGAGCGCATTGTGCCCGACAGGCTGAGTCCCGGCATTTACGTCGAGGAAGCCCCCAGTGGCGAACAACAGATCGCCGCACCCCCTGTCACTCTGGCCGCCTTTGTCGGGCGGACGCTTCGCGGCCCGGTAAACGAACCGGTCGTAGTCGACAGCATCGACGACTTCCACCGCCAGTTCGGCGGCCCGTGGCAGGAATCCGGCCTCGGCGCCTGTCTGCATGATTATTTTGAGAATGGTGGCCGCAGCGCCATCGTCGTGCGTCTGATCAATGGTGGCCGGCGTGCGCTGCTGCGTCTGCCCGCGGGACCCGGCACGCTGGTGCTCGAAGCGCTCAGCCCCGGCGCCGAAGAGTGTCTGCGAGCCTCGGTCGATTACGACAACATCGACGCCAAAGACAACCGTAGCTTCAATCTGGTGCTGCAACGTCTGCGCGGGTCGGATTCCGAGCGCGTCGCGGACCAGGAAATCTACGCCCGCGTGTCGGTCGATCCCTCGTCCCGGCGCTTTATCGCCGACGCGTTGCTCGAGTCCAATCTGATGCGGGTGCGTGGCGCGATCCCGTTCCAGCGCCCGGACCGCAGCGTGGGGCCTGGAGCGCTGGCGCCGGTGTCGTGGGTCAAGATCGATCAGCCCGGGACCGACGGGCAACCGTTGAGCGACTACGACGTGATCGGTTCGGCTACCGAGAGCAGCGGCATTTTCGCGCTGCAAAAGGTCCCCCACTTCGATCTGCTGTGTATCCCGCCACCGGGGCCGTCGACGGATATCGGTCCGACCGTGCTGCTGGCTGCGATCCGCTATTGTCGCCAGCGCCGGGCGATGCTGCTGCTGGACCCGCCGCAGGAATGTGAGACCGCCGAGGCAGTCATGGCTTATCTGGAGCGGCTGAATCTGGCTACCGACAACGCGATGATGTCGTTTCCGCGTCTGGTCGGAGGCGCTGTCGACGAATGCGATGATCGACCCCGGGCCAGCTGCGGCGCCGTGGCAGGTCTGCTGGCCAGAAGTGACCATGGTCCGGACCCGTGGACGCCCTGGCGACATTCGCCGCGTCTGTTGCGCGGGACGGCCAGACCGGCCTCGGAGATGGACCACAACACCGCCGAGCATTTGATCGCGCTGGGGGTCAATGTCCTGCACCGGGGGGGCGGCGGCCGGGTCATCCTTAGCGGCGAGCGGACCCTGGCGGGTCCGGAGTGCGCGGTCCCCGCGTTTCGCTCAGTACGCGTCAAGCGTCTGACCATGATGATCGAAGAGGCGCTCAGACAAGGCACCCGATGGGTGGTGTTCGAGGTCCCCGGTGGCGAACTGCGCGCCAGGGTGCGGGCCCAGGTCGAGGGCTTCCTGTCGGTGCTGGCCGAACGCGGTGCGTTTCCGACCGGCGGCGGATATCCCCCTTATTTCGTCAAGTGTGACGGCGAGACCAATCCCCAGGGAGAAGACGTGCGTGGCTCGCTGCATTTTATCGTCGGTTTCGCGGTGGCCGGTCCCGGTCAGTATCTGGTGATGCGCGTCAGCCAGACGGTGGAAGCGGCGCGGGTCGTGCCCTTGAGCATGGATCGCTTCCGTTTCGCCGGCACCTGATCCCGAGCACTGAGTCCCGGCGATCCGCCGCGGCCCTGGAGCAAACGTGAACGGCAGCTATCTTTACTTCGCCTATGGCTCCAACATGCATCCGCGGCGTCTGGCCGAGCGCACGCCATCCTGTCAGCCTGTCGGCGCGGCCCATCTGGACCGCCATCGGCTGCGTTTCCACAAGCGCAGCAGGTTACCCGATGACCTGTCTGGGAAATGCAACATGTTGGCGACGGATCATCCGGAGGACGGGGTCCACGGCATCGTCTACCGGATCAGCGAGGACGAACGGACAGCGCTGGACGAGGCCGAGGGTGCAGGCTGCGGCTATCAGGCGGTCACCGTAACGGTCCGGTTGGGGTCGAGCCTGACCAAAGCCTGGTCTTACCGCGCCCACCCGGACTGGGTGGACGAGCGGCTGCGGCCTTACGACTGGTATCTGGCGCTGGTGGCTCACGGCGCGGTCTGGCACGGTCTGCCCGAGCCGTGGTGTCAGCATCTGTGGTCGACGCCCACGCTTGCGGATCCGGATCGGCGGCGGGCAGAGAAATGGCTGGCGCTGGCGGCTGGGGCCCGGCCTCCGGGTTAACCCACGCGTGAGGCGAAGGATCCGGGGTGGAACACGTCGGTGATGTCAAACGCCGGCGTGCCCAGCACGGGCACGGCATGATGAGGCTGCGGCTCGGTATCGGTTTGTTCGGTGAGGTGGCCTTCGCGAAGGTGATTCCGGATCGCCTGGTCCAGTGCGGCGATCGCGGCCGGGAAGCCGCGCGCGTGCGCGATCACAAACAGCGCGTCTTGTAACGGGTCCGGGTAGTCACTGACGCTGGCCCAAAACTCGCGCGCGGTGGCGGCGTCCATGGCCCCGGTGCTGCCACCCGGGTCGTCGACGCAGACCGGATTGTCACGCAACAGCCGATTCCAGACGTCGTATGGATCCCATCGTTTGCTCAATGCCTTGTCCCCGATTTTACTTAACGAGCGAGAATCACTCGCGCCCTCGATGACAATGTATTCGAGTGCTGTATATGAGTCTGTGAGCGCGGTCACAGCTAGGAGGGACGACGGTGGAAAACCGGTGATCGGGGCGACTATGCGCAGCGCTGTGTGACGCTCGGCTTACGGTCGCGGTGATACATACATCGCGATCTCGGCTTTGACCACCTCTTGTTTGCGGGTGTCCTGCACCGAGACCACGACCGGCACGTTAGCGGCTTCGCCCCAGACCTGTTCCACCAATATCGCCTTGGCGGTCACGTCGGTCTCGGCTTTACGCAGATACTCGATCTTCATGCCACGCGGGATCCAGCGCATATCGGCGGGCAGGGTCGACTCCATGACCAGACCCGCCGCGAGTTCGCACAGATTGCCCATCGCCAGCGCGTGGATGGTACCGAGGTGGTTCTTGACCCGGCGGCGCTTGCGCATGAACACGGTGCATGAACCGGGGCGCAGATCCCTGAACAGCGGTCGGATGGAGCTGAAATACGGTGCCTGCAGACAGACCATGCGGGTAAACAGCCAGTGGCCCAGCGGCCAGCGGGTGAGACGGCGATACATACGGTAGGGATACCTGTCGGGCGCCTTGTTCATGGCGTCGGCTCCTGCACTGCAACAACAAGGACCTGATTATTCCCCCGCCGGCCCGAAACCGCCACCGCCCGGCGTTTCGATGATCAACACATCGCCCGACTCCATGCTCACCGTCGCGGTGGCTCCAAGGTCCTGCACGTTGCCGTCCCGGCGCTGTACCTGGTTACGGCCGACCGCCCCCGGCGCCCCACCGGCGACGCCAAACGGCGCGATGCGCCGGTGATTGGACAAGATGGCCGCGGTCATCGGTTGCAGGAATTCGATCTCGCGGCGTACGCCGTCGCCGCCGCGATGCCGGCCGCTGCCGCCGGAGTCTCGCCGGATCTCGAAACGCCGCAGACGCACCGGATAGCGCCATTCGAGGATCTCGGGGTCGGTCAGACGCGAGTTGGTCATATGGGTGTGGATCGCGGAGGTGCCATCGAAGTCCGGGCCGGCACCGGCGCCTCCGCACAGGGTCTCGTAGTACTGGTATCGCGCATTGCCAAAGGTCAGGTTGTTCATCGTGCCCTGGGCCGCGGCCAGCACGCCCAGAGCCCCATACAACGCGTCGACCACGCATTGCGATGTCTCGACATTGCCGGCGACCACCGCCGCCGGTGGACGCGGATCCAGCAATGAGCCAGGCGGCACCCGCAGCTGCAGCGGCCGCAGACAGCCCTCGTTCAGCGGGATGTCGTGATCGACCAGGGTCCGGAACACGTACAGCACCGCCGCCCGGCAGACCGCCAGCGGCGCATTGAAATTACTGGCACTCTGCGCCGAGGTGCCGTCGAAATCGACCACCGCGCTACGCGTTTCCCGGTCGACCTCGACGCGCACGGCGATGACCTCACCGCTGTCAAACTCGTAGCGGAAACTGCCGCTGCGCAGACTGCCGATAGCCCGTCTGACCGCTTCCTCGGCGTTGTCCTGCACGTGGGTCATATAGGCGCGCACAGTCTCGGTGCCGAACTGCCCGAGCATGCGCGACAGTTCCTCGAGACCACGCGCGGTGGCCGCCAGCTGCGCCCTCAGGTCGGCCAGATTTTGTTCCGGGTTGCGCGCCGGGTACGGCCCGCGGGCCAGCACATCACGCATCTCTTGTTCACGGAACTGCCCATTACTGACCAGAGGCATACAGTCGATGAGCACGCCTTCTTCTTCGATCCGCGTACTGCCCGGCGGCATCGAGCCCGGCGTGATCCCGCCGATGTCGGCGTGATGGGCGCGTGCGGCGACATAGAACGAGGGCGCGGCGTCGCCTGCAGCGAAAAATGGCGAAACCACGGTCACATCGGGCAGGTGGGTGCCGCCGTCGTAGGGGGCGTTGAGCACAAAGCTGTCGCCTGACTGCATGCGCTGGCCGAAATGGCGGATGACCGTGCGCACGCTCTCGCCCATCGAGCCGAGATGGACCGGCATATGCGGCGCGTTGGCGACGAGTCCGCCGCCGGCGTCAAACACCGCGCAGGAGAAATCCAGCCGTTCCTTGATATTGACCGAATGCGCGGTCTTCTCCAGCACCACGCCCATCTGCTCGGCGATATGCATAAACAGATTGTTGAATACTTCCAGCAACACCGGGTCGGGCTGCCCGGTGGCGGTCCGGTTCTCGGTCTGCTGGCGATCTTCGTGTCGGCGCAGCAGGAGGTTGCGCTGATCATCGAGCGTGACCGCCCATCCGGGCGCGACCAGGGTGGTGGTGTTGGTCTCGAGAATCAGCGCCGGCCCTTCGATCGACGCGCCTGGCAGCAGATGATGACGCTGATGGATCGGTGTATCTCGCCACTGACCGTCGATAAATATCGGCCGGTAGTCGGCTGTCGGTGGGTTGGCATCTTCTTCCGCGCCTATCTCGCACGAGCCGCTGCCGGTCTCCCGCGCCACCGCCTCCACGCTCAGTGCCTCAATCACCTGTGGCTTGCTCTCGCGGAAACCGAATTGACGCAGATGGCGCGCGTCGAAAGCTGCGCGCACCGTCGCGGCGTCGGCATAGGGGATCTCCAGCACGGTGTCGGAACCTTCAAAACGGACAAATAGCGAGCGATGCAGACTGATCTCGCCGGTCGCACCCTGGGCCTGGAGATGCGCGGACATCTGTGTCTCCAGCGTTTCGAAACTCGGCGCCAGCGCATCGAGGCTGGTCTGGGTGAGCGGCGCTTGTACGGATTGCTGCTGGATTTCACGCAGATCGGCCAGACCCATGCCATAGGCGGAGAGCACGCCGGAGAGCGGGTGGATGATCACCGTCGGGATGCCGAGGGCATCGGCGACCGCGCAGGCATGCTGACCGGCCGCACCACCAAAACAGCACAGCGCGAAGCGCGCGGTGTCGTGGCCGCGCTGGATCGAGATCTGCTTGATCGCCTGCGCCATGCGCTCGACCGCAATGCGGACAAAGCCCTCGGCGATCACCTCTGCGCTGAGCCGTTGACCGGTCTCGCTCTCGATCTGCCGCGCCAGACGCGCGAAGGCGTCACGCGTGGCCGCCGTGTCCAGCGCCTGGTCCGCGTTGGCGCCGAACACCTGCGGGAATCGGTCGGGCTGTATCCGTCCCAGACGCAGGTTCGCGTCGGTCACCGTGAGCGGCCCGCCGCGCCGGTAACAGGCGGGTCCCGGATCGGCACCGGCGGACTCCGGGCCCACCTGGAAGCGGCGGTCGAGAAATTTCAGTACCGAGCCGCCGCCCGCGGCGACGGTATGGATGCGCATCATCGGCGCCTGGATGCGTGCGCCGGCGACTTCGCTATCCAGGCTGCGCTCGAAATCGCCATCGTAAAGCGACACGTCGGTGGAGGTGCCGCCCATATCGAAGCCGATCAGATGATCGAAGCCCGCCGCGGTCGCGGTGGCGGCCATACCGACGACACCGCCGGCCGGGCCCGACAGGATGCTGTCCCGGCCGCGGAAGCTGCTGGCGCCGACCAGCCCGCCGTTGCTCTGCATAAAAAGCAGCCGCGGGTCCGGCAGCGCGGCCTCGAGGCGATCCACATAACGGCGCAGTACCGGCGACAGATAGGCGTCGACCACGGTGGTATCGCCCCTGGCCACCAGCTTGGCCAGGGCGCCGACCTGGTGCGAGGCGGAGATCTGACTGAAGCCGACACGTCGCGCCATGCGCACCGCCATCGCCTCGTGCTTCGGTTCCCGGTAGCCGTGCATGAATACGATGGCCACGGAGCGCAGGCCACGGGCATGGGCCGCAGTGAGCCCTCGCGCCAGACCCATTTCATCCAGCGGCAGGATGACTTCGCCGTGCGCGTCGAGACGTTCGTCCACCTCGAGGACGTCAGCGTACAACGGTGTCGGCAGGCGTATATGACGATCGAACAACGCGGGACGCTGCTGATAGCCGATGCGCAGCGCATCGCCAAAACCGCGGGTGATCAGCAGCAGGGTCGGTTCGCCCTGACGCTCGAGCAGCGCGTTGGTGGCGACCGTGGTGCCGATGCGTATCTCGTCGATGACGGCGCCCGCATCCAGTCGCTCGCCGGCGCTCTTGAGACAGGCGCGGATACCCGCGACCACCGCGTCGTCGTATTGACGCGGATTCTCGGACAGCAGTTTGCGCGCTTCGATGCGGCCGTCGGGATGCCTGGCCACGACATCGGTGAAGGTGCCGCCGCGATCGATCCAGAACTGCCATCCGGCAGTGTTCGTGGTTTCAGATTGCGCCATCGCCCGTGTCCCCCTTCGCTGCCGGATTGTAACCGGACGGCGCCGTTGATCACCGGTGCTACACTCCGCGGGTGCCGGAGGACGCCGCATCCATGAGCCAGGCCCAATCGATACTCCTCACCCTGATCGTCTACAAGATCGTGCTGGTCTTGATCGGGGTGTGGGCCTCGCGGCGGACGCGTGACAACACGGATTTCTTTCTCGGCGGCCGCCATCTGGGGCCGACGGTCGCTGCCATCAGCGCTTCCGCCAGCTCTTCATCCGCCTGGACGCTGCTCAGCGTCAGCGGTATGGCCTATCTTTGGGGCCTGCCGGCCCTGTGGTTATTCCCCGCGACGCTGATGGGGTTCCTGATCAACTGGATCTATGTAGCGCCGCGGCTGATGCGCGAGAGTCGCAACAACGGTGCGATTACCTTGACCGAGTTCCTCGCCGACTCGGTCGAACCGGGCGGTCGCCGGTCGGTGCTCACGCTGGGCGCCGGTATCGTGCTGTTCTCTTTCGTGTTCTATATCGCCGCCCAATTCCAGGCGGCGGGTGCGGCCTTCGCCACCAGCTTCGGTCTCAATACGGCGACCGCAGTGAGCATCGGTGCGACGGTCGTACTCGTCTATACGCTGCTCGGTGGCTTTTGGGCCGTCAGCGTGACCGACACGCTGCAGGGCTTGCTGATGGCACTCACCGCGCTGGTGTTGCCGATCATCGCGATGGCTCATGTCGGCGGTTGGGATGCACTGATCGATGCGTTACGCACGATGCCCGCGGGCGCTACGGTACAGACCAGCGGGATCGCCGGGATCGGTTTTGTGTTGGGCACGCTGGGTATCGGCCTCGGCTATCCCGGACAGCCCCATGTGGTCAATCGGTTTATGGCGCTGAGGGACCGCCGCGCGCTCGCCCAGGCACGGGTGATCGCGATCGCCTGGGCGATCGTGATCTATGGCGGCATGCTCCTGCTGGGGCTGTGCGGCCGGGTGTTGTATGCGGGGCTGGTGGAATCCGAGCACATCCTGTTCGAGATGGCGACGCGGCTGATCTCACCGGTCGCCGCCGGCGTCATGATCGCCGCCGTGCTCTCCGCGATCATGTCCACCGCAGACAGCCAGCTGCTGGTGGCCGCCTCCGCGGTCACCAATGATCTCGGTGATCCGGAAGCCGGGCATCGGGCGTCGCTGCTGCGTTCGCGACTGGTGGTGGTGGCGATTTCGGTGCTCGCGGTAATCCTGGCGCTGGCCGTGCCGGACCGGATCTTTACCCGTGTGTTGTTCGCCTGGCACGCGATCGGTTCCGCTTTCGGTCCGGCGCTGGTGTTGCGTCTGGCCGGGGTGCGGCTCAGCGCCGGTGGTCTGCTCTGGTCGATGGGGACGGGCTTCGGTCTGACCGCGATCCTGCATTGGTTGCCCTACGAGGCCGGGCCGGGCGATACCCTGGAGCGGCTGCTGCCGTTGCTCGCGGCCACGCTGATCGCCTGGTCGACCCGGGTAAAACGGCAAGCCACGCTATGAGGTGGCGGCGATGCGCTTGACGCGAAACATGCGACTGCTGCTGGCGCTGAGCGTGGTGCTGACCCTGCTCGGTATCGCCGGTGCCGCGGTCGGTCTGGCCGGTTCTCTGGCCGAAGTCTGGGCACGGCTGCGCAGCGGACCGGCACCGATCTTCTATGGGTTGCTGCTTTTCCTGGCTGCGGTATCGGTGCTCGGCGGCTGGCTGATCTGGCGGCTGCTGATGCCGTCGCGCCGCAGGTCGGGGCGGAAAGAAATCGAGGCGCCGATAACCCGCGACGCGCTGGAGCAGCGTATCTCCACGGGTCGGGTCGAAGGCATCGACGTCAGCGCCGCCGAGCGCGAGCTGGGCGAGCTGGCCCGGCGCCGCGATGCAGGACGACTGTTCCTGTGTGTCTTTGGCCAGATCAGCACCGGCAAGAGCTCGCTGATCCGCAGTCTGGCGCCGGACGCGGCCGTGACCACCGGGGTCACCGGCGGCACCACGCGGGAGATCGGACATTACCGTTGGTGCACACCGGGCGGCGACGAGATCATCCTGGCTGACGTCCCGGGTACCGCGGCGCCCGGCAGCGAGGCGGAAACCGCGGCGCTCGAGGAGGCGGTGCGTGCCCATGTGGTCATCTATACCTGTGATGGCGACCTCAGCGGCGAGCAATATCAGGAGTTGACCATGCTGGCCGCGCTGGACAAGCCATTGGTACTGGCGCTGAACAAAAGCGATCGCTATAGCGCCGGGGAGATCGATCTGTTGCGCGAACGGCTGCAGCAGCGTCTGGACGAGGCCGGGGCGGACGAAGCCGCCGTGGTCGTGGTCTCGGCGAGGTCCGGTGGCGATGGCGTCGCCGACCTGGCGGCCGCGATCCAGCGTCTGGTAGAGCGCAGTCCCGAGGCGCTGGATGCGTTACGCGACGCTGCCGTGTTTACCATCGTGGCCCGCCGGCTCGACGCCGCCGCCACCGAGCGCCGGCGCGAGCGCAGCGCTGAGCTGGTCAAGAGCTATACGCGCAAGGCCGTAGTCGGCGCCGTTGCCGCCGTCAGCCCGGGCACCGATATCCTGATCCAGGGGTATCTGGGCACGGCGCTGGTGAAGGAGATGTGCGGGCTCTACGATGTCCCGGTCCGGGGCATCGACACCGACAGGCTGCTGCGGCTGAGCCAGAGCTATGTCGGGCGATCCCTGCCGATCCTGCTGGCGGTGGCCGGCAACGCGCTGAAGGCATTCCCGGGAGTCGGTACCATTGCCGGGGGGCTGACCCACGCGGTCGCATACGGGCTGATCTTCGACGCCCTCGGTCGCGGTCTGGCCGAGGCGCTGGACGAGGGTGGTGAATTGCGACCTGCGGCAGCAGCGCGGAAATTCCGGGAGAACCTGGGTGAAGATCTTCGGGCGCGGACAATCCGGATGGCGAAGCTGGTTCTGGAGGAGAAACAGACCGGCCGCGACCGATGAGACGGAGACCGATGGCGGCGACGCCCATCTGGCGCTGGCCCGTCAGAGCCTGAGCGGTCTGCTCGACGACCCGCGCGTACCGGCCTCGGTGCGCGAGCAGCTGACGCGTGACTATGATGATCTGCGCCGGATGCTCGACAAGCTCGAACACGGGCACGTACACATCGCGGTGTTCGGCCGCGTCGGCGTCGGCAAGTCTTCGCTGCTCAATGCCTTGCTGGGTGAGGATCGTTTCTCGGTCAGCCCGCTGCATGGCGAGACCCGCGAGGCCGGCTATGCCAGCTGGCAGGAGGAGCGCAGCGGCGGCGTTTTCCTCATCGATACGCCGGGCATCGACGAGGTGGGTGGCGAGGAGCGCGAGCGCGTCGCCCGTGAGGCCGCGCAGCGCTCCGATCTGCTGATCTTCGTGGTCGAGGCCGATCTGACGGCGGTGGAACGCAAGGCGATGCAGGAACTCGCCGCCGCGGGCCGGCCGATGCTGGTAGTGCTGAACAAATCCGACCGTTACAGCGATGCCGAGATCGCCCAACTCGAGACCCGCCTCGCCGAGCATCTCGACGGCATCGCGAGTCCCCGCGACATCATCCCGGTTTGTGCCCGGCCCAGCTCGCGGCAGACCTCGCCAGAAGACGTGCAGCGGCTGCGGTTGCGGCTGTGGGAGATTCTCGAGCGTGACGGCAAGAGTCTGGCGGCGATGAATGCCAGTCTGTTTGCCGGTCAGCTCAGCGACGCGATCGGCGGACGGGTGGTCGAGGCACGACGTCACGTCGCGGAAAAGCTGGTGCGGACCTATTGTGTGGCCAAGGGCGTCGCGGTGGCTTTCAACCCGATCCCGATCGCGGATCTGTTCGCCGCCGCGGCCATCGACGGCGGCATGATCGTGCATCTGTCCCGTGTCTACGGGCTGCCGCTGAGCCGGCGCGAGGCCGGCTCACTGGTGTCGGTCATCGTGACCCAGCTCGCCGCACTGATGGGGACGGTGTGGGTGCTGCATCTGTTGTCATCGGCGCTCAAAGCCGGCACCGGCGGGCTGTCCGTATTGCTCACCGGCGGCGCCCAGGGCGCTGTCGCCTATTACAGTACCTATCTGGTCGGCCGTGCCGCCGAGCGCTATTTTGCGCTCGGCAAGTCCTGGGGTCCCGCGGGACCCCAGGCGGTGGTCGAGGAGATCCTCGAGAGCGTGGATCGGGACTCGATTCTGCGTCAGGCAAAAAGCGAGCTCAGACAGCGGCTCGATGCGGCCCGGAGCTGATCCATGGCGGGCCGTCACAGCGCGCGTATCCTGCGCACGGTACAACGCATCCCGACGGGTGCGGTCGCCAGCTATGGCCAGGTGGCCCGGGAGGCCGGGTTGGGTCGGCGGGCGCGGCTGGTAGGTCATGCGCTGCGCCATCTGCCGGCGGGCAGCGATGTGCCCTGGCACCGCGTGGTCAATGCGGCGGGGCGGATATCACTGCCGGCCGGGAGCGATTCGGGCCGCGAACAGCGTCGCCGGCTGGAGGAGGAGGGCGTGTTGTTCGAGGAGGGTCGCATCGACCTGCGGCGTTTTGGCTGGCAGCCCAGCCTGGATGAGCTGCTCTGGGGCCCCCCTGACCCGTGAGGCTCCAGACCCGTAGGCCAGGATTGTTCTAGTATCGGCTACCAGGCCGCCGGCGCGTTGCTGACCGGCGCGCAGCGCCCGCATCGCCTGCACACACATGCCCCGGAGGACCTGTCATGCCCTGTTTCCCGTCCAACGTCCCAAGGCGGCACCGCGTGAACGAGCCGGCAGACGAGCGCCTGGTCGTGGCGCCGCATTGTCCCCGCGCCGACCGGGTCGGCAGGCGTAGACGGGGGTGAGCGTGACCGGTCTGTATGTCTGTTTCTCCCATGGCCAGGAAAGCGGGCCCTGGGGCACCAAGATCTCGGCCATGGCCGATCTCGCGCGGGATCGCGGCTGCGAGGTCGAGTCTCTGGACTATCGCGGCCTCGATCAACCCGGAGATCGCGTCGCGCGACTGGTCGAGCATTGTCGGCCGCTGAACCAGCGGCTGGTGCTGGTCGGATCCAGCATGGGCGGGCATGTGGCCGCCGCCGCATCCGAACAGCTCGAGGTGGCCGGCCTGTTTCTGATCGCGCCGGCGTTCTATATGCCCGGCTACGAGGCAATCACGCCCACGCCGCGGGCATCACGGGTCAGCGTCGTCCACGGCTGGCGCGACGAGGTGGTTCCGGTGGCCAACAGCATCCGCTGGTCTACCGAGCACCGCGCAGAGCTGCACGTGATCGACGGCGATCATCGCCTCACGGACCGGGTGTTCGAGATCAACCGCCTGTTCGACTGGCTGCTGCACGATCTGCAGCATGAGGATTAGTCAGCGATCAGTGGCGTTGTTCGATCGCGCGGCGCGCGATGCGATCGATCAGACCGGGCCAGATCAGCTTGAGCCATCGGCCCAGACGGCCACGCCGTGAGGTGATCAGCAGCCGCTGGCGTTTTGCCGCGGCAGCGACGATCAGCTCGGCACATCGGTCTGCGGTCATGATCCGGGATTCCTGCATCGGCGTTTTGCCCAGCGGCCGTCCGTCCGCACCGAGTGCGCGTCGATGGATCTCGCTGACGACAAAATCCGGCGCCACGACCGTGACCGAGACGCCGTCATCGGCCAGCTCGATGCGCAAGGAGTCGAAGAATCCGACCATCGCGTGTTTGGTCGCGCAATAGCCGGAGCGTGCGGGCACGCCGGTCAGACCGGCCACGCTGGCGACCGCAACGATCTGGCCCCGCGCGCGCTTGAGCCAGGGCAGGGCCGCCCGGGTGCAGTAGACGGCGCCGAAATAATTGACCGCCATGATGTGTTCAAGGATCGACAGATCCTCCAGCTCATCAAAGCGCGACCACATCGTGGCGCCGGCATTGGCGACGAGCACGTCGACGCCACCAAAATGCTCCACCGCCTGCGCGATCATCGCCTCACATTGAGCCGGATCGGTGACGTCGGTCGGAACCGCGATGGCGTGGGCACCGAGGCGCGCGCAGTCATCCGCCAGGGCCTGAAGCCGTTCGCGATTGCGGGCCGCAAGCACCAGCCGCGTTGGACGCGTGGCCAGATTCAGCGCCAGCGCACGGCCGATGCCCTCGGAGGCGCCGGTGATGACGATGGTCTTGTTGTCGAGGGAAGCCAGGATTCGATCCTCCGCGCACCCTGCAGATCAGGGCCAAAGCCTAGCATGACGACCGTTGTGTACATGGCGCGGGTTTGCGCAGCCGCAGCGCCCGCATTACCTTCAGCAGGCCCGTGATAATCAATGAGGTCGAGATATGAGCAGATTGCCGCTGCTTGCCGTCGCCATCGTATCGCTGTGTGCCGCCGGCTGTGAGGCGGAACGCGAGCCGCCTCCGCCGATCGAAGAGACCGTGTTTGCCGACCAGGTCGAGGCCCTGGACAAGGCCAGGGCGGTCGAGGACATCAATGACGAACACATGAAGAAGCTGAAGAAAGCCATTGACGACCAGGAACAGGGTTCGGGCGGCGACTGAGGACGGGCAAGACCCGCAGACACGCATATGGAACGTATCCTCGAACCCGAGCTGATGGACGACCTGGAGCAGGCGCGCGCCTATGCCGGGGCCGACTTCGCGGAACCCAACAGCCACTTTGTCGAATTATTCCTCGAACGCTTCCCGGCATGGGTGGCGAGCGGCGCGATCCTCGATCTGGGCTGCGGTCCCGGGGATATCTCGTTGCGGCTGGCGGACCGGTTTCCGGATTGCGAGATTCATGGCGTGGACGGATCTGCGGCGATGCTGAAATTCGCGGAGCAGGCCCGGTGCGGACACCCGGCCCGGGAGCAGGTGCGCTTTATCGAGGGCTTGTTGCCCGGTGCCGAGCTGCCGCTGGACTGCTACCAAACCGTGGTCAGCAACAGCCTGCTGCATCATCTGCACCAGCCGGCGGTGCTGTGGCAGACGATTTCAGACCTGGCGGCCGCAGGCGCGCCGGTGCTGGTGATGGACCTGATGCGGACGCGCAGCCCGGAGCATGCGCAGGCGCTGGTCGACAGCTATGCTGAGGGCGAACCGGACGTGCTGCGCGAGGATTTTTATCATTCCCTGCTGGCTGCGTTCGAGATCGATGAGGTCCGTGCTCAGCTTGACGCCGCCGGTCTGGCGACCCTTCAGGTTGAGCCGGTCAGCGATCGCCATCTGGCGGTCTGGGGCCGGATGCCGGGCTGACAACCCGCACCTGCAGCGACAGCGGCAACGCCATGAACAAGATCTGGTCGAGCATCTACCGCGCTGGCCTCGGCCTGACCCGTCGTGTGATGTTCCTCTGGGTGCGCACGCGTATCCCGGAAGATCAGCAGAGCATCCTCGAGGGCCTGCCGCCGGGACCGGTGATTTATGTGCTCGAGCGTCCCGGATTATCCGACGCGGCAGTGCTGGATTACGAGCTGCGGCAGTCGGGCCGCGAGCCGGCCAGCGAGGGCATCGAGGCGGGCCAGATCCACGAATCCTCGGCGCTGGTGCATCTGCGCAACCGGGGCCGGACCTTCCTGCGCCGGAACCGGCCGCCGGATCTGTCCAGTCTGCGGTCTCGGTCTATTGGGGCCGGGCACCGGACAAGGAGGGCTCGGCGCTGAAGCTGCTGTTCTCCGAAAACTGGGCTATCGGTGGGCGTATCCGGCGGCTGTTCACCATCCTCGTCCACGGCCGCAACGTGCTGGTTCAATTCAGCCAGCCGATCTCGGTGCGCGAGTTTCTCGACGATGCCCCGGCGGATCTGCCGGTGCGCAAGCTGGCCCGGGTGCTGCGGGTGCACTTCCGCCGCCAGCGTGTCGCCACGATCGGTCCCGACCTGTCTCATCGCCGTACGCTGGTCAACCAGGTGCTGATCTCACAATCCGTCCGCCGCGCGATCCGGCGCGAAGAGGAGGTCAACGGCTTATCGCGGATCAAGG
Organism: uncultured Gammaproteobacteria bacterium; assembly: GCA_947259915.1. Lineage (GTDB taxonomy): Bacteria > Pseudomonadota > Gammaproteobacteria > Steroidobacterales > XN24 > CAMYOC01. The sequence continues at coordinate 46,670 of CAMYOC010000036.1, forward strand.
CCGAGGCGCGCGCGCGCAAATACGCGTTCGAGATCGCGGCCGACTATTCGCCGCCGTTTGTGCAGTTTATGTACCAGCTGCTGCGGCGGCTGTGGAACCGAATCTACGAGGGTGTAGAGGTCGGTCATTATGATGCGCTGAAACAGGTCGCCGGGGACAGCGAGATCGTCTACGTGCCCTGCCACCGCAGCCATTTCGACTATTTGCTGCTGTCCTACGTGATCTATGAGCGGGGCCTGATCTGTCCCCATATCGCCGCCGGTATCAATCTGAATCTGCCGGTGGTCGGCGGTTTCCTGCGCAAGGGCGGCGCTTTTTTCCTGCGCCGCAGCTTCCGCGACAATCCCTTGTATGCCGCCGTATTCAACAAGTACCTGTCGATGATTTTGGCCAAGGGGCTGTCTCTCGAATATTTCGTCGAGGGCGGACGCAGCCGCACCGGCCGGCTGCTCAGCGCCAAACCCGGGATGTTGTCGATGACGGTGCGCGGATTCCTGCGCAACCCCAGCCGGCCGGTGTCCTTCGTGCCGGTGTATTTCGGCTATGAGCGGCTGATGGAAGGCAAGAGTTACATCTCCGAGCTGTCCGGCCAGCCCAAACAGCGCGAGACTCTGTTGGCCCTGGTCAAGTCACTCAAGGTACTGCGCAAGCGCTTTGGCCGGGTCTATGTGAACTTTGGCGATCCGATCCCGCTGGTCGAGCTGCTCGATGCCCACAGCCCGAACTGGCGTGAGCACGACATCAGCCGCGAGGACCGGCCGCCGTGGCTGCAGGGCATGGTGCGGGAGCTGGGCTCGCGGGTATTGCGTGGCATCAACGAGGCGGCCGCGATCAATCCGGTCAACCTGGTGGCCACCGCGCTGCTGTCGACGCCACGCTGCCGGATGCTGGAAACCGAGCTGGTCCAGTTCCTCGACCTCCATCTGGGCCTGCTGCGAGCGGCCCCGTATTCGGAGCGGCTGACCCTGCCCGAGATGAGCGGACGCCAGGTGCTGGATTACACCGAGCAGCTGGGTCTGTTGCGGCGGCGGGCGCACAAGCTCGGCGACATCCTGTTTTTCGAAGAGCGCGACGCGATCCTCTCCAGCTACTTCCGCAACAATGTGGCCCATGTATTCGCGCTGCAGTCGCTGATCGCCTGCTGCTTCCTCGACAAGACCCAGTTCGAGCGCGAAAAGGTCTTTGCGCTGCTGCGTCGGGTCTATCCCTATGTCCAGGCGGAACTGAATCTGCGCTGGGATCCGGATCAACTCGAAGGCGCCGCACGGACCATGATCGATGCCCTGGTGGAGCGCGGTCTGCTGGTCGCGCAAAAGCGCGGCAAGGTGCTGGCCAGGCCGGCGGCAAACACCCCGGAGGCGACGCAACTGTCGATTCTGGCGCGCAACATGCTGCAGGCCCTGGAGCGGTACTACGTCACCGTGGCTCTGCTGCTCAAACATGGTCCCGGTGTGTTGAGTATGAGCAAGCTGGAAGATCTGTGTCAGCTCATGGCCCAGCGCATCTCCTTCCTTTATCAGCTCGACGCGCCTGAGTTTTTCGATCGCAGTCTGTTCCGTGGCTTTATTGCCCGCCTGCGGCGCAACGAAGTGATCTGGCTGGACGAACAGGGCCGGATCGATTTTGGCGACGCGCTGCGCCGGGCCGATGACGATGGCCGGACCGTCCTCGGCGAACATCTGCGTCACGATATCCTCCAGGCCGTGCACCTCTGAGCCAGCCTTGCCGCGTGCTGCGAGCATCCCGTCCGGCCATCCATCGTCCCGTTTTTGATGTTGCGGCGCAGCGCGCAACCGATGTTGCGATGCGTCTGGGTTCTTGACGCCGGTCGCAGACGTCGCTGCGGTGCCAGGGAGCTTCACCCGCCGCGACCCGGGTTTATGCATCCCCATCGTCTGAGTGAGAAATGTCTGTTTTCTTTGGCGAAGATCGCGGTCACGGTCTACAGTCAGAATGCTGGATGGAGACTGCGCCCGAGGCTTACCGGGGACGGCTTGGAATCACCACGGTGGTTTGTGCGGCTCCTCATCGGGGATTTGAGGCGCGATGTTGTTTTCCAACAGCAATATGGGTTAGAAACAAGGCATTAGATACCAAAACCGGCGGATCGTGACCCCGCGCGCGTTGCCCCAGGGTCGATCGAAAGCCGGCGAATACGAATAACTAAACATCCTGCCGAACTGGCACATCATTTGGGGAACACAATGAGAAGCACGCCTGCCTCCCGTCACTCCGGCCTGAAACGGGCTTTGTTCCATTTCTCTGTTGCGGCAGCCCTCAGTGTGGGTGCCACCACCGGCGCCCATGCGGTCGAGTTCGGCACCCCGCTGGAAGACCTGAACGGCAGCTGGGACACGACGCTGAGCGTCAGCACGGTCCAACGCGTCCAGTCCTCGAGCAACGACATCATCTGCGACAGCAACGGCGGCAATGCCTACAGCTGTAACTACGACGACGGCACGCTGAATTACGGCACCGGCACGGTCAGCGAGCAGGTCAAGTTCCTGTCCGAGATCCAGCTCGACTACAAGAACGTCGGTCTGTTTATGCGTGGCACCGGCTACTACGACTTCAAGGCCGACAATACCGACCGCACCAATCTCTCCAAGGAAGCCAAGGACGACGTAGAGAAAGACCTGCGCATGCTGGACGCCTATCTGTACGGCAGATTCGATATCGGCTCGATGCCGGCCGAATTGCGCGTCGGCAAACAGGTGGTCAACTGGGGCGAGAGCACGTTTTTTCTCAGCGGTATGAGCGCGCTGAACATCTTTGACACCGCCAAGCTGCGTGGCGCGGCGGTCAATCTGCGCGAGGGTCTGCTGCCCCAGCACCAGGTCTACGGCAGCATCAGCCCCACCGACAACCTGTCGCTGGAAGGCTTTTATCAGTACAAGTGGAACCGGACCCAACCCGACCCGGTCGGCACCTGGTTCTCCAACAACGACCTCGCCGCCCGTGGCGCCGAGTTCGTGATGCTCGGCTTTGGCAAGTGGAGCGATCAGGGGACCGACTGGACGTCTCTGGGCGGCTTTTTCGACCCCAACTTCCAGCATGTGCCGCGGGCGCCCACCGACCAGCCCAAGGATGACGGCCAGTACGGCTTTGCGCTGCGCTACTTTATGCCGGACTTCCTCGGCGGCACCGAGGTCGGCCTGTATTACGCCAACTACCACAGCCGGCTGCCGGTGCTGAGCGGCAGGACTGGAACTCAGGCTGGCTTCGGCAATGCAGCCGGCGTGAGTGCCGCATCCATTGCCACGGCCCGGGCCCTGGCCTCCGGGCTGTCCTTTAACGGCGCCGTGGCTGTCGGTACAGGGCAGGGGGCTGCCGCTGCAGCTGGCACCGGGGGCGACATCAGTACCAGCGAGCTGAGCTCCTGGGCCACCGTCGCGGCCAACACCTATTTGGGCGGTGGGGACGTGGAAGTCTTGGCAGGCGATCTGGGCAGTGACCAGTTTGCCAAGACGGCTAGCTATCGGCAGGAGTATCCCGAGGACATCAAGATCTATGGCGCTACCTTTAGCACCGATCTGTTTGGTATCGCCTGGCAGGGCGAGTACACCTACAAACAGGACACGCCATTGCAGCTCGATGACGTGGAATTGTTGTTCATGTCTCTGTCGCCGCTGGATAACCTGGGTCCATTGCTAACGGGCGACCCTCCGCTGGATTGCGTAGCCGCCGGCGGCTCCAATCCCAATGCCACTGGCGCACTGGGCTGCTTTGGCCAGCAGGGCCCGGCCGGGATCGAC
>CAMYOC010000037.1 GCA_947259915.1 uncultured Gammaproteobacteria bacterium
CCGCAATACCGCCTGGATCACGGTCGCCAGCGGGATCGCGAAGAACACGCCCCAGATGCCCCACAGACCGCCGAACAACAGGATCGCGGCGATGATCGCCACGGGATGCAGATTGACCGCCTCGCTAAACAACAGCGGCACCAGCACATTGCCGTCCAAAAACTGAATCAGACCGTAGGCGAAGAACACCCAGTAAAAATCCGGCTGCAGACCCCATTGGAAAAACGCCACTGCCGTCACCGGGATCGTGACCACCAGGGCGCCGATATAGGGGATCAACACCGAGACCCCGGTCAGCACCGCCAGCAGCAACGCATACTGTAGCCCCAGCACACGGAACACGATAAAGGCAGCAGTGCCGACGATCAGGATCTCCCAGATCTTGCCGCGGGCGTAGTTGCCGATCTGGCGGTCGACCTCACTCCATACCTGGTTCGTCAGCGGTCGATGCTCGGGCAGGAAACGCGTGAACCAGGTAACGATCTGCTCGTTGTCCTTGAGTAGAAAAAATACCAGGATCGGTACCAGCACCAGATAGACACCGATGGTGAACGCGGTCACCAGCGAGGATAGGGAATAGGTCAACAGCGTCTGACCGACGCCGATCACCTCGGTGCTGAGACCGGACAACATATCCTGGATCTGTCTTTCGGTAATCAACGAGAACCGCTGCGGCAACGCCAGCAGGCTCTTCTGCAACGCGGCCACGATACTCGGCACCTGCTGCGCCAACTGGGTCAGCTGTCGGATCAACAGCGGCAGCAGGCCGAAGAAGGCGAAGACCAGAGCCACGAAGAAACTGAGAAACACCAGCAACACCGCCACAAGATGGGGCACCCGGCGTCGCTCGAGACGCCCGACCAGACCCTGCAGCAGATAGGCGATAACCACCGCGGCCAGCAACGGCGCGAGCATGCCACCGAAGAAATACAGCGTCCCCGCCACGACCAGAATGATCAGCAGGAGAATGACGATCTGAGGGTTCTGGAACTGACGTCTGAACCAGCCCGAAATGTTGTTTACCGCCATCGACGATATCCGGTGCCTGCCGCAAAGGGGGCTAGCATAGCAGTCTCGAACCTGCGCTCATACGACTGCGGCAGAGGCCCCGCGTTGTTCCGAGCGCAGCAGATAGCGGCACATGGCCGGCAACACGATCAGGGTCAGCAGGGTCGAGGCCAGCAGCCCTGAAATGATCGACCAGGCCAGCGGCGGCCACAGCGTACTGCGGGTCATGGTCAACGGCGCCAGACCGGCGACCGTGGTGATAGTTGTGAGCAGGATCGGCCGGGTGCGTCTGGCTACCGCGTCGACGATGGCCTCGAGCAGTGGCTGTCCCCGCTCCATGTTCTTGTCCAGCACGTCGATCATCACGATCGCGTTGTTGACCACGATACCGACCAGCGCGATCACACCGAGCAAGGCGGTAAAGCCGAACGGGTTGTCGGACAACAACAATCCGGGCACGACACCGATGGTCGCCAGCGGTACCGTCACCAGGACCATGCCGAGGCGGCGGAAGGAATTGAACTCCAGCAGCAGGAACACCAGCAGCAGGACGACGCCGACCGGCATGGCGGAGAAGATCGCCTGGTTGGCATCGCCGGAACTCTCCAGCTTGCCGCCGAAATCGACGCTGGTGCCAGGCGGCAGCGCAAGGTCCCGGATGCGTTTCTGCAAATCGCTGGTGACGTTGCCAAATGCGTAACCCTCGTCCAGCTCGGACAGCACGATGGAGACCCGTCGCAGATCGCGGTGCTGGATTGCGGAGGGCTGCCACACCAGCGACTGATGGACCAGCTGCGCCAGCGGCACCGACTCGCCCGCGGGCGTGAATACATAGGCCGTATCGAGATGATCGGTAGAGAAGCGCTCGCCTTCCGGCGAGCGCAGATAGATCGGCACCGGATCGAGCCCGGCACGATATTGGCCGATCTCGACACCCAGCGTGCGTCCGCGCAGCGCGTCAGCGACGTTCGAGCGGTCCAGCCCATAGCGCGACGCGGCGGCGTCGTCGATCTCGAAGACCAGCGTCGGCGTACCGGTGCCGAGGGTCTCGCGGACATCCGCGGTGCCCTCGGTCGCGCGCATGAAATCCAGCACCTGCTCGGTGGCCGAACGCAACACATCGAAGTCCTCTCCATAGATGCGGATCTCGATCGGCGCGTCGACCGGCGGTCCCTGGCCGAGACGGTGCGGCACCACCTCCACGTCCGGCAGACTGGTGCGAGCGTATTCGCGCACCCAGTCAGAGATCCTGGTGATGTCGCCGGCGCTGCGCGCCATCACGCCCAGCCGTCCGATGTGCGGGCTTCGCGGGTTCTCGCGCAGGTTGTAAAAGAACACCGGTCCGGAAAAGCCGGTCCAGGTATAGACTTCTTCCACCTCGGGCAGCTGTAACAGCGCGTCAGCCATCTCCACCGCGGCCGCCGAGGTGGTGCTGATATGGGTGCCCTCGGCGAAGTTGAGATCGACCACCATCTCGCTGCGTGCGGTATCGGGGAAGAAATCACGATCGACAAAACGCATGCCAAACGCGGCCAACCCGACCATCAGCGCCGCGACGACAAGCACCGCCGCGCTGTGACCGATCGCGAATTGTCCGAGCCTGCGTCCGATCGCGGCCAGCCGGCCCTCTGTGCGGCCGACGCTGGGCCTGAGCACAAACTCGGACAGGGATGGCGTGACCAGGATGGCGTAAAAATAACTGACGGTGAGCGTCAGCATCACCATGGTCGGGATCATGCGGGTGAAGTCACCGGTGTTGCCCTTGGAGATCAGCATCGGCACAAACGCAGCGAGCGTGGTGCCGGTGGCCGATCCCAGCGGCCCGGCCAGCTCCTTGACCGCCTTGATCGAGGCTTTGCGCGGCGGCAGTCCGCGATCCAGATGCCACTGGATGTTCTCTACCATGACGATGGCGTTGTCCACCAGCATACCGAGCCCGATCACCAGACCCGCGATCGCGATCTGCTGCAGCACGCCGCCGCCGATGGCGTAGATCGCAAGCGCCGAGAGCGTGACCAGCGGCACCACCGACGCAACCAGCAGACCGAGTCGCATGCCCATGGCAAGAAACAGGATCGCCGCAACGATGATCACGCCGAGTAACAACGATCGACCCAATTCAGCCAGCCGCGCCTCAACGTGCACCGGCTGGAACAGGATCAGTCCGACCTGCAGCGGACTGAAGTCTCTCTGTAGCGCCGGGACCATATCCTGCAGCGCCTCGCCGAAGCGACCGACATGTACAGTGTCCCGCTCGAGGATGATGGAAAGTCCCACCGCAGATACACCGTTTACCCACATGAACTCGCGCCCGGATAGGCCACCAGCACAAAGCCACCGCGATAGGGCCGCGGTACCGCGGATCTCTTCGATGGTCCTGAATTCGGTTTCCGGACGCAGCGTCGCGGTCTTGCCCGCAACCAGCACGGTGCCGCCGCCCCGCACCTGATTACGTTTTGCCAGCTGGTCGGCCAGCACATTGGGTGTCAGACCGACCCGTCGTGCAACGGCGTCATCGTAGGCAATGGTCACCTGCTCGCCTGGGTCACCGACGATCTCTACACGGGATACACCATCGAGCCCGTAGAGACGTTTCTTGACCCGCTCCGCCGCATCGGCCAGCTCCAGCAGATCATCCGAGCCGCTGACCACGACGACAGCGGACGAATTGTCGACCGCGCGGTCGTCCACCACCGGATCGCCGACGCCATCCGGAAACTGTTGCTGAGCGCGTTCCACCGCGACGCGCACACGGTCCCATTGTATGTCGGTGTCGTAGACATAGTCCTGCAGGCGCAGCCGTACGGTGGCCTGGCCCGAGCGCACCGTCGATTGAATCGAGTCCAGGGTCTCGATTTCCGCCAGTTCTTCCTCCAGCGGTTCGAGGACCAGCCGCTCGACCCGCTCCGGATCGGCGCCCGGATAGGCCACCAGCACAAAGCCACCGCGATAGGGAAAGGACGGGTCTTCCTGCCGGATCATGCCATTCCAGGCGACCATGCCGACCAGAGCCAGCACCGTAGCTACGGCCAGGACCAGTCGCCGCTGGCCCGCGGCTGCGACCGCAAGACTCATTCCAGGATCTCTACCGGCTGGTCAGGCGTCAACGCGCTGAGACCGGTCACCACCACCAGATCGCCCTCGGCGAGTTCGCCGGTCACTTCTACCTTGTCACCGAACAGACGGCCCACGGTCACGAACACCGGCTCGACGCGACCATCGACGACCCGGAACACCCGCGGCCGGCCGGTACCCGGATCGAGGATCGCGGCAAGCGGGACAAAACGCGCCGGTGTCGACGGCAGCGACAGCACCAGTTCGACGGTGAGCCCCGGTCGCAATATCTCTGCGGGCTCGAGCGCGATCTCGACCGGAAACAACCTGCCGGCCTGACCGCCCGAATCGCCGGTCCGGACGACGCGTCCCTGTACCTGTCGTCCCGGCAGGAAGGTCAGGTCCAGTGCGACCGTCTGACCCGGCTCAAAGCGGTCGATCAGCGTTTCCGGGATCGCCAGCTCGACCTCGAGCTGGTCGAGGGCAATGAGCTGGACCACCGGCTGGCCTGCCGCAACGTACTCGCCGATCTCGTAGCGGACGTCGGTCACCGAACCGTCAAAGGGCGCTACCAGTCGCGACTGACGCAGACGATTACGCGCTTCGGCCAGATCCGCCCGCGCCAGATCCCGGGCGGCGCGGGTGGCAGACAGATTGGTCTCGACCCGCTCCAGATCTTCCTGGCTGATCAGCGCACGCTCGCGTAGATCGGCCGCGCGCCGCTGGTCCCGTTCCAGCTGCTCCAGCCGGGCGTCCAATTCGCGCATCCGGGCCTCCCCGGCCGAGACCGCCGGTTCCAGCGAAGGATTGTAGAGACGGGCGACGACCGCATCGGCCTTCACCGCGGTGCCGAGATCGGCGGCGCGCTCGGTCAGCGTGCCGGAGACAAGAAAGGCAAGGGTCGCGCGCCGGGTGGCACGGGTGATCCCCGAAATCCTCAGCTCGCGAGCGCCCTGCGCTATCTGCACCGATGCCACGCGCACGGATCGGGCCTCGGCGTCGCTGCCGCCGGCTTCCGGATCCTGCCCGCAGCCGCTGATCAATGCGGCGACGGCAAGCATCAGTACGGACAAATTCCTTGTGCAAGCCATAGCTTTCGTGCCGCGCGGTGGTGAGGATGTTGGCAATGTAAACATCTGATGTTACCAGTGTCAACATTCATGCTAGACTGCGCCGCGATATGACTCGATCCAAGTCAAAATCGTTCCCGGCCAGAGACAGTTATCACCACGGCGATCTGCACAGCACGCTGGTCGAGGCTGCCGAGCACCTGCTGGAGAAACAGGGTCTGTCAGCGCTCAGCATGCGTGAGGTGGCCAAGCTCGCCGGGGTCAGCCATTCGGCCCCGTATCGGCACTTCCGCGGCAAGGCCGGACTCCTGGAAGCCGTGGCTCAGGCGGGTTTCAATCGTCTTGCGGTGATGATCAACGGCGCCCACGACGCCTACCCGGATGATCCGGAGGCTCAGTTGCGGGCCGCCGGCGTGGCCTATGTGGAGTGGGCGACCGAGAACCCGGAGCGCACCCACCTGATGTACGGTGGCATGATGAAATCCGAGGACGTCCCGGAGACGTTGCACGCCTGCGCCGAGGACGCCTACGCCGGGATTTTCCACATCATCGATGAAGGCCGTCAGGCCGGCGTATTTGGCGGCGATGACACCGACAGCGTGGTAATCTCAGCCTGGGCCGTGGTCCACGGCCTGACCATGTTGATCCTCGGCAGCGGCAAGGTGAATCCGGCCAACCCGGGGGAGGTGCGGCAGCTCGCGCTCAGGGTTTGCGACACCATCCTCGACGGCATCCGCTCCAGAACCGGCACCGGAGACCAGCCATCGTGAACCAGGCATCCGAGCCCAGCGTCCCTCACCCGGATCCCACCGGCGGCGGTTGGCGCCGCCGTCTGCGTTTCGAGATGATCTTCAATGGCGTGCTGATCTTGATCGGCATCATCCTGATTCCGGCCGCGGTATTTTTCACCGGCCAGGAACTCCTCGGCGAGTACTCGACGGAAGGCAAGGGCCTGCTGAATCTGTACGGGAGCATCCTCAAGGACATGGGCCGCGGCCACCTGGCAGCCTGGGGGCTGGTCCTGAGCCCGCTGCTCGGCATCACCCTGCTGCGCGTGCTGTGGCTGAACCCTTGTCCCGTATAATTATTTTTGTGTTGGTCCGCGTTTGGCGGCTGGGGGGAAGGAGTTTGGAGGGGTGTCATGGGCTATTTCAGCCGAAAAAAACAAGCAGAAAAAACGGTGAATCCCGGCTCGGATAAACACGTCGAGGGCGTCGTGCGCCGGGGCTTGACGGAATCCGACGACGAGCTGCAACCAGACACGTTCGAAGCGACGGACGTGAAGCGGGGCTTCAATCCCTATGAGTCAGGTTCAGGCGGAAACCAGGGGGCGGGAGCCAAGAAGCAGCAAAAAGTGAAACCGGAAGAGGACCGTGACTGGCGTGAATCCGGGTTCAACCCTTACGACACGTATTCGAATCTCCCCAAAACACGCTCGTGGGAAGATGTGCCGTTCGACTCCGTCGACAAGGCTCGACGGAAACCGTAAGGTCTTAGCGGCCTGACCGGCCGGCGGGACTGCGGCGACTGCTGTCGGCGCCAGGAATGAGACCTGCGTCACGCCGCGTCGGCGCAATATCGAGCAGGCTGATCAGGCGATGAGTGTCGCTGAGACGTTTGCTAAAGGACTTTGCATTACGCATGGAGTTCTTATATCAGAGATTGCTGATGAAGTATAGTGCAGTGCACAATACAGCGAAAACCGGCCGCCTGAACGTGCGCGTTTTGGCCGCGATGGCGATCGTCTTTCAGCCCGCCCTGGTCCTTGCCGATCCACCACCCGCCGCGCCGATCGACACGCTGCGCGCCGCCACGCCGTCGGACGGCAGCCCAATCAATGCTTATCCCGATCGCTATGCCCTGCCGAAAACGACCTCATCTCCGGTCGCGCGGGCGAGGGCCGCAGCGGAAATGCGCTCAGAAACCAGCACCATGCTGGCGGCCTATGCCTTCAATCGTCCGTCGTCACCGGAGGAATTTCTTGTCTACCTCCGGGAACTCGAGGAAGTGCCGTTTTTGACCCTCTGGGAAGGCAACAGCACGCGGGTCTTCTTTGGTCTCGACGAGGACCGGCATCCGGGCCTGCATTTCTCGCCCCGCCGCGACTAGGACTTTCCGCAAGACGCGTCTGAGTCACTCTCGGGCGGTCTCCGCCGCTATATCAACTCGCCCTCGCCGCCTGACACGCCCTCACAGGTGCGGCTCATGCCTTCGCTCAGCGCACGCAGCAGTACCCGCCGGATAGCCTTGATATCCGCAGCATCGACTCGGTACTCGGTGCGCCACACCAGACGGCCGTCGCTGGTTCCAAGCAGGCGCGCCTCGATCAGCAGATTCTGCCCCGCCACGCCGGGGAGCAGCGATGCATCCACCAGCAATTCGGCCCTCGCCAGACCGGGGCCGGTCATGGCGAGATAAGCCGGGGCCAGCGTGAGCCCGCGGATACGCAAACGCAGTCCATCGGGATTGTCCGCGCTCTCGAATGCCTCGACCAGTGAGGCTGCAACAATCTCGTGCCCACCAGGTTCCCCACGATCATGGCCGCCGAGAGCCTGCGACACACCCAGCGCCGACAACGGCAGCAGGACCGCGCCGGTCGCCGCCGCCAGCGTCCGCACCGCCCCACCGCGGACGCGGGATGATAAGCCCATGCGCCTGGCCAGCCAGACGCACAGCGGGAACCCCATCAACAAAGCAGCCGAAATCAGGTAGCGGAAACCGGCACTGTGGGTATCGATGTCTGTGCAGGCGAGCATCGTCCAGATCAAGACCAGGTAGATGAACAGGGCTCTCGGCACCAGGCGATGCCGCGACTCGGCATGTGGCTCCCCTGGCATCATCGACCTATTGCCCTGCCCCGCGCCGGGTTCCCGGATCCGACCGGCCTGCTCTTGGTGATGCATGCGTCTCTATTTGTGTCACCGCCGTCGCGAGTCATCGGGTAGCGTCCTGAAGACTCGCAACGCGGCCCTCAACCACTGGCAGATCCCGGAGTTCAGCTCGCATGCTTTCGAGATCCCGGCGCACGGGATCGAGTACCGCAGCCATGCCCGGCTGACCGAACCAGCCGGCGACCTGAGGCAGCAGCTCGAACTCGTAGTAATCCCTCCAGCCGGCCTCCACCGCCACCGCCAGCCGTGCCCGCGCCGGCTCTTCCTGTCCAGCAAGATGCAGGCAAACGGCGGTCAACGCGTCGATTCGAGGGATACGCCAACCGACTTTTGACGCCCACTCAGACCTGCTGAGAGCGTCGTTCAAGATCTGCGCTGCCGCCGCCTCATTACCGGCCCCGCGCTGCGCATAGGCCAGGGCAGACGCCAGCGTCAATGACTCTTCGGGCCCGGCCATGCGCCCGGCGAACGCCTGCACTGTTTCCAAACGCCTGACCGCGGTGTCGTAATCCCCGGTCCGCATGGCCACGATACCGGCCCAATACATCCGCTCCACCGTCGCCCAGTCACCGGCGTCGATCTGGTAACCGAGGTTTTCTGCATCCAGCAACACGTCGATGGCATCCATATCGCCAAGGCTCAACAGAAGAGACACCTCGATGCCCAAAGTCTTATGACCCTCCTCCAGGCGCTCGCCGGCTGCCCTCAGATAGCCTGTGGCACGGGGAATGTCACCCAGTTTCGCCACGGCCGTGGCCAGCGCCAGATAGCTGAGCGCCCCGTCCGTTTCTTCGACGCCACGGCCGGCGACTCTGGCCGCCTCGTCCAGCTGTCCGTAGCTCTCGTGCAGCCGGGCAAGACTGAAGTAGGTCGAATCCTTGCCCGGATCACTTTGCAGGATGGCGAGACTCTGGGTCACCGCATCCTGGTAGCGACCGGTTGCGCCCAGGGCATTAGCAAAATTGGCCTGCACTACCGGGTGCAGCGGGTCGAGTTCCATCGCGCGCCGGTATTCCGCCAGGGACGCCTCGGGACCGGAACTCCGATCGAGCACAAGACCCAGCCACATATGCGCCATCGAGTAATTGGGGTTCAGGTCCACCGCCTTGCGCAGAGCCAGCTCGGCGGCGGTGACGTCCTTTTGATTGAATCGCAACAGACCCAGTGAGGCGTAGGCCTCGGCCAACTGGTCATCCAGCGCCAGCGCCCTGGCGACCGGGAGTTCGGCGCGGGACAACGCATCATCGGTGGACAGATCGCCATAGCCGTCGAGCAGCAGGTAAGTGTCGGCCAGTCCCGTATAAGCCAGGGCAAAACTCTCCTCGACTGCGATCGCCTGCTGAAACAGATCCAGCGCCCGGTTCAACGACTCGGGCGTACGCTGATGCCAGTGATGACGGCCGAGCAGATAGAGGTCATAGGCACGGATGTCGACGTCGGCGGTGGCCGCCACCATGATCTGCCGATCACCGATCAGCTGCAGCTTTAGCGCATCGACGATCGACTGCGCGATCTCGGCCTGGATCGAAAAGATATCGTCGAGGCGGCGATCGTAGGTGCTCGACCAGAGATGAAAACCGTCATCGACATTGATCAGCTGGGCGGTGATCCGGACCTGGTCGCCCGAACGTCTGACGCTACCCTCGAGCACCGTGTTTACGTTGAGCTGCTCACCGATGGTACGTATATCTTCGTTGCGATTCTTGAACGCGAACGATGAGGTTCGCGCGGCCACCCGGAGGCCATCGACGCCGACCAGAGAGTTAAGCAGTTCCTCTGATATGCCGTCGCTGAAATATTCGTTGTCGCCCTCCTGACTGAGGTCGATGAACGGCAGCACCGCGATGGATTTGTCTTCGCCGCCCAGGGAACCGATCAGATTCTGGTCATAGACCAGGTAGCCGATGATCCCCAGCAGCACGCCGATGACGACAAAATCGATGGCCCTTCGCGCGACCTTGTGCACCTCTTTGGCGCCTTCGGCCAACGGCTCTGTCTTGACCAGACCGGCGGGGGTGATGTCGAACACCCAGCTGAGCAGCAGCACGATGGGGAAACCGGCCAGGGCCAGACTTACCACGACCGTCAGCGCCCACTCGGGCACATGCAAGGCCGGGAACACGACCGAAGCGACCTCGATGACCAGCCAGGCGACCACCGCATAGGTTGCGGCGACGCGGAAAACCCGCCGGCGTCTCAGGTCCGCGAAGGTCCGTGCAAGGGTAGAGTCTGATTCGTTCACAGCCGACGCCGTCTGAGCCGCCCCCTGGTCGTCATGAATTGTCATCTTACAGGCTATAGATATGTGTCGACAGTCAGGGTTCCCTGATGCTTGCCCGATGTCAGTTATGCCGTCCGCAGACGCGGCGACAGGGGCTGGCAGATGGAGCCCTGGCGGGCCCCGCGGAGCCATTTGACGATAACTTGGGTCCCGCGTAGGCTTGCTTCACCATCGACCCTGCGGAGACTCCAATGAGTCTGAGAGTAAGCTTCGAACTCAGCACCGCCGACCTTGGCCATTTCCGCACCATCATGCGGGAGGCCCGCGACGCGGCCGCCGACAAGCCGAGAGGAGAAGTCCTCGGCGCGGCCCGCAAGGTGCTCGACTCGGTCAGTGAGATCGACATCCCCGAGTTCGTCAGTGACCGGCTGTCGCGCATCCAGATCATGATCGACATGGTTGAAGATAAGGAATGGCTGCTGCCGGACGAAGAAACGACCCGCGTGGTCAACGCCCTCGCCTACTTTGGTGAGCCCGAAGACCTGATCCCGGATCACATCCCGGGTCTGGGCTTCCTCGATGACGCGATCATGGTCGAACTCGTGGTCCGCGAGCTGCGTCACGAGATCGACGCTTATGCGGATTTTTGCCGCTTCCGCTCGGTCGAGGAAAAACGGCGCGGCGGCCGTGGGGCCGAAGACGCGGTCACCCGTGAAGAATGGCTGGCGGTACGACGCAAGGAACTGCAGTCGCGGATGCGCAACCGCCGGCTGCGCGAGCGGACCCGGCGCGGCGCGAAATCCGGCGGTCGTTCACCCTTGAGCTTGCTCTGACGAGCGTCGGCGCGGCTCGCGGCGCAACGGACTCACCTCCCAGACCACCCACGATGACGCCGGCGAGGCGGGATCGATCTCCATGGCAGCGCCCGACGGCTTGAGCGGACCCGGGCCCAGCTCCGCCTCCGGCACGGCAGCGGTCCAGGCTCGCGGCAATACCGGAGCCAGCAGCCGCCTCAGGCGGGCGATGATCAACGCGGCCTTCTGCACCCTTTAGCCCTCCGTCCACACTGTCGCTGCGCCCCTCATCCAGCCGGCAGGAAATAGACCACTGTCGCGGCCAGACCCGCCCACATCATCCCCTGCGCCCACCACCGCCATCGCCGGTGCCGGAGCAGCCCGATGAAACTGATGGCGCAAATAACAGTCATAACAGCAAATATCCCGGTACTCTCGAGCAGAGCCGGATATTCCGAGGCCAGCCGGGGATGCCGGTCAGCCAGTAGCAGGAACAGAATCAGGACCACGCCCAGCCCGGAAGCGATCGAGGCCGATGTCCCGAGCAGAATCCCGGTAATGATGGCCAGCGGCGGCATAATCGTCCTTCAGGATTAAGTTAAAGATTGTGACTTAAGTCTTGTATAGCCGTCAGATGAGCTCTAGCCTAGGACCTACTGGCTGGTCCGATCCTGTCCGCACCTGACCCAAGAGATTGCGATGCACCGAATTCTATTGAATTTTCCTTTCCGCCGCAGCGTCCTGCTAGCCCTGACGCTGAGCTTCCTGCCGCTGGCAGGCATGGCCACGGCTGAAGCGCCCGGGCTCGAACCATCGGACCGCCACGCCAAGATCAGCCGGCTGGTCACCACGCTGTTCGAACGCTCCCATTATCGGCAGATCCGTGTCGATGACCAGGTCTCTTCGGACGTGCTGGATCGCTATATCGAGGTGATGGATGGTAACCGCCAGTATTTCCTCGCCGGTGACATCACCCAATTTGACCAGTATCGCTTTGCGCTCGACGACGCAGTCAAGCGTGGCGACCTCAAACCCGCCTTTATGATCTACGCCACCTACGTAGAGCGGACGCGGGAGCGTCTGAATTACGCGCTGGGTCTGCTGGACAAGGAGCCGGATTTCACTATCGACGAGTTTTACGTCTTTGACCGCTCGGAGATGCCGTGGGCGACCACTACCGAAGAGCTGAACGAAATCTGGCGCAAGCGGGTCAAGAACGACGGCCTGAGCCTGGTCCTCGCCGGCAAGACCTGGGACGAAACCACAGTCGTCCTGCGCAGCCGCTATGAACAGGTGCTGAAGCGCGTCAACCAGATCAAGAGCGACGACGTGTTCGAAGCTTTCATGAACGCCTACTCGCATACCCTGGATCCCCATTCCAGCTATTTCTCGCCACGCAATTCCGAGGAATACCGGATACAGATGAGCCTGTCTTACGACGGCATCGGCGCGTCCCTGCAGGTGCAGGACGACTACGTCGCGGTGATGAACGTGATCCCGGGTGGGCCCGCGGCCATCGACGGTTCACTCAAGCCCAACGATCGCATCACCGCAGTGGCACAGGGCGATGACGGCCAAATGGTGGATGTCGTCGGCTGGCGTCTCGACGAAGTCGTAGAGCTGATCCGCGGGCCAGGCGGTTCGACTGTCAGGCTGCAAATCCTCCCCGCCGGTGCTGCTCCGGGCAGCCCGGAACAGGAGCTGCCGCTGGTGCGGGACAAGATCAAACTAGAGGCTCAGGCCGCGCAGAAGAGTCGCGTGGAAATCGAACAGGATGGCCGCACGCTGAACATCGGCGTGATCGAGGTGCCGAGTTTCTACCAGGACTACAACGCCCGCGCGGCGGGAGCCGCCGACTTCACCAGTACCACCGCCGACGTACGCCGGCTGATCCAGGAGCTGGAGAAGGAAGGCATTGACGGTCTGGTCATCGACCTGCGCAATAACGGCGGCGGGCATCTGTCGGAGGCCACCTCGTTGACCGGGCTGTTTGTCGACCGCGGCCCCATCGTGCAGCTACGCAATACCAATGGCCGCATCGAGGTGCTGGAAGACCCGGTGCCGGAGAAGATGTACGGCGGCCCGCTGGCGGTCCTGGTCAACCGGTATAGCGCGTCCGCATCGGAGATCTTTGCGGCCGCTATCCAGGATTACAACCGCGGCATCGTCATCGGTCAGCAGACCTTTGGCAAAGGCACGGTACAAAACCTGTACCCGCTGGATCGCTATGCCCCGGGGCGCGATCCCCAATTCGGTCAGCTGACTCTGACTATCGGCAAATATTATCGGGTCACCGGCGGCAGCACCCAGCATCGCGGCGTGCTTCCGGATATCGAGCTGCCCTCATCCGTCGACCTCGAGGACGTGGGCGAAAGCAGCCGGCCATCCGCCCTCCCCTGGGACCAGATTCAGGCCACTGATTACGCTGCCGACGCGCCGCTGGATACGGCCGTTAGCCTGCTGCAGGACACCCACACCCAGAGAGCATTGGTGGATCCGGACTTCGACTTCCTGGTGTCTGACATCGCGGCGCGTACCGCGCAATTCGCCCATGACACCGTGTCGCTGAACCTCGAACAACGTCGTGCTGAACGGGAAGCCAGACAGATCGCCGAGCTCGCGCGGATCAACCAGCGGCGCGCAAAACTGGGCATGGACGCGGTGGAGACGCTGGAGGACGTGGGCGACGAGGAAGTCCCGGACGTGATCCTCGGCGAGGCCGTGGCCATTGTCGCCGACATGAATCTGCTCGCCACGGCGGCCCTGGCCCAGAACAAGACCACCGCAAAAACCGGCACGGAATAGAGCGCGGCGGCCGTCCCGGCCGCCGCTCAGCGCTCGAACCTCACCTCAGGCGTCCGGAGGTTCAGGCGTATCTCTATGATTCTCCTCTAATTCCTTCGATCCCGGCTGGCTGATCCCAGCGAACCCGCAGTCTTGCGTTCTGGTAGGTTGGTGTTATACTTCACTACAACACTAGTCTGCTAAACCGATAAACTTGCCTGTCTGGGGGCTCACAATGTTGCGCCAAATCCTGATCAAGACCCGAAACCTGTTTCTTGCCGCGTCTCTTCCGCTCGCTCTCAGCGCCTGCGGGGTGGGTGAGGCGAGCGTGACGGCCACCGCGGCCCCTGTGGTGCCGATCGCGGTGGTTACGGCGCCGGCTCGTCGCGGCGATGCCGTGGCCCTGCATGAGGGCACGGTCAATCTCGAGGCAGACTCCGAGGCCGCCGTCGTGGCCAAGGTCAGCGGCGAGATACGCGAGATCCTGGTCGAAGAAGGTGAGGAAGTCACGGCAGGGCAGGTTCTGGCGCGGCTGGATGGAGATCGCCTCAAGCTGCAACTCGAGCAGGCACTTGCTGATCTGAACAAGCTGAAGCAGGAGTATCGCCGTAACGTCGAGCTGCACGATCGCGGTCTGGTCAGCCAGGGCGCCTTCGAGAATCTGCGTTTCGAACTCGACGCACTCGATGCCGCCTATCGACTGGCGCGGCTGGAGCTGAGCTACACCGAGATCCGCGCCTCGATTGCGGGGGTGGTCAGCGCGCGTCTGGCACGCGTGGGCAACAATGCGATGGCGGGCGACGTGCTGTTCCATATCAGCCATCCCGGCAGCCTTGTGGCCTATCTCTATGTACCGCAGAAAGACCTGGTCCAGTTCGACGTCGGCCAGCAAGCCAGCCTGATGCTGGATGCGCTGCCGGATCAGGCGTTCACCGGACAGGTGGCACGGATCAGCCCGTCTATCGATCCGGCAACCGGCACCTTCCGTGTCACCCTCGAGGTCGATGATGCGAACAGGACGCTGCGCGCCGGCATGTTCGCCCGGGTCAATGTTGCCTATGACGTGCACTCGGATGCGATTCTGATCCCGGCTAAGGCGGTCCTGCAAGAAGACGCCGAGACCACGGTCTTTGTGGTCGAGGATGGCACCGCACGGCGCCGGGTGGTTGGCACCGGCATCGCCAGCGACGGCAGCGTTGAAGTGATTTCGGGGCTGGATGAGTCCGAAGAGGTGATAATCATCGGCCAGTCCGGCCTCAAGGACGGCACGCCGGTGATCCGGGAAGGACGCGGTAATCAGATTTGACCGTATCCCGGGCTGCTCTCGACGATGCGACAAAAAGAAAGGAACGAACTATGACGCCTGGATCTCGTTTGACGGCGTTGAGCGCGGTCTTTGCCCTGCTTCTGGCGAGCGGCTGCCAGGACGGCGGTGCGCCCGGCGGCGAGGCCACCAGCGGCGAAACCGCGCAGGAAGATGAAGCACCGCCGGTCCCGGTCGAAGTGATCCAGCCCGAGCGGGGCGATGTGTTCGCGGTCTATTCCGGAACCGCATCGCTGGAGTCGGATGAGGAAGCCGGGGTCGTAGCAAAGGTCGGCGGCGAGGTCATCGACATCCGCACCGAGGAAGGCGACAGGGTCAAGGCGGGCCAGGTTCTCGCCCGGCTCGACGGCGACCGCTTGCGGCTGGAGGCAGAACGCGCGCTGGCCAACCTCAAAAAGCTCGAACAGGAATACGAGCGCAACGTGGAATTACACGAGCGCGGCCTGGTCAGCTCCGGCGCATTCGAAGACATCAAATTCGAGCTCGACTCGCTGCGCGCCGCCTACAAGCTGGCGCGGCTGGAACTGAGCTACACCGAGATCCGCGCGCCCATAGACGGCATCATCTCGGAGCGGTTTATCAAGGTCGGCAATACGATCTCGCCCAACGATCCGGTGTTCCGGATCACCGACCTCGATCCGCTGCTGGCCTACCTGTTCGTTCCGGAGAGGGAGTTCCGCAAGCTGGCGGCGGGCCAGGTGGCCGAACTGACCCTTGATGCCATCCCCGGTCAGCGCTTCCGCGGATCGATCCTTAGGATCAGCCCGGTGGTGGATCCGGACACCGGGACGTTCAAGGTCACGATCGCAGTACCGGACAAGGAGATGCGTCTTAAACCAGGAATGTTCGGGCGCTTCCATATCGTCTATGACTCTCGCCAGGCGGTGCTGCTGCTGCCGCGGGCGGCGCTGATCGATGAACAGGACGAGCAGTTTGTGTTCGTGGTCGAGGACGGCATTGCGGTCAAGAAGACGGTCAGCACCGGTTATTCGCGCGGCGACTCGGTGGAGGTCACCGCGGGTGTTGGAGACGGCGAAGACGTGATTGTGATGGGCCAGACCGGACTCAAAGACGGCGCCGCCGTCAATGTCATCGACACAAGCGTCGGCGACGCCGGCTAAATCAGACCCTCCTCCACGACACCATCCTCCGGAGCCAGCAGCACAATGAAGCTAGTAGAGATCGCCACCGAAAGACGCGTGACCATCGTCATGTTCACCGTGGCCATCCTGCTGTTCGGCGCGGTATCGCTGTCGCGGCTCAAGGTCAATCTGCTGCCGGACCTCTCCTATCCGACAATCACTATCCGTACCGAACTGACGGGTGCGGCCCCGCTGGAGATTGAAAATCTCCTGACCAAGCCGATCGAGGAAAGCGTCGGCGTAATCAAGAACGTGCGCAAGGTCCGCTCCGTGTCCCGTTCCGGCCAGTCCGACGTCACGCTGGAATTCCTTTGGGGCACGGATATGGATATCGCCGGCATCGATGTGCGGGAGAAGCTGGATATCCTCGAGCTGCCGCTTGAGGCTGAGCGCCCGCTGCTGTTGCGCTTCGACCCCTCCAGCGAGCCGATACAACGGCTGGCGCTGGTCGATGGGGCGGAGGCGCCGTCAGTCGCGTCGCTGGACGACAGCGCGATGCGGCTGCGGCTGCTGCGGCGCTTTGCGGAAGACAACCTCAAAAACGACCTCGAAGGGGTGGAAGGCACCGCCGCCGTCAAAGTCAGCGGCGGTTTCGAGGACGAGATCCAGATCCTGGTCGACGAGCAAAAGCTCGCCCAACTCGGCATCTCGATCGACACCGTATCCAATCGGATCCGCGCCGAAAACGTCAATCTCTCCGGTGGTCGTCTTGAGGAAGGCTCTCAGCGATTCCTGGTCCGCACCATCAACGAATTCCAGAGCGTGGAAGAGATCGCCGACGCGGTCATCGCCACGCCCAGCGGACGCCCCGTCTATCTGCGCGATATCGCCAGCGTCACCCGCGGCTTCAAGGAGCGCGAGGCGATCACACGCATCGACGGACGTGAATCCGTAGAGCTGGCGATCTACAAAGAAGGCGACGCCAACACGGTGCAGGTGGCGAATCGCATCACTCAGCGCGTCGAAGTGCTGGGTGACCGGCTGCCCGCCAATGCGGAACTGGTCCCCATCTACGACCAGTCCACCTTTATCAGCCAGGCCATCGGCCAGGTCCGTTCCGCGGCCCTGCTGGGCGGGCTGCTTGCTGTGCTCGTCCTCTACGCGTTCCTGCGTGACGCTCGCGCCACATTCATCATCGGTCTGGCGATCCCGATCTCGGTCATCGGCACCTTCGTCCTGATGTACGCCTCGGACATCACGCTCAACATCATGTCGCTGGGCGGCATCGCGCTGGCGGTCGGGCTGCTGGTGGACAACAGCATCGTCGTGCTCGAGAACATCGTGCGTAAAAAAGAGCAGGGTCTCGACGTGCTGAACGCAGCCCGCCGCGGCACCAGCGAGGTCGCCACAGCCGTCATCGCCGCCACGCTGACCACGGTCGCCGTGTTCTTCCCCATGGTCTTCGTCAGCGGCATCGCCGGTCAGCTGTTCCGCGACCAGGCGCTGACCGTGACCTACGCGCTGCTGTTCTCGCTGCTGGTCGCGCTCACGCTGATCCCGATGCTTGCAGCATTGCGGGCTGGGCACCGCTTCGGCGATCTGCAGGATGTCACGCCACCGGGTCGATTTACGCGCATGGTCGCGGCCGTGGTGCGGCTGTTGCGCTGGGTTTTCCGTGGCATAAGCACCCTGATGAGCTGGATCCTGCGTCCGCTGGTATGGCTGTTCCAGGGTTTCTATGCCCTTCTCGCCCGAGTCTATCCTCATCTGCTGGGCTGGTCATTGCGGCATCGATGGCTGATCGTGCTGGCTTCGGCCGGCGCGCTGGCCGCCACGCTCGCTCTGGTGCCGCGACTCGGGTCCGAGCTGATCCCGCAGCTTTCCCAGGGCGAGTTCAACGTCAAGATCCGGCTTCCCAGCGGCGCCCCGTTGTCGGCAACGGACCGAGCCCTGCAACAGGTGCAGAAGGCCGCGGCCGGTCTCGAAAACCTGGATCTCTCTTTCTCGGTCGCCGGCACCGGCAACCGGCTGGATGCCAGCCCGGTCGACGCCGGCGAGAACACCGGCGAACTCAACGTCCGCCTGCGACCCGGCGCGTCCAGGGAAGACGAGGATCGCGCGATGGCGTCGATGCGTCAGGCGCTGGGCAACATGGCCGGCGTGTCCTACGAATTCGGGCGCCCTGCTTTGTTCAGCTTCCGCACGCCGCTGGAGATAGAGATCACCGGATTCGACCTGTCCCAGCTGGAGAGCGTGACCGGTGACATCGTCCGCCAGCTGGACGAGTCACCGCGCTTTGCTGATATCAAGAGCACTGTAGAGGCAGGCAATCCGGAGATCCAGATCCTGTTCGATCAGGAACGGGCTGCGCGTCTCGGGCTGGTGGTGCGCGACGTCGCCGACGTGGTCGTCAACAAGGTCCGCGGCCAGGTCGCGACCCGCTATACCTGGCGCGACAAGAAGATCGATGTGCTGGTGCGCAGCGTGGACACCCGTCGATCGTCGCTCACCGAGATCGAAGAACTGATCATCAATCCGATGAGCGACCGGCCGATACCGCTCAAGGCTGTGGCGGACATCCAGATTACCACCGGCCCGGCCGAGATCCGCCGCCACGATCAGGAACGGGTCGCGGTCATCTCTTCCAATCTGAACTACGGCGATCTTGCGGCCGCGGTGGAGGAAGTCTCGTCGGTGTTGCGCGGCACGTCGATGCCACCGGGAATTACCGCCTTTGTCACCGGTCAAAGCGAGGAGATGACTGAATCCTTCAGATCGATGATGTTCACGCTCGCCATGGCCATCTTTCTGGTCTATCTGGTGATGGCCTCACAATTCGAGTCATTGATCCATCCCTTTGTGATTCTGTTCACCATCCCGCTCGCCCTGGTCGGCGCCGTACTAGCATTGTTCGTCACCGGCACCACGATCAACGTGGTGGTCTTTATCGGCCTGATCATGCTCGCCGGTATCGTGGTCAATAACGCCATCGTGCTGGTCGACCTGGTTAACCAGCTCCGCTCCGAAGGCACGTCACGTACCGAAGCGATCATGGAGGCGGGCCGGGCGCGACTGCGGCCGATCCTGATGACCACGCTGACCACGACTCTCGGTCTGTTGCCGATGGCACTCGGCTTTGGCGAAGGCGCCGAAGTGCGCGCACCCATGGCGATCACGGTGATCGGCGGGCTCCTGGTCTCGACCTTCCTGACCCTGCTGGTGATACCGGTGGTCTACTCTTTGCTTGACCGTAAACAGTGGGCCGACACCGCCGCCGGTCCGGTCGACGCGCTAACGGAAACGAGCTGATGAAACATACGCAGATCGCCCTCCGGCGGCCGGTGACGACAGTCATGGTATTCGTCGCCTTGTCCCTGATCGGGCTGGTCTCGGCGCGCCTGCTGCCGCTCGAGCAGTTCCCGGACATCGAGTTCCCGGGCATCTTCATCCAGGTCCCCTACCCCAATTCCACGCCAGAAGAGATCGAACGCACGATCACGCGGCCGATCGAAGAGTCGCTCGCAACGCTGAGCGGGATCGAGCAGATGCGCTCGACCTCGACGCGGTACGCGATCAGCTGCCCGACGACATCCAGCGCATCCTTATTTTTACCGGCTCATTCGGCGACCAGCCTATCCTCAATCTGCGCATCTCGAGCGAGCGGGACCTGTCTGACGCCTACGACATGCTGGACCGCAATCTCAAACGCAGAATAGAGCGTATCGACGGCGTTTCAAGGGTGGAGCTCTATGGTGTCGATCCGCGGGAAATACTGATCCTGCTGAACGCTGACAGAGTCGCCGCCCACGGCGTCGATCTCAATGAATTGCGCAGCCTGCTCGAGAAGGCGAATTTCTCGGTCAGCGCCGGCCGTCTCACCGACAATCAGAGACGCTTCAGCGTGCGGCCGATCGGCGAGCTGCGAACGGTGGAGGAAGTCGGCGACATCCTGGTGCGCGAGAACCTGCGCCTGACGGAGATCGCGGACATCCGCATGCGCGCGCCGGAACGCAACTACGGACGTCACCTGGATCGCTCCTACGCGATCGGCCTGGACATCTACAAACAGACCGGCTCGAACCTCGTAGACGTGGCAAGGCGCGTTACGGCCGCGGTAGAAGAAGCCGCGCTGACCTCGCAGATGCAAGGCATTAATATCTTTGCGCTGGAGAGCCAGGCCGATGGCGTCACCTCGTCGCTGTCGAATCTGCTCAGGTCCGGTGCCATCGGCGCCGCTCTCGCCTTTGCCGTCCTCTACCTGTTCCTGCGCCAGGCAGCCACCACCGCGATCGTCGTACTGGCGGTACCGTTCTCGATCCTGATCACTCTCGGCGCGATGTACTTCCTCGATATCAGCCTCAATATCCTGTCGATGATGGGGCTGATGCTGGCCATCGGCATGCTGGTCGACAACGCAGTGGTGGTTACCGAGAGCGTGTTCCGCTATCGCCAGATGATGCCGGAGGATCCGTTCAAGGCGACGCTGATGGGTGTCCGCGAGGTGGGTCTGGCCGTGATGGCGGGAACGCTGACCTCGATCATCGTTTTTCTGCCGGTGCTATTCGGCACGCAGACCGATATCACCGTGTTCCTCACCCATGTGGCGGCCAGCATCGTCGTCGCCATGCTTGCCTCGCTGGCGATCTCGCAGACCCTGGTGCCGATGCTGGCAGCCAGGATCCCACCGCCGCCGCCGACGGTGAGTGGCTCGGGCATGGGCCGGCTGATCGACCGCTACGAGAAAACGCTGGCCTGGGGCCTGAGGCGACGGTGGCTCATGGCCCTGATCACCGTGCTGACCCTGGCCAGCGTGGCCATCCCGATCAAGTTCGTGAAATTCGATACCTTCCCCCAGGAGGCGGGGCGCCGGCTGATGCTGGTCTACAACATCGAAGGGACCTACCCGGTAGAGCGCGTAGAGAAAGCCGTCGATCAGATCGAGGAGTACCTGTTCGCCAATCAGGAAGCCTTCGATATCCGTTCGGTCTACAGTTACTTCGACCCGGGTCGCGGTCAGACGGTGTTGCTGCTGACCCCCGAGGAGGAAGCGCAGGTGCCCACCAGCGAGGTCATCCGCAGGATCGAGGAGAACCTGCCGGAGATCGTCATCGGCAAACCGAGCTTCGACCTCGAGCAGCAGGGTGGGCAGGAAGGCTTCAGTATCCAGATCAGCGGTGAATCCACCGACGAATTGACCCGGCTGACACCGGAGGTCATCCGCGTGTTGAGCAATCTGGAAGGCTTGACCGATGTCCGTTCTGATATCGGCTCGGGCGACTGGGAGGTGCAGATCAGCGTCGACCGGGACCGCGCCGGTCAGCTCGGACTGACCCCGGAATACGTGGCGGCCGCGGTGGCGGTGGCGCTGCGTGGTGAAAACCTGCGCGATTTCAGAGGCGAGGACGGCGAGATCGACGTGCGGCTCGCCTTCCGCGAGTCCGATCGGCAGAGCGTAGAACAACTGGCCGACCTGCCGCTGTTCACGCCGGATGGCGAGCGGGTGCGGCTCGGCAGCGTGGCTGATTTCGATGTCAGGCGCGCGCTGCAGGAGATCCAGCGGATCGATCGCAAGACGGCGTCGGTGATCGAGGCGACGCTCAAGGACACCAGCATGGACGAGATCCGGCCGACGGTGAAGAGCGCGATGGACAGCTTCGCTCTGCCGCCAGGCTACGCCTGGAAGTTCGGGTCCGGTTTCGAGCGAGCCGACGAGACCCAGCAGATCATGGGCGTGAATATCATGCTGGGCGTCGCGCTGATATTCATTGTGATGGCGGCTCTGTTCGAGTCGACGCTCTATCCGCTGTCGATCATCACTTCGATCGCATTTTCGATCGTCGGCGTGTTCTGGTTCTTCCTGATCACCGGCACGACCTTCTCGTTCATGGCCTCGATCGGCATCATGATCCTGATCGGCGTGGTGGTGAACAATGGCATCGTGCTGATCGATCACGTCAACAATCTGCGCCGGGACGGCATGGGTCGGGACGCGGCAATCCTGCAGGCGGGCCGCGACCGGCTGCGACCGATCCTGATGACGGTTTTGACCACGATCCTGGGTCTGCTGCCGCTGGCGATCAGCACGACCAAGGTCGGTGGCGATAATATCGGGTCTCCGCCCTACTTCCCGATGGCGCGGGCCATCATCGGCGGCCTCGCCTTCTCGACCCTGACCTCATTGGTGCTGGTGCCCTATCTGTATGCGGTATTGGACGATCTGAACCGCTGGGCGCGGAAAGTGATGGCGGTCTCGGGCGGTCGCGCGGCAAAACCGGTCGCCGGCGGCGGTGAATAGAAGCATTGCCTGCCGGTTCGCTCAGGCCAGGAAAACGTCGTAGAGGTCCCAGTATTCCTCGGCCATCACGTTGACCTGAGCCGGCATCGGCCGTCCATCGCTATCGTAAAACGTCATGTCATCCATGGAGCTTGCAATCGGCACGGTCTCATCCGGATTGCGGAACTCGGCATGTTTGCGGATGTCCCTGGCCACGCCACGCAGTTTTTCCGCCTCGACCTGACCGCTGGAGACCTGTTCCGATAACTTCTGTATCTTCGCGATCAGCCGGCTGCAGTCTTCCTCCGAACCATACTTGTGATCCTGGATCGGCCGCGCCACCGCATCCTTGCACAGGCGCGAGATATCGTTGACGGACAGCCTGGCGAACAGATGATGCGCGTACGCGATGGCGGCGATATTGATCACACGCCGGCCTTCGATGCTGAGTCCTTCGAACTCCGGCCAGGGCTCGCTCTCGATCTTGATCTTGCGCTCGATTAAATCGTCGAGCCGCTGACGGGCGGCGGCGTGATCCGCGGCCACTTCAAGCTGCTGGCTACGCAGTTCCTTGCGCCGGAAGTAGTTCCAAAAACCGCGGCGTTGCGTCAGCTCACTCTCGATCTCGCTGACGCGCTCGCCGCAGGCGTCCGACTCGGCTTTCACCCGCTTGACCAGATCGGCCACATCGGCGAGACGCCGGCCACGATCCTCATTGAAGCGCAGGATCTGGCGTTTGCGCTCGCGATCATCCTGCTGTCGCTGCAGCTCCTGGCTGAATTTCTTGAGCTGTTCATTGCACGTGCGCCACAGGGATCGCAACTGGAAATACACCAGACCGCTGAAACCGGCCTCGGGCCTGGCCATCAATCGCTCGATCGCTTCCAGCCGCTCCTCGGCCCTGCGCGTAGATGCCTGTGAATTACGCAGTTGGTCCTTGAGGCTGGCGCACTGATCCTGCAGCTCGAGATAGACTTTCTTGAGCTGGGCGCGATTGCGGAACAGGTTGACGAGCTGTTCGTCCTGATCCAGTTCGGTCCGCGAGATCATCATCGTTGCTACGCCACGTGTCGGGTCTTGTGACCGACCGCACAAAATGGCAGCCGGCGGGGACCACACCTCGTCGCAATATAACCGATGGGATAGCCGTCTTTAACGGAACTGAATCACGAAAACGCGGCTGGTTTTTGCTCTGTTTCTCTCGGCTCAAAGCGATGCCCCTTGTCAGAGCAGTATTCAAGCCACTTATTGAGCATGACGTTGCGGGTCCAGCGTCGTGACAATTCAGCGCCAGGCCCGGGGTCGAGTCGACGCAGCACGGCATGCCGATGCTGGTCGGTACAGGCCATCGCCTCTGTCAGGCGCGCGTCATGATACAGGCGCACGCGCAGATCGGGATCGGCAACCTGGCCTTCGGGATCATCAAACAAGTAAGTCATTCGCAAGGTCGTTGTGTATCGAGTCATCTCGATCACATCGAGGAACAAAGGCAGGTCGTCGACGGCCGTCGAGATCATCGGCACGCCGAGAGCCGTTGCGTCGGGGAACAGCCAACCCAGCCGCACGAAGTTGCTCTCGTAGAGAGACATCAAGGCGGCGAAACTCCCGACCCTTGCGGGTCGCGGTAAACGCAGCAGGCTGTCTGCTATCATGGGCCCGAATATAGCACAGCGATAATCGCTGGCTCTGTCGTGCAGTCGGTTGACATTGAACGTTCAAAGTGTTCCCACTACGCCGTTTCCGGACCAGCAGCCTGGCACCGCCGGACTGCGCCGCAAGGTAGCGATCTTCCGGCAGCCGAATTATCTGCAAAATTTCTTGCAGGCGATTTTCGACAGTGCTGGTGACTTCCACGGCGCCACTGTCGTCGCCGGTGGCGACGGCCGCTACTTCAACCGCGAGGCGCTGCAGATACTCGCACAGATGGCTGCCGCCAACGGCGTCGCCCGTCTCATCATCGGCATCGGCGGTCTGTTATCGACACCTGCCGCATCCATGCTCATCCGTCAGCGTGCGGCACTCGGTGGTTTCCTTCTCACCGCCAGCCATAATCCCGGCGGCCCTGAGGGTGACTTCGGTCTCAAGTTCAACACCGCGTCTGGCGGCCAGGCCTCGGAGGCCGTGACCGCTGACATCTACCAGACGACACGATCGCTCAGTCGCTACCTGATCGCAAATATCGGCAGCGTCGATCTGGATCGACCGGGCGAGCATCGTTATGGTTCGATGCGGGTCGAGGTGATCGATCCGGTGACCGGCTACGCCGCGATGATGGAATCGCTATTCGATTTTGATCGCATCGGCGAACTCCTCAGGAGTGACTTCCGCATGCGTTTCGACGCCATGCACGCCGTCACCGGTCCTTATGCGGAGGAGATCCTCGTCCGGCGCCTGGGCGCACCCGCGGGTACGGTCATCAACGCCTCACCGCTGCCGGATTTCGGCGGCGGCCATCCGGACCCGAACCCGGTCGATGCGGCCGATCTGGTGCACATCATGGATGGCGATGACGCGCCCGATTTTGCGGCGGCCTCGGACGGCGACGGCGATCGCAACATGATCCTGGGTCGCGGTCTGGTGGTGTCGCCCGGAGACAGCCTTGCCGTCCTTGCAGCCAACGCCACGCTGACCCCGGGTTACCGCGACGGTCTGGCCGGCGTGGCCCGCTCTATGCCAACCAGCCGCGCGGTTGATGCGGTGGCCGCGCGGCTCGGTATCCCCTGCTATGAGACACCCACCGGCTGGCGCTTCTTTTGCAACCTGCTCGAGGCCGGGCTGGTCGATCTGTGTGGCGAAGAGAGCTTCGGCACCAGCTCGAGTCACGCCCGGGAGAAAGACGGATTATGGGCGGTGCTTTTCTGGCTGGATCTGCAGGCCGCGACCGGCAAGGACGTGCCGGGTCTGATCCAGGCTCACTGGCGTGAATATGGGCGCCATGCCTTTTGCCGTCATGACTATTTCATCCCGGATGCGGAAACCGGGCGCAAGATCTTCGCCGGTATCGAAGGCGCCGTCGGAACCCTGGTCGGCGCGCAGGGAGCCGGCGTCACCGTGGGCCATGCCGATGTCTTCTCCTACCACGACCCGGTAGACGGCAGCATCTCGGATCATCAGGGCGTGCGCGTAACGCTGACCGACGATTCGCGGATCGTGTTCCGGCTCTCCGGTACCGGGACCGCAGGGGCAACACTGCGCATCTACCTGGAACGATTCATGCCACCTGACGGCGACTGCAGCGGCGATGCGGCCGTATTGACCGCCGATCTGGGCCAGGCAGCGAAAGACATGGCGCGGCTGTCCGAGCTCGCGGGGCTGGACCGGCCCACCGGCATTATCTGAATCCGACGCCTCTGCAGCGCGCACGGGTAGCCGCTCAGTCGTCGATGTCCTGTTCCCCGTTGCGATCACGCAGGCCTTTCTCGTGGATGATCGTGCTCGCGATTTCCTCGATCGAACACTCGGTGGTGTTGAGGAACGGGATACCGTTGGTCTTCATCAATTGCTCGGCCGAGCGTAATTCGTAGCTGACCTGCTGCATCGAGGCGTAGCGACTGTCCGGACGGCGCTCGTTGCGGACATGGTGCAGGCGCTCGGGTGCGATGGTCAGCCCATAGATCTTCTCTTTGTGTTCCCGCAGCACGCGTGGCAGTTCACCGCGCTCGAATTCCTCATCAGCGAGAGGATAATTGGCGCTGAAGATGCCGTAGTGCAAAGCCATATACAGACAGGTCGGTGTCTTGCCTGAGCGGGATACGCCGACCAGGATCAGGTCGGCCCGGCCATAATCCCGGATCGAGGCACCGTCGTCATTCTCCAGCGCGAAATTCATCGCGTCTATACGACGCGCATAGGCGCTGCTGTTGGAGACGCCATGAGCGCGGCCGGATGTATGCGAGGATCGCACTTCCAGTTCGCGCTCGAGGGGCCCGATAAAGGCGTCAAAAAAATCAAGACACAGGCCGCGACTGGTGAGCAGGATTTCGCGCACGTCGTCATTGACAAAGGTGGCAAAAACGATGGGGCGGGCGCCCTCCACCTCGGCTGTCAGGTTGATCTGGTTTACCGCATTCTTCGCCTTGTCAGCACTGTCGATAAATGGCACAGTGATGCTTCTAAACTTCAGGCCATCGAACTGCGTCATCAGGCTGTGCCCGAGTGTCTCCGCAGTGATCCCCGTCTGGTCTGAGACGAAAAAAACTGTCCTATGATTCATCATGCAATCCGCGATTCGGCGCCAGCCTCCTGGCCCGCGGGCATTGTGCATCCCCGGACCGGAAAAAGGTAGTCAGGCACTATAAGGGAGCGCCCAGTGGAGCCATACATCGTTCAGTTTAGTGAGCTCGGCATGACGGATGTGGAGACCGTCGGCGGCAAGAATGCGTCTTTGGGCGAGATGATCCGCCAGCTGACGGATCTGGGCGTAACCGTGCCAGGTGGATTCGCCACGACCTCCACGGCATACCGGGACTTCCTCGCACAGGGCGGGTTGGACAAAAAAATCCACAAGGTCCTGGCGGAGCTCGACGTCGACGACGTGGTCAAGCTGGCCAGCACCGGCGCCGACATCCGCGGCTGGATCATGGACACGCCACTGCAACCACGCTTGCACAAGGAGCTGAGTGCCGCATGGAAAGCCATGGCCGCAAGCAAGGCCATCGCCGTAGCCGTGCGCTCATCGGCAACGGCTGAGGATCTGCCGGAGGCGTCCTTCGCCGGCCAGCAAGAGACCTACCTCAACGTCCGCGGCCTGGATGCGGTGATCAAGGCGGTGCATGAAGTCTTCGCCTCCCTGTTCAATGACCGCGCGATCGCCTATCGCGTGCATCAGGACTTCGACCACAGTCTGGTCGCCCTGTCAGCCGGCGTGCAACATATGGTGCGCAGCGATCTCGGCGCCAGCGGCGTCATGTTCACGCTGGACACGGATACAGGTTTCCGCGACGTCGTCTTTATCACCTCTGCCTGGGGTCTCGGCGAGACGGTGGTCCAGGGCGCGGTCAACCCGGACGAGTATTACGTGTTCAAGCCGTCCCTGCGCGCGGGTAAGACCGCCATCGTGCGCCGCAGCCTGGGCGGCAAGGCGATCAAGATGGCATTCGGCGATGACGGCGACGCTACGCAGACCATCGACGTGGCAGCGGAGGATAGGAACCGCTTCTGCCTCGACGACACGGACGTGGAGGAACTGGCGCGCCAGGCGCTGATCATCGAAGAACACTACGGCCGTCCGATGGACATCGAATGGGGCAAAGACGGTGCAGACGGCAAGCTGTATATCCTCCAGGCCAGACCCGAGACGGTGCAGAGCCGCAGCGGCAGAACGCTGCAGCGCTTCCACCTGAAGTCCCACTCACGGGTGCTGGTCACCGGCCGCAGCATCGGCCATCGCATCGGCGCCGGACCGGCGCGGGTGATCCGTAAAGTGAGCGAGATGAACCGGGTCCGGCCCGGCGATGTACTGGTCGCCGACATGACTGATCCGGACTGGGAACCGGTGATGAAGCGGTCGTCCGCCATCGTTACCAATCGCGGCGGGCGCACCTGCCATGCGGCAATCATCGCGCGCGAACTCGGCATCCCCGCGGTGGTCGGCTGCGGCGATGCCACCGATGTGCTCAAGGACGACATCGGTATCACCGTATCCTGCGCCGAGGGTGACGAGGGGCGCATCTTCGAAGGCATCCTCGACTATGAAGAGAAGATCATCGAACTCGATGCGATGCCCGAGATCCCGGTCAAGATCATGATGAACGTCGGCAACCCGGACCGGGCCTTCGACTTCGCCGGCATTCCCCACCGCGGGGTCGGTCTGGCGCGGCTGGAGTTCATCATCAACCGCATGATCGGCGTGCATCCAAAGGCCCTGCTGGAATTCGACCAGCTGGACGAGCAGCTCAAGCAGACGATCGGCCACCAGATGGCCGGCTATCCGGATCCGGTGAGCTTCTTCGTCGACCGGCTCGCCGAGGGCATCGCCAATATCGCCGCCGCCTTCGCGCCGGAACCGGTGATCGTGCGTCTGTCCGACTTCAAATCGAACGAGTATGCGAACCTGATCGGCGGTAGCCGCTACGAGCCCCATGAAGAGAACCCGATGCTCGGCTTCCGTGGTGCCTCGCGCTATGTTGAACCGTCGTTTCGACCCTGTTTCGAGCTGGAATGTCGCGCGCTGCGCAAAGTCCGCGAGGACATGGGTCTCGAAAACGTCCAGGTGATGGTGCCCTTCGTGCGCACCGTCGATGAGGCCCGTCAGGTCACCGAGCTACTGGCCGACAATGGTCTCGAGCGCGGGAAACTTGGATTGAAGCTGATCATGATGTGCGAAATCCCCTCCAACGCGCTGCTGGCGGACGCGTTTCTGGAATATTTCGACGGCATGTCCATCGGTTCCAACGATATGACGCAACTGACGCTGGGGCTGGATCGCGACTCGGGCATCATCGCCGAGTTGTTTGACGAGCGGAACGACGCGGTCAAGGCGCTGCTATCCATGGCCATCAAAGCCTGTCGCGCCAGCGGCAAGTACATCGGTATCTGTGGTCAGGGACCGTCCGATCACCCGGATTTCGCGCGCTGGTTGCTCGATCAGGGTATCGAGAGCATGTCCCTCAACCCGGACACCGTGGTCGAGACCTGGATGTACCTGGCCGGAAAAGAAGTCTGAGCCCGGCGTCGAGCCAGGCTAGAGATCGTTCCACTTGCGCCGGCGCTGCCAGCGGATCCGCGGCAGGATCAAGCCGAACAGCAGACCCGCTACGAGGACACCGGCCCCGGCCAGGAACCAGTCGCGGCGGGCGGTCGAGGCGAGCCGGGCGTTTTCCGCGCTCAGTTCTGCGGCGGTCTGCTCATGCCGCTTCGCCGCCGCCGCCAGCCGCTGGTTGGTCTGCTCCAGCGATATCGCGTTGGCGGAAAGATCCTTGAGCCGCTGCAGCTCACCGGCCAGGTCATCGCCCTCGGACATCAGCCGATTGCGTTCTTCGATCAGCTCCCGGTTCTCGCGGCTGAGTTGATCGACCCGCTGCCGCGCCGCGACCAGCGCCTCGGCCCCGATCGGTGAATCAGTCAGATAACGGGTGAGTATCCAGCCTTCGGTGCCACCGGCCACCCGGACTCTTGAATAGCCGCTGGCGCTGCTCGTCTCGAGCACCTCGACCGGCGAACCACTGCGCACCATGCGCACGATGCTGAAGCCCGTGCCCTGCCCCGAGCGCAGCGTCACCTCGAGTTCGACAAAGCGAGTCTCGGCCAGCGCCACTAAGGGCAACAGACCCAGGAGGAAGATGGCAAAACGCAGTCTCATGGTTCAGATGGTTCCAGAGGATTTCGGACAGGGGACCGGTATTCTACCGCTCTGGCTTGATCTGCCCACCCTCGGACGGATCGGGAACAAAACCCGTGCCGGGTCAGGTCCAATAGGGTGATGAGATCAGTAGCAAATCCGCGGGGCCCGGCGCCCGCAGTTCAGGGTCACGCGGTGCGCGTGTTGCTGTCGCTGATCGTCGGCTGCGCCGCGGTTGCCGGCATCGGCTTGCCCACGGCCGTCGCGGCCGAGCCCGACCAGACGCCACGGCAGCACGTGCCGTCTGCCCTCGATGCATGCACTCTGGATGATAATGAATTAATTTTATTTCAGAAGCTTATAGAACATTCCAAGAATCAACATAATCTTTCCTGCAGCCCCACCCTGCAGACATTTGCGGAGTTCAGGGCCAGGGATATGGCGACCCGGGGCTATCTCTCTCATATCAGCCCGGAACACCAGGGACCCAACCAGATGTTGCGCGACGCCGGCTATCCGCTGCCGGATATCTATCGCGATGGCCTGGCGAATAACGTCGAATCGATTGTCGGCGGTATCGAATCACCGGACGCCGTATGGGAAGCGCTGCTGGCTTCGCCGGCGCATCGCGCGCACCTGCTCGGCGAGGGTGCGGGTTTCGACGAGCAGGACGAGTTAGGCGTGGCCTATGCGCGCAATCTCTACGCGCCTCATGTCGATTACTGGGTGATCGTGATCGCCCGTCGCGCGCGGCCGGACGACCCTCGTGTGATCTGCACGCCGCCGCCGGCCACCTGCTTTCCGGTCGGGCCAGAGGCGGACTCCGGCGATCCCGCGCGCTAGCGACTCAGGTGCTCGAGCGCACCGGCCGCCTGTTCCCAATTGCGGCCGTCAAAAGTCTCCACGCGGACAGAGGCCAGCGATGACGACTGCAGGCAGCGGACGTTGATACTGAATCCATCTGGATTCGAGCGCGGCACATAGAACGATTTGACGCCGCAGTGACGACAAAACAGGTGCCGGGCGGTACCGGTGTTGAATCGATATTCGGTCAGCGCGTCGGCGCCGTCCAGCAGGCGGAAATGCCGATCCGGGACGATCAGGTGGATAAAGCCGGTCATCGCACAGATCGAACAGTTGCACTCGTAGACGTTCAGCTCAGACGGGGCGTCGACTTCAAAGCGGACGGCGCCGCAATGGCAGCCGCCGATATGCGTGACCGTCTGCTGGTCCATGACCCTTTCCTCCCTTTGGTGACAAGCTCCAGCATACTTCAGCGCTGACCGGGCACGGCCCTGAATCCCCCTCCCCCGAGCCTGGCGCGGGGAATTAAACGTGAGAATTGCGGTCGCACAGACTACAATTCCCGGCCCGGCACCGCAGAGGCAGACACTGTGAATCTCACCCGCCCCGCCATCGGCAATCCGACCGCCGTGATCGTCGCCATCATCATGGTGCTGATGTTCGGCGGCATCGCGTTGTCGCGTATGCCGGTGCAGATGATCCCCAATGTCGAGCGGCCGCTGATCGAGATCAACACCCGCTGGCGGGCGGCCGCGCCGGAAGAGGTCGAGGCGGAGCTCCTCGAGCCCCAGGAAGATGCCTTGCGCGGTCTGCCCGGCCTCGAGAAGATCGCCTCGTCGGCCAGCCGCGGCTCCTCATCGATCAACCTCACCTTCGCCGTCGACATCCCGCTGGAACGGGCACTGATCGAGGTGATGAACCGGCTCAACCGCGTGCCGAGCTATCCGCCGGACGTCGACGAGCCGGTAATCTACGCCGGGCGCGGCGAGTTCGGCACCGCCATCGCCTGGTTCGCGCTGCGGCCGCTGCCGGGCAACGACCGCGATATCACCAGCTATCAGGACTTCGTCGAAGAGGTAGTGCAATCGCGCATCGAGCGTATCCCCGGCATCTCCAACGCGTCGATCTACGGCGGCCGCGGGCGTGAAGTCCGCATCACCTTCGATCCCTACCGAACCGCAGCGCTCGGCATCGACATACCGACACTGGCCCGGCTGACCGGCGGCAACGAGGACGTATCCGGCGGCTTTACCGATGTCGGACGGCGCTCCTATACGCTGCGCTTCACCGGCAAGTACAGCGTCGAAGGCTTTAACGACATGGTGCTCGCATGGCGCGATGGCCAGCCGGTGCACCTCCATGACATCGCACGGATCGAGACCGTACTGCGTGATCCCACCGGCACCCTGAACCAGGATGGCGGTCCGTCGATCGCGATCAACGCCCAGCCCGAGCAGAACGTCAACGTGCTCGAGGTGATGGCCGAACTCAAACAGGTGGTGGCCGAGCTCAACGAAGGGCCGCTAGAGCGCTCCGGTCTGTTTATGAAACAGGCCTATGACGAGACCGTCTACATCAAGCAGTCGGTGTCGATGCTGCGCAACAACCTGCTGATCGGCATCCTGCTGGCGATAGCGATCCTGTGGTGGTTTTTGCGCCGCTTCCGCGCCACGATGATGGTGGCGCTGGCCATCCCGATCTCGCTGTTCGTCACCTTTATCGCGCTCAATGCGGGCGGGCGCACGCTCAATATCATTTCGCTGGCCGGTCTCGCTTTTGCTGTCGGCATGGTGCTGGATGCGGCGATCGTGGTGCTGGAGAACATCGTCCGTCTGCGCGAAAAAGGCGTGCCCAGCCATGTGGCAGCGATGAACGGGGCCAGCGAGGTGTGGGGCGCGCTGGTGGCCTCCACCGCGACCACCGTGGCGATCTTTCTGCCGATCGTGTTCCTGCAGGATATTGCCGGCCAGCTGTTCTCCGATCTGGCGATCGCGATTGCGATCGCCGTCGTCGCCTCATTGCTGATCGCGATTACCGTGATCCCGACGGCGGCCACCAGCTGGCTTAAGGATATCAAGCTGACAGATCCCCACGAATCCTGGTGGCGCCGCGGCACCGGGATGATCATGTCACTGACCGACACGCCAAAACGGCGCGCAGGCTGGATCGTCGGCCTGACCTCGATCGCGGTGGCCCTCACCGCATGGCTGATCCCGGACACCGACTATCTGCCCGAGGGCAAACAAAATTTCATGTTCGGATTTATCCTGCCGCCGCCGGGTGTCAGCGTGGGCGCCGCGAAGACCGAGTTTGCGGATGTGGTGAACCAACGCATGCTGCCGTATCTGGAAGGCGATGCGGAGCCGGCCCTGCAGAGTTATTTTCTCGGTTTGTTCGGCCGCTTCGGGTTTATGGGCGCCCGCACCAAGGATCGCGACGATGTCGACGAGATGATCGAGGTGCTCAACCGCGAAGTCATGCGCGGTTTCCCGGATACCCTGGTGTTCGTCAATCGGGCCTCGCTGTTCGGTCGTCTCGGTGGCGGCCGCTCGATCGATGTGAATATCCAGAGCCGGGACATCGAGGCCATGCTTGCCGCCGCCATCACCGGCATGGGAGCGATCTCCCAGGCCTTGCCGGGCGCTCGCGTGCGCCCGGTACCGGGCGTGGAACTGGCGGAGCCGGAGCTGCGTCTGATCCCGAAAGAGCGCCGCATCGCCGAATCCGGCTGGGAACGGCAGACGATGGCCAGGGTCATCCGTGCCCTCGGCGATGGTCTCTATGTCGGCGACTACTTCGACGGCAACGAACGGCTCGACGTCATCCTCCGCGGTGAGGATTGGGATACGCCGGAACAGCTGATGGCGACGCCGATCGCCACACCGGACAGCGGCGTGCAACCGCTCGGCGAACTGGTCGAGCTGACCCGTACCGCGGGCCCCGATCAGATCCGCCGCGTCGATCGCCGCCGCACGATCACGCTGATCGTCACGCCACCGACCGACATGCCGCTGAGTGTCGCAATCGACACCATCAAGGAGCTGGTCGATCCGGTCATTCGGGATCAGCTGCCCGAGGATGGGGACATCGCCTATCAAGGCACGGCGGACGACAAGGACACCGCGATCCGCAATATGGCTCAGAGCCTGGCCCTGGCCATCGCCATCCTGTATCTGCTGATGAGCGCGCTGTTCCGCTCATTCCGTGACAGTCTGATGGTGGTCATCGCGCTGCCGCTGGCGATCGTCGGCGGCGTGATCTCGCTGCGCATCACCAATCTGATTACGTTTCAGCCGATGGATCTGCTGACCATGATCGGCTTTATCACGCTGACCGGGCTGGTGGTCAACAACGCCATCCTGCTGGTGCACCAGACGCGGGTCGCAGAGCGTGGGGGCGTGGCACGACGCGACGCAGTCGAACAGGCGGTGCGCTACCGTCTGCGGCCGATCCTGATGAGCACGCTGACCAGCATCTTCGGCATGCTGCCGCTGCTGCTGGTACCCGGTGCCGGCACCGAGCTCTACCGCGGCATCGCCGCGGTGATCGTCGGCGGTATGGCCGTCAGCACGTTATTCACCCTGATTTTGTTGCCGAGTCTGCTGCGTCTCGGCGAGACGGCGCCCGCGCACGCTGCGGCCGGCGCAGGCGCGGAAGGCAGCTACGCGCAGCGACACGACAATCTGTGATTTTCCGGAGCTCCCCAGTGATGCATCGTTTCAGTCTCTCCCCGGCCCGGCTGCTACCAGCGCTGTTGCTGGCGGCACCCACGGTCCTCGCGCAGCAGGGGCCGCCGCCCGCGTCGGTCCGCGTGATCGAGGCCAGCATGACCGAGCTGGCACCGACACTGGAGCTGCCCGGCACCGTGGTCAGCCGCAATGACGCCAAACTATCGGCCGAAGTCCAGGGACAGCTTCTGTTCGTCGCCGAGGTCGGAACCCGGGTCGAAAAGGGTGAAGTCGTGGCCCGCATGGACGACACCTATCTCACGCTACAGCGCGATGAGTACAGCGGCATCGTCGCCAGGGAGAGCAGCCGGCGCGAATTCCTCGAAAAAGAGGCCCGTCGCCTGCGACAACTCGCCGCGGAGAACGTCGCCGCCCGCAACCAGCTCGATGAGACCGAATCGGAACTGCAGGGGGCGGTCGGCGAGCTGACCGTGGCCAATGCGCGCCGCAGCCAGATCGAGGTCCAGCTGGCCAAAACCCGGATCCGTGCACCGTTCCCGGGCATCGTCACCGAGCGGCTGCAGAACCCGGGTGAGTACACCTCGGCCGGGGACCCGGTGATCCGTCTGATCCAGCCCGACAGTCTGGAGGTGGTGGCACGCGCGCCGCTGGCCAGCCTCAACTATGTCAGCGAAGGAACCGAGCTGGTCATCCGGACCGACAATACGCGTGGATCGGGTGCGGTGCGTACCCTGGTCCCATTCGGTGACGGCCGTAGCCATCTGTTCGAAATCCGAGTCTCGGTACCGCCCACGCCCTGGCGGGTGGGCGAATCCGTGCGTATGGCGGTGCCCAGCGCGGAGCCGATCGAGGTCCTGGCCGTGCCACGGGATGCCCTGGTCCTGCGCCGGGAAGGATCTTCGGTCTATCGGGTGCTCGACGACGAAACCGCGGAACGCGTGTCGGTCACGACCGGGCTTGGTGCCGGCGGCATGATCCAGATAACCGGGGGCATCGATGCCGGTGACCGGATCATCGTGCGCGGCGCGGAACGGCTGCGCCCGGGACAGAAGGTCAGCATCCTGGAGGACGACGGCGCGCCGCCGCGGACCGCCGATAGTCGTTGACTATTGCCTGGATGATTGCCAGGGCAGCCGGTCAAAATCCATATTGCCGCCGCTGAGGATGACGCCAACGGTGCGGCCACGGATGTCGACCGCGCCCTTTCTCAGCGCTGCCACCGGCACCGCCGCCGACGGCTCGATCAGGATCTTCATCCGTTCCCAGATCAGCCGCATGGCGGACACGATCTCCGCCTCTTCGACCGTGACGATGTCGTCGACCAGCTCGCGGATGATGCCGAAATTGCGTTCTCCGAGGGACGCGCGCAAACCATCCGCCATGGTCTCGGGCGTGTCCAGGGTGATCCGTTCACCGCATAAGAAGGACTGACGGGCATCGTCCGCGCCGGCGGGTTCGCAGCCGACCACGCGTACCGGCGGGGTGCGACTGGCGGCGACGATGGCGCAGCCGGAGATTAGCCCGCCACCACCGACCGGGCATAGCAGCAGATCGATATCCGGCTCCGCATCCAGCATCTCGAGTGCCGCGGTCCCCTGCCCCGCAATAACGCGGTAGTCGTCAAAGGGATGTACGACGGCGGCACCGGTCTCTGCCACGACTCTCGCCAGACCCGCCTCACGGGCCGTCATGGTCGGCGCGCAATCCACGATCTGCGCCCCGTAGCGGGCGATGGCATCGCGTTTCACACCGGTGGCGTTGTCCGGCACCACGACCCAGCACGGGATGCCGCGCTCGGCTGCGGCGAGGGCCAGCGCGGCGCCGTGGTTGCCGGATGAGTGGGTGGCGACGCCGCGCCGCGCTTCGGCATCATCCAGTGAGAACACCGCGTTGGTCGCGCCCCGGGCTTTAAAGGCTCCGACGCGTTGAAAATTCTCGCACTTGAACAACACGCGCGCGCCGAGATCCCGATCGATACTGGCGCTGCCGAGCACCGGCGTGTGATGGATACGGTCGCGCAGGCGCGCCGCCGCGGCATGGATCGCCTCCAGACCCGGTGGCGCTTCCCGGTCTACCGCGGCGAGGCCTGGGTTCATCTGCGGAACAGATGCTGACGATAGAAGCGCAACTCCTCGATGGAATCGCGGATGTCGTCGAGCGCAAGATGGCGGGACTCCTTGCCGAATCCGGCCGCGACCTCGGGGAACCAGCGCCGCGCCAGTTCCTTGAGGGTGCTGACGTCAAGGTTGCGGTAATGGAAGAAACGCTCCAGGTCCGGCATCCAGCGAGCGAGGAAGCGACGGTCCTGGCAGATACTGTTGCCACACATCGGCGACATGCCACCCTCGCTGTAATGGCCGAGGAACTCCAGCGTACGGCGCTCAGCCTCGGTCTCGTTGATCCGGCTGGCGCGGACCCGTTCCACCAGACCGGATGCATTGTGCTGACGGGTGTTCCATTCATCCATGCCTTCGAGCAGATGCTCCGGCTGGTGTACGGCAAACACAGGTCCTTCGGCGACGACCTCGAGTTGCTTGTCCGTCACCACGGTGGCAATCTCGATGATCCGGTCGCTGTCCGGCTTCAGGCCGGTCATTTCCAGATCGATCCAGATGAGATTATCGCGACCTTTGTTCATGGTTTGCCTTTACACAGGGAAGACCCGAATTCTATCAGAGCGCGCCGACTGCCCGTTGTTCCCGTCTCTGGCCGCGGCGATCTGTCTGCCATGAGCGTGCGATCGGCCGGTCCGGAATCCACTACGACTCACGCCGACCCGGAACCGGGACGCGTGGTCGCCGCCTTCGGCCGTCATGTGCTGGTCGAGGATGCGCAGCGTATTCGTCATCGTTGCATGATCGCGGGCCGCCGCCTCCGGCCCGTGTGCGGGGATCGGGTACGCTGGGCCCGCCCCACGGACCAGAGCAAGGCGCTGCTGGTCGCCATCGAGCCGCGGCACAATGAACTGGCGCGGCCCAGCCGACGCGGCCAGACGGAAGTGCTGGCCGCCAACATCGATCAGCTGCTGGGGGTCGTGGCGCCGGTCCCGCAGCCGGATCCGTATATCGTGGATCGCTATCTGGCCGCAGCGGAGTTGATGGACGCCGAGGCCTGCGTCATCGTCAACAAATCGGATCTGGGCGACACGGCGGCGACGCTGGACCCGGACGAATTCAAACAGGTCGGCTATACGGTGCTCAAAACCAGCGCCGATACCGGCACCGGGCTCGAACCACTGGCCACGCTTATGGCCGGCAAGACCAGCATCATCGTCGGCCAGTCCGGGGTCGGAAAATCATCCTTGCTCAACGCGCTGATCCCCGGGCTGGAGCTGGCTATCGACGCCGTCTCCGACGCCACTGGCGAGGGCAAGCACACCACCACCGCCTCGGTGCTGCATCATCTGTCTGGTGGCGGCGAGATCATC
The DNA here is from genome assembly GCA_947259915.1 of uncultured Gammaproteobacteria bacterium. GTDB lineage: Bacteria > Pseudomonadota > Gammaproteobacteria > Steroidobacterales > XN24 > CAMYOC01. The sequence continues at coordinate 37,702 of CAMYOC010000037.1, forward strand.
GACTCGCCGGGTGTGCGCGACTTTGCGCCGCCGACCATGGAAGCCGGCAGCGTGGCCTCGGCATTCCGTGAGATCGCCGCGCTGGCGGACCGCTGCCGTTTCTCTGATTGTATGCATCTGAAAGAACCGGACTGTGCGGTCAAGGCGGCGGTGGAATCCGGCGTGATCAGCGCGCGGCGCTACGAGAGCTACCGCCGCCTGGTGCGACTGATGGCTGAGCTCGGATCCCGCGCCTGATTCAGGACACGTCGGCGATGGCCTGACGCCCGGCGAAGGCGTGAGACAGCGTGCCGCTGTCGACGTATTCCAGCTCGCCGCCCATGGGCACACCATGCGCGATACGAGAGGCGCGGATGCCATGCATCCGGCAGCGCTCGGCGATAAAGTGCGCGGTGGCTTCGCCTTCCACGGTCGGATTGGTGGCGAGGATGACTTCGCGCACAACGCCTTCCTTGAGCAGCCGCTCGAGCTGGTCCATCCCCAGCTCATCGGGGCCGATGCCGTCCAGCGGCGACAGATGACCCATCAACACGAAATACCTGCCGCTGTACCCGGCCGCATTCTCGACCGCGACCACGTCGGCGGGCGTCTCCACCACACAAAGCGTGCTGCCGTCGCGGCTGCTGGACGCGCAGATCGTGCACAGCTCGCTCTCGCTCAACATGCGGCAGCGCGCACAATGACCGACCTTGCTCATCGCTTCCTGCAGCGCCGCGGCCAGACGCCCCGCGCCCTCGCGATCACGCTCGAGCAGATGGAAGGCCATGCGTTGAGCCGACTTCGGACCGACGCCCGGCAGGCAACGCAGCGCTTCGATCAGACGCGCAAGCAAGGGCGAATAATTCATCGGTTCAAAACGGCAGTTTCATGCCCGGGGGCATGGCCATACCCGACGCCATACCGGAGTATTTCTCCTGCACGGTCTCCTCAACCTTGCGCAGCGCGTCATTGGTGGCCGCGGCGATCAGGTCTTCCAGCATCTCGCGATCTTCGCCGATCATGCTGTCGTCGATGCTTACCCGTCGCACCTCATGCCGGCAGGTCATCGTCACCGTGACCATGCCGCCACCCGACTGGCCGCAGACCTCGAGGCTCGCCAGTTCCTCTTGGGCCTTCTGCATGTTCTCCTGCATCTGTTGCGCCTGACGCATCAGCTTTCCCAGACCACCCTTCATCCGTCTCTACCTCTTCGCTGCCTCAATGTTTTACGGGCTTGATCGAATCTTCGTCCAGAGTCGCACCGAACGCCTGCTCCATGGCCAACACGTTCGGGTCACCTTTGATCGTGGCCACCGCCTCGCGCTGCAATTCCAGAGCCTGGCGCTGGCGTCGCTGCGCCGGTGTTTCGGCCTGCGGGCGACCCAGAGAGATCTGCAGGCGCAGATCCTCCGCAAAGTGCTTGCACAGCGCCTTGCGCAGCTTCTCCTGTAACGCGTCGGTGCGCAGATGAGACTGGCCCTGTTCCAGCGTCAGTTCGACCACCCGGCCCTGGCGCGAGGTGAACATGCAGTGACTGGCGAGCTGGCGCGCCGCGCCGCCGAGATCGAGATTCGCGACCAGCTCGACCCAGTCCACATCGGACGAGCCCGGATCAGTCGGGTCTACAGCGGAGGCCACCGGCACGGTGGTCGCTGCGTCAGCGGCCCCGCTCCCCTTGCCGGATGCAGCCGGGGCCGCGGCGCTAGCCGCGCGCGCCGGAACCGGACCTTGCCGGGGCAGCGGCGCGGCCTCGGCCGGCCGGAAAGTCAGCATGCGTAACAGCACCATCTCGAAGCCGGTACGCAGAGACGGCGCCAGATTCAGATCGCGCTTGCCGATTAGCGCAATCTGATAGAACAATTGCAGATCCTCGGCGCTGATCACCTGCGCCAGCTCGTGGACCTGGGCCGGATCGACGACGGCGGCATCGATCGCCTCCCCGGCCACCTGGGCCAGTGCGACCTGCTGGATCAACAACGCCAGCTCGTCAAGCGCCGCTACATAGTCCGGCACCATCTCGTCGAGCTGGCTGACCTCGGCCAGCACCGCCGCAGCATCAGCGGACGCCAGCGCCTGCAGCAGTCGGGTTGCGTGCGCCCGATCGATGGTGCCAAGCATGGACCTGACCTCGGTCTCGCTCAGCTTGCCATCACAATAGGCGGCCGCCTGATCGAGCAGGCTGAGGGCGTCGCGGACGCTGCCATCAGCCGCCCGCGCGATCTGTTCGAGCGCGGCCAGTTCCGTCTCCAGCTTCTCACTCGCGGCGACTTCCTGCAGACGTTCGCGGATCAGGTTCACCGGCAAACGCTTCAGATTGAATTGGAGACAGCGCGACAACACCGTCACCGGCAACTTCTGCGGATCCGTCGTGGCGAGCAGGAATTTCACGTGCGGCGGTGGCTCCTCCAGCGTCTTCAGCAGAGCGTTGAAGGAATGATTGGAAAGCATGTGTACTTCGTCGATGAGATACACCTTGAAGCGGCCGCGAGCGGGCGCGTACTGCACATTATCCAGCAGCTCGCGGGTGTCATCGACCTTGGTCCGCGAGGCGGCATCGACTTCGAGCAGATCGACAAAGCGACCTTCATCGATCTCACGGCAGGCGCTGCACTCGCCACAGGGCGTGGACGATACACCTGCCTCGCAGTTGAGACATTTGGCAAAGATCCGCGCGATCGTGGTCTTGCCGACACCCCGCGTGCCGGTAAACAAATAGGCATGGTGCAGACGCTCCTCATCCAGGGCGTGGACCAGCGCCTTGACCACATGCTCCTGCCCGACGAGTTCCGGGAACGTCCGCGGACGCCAGGTCCGCGCCATGGCCTGATAGCTCATTGAATCTCCGTGGGGGACACAGCGGCGTCAGTGTATCACCCGGTCCAGGCACCGCAGAAACCCGACACCGTTAAGGGTGGCGGCCCGTACCCGCCACATCCCGGCACCCGATTTCACCGTTACCGCTGCTCCCTTCCGGGCCTGACGGGGTTCACGGCTAACCGTCGCGGGAGGACCGGCACGGGCCACCATTGATCGGGCGCCCGGACCGGCCGGGAACGCCAGGGTCCGGGAGAGCGCGAACGCCAATTTTAGCAAATTGCCGGGCGCAACGGCTCCCGGCTCGAAGTAAATCGAACCAGGCGCGGCCGGACCGAGATGGACGATCTTTGACCACGGGCTTTATAATCCGTCGCCCGGTCGGGCTCAGAATGCCAAAACATGGAGCCGCCGAGCCGGCCGCGCCGCAATAACAACGCCCGGAGGTGGATCGCGGCGGCGTATTCTGTACTTACACACACCTCATGCGGGAATCCCAGATGCGATCAAACTGCTCCTGTCGATGGTCAATCGGACTTTGCGCGATGTGGGCCTCCTTCGCCCTGCATGCCACACCGATGCAGGTCGAGTCCAAGAACGTCCTCGGCTGGATAGAGCAGGTACGGGTCTCGGCTGCGGGTCTGACCCTGGAGGCCAAGCTGGACACCGGCGCGGACACGTCCTCGCTGCACGCGCGGAATATCCGCGGCTTCAAACGCAAGGGTGTGCGCATGGTCCGATTCGAGATCGAGAACCCGGAAAACGGTGAACTGGTTGAGCTGGAGCGCAAGCGCATCCGCACGGTGCGCATCCGCGAACATGACGGCAGTTATCAGCGCCGACCGGTGGTCGAGATGTGGGTCTGCCTCGGGGCGGTAAAGAAGCGGGTCGAGGTCAATCTGGTCGATCGCAGCCGGTTCAATTATCCGTTTCTCATCGGCCGCAGCGCGATGCACGGAGACATTCTTGTCGATCCGGACCAGAGCTACACCGTATCGCCCGATTGCGATCTGGCCGGTCTTAACCCATGAACCTGCGTCACCTGTTTGTTCTCGTGGCCACGCTGGTGGTGATCGGCGTCTCGGCCTTCACCTACAAAGTGACCCGCCTCGGCTTCCCGCTACTGCCAGACGCCAGCTCGCAGCTATGGACGGTTGAAGCGCGTATCGAATTCATGCGTTACACGCCGGGTCCGGCCAAGGTCGCGCTGGAGGTGCCGACCAACCCGGTCGGCTTTGGCGTGCTCAACGAACACTTTGTTTCCCGCGGCTACGGAGTCTCTATCCGCGAAGAAGGCGGTCGGCGCGAGGCCTTGTGGGCGATCCGCCGGGTACAGGGCGATCAGGCGGTCTATTACCGTCTCAGCCTGTTCCGGGATCAGGACGCCAAACCGCCACGCGGGGCAGACGCCTTCCCGCCCGTACCAGAACTTGAGGAACCCTACGCATCGGCGTTGGAGATGGTGATCAGCGAGGTGCGCGAAGAATCGGCGGACGTCGCGACATTTACCGGCACCCTGTTGCGACGGGTCAGGAAAGCGAATGCGGACGACGATGTCGCGCTGCTGCTCGAGGATGCACAGACGCCGCTCCAGCGCGCCGAAGTCGCGCGGATGCTCCTGGCCGGCGCACGTATACCGGCCAGAGTGCTGCAGGCCCTGCCTCTGACCAGCGACACCCGGCAGGTCGCGATGATGCCCTGGCTGGCGGTACACAACGGCACGCAGTGGCTCTACTTCGATCCGGCCAGCGGCGAGCAATCGCTGCCCCGTGATCTGTTTATCTGGAGCTGGGACAGCGCCAGCGTCATGAGCGTCTCCGGGGGCACCGGCGAGCGCATCGAGTTCTGGGTCACGCGCAAGCTCGAGGATGCGCTGTCGGTGGCGAAACGGCGCGCCGCCAGTCATGGCTCGCGGATCGTAGACTTCTCATTGCTGGACCTGCCGCTGCAGACCCAGTCGGTCTACAGCATCTTGATCATGATCCCGATCGGCGCCCTGCTGGTCGTGTTGATGCGTAATATCGTCGGCGTGCGCACCTTCGGTACGTTTCTGCCGGTGCTGGTCGCGCTGGCGTTTCGTGAAAGTCAGCTGATCTCCGGCATCATCCTGTTCTCGACGCTGGTCGCCGTCGGTCTCGCCGTACGTTTTTATCTGGAACGGCTGCACTTGTTGCTGGTGCCGCGTCTCGCGGCGGTGCTGATCGTCGTCGTGTTGATGATGGCGGCGGTGAGCGTACTGAGCTACCGGCTGGGGCTGGAGATCGGCCTGTCCGTCGCGCTGTTCCCGATGGTCATCCTGACCATGGTGATCGAACGCATGTCGGTAGTCTGGGAAGAGCGTGGTCCCGGTGACGCGATCAAGGAAGGCCTCGGATCCCTGTTTGTCGCGGCGCTGGTCTATGGCGTGATGAACATCGACCTGATCCGTCATGTCACCTTTGTGTTCCCGGAAGTGCTGTTGATCGTGCTGGCCGTGGTGCTGCTGCTCGGTCGCTACACCGGGTATCGACTGACGGATCTGCGCCGCTTCCGCGTGCTGACCCGCAACCCGCCGACCCCGGGGCCGGATTGATGTTCGCCGAACTGCGCAAGGCCGGCGTCATGGCGCTCAATGCCCGCAATGCGGATTTTATCGCGCTGGAGAATCCGCGCCAGCTCTATCCTGCAGTCGACAACAAGCTGCTGACCAAGGCGCTGGCGCTCAAGCACGGGGTGCCGGCACCGGAGCTCTATGGCGCGCTGTCCGCGCCGCATGACATCCGCGACCTGCCGGAGCTGGTGGCGCAACACCAGTCCTTCGTGATCAAACCCGCTCACGGTTCCGGCGGCGACGGCATCGTGGTGATCGACTCGCACCGCAAAGACCGCTACCGCACCTGCAGCGGGCGTATCTACAGCTGGGGAGAGCTGTCCCATCACCTGGCCAATATGATCAACGGCCAGTTCAGCCTCGGCGGTCATCCGGATCAGGCCATGGTCGAGTACCGTGTGCGCTTCGACCCGGTGTTCAATACCGTCTGCTATCTGGGCGTGCCCGATATCCGCATCATCGTCTACCGGGGCTATCCGGTGATGTCCATGGTGCGATTGCCGACACGTAGCTCAGACGGCAAGGCCAATCTGCACCAGGGGGCACTGGGCGCCGGCATCTGTCTGGCCACTGGTCGCACCATCAACGGCGTCCTCGGCAACGAATTTATCGAAGAACATCCCGATACCGGGATGGCGGTGGTCGGCATCGAAATCCCCTATTGGGAGCAGATGCTGAATATGGCCGCACGCTGCTACGAGCTTACCGGTCTGGGTTATCTCGGCGTCGACCTGGTCCTCGACGCCCAGCGTGGTCCGCTGATGCTGGAGCTGAATGCCCGGCCCGGTCTGAATATCCAGATCGCCAACGGCCGTGGACTGATCTCGCGGCTCGAGCGAATCAGGCAGGTCGATGCGGGAGAGAAGACCGCCGAGGAGCGGGTGACTCTCACGCAGGAATGGTTCCGGCACGCACCGTAACGCCAATGGTCCCGCATCTCCGCTTCGCGGAGGCGCAGCCGCCCTGCTCGACGATTCAGTCGAGTCTTGCGCGGGAGTAGCCGCGCATGGCATTAATCCGCCACCGATGCTGTCCGATCCGGGTGATCAGACACCCGGACAGCGCAGCCGCCAACTGTCAGTGCTGCACGACCTTGTCGATGATCTCGTGGACTTCCGTTTCGAGCTTCACAGAGGGTGTAACCACCACGTCCCGGCCGTGAACCGTGGCACAAAATCGGTCTACCCCTGCATTGCGCTCATAGGCATCCCGCAGCTGGTCCACCACTTTTTCGACTTCCAGTGGTTTAAGCCCGTGTTCTTCGACCAGGGTGTTCAGGCCACTGATCTTGCCATCGTGTATCCATGCCAGACCGAATTTCTTCGGCGGTTTGCCGATAAACACGTACGCCGCATGCTCGGCGGGGACGACCTCGAGACGGTCTTTGACCTTGCCGGCGAGTTCATCCAGTTGTTGTTCCACCTCCGCGACACGCGAGGCAGCGGTACTGCCTGGATCGATGGCCGGATAGTCCGGCTTGCCCGAGAAAATATTGCCCAATAGACCCATGACCTCCTCCTGTCGGTAGTTCGTTCGACTGGACTTGTCATTACTTAGCCTAGTAGACAGAAAAAAACGCTGCCAGTGTGCGGCATGGTTGCCGTCCGTTGCCCCGAGTCCGAACCTCTCGTTTGGGCAATGGAACCTTGTCGCCTCTCGTACGCGTCACTGTATCTGAGGATAGTTCTCGTTCCGAGGCGATCGCCGTTCCCGAACTCAGATCCACGCGCTGTTACTTCGAACATTGCCTGGCCTATTTGTGTCGCTCTTACCCCGGCACCGACTGGTGCAAAAAACCAGTAGAGGAGATTCTGCCCCAGGTGCGCTTCTTCTTTCGTCGGTCCGATATAGTCCGGCCGATAAGCGATCACGCGGAGCTTCGAGCCCTCCGCAAGCCCGAACAACGTGTTCTCCGCGCGTACTTTTTCACGCGCCCACATCATGCGTGAATCGGCCGATATGTCGCTGGAGCTGATGTAGTGAAATGAAATAGCTGCCTTATCGCTCACAGCCAGCCATTCCGTAACAAAGTTCACCGGGAAATCTACATGGATCACGCCGTAGGTGTCCTCGTCAACGCCAAAGCTGCTTGTCCCAATAGCCCAGTAGACCGCGTCAGCCGTCGCAATCTGCTCACGGATCGCGGAATAGTCGAGATAATCCAGGTGCAAGGTCATCGTGACTTTGCCTGAAGCTACGCCTGCTTCGATTCGTGGCGTCGTTCGCCGGGTAAAAACCTGAATCTCGCTGATGTCCGGGTTGGCCAACGCAGCTTTGAGAATGCCGTCTCCTGCGGTCCCGCTGGCGCCGAAGATCGCAACGACCTGGTGCTGGGCCGGCGGCGCAGCGAGCGCTGCTACTGCATCATCATCCAGGAGCACGAAGACCGCCGATGCCATATAGAACAGCGCGAATAGCGCAAGCGGGACCAGAAGGAATGTACGGAGGCGAGGGAGTTGCATGACCGGCGATCCTACCACTGCACGCAGGCATACAGGCACGACGAGCTGTTGTGGCTGGCCGCCCGGGAACTGGCCGTGGGGCTAGAGCAGATCGAGCAGCGCGGCACCTGTACGGAGTGCCTGGCTGAATTGCTGCTGATGGTGGCGGTGGGGATGCG
>CAMYOC010000038.1 GCA_947259915.1 uncultured Gammaproteobacteria bacterium
GAAACTGCGGTCAGCGTCCATCGGCAGCCAGCGCTGTTCGTCGCGAGAGTAGAGCATGAAGCGGTAACGGTCTTCCTCGATATAGAGACCCAGGTCGCGGCCCTGCATCAGCGCTTCTTCACCGGCCAGCCGCATCAATGCCTCTAGCCGCAAGGACTCCCGCTGCAGTTCGTCGTCACTGCCCAGCGTGCCCACCGAGATCATCGCTGTGGCCGCCATGATCGCCAGGATCACGAGAACCACGAGCAGCTCGAGCAGCGAGAACCCGTGCTGTCTGGAGATGGGGGGCCGCGCGGGCACGCGGGAAATATTTATTCGATGTTCCAGTTGCCGATGTCGCCGTTGATGCCTTCGCCGCCTGGCTGGACGTCGGCACCGAGCGTAAACACGTCGAATTCGCTGTTGCCGCTTTGCCCCGGGTAGAGGTATTGATAGGGCGTGCCCCACGGATCCACCGGGACCTTGTCAACGTAGCCGCCCTTGCGCCAGTTGCGGATACTCGGGTCGGCGGGCTGAGTGACCAGGGCTTCGAGCCCCTGATCGGTGGTCGGATAACGAAAATTATCCAGGCGATAGAGTTGCAGAGCACTCTCGATGGCGCGGATATCCTGCTTGGCCCGATTGATCTGGGCGTCGTCGATGCGGCTGATCACGTTCGGCGCAACGATGGCCGCGAGGATCCCGAGGATGACCACGACCACCATGATCTCGATCAGGGTGAAACCCTGTTCGCGGCCCCGCCAGGCCTTTGCCATACTCCTTCCAGATTCGCTCATACTTGGACCACCCGTTAATCTTCCGTCCGGCGGAGTTGCCGGACGAATACAGAGCCAATGATATCAGGAATGCAGGGCGATCAAGGCGCCCGCAGACGCCCTGCCGGGACGCCGTCGGCGCCGGGCCGGGCGGTGTGGATCGGCGTTTACACCATCCTCGTGGTGGTGGCCCTGCTGGCGTTGTTCGGCGACGCCACCCGTGACGCACTGCGTTACGATCGGGCGGGTCTGGTTGCCGGGCAATACTGGCGCTTGCTGGGCGCTCACCTGGTCCATCTCGATCTGACGCATACGATCCTCAACGGAGCCGCGCTGTGGTTGCTGGTGGCCGCCGTCGGCCGCGGAATCCTGGCCCGCGAATGGGTGTTTATCGTCATCGGCTCCGTTGTCGGTGTCGATGCGGGGCTGTACTGGCTGGTGCCGGAATTGAGCTGGTATGTGGGCTTGTCCGGCGTTCTCCACGGCGCCCTTGCCGGGCCGGCGCTGCTTTTGTGTCTGCGCCGCAGCCCGCTGGGATGGGCGTTGCTGGGTCTGCTTACGGCCAAGCTCGCCTGGGAGGTGTATCAGGGCCCGCTGCCGGGCACCAGCGCCCTGGTTGCGGGTCCGGTGGTGACTGAAGCGCACCTGTTCGGCGCCATCGGCGGTCTCGCCGGCGCGCTGTTGGTGTGGATCGTGACCGGCCGCAGACCGGTATAATCCCCGCGCGCCGGTCGCGTGATCGGCTGCTGCCAACCAAACATGGCCGCGGAATAAGGAGTGAGCATGATGACCTTGGCGATGGTGTTTCCGGGGCAGGGCTCCCAGTCTCAGGGCATGCTGGCCGAGTTGGCCGTCGACCAGCCGGTGGTGAAATCTACCTTTGACGAAGCGTCCTCGGTCCTCGGCTACGATCTTTGGGCGCTGGTAAAAGACGGCCCGGCCGAGGCTCTGGATCGTACCGACCGTACCCAGCCGGCTCTGCTCACTGCAGGCGTAGCGGTCTATCGCGTGTGGACAGAGCGGAACGGTCCGGCGCCCGCGATGATGGCCGGCCACAGCCTCGGCGAGTACACCGCCCTGGTCTGTGCGGATGCGCTGGATTTTGCCACTGCGGTGGACCTGGTCCGCTTCCGTGGCGAGGTTATGCAGTCCGCGGTACCGGTCGGTGAAGGTGCGATGGCCGCGGTGCTGGGTCTGGATGACGCACAGGTGGATGAAGCCTGTCGTCGGGGTGCCGATGGCGACGTGGTGTCTCCCGTGAACTTCAATTCTCCGGGCCAGGTGGTGATCGCCGGCAGCAGCGCGGCGGTCGGTCGGGCCGCGGCCACGGCCAGGGAACTCGGGGCTAAACGGGTCGTGCCGCTGCCGGTCAGCGTCCCGTCCCATTGCGCGCTGATGGAACCGGCCGCGGAACAACTGGCGGCCCGGCTCGCCGGGATAGAGATACGCGCGCCACGGATCCCCGTCGTCCACAATACGGATGCGGAGCCACATGCGGATCCGGACGCGATACGCGGCGTACTGGCCGCGCAGCTGTGCAAGCCAGTGCGCTGGACCGATTGTGTACGCACGCTGGCCGCAGCGGGTGTCGACACGGTGGTAGAGGCGGGGCCCGGCAAAGTACTCTCAGGCCTGAACCGCCGGATCGATCGCGCGCTGACCTCCTATCCGGTGTTTGATACAAACACGCTGGAGGCTGCGATCAAGGGTATGACAAGCCAGGATATCGGGGGAGGAAACACCAGGTGAGTGAAGCAATGCTTTCGGGTCAGGTGGCCCTGGTCACCGGTGCCTCCCGCGGCATCGGCCGCGCGGTGGCTGATGCGCTGGGTCAGGCCGGTGCCGTGGTCGTCGGCACCGCGACCAGTGAATCCGGCGCCGCGTCGATCGGCCAGCGGTTTGCGGAACAGGGTATCAGCGGCCGCGGTGCGGTGCTCAATGTCAACATCGAGGATGCGGTCGTCGACCTGGTGAAAGACATCGCCGGCAAGGAAGGCGCGGTGACCGTGCTGGTGAACAACGCCGGGATCACCCGTGACAACCTGTTGCTGCGGATGAAGGCGGAGGAGTGGGACGAGATCATCCAGACCAACCTCAGCGGGCTCTTTCGCACCTGCAAGGCTTGTCTGCGCGGGATGATGAAAGCGCGGCACGGACGCATCATCAATATCGGCTCGGTGGTGGGCTTGATGGGCAATCCCGGCCAGACCAATTACAGCGCGGCCAAGGCCGGGATGATCGGGTTCTCGCGCTCTCTGGCGCGCGAGGTCGGCTCGCGGGGCATCACCGTGAATACGGTCGCGCCGGGTTTTATCGAGACCGACATGACCGACGCGATGGATGACACGCAGCGCAGCGCGCTGGCGGCGCAGATTCCGCTGCAGAAATTGGGTTCGCCGGAGGATATCGCCGCGGCGGTATTGTTTCTCGCCTCGCCGGGGGCTGCCTACATCACCGGCGAGACGCTCAACGTCAACGGCGGGATGAGCATGGCTTGAGCTTGCTGCAGTGCAGGGCGCTGTAGGCAATGTCCTAAAGCCTTGTTTTGCATAGACGACCTGCCTCTTCGGGGGGCTGTGGATTGACTCAGGTGAATTCTCTACAATACCGACCTCGGCTGTGACCGCGCGTGGGGGCCGGCCGCTTATGACAATTGCCTCTTGAGGAAGAAACCAAAGATGAGCAGCATCGAAGAACAGGTTAAGAACATCGTTGCAGAACAGCTGGGCGTCAAAGAAGAAGAAGTGACCAACGATGCTTCTTTCGTCGATGATCTGGGGGCGGACTCGCTGGATACCGTGGAACTCGTGATGGCTCTGGAAGAGGCATTCGAGTGCGAGATTCCGGACGAGGAAGCAGAGAAGATCACCACGGTGCAACAGGCCATCGACTACGTGAAACAACGCGGTAGCGACAGCTGATTGCGTCCGGTCCCGGGACGGGCCGCTGCGCCCGTCCTCCAATTTCCCGCCCTCAATTTCCGAGGTAGTTCCGCTTGAGCAGGCGTCGCGTAGTAGTCACCGGCCTCGGCATCGTGTCACCCGTCGGCAGCTCAGTGGATGATGCCTGGAGCAATATCCTCGCTGGTCGCAGCGGCATCGGTCCGATCACCCGCATGGATGTCAGTCGGTTCACGACGCGCATCGGTGGCGCGGTCAGGGGATTTGACCGTGAGCGCTACATCACCGCCAAAGACGCCCGCAAGATGGACGACTTCATGCATTACGGTGTCGGCGCCTCGGCTGACGCCATCGCGGACTCGGGGATACAGATCGACGACAGCAACTCCCACCGCGTCGGCATTGTTTTCGGCTCCGGGATCGGCGGCATCGAGACCATCGGCTTCGCGCTGGAGAAATACTTCGAGGGCGGCCGCTCGCCGCGCAAGATCTCGCCGTTCTTTATACCCAGCAGCATCATCAACATGGTCGCCGGTCATGTCTCCATCGCCTATGGCATCCGCGGGCCCAACCTGGCGGTTGTGACCGCCTGCACCACCGGCACCCACAGCATCGGTCTGGCTGCACGCACCATCGCCTACGGCGATGCCGATGTGATGATTGCCGGCGGTTCCGAGATGGCTACGGCGACGCTGGGTCTTGGCGGCTTTTGCTCGGCCAAGGCCTTGTCCCAGCGCAACGACGATCCTGAGGCGGCGAGCAGGCCCTGGGACAGGGATCGGGACGGCTTCGTGCTGGGTGACGGGGCCGGGGCCATGGTGGTCGAGGACTACGAACACGCAAAGGCCAGAGGCGCCACCATCTATGCGGAGGTGGTCGGTTTTGGCATGAGTGGTGACGCTCACCACATTACCGCGCCGCTGGAGTCCGGCGAGGGCGCGGCACTGTGCATGAGCAATGCGATGCGAGATGCGCAGATCAATCCCGCAGACGTGGATTATCTGAACGCGCATGGCACTTCGACGCCGCTGGGTGACAAGGCCGAGACGGTGGCGATCAAGCGCGCCTTTGGCGACAGCGCGGATCAACTCGCGATCAGTTCGACCAAGTCCATGACCGGGCACTTGCTCGGGGCCGCCGGCGCCGTCGAGGCAATTTTTTGTGTGCTCGCGATCCGCGACGGCGTCGCGCCGCCGACGACCAATTATGAAAACCCGGATCCGGAGTGTGACCTCGACTATGTGCCGAACACGGCCCGCGAGATGCCGATCCGGGTGACCCTGACCAATTCATTCGGCTTTGGCGGCACTAACGGGACACTGGTATTCAGGGCGCTCGACTGATCTCGGCTTCCGCCGCAACGCGGCCATGACTCCCGTGCCGGAAAGCGAACACCGCCGCCAGATTCCTTACGCCACCACGCTGGCACTGGCGCTGCATCAGACCTCGCCGTCGCGTTATCCATTCCTGCTTGAAAGTGCGGCCAGCGGCACCCCCCAGGGCCGCTTCGACATCCTGTTTGCATTTCCGGGCGACAGCCTGGTGCTCGATGCCAGTTACCGACTGACCGGACCCGCTGCCGCAGGGGCCACGGATTTCCTCAGCGGACTCAATGGCTGGTGGCAGCACGAACACGTGGAGCTGACGCCGGACGCGCTGCCGTTCCGCGGCGGCTGGTTTCTGTTCCTGGCCTATGAACTGGCGACCCAGGTCGAGCCCATCCTGGGCCTGACGGCAGAGCCGGGCGTACCCGTGGCGCTGGCCGTCCGTGTGCCCTGTGCGGTAATCATGGATCACCAGCTGGGACAGGCGTGGCTGGTGGCGGAATCCGGCGCTGAAGACCGGCTCGAGCAGATCCTTGCCGATATCGATGCGCTTGGCCCGGACACAGACGCATCCCACACGGGGTGTCTGTTGTTGGGTGAACTCAGCGAAGATCCGCCGGAGCAGTACCGCGCGGCCATCGACCGGACGCTACGGTATATCTTTGACGGCGATATCTTCCAGGCTAATCTGTCGCGCGGATGGCGCGGGCGGTTGGCGGATGGGGTTACCGCCCTGGACCTCTACCGGCGGCTGCGGCACAGCAACCCGGGACCGTTCGCCGGACTGCTATGCTGGGACGATATTGCGGTGGTCAGCTCCTCACCCGAGCGCTTGCTGCAGCTCCGTGGCGGCGTCGCCCAGACCCGGCCGATCGCGGGCACCCGACCACGCGGGACTGATGCGAGCACCGATCTCGGGCTGTCGAGGGAGTTGATCGGGCACCCGAAGGAGCGGGCCGAGCACGTGATGTTGATCGATCTCGAGCGCAACGACCTCGGGCGGATCTGCCAGCCCGGTTCGGTGACGGTGGACGAATTGATGGTGATCGAGAGCTATGCCCACGTGCACCACATCGTCTCCAACGTGCGCGGCCACTTGCGCCCCGAAGTCCTGCCGGGCGACGCGATCCGGGCGGTATTCCCGGGTGGCACCATTACCGGCTGTCCGAAAGTCCGCTGCATGGAGATCATCGACGAGCTGGAGCCGGCACCGCGCGGCGCCTATACCGGCTCGATGGGCTATCTGAATCGTGACGGCAGTCTCGATCTGAATATCCTGATCCGCACGCTGCAGATACAGGGTCAGGACCTGCGCTTCCGGGCCGGTGGCGGCATCGTCGCCGACTCCGACCCGGATGCGGAACTCGCCGAGACGCGGGCCAAGGCCCGCGGCATGATCCTCTCATTAGAGGGGCACGCAGCCTGATGTGGGTGGATGGCCAGGCGAGCGGAGATCTGCCGGTGTCCGACCGCGGTCTTAACTATGCCGACGGCGTATTCGAGACCATGCGCATTGCCGCGGGTTCGATCCCGTTGCTGGAACTGCATCTGCAGCGGCTGCAGGCGGGCTGCGAGCGCCTGGCGATTACCTGCCCAGAGTTGTCATTGCTGAGGCGGGAACTGGCGCTGGCCAGTGTCGAGACCGGGACGGGGGTGGTCAAGCTGGTGCTGACTCGCGGCAGCGGTGGCCGCGGCTACGCGCCGCCCGAGCCGGCATCCTGCAGGCGCATCATCAGTCTGCATCCGCTGCCGGACTATCCCCGAGGCCACTACACGCGCGGTGTCAGCGTACGACTCTGCGCAACTCTGCTCGGCAGCAGCCCGGTCACCGGCGGTCTCAAACACCTGGGTCGCCTCGAGCAGGTGATCGCCAGTATGGAGCCGACCGAGGGCAGCGCAGAAGGTCTGATGCGCAACCAGACCGGCGAGATCATCGAGGGTATCCGCTCCAACCTGTTTCTTGTCCGCGGCAACGCGCTGCTGACGCCCGATGTGAGTCTTTGTGGCGTCGCCGGTGTGATGCGCAGGTTTATCCTCGATCTGGCGCCTTCGCTCGGCTACGACGCGGCGGTGCGCTGCATCCCGCTCGATGAACTGACCCGATGTGACGAAATATTCCTGAGCAGTTCCGTGTTCGGTGTATGGCCGGTGCGCGAGATCCTTGGTGTCGCCAGGTTCGATCGCGTCGGCGCTGTGAGCACCCGGATCATGGGTGCAATCGCCGCCCTGGGAGTCGCGCAATGGGCGCCCTGATGCGGTGGCTGCTGCTGGCCGTTTTGATATCGCTGGCGGCGGTCGCGCTCGCCGCGCTGGCGCTGGTTCGGTACATGGAGGAACCGCTGCCGCTGCAGGCGCCCCAGGCGTTCGAGATAGCCAGCGGCGGCAGCTTGTCATCCGTGGCCCGCGACCTGGCGCGCGAGGGACTCCTCGAGCACCCGCGCTGGTTTGTCCTCTTTGGCCGGGTCAAAGGGCTGTCCTCCCGGCTGAAGGCCGGCGAGTATCTGCTGGAGCCGGGTCTGACCCGGGAGGATCTGTTATCCCGTTTCGTGGCCGGCGACGTGTTGTTGCACAGCCTCACCGTGATCGAGGGCTGGACCTTTGGTCAGATGCTGGCGGCGATGCGCGCGCATCCCGCGCTGCGTATTGAAACCGGGACCATGACGATGACCGAGATCGCGGCCCGGCTGGCGCTGCCGACGGAGGCGCCCGAGGGCTGGTTCCTGCCGGAGACCTATCTGTTCCCGCGGGGCACGACGGATCTGGATCTGCTGGCCAGGGGAGTCACGGCCATGCGTCAGACGCTGGATAAGGCGTGGCAGGCACGCGCGGCCGAGACCGAGTTGAAGACCCCCTACGATGCGCTGATCCTGGCCTCGATCATCGAGCGGGAGACCGGGCTGGACAGCGAGCGCGGGCAGATCGCAGGCGTGATGAACCGGCGTCTGCAGCGGGGGATGCGGCTGCAGACTGACCCGACAGTGATTTACGGCCTCGGCGATGACTTCGACGGCAATCTCCGTCGCGCCGATCTGGAGCGGGATACGCCCTACAACACTTACACGCGCAAGGGCTTGCCGCCGACGCCCATTGCCCTCCCGGGTGCATCCTCGGTGTTCGCGGCGGTCACGCCGACCGCGGGAGACACGCTGTACTTTGTCGCCACCGGAGACGGGGACGGCAGTCATTTTTTCTCGGCTACGCTGGAGGAACACAACCGCGCCGTCGCGCGGTATCTTAAGAACCTGAGAGAGCGGCGGGAGGCGCGGCCTTGAACGGACGGTTTATTACCCTCGAAGGCATCGAAGGCGTGGGCAAGTCGACCAACCTGAGGTTTGTTGCGGACCTGTTGCAGGACAGGGGTCACGAAGTCATGGTGACGCGGGAGCCGGGCGGCACGCCGCTGGCGGAGCGCGTACGGGATATCTTGCTGGATCATGCCGATGAACCGGTGCCGCCGCTGGCGGAGTTGCTGTTGATGTTTGCGGGCCGCGCGATCCATCTGGAAAATCAAATCCGTCCCGCGCTGGAGCAGGGTTGCTGGGTGGTCTGTGATCGTTTCACAGACGCGACTTACGCCTACCAGGGGGGTGGGCGTGGGCAGAGCGCGGAGCGGATCGGTGAGCTGGAACGATGGGTGCAGCGAGAGTTCCGGCCCGACCTGACTCTGCTGCTGGATGCGGATCCTGCTGTCGGTTTGGGCCGGGTCGGCCGGCGCGGCGAATCGGATCGATTCGAGATCGAACGCCGGGATTTCTTCTCCCGGGTGAGGGAGACATATCTGGACCGGGCCCGGGCGGAACCGTCGCGGATGCGGGTGATCGATGCGTCTCTGCCGCTGGAAGCGGTACAAGCAGAGATTAGAACAGAGATTAATAAGGTCTTATAACCATATAATTATAATGCAAATACCTTGGCACAAAGTCCGATGGCAGCAGTTCGAGCAAAGCATCGAACGGGGGCGGCTGGCGCATGCTTTCCTGCTCGAGGGTCCACCGGGTCTGGGCAAGGGTCTGTTCGCCCGGCGTATGGCCGCACGGATGTTTGGGCTGGATCTGGGAGCGGGCGGCGGCGACGAGTCGATCGGCCATCCGGACCTGATCTGCGTCACCGTGCCCGAGGACAAAAAGCAGATCGGCGTCGATCAGATCCGTGAGCTGTGCGCGGCCTTGTCGATGACCAGTCACGGCGGCGGCTACAAGGTCGCCATCATCGATCCCGCGGACCGGATGAACGTGAATGCTGCCAATTCATTGCTGAAGACCCTGGAAGAACCGACCGCGGACACGCTGCTCATCCTGGTGCGCTCACGAATGGATACGCTGCCGGCGACCATCGCCAGCCGCTGTCAGCGCATCCGTTTTCCGGTGCCGCCGCGCAAAGCAAGCGAAGCCTGGCTGGAAACCATCGAACCCGGTCGTGACTGGAGCTTGCTGTTGAATGCGGCGGGTGGCGCACCACTGGCGGCCGTGCGGGCCGCAGAAGCCGGTGAAGAGGAGCTGGAACGACGCTTCGCTGCCGATCTCAGGGCCATAGCCAGCGGTGCCAGGGATCCGGTCGGAGCCGCGTCCGAATGGCACCGCAGTGGAGTCGAGACCTGTCTGCGCTGGCTCAATGCTGCGGTCTGCGACCTGATCCGCGCGCGGCTTGCGCCAGACTCGAGCGATACGAATTACTTGCAAAATATTGACGAGACCATACCCTTGGAGCGGCTCTTTCATTACCTGGACGAAGTGCAGACGGCGCTGGCCCGACGGGACGGCGCGCTCAACGCCCAGATGACGGTCGAGAGTCTGCTGGTGCCCTGGGCCAGTCGACTCGAAGCGGTGCGCACCGGAGTAGGACATTAGATGTCGAACAAGCCTGGTTTGCTTACTCTGACGATCAAGGACAAGAGCGCCTTGTATCTGGCCTATATGCCGTTTATCAAGAACGGTGGCCTGTTCATTCCGACCAACAGCCAGTACGGCCTCGGTGACGAGGTGTTCATGCTGCTTAACCTGATGGGCGAGGACGAGAAGCTGCCGGTGGCGGGGCGCGTCATCTGGGTGACGCCCAAAGGCGCACAGGGTAAGCGCACCACGGGTATCGGTGTTCAGTTCAGTGATCAGGACAATGGCGCGACTCAGCGCAAGATCGAGACTTATCTGGCCGGCGCCCTTGGCGGCGACAAGCCGACCCACACCATGTGATCGACGCGGCCGCGCGCGCGGCCGGTCTTACTCGTCGGCCAGCGCCATCTCACCGCCGGCGAGCTGGTTCAAACCACCCTCCAGCACGTAGGTCTCGAAACCGCGCTCGCTCAATACGTAGGCGGCGGCAGAGCTGCGGCGACCGGTGTCGCAACAGACCACGTAGGGCGTATCCGGTTCCAGACTGTTCAATTTCAGGCGCACAAAATAGAGCGGAATGTTGATCGCGTCTTCCTGATGGAAGTTGTCGAATTCGCTGGGCAGCCGCACGTCGAGCCACTTGCCGCCCCGGGCGATGACCTCACCGGCGCGCTCAAAGCTGACCCACTGCAGCATGGGTTCATTCATCAGCGTCTGAAAATCTTCCTTCTTCAGGCGCATCAGCGAGCCGTCGGTCAGCATGGTGACGGTAGCATTGCGCTTGGCCTCGGAAATCAGCGCCTCTTCTCCAAAGGTGTCGCCGGAACCCAGTTCGGCCAGACGGATCCCTTCCTTGTTGAGAGGGGTTTCGCGATTGACCACAGCGCTGCCGTCGGTGAGCACATAAAAATAGTCACCCTCGTCGCCCTGTTTGATGACCTGGTCGCCTGCGCGGTAGTTGACCTGCTCCATGCGCATGAAGATGGCCTGGATATTGGCCGCGGGGATGCGGTGGAAGGCTTTGGTTTGCAGCAGGGTGGTCATCCAGTCGGACGACTCCGCCATCATCGAGGTGCGCAGTTCGCTGACTTCGTAAGAGCCGGTCTGGTCCCAGGTCAGCATCACGTCGACCAGATCCGTGTCCACGGCGAGATACTGGACCGGGCCGCGGGCGCGGGCGCTGACCATGCGCGGAATCACCGGAGCGACGGGTGATCTGGCCTCCTTTGATCCGCCGCTGATGACCGTGAGGACATCGTCGCCATCGCGCAGCTCGACTTCACCGGAGATGACGTAGACCGAGACCTTGGTATCGTCGCCGCGCTTGAACAGGAAGCTGCCGCCGGCGGCCTCCTTGATGACGGTCTTCTTGGCCAGCGCGCGCAGATTGTCTTTCTTCAGTCCGTCCATGGGCGAGAGCGCTTTGAGGACGTTCGGATCGATAGGCTTGTTTGCCATCCACTACCCCGTTGTTCTTCTGCCTGGACCGGGCATGCAGGGTCCCTGGCCCGGCATCCCGATGGATCGAGATACTACCACAGCGGGCCCATCGATCTGCTCAAGCGGCGGGCTTCTCCGCGGCTTCGCCAGCGGCCACGCCGGACCAGGACGAGTCCGGCTTGAAGCGGTCGCCATAACGCGTCTCGAGGCGCTCCAGTGTAGCCACCAGGTCGTCAATGCCGCGCTGCCGGGCATAGTTGACAGGGCCACCGCGGAACGGCGCGAAACCGGTGCCGAAGATGACGCCGGCATCCAGCAGATCGAGGTTGTCGACCACGCCTTCATGGAATACCGCCACCGCCTCGTTGACCATCGGCAGGATCAGCCGGTCGCGGAGATCCGGCGGTTCGGTCGCGTTCGCCTTCTCCTTGACCGGTTTGCCGCCCTTCCACTGGTAGAAGCCGGCACCGGTTTTCTTACCGAGCCTCTTGTTGTCCACCATCCTCTGCAGTTCATCCGGGATCGGGACGCCGTGGGCATCGCCAAGGATCTTGGCCACATGGAGCGCGACATCCAGACCCACGGTGTCGGCCAGCTCGACCGGTCCCATGGGCATGCCGAAGGCCTTGGCGGCACGGTCGATGGCCGGCAGCGGCACCCCTTCCTGTCCGGCCAGCAGCGCTTCCATCATGTACGGCATCAGCACGCGGTTGACGACGAAACCCGGTGCGCTCAGGCAGGGCAGGGGCAAGCGATCGATGCGGCGCGCAAATGCGATCCCGCGATCGATCTCTGCGGCCGGGGTATCGGGCGTATGGATCACTTCGACCAGCGGCATCATCGCCACCGGGTTGAAGAAATGCAGGCCGATCAATCGATGCGGCTTGGACAATGCATCGCGCAGATCCTCCAGGCGGATGCTCGAGGTATTGGTGGCCAGGATCGCGTCGGGTTTCATCCGCGGTTCCAGCTCTCGATACAAGGCCTGTTTCGCCTCCGCGTTTTCGAATATGGCCTCGATCACTACGTCGGCCTTGGCCACGCCCAGCCCGGTCACGTCCGGCATCAGTCGATCCATCGCCGCCTGCACCAGCCGTGGCTCACGCAGCCGCTTCTTGAACAGCGCGAAGGCCCGTTTGATCGCGGGCGCGATGTACTCGGGGGCCCGGTCTTGTAGCGTGACGCTGAGACCGCGCAATGCGCACCAGGCGGCGATGTCGCCACCCATCACGCCGGCACCGACCACGTGCACATGAGCGAAGCGATGACGGGTCTTGCCGCCAAGGGACTTCAGGCGATCCTGCAGCAGGAATACCCGGACCAGGTTACGCGAGGTCGGGGAACACATCAGCTCGGCAATCGAACGCGCTTCGGCCTCGTACATGCGTGCCGGGTCATCGCCAAAACGACGCCACAGATCGATCATGGCGTAGGGCGCGGGGTAGTGATCCCGGCGGGCTTTTTTCGCTACCTGCTTCTCCAGCAGCCGCGCAACGATCTGTCGTGCCGGGCCGCTGTTCAGAGCGCGTTCCTTGAGTCCGGTCTTGCGCGGTGACGGAGGCCGTTGCGCCATCATCTGCGCGGCCCGGCGCAGGTGACGATCGGGCACGATCTGATCCACCAGCCCCATGCGTAGCGCCTGTTTCGGCCGGATATTGCGGCCGGTGAGCATCATGTCCATCGCCGCGAACACGCCGACCAGGGCCACCGAGCGCACGGTACCGCCAAAGCCCGGGTGGATGCCAAGTTTGACTTCCGGCAAGCCGAGGACCGCTTTCGGGTTATCGGTCATGATCCGGTGGCGGCAGGCCAGGGCCAGCTCCAGACCGCCACCAAGGGCGAAACCGTTTATCAGCGCGATGGTCGGACACGGCAACGCCGCCAGCCGGTCCAGTACGCGCTGCCCGGACCGCACCAGCTCGAAAGCCTCGTCAGGCGAGGTCAGGCTGGTGAACTCCTTGATGTCGGCGCCGGCGACGAAGCCGGATTTTTTCACTGAGTAAACGACTACGGCTTTCGCTTTTTCTTTTTCCAGCTCATCGAGGCGGTCGTTCAGTTGGCTCATCACCCCGGCTGAGAGCACGTTGGTGCTGGCACCGGCCTTATCCAGCCCCAGCCAGGCGACGCCGTGCTCATCCCTGTCGAGTGTCCAGTCTGCAGTCTGCGTCTTGTTATTCATGATGGTTACTCCGCTCCCCGGGCCAGCAGCATGGCGCCGCCCTGGCCGCCGCCGATACACAAGGTGGCGATAGCGTGATCAGCGCCTGTTTGCTCCAGTGTTTTGAGTGCATGCAGCACGATACGGGCGCCGCTGGCGCCGACCGGATGACCGATGCTGATCGCGCCGCCATCCACATTCAGCCGCGTCTGATCCAGCGAACCTAGCGCGCCATCCAGTCCGAGTTGTTGGCGGCAATATTCTTCATCTTCCCAGGCGGCGATACAGGCGAGGACCTGGCCGGCGAAGGCTTCATTGATCTCCCAGTAATCCACGTCGCCGAGCGCGAGCGCCTGGCGCTGCAGGATCGGCGTCGAGGCATGGACGGGTCCCAGACCCATCTCGGCCGGATCAAGAGCGGCCCACTCGCTGTCGAGGATGCGGCCCAGCACCGGCAGCGCATGCTCCTCTACCGCCTTCGCGCTTGCCAGCACGAGCAGCGCGGCGCCATCGGTGATCTGCGAGCTGTTGCCCGGTGTGACCAGTCCGACCCGGCGGTCGAAGAAGGGTTTGAGGGTGGCGAGCTTGGCCGGGTCGCTGTCGCGCCGCAGACCGTCATCGGTCTCGTGGGCCTTGCCGCGGGTGTCGTACACCGGCATCACCTCGTCCATGCGGCCCTCGTCGATCGCCGCGGCGAGCCGGTGGTGACTGCGCGCGGCGAATGCGTCCATGAGCTCTCGACTGATGCCGAAACGGTGCGCGATCACCTCGCAGGTCTGGCCCATGTTGAGGCCGACGATGGGATCCGTGAGGCCCTTGAGCAGGCTGATGACCGGCGCGAAATGCCCGGGCCGCAGCTTGAGGACCTGTTTGAGCTTGTCCTGCGCCGATTTGGTCCGGCTCATGTCGGCCAGCCATTGCACCATCGTGTCGTTGAACAGGATCGGCGCCCGGCTCATGGATTCGGTGCCGCCGGCCAGCACCAGGTCGGATCGTCCCAGCGCGATATTGCGTGCGGCGGAGTCGAGCGCCTGCATCGCGGACGCGCAATTCCGCATCACCGTCCACCCCGGGACTTTTTCGCCGCAGCCCAGCCGCAGGGCGACGATGCGACCGATATTCGCCTCGTCGGGGCTGGGCATGGCGCAGCCGAGGATCACTTCGTCAAGCTGGTCCGGGGTAAAGCGCTGACGCGCAAGCAGCGGAGCGCCGGCGCCCACGGCGAGATCCGAAGCGGTAAAGGTCCCGGGCTCGCCGCGGGCCTTGAGGAACGGCGTACGCGCGCCGTCCACCACATAGACAGCCTGCTTGCCAAAGTTGCTGTGAATCTTGCTCATCAGAGGCTCCTTTGCATGGGCGTCACCGCCGGCTGCGGCTGTTCCGGGGCGCGGCAGATGCCGCATTTTTGGCCGGATGACCAGCTGCGAGCCGGACGCCGGCAGAGGCTGCGCGGCGCGTCGGTCGATCGATCAGTGCATGCTAGGAAGTTTAGCTGTGCGGCGCAACATTTACCGGCTTACGCGGCTGCTTCGGCGGCGCCGGGCACCTTGAAATCGAACACCAGGGGCAGGTGATCGGAGAACTTGACCTGAGGGATCTGGAAATCCAGCAGCTCGATGCCCCTGCCATAGAGGATGAAATCGAGCTCCTTGCGCGGTGACTGGCTGGGATATGACGGCAGCCTGCCGGCATTGGCACTGGTCAGACCGCAGGCCTGCATAAACAGGTACAGCTCGTCCTCACCCCAGAACGTGTTGAAATCTCCGGCCACGATCACCGGTTTGTCCGAGGCGGTGACGAACTCATGCAGATGGCGCAGCTGGCTCTGCCGATGTCGATACTTGAGCGACAGGTGGACCAGGAAGATAGCCACCTCTTCCAGTTCCAGTTCGATGATCAGGCGCTTGATGCCGGTGTCAAAATAGTGGAATCGCTCACCATGGACCCGGGGCGCCGCCAGGAATGCATTGCCCTGTTTGCGCACGATCGGCAGCCGGTTGTTGAGCGAACTTTCACCATATTTCGATTCGTAGATCGTGTAGTGGCCGAGCTCGCCGGCGATGATCTCGGCCTGATTGAGCATCCCGGTGCGGATAGAACCGGTGTCGACTTCGACCAGGCCGACCACGTCGGCATCCAGGGATTTGATGAACTGCCGGATCTGGATCAGGTTGTCACGATTACCACGCAGGTAACCCGCGCCCGGCACCGGCAGGTTGAAGCCGGGCCCGGCGCCGGCGGCGTAGCGAATGTTGTATAGCAAAAAACGCATGGTGCTCGTCATGGACAGGGTCTGTCATCGCCCTGGCGGGAATCTTAGATGACCGTCGCCGGGAAGTTAACTGCCCGGGTCCCATTTCTGCCCGAAGCATACCCCCGGGCAGCTCAGGTCGGTTACACTTTCCGGGGCATTGGGAGGAGGTGGGATCAATGACGGAAAGCGACCCGATCCGCATCATGGCCAGCCACGGCTGGCAGGCGGACGAAGATTATCTCCGGTTGTTCGAATACCTGGAGAGTACAACCAATTTTTACTATCAGAACGTGCTGCCGCCGCAGGCGTCGCCAGAGGGCGAGACGATCGCACAACGGCGAACGCGGGTGCTGGACGCAATGAAGCAGGCCGAACTGCTCATCGTGATCAGTGGGCAATATGAGGAGTTCCGCGACTGGCTCGACTTCGAGATCGGTGCGGCCCAGGCGCACAGTCGGCCCATCGTGCTGGTGGAACCGTTCGGCCCTAATGAGGCCCCGGATGCGCTAAAAAGCTCAGCGGCCCAGACCGTGGGCTGGAACTCCCGCGGCCTGGAAGACGCGATCCGGATGCAGGCGCGTCAGGACAAGACCAAGCGCTTCGACGTCATCGACTTCGATCTCTGATCGGCCGGCGCGTTTACAGGCAGCGATACACTGATGCAGGTCGTCCGCGAGCGCGAAGATTACATCATCCTCGACGACTTTCTGGAGCCGCGGGATTTTTCTCTGATGCTGGAGTACGCCCAGCTCAATGACTACGCTCGCAACCCGAAGTGGATCAAGCCATGGGATCTGGCTGACCGACCCCCGTGGCAATCCGGCGAGACGGTTTATCATCCCTATAAGAAGCTGCCGCCCGGAGACCCACGGCGACAATATCCCACCGGCACCGCGCTCGACCTGTTGATCGATCGGATCCTCGGCTGCAAATTTTATCGCAGCAAATTCCAGTCGACCTGCAAGTCGATGACTGCGCGCTCCTATCTTCATGCCCAGGGTTCATCTCTTGACTGGCACAACGATGCCGGTCGATTCGCCGGCGCCTACGCTTTTTATTGCCATCCACGCTGGCACGCCAGTTGGGGCGGCGAGCTTATGCTGATCGAGGACGACATCCCGGATGAACTGCTGCCGGAGAAGGAGATCATGGAAGACGGCGAGATCCGGCGCCGGCGGAACTGGAATGTGATCCACAAGGAAGACCTGTCCGAACTCCTGTTCGCGCGCACGACGTCCACGGAATTCATCTTCCCGGTACCCAATCGCATCGTCATCATGCGCCGTGGTTTGTGGCACAAGATAGGTCTGGTCAAAGATCAGGCGCCAATGGCGCGCTGCTCCGTGGCCGGTTTCTTTCTGCCGGATGACTAGATGCCGCGCGTGGACAGCTGCGGCGGGGCCGACCAGAATGGACGCGTGCGACGCCTAGCCCGCCCCGTAAACGGATCAACATCGTGAGCCAGTCCCAACTGCAGACCAATCCCATCTTCGGCACCCCGACCTGGCGTTATCCGGTGCCGGAGATGGCGCCGTTTCACGATCAGATCCGCGGCGAATTACGCGATCTGTGGGAGCGGGGATATTTTCAGCGCCACGGCTCCGGCTATGGCTACCAGACCCGCGAGGAGTTGTTCACCCCGGCCAACGTCGAGGCGATCCCCTATGTGCGCGTGCTCAAGGACAAATTCGTCGAGGCATGCACCGCGATCCTCGCCCAGCGGCATGGGCACTCGAAACGCCTGCCCTTCGATATCTACTGCGTCCAGGGCTGGGTGCTGATCCAGACCAACGAGAGCTGGGTCGACGGGCCCTGGCATCATCATCATCCGGCCACGCTCAGCGGCTGCTATTACCTGCAGGTCCCGGTGACCCGCGATCCGACCGAAGGGCTGTTGATGTTCCAGCGGCCGGAGCCAAACAGTATCTTCTGCGAGAACATGGCGGCGGTGCGGCCGGTAGAGGGCTGCATGACGATCTTCCCGTCCTATCTGATGCATCGACCGATGCCGACACCCTCGGCCCAGGACTGGCGCATCGCGATCTGTATGGACGCCTTCGTGCACTGGAACAAGCGCTTCGAGGACCCGCTAAGCGACTTTTCCGACGAAGCCGCCTACCGTGCCGCCGCACAAGCCAGCCTTGAGCCGCGCTGAGCCGGGGTCCCCAAACTCTCCCAGCGTTTCATTACCGGTTCGAAGGAGAAAAGAGGATGGATTATCGAACCCTGCTGATCGTGTTCGGAACAGTGTTTATCGCCGAGCTGGGCGACAAGACACAGCTGGCCACCATGTTGTTCGCCGCTGACAAACAGGTCAGTCTATGGCTGGTGTTTGTGGGATCGGCCAGCGCTCTGGTGCTGAGTTCCGCGCTGGGGGTCCTCGCCGGCGGCCTGATCGGCGGATGGCTGGGCCCGCGGCAGCTTTCCATACTGGCTGGCTCCGGCTTCATCGCCATCGGTGTGTGGACCTTGCTGCAGGCCTGGGCGCCTGCGGCCTGAGCCGCGCCGGTTACGGCGCTTGGGCGCCGCGACACAGGATCGGGATACAATAGAGCGGGTAAGGGGGGCAGGTGAATATAGACCGGACATTGGTTTTGCAGCGGGTTCTCATTGGCACGGGCGCAGTTCTGCTTGCCGTCTGGGCCGGTGCGTGGGTCCACGGCGAATGGAATCGAAGCCGCGACGTAGCGGCGTTCGATGCAGCGCTCAAGACCGCATCTGTCGCGGTCGCTGTCGACACGCCGAAAACGGATACCGCATCTGCAACCAGTCCCGTGGCGACGGACGAAATGCCACCGCAAGCGGAGACCCGGCCAAACCGGATCCTGCCCGAGCCTGAGCAGCCTGACACCACCGACTGGTCCGCGGCGCGCATCGAGCACTATCAGTCCAGCCTTGAGCAACACGAGGGTCTGCCCGAGGCTTTGCTGCGGATTCCGAGCATAGATCTAGAGGTGCCGGTCATCACCGGGACCGACGAGCTGACGCTGAATCGGGCCGTTGGCCGGATCCCGGGCACCGCACGGATACGGGATAGCGGCAATCTGGGCATCGCCGGTCACCGCGACGGGTTTTTTCGTGGCCTCAAGGACGTTGGGACCGGCGATCTGATCGAGCTGGTGACGCTTGACGGCACCCGATCTTATGAGATCAGCAATATCTGGATCGTGGATCCGGCCGATGTCAGCGTACTGCAACCGACCGACACAAGCAGTCTGACACTGGTGACCTGCTACCCGTTCTACTTTGTCGGGCATGCACCACAACGCTATATCGTCCGTGCGGTGCTGTCCGGGGAGGCGGGCACCACAGCCGCCGCGGATCCGATCTGAGCACAAGCCGGGAAAAGTTTTGCCGGCCGTCGCTGCCGTTCTTTGCTATCCTTTCTGCGTGTGGCCTTCGGCCTCGCTAAAACTCTTATTGGGGAGAGAATGATGTTGAGAAATTCTGTAGCCGCCGTCATAGGCGGTATTTTTATCCTTGCATGGAGCGCAGTCTCGGCTCAGCAGGCTGAAGTGGTCACCGTGACGCAAACCGAGATCAAACGTATCGCCGGCGAAGTCGTCGAGGTGCGTTCGAATCTGTTGACCTTGCGCGCCGATGACGGCAGTGGCCGGTCAAGCTATCGCATCCCGCGTGGTGCCTCGATCTCTGTTGCCGGTGTGCAGACGCGTCTGCAGGATCTGCAGCCGGGCCAGAAGATCCGTATCTATTATCGCGAGACCGAGACCGGTCGGGTGATCGTGTTGAGCCCGCCGGAAGAGACCGAGAGCGTGGTAGTTGTCGAAGAGGTCGAAATGGTTGAGCCGCCACCGGCGCCCGAGCCGCCGCCGGCCATGCTGCCGTCCACGGCCAGCGCGCTGCCGCTGCTTGGCCTCCTCGGCATGGGCTTTGTCGGACTCGGTGGCGGCGTTGCCGCCTGGCGTCGCCGGCGCAGCTGAAGCGACCATGGGTGGATCGCCCGGGTAAATCGCCCAGACCGATCGCCTGACTGAACCAGAGGGCGCCCCGTGGATAACGGGGCGCCCTCTCTCTTTTTTTGGGTAACGCGAACGGGTGCCGCTATCGATCGACCCGCAGATCGATATTGCTCAGACGCAGGGCGTTGAATATCACCGACACCGAGCTGGCGCTCATCGCCGCAGCGGCGATCATCGGGTTGAGCAGCCATCCGGTCAGCGGGTACAACACACCGGCAGCTATTGGTACGCCGATGGCGTTGTAGACGAAAGCCAGGAACAGGTTTTGCTTGATATTGCGCATCGTGGCCCGGCTCAGCCGCATGGCCATGACCAGGGCGCGGAGATCGCTTTGGATCAGGGTCACATCCGCGCTTTCCATGGCGACGTCGGTGCCGCTGCCCATGGCGATGCCGACATCGGCCTGGGCCAGCGCCGGGGCGTCGTTGATGCCGTCTCCGGCCATCGCCACGACACGTCCCTCGGTCTGCAATTGCGCGATCGCCTCGCCCTTGCCCTCGGGCATGACTTCGGCGATCACCTTGTCGATGCCCAGACGCCTCGCTACAGCCTCCGCGGTGCGGCTGTTGTCGCCGCTCAATATGACCAGGCTCAGCCCGTCCGCCTGCAGCTCGTTTACCGCGTTGCTCGCGGAATCTCTCAGCGGGTCACCCACCGCCAGCATCGCCTGCAATTCGCCGTCTATCGCCACCCAGCTCACCGTATGTCCCTGATCGCGCCATAGATCCGCCTGGTTTTCCGCCGCGCCGACGTCGATGCCGAGGCGTTTCATCAGAGTGGCCGACCCGACGCAGATTGCGTGTTCATCGACCTGGCCCTGGATACCGAGGCCTTCCAGGGCCAGAAACGAGTCGGCCGGCGTTGGCGACAAGCCGCGCTCGGCGGCGGCGGCCACGATGGCGGCCGCCAGCGGATGTTCGCTGGCGGCTTCCAGGGCCGCCACCAGTTCCAGCACACGATCTTCGGTGAGCCCGGCCAGGGATTGCATACCGACCAGCTCAGGCTTGCCCGCGGTCAGGGTGCCGGTCTTGTCAAAGACCACGGTATCCACCCGCTGCAAATTTTGGATAGCGTCGGCGTTGCGGAACAGGATGCCGTGTGTGGCGCCGCGGCCGGTCGCCACGCTCACCGACATCGGAGTGGCCAGACCCAGCGCACAGGGACACGCGATGATCAGGACCGCCACCGCGTTGACGATGGCGTAGGACAGACGCGGCTCCGGGCCAAACAGGGCCCAGATCGCAAACGCAGCGATGGCCACCAGGATCACGATCGGCACGAATACTGCGGCCACCCGGTCTGCGAGAGCCTGGACCTTGGCCCGACTGCGCTGGGCTGCGGCAACCAGGGCCACGATCCGCGCCAACATGGTGGCCTCGCCGACGCGCTCAGCGATCATCAGCAGAGAACCGCGACCATTGACGGTGCCGCCGATCAGCGCTGCACCCACGGTCTTGCTCACCGGCAACGCTTCGCCGGTGAGCATGGATTCGTCGACATCGCTGCGGCCCTGATCGACACGGCCATCGACAGGGATTTTTTCACCGGGACGGATGCGCAGGCGTTCACCTGGCACGACCGCAGCCAGCGGGATGTCCTGTTCACGGCCATCCTCGTTGATCCTGCGTGCCATGGCCGGCGCCAGGTCGAGCAACTCGCGGATGGCGGCGCCGGTGCGGGCGCGGCCGCGCAGCTCCAGGACCTGACCCAAGAGCACCAGCGCGATGATGACCGCTGCCGCCTCGAAATAGACCGCGACATCCCCGTCGGCGCTGCGGAACGACGGCGGGAAAATGTCCGGGAATACCGTGGCTACCACGCTGTAGCCATAGGCCACACCGACACCCAGACCGATGAGGGTGAACATGTTGGGGCTTCTGTTTGACAACGACCGCCAGGCGCGTCGGAAAAACGGCAGCGCGCACCACAACACGACGGGGCTGGCCAGGAGCAATTCCGCCCAATTCAAACGGGCTGCCAGTGCCGGCGGAAGATGTGGTGCGAGTATCGGCCTGCCCATGGCCAGCACCAGCAGCGGCACGGAGAAAAGCGCCGCGATCCACAGCCGCCGGCTCATGTCGGCGCGTTCCGAATCGTGCTCCTGGTCAGTCGGTGTGGATGGCTCCAGCGCCATGCCGCACCTGGGGCAATCGCCCGGGGCATCGCGGATGATCTCCGGGTGCATGGGGCAGATCCAGGAGGTCGTACCCGGCACTGGCAACGCGGGTTCCAGCGCCATGCCGCATTGAGGACAATCGCCGGGCTCACGAGCCTGAACGTCCGGGTGCATCGGGCAAATCCACGGGCCCGTCATATTGGTGACTCGCGGAGCTGTCGCGTGGTCCGGTTGACCGTCCCGGGCGTGATGACAGCACGACTCGCTCATGCGCGGCATTCTACGCCCACATGTGGCCTGGAAGAGCGGGAGGGGGGGAATCCACCCCATTTCTCTCGCCGCCCCGCGGCATATAGTTGAACCAAGGGAAACGAGTAACACCGTGTCCCGCAAGCAGGGGGGCCAGTCCGGATTGCGCCGCGTCTGAACGTGGCAGACCGGATACAACCGGCGGAATCAAGAGATTCCGCAGGAGACTCAAAATGAAGATGTGTTCAAGCGTGACGGTAATCATGGCAGTCCTGCTGGCCGTGATTTCCACCGATGTGATGGCCCAGCGGCAGGGTGGCCAGGCCAACCGTGGCGGACAGGTGATGCGCCAACAGCAGGTACAACGCGACCGCGCCATGGACAGGGATCGCATGGCCCAGCGCAGCCAGCAGGTCGAGCGCAGCGCCCAGAAGGGGTCTCAGGCTGAGAAAGCTCAGGCCCGGCAAGGCGAGAAGGGTCCGCGGTACGAAGGCAGCGGTGACCAGGACCAGCTCCGCGAACGCGACCAGCTGCGTGACCAGGATCGCATCCATCAGTCTGCCGGGACGGCGGATGGAGATGCCATGTACGGGTCGGGGATCATGACGGAGCAGGAGCGGAATCGCTATCAGGAGCGCCTGCAGCTGGCCGCAACCGACGCTGAAAAGACCCAGCTCAAGGCCGAACACCAGGCCATGATGCAGAAGCGAGCGAAGCAGCTCGGCGTCGATCTGCCGCCGCCGGCGAAGGGGCAGGGCGCGACCGTCGAGGTCCAGGAGCAGAATCGCTATCGCAAGGAGATCGGCAATCCCGAAGAGGGTGAGCAGATCCGGACGCGGAGCGAAGAACAGGTGCAGCACAGACTCGAGGATTCAGGCGTCGAGCCCGGCGTCGAGACCGAGTCTGAATGAGGGAGAGAGACAGGGCCGGCTCAACCGGCCCTGTCTTCTTCGAATACCTGAAGCTGTACCTCGGCATCCGGGCGGCTGACGCGCCCGGATGCCGGCTCACTGGAGATTTATCATGAACACGCGCCTGCTTGCCCAACGATGGGCGCAGCGATGGCTATTGCTGTTTGCCGTCCTGCCCGGCGCCGGTCTTGCGGCGGTCGAAGATAGCAACACGAGCGTCGGCATCGGCACCGAATACACCACCGGCGATTACGGTGGCTCATCCTCTGTCGACGAGGTCTATGTGCCGCTAAATGGCAGCTGGGACAACGGACTGATCGGCCTGCGGCTATCCATCCCCTGGGTGACCGTGCGTGCGCCGGAGGGCACGCTGGTCGACGGGCCCGATGGCCAGCCCGTGGTCGGCGAAGGGCCGCGCCGGACCGAGAGCGGTCTCGGTGACGTGATCGCCGCCGTGACCTGGATCGATGCCCTGAATTACCCACCGGCCGGGATATCGATCGATCTGAGTGGCACGGTCAAGTTTGGCACCGCCGACGAAGACAAGGGACTGGGGACCGGAGAGAATGATTATTCTCTACAGGCGGATGTCTACAAGTTCCTCGGTTCGACCACACTGATCATGACCGGTGGCTACACTTTCCGCGGTGACCCGAGCGGATATGAACTGGATGATGTGTGGTTCGCCTCCGGGGGCGTCGCCTTCCGCGTCAACGACGACACCCGCAGCGGGATCTTCCTCGACTGGCGCCAGTCCGCGGTGAGTGGCGCAGACGATCCGGCGGAACTCAGTGGGTTTCTTAGCAAGGAGCTCGCGCACAGCGTCGATCTCGCCGCTTACGCCCTGGTCGGGTTAAGCGACAGCAGTCCGGACTGGGGCGGTGGACTGAATCTGTATCGACGATTCTGAATCGGTGCCCGGCACCCGTGCCGGGCACAAGAATTGTTGCGCTGCCATAGGGTCAGGTTGACGCTGTCAGGGCAGTGTGGTCTGCTGCCGACCAAGCCGGGGGGCGAGTTCGGATCTTGGGCGGTGGCAGCGAACTGCGCCGTGGACGCTGGATCCGGGTATCCCTCCCGATAGCACACCCAGCGCTCCGCGAGGCGACCCGAGCGGACCACGCCGATGGCAGCAGACGCCGACATTCCGATTGCAGACAGTCCGGTAGCGACGCCGCCTGAGCGCGCCCGGGCGCCACGCATATGGGTGGTGTCCGGCTACCGGGCCGGTGAAAACACGCAGGTTTCGGCACTGGCCGAACGGCTCGGCTGCGCCTGGGTGCGTAAGGATCTGGAATTCAACAGCCTGGCCGGGCCGATCGGACTGGCGCGCATGGTCAGCCGATCCGGGCTTGAGTCCGAACGCTCATCGATCCTCGCGCCGCCCTGGCCGGACCTGGTCATCTCTGCCGGGCTGAAAAACGAACCCGTCTGCCGCTGGATCAAGCGCCAGAGTGGCGGGCGCACGCGGTTGGTTTTTCTTGGCCGGGTGTGGGCGCCGCGCAGCGATTTCGATCTGATCGTGACGACGCCGCAATATCGTCTGCCGCAGCTCGACAATGTGTTACACAATGTGTGTACCCAACACCCGGTGACCACCGAACGCCTGGCCACCGAGCGGGGTCGCTGGCAAGCACAATTCGGACAGCTGCCATCGCCAAAGATCGGTGTGCTGGTCGGCGGTGACAGCGGGCCGTACGCACTCGGCCAACACGCAGGTCGACGGCTTGCAGCGGGTATCAATGAACTTCAGCAGCAGATCGGCGGCACGGTACTGGTGACCTCCAGCGCGCGCACCCGGCCGGTGGTGATGGACGTGCTCGAGGAGTGTCTGCCCGAACCCCGATTTACCTATCGCTGGCGGCCGCGAGGGCGCAGCAATCCGTTTCTCGGCATCCTCGCGCACGCCGATGTGCTGGTCGTCACCTGCGACAGCATCGCGATGCTCAGTGAGGCCGCCGCGACCGGCAAACCGGTCTATATTTTTCGCATGCCGGTAGAGGGGCCGGAAGACGGGACGCTGGCGATCCGGCTTTATCGGGCGCTGATGCGCTGGGGGCCAAGAAAGTTGTCGCGGGATCAGTCGCTCTGCCACCGCGCCATTATCGAGGCCGGTTTCGCAAGCTGGCTGGGCGACCCGGAACCGGTTGCCAGATACTCGCCCCAGGATGAGATCGCGCGCACCGTCGAGCGCGTTCGGGCGCTGATCATGCTTCCGGATTTTGCGCCCGGGCCGTCCGCGTCTCCGTCTCGGTCACCGCGCCCTTCGACAGCCGGTACACCCGATCCGCAATCTTTGCCAGCGCGGATTGATGCGATACCGCCAGGATCGTGATATTTCGTTTCAGCGTCGTCAGCGTGTCACAGATCGCTTGCTCTGTAGCCGGATCCAGTGCGCTGGTCGCCTCGTCGAGGATCAGTAATTTCGGGTGATGGGCCATGGCCCGCGCGATCATGACCCGCTGACGTTGGCCGCCGGACAGACGTGCTCCGCGTTCGCCGACGACGCTGTGGATGCCCTCGGGCATTTGCGTGACAAAGTCCCACGCACCCGCGGCCTTTAGCGCCTGTTCCACATCGGACTCATCCAGCCCCTCGGCGCCGAGCGTGACGTTGTGCATCACGCTGTCGTGCAACAGCAGGCTCTCCTGAGGCACGTAGCCGATGCTGCGGCGCCAGGCCGCCATGTCCAGCTCGTCGAGCGGAC
>CAMYOC010000039.1 GCA_947259915.1 uncultured Gammaproteobacteria bacterium
CAAGATGTCGCCGGCGAGACTGGCGGTACTGGACGGTAAGAACCTCTCGGGACCGGCGTCGAAGAGCAGCTTCTGGGTGGAGCCGGGCGTGCATGAGATCGTGGTGACCGCGGCGATCGAGAACACGATGGAGCTCCCGGGAGCGATTGTTAACCGGCACGTTGGAGCGGGTGACGATCCGGGCAAAACCAGCATCGAGGTGGAGGCCGGCAAGCGCTACCGCATCGCGGCCGAAGCGCTCGACAACAAGGGCAATTGGCAGCCCGTGGTGTGGAAGGTCGAGGATATAAAAGAATAGTCAGTCTTCGCCCGACAGCCGTCGCTGGCTGTCGGGCGGGGCCGGCGCGATCATGCTGCGCCGATAGGGCAGGACCTCGATGACTTCGCCGGCCAGGTGGCGCTGTTTCAGGTCGCGCCAAAAGGCCGCGGTGAGGATCTCGGCATGAAACTGCATAAACACCTCAAGGTGCTTTGGCTCCAGACCGAGAAACGATACGAACTGCTCCGGGAACACGTCGTCCTCGCCCACATAGAACCAGGCCTCCGCCTGCATCTCTTCTTCCAGCGTCGCGGCCTTGGGCATATCGCGGAAGTTGCACTCGGTGACCAGACACAGTTCGTCATAATCGTAGAAGATCACGCGGCCGTTGCGGGTGACGCCGAAGTTCTTGAGCAGCAGATCACCGGGGAAGATGTTGCTCGCCGCCAGATCCCGGATCGACTGACCATAGTCGATGACCGCGAGTCGCGCCGCCTCCGGGCTGGCCTCGCGCAGATACAGATTCAGCGGCGTCAGTCGCCGTTCGATATACAGATGCTCGATCACCAGCTGGCCGTTCTCGATCCGGCAGGTCTCCGCGGTCGCGCCGAGTAACTCATCGAGCAGGCTCTGCTCGAAGCGAGCCGGGCTGAAATCCAGCAAGCGGAACTCCTGGGCATCCACCAGGCGGCCGGCGCGATCGTGTTTGAACACCAGCTGGTATTTCTCCAGCACGTCTTCTCTGACCACGGTCTTCGGGTAGGCAAACTGGTCACGTATGATCTTGAACACGATGTCGTAGGAGGGCAGGGTGAATACGACCATCACCATGCCCTTGTCGCCGGGCGCATTGACAAACAGATCATCCGAGTGGGACAGATGACGGAAAAAGCTCCGGTAGCGCTCCGTCTTGCCCTGTTTGGCGCGGCCGAGCACGGTGAACAGCTCGGCCAGGGGCTTCTGCGGGATGATGCTGCGCAGGAACACCACCGCATCGGCAACAGTCTCGAGGTCGGCGTGATAATAGGAGCGGGTGAAGCCGAACAGCATGCTGACGTCAGCCGGCCGTACCAATACCGCATCCACGGCCACGCCTTCGCCGGTGCTGCGCAGGCTGATCACCAGCGGCCGATAGTCTTCGTCCCGGGTCACCATACGGCCGACCAGGTAGGCGCGCGTGCCCTGATAAAACACCGGTTTCAAAAATTCCAGTCGCGCCAGATTGTCGATGCCGCCGCAGGACTGAAAGTCATTGGTGATGTGTGAGTGGATAAACCTGAGGCTGAAGTCCAGGTTCTCCCAGCCGACATCGAAGGCGTACGCATCCAGGACCTGACGGCAGGTCTCGTCCAGAAAGCCGTCTACCGCAAACGCATTGACGCTCGGCTCCTGGTTGAGCGCCTCGATCGGTCGCTCTTCGAGCGCGATGTATTCAACTTCCGGGTCGATGCCGACGGTGTCGAAGATGCGCCGGGTGATAGAGCTGAAATAGGTCTTGGTGAATTCCTGATCCACATAGTCGGAGATCATCTCCGAGAATTCGATCTTGATCTGCTTCCACAGCGGCCGGTCCTGCGCACGCGCGTCCAGCCGCTGCAGCAGCCATTCGACCAGCTTCTGCACCCATTGCTCGTAGAGATCGATCCGCGCGACTGCGTCCTCGTGCCCGTGCTGCCAGTCGCGCTGTTCGAAGCGCTGGCGGGAGCGGCGGGTGATCTCCCGGAACTCAGCGTTGTAATCACTAAAACCGTCGCGGATGACCCTGGCGCATTCCTGCGCCAGGGTCATCAGTTCCGGATCGCTGTTTGCTACGAGCGTCATGCTGAGCGGCGTCGGCGTCCCCTACATGTTGCCGATCAGGGCGTCACCGAATTCGCTGCATTTGACCTCTTTCGCGCCTTCCATCAGGCGGGCGAAATCATAGGTGACCACGCGCTGGCCGATGGTGACGTCCATCGCGGCGATGATCCGGTCTGCGGCCTCGGTCCAGCCCATGTAGCGCAGCATCATCTCGCCCGAGAGGATCAGCGAGCCGGGATTCACCTTATCCAGGTTGGCGTACTTCGGCGCCGTGCCATGGGTGGCCTCGAATACCGCGTGACCGGTGGTGTAGTTGATGTTGCCGCCGGGCGCGATGCCGATACCGCCGACCTGGGCCGCGAGCGCGTCGGAGAGATAGTCGCCGTTGAGGTTCATGGTGGCGATGACTTCGAATTCCCGCGGCCGGGTCAGCACCTGCTGCAGCGTGATGTCCGCGATCGCATCCTTGATCAGGATCTTGCCCGCGTCCAGCGCGGCCTGCTGCTCGGCGTTGGCGGCGTCGCCGCCTTTCTCCGCCATGGTCCGTTCCCACTGATCCCAGGTGTAGGTCTGCCCGGGGAATTCGCGCTCCGCCAGTTCATAGCCCCAGTTGCGGAAGGCGCCCTCGGTGAACTTCATGATGTTGCCCTTGTGGACGAAGGTCACGCTCTCGCGCTTGTTGTCGACCGCGTATTGGATGGCCGCCCGGACCAGACGGTCGGTGCCGTCCTGGGACACCGGCTTGAGACCGATGCCCGAGGATTCGGGGAAGCGGATCTTGCGGTATTCGCGCGGGAAGTGTTCCTTGAACAGGGCCAGGAAGCGCTCGCCGTCCTTGGATCCGCGCTCGAACTCGATCCCGGCGTAAATGTCCTCGGTGTTCTCGCGGAAGATCACCATGTCCACATCCTGCGGATTGCGTACCGGTGAGGGCACGCCCTTGAACCAGCGCACCGGACGCAGACACACGTACAGATCCAGCATCTGCCGCAGCGCCACGTTGAGCGAACGGATACCGCCGCCGATCGGGGTGGTCAGCGGGCCCTTGATCGAGACCAGGTAATCGCGGCAGGCCTGGACCGATTCCTCCGGTAGCCAGGTGTGCAGCAGATCGTTGGCCTTTTGCCCGGCATAGATCTCCATCCAGTGGATCTGGCGTTTGCCGGCGTAGGCCTTCTCGACCGCCGCATCCAGCACCCGGACCGTGGCCCGCCAGATATCCGGGCCGGTACCGTCGCCCTCGATGAAGGGCACGATCGGATTGTCCGGGACGACCAGCTTGCCGTCATCGATGGTGATCTTGGCGCCTGCTGCCGGCACCTCGATTTTTGCCTCTTCCATATCGGTTCGCTCCTTGCTTTGTTCTTGTGTCGCCGGCGGTGCGGCGACCTGTCCGCGTATGATACCCGCAGGGCTCCACGCCCCGCCACGCGGATCGAAACAAAGTCTCAGGAAGCGGCGGCTTCGCGCCCGGATTCCCAGGCCAGCATCACCGCCTTGCGTCTGGGCCCCCAGCGGTAGCCACCCAGGCCACCATCCTCGCGCAGCACCCGATGACAGGGGATCAGCCAGGCGACCGGGTTGTGGCCCACCGCCTGGCCGACGGCCCGAGCGGCGCCTGGCTTGCCGATGGCCCGGGCCAGCTGACCGTAGCTGACAATGCGGGCCGCGGGCACGCGCAACAATGCCCGCCACACCTGGAACTGGAAATTGCTGCCGGCCACATGCAGCCGGAGCGGTGGCTGCACGGATCCGGCAAAGATCCGGGCCACCAGCGCCTCGGTCCCGGCATCGTCGCGTTCGAGGCTGGCGTGCGGCCAGACATCGGTGAGCCGCTCTGCGGGCGACACGTCCCCGGACAAGAATTCGAGGGCGCAGATCCCGCGTGGCGAACGGGCGATCATGCAGGGGCCAAACGGGCTGTCGGATACGCCCCAGCGCAACATCAGCCCGGCGCCGCCCTGACGATACTCGCCCGGCGACATGGCCTCGATGTCGACAAACAGATCGTGCAGTCGTCCGCTGCCCGACAGGCCCACATCCAGCGCCGCGTCGAACAGATTGGACGATTCAATCCGCTGTTTGGCGGCGTCCAGCGTAACGCTGCGCAGGAATTGATTTGGCGACAGACCGGCCCAGCGGCGGAATAGCCGGCTGAAGTGATGGGGGCTCAGATGTACGGCTGCCGCCATCTCGGCCACGCCGGGCTGTTGCTGGAAGTTGGCCCTGATCCAGTCGATGGCGGTTTCTATCCGCGCGTAGTCCCGTTTATCGATCATGGCGCCAGTCTAATCAGACCAGCGC
Source organism: uncultured Gammaproteobacteria bacterium (assembly GCA_947259915.1). Lineage (GTDB taxonomy): Bacteria > Pseudomonadota > Gammaproteobacteria > Steroidobacterales > XN24 > CAMYOC01. The sequence goes on from CAMYOC010000039.1 coordinate 4,364, forward strand.
AGACGGCCCACCCGAATCGTGCTGCATTCAGCTGCCTGCGGGTAGCGGCCGCAGCAGATCCTCGGACCGGCGCACCAGCTGCTCGTAACGTGGCACAGAAATCCGGAACACCCAGCCGGCCAGGGCCTCGCTGCTCCGGGCCACGGCCTCGGGGTCGGCTCTGGGCAATTCGGGCGGTGGGCTCGCGTCGCCGTTTTCGTCCTCCGGCGCCTGCATGCCTTGCTCTATGTCGTCCGTGTCATCATCTTTTAGCGCCATGGCCATATTCAGCGCGATAAAGCGGTTCGCGTCGGTCTTCCAGGCGCGGACACTGATCTGGCGTCCGTCGGTGAGCTGGTAGCTGATCTCGGCCGCCGGTTCACCGCCGTCGAAATCCGCCGCCGGCATGACGTCCTCCAGGGTCAGGTTCTCCAGACCGCGACCGATCGGGCTGGTTGCCGATGGGCTGGACAGCTCCCGTCCCTCCGGGATCCCCAGCAGCGCCAGCTGTCCATCTATGCCTACCAGCCTGACTTCCTCGCCGTCAGCATGGCGGATGGTCACCGTGCTCAACAGCTCAGGCGGTACGTCGAGCAGCGACTGTTCCAGCCAGCGCTCGGGGCTGCGGCCCGGCCGCAATTCCTCGCTGATGAGATAGCTTTCGCTCTCGCCCTGGCGCCGCACATAGGTACCGCGGCCAGCCAGCGTTTCGACCTCGCCTATGATCAGTCGCGGCGACGCAGCAGGTCCGTCGACTTCCAGCAGCACGCCGCTGCCGCTATCGGTGCTGACGTCTTCCACACCGAGCCGTGCATAGAGCTTCGGATTGGCGGTCTTGGGTTCGATGACGCGGGCTTCGCTCAGCTTGAGCAACAGCTTGCGGATCGCGCCGGCGTCGGCCGCATAACCGTGTTTCTCAGATACGGTCCAGCCGTCGCTGTCACGATCGAGCGTCACCGCCGGTCCGGTCCCGCCGACCAGCAGACGCATCTGTTCCACGTCGTTGATCTGCTGGTTGAGCCCGGGGAACAGGTGGGTTCCATCGGCGCTCAGCGATACCGATGCAGAATCACGTCCCAGCCAGAGTGCCGCCAGTGCTGCCAGCACCGCGACCAGGCTCAGCACGACAAGAGTTTTGCCCTTCATCTTGCGCCCTCGTCAGGTCTGTTTGCGGCGCCGGACCCGCACCATCGCCACCGCGATTGCGACGACGGACAGCAGCAGTGGCACCAGCCCGATGTTGATGACCTTGAGTGTCGTGCCCAGCTGCTCGATGCTGCGAGCGAGATTGCGGCGGACGTCACGTAAGGCCTTGCGAATGCGCAGCTTCTCGTCCTGGAAGCGCAGCAGTTCGGCCTGTTGTTCCGGCGTGATGATGAGCATGTTGTCCTCGTCCTTGGCCGATTGCAGCGCCTGCAATCGGCTTTCGGTCTCGTCCAGCTCCTGCTGCAGCGTCTGCTCCTGGGCGCGGAAGTTCGCGTCTGCCTCACGGCGCAGGTCCTCGACACGCTCGAACGGGCGCGAGAAGGTGCCGCGGCTGCGCACCGCGATCAGGTCGCTGCTGCCGGTGAGATTGTCTACCCCGTTGACCGCGAAGCTGCCGTTATCGGCAAAGGCCTGCAGGATGCGTTGACCAAAGAAGTTTTGCACCTGCACCCACATGCGGTCACTAAGCAGATCGGTATCTGCGACCACGATCAGCTGCGGCGTGATCTCGGCGGAGGCCCGATGTTCGGGCCGTTCCGGCGATTCCGACAACCCCGCCGGCGGCCCTTCGGGGAACGCGCTGTCGAGCGCGCCGCTGACCCGCGCCGCGAACACATAACGCTCACCAGTAGGCGCAAAATCGTCGAGTAACGCCAGCGGGTCCGGCAGAAAACGCAGACGCTCGGCATTGGTCAGCGCGGACTGGTCCGAGCTCTGTACCAGCGGCGTAATTTCTATCGCCGCGTCCTCGAGACGGGTGATGTGACCGGTCGAGCCGAAATTGAGGCTGTCGAGATTTGCCGTGATTACATCGTCCCCGGACAGCGCGTCCCCGCGCGCGCCGATCATCGCCAGATGACGCACGACCTGACCGGTGCCGGAATTGACCGACAGCGCCTGACCGGCGTCGAGCACCACCTCGGTCGGCTCTACCGAGAACCCCCAGGCGTTGAACAGCGGCTCCAGATTTGAGGAACGGTCGGCGAACAGGGCGCCGCTGGCCGAGGCGGGATCGACCGGGATCTCGGCGTCGGAGATCGGGTCGACAAAGGCCAGCAGCTTGCCGCCGCCCATCACGAATTGATCGATGGCGTAGAGCGTGGCATCGCTCAAATTCTTCGGATGGACCACGACCAATAACGCAATATCGTCATCGATGGTGTCTACGCCGGGATCCAGATTGCGTACCTCGAACAGCTGTTCCATCTGCGTCGTGACCGCCCACGGCGGCAGCGCCTGACCGCTGCGCGGGTCGAAGCCCTGGCTCATCGGCAGGGCGCTCATCAGACCGACCACAGGTCGCTGCACGGTCGACAGGTTGTAGACCAGCTTGGCCAGATCGTATTCGAGAAACGCTTCGCGGTCCGGCTGGAAAAACCCGATGATCTCGAGATCGTCGACCGCGTTGGTGCCGGCCACGCCCATATAGATCGGATCACCGCCGCCGCCGAGGCTGACCGCCTGTAGTCCGAATTGCGACGCCTGATCTTCCTCCTCGGAGAACGGTAAGGGATCGATCTCCGTTAGCTGTAGCTTGCCGTCAGCGGTGAGCACGAATTCCTGCAGCAGCTCGCGGACCCGGCGCGCATAATCGCGCAGCTGGGGGATGCTCTCGGTGGCCTGGCTGGAGAAGAAGAAATACAGCTGCACCGGTTCCTCCAGCGAGGCGAGCACATCCCGTGTGCCTGGAGAGATGGTGTAGAGCTGGTTTTCGGTCAGATCCAGCCGTTGCCCGCGCAACACGGTGTTGCTGAGCACGGTCAGCGCGAGGAACAACACGGCGAGGACCAGCAGACCGGTGCCGCCGAGTGAATGGCTTTTCTTGGTCGTCACGTTTGTCTCCTAGTCCGCTTTCTTCAGATCCAGGACCACGGTGTTGGCCGCCAGCCAGAAGCCGATGACGAGCCCGAAGTAGACTACCGCGCGCAAATCGATAACGCCGCGCGACAGCGAACGGAAATGGGTCATAAACGACAGCGAGGCGACCGCATCGGTCAGCACCTGTGGTGCCCAGCCGCTGAACAGATCGAGCACCAGCGGCAGCCCCGACAACAGGAAGCCAAAACACACCACCACGGTGATGATAAAGGCGATCACCTGGTTGCGCGTGGTAGCCGAGATGCAGGCACCGATGGCGAGAAAGGCGCCGGCCATCAGCAGACTGCCCAGGTAGGCGGTAAAGATGGCGCCGTTATCCGGTTCGCCGAGATAGTTCACCGTGATCCAGATCGGGAAGGTGAAGGCCAAAGCGATGCCGCAGAACGCCCACGCCGCGAGGAATTTACCCAACACCACTTCAGAGGTCCGGATCGGCAGCGTCAGCAACAGTTCGATGCTGCCTGACTTGCGTTCCTCCGCCCACAGACGCATCGAGATCGCTGGCACGAGGAACAGATACAGCCACGGATGGAAGGTAAAGAACGGCGACAGGTCGGCCTGGCCGCGCTCGTAGAAATTGCCCAGATAAAAGGTGAACGCGCTGGCCAGTACCAGGAAGATGACGATAAACACATAGGCTACCGGGGTGGCGAAATAGGCGCTCAACTCACGCCGGAAGATGATGCCGGTCTTGTTCATGGCGACACCTCCGCCGCTAAGCCGTCGGTGGTGATCTGGCGGAACACTTCGTCCAGCCGTCCGCTCTCCACCTGCAGCTCGTCCACGTGCCAGCCCTGTTCCAGCGCCAGGCGGCCCACCGCCGGCAGGATGAATTCGCCGTCCGTGGGCAGGATACGCAGACGGCCGTCGCCGATGTCTTCGACCCCACTGACGTTACCAAGCTCGCCGAGGCGGGCGCGAGCCGCCTCCGGCATCTCGCCCAGCTTCAGGCTGACCGCATTGTGATAAGGCGAACGAGCTTCCAGCGCCGCTGGCGTGTCATCGGCGAGGATGCGGCCGTGGGCGATGATGATCGCGCGGGCACACACTGCGTGGACTTCCTCGAGGATATGGGTGGAGATAATGATGATCTTGTCGCTCGCCATCTCGCGGATCAGCGCGCGGACCTCGTGCTTCTGGTTGGGATCCAGTCCATCGGTAGGTTCGTCCAGGATCAACACCTTCGGATCGTGGAGGATCGCCTGGGCCAGACCGACCCGGCGTTTATAGCCTTTGGACAAGGTCTCGATCGGTTGGGTGATCACGCTTTGCAGATGCAGACGCTCGACCGCCTCGGCCATGCGGCGCTGTTTCTCCGCGCCGCTGAGACCGCGCACCCGGGCGATGAACTCGAGGAAGGATCCGGGGGTCATTTCACCATAGCTGGGCGCGCCCTCGGGGAGATAGCCGATCTGGCTCTTGGCCTTGACCGGTTCCTGCTCCACATCAAAGCCGCATACCCGCGCGTGGCCGGCGGTCGGCGTAAGGAAACCGGCGATCATCTTCATGGTGGTGGATTTGCCGGCGCCGTTGGGGCCGAGGAAGCCGAGGACCTCGCCCTGGCCGACGGAGAAACTCAGCTCGTCGACGGCGACGAGGCTGCCGTAGCGCTTGGTCAGTTGTTCAGTCTCGATCATGGGTCTGGACTCTCAATCTGGTCGATTTTGTCCGCAGGGCGCGCCCTGCGTGGGGCGGTCCCTGTCCGTCAGAGGGGCACTCTTTTACCATGTAGCCACAGAATTTCAAGCCGCAACCGGAGATGCCCGGCCGATGGCCGTCAAAGCCGTTCATGCCTCATTTAAGCGCGCTCTTGCACTTGCCTGTGCGCTGCTCGCGATCGCCACCGGTGGCTGCGCCGTAGCCGGGCGAACGACCGCTGAGACCGCGGTGATCAGCGGCAGTTCCGGCCGCACGCTGCCGGAGGGTCTGCAGCCCGCGGTGCTGGTGGATATCGACGGCCAGCGAATCGCGACCGGCCAGCGGGCGGTCGTGGTGGCACCGGGGCCACACCGTATCACGGTGGCGCCCGTGGTGGCGGGTCCTGAGCAACAGGTGCCGGGTCCGGAGTACCTGGTCAGCCGCTTCCCCAACCGACCGCTGCAGCTGCAGACCGAGGCGGGGCGGGTCTATGTCATTGCCCTGCAGTTCACCGAGCCGCTCAACCTGGGCGACCTGTCGGGTGCGTGGGAGGCGATCCTGTTCGAGAGCCGGGGCGCAGCTGCGGCGCCGGTTCAGAGCACACCGTAGTGCAGTTCGAAGAAGGCGGCCCGCGGCCGTCCCGGAAGATAGCGATAACGACCAAAGGCGAAATCCGCCCTTTCGGCGTAATCCCTGTCGAGCAGATTGGTCACCCTCAGCGTGGCGGACCAGCCGCGGCCGAACGTCTGCGCCAGACGCAGCGCGAACAGATCGTGTCCGTCATAGCGGACGTCATTGGCCGCGTCCATGTAATACCGACCTAATGAGATCCACTCCAATTCGGCGGTGGTGCCCGCCGCCGGTTGCCAGCGCAGGCGCACATCGCTCAGTCGGCGCGGCGCGGTATCCACATCATCGCCCTTGCGGATCAGCTCGCCGCCACCGGCCGCGCGGTCAAAGCGGTACGTGTGGCGCGCAAACGTGCCGCTGGCCAGCAGGTTCAGGGTGGGGCCGAGCCGCCATTCGAGCAGATATTCCACGCCCAGATGACGAGTCTTGCCGTCGCTGACGTTGAAGCCTTCCGCGTCGCGGAAGATCACGTTCTTCTTCAGCATGTAGAAGCTGGCGAGGTCCCAAAACACCGGCCCGTGGCGGCCGCGCCAGCCGAGTTCGGCACTGTCGATGGTCTCGACATCGAGATCGGCCACGCTCTGTTGCCGCTGCAGCCGGTAGAGTTCGGTGGCCTGGGGAAAACGGAAGCCGCGGCGGGCGGTCGCGTAGAGATCGCTGGCCGGCCCCAGCATGTACAGCAGCCCGAGCTTGGGCGCGAGGTCGTCAAAGTTGTCGTCCCGATCCGCGGGACGATTGAACAGACACCCGCCAAAGCCGCATTCACTGCCGTCGTCGCGGGTATTCCCGTCGAGCATGCGATTGTCGTAGTCATAGCGCATGTGCTCGTAGCGCAGTCCCGCCTCGCCGCGCAGACGCGTCGTCAGCTGGCGCTCGTGATGCACATAGCCGGCCAGCTGCAGCGATTCGACATCGTAATCGTAGTGTTTGCCGGCCGGCCGGGTCTCCTGCAGGAAATCGCTGCCCTCGGTGATTGGCTCGGACTGTGTCTCGCGCAGGTATCCGTCCATGTAGTCCACATCGACACCGATGATCCAGCGCCGGTCGGCATCCGCTTCCTTGCGCAGCGCCAGCTGCAGGCCACCGCTGGTTTGGCCGTTCTTCTCGATCGGCGTGCCCGGCAGGAAATGTTGCTCGAACCTCATCCGGCTGTAGCGCGCATAGGGGCGCAGCTCCAGCGTAAGATCGCGCGCGAGCGGACGGTGCCAGCCACCGCGGATGCGGACCGCGTCAGCGTTGCGGAAAGCGCCGGCGGCGGGGTTGGACTTGCGCGCCGAACCGCTCTTGTATGCGTCCTCACCAAAGATAAATCCTGCCGTGTCCTGGCGCAGCCGGGTAGCGGCCAATCCAGCGCCGAAATCGTCGTCACCCACGGCGCGCTCCCAGGCCAGATTCAGTTTGGCCTGATCGTAACCGGACTCGTCCCGGTAGCCGCCGTCGTGGGCGATGTTGCCCCGGGCCCGATAGCCCTGGACCTCGTCGCGGTCGCCGGCATCGAATTTGAGCCGCCGATATCGCCACGGTCCGAGCTCTACCGCGGCGCCGGCGATCCCGGGCTCGAGCGGCGGACCGAGCACGTTGATCGACCCGTGTAGTGCATTGGATCCGTACAGCGCGTTGGCCGGTCCGCGCAAGACTTCGATGGCGCCCGCCTGTTCGGTGTTGACCTCGAACAGATCGTTGACGTTGCAAAAACTGGCCGGCCGGGTCGGTATGCCGTCCTCCATAAACAGGAAGTCACCGCAGGCGCCGGCGCCGGTGAGCACCGGTGAACGGATCGCGGTCAGACTCTCCTGGCCGCTGCCGCGGACGATCCAGGTCCCGGGCGCCCGGTACATGAGTTCCGAGGGATGGGTGTGTCCGACCAGCGCGATCGGTTCCGGCCCGATGCGTGCGGTGTTGCCTGTAAGCTGAGCCAACGGGACCGCGCTGCGGGTGGCGGTGACGGTGACGGTTTCCAGGGTGGTTTCACCGTCGTCCGTCGCAGACCGGCCAGGGCCGGGTATTGCACATGCCAGACACAGAGCAACGACGGCCCCGCGGCGGTGATCAACGCCCACGCTGCAGCTGTTCCAGACCGTCTCTGATCCGTGCCGGGATCGGCGTCTTCGCCTGAGCCCGATAGTCGAACGAGACGATGCGGCCGTTGCCTCGTGCCGCCACTGTTTCGTGCCGCCGGCTGTACACCGCATACCCCATAATGAAGTCATCTTCGCCGATCTGCTCGATCACGCTGCCGGTGATCAACTGGTCGGGGTAGGTCAGGGCTACGCGGAATCTGCAATCGGTCGCGGCGAGGATAGGACCGGTACCGGTTTCCGCCATCAGGGCCGAATAGCCGATGCGATCGAAACAGGCGATGCGGGCGCTTTCGAAGTAGCTGAAATAGACGGCATTGTTGACATGCCCAAAGGCGTCCATTTCGCCCCAGGCGACCGGCATCTCGACGGTCACCGGGAACTCGCTCAGGAAGGCCTGGAGACCGTCGCTGTCGCTCACTAGCCCCGTTCCTTGACCACCAGCTGGGGTCCGGAGCGGCCGCCGAACATGTGTTTGGCGAAGACACCGTAAACATGACCACAGGCATTGCAATAGGCCACGTTGAACCAGGCTTTGCCGTCGCGGGAACGCTCGCTGCTGTCCGACGCGACAATCTGGTCGATACCGGTGACGCCACAGTCCGGGCACTTGGGGTCAGCCATCGGACAGGCTCCGCGATTCTCCCGATGCATGTTCGGACGGGTGCTCGTCCGGGTCCGGCTGGATCTTCTCGATCACATAGGTCGCGCGATCGCCCCTGCGGTAGTAGGCGAACTGCGCGGTCAGTTCGGCGATGCGTCCGGCGCGTTCCGCTTCGCTATGGAACCACTCGAAGGTGTGCCAGTCCTCGCCGAGCACCGCGCTCATGGTGTCGCCGGCCGGCAGACTCAATCTGAGACCGTAGGCTCGTGGGCCGGAGCGCAGGCCGGCGCGACGATTGTGGCTATGGCAGATTTCCATAAAGGGGCTCCAGCTGGGATGCAGGGCAGAACGATAGCCCTTGCCGCGGGCTGCTCGCAAGCGCTTATGGCAGCTGGCGATCGCCGGCGCCTTCCCGGTCACGCCAGTTGAATATGCGGCGGGTGATAAACAGATAGACCGGCTTGCCCAGCCGCATCCAGTAACGGGACAGCGCAGCGGGCCGCGCGAGAATAGCGCGCTCGCGGGCGGTCAGGTATTCGGCGCAATAGTAGCGCTTGTGTTTGAGCATGTGCCGTATGTCTTCCCGTCCGAGGCTGCGGAACAGTCGTCCACGTCGGCGCGGGGCCCAGGCGAGCTGAAAGTCGATCAGGGCCGGGCTGCCGTCTTCGCGGACCAGCCAGTTTGCTTCCTTTGCCAGATCGTTGTGGACCACGCCGGCACGATGCAAGCGGCAGACCAGGCGGAACGCGGCCCTGAAATACGCCGGATCCCTGGGCCGGGCTTCGTGCATCGGCACCCCTGGTTGCCAGCTGCGAGCCTGGCTGCCGTCGCTGAGCCGGATCAGCTGCGGCACTGCGTCCATCGGCGGTAATGCCCCGAGGGCCCTGTTCTCCCGACGGGCGAGCCACAGCGCGAGCGGCCGCGTCCACCAGCGGGCCCGGGCCGGATCGCGTCTGACCGCGTAAGCCGGCGGGCTGGCCTCAGCAAGTCTGACGCGCTCGACCACGCCGAACAGATCCCGTTTCAGGATCAGTGGCTTAGAGTCCGCCGACGGAGAGGAGGCCTGCTGTTGCACGCCACGAGTGTACTACCCGACGCCGGGAGGGTCGCGGCCGTGTGGCGGCCGGCTGTCAATTGCTCCAGAATGCCAGCGACGCGCTGGTCGGGGCGCGCGAAAACGGCAGACAATGGAAAAAGCGCCAGGAAACAATGTATCGGAGCTGCCGCGGGCCCGCGAGGAAATCGGCGAGGCGTTCTACGTCGTCGGCGGGCCGGTACAGCCGCGGCGCGCCTGTTATGTGGAGCGGGCAGGCGACGGGCAGCTGATCGATTACCTCGTCGGTGGCCACTATTGTCACGTTTTGGCGCCGCCACAGAGCGGCAAGTCCAGCCTCGTCGCCCGCACTGCACTGGCGCTGCGCCGTGAGGATTTCCTGACCGCTGTGGTCGATCTCGCACAATCCGCCGGACGCGAGCGCGATGCGGAACCCGGGCGCTGGTTCTACGGCATCGCCTACCGCATCGTGCGTGACCTGAAGATTGCGATAGATCTGCAGCACTGGTGGCAGGAGAAGAAACCGCTGCCCGCCGTGCAGCGTCTCAACGAGTTTTTTTGGGAAGTGGTGCTCGCCGGAACCCGGGCGCCGATCGTGATCTTTTTCGACGGAGTGGAAAGCGTGCAGGGCCTGGAGCACGCTGAAGATCTGTTCGAAAGCATACAGGTCTGTCAGGATGCCCGCGCGGCTGAATCCGAATACGACCGGTTGCGATGTGTACTGCTGGGTTCGACCTTGCCGCACGGGGGCAGATCAGGGGATCTGTCCCGATTCCAGGTCGGCAGGGCCATCGATCTGCCGGACTTCACCTTTGAACAGTCACGAGCGCTGAGCCGCGAACTTGGACTGGAGCCCGGTGACGCCGAGAGGGCACTGTACCGGATCCTATACTGGACCGGCGGCCACCCGTATCTGACGCAGAAGATCTGCCGGGCGGTGGCGCGCAGCGCCGAGCCGGTGCAATCGGATGAAGCCATCGACCGTCTGGTACAGGAACGCTTCCTTGCCGGAAGCGCGCCGGAGAACGAACCCAATCTACGCACCACGCGGTCTCGCATCCGCGCCGATAGCAAGCTGGTGCAGACAGCTTTGCGTCTTTATCGCCGGGTCTGGCGGGGCCGCGGCGTCCGTTATGACCGCTTGTCGGGCATTCACGAATATCTGCGCATTGTCGGTCTCGTCTGCGTCAACCCGGAGCAGCGTCTGGCGGTGCGCAATCGCATCTATGGGCAGGTGTTCTCACGGCGTTGGGCCAGCCAGAATCTGCCGTTCAACTGGCCAGCCGCCGTCACCGGTGTGGTGGCGGCATTGCTGCTATTCGGCGTGCCTTACTGGTATGCGCGCGTACTGCCCCGGCCCTATGTGGAAACCCTGCGTCTGGCGACGGTCGACTACGACGTGGCTCTTGATGCCTGGGAAGGTCTGCGACGCATCCCCGGGTACAGTCAAAAAGCGGACAAGCTTTTTGCCGGCGTGCTCGAACGCCGCAGCGCGCAGGCCGGCAACTGGGAGGAAGCGCTGGCCGCAGACGTGGAACTCCGCAGCCTTCACCGGCAGATGCGACGAGCCGACCGCCTGTTGTCGGAATTCTGGGACCGGCAGGCGGACAGCGCACAATTTGAGGAAATGCGTGACCGCGCGCTGATCTACCGTATCCGCGCATTGCAGACACCGACTGAGGAGCGATTGCGGCGGGGTGCGGCGTTGATCGGCACGGACTATCCGTCGCTGCGCGCGGTGATCCGGCCCGGCGCAAGTATCGACGCGTTGAGCATGGACGCCAGCGGCGAGACCGTGGTGACTCTGAGCACCGATCACATCGTGCAGACCTGGCGGGCCGATTCCGGTCTGCCGGCGGTACCGGCGGGTGGTTTTGCCGCGCTGGCCGAGGAGTTCGTGACCATCCGGCGACGTGTCGTCGTCGACACCGAGGGCACGGTGCGCCAGCCGCTGCTCAGCGTGTGGCTGGAGCATCCGCAGCCAACGGACGTATGGCTGCGGCTGATCTCGCCGGAGGGAAGCGCCGCAACGCTGCCGATACGCGGCCAGCCTGCCGCGCCTGGCGAGCCGTATGTGTTTGACACGCGCGATCCCGCTCTCGCTGCATTGGCCGGAGAAGCGGCCAGGGGGACATGGACGCTGGAAGTCGAGGATCGTTTTTCGGGCAGCGCCGGACTGCTGAGCGGCTGGGAGCTGAAGCTGTCCCGGACCGGCGAGCCTGCGGCTGACCGGCCGGGGAACCCGATTCTGGTGCCGGATCCGCGACCGACTTCCGGTGTGCAGGTCATCCTTAGCCCGGACGGTCGCCGGGCAGCCGCGGTCAGCGCAAATCCGGACACCCGCGGCTTCCTGCAGATATGGGACGTGGGGGCAGGCGTCCTTAGCGCCCGGGTACCGGTCGAGCCCGGCGATCGCAACATCGCATTCGACGCCGAGGGACGCTTCCTGGTCACGACGGAACAGCACGATCTGCCGTTGCTGCGCGTCTGGCGCGTCGATTCGGGCCAGCCAGTACTGGTGCTTGAGAGCAGTTCCGGATTTATCTCGCCACCGGCCTTGTCGGTATCCGGCAGCATGCTGGCGGTGGTGGAGCGGACCAGCGCAGCGGGCGTGCGGGTGCGCCGCGTCGATCTCGGGCTCGCGCGGGAACTGGCTCCGGTGTCGATCAGCGGCGAATTGGTGGGACTGGCTGTGGGGCCCGATGGTCGTTTCCTCGGTACGCTGGATCGCGAGAACGTAGTGCGTGTCTGGGCAAGCGACAGCGGTCGATTGGTGGCGCAACTGGCTCATGATCATGGCCTGGCGCGTTTGTTGTTCGATCGATCGGGTCGCTGGCTGGCGACGGTCGACCAGGCGGGGATGGCGAGGGTCTGGCCCCTGGCGGGCGCCGAAGACGCCCAGGATTTCGATGGCGGCATGCGGCCGATCGTCGCCCTGAGCGTTTACGATGCGGATTCGCTTTCGTTTTCGGCCGACGGCGAGATGCTGCTGCTGCAGACCCGGGCACGCACTTACGAGCTGTTGGCGTTGCCCAGCGGGGCGGCGTTGATGCCGCCGCTGCGTCATTCGGCGGAAATGGGGGTTGCGGCGATGCCGGTCGGCACCCAGAGCGCACTCGCCAGCGCCTTTGACAAGGCGGGGGAGCATATCGTCACCGGCCGCGGCACGCCGTCCGCGCGGGTATGGAAGATCCTGCCGGCGACGGATGCGCCAGGTGCGGAGAGATTTGCGGTCGGTGGCGCTGGCATCCTCGCGATAAATCCCGGGAGTTATCAGCTGGCGCGAGGGGACGATCTTGGTGCTGTCGACTTTCTCGATCGAGGGCAGCCCTGGAGTCCGGTGATACCGACCGCTCAGATCGCGGGTCATGCCGGCCCGGTCACGGCTCTGGCGTACAGTCCGGACGGTAGCCGCCTGGTCAGCGTCGGCGGGGACGGCAGCGTGTTGTTGTGGGATGCCGCCGAGCGACAACTGGCCGGAGAGCGTTTCCATCACGGCAGCGGTGAGGTGTTCAGCGCTGCAATCGGTCCGGACAATCGCCTGATTGTCACCGGCGGCCAGCTTGGTGCCCGGCTCTGGGACGGGATCAGCGGCGAGCCCGGTCCGGTGCTAGGCCCGGGCCGGCAGATCATCGACGTGGACATCAGCGCCGACGGACTTCAGGTGGCGACACTGACTCGCGATGCCATCGAGTTTTGGCGAGCGGACAACGGCGAGATGATCTGGTCGGAACCGCTGCCGGGACCGCCGGTGAGCATGAGCCTGCGCGCCGAACCCAGTCAGCTGGCAATCGCGCTGGCCGACGGCCGACTGCTGCTGTGGGATCGCGCGCCGGACGGCCAGCCTGCGCTACTCGCTATCAACGGTCCCGTGCTGGCCATGGATTACACGAGCTCTGGCGGGCTGCTGCTGCAGACCGGAGAGTGGATGCATCTGCTGTCTGTCGATGGAGAGCACAGGCCGGTGGCAAGCAGCATGTTGCCCGGTCTGGTCCCGGCGGGGGCCTGGCAGGCGCAGTCCGCGGACGGCGACATAATCGCCGTGGCGTCCCGCTCTGGCGCCCATGAATTTGGCCTTGGCATATTGAATCTGTCGAAACCGTCAGAGCCGCCAGCGCCTGAGACTCTGGCCAGGGAAGAAGACGTCTGGCTGGCGCGGTTGAAGCTGCGTTTCGACACCTCGGGTAAGGTCGTACCGGCGTTCCGCGGCGCGCGCCAGGCGCCGGCTGTCGCGCCACTGCCGACGGTCCCGTCCTCGCCAAGCCGTGAGACCGTTAGCCCGAATCAGCGTTGATCGCCGCGCAGCGCGAGCACACGCTCACGCAGATCCCCGGCGTCGACGGCTGACGGTGGAATCGGATCGCCGACCCGCAGGCCGACCCGGGACCAGCGCCAGCGCGGTTTGTGCGTCATCGGTGCACCGCCGTCGTTGCTAAAGAAGCTCCCCCAGAGACCCTGCAATGCCATGGGCACTACCGGTACCGGATTGCGCTCCACCATCCGCTCGATGCCGCCGCGGAATACGCCCAGCTCTCCATCCGTGGTCAGCTTGCCCTCGGGGAAGATGGCCACCAGTCTGCCGGCCTCCAGTTCACTCGCCACCTGGTCAAGCGCCGCGGCCAGCCCATGCGGATCCTTCTTGGCCGAGACGATGGGGATGGCCTTGGCCAGCTTGAAGAAGGTGCGGAGCAGCGGGATCTGGAAAATAAATCGGTGCATGACAAAGCGGATCGGCCGCCTCACACGGGCACCGATGATCAGCGCGTCCATATAGGTGATGTGATTGCACACGATGATCGCCGGACCTTCTGCTGGCACTTTCTCCAGACCGCTGGCATCGACCCGATAGATGGTGTGCACCAGGACCCACATGACCAGCCGCAACAGGAACTCGGGCAGCAGCAGGAAGATATATGCGGAGACGGCCCCATGCAGCAGCGCAACGAGCAACACGAGGCCCTGGATCGAGAGGCCCTCCTCGATCAGCCAGTGAGCGCCGGCGAGCGCGATGGCCACGAACAGCAGGTTGTAGAAATACATGCCGCCGAGGACGCGCCCCAGACGCGCCCGACCTGCGGTCTGCAGGATGTAGGCATTCAGCGGGACGACGAACAGCCCCGCTGAGAGTCCGAACAACACCATGTCGAAACTCAGCCAGGCGAAAGAGCCCTGCCGGAACACGTCATCCAGCGCGGCCAGGTCACCGACCGCCGCATCCGGGGCGGACAGATAGAACGCCACGCCGGCTACCGTCATGCCGATCGCACCCAGCGGCACCAGCCCGAGCTCGACGCGAAAACCCGAAGCGGGACGACAGAGTAATGCGCCGATAAACACACCGACGACCGGCAGCAGCACCAGCATCGGACTCCAGCCCGGGTTCATGCCAAGCACCTCCACGGCGAAGTCCGGCAGGAAAATCAGATACACCAGGCTGGTGAACCAGAACCAGCTGACGCCCAGCACCGCGAGGAACAGGTTGCGGTCGCGCAGCGCCACCATCAGTGTGCGGCGGATCGCGGTCAGCGGATTCCAGGCGATGGTGATATCGGCGTCCGGCGGCGGCGAGCGCGGCACCGCGAATCCAGCGAGCCAGCCGCTCACACCCGAGCAGATGAGCACGCTGCCGATCAATGCGGTATCACCGCCCAGCGTTGCGGCCGCGAGCAGCGCCGCCGGTAGCCCGATAATGATGGCCAGCTGCTGGGCAGCCGTCAGCAGGGCGCTGCCCGCAACCAGCTCGCCATCATCGAGATGCTGCCGCACCAGCGCGCCGGCAGCGGGTCCAAAAAACGAGACCTGAAACCCAGCCAGTGCCACAGCGAACAACAGTGCGATGTGCTGGCCGGTGAGTACCGCATAACCGCCGATTGTGGCCGTCAGCAGTCCGGCCGTCTGCGTCATCCAGATCAGTGGGCGTCGATCCATGCGATCGGCCAGCTGGCCGCCAAGTGGCGCCGCCAGCAACGCCGGCAAAACGAACCAGATGGCGACCTGGCCGCGCAGCGCACTGTCGCTGAGACTGCCCGTGGTGGTGGCGCCGAGCAGAAATATCGCGCCCAGGCGCAGCAACTCGCTGTTGAGGGAATTTGCCAGCCGGCACAACCACAGCGGCAGGAAACGCCGCTGGGCGAGCAACGCGAATTGTGAGCTGACATTGCGCATCGTTCCGGAGTCTCTTACAGATACGGCGTCAAAAGCCAGGCCAGCGAGTCACGGATCTGCACCGGCAGGGAGCGGTCGTTCAGCTCGTCCAGGGTGATGGGGCGCGAAAGGGCCCGCAGTTCATCGCAGTGATCCGACAGCCGTTCGGTGAGGTCTGGCTCATAGATCTCGACGCCGAGCTCAAAATTCAGTCTGAGGCTGCGCGGGTCGATGTTGGCCGAGCCGATCACCGCATACCGGTGATCGACTAGGAACAACTTCGTGTGCGGGAAGGGCCCCGGCTGGTAGTAACATTTTACGCCCCAACTGAGCAGCTCCCAGAGCATATTGCGGCTGGCCCAGTGGGCCAGAGGCTGGTTGTTGCGTTCCGGCAGGATCACGGTCACATCTACGCCGCGCAGGGCAGCGGCAACCAGGGCTCCGGTCAGGGGACGCGGCGGCAGAAAGTACGGCGTCACGATGGTAATCCGCCGTCGTGCCAGCGAAACGGCGCCGATAAAGATCGCGGCCAGCTTGAACATGTCTCTGCCGGGTCCGTCCGTGACCGCCCGGCACAGCGCATTGCCTGCGCCAGTGACAGGATCAAGGGGCGCAGCTGGGGTCTCACCGGTCGCTAGTTCCCAGTCCTCGAAAAAGGCCCGGTCGAGCTGGCTCGTGACCGGACCCTCGAAGCGGAAATGGATATCGCGGATCGCGTGACCCGAACCATCACCGGTCGAGACATTGCCGGCGGAAATATTCATACCGCCGGCGAAGCCGACGCGGCCGTCGACGGTAAGGATCTTGCGGTGGTTGCGCAGGTTCAGCTGCAGCGACGGCGGTATCAGCGATGGCGGGCCGAAGCGCTCGGCGCGGACGCCGCGCTTGCGCAGCAGCTTGCTGACATGCGGCCAGCCGTAAAACTCGCCAACACCGTCTACCAGCACGCGTACATCGCAGCCGCGATCCGCGGCGTCGGCCAGCGCGTCGACAAAGCGGCGGCCCACCGCGTCGGGATTGAAAATATAGCTGCTCAGACTGACCCGCTCGCGCGCCGCCGCGATCGCATCAAGCATGGCCGGATAAGCCCGGTCGCCGTCGCGCAGAGCCTGCACTTCGTTGCGTTCGGTCAATGACCATTGCTGCAGCGAGCCTGTTAGACGTGCCTGCTGGCGCAGGGACGGTGGGACACTGTCCGGCAGCGGTGGCGACTGGCCGACCGCCGGCAGGTGCTTCTCGGTCAGACCCAGACGTCTGGCCCGGGTATGGATGCGGTTGATCCCGAACAGCACATACAGCACCGGGCCCAGAATCGGCACCAGCAGCGAGATCGCGATCCATCCAAGGGCCGAGCTCGAGTCGCGCACGTTGAGCAAGGCGTGCAGCGCGCAGCCGAAGGCGAGCCCGGTAGTAAGGATCGCGATCGCGGTGTACCAGATCGTCATCAGCGGCTCCGGAGAGTGCGGACAGACACGTCGAGACGCGGCCGAGGCTATCACAGCCCGGACATGCGCTGGCGCGCTTTGCTGGCGGGCGAGCTGCACGTCTCTGTGCTAGCCTCAGCGATAGTGTGACATCGTCTCGGGAGTTTTGATTATGGAACTGTGGACCGACCTGCTTTTTGGCAGTGCGTATGGCTTGAGCAGCCTTATCGTCATCATCGCGGTGATCCTCATCGGTGGCTATCTCGGCTGGTTCTTTATCAAGAGATCGAAATGAACGCGGCCCGCGGCGGGCACGCGGAAGTGACCGCGTTGCGCGGGCTCTATCCGGAGATCGAGCCCTTCAACAGCGGCTACCTGCGGGTGTCGGACACGCACGAAATCTATTTCGAGGAATGCGGCAATCCCGATGGGCAAGCGGCCGTGTTTGTCCACGGTGGACCCGGGGCCGGTTGTGACGAGCGCGCCCGCCGTTTCTTTGATCCGGACCATTACCGGATCGTGGTCTTTGATCAGCGCGGCTGCGGTCGGAGCCGCCCCCACGCCAGTCTGGAAGAAAACACCACCTGGCATCTGTGCGCCGATCTCGAGCGGCTGCGGGAACATCTGAACATCGAATCCTGGCTGGTGTTCGGCGGGTCCTGGGGTAGCACCCTGGCGCTGGCCTATGCTCAGCATCATCCGGCGGCCGTCACCGGTCTGGTTCTGCGCGGCATCTTCCTGTGTCGCTCGTCAGAGATCCGCTGGTTTTATCAATTTGGCGCCAGCGAGCTTTTCCCTGATGTTTGGGAAGCCTATCTCGCGCCGATCCCCGAGGATGAGCGTGGCGATCTTGTTCAGGCCTATTACCGCCGTCTCACCGGGGACGATCACGAAGCAGCGCTAGAGGCCGCGCGGGCCTGGTCAATGTGGGAGGGGGCGACCAGTTTCCTTATGCGTGACGAGGAGCATGTCGCGCATGCGGGCGAGGCGGATTTTGCGCTGGCGATGGCTCGTATCGAGTGTCATTACTTCGTCAACGACGCCTTTATGGGTAGCGAACGACAGCTGCTCGATGGCGTCGATGCGATCCGCCATATCCCAGCGGTAATCGTCCAGGGTCGTTATGACGTGGTGTGCCCGATCCGCAGCGCATGGGATCTGCACCGGGTCTGGCCGGAAGCCGAGTTAAAGGTCATTCCGGATGCGGGTCACTCGGCTTTTGAGCCGGGAATCACGTCCGCGCTGGTCGAAGCCACCGAAACGATGAGGCATCGCTAGCGGCGGTCGCCGCCAACGACGGACACGCCAGAGGCCATGTCCGTCGCCCGACTACATCTTGAGCTGGAAAATCAGCCGACGGTTTCCCGCCTCGGCCTCAAAGCCGGTTGATACAGTTCAATTCCCTGAACGCCTGTTGCAGCCGGGCGATCATCGAGAGTTCGCCCTGACGCAGCCAGGCACGCGGGTCGTAGTACTTCTTGTTGGGCTTGTCGTCACCCTCCGGGTTGCCGATCTGTCCCTGGAGATAAGCCTCGTTCTTCTTGTAATAATCCATCACGCCTTTCCAGGTCGCCCACTGGGTGTCGGTGTCGATGTTCATCTTGACCACGCCATAGGAGATCGCTTCCTCGATCTTCTCGGCCTCCGAGCCGGAACCGCCGTGGAAGACAAAATTGACCGGCTTGGGCGCCGTGCCGTGTTTCGACACGATGTAATCCTGCGAATTCTTCAGGATCTCCGGAGTCAGATGTACGTTGCCGGGTTTGTAGACGCCGTGCACATTGCCAAAGCTCGCGGCGACGGTGAAGTTCGGGCTGATGGCCGACAGGATCTCGTACGCATAGTTGACGTCTTCCGGCTGGGTGTAGAGCGAGGAATTGTCGACATCCGTATTATCGATGCCATCTTCCTCGCCGCCAGTGACGCCGAGCTCGATCTCCAGGGTCATGTCGATCTTGCTCATCCGTTCAAGATAACGGGCGCAGATTTCCACATTCTCGTCCAGCGGTTCCGCGGACAGATCGATCATGTGCGAACTGAACAGAGGCTTGCCGGTTTCAGCGTAATAACGTTCTCCGGCATCGAGCATGCCGTCGATCCACGGCAGATATTTTTTCGCTGCATGATCGGTGTGCAGGATGACCGGGACGCCGTAGGCCTCCGCAACCAGCCACACATAACGCGCGGCCACCACAGATCCGAGCACCGAGGTCTGTAGCGCGTCGTTGGCCAGACCCTTGCCGGCGAAGTAGGCGCCGCCGCTGTTGGAGAATTGTATGATCACCGGGGCTCCGGCTTCGCGTGCGGCCTCCATCACCGCGTTGATGGAATTGGTGCCGATACAGTTGACCGCCGGTAGTGCAAAACCCTGGGCTTTGGCCAGGCTGAAAATCTCGTTGACCGTATTACCGGTCGCGACACCGGGGCCGGCCACTGAGGAAACGGTTTTGTCGGATGCAGGTCCGGCCGTGGCTTGTTGCGACATCTGTCGATCTCCTTCGTCGTTCGTCGAGGTCCCGCCGTGGCCATAGCACAGCCCCGGGCGGTGAGAGCCGGCGCGGGTCCGCGGTTTCAGACGTCGGCCGACGGTATGAAAAATACTATAGCAGTCTCGTCCGGCCGGAGCCCGTTCGCGTGCTGATGGTGGCCGCCGTGGTCGCCGCCTCCGAGGTGCGATAAAGGCCAGGCCGCTGTCCACAGGCCGAACGCGATCAGCAGTATGCCGCCGGCGCGGCGCAAGCCCGGGCGAGCGGCCGGGTTGAGACGCGACGAGGCAAGACCGGTCGCGGTCATCGACGGTAGCGTGCCGATCCCGAACGCCGCCATCAACAGGGCCGAACCGATGGGGTCGCCGGCCACCAGCGCCATCAGCAACACACTGTAGACCAGACCGCAGGGCAGCCAGCCCCAGAGCATACCCAGCAGCAGCGCATCGCTGGGGCCTTGCGCCGGCATGAAACGGCGGGCGAGCGGCGCGAGCCGCGCCCAGACCTGCATCCCGCCACGCTCGATAAACGCAAGCAGCCGCCAGCCCAGGGTCAGCTGCAGACCGATAGCGACCATGACCAGACCGGTCAAACCGCGTGCGACCGCGGACCAGGTCGTCAGATCCACACCGCTGCCGAGTGAACCGCCCAGCCAGCCGGCAAGACCCCCGATGAGGGCGTAGCTGGTGATCCGCCCCAGGTTGAACAACACGGTATAAACGGCCGCGCCCGCGCTGCTGGTCGACGCCTGTCGCGCGTTCATGCCGAGCGCGCCGGCGATACCGCCACACATGCCAAGACAATGACCGCTGCCGACCAGTCCGATACCCAGCGCCGCCAACAAGGTCAGTTCACTGTCCATCAGGCTCCCTTTCTTCGCCCTGCCCGGACTTGTTGCCCTGGGGCGGAGGCCGGCGATCGTCGTCGAGGAGGATCCGCCAGGCAGGTGTGTCCAGATCGTCGAATTGGCCGTTGCCCACCGCCCAGAAGAATGCCCAGATTGCGAAGGCCAGCAGCACCAGGCCGAGCGGTATCAACACAAAGATGATGTTCATCGTGTCGCCTCGCCCGCGGGGAGATCGTGCACTCCGGTCCCGGCCGGCATCGTGGTCGCAGGAGACCGCGTTTTTGCCCGAGCGAGGCGGGTGGAGTTGAGGATGACCAGCACCGAGCTGGCGGACATACCGATTGCCGCCATCCATGGTGCGACCCAGCCGGCAGCCGCCAACGGCAGCGCGACCAGGTTGTAAAAGAGCGCCCAGGCCAGGTTTTGGCGGATCACGGTCAAGGTCTGGCACGATAGCTGCAGGCCGTCGGCCAGCGTTAGCAGAGACTCACCCATCAGCATCATATCGGCGCTGGTCTGGGCCAGCGGCGCGCCACTCGACATGGCGACCGACACATCGGCGCCCGCCAGCACGGGCGCATCGTTGACGCCATCGCCGACCGCTACCACCTGGTGACCTTGCTGCTGCAGCTCGCGGATGCGACCCAGCTTATCCTCCGCGGAATGCGTTGATGCCAGTGGCCGTAGCCGCTTCCGCCACGGTGCCGGCCTCGTCACCGCTGACGATCTCCGCTTCCAAGCCAAGCAAGGTCAGCCGCGCGACCGCACCCCGGGAGCCCTCGCGCAGCGGATCGCTGAGACGGAAGCGGGCGATCAGGCCCGAGCGGTCGCCCAGCGCCACGTCGCCATCGGTGATCTCGATGACGCTGCCGTCCGCGCTCGCGACGAGCCCGCTGGCGAAATCCGGACGCCCGATTCGGTAGCGTTGGCCGTCGACGCTGCCTTCGACGCCGAACCCGGGGACCACCTGCGAATCGGTTGCGGGTGCCGCCGGCACGTCGGCGAAGGCACGCGCGATCGGGTGTTCCGAGCGGCGCTCGAGCGCCGCGGCGATGCTCAGACAGCGCTGATGATCAAGGTCACCGAGAATGTCGACCCCGGTGACGGACACGCGGCCCCGGGTCAGGGTGCCGGTCTTGTCGAACATCACATGATCTGCGCGGGCGAATTTCTCCAGCGCATCGGGCCGGGTCACCAGCAGACCCGTCCGCGCCAGACGCGTGGTGGCCGCTGTCAGCGCCGTGGGCGTGGCTAGCGAGAGCGCGCAGGGACAGGTAACCACCAGAACCGACAGCGTGATCTCGAAAGCCCGCGCGGGGTCGAGCAGGCTCCAGCTTACGGCCACGCCGCCGGCGATGATCAGTACGCCGACGACGAACCAGCGGGCGACCAGGTCCGCGCTCCGGGCCAGCCCGGGCCGAGCCGCCTGGGCCCGCTCCAGCAGTCGCGCCACATGCGACAGTACCGTGTCTGCGCCGATGCGTTCGACCCGCATCTCGACCGGGTCGCCGACGTTGAGACTGCCACCGATCACCGGCTCGCCGGCCAAGCGCCGTATCGGCCGCGATTCGCCGGTCAGCATCGATTCGTCCACCAGGGCCGTGGTCGAGTCGAGCGCGCCGTCGGCGGGAAACGAATCACCGGCTCTCACCAGCAAGCGATCACCTGGGGTCAGTTCGCTGACGCCGACATTCTCCGCCTCGCCACTCGCCGGATTCAGACGTAGCGCGGTAGCCGGCGCCAGGCGGGCGAGGGCGTCAGACATTTCGCCGGCCCGATGGCGCGCCGCCATCTCGGCGAAACGACCCAGCGAGAGCAGGAACACGAACATCGTGACCGAATCAAAATAGACTTCACCCACGCCGCGGAAGCCATTGATCAGGCTGGCCACATAGGCGCCTCCGATCGCCAGGGCGACGGGCACGTCCATACCCGGCTTGCGTGCCCGCAGATCACGCCATGCGCCCTGGAAAAAAGGGAAGCCCGAATACAGCACCACCGGTGTGGCCACGAGCAGGCTGATCAGACGCAAGAAGGCCTGGATGCCGGGATCCATGCCCTGGAACGCGCCAGCATAGAGCGACACTGCATAGGTCAGCACCTGCATCATGCCGAGACCGGCCACGGCCAGCCGCTTCAGTGCCTGGCGTCGCTCGCGTTGTGCCATCGACGCCTGAGCCCCGGCCTGAACCGGATGGGGTCGGTAGCCGAGCCGCGCCAGACCATCCAGCAGCTTGCTAAGCGGGCTTGTTGCCGGATCCCAGACCAGCCGCGCTCGCGCCGTGGCGGGATTGACCTGGATCTCGATCACGCCCGGCATTTGTCCGAGGCTGCGTTCGATCAGCCAGCTGCAGGCGGCGCACCGCACGCCCTCCACCAGCAGCAGCGCTTCGCGGCGGCCCTCGCCACTGGCGGAGGTAAGCCGTTCCAATACCGCCGGCCGGTCGAAAGCGCGCCATTCAGGACGCACGGTATCCGCTTCCGGCTGCTCGGGACGCAACGCATTGGCGGTGCGAAACGCGTAGTAATCGCTAAATCCGCTGTCACGGATAAACTCTGCCACCGCCTTGCAGCCCGGGCAGCACACGGGCCGGTCAGCGCCGTCCATCGCCACCAGATAGCGGCGGCCGGTGAGCACCGGCTCGCCACAATGGAAGCAGATATCGGACGCGCTCAAGCTCAATTCCCGGCGTTGGATTCGGGCGGGCTGAGGTACAAAGTCCGGGCACCCGCGCTGAGTTCGCCGGCCAGCCGCCAGCTCAGATCGGCCGGCTCGATCTGCACGTACCAGCGCTCGGAGGGCGGCAGTACGAGCTGGCCCCGGTAATCGACTCCGTCCGTCACCAGCTCGATGCGTCGATCCTTATCGGCCTGGGTCGGATGCGAGAGGGTGAGGAACAGCACGTCCGGTTTTGGTCGCAGTGATCCATCCAGTCGGACGATGAAGCCGGGGTCGGTGATATCCAGCCGTGCCGACAGACCCTGCGCCCGGGCCTGCTGATCCCGCTCCAGCCGGAGCTGGGTGGATAAACCGATACGGGCATAGTCGTCCACCACCATGGAATGGGAGCGTGTGGTGGCCAGATAGATCGTGACCATGCTCCCGACCACAGCGGTCAGGGGCAGGGCGATCAGGAACCAGGGCCAGAATTGCCGAAACCAGGGTTCCGGACGGTTGGCATCCGGGGCGGACATGATGGGCCTTATTCTATCTCAGCGGCGCGGTACCGGGCCGAGGAAACGGGTATCCGACTCGATCGCGATGGCGGGGACATCCTCGGCCTGCAGCCGCAGCTGGATGTCGCTGCCACCGGGGCCGATGTCGCCGCTGGCGGCGCGCACCGAGATCGGGACCCGGCGGACTTCGCCGGGCTGCAGCGCCAGGGCACCCGGGTCGACCTCGATCGTAATCCCGGGGATGCCGCTGGCGTCGAGACGATAACGATGGGGCACGCCATCGAGATTGATGATCTTCAGGGTATATACATTCTCGATTACGCCGGGCTGGACCTCGCGGTAGAGCGCATTGCGATCGCGGATGGTGTCCATGCGCAGCGGCATCCGCTGGCTAAGGGAGATCGCGAAACCGATAACGAAGGCGATCAGCAGGCCGCTGTAAATCAGGATCCGCGGCCGCAGAATGCGCAGCGGCTTGTTCTCTTCCATGGACGATTCCGAGCCATATCGGATCAGGCCGCGGGGATAGTCCATTTTGTCCATGACCGAATCGCAGACGTCGATACAGGCGGCGCAGGCGATGCATTCGTATTGCAGCCCCTCGCGGATGTCGATGCCGGTTGGGCATACCTGGACGCACATATTGCAGTCGATGCAGCTGCCCAGACCGGCGCTGGCCGGGTCGATGCCGCGCTTGCGTCCGCCGCGGGGTTCGCCGCGTTGTTCATCGTAGGCGATAACCAGCGTTTCGCGGTCGAACATCGCACTCTGGAAACGCGCATAGGGACACATGTATTTGCACACCTGCTCACGCAGCAGCCCGGCGTTGCCATAGGTAGCGAAGGAGTAGAACAGACACCAGAAAGTCACCCAGGGTCCCAGGCTGAAGCTGGCGATCTGGCTGAAAAGCTCCCGGATCGGTGTGAAATAGCCGACGAACGTGATGCCGGTCCACAGCGAGAAACTGATCCACATAAACTGCTTGGCGCTCTTGCGCAGGATCTTCTCTCTGTTCCACGGCCCTTTGTCGAGCTTGCGTCGCCGGGTCGATTTGCCCTCGGCCAGGCGCTCCATCCATACGAACACCTCGGTCCACACCGTCTGCGGGCAGGCATAGCCGCACCAGATACGTCCCAGCAGAGCAGTGAAGAAAAACAGCGAGAGCGCGGCGATGATCAGCAGCAGGGCCAGATAGAAGAAGTCCTGGGGCCAGAATGTCAGCCCGAAGATATAGAATTTGCGTGCCGGCAGATCAAACAGCACCGCCTGGCGACCGTGCCAGGTGAAGAACGGCAGCAGGTAGTAGACACCCAGCAGCACGACCACGGTCAGCTTGCGCAGACGATCGAAACGCCCGCTTACCTCGCGGGCGTGGATCTTCTCGTGGACGATATAGAACGAATCGGGGGCCTGGCTGGCCGGCTCGCTCATGTGCCGGGTTCTCCCTTGGTCCCGGCACGACCGCGACGTGACCGCTCCTCACGCTTGCGCTGTTTGGCCTCGCGCCGGCGTTGTTTGAGACCGGGGATATCCTGGGCACGATGTTCGGTGCGCACCAGCATCACCACTAGCGCCGCGGTGCTGGCTGTTAGCAGCCAAAAGCCGAAAAAGCCAAACGCGTAACCGGCATCCCGGCTGATCTGCCAACCCAGCGTGTTGTTACCGCTCAATACCTCCGGATCCACCGAGGCAAAGAACATCATGGTGGCCACCGCCGCGGTGAGGAAAGAGATCCACAGCACGTAGGCGATGTCGCGTTGGCGCCGTTTCCAGGTGCGCGGGGGTTCCGGCAGATCGTCCGGTGGGTGTCCTGGCTGGATCTTGTCAGTCACCCGCCGAGCCTGAGATCTTCAACACGTAGGCCGCCATCAGCCGTGTGCGGTCTTCTCCCAGCAGGGGTAGCTGAGCCGGCATCTGATTGGCGCGACCGTTGACCAGCGCATAGCGGATATCCGCGGCCGAGCCGCCAAAGACCCACACGTCGTCGGTCAGGTTGGGTGCACCGATCAGCTTGTTGCCCTTTCCATCCGGACCGTGGCAGGCCGCGCAAATCTGCGCGAACCGCGCACCACCGGCTGCGGCCTTATCGGCGGGTGCGTCGCGGCCGCTGATGGAGAGCACATAGGCCACGACCTCTTCGACGCCGTCATCACCGAGGATCGCGGCCTGCGCCGGCATCACGCCGTTACGGCCGTTGTTCAGCGTAGCCAGGATATCGTCCGGAGATCCACCGTATTGCCAGCTGGCGTCGGTGAGATTGGGGAAGCCCACCGCGCCGCGGCCACCGGAGCCGTGACAGGCGGCGCAATTGTTGCCGAAGATATTGCCGGCGGCGGCCATCGCCTGCTCGTCGGCGGCGAGTTGTGCCAGGTCCATGTCGCGGAACCGCGCATAGAACTCGGCGTATTTGGCTTCGGCGGCCTCCATCTCGGCCTGGTACTGACTGGTTTGCGTCCAGCCGTACACGCCGCTGAAATTACCCAGGCCCGGATAGAGGATGAAATAGGCGATGCTCATCAGCACCGTGACGTAGAACAGCCCCAGCCACCAGCGCGGCAGCGGGTTGTTGTATTCCTCCAGATCGCCATCCCATTTGTGCCCGGTGACCGCGGTGGTGCCCGGCGTCCGGCGTTGGGTATTCGAGTACATCAGCCACACTGCGCCGGCGATATTGACCACCGTCAGGATGATGATGAACCAGCTCCAGAAGCTACTCATTGTTTCTTTTCTCCCGCACTGTCGAGACCGCCATTGGTGTCCACTGCTATCGCCGGATCATCATCCAGCGGCAGTCTGGCTGCCTCGTCGAAGTCCTTCTTGCGTTTGCCGCTCCATGCCCACACCACGATGCCGATAAAGATCAGCATTAGCAGCAACGTCGACAAGCCTCGCAGAGTAGATAAGTCCACCTGCTATCTCCGCCCCTGCATGTTTGTGCCCAGGCCCTGCAGATAGGCGATCAGCGCTTCCATCTCGGTCTTGCCGCTGACCTCATTCTCTGCGGCGGCGATCTGCTCGTCGGTATACGGCTGACCGAGTGTCTTTAACGCCAGCATGTGTTTCACCGTGTTGCGGGCGTTCACTTCGTGCTCAGCGAGCCAGGGATATCCGGGCATGTTGGACTCGGGCACCACGTCCCGCGGATTGATCAAGTGGACCCGATGCCACTCGTCCGCGTACCGGCCGCCAACCCGCGCCAGGTCGGGCCCGGTGCGCTTGGAGCCGAACTGGAACGGGCTGTCATAGACCGATTCACCACCCAGCGAGTAATGTCCGTAGCGCTCGGTCTCGGAGCGGAACGGGCGGATCATCTGCGAATGACAGCCGTAGCAGCCCTCGCGGATATAGATATCGCGGCCGGCCAGTTCCAGCGCGCCATAGGGTTCTACGCCCTCTGCCGGCTCGGTCACCTGGCTGGTGAAGAACAGCGGCACGATCTCGACCAGACCGCCAAAACTGATGACGATGGCGATCAGCACACCCATGAGGCCGATCTTGGTTTCGACGATTGAGTGATTCATCGACAGGCCTCCTTAAGCCGGCTGCATGACGGCAGTGCGTTCGGCGACGCCGCCTTTGACCGTCCGCCAGACGTTGTAAACCATGATCAGCATGCCGCTCAAAAACAGCAGCCCGCCCAGCAAGCGCACGGCATAGTAGGGGTAGGTGGCGTTGAGGCTTTCGACGAAGGTGTAGGTCAGCGTGCCGTCGTCGTTGATCGCACGCCACATAAGTCCCTGCATCACACCGGCGATCCACATCGAGGCGATGTAGAGCACCACGCCGACGGTCGCGACCCAGAAGTGCCAGTCGATCAGCTTGATGCTGTGCATCTTTTCGCGGCCGAACAATTTCGGCACCAGCGCGTAGATGCAGCCGATCGAGATCATCGCCACCCAGCCGAGCGCGCCGGAATGCACGTGGCCGATGGTCCAGTCGGTGTAATGCGAGAGGCTGTTGACGGTCTTGATCGACATCATTGGTCCTTCGAAGGTAGACATGCCGTAGAAGGACAGTGAGACGACCAGGAACTTGAGGATCGGGTCGGTGCGCAGCTTATGCCAGGCGCCGGAGAGGGTCATGATGCCGTTGATCATGCCGCCCCAGGACGGCGCCAGCAGGATAAGTGAGAACATCATGCCGAGGCTCTGCGCCCAGTCCGGCAGGGTCGTGTAGTGCAGATGATGGGGGCCGGCCCACATATAGATGGAGATCAGCGCCCAAAAGTGAACCACCGACAGCCGGTAGGAAAACACCGGCCGCCCCGCCTGTTTGGGCACGAAGTAGTACATCATCCCCAGGAACCCGGCGGTCAGGAAGAAACCCACTGCATTGTGGCCGTACCACCACTGGACCATGGCGTCGACGACCCCGGCATAGACCGGATAGGAATGCAGGAAGCCGGTCGGCAGCGCCAGGCTGTTGACGATATGCAGCACCGCGACGGTGATAATGAAGGCGGCGAAGAACCAGTTGGCAACATAGATGTGTTTGACGCGTCGCATCGCGATGGTACCGAAGAACACGACCGCGTAGCTGACCCAGACCACCGCGATCAGGATATCGATCGGCCAGATCAGCTCGGCGTATTCCTTGCCCTGGGTCAGGCCCAGCGGCAGGGTGATGGCGGCCAGTACGATGACGACCTGCCAACCCCAGAAGGTGAACGCAGCCAGACCATCACCGAACAGACGCGTGTGACAGGTGCGTTGGACGATGTAATAGCTGGTGGCGAACAGCGCGCAGCCACCGAAGGCGAAGATCACCGCGTTGGTGTGGAGCGGCCTCAACCGGCCGTAGGTCAGCCAGGGGATATCGAAGTTGAGGGCGGGCCACAACAGCTGCGCCGCGATGATGACGCCGACCAGCATGCCCACCACGCCCCAGACCAGGGTCATGATGGTGAACTGCCGGACGACCGTATCGTTATAGGTCTGTGCTCGGTCCATTGGATCTACCCGATTGCGCTGTTGGCGTTGTACTCGAAGCGGCGCACCGGCGTTACCCCCAGCCGGTCACCGTAACCTAATTTATCACGGTCTCGCAGCAGAAGCGGCCCCGACATTTCTGTGCGGAGCCGCTTCGGCGTCAACGATTGACGACCTGCAAAGTGACAGCTGAGCGAATCAGAACCGATAGCCGACATGGACACCGTAAATCCACGGGTCGATGTCAACGTCCGGCTTGACGGTGCCACCACCGGGAACGATCGCTGAGTCCGGTGCCAGCGTCACTTTCGCTTCGGTATCGATATCGATATAGCGTACGTTGAAGTTGACGAACCACTTGTCGTTGATAAACCAGTCGGCGCCGATCTGGCCTGCCAGACCCCAGGAATTGTCGTCAACGTCCAGATTGCCGCCGCTGCCGTCGCTCGCCAGCGGGCCGCTGGAGTCGGCGTCGAAGAAGATGGTGTAGTTGATGCCAGCACCGACATAGACGTCGAATTTAGTGTCGGGCAGGAAGTGATAATTCATGCTCAGCGTGGGCGGCAGATGCTTGGTACTGCCGACCTTGCCCAGACCCTGAACCTTGATGTCGTGCTCGAACGGCCACGCCGCCAGGACCTCGATGCCCCAGTTTTTCTTCCACATCCATTCGCCGGTGAAGGTCGCGCTCCAGGCGTCGTCGACAGTGATGTCGAGGCCCAGGACCGATCCGTTGGGATCGTCGGGGTCCACGTTGGAGGCACCGACCCGCAGCAGATAGTCTCCTTCGGCCGCCGAGGCGACGGAAAGTGGCGCAAATACAACAGCTAACAAAATCGCGAGTAAGGCGTGGATACGCATGGCTTTGCCCTCCTGACGGGATTTGACTATAGACTGAAGTCTAGGTCGGTTGTGGTAAATCAGTATTGACCTGGATCAACAAAACAGGGAACATTTTGCGTTCGCACAACGCCGGACCCGGCGTGGCATTTTAGCGACCCAGGCGATAACGAAAAGGCAGGTTTTCGGGATGAGCGGGAGACAGCGCAAGGTCGTCTGTATTACGGAGCTGCGCCAAGCCTGTCGCACCTGTTCACTGCAAGAGCTCTGTCTGCCCATGGGGCTCGCCGCCGAAGACATCCAGCGTCTCGAGAGTATCGTCGGTCACAAGGGCCCACTGGAACGGGGGCGGCACCTGTTCCGCGAAGGCGATCCCTTTCAATCTATCTATGCGGTGCGCGACGGCGCGCTAAAGACCTACAGCATCGACGCGGATGGCCGCGAGCACGTGCTGGGGTTTCACCTGCCTGGCGAGCTGCTCGGTCTGGACGCGATCTACCCGCGTGTGAACCGCTGCAGCGCGGTGGCGCTGAGCAACGCCAGCGTGTGTGTGCTGCCCTATGATCGTTTGTCCGATCTGGCCCATGAAGTGTCGGGGCTGCAGTCACAGATCTTCCGCCTGCTGAGCAAGGATTTGTCGATCTCGGCCAACCTGGCCACCGATCACACCGCGGAAGAGCGGCTGGCCGGTTTTTTGATCAGCATTGCTGCCCGCTCTGGTGCCGGCACTGAACTAAAGCTGGTGATGCCGCGGCGGGATATAGCCAGCTATCTGCGGCTGGCCACCGAGACCGTGAGCCGACTGCTGGCCCGCTTTCAGCAGGAGGGCTACGTCGAGGTCCACCGCAAGAATCTGCAGCTGCTCAATGTCGAAGGATTGCGGAGGCTGGGCGGCAGTTTCGAACTGACCGGTCTGGCGTCTGCGATCCGTCGCCCGCTGCGGGGCTGATTTCCGAACCACTTTCCCCATTAGAACCCTTCCCATCAGAACAATGGGAAACGTGTCCGATGGTGCCAGCGGAGGTATAGAAGCTAATCGAGGGGACAGTAGATGTCGTGCAGGACGCCTATGACCTGCTGGGCCGGTCCTTCGACCAGGGAATAATAAATGGTCTGGGCCTGGCGGCGGGTTTTGACCAGGCCGTCCCGGCGCAGCAGCGCCAGATGTTGTGACAAGGCGGACTGGCTGAGACCCACGTGGCTGTTCAGCTGGCCAACGGTCATCTCGCCACCGGTCAGATTGCACAAAATCATCAACCGCGACTCGTTGGCCAGGGCTTTGAGCAGCCGTGTGGCCTGGCCGGCGTGGACCTTGAGCTCGGCGATGCTCATTTCCAGTTCGGGATCGCGATCGGGCGCGGCGACAGGACGGCTGGCGGCTTGATTCATGGCTCGATTCATCGCTGTGAATGTCGAATGAGTATACTCTGCGCTTGGAGCAATGCTAAATTAGAAAATTCGAATATACTAGAGCTGATAACGCCTGGCGAAGGTTCTCCCATGTCATCGACGCCCCGGGTCAAGTCTTTCTTCCACGAGCCGACCTCGACCTGGACGCATCTCGTCTGGGATCCCGGGTCGCGGGCGGCGGTCATCATCGACCCGGTCCTGGACTATGATCCCGAGGCCTGCCGGACCGACGGGGGCTCAGCGCAGGCGCTGATCGAATTCGCCAGAGATCATCGCTTGTCGATCGATCACATCCTGGAAACCCACGCCCACGCCGATCACCTCACCGCCGCCAGCCTGCTGCGGAACACGCTCGGCTGCCCGGTCGCTATCGGCCGCGGCATCTGCGAGGTGCAACGGCATTTCCGCAAAGTTTTCGATCTGGGCGACGCGCTGCCCACTGACGGCAGTCAGTTCCAGCAGTTGCTCGACGACGGCGACCGGCTGTCGCTCGGGGATTTGACCATCCAGGTGATGAGTACCCCCGGGCACACCGACGACAGCGTCACCTATGTGATCGGCGATGCGGCGTTTATCGGCGATACCTTGTTTACACCCGAGTACGGTACCGCCCGTTGCGATTTCCCCGGCGGCGACGCCCGCAGGCTGTACCGCTCAATCCAACGGATCTACGAACTGGGTGATGAGCTCAGGCTGTTTCTTTGCCACGATTACCCTCCGCCCGGTCAGGCGCCCCGGCCGATGACCACCGTGGCTGAGCAGCGCGCGGGCAACCTGCACGTGCGCGATGGGGTCAGCGAGGACGAGTTCGTCGCGATGCGCGAAGCGCGCGACGCGGGGCTGGCGGTGCCGGCGCTGATCCTGCCAGCGATCCAGGTCAACATCCGCGCCGGTCGTCTGCCGGATCCGGCCGGTAACGGCGTCCGCTATCTCAAACTGCCGCTGGATCAGGTCTGATCAAACCCGGTACCCAGCGCGAGCGGCGGCAGCGGGCAATGGAGGATGCCGCAGACAGCCCGAAGAATCTCCAGCTCACGACTGTTGTAGTGGCCGTCGCTGGCCGCGGCCGTCGCCAGCGCCAGCACCAGCTCCCGCTTGAATGCGGGCAGCAGCGCGTCGAGCCGGGTCAGTGCTTGCCGGATTTCCGCGCCCCGCGGTCGCGATTCCGGCAGCCCGGTACGAACGGTGGGCGTCAGCGTTCCCAGTGCGGCGACGCCCGCGTCGTAGGCGCGGCTGGCTGCGTCCCGATCGTGGTGACCCTCGATGGCGAGGGCGGCCAGCACTTTGAGAGCTGCGTCGGTGGCACCGTCGGCCGAGGGCGGTTTGGGATTCCTCTCCGGTTCCAGATCCAGCACACGACTGCGCAGGGCACCGGCGACTGCGGCCTCGAATGCGTCTACCTGACCGTCGACTTCGACCATCCGCTCTACGGTTTCGAGCAGAAATTTGCGCCGCGGGACGTTCATCTCGCGCAGGGCCGGGAAGGCCAGATCGAGCAAGGACAGCCGCACCGAATGGCTCAGGGGCATCACTGCGGCGGTCAGCTGCCTGGTCTCGCCGACCAGCAGCCGACCGAAGCGGGCTTCCAGCAGCGCGAACTGGTGTTCCCGCACCCGCGGCTCGCGGTCGATCAGCAGCGACATGATCAACGGCACTGCGCCGGCCCGGTGATGAGCCGCCTCCCAGACGGCCGCCGGCACCGCGGCCTGCAGTTCCGCGGCAAAGGCCATCTGCGGCGCGCCGGGCCGGCCAACGGCATCGGTCACCGCTTGTGGAGAGACCGAAGCGAAGCCGGCGGTGATGGGACTCTCGGGACCGGCCGCCGTGCTGCCTGCCGCGGGTCTGCCGGACAGGGCGGGCCGCAGGTGGCCAAGGGCTTCCAGCCGGGCCTGGATGGGCGGATGGGTCGCGAACAGTCCGGCGAAGAACTGTCGGCCAGGCGCGATCAGCATGTGACTGACTTCCTCGGCGCGCCCGGCGGCGAGAAAAGACATGCCGGCGCCGGAGGCAATCTTTTTCAGCGCGCCCGCCAGCCCGTCGGACTGGCGGCTGAACTGCACTGCTGATGCATCGGCGAGGAATTCGCGCTGACGACACACCGCCGCCTGGATGATGCGGCCGACCATCACGCCGGCCGAACCGACGATAAACAGACCGAGGCCAGCCAGCACCAGCACGCCACCGCCGCGATTGCGGCTGGAGCGGAGGCCGCGACGGCCGCCGGAACGCAGCACCGAGCGCCCGACCATGCCGACCGCGAGGATACCGAACAGATAGCCCATCAGGATCGAGTTCAGCCTCATATCGCCGTGCAGGATGTGGCTGAACTCATGCGCCACGACGCCCTGTAATTCGTCCCGGTCGAGCTGTTCTATACAACCACGGGTGACCGCTATCGCGGCATCGGAGGGTGTCATTCCGGCGGCGAACGCGTTGACGCCCTGTTCCTGCTCCAGCACATAGACCGCCGGCACCGGCAGTCCCGAGGCGATGGCCATCTCTTCGACCACGTTATAGAAGCGTCGCCGCCCCGGTTCCATGTCCTCAGCGGTGACCAGATTACCGCCGAGTGCTTCTGCCACCCGGGCGCCGCCATCGCGCAACTGAGACAGCCGGTAAAGGCTGGCGATCACGATAAACAGGACGGTACCCAGCGCGGTCTTCCATAGCAGCCCTGTGTTGACGCTTATCCCGCCCTGCAACGACGCGGCGGTCTGCTGGGATCCGAGCAGCTGCACCGCTACCGCGAGCACCAGGGTGATCGCGGCGGTGACCAGCACCACCGCAAGCAGGAACAGCAGCACCAGCGAGCGTGTTCGGCGTCTCGCCCGGGCCTGGTGTTCAAAAAAGTCCATGGCGGCGGATCCGCCTCGGCAGCGGCGGCTTCAGCTCAAAACGACACTGAGGGGACGGCGCGTTTCTCTTCCGATTCGATCTCCAGGAACTCGGCGGCCTTGAAGGTGAAGAAACTGGCAATGAAATTGTTCGGGAAGTTCTGGCACGCGGTGTTGTAGTTCATCACCGCATCGTTGAAGGCCTGTCGGGCGAATGCAACCCGGTTCTCGGTGGAACTCAATTCTTCCTGGAACTGCATCATGTTCTGATTGGCCTTCAGGTCGGGATAGGACTCGGACAGCGCGAACAGCCGCCCGAGCACGCCACTGAGCGCGGACTCGGCGCCGCCGAGTTGTTTGATGGCCTCGGCGTTTGTCGGATCGGCGGCCGCGGCCTTGAGGCCATCGACGGCCACATTGCGCGCCTTGATCACCGCTTCGAGGGTTTCCCGCTCGTGCTTCATATAGCCCTTTACGGCCTCCACCAGATTCGGGATCAGGTCGTGGCGGCGGGTGAGCTGCACGTCGATCTGCGAGAAACCGTTTTTTACCCGATTGCGGAGATCGACCAGGCGGTTATAAATGGAGACGCCGTAAACGGCGAGCACTACGAGGACGGCAAGGACGACCAAAAATTCCATGGTGGCGCGCTCCTGTCTACGAAAAATGACGAGCCGAGGATACGTCCCCGGCACGGTTGAGGGAAATTCCGCGCAGCCACTGCGGTGTGGGGCGGGCAGGGCCGGGGTGGGTTGTTGGATCAAAAACCGGAACCGGGCGCTTGCAATTACTATATTTGTGCGTAGAATGCACAGATATGAAGGACGATTCCAAGAGCATCACACTCAGGGCCTGCCGTGCCATGCTGCGGCCGATCGTTCGCATTCTGCTACGTAACGGCGTGATTTGGAAGGAGTTTGCGGAACTCGCCAAAAGCGCCTACGTGGATGTGGCCGGCAAGGACTACGGCATCGCCGGACGGCAGACCAACGCATCCCGGGTGTCCATCCTCACCGGTCTGACGCGTCGCGAGGTCAAAAAACAGCGCGATCTGATCGCCGCCGGCGGTGCCGGGCCGGACCGCATGAGCAACATCACCCGACTCCTGTCGGGCTGGTATCAGGACCCGGATTTTCTGGACGCCGACGGCCAGCCCGTCAGTCTGGTCCGGGATGGCGAGGGTCGGTCCTTCGATTCCTTGCACCGGATGTACGGCGGCGACATACCGGCCGTGGCCATGCTCAAGGAACTGGTGAAGGCGGGCGTGGTCGCAGAGGACGACGGCGGCCGCCTAAAGCCGCTCAGCCGCTACTACATGCCGAACCCGCAGGATCCCGAGGCGATGCTGCGGGCGGGGTCTGTGCTCAACGATGTCGGCAATACGGTGGCCTGGAACCTGGCTCGGGGGCAGTCCGGCGAATCCCGCTTTGAAGGCCGGGCAACAGAGTCGAGGATTCCCGCGCAGCACGCCGCAGCGTTCGCGGAATTCGTCGAGTCAGAGGGACAGTCGTTCCTGGAGCGGGTCGATGCCTGGCTCACCCGCCATCAAGCGGACGACCAGGCCAATGACGGCGCCAGCAAAGACGATGACAATATCCGAGGTAAGGGGAAATGAACACTCTTTTTAAAAATCGCAGCCATCTGAGTCTGCTCACCTGCCTGATTCTCGCCGGTTGCGGCGGCGGTGGTGGCGGCTCGAACCCACCGGTGGTCAATCCGCCGCCCCCGGACCCGCCACCGATCGACGGCATCGATCGCGGAGGTATCGCGGTGGGCCCGATCGACGGATTTGGCAGCGTCATCGTCAACGGCGTGCGTTTCGATACCAGCGACGCGACATTCGTGGTCAACGGCGCCGCCGGCACCCAGAGTGACCTGTCGGTGGGCCAGGTGATCGTGGTGCTTGGGACTTTTGACGATGACGGCCTCAACGGGGTCGCCGAGACCGTCGAATTCAATGATGCGGTCAAAGGCCCGGTCGAGGCAGGCAGCGTGGATACGGCCAACGGCCTGTTCCGGGTCCTCGGTCAGACCATCAAAGTCACTAACTCGACCCTGTTTGACGACAGCATCCAGCCGCAGAGCATGTTGGGGCTGGGCGACGACGATCTGGTCGAGGTCAGCGGTCTGCCCGACGCGGATGGGCGCATCGTCGCCACGCGTATCGAGGCCGAAGCGGCCGGCAACCCGTTTGAAGTGACCGGCCAGGTCACCGCCCTGAATGTCGGTTCCTCGACATTCCGGCTGCAGGATCTTGTGGTCGATTTCAGCGGCGCCCAGTTGGATGACTTCCCCGGCGGCCAGATCAGCGACGGCGATCTGGTGGAAGCCGAGGGCAGTGCGTTCGGCGGCAATGGCGAATTGCTGGCGACCAGGGTCGAGTATCAGGGCGACATCGTCGGTGACGATGACCTGGAGGTCGGCGATGAGATCGAGATCGAGGGCATCATCACCACGTTCAGCTCCAGCAGCGATTTCGGCATCTCCGGTCTGCGCGTGCTGACCGATGCGGGCACCACCTATGAAGGTGGTACCGCCGCCGATCTGGGTCTCAACGTGCGTATCGAGGCCGAG
>CAMYOC010000040.1:0-91071 GCA_947259915.1 uncultured Gammaproteobacteria bacterium
CCTGGTGAAGCTGGGGCCGCTGCCAACCAAGATCGGCCTGGAGGCCTATTACTATGTCGCCAAGGACGATGACTTCGGGCCGACCTGGCAGCTGAGATTTCTGTTTGTGCCGGTATTGCCGGCTCCAGGCTGGTCCCGGCAGCCGCTGTTCTAGCGCTTGTTTTTAAAAAAAGGGGCCAGACCGAAATTTCCTTATTGCCCGGGTTGAGCTGGCTGGAAATTGCGGTCTGACCCCTTTTACGTTTCAGTTGCTGTTTCCGAAGTGATTCTATGGTGCCGGAGACAAGCTGGGCTTATTAGCGACGCCCTTTTCAACCTAAAGCCATCCAAGGCGAGATGTAATGACTGAAATTCGAGCACACAGATTCCGGAGATCTATTGCCCAACTGAG
Source organism: uncultured Gammaproteobacteria bacterium (assembly GCA_947259915.1). Taxonomy (GTDB): domain Bacteria; phylum Pseudomonadota; class Gammaproteobacteria; order Steroidobacterales; family XN24; genus CAMYOC01. The sequence continues at coordinate 392 of CAMYOC010000040.1, forward strand.
CACGCTGGTGTTCAGCTCAGTTTCGCTTTGCGGCCTGCCCATGCTGGCCTCGGCGGCGGAATCTGGCGGGAACTGGTTGGATAACTGGTGGCAACAGCCGTGGAGCGGCGACGCCAGGGTCTACGGCTGGCTTGTGGATGCGCCAGCCGGGATCAGGGTCAATGGCCAGCCAGCCGCCGACTTGCCAGAGTCGCTGGATACAGTTCTGGACTCGGCGAACGCGCTCTTCATGGGGGAGTTTGCTTTCCAGAAAGGGCGTATTGGCCTGTTTGCTGACGTCATTTATTACGATGGCACGGACAAGACCAGCCGCACCGGGCCTCTCGGTGAGCAGCGTAAAGTTGAAGTCAAAGAGCGTGTATGGCTTGTCGAGTACGGCGCAGGTTTTGAGCTGGTGAACTGGAATCTTGGCGAGCGTGACAACTCGCCCACGCTCACCTTGAGCCCCTATGCCGGCTTCCGCTATTTCCACGACCCGATCAGGGTGACGGTTCCTCCCGGTCCGGTGTTCCCGGGTGTCAGCGTTAAGCGGACCGTTGAGATCAACACGCCCCTCGTGGGCGCCAAGGCATTGCTGACGCTATCGGACAGATGGACCCTGGCCGCGGGTGGTGACTATGGTGTGTGGGATGACGGTGAGGTTGATGAAACCTGGCAGTACATCGGGACCCTGAATTACCACTTCGCGATAAAGGGGGTGTCGACCGAAGTATTCGTCGGTTACCGCAAGCTCAAGCTCGATCTGGAAAATGACGCGGGTGAAGATCTTGAAATTGATGTTGAGCTCAAAGGGCCAGTCATCGGGTTCGGGGTGGGCTGGTGATGTGAGGAGATCGTCTGGCGCCGACATTTTGGCCGCCCATGGACTTGTCACATCAAAAAATGGGTAGCAGCGATATAGCCGTAACCCAAGAATGAATTCCGATTGTGACCGCGACACTTGGGCGTTCATCTATTCGCCGCAGATGCTGCCGGGCCTGTCTTCGCGCGATACCGGCAAGATGACGAAAAACGCAGACGGCGGGGGTGACGCCGTATTTTGGCCCCAAGGTACCCAAAGGGGTGGAGGCAAACTGGATCCCGACATCGGGCAAAAATCCCTATGCGATGTTTTGCTTCTACGGTCCCGAGGAGGCCTTTTACAACAAGACCTTCAAGCTTTCGGACGTGGAATTGGTTGAGTAGCCAAGAGCGCGAAAGGAACAGTTGGTGCCGCTCACAGTTTTATAGTTTGTTGAGGACTGTTGTTTGCCAATGACACCATCGAAGATCCAATAAGCGATAAAGCTATGATCGGCACCAAAATTGAGGAATTGTTTCAAGCGCAAGCCCATCGAACCCGACGAGCGCCGGCTCGTGCTACTCTCAGCGTCTGGCCGGGTCCGCCGCGCTCTGGTCGCTAGAGAAGTTGGCGTTTGGGTAGACTCCTCACTAGATCGGGTCAGGCGGGCCCGGCCTCTCGATACGCAGATCCGATTAACGGTCCTGCCGTTTCCGGAGAGTCCACGAGATGACGCCAAAAATCCTGAGCCGTGCATGCCTGCTGCTGCTCTTTCTGCTGCCCGCTGCGTCGATCGCCGCAGACGCGGAAGAGGCCGCGCGGCTATATCAGGCGGAACAATGGTCGGAAGCCGCAACCGCGTATCAGACAGTGATCGAAACGCAGCCGCAGAATGCGCAGGCGCATTATCGGCTCGCCGTAGCGTTGCGTCATCTGGGCCGCTACGACGAAGCCGGCATCCAACTCGATCAGGCTGCCGCTGCCGGCGTGCCTCCGTCATTTGCGGAGGCGGAACGGGCTCGGCTGGAAGCCGCCGCGGGTGATGGTCCCGGCGCCGTTGCGGCGTTGACTCGAGCCGCCGAGGCAGGTTTCGCCAATCCTGCCGCGATCACCGGCGATGCGGCGCTGGCGGCTCTTGCCGATCAACCAGGGTTCGAAGCAGCCCTCTCCCGGATCGGCAAAAATGCCGCCCCCTGCCAGGTGGATCCCACCTTCCGCCAGTTCGACTTTTGGGTCGGTGACTGGGAGGTCAAGGGCGCCGACGGCACGGTTTACGGTCATAACCGGATCGATAACGCGGAGCAGGGTTGTGTACTGGTGGAGCACTGGACCGGGTCTACTGGCAATACCGGCCAGAGCATCAATTTCTACGATGCCCATGCCGGTGAGTGGGTGCAGGTCTGGAACGGTCTGGGCATTCAGATCGAGATGCGTGGCGGACTCGAACAAGGATCGATGGTGCTGACCGGGGAAATCCATTACCTGGCCAGTGGCGACCACCGGCTTTTCCGCGGCACCTGGACCCCGCTGGACGGCGGTGTGGTGCGACAATTTTTTGAGGAATCCACCGACGGCGGCGCAAGCTGGACGACCTGGTTCGAGGGCTTTTACCACCCGGTAAAACCTCAAGCGCCACAAGCGCCCACCCTCGAGCCCTGAACGAAGCAGGGTCCGGGCGCCGCTTGGGTTAAAATCAGAGCCCCATGCAACCCCGAAATCCCTTTCTGATCGACGGTCGTCCTGCGGGTCCGGTCGCGCGCTTCCTGACCGCGGCCGTGGCCGTGGTGTTCCTTGCGATCTCCATCCTGTTTGGATTTATCTTCTTCCTCTCGGCGCTCGCCGCGGCCGCGATCATCGGTATCGTGCTGTGGATCCTGTCCCGGCGCAGGCCGCCGATGCGGACGCCGCCGAATTCTGGCAACACCCTGGAAGGCGACTTTGAAGTCCTGGACCCGGGTCAGTCGAAACAGGAGCGGCCGAAACAATGAAGAAGTCGTATCGCAGACTGCGCAGACGCCCTTTGTTTACACCGGTGTGGTTGTCGCTGCTCGGCGGGATCGCTTTTTTGCTGGCCAGCAGCTGGGTCTGGAATTCGCTGGGCACGACCACCGCCATACTGGTGAGCCATGCAGAAACCGATGGCGTTGGACCCGAGCGTCAGCTCAGCGCCGAGGGGCTTGAACGTGCCACGATGCTGGCCGCGATGCTCGAAGACGTGCCGCTGAGCGCGATCTATGTGACCGAACTGCTCCGCACCCGGGCCACCGGCGAGGCCGTGGCCACCGCGACCGGCGCCGAACTGATCGAGTTGCCCGCGGCGGACACCGGTAAACTGGCGCGGTTGTTGAAACGTCGCAAGGATCAGGTGGTGCTGGTTGTCGGTCACAGCAACACCTTGCCGGATCTGATCGAGCGGTTAGGCGGCCCGCCGGTCAACCTCGACGAGAGCGATCACGCTCAAATGCTGGTGGTGACCACCGGCTGGCTGGAACGAACGCGGGTACTGCCGCTGCGTTACGGGCCCTGACGTTCCCGTATCCATGCCCGATGAGTGTCAGCCGGTGAACGGGTTCTCGGCCAGATCGCCATCCTCGCTCAATGCAGGGTAGGGTCGTCCCTGGTCGCGACAGCGCTGCGCGATATCCGGGTGAGCCCATTCAAACAGGACCTTGTCGAAGACCGCGGGCTCCAGCCGGCATTCGTTGTACAGACCGGCCGCTTCGCGCTGGCGGCGCGCTTCGTATAGCAACAGCGCGGCGGCGACCGACACATTCAGCGAGGCCACCAGTCCCTCCATCGGGATGACGACATGCCCGTCGGACAGTTCGGCGGCCGTGGAGCTGACGCCGTCAAGCTCCGCGCCGAGCAGAAAAGCCGTCGGCCGGGTGTAGTCGTGCTCGCGATAATCGACGGCCTGATCGGAGAAGTGGGCGGCGAGGATGCGAAACCCGTCGGCCTTGAGCGCGGTGCAGGCCTGGTGCACTGTGTCGTGGATGTCCAGGCCGACGTAGCGTCCGGTGCCACCGGCCGCCATATGGTTACGGGACACATCGCCATCCGGGTCCACCGCATGGGCGCGGAACACGCCAGTGGCGTCGCAGGTCCTGAGGATAGCGGCGATATTGTGGGATTTGTGCACGGCATCCATCAGCACGGTCAGATCGGGCTGTCTTGCGCTCAATACCTGCTTTAGCCTGGCGAATCGGGTCGGGGTCATGGCGTGATCGGGCAATCGGCTCTATTCAAGATATGACATGATAAAGAATGCATAACAACATGATAAAAAACATTAAATTAGCCATTGATACCGGCGGGCGTGGGACCTATGAGCTGACCGATCAGATCCAGCAACATATCCGTGACGCGCGGCTGGAGACCGGGATTTGCCATGTCTTTGTCCACCATACCAGCGCATCGCTGATGCTTTGTGAAAACGCGGATCCGTCGGTGCGGCGGGATCTCGAGGCCTTTATGCAGCGGATGGCGCCGGACGGCGATCCCGGCTATGAACATGATGACGAGGGGCCGGACGATATGCCCGCCCATATCCGCAGCGTGCTGACCCAGCCGGGCATCGCGCTGCCGGTGGTCGCGGGTCGCGCCGATCTGGGCACCTGGCAGGGGGTCTATCTGTGGGAACACCGCACGCGGCCCCACCGGCGCCACGTCACCCTCAGTCTGCAGGGAGAAACCGGCAGCTAGCGTGATCGCGTCTAGGCGCGGTGATGCGCGACGGCCTCACGGATAAAATCGCTGTGCCGGCCGACACGCAGATCCGCCACAACAACGTCCTCGACGAGGCCGTCTGTATTGATCAGAAAGGTCGCGCGGCGGACACCGATCCCCAGCGGACCGTCCGCACCATAGGCTTTGACGGCCTTTTTGTCAGGATCCGCCAACAGGGTGAACGGCAGCTTGTGTTTATCGCGGAAACGCTGATGACTGTCTTCGTCCTGGGGGCTGACGCCGACGACGCGGATGCCGACGTCCGAAATGTCCTCATGCATATCGCGGATATCGCAGGCCTCTTTGGTACAGCCCGGCGTGAAATCGGCCGGGTAGAAGTAGAGCAGCAGCGGACCGTCGGCGAGCAGCGCCGAAAGCGAGATCGCTTGTCCATCCTGATCCGAGAGCTCGAACGTGGGCGCCCGGTCACCTTTTTTGAGCATCGTTTTGCGACTCCTTTTCAAACGGTAGTTCCATCACCCGGTAACCGGTCATGCCCATGCCCAGGGCGCCGTAGACCGTCTGCGCATGGGTGTTCTCGGTCTCGACATAAAGACGGACGCCGCATACGTCCTCACGCTCTCTGGCCAGCCCGACCAGATGGCGATACAGGCTGGAGAACACGCCCCGGCCGCGGTACTCCGGATCGACATAGACGCTTTGAATCCACCACCACCAGCCGTTGCGCCAGTCGCTCCACTCCAGGGTGTACATGATCTGGCCGCAGGGCGCGCCGTCCCATTCGGCGATGAAATACACGCTGCGCTCCGGATCGATCAGCCCCAGGCGGACGCCGGGCTCGAGCCGCTGCGGGTCCAGGGTCTTGCCCTCGGATTCCTCGGCCAGGCGCGCGTTGAAGTCCACGACCAGCGCCTGGTCGGCGGGAGTGGCGGGTCGGATGTTCAGATTCACGGGCGGGTCCGTCGGCAATTCGATGGGCAAGGATACCCCGCTCGCCGGCGACTGTCAGGGGCCGTTGGACAGCCTCCCGACCGATGGTAAACTCTGCGCCGGAAGTGGGGCCGTAGCTCAGTTGGGAGAGCGCCTCGTTCGCAATGAGGAGGTCGGCAGTTCGATTCTGCTCGGCTCCACCACTTCCGACCCTTCCCCCATAAGTCGCCACGCAGCGGGTATCCCGGCGCGTGCTCTTGCGTCCGCATGGAATCTGGCGGTCCCGGATACAAACAAGGCGGCCGGACAGTCGGTGTCGCTGGCGGCGCGCAGAATCGACAGCACCAACGGGGTGCTTCATCATCGGCACGGTATCCAGCAAGAATCACGGTCTGGCCCTGGCAGCACCGTCTCTGTCCACAATCGCTCGACAGCGCGCGTCAGATCCCGGGCAGGCTGACAGCAATAATCGGAGTCATGGCGACCTGATGTGGCCGCGAACCTGCCTGCAGCAATGCTAGAACTTTCCCAAGTCTCCAAGCGCTACGGCGACAACCATGCGCTGAAGTCTGTCGATCTGGCGGTGGCGGTCGGCGAGACAGTGGTGCTGATCGGCCCGAGCGGCTGCGGCAAATCTACCCTGCTGCGGCTGATCGTCGGACTGCTGCGACCGGACTCGGGCACCGTTACCTTCGAGGGTCAGGTGTTAACCGCCGCGTCCCTGCTCAAGACACGCCGGCGCATGGGCTATGTGATCCAGGAGGGCGGGTTGTTCCCCCACCTCACGGTCCGCGGCAATGTCAGCGTGATGGCCCGCCATCTGCAACGCGATGCTGCATGGATCGAGACGCGGCTCGCCGATCTGGCCGGGTTGGTGAGACTGCCCGCGACGCTGATGGACCGATACCCCGCCGAACTATCCGGGGGTCAGCGGCAGCGGGTCAGCCTGATGCGGGCGCTGATGCTGGATCCTGATCTGTTGCTGCTGGACGAGCCGCTGGGCGCGCTGGATCCAATGATCCGTTACCAGCTACAACAGGAGCTCAAGGCCATATTCGATGAGTTGGGCAAGACCGTGGTCATGGTCACCCATGACATCGCGGAGGCCGCCCACTTCGGTCAGCGTCTGGTGTTGATGCGCGAGGGACAGATTGTGCAATCGGGTTCTCTTAAAGCACTGGCCGAGAACCCCGCCGAACCCTTCGTCGAGGCCTTTATCACGGCTCAGCTGGAGCCCATGTCCCGTTTGAACGCGGTGCTGGGATGAGCCGGGCAGGGTGGAAAGTGATTCTGTTCATGGCCGTCTGCGGGCTCGTGTTCGAGCGTCCGGCCGCCGCCGCGACCCATACAGCCCAGCTTGGCGGTACCCGGGTGGTGTGGAATGCGTTGCTCAGTGGCGAGATCGACGCCTATCCGGAGTACACGGGAACACTGCTACAGGAGATTCTTGCCAGCGAGGGTCTGAGCACGGTCGACGAGTTGAGCGTGGCTCTGTCGTCGCGTGGTATCGGCATGACCGCCTCGCTCGGGTTTAACAATACCTATGCGATCGGCATGAGATCTGAGCAGGCGGATCGGCTGGGCGTGAAAGCCATCTCGGATCTCCGCGGGCATCCGCATCTCGTTTTTGGTTTTGGCAACGAATTCATGGACCGCGCTGACGGCTGGCCCGGCCTGCAGCGTCATTACCGCCTGCCGCAGACCGATGTGCGGGGGCTCGATCACGACCTGGCCTACCGCGGACTCGAAGCGGGGACGCTGGATGCGATCGACCTGTATTCGACCGACGCGGAGATCGCCTACTACGACCTGCGGGCGTTACAGGACGATCTGGGCTTTTTCCCCGAATACGACGCGGTGGTCCTTTATCGGCTGGACCTGGCAGAGCGGGCGCCCCCGGTGGTGGCATCCTTCCACGAGCTTGCTGGCAGGATCGACGCGGCGACCATGAGCACATTAAACGCTCGCGTAAAGCTGGCGGGTGAAAGCGAATCCGCGGTCGCGGCGGGCTTTCTCGAGCAGAGTCCCGGTCTGCAGATCGAACCTGGCACCGACACCGCCGGGCAACGGTGGTGGCAGCGATTATGGCAGCGCACTGCCGAACACCTGGCGCTGGTTGCGATCTCGCTGTCGGCAGCCATCCTGTTTGCGATTCCGCTGGGCATCCTGGCCGCGCGCCGAGAACGCGTCGCCCATGTCGTCCTCGCCGCGGCCGGCATCCTGCAGACCATCCCGTCGCTGGCGATGTTTGTTTTCCTGATCCCCTTGCTGGGTATCGGCGGCCCGCCTGCGGTGGTGGCGCTGTTTCTCTACAGCCTGTTGCCGATCATCCGCAACACCTATGCCGGGCTCAAGGATATTCCTGCGCCCATTATCGAGTCGGCCGTGGCGCTCGGTTTGCCGCCGAACGCGCGACTGCGGGTCGTCGAATTACCGCTGGCAATCCGGTCGATCCTTGCCGGTATCAAGACATCGGCGGTAATCAACGTGGGCACCGCAACTCTGGGTGCACTGATCGGCGCCGGCGGCTACGGTCAGCCGATCCTCACCGGCATCCGTCTCGACGATATGGGGCTGATCCTGCAGGGCGCTGTCCCCGCCGCGTTGCTCGCACTGCTTGTGCAAGGTTTGTTCGAGGCGATTGAGCGAACGCTGTTACCGCGGGGCTTACGTCTGCAGACAAACGCGCTTGGAGCTACGGACTAGCCGGCCTTGCCGCGGATCGACGACGCAGGCGAACAGAACCTAGAGCCGCCGTGCCTTGCTGATCGACGAGGCGAGGTTCTTGATCCGTGACGGACGGCAGGGCGGATCGCCCGTATCCTGAAAGGTGATGGCATCGCCGTCGCGATCGATCCGGATCGTCCGATAGCCGAACTCGGGCATTTCGAGAGCCGGGTCATAGCCGATGACTTCGCTGATGTAGACGTCTTTGCCGATCTTGCTTTCGATGTACTCGATGACGGCGGCGGTGCCGGTCACCTCGCGCCGGAATGCGTCGAGAAAGACCCGCGTGCCGGCCGCGTATTCTCCGCCCGTCACCTCGCTCACGATGTCAGCCACCCCGCGCCGCCCGGCCAGGCGGATGCGCCACATCAGGTTACCGATGTCGTAACCGACCTCGATCACCCGCTGCGGGTCCGGTGCCGATTCCTGCTGGATCACGGCTTCCGCCAGGTCCGTGGCGAACACCAGCCTGAGCGTCAGTTCGGGGATCGCGTCCTGATTGCGCAACGCCCAGGCCCGGATGACCTTCAGATTCTCGACCGACATTCTCAATTTAAGGTCTCCCTGGTTGCCTGGATCCATCCGGCGGAGCTGATCACCGCCGTTTTGTCACGATTCGCGCTCATCGTGGCAGCAGATGCGGCGTCGAGCGGGCCCTGGGTGGCACCCTTGCTGGATCATTATAGGGAGTATTGGCCGAAGGGAGACGAGCTGGGCGCGGCGCCAGACCCAGGGGGCATCTGCACGGGTCTGGCGCCCTCAAGTCACACCGAGGCGATGCCGATATCTCATGTGTGGGTTGAATCAGTCAGCCAGGTCCTTGCTTGAACAAGTCTCCATGGATGGACTCAATGTCAGCAGAACGACAAACAGTCACGACCGACCAGCTTGCCATCGGCATGTACGTGGCGGAACTCGATCGCCCCTGGCTAGAAACACCGTTTCTGTTCCAGGGCTTTTATATCGAGAACTCAAAGGACATCAGCGAACTCCAGGCACACTGCCAGTATGTGCTGGTCGATCCAGGCCGCTACGATCCCGCACCCGCTCCACGTCGCGGCGTGGCGAAAGCCCGCGGTAAGGCCGAGCGCAAGGAGCCAAAGGGCCAGAAGCGCCGAGGAACCGGGATCGCCTCGGCCAGCACGACCACACGGCAACGCCGGGTCATCATGGAGGATGTCGAGGAAGAGTATCGCCCTCTGGATACCAATGTCCTGCGTCGCCAGATCGTCGAGGCCAAGCTTGCGCATGAGCAGACGGTCGGTGCAGTCAGCCATATTTTCGAATCACTCCGCAGCGGCAATGAGATGCAGCTCGAGGCGGCGGAGCAGGCCATCGAGCCGATGGTCGAGAGCGTGGTCAGGAATGAGGATGCGCTCTCGTGGCTGGCGCGGATGAAGAAGAAGCAAGACTACATCCATGATCATTCGATTGAAGAAGCGTCTGGAGCCTTTATTCCGTATAACCCTGAATCCGGTCAATCGCCTGCAATATATGTGTCAGATAACCGAACAGACGCGCAGTGTCTGATCCCATCATACTGGTACAGCTTCTGCGAATACAACTTCCCGAAATGTGTCAGGCAATGCCATGGGAGTGACGACGTCCACCGGTACTCCCAGTAAGGTGCTCAGTTCATGACGGATGGCCCCAATATCCAGGTACGCCCGGCCGATTTCCACATGCGAAGCCATGCGCCGGCTCAATGATCTGGCAGGCGTCGAGTTTCAGGCCGAGATGGTCGAGCAATTTGTCCAGGCTGTAGGCGTATTTCCGGTCGGTACTCTGGTCGAGCTCAGCAACGGGACGGTAGGCGTCGTCATCGCACAAAACCGGACGCGCCGGCTGCGCCCGCAGATCATGGTGTTGACCGACGAAGACAAGACGCCACTCAGCACGTTCCGCACGCTCGATCTGCGCGATACGCTGGTGGACGCGAATGGCGATTCGCTCTTTATCCAGAATGGTCTGCCGCCCGGTGCGCACGGTCTGAACCCGTCCGAGTACTACCTCTAGATCTGGTGGCGTAGCATGGATGCGGAGACCCTCAATCAGACGGACGCGAGGACATTCCTGCGCACTATCGGGAAAGCTCTGCAGGACCGGTCTCGTGTTGAATCTTCACTCGGTCTGATTGTCGCGAATGTCGGCAATCTGGACCATCTGAAGTCCGTATTCGGCTATCGCAATACGATGTCATCTTTGACCGAGATGGCACGGTCGCTGAGGGAGGCCGTTGATGGTGAAGACGCGGTAGTTCGCTTCGGAGAAGGGAAATTCGGCATCCTTCTCATGAGTCTGAAGAATCCGGGGCATCTTGTGCTCGCCGCGAACAAGATTCTCAGGACCATCAACCGACGTTTTGACATCGGCGGCACCACGTTCGAAGCAGAGCTGGAAATGGGCGCAACGGTCAGCGGTTACGGCAACAGCGACCCGGATGCCATCCTGCAACAGGCTGAGACGGCCCTGCTTGCGGCCCGCCAGGACAACGTGAGCTTCCTGCTCTACGAGCCGGAGCAGACGAGCCGGATACGCAGCGCACTGCTTCTCGAAAAGGAAATCGATGCGGCGCTGGAAAACAACGAGATCTCCATGTTCTATCAACCCAAGGTCACAGCCGACAGCTGGCTACCCGTGGGTGCGGAGGCGTTGATGCGGTGGTCCCATCCGACCCGGGGGTTTGTTCCGCCGGACTTATTCATACCGGCCGCAGACGCCGGGGGCCAGATCGAGCCACTGACATGGTTCGGCATGAACGCAGCGTTCCGTCAGCTCAACGACTGGCCCAGGACATGGGGCCCGCTTTCGGTGGCCGTCAACGTCACGCCGAGACTGGTTGAACAGGCGGATCTGGTGGAGCAGGTGGGTACGGCACGAAGTCTGTGGAGCGTGCCGAAGGGGTCAGTCACGATTGAGGTCACGGAGAATGCCCTGATGCGCCCCGGCCAGAGCTTCACCACGCTGCAGAGATTGCGTGAACTCGGCATACGCGTATCGATTGACGACTTTGGCACCGGATATTCGTCGCTGTCCTATTTCAACGACATTCCCGCCGATGAACTGAAAATCGATCAGTCATTCGTCAGAAAGATGCTCAACGACGAGGGCTATGCCCGCATCGTGCGCACGATTATCAATCTGGCGCATGAATTCGGCCTGCAAGTCATTGCCGAGGGCGTTGAGGATGAGCAGACCGCCGAGGCGCTCGCGGCTCTTGGGTGTGACTATCTGCAGGGCTACTACTTCTCTCGTCCGCTGCCTCAGGCAGACTTCATCACGTGGCTTGCCGATTATCGGCCTGAGAGATAATCCCCGGCTGAGGCCCCGGAGACTCTGGCCCGGGGGAGCGTCCTGCGTCGCGTGAGCGGCGCCGGTTTGAAACCCTCGGCGATTCAAACGAAACTTCGCACTCTTGGCCCCGGTAGCTCAGCTGGGTGAGCGCCGGTTGCCGCGCAGCGGCAAGGCCGGGCCCGGCTTGGTGACTCAGATCGCAGCTGTCATGTCAGAGAATCGGGGCGGGCTGAGGCGCCGATCAAATCCGGGCCCAGTCGAGCGGCGCCAAGCGCTGTATGTCCATTTCGCTCGATCGTTTTTCTTGCGTGCCGCCCGAGACTCTTCGATGGCCGTATCTGCTGCGCCGAAGACGGATTCCAGATGCGCAAGGTGTCGGCAATTTCGTCAGTGTCGGGCCGGATTCGGTCCGGAACCCAGTGGGAATCCAGTAATGATAGCGCTGTCAGGAGTGCTGCAATGCAATGGCGCCGAGAAGTTTAAAAATAAAGGCATCTGACGAGAGGGGTAAGAAAAATGCCGTTTGATCATGGAGTTCCATTCGCGTCCGCTGCACTGGTGTCGGGCCGGTGCATGGCCCTAAATTGTTTGACAACGTTGTCACAATTCGATACTACCTGCTGTCACTTGCGTCCCGCGGGGGTTAACCGGGAGCAGGCAGGGGAGTCAAATTCGAACAAGAAAACCAGAGGGTCCGGCGCCCGAAAATTTGGGGCACATAGCCTCGAGTCCGGACAGGCCCCAAGCGTTTTCCCTGACCGTCGAGGTAGTTCCGTGTATAGCACCAACTCACGTGTTTCCGTGTCCGTCGCCCGGGGCGCCGGTTCGAGTCTGGCTCGCCCATCGAATCCGACAGGCGGCAAGACGGCCACCAGATCTCTGTTCCTTACTCTGATCGCGATGATCGGCCTCGCCGCTTGCGGCGGGGTTAGCGACGGCACTCCGGACGGGGTGTTGGAGATCCCCGATATCGAGTGGCAGGTGGTCTTCGAGGATGATTTTTCGGGAGACAGCCTCGATTCCAGCAAATGGAACGTGGACACGGGCGATGGCTGCCCCGACCTTTGCGGCTGGGGTAACGACGAAGTTCAGAGCTATTCCGCCGACAACATCAGCGTCGCGAACGGCATACTCACCATCCAGGGCCGGGAAGACGGTAATGGTTCCTACACATCCGGCCGCATAAACACCAAGGGCAAGTTCGACTTCCGGTATGGCAAAGTCGAGGTCTCAGCCCGGCTGCCGTCGGGACAGGGGACCTGGCCTGCGATCTGGCTCCTGCACAGCGACCCGACTATCTACGGCCCATGGCCCGTGTCAGGCGAAATTGACATTATGGAGGCCTTCAATCTGGGCGTGGACGGGAACACGGCCACCCAGAGCACGGCGCACTATGGTTTGCCCACCCCGCCATTTGACGGCACCTCATCCGAGTTCGACAACGACGTTTCGCCGGATATGGCCTTCCGCGAATACACCGTGGAGTGGGAAAGAGACAAGCTCCGCTTCTACGAGGACGGCCAACATTTTCAGACGCAAAACGCACAGAACTGCCGATGGCCTGTACGACGAATACGGTGCATACGAACTCGGACGACGGGATTCCCCTTTTGACCAGCTTTTCCACCTGATCATCAATTTCGCCGTCGGCGGCAACCCCGTCGGGGCGCCCGATCCGAACGCTTTCCCGCAGAATTTTGAAATCGATTACGTCCGCGTTTACGAGTGTGTCAACGCGAATCCGGACACCGGCCGTGGTTGCGGCACCGCCGACCCGGATGTTGTTCCCCTGAAAGACAACGACGGGGGACCGCTGGAGGGCGTCGAGACGGCGCAGCCATATCTCGAGAGCCTGCCCCTATACGTCGACGGCCCCGAAACGCTCAGCCTGACGGTCGGCGATGAGACGTCGACCAACACGCTGACCGTCGGCGGTTTCACCGGCGACGGCGCCTCCGTCATCAACGACCCCGCCTTCTCCGATCCGGACGAGGAGGGGAATATCGTCTGGCGCGTCGCCGTCTCGGGCGGTGTCGCCAATGCCTTCCTGGCGTCTCAGGATTTGGTTGACGATCCCCTGCTGGATACCGGCTTCGATTTCTCCGGTAACCGTCTCGCCGGTCCCGGCGGCGATCCTGTCGGCGAGGTGGCCTTCGACATGTTCGTCAATTCCATCACGCCCGGGACGGATCTGGTGATCAAACTGGACAGCGGTTTCCCCAACCTCGGTGAAGTCGTCCTTCCCGAATCCGAGATCCTGGTGGGCGCGTGGAAGACCTATTCGGTCAAATTCGACATGTTCCTGGCCAATCCCGGCTTCATGGACCAGGGCGGCACCGGCGTAGACCTCGAGAATGTCATCAACCCGTTCGTCATCGAAGTGCAGAACGGCGAGGCTGACGTCTACCTGGACAACATCCGCGCCACCAATGCGTGCAAGGTGGTCGGCGCCTGCGGGGCGGACCTCAAGACCAAGGGCCTACCCGATGTCGTGGTCTATGACGACGCGGTCAATCTCGACGTCTGGGGACGCGGCATCGTGGCCTCGGATTCAGGCACCGGCTTCGTGGATTACACCGATCCCAGTGACCCGAACAACAAGGTCAACTGGGCCGAGGTGGCCTCCGACGAACCTGAGCGCGGCCAGGTGCTCGAGGTGACGTTCAACGACAGCGATGCCTTCGGCGTGTGGTTCATCGGCAGCTCCGGCACCGACCTGTTGGCCTACAACGCGGGCGCCGTTCAATTCGACATCAAGGTGCTGGATTACGGCAACAATGTCGAGGGCATGACCTTCAAGATCGACTGCTTCTTCCCCTGCGGAAGTGGTGACAAGGCTCTGGGCTTCATCGCCGACGGCGTCTGGGAGACAGTGACGTTCCCCGTCAGCCGGCTCACCAGCACGGGGCTGGACCTGGCAAACGTCAGCACCGGCATCGTCATATTCCCGACCACCCAATCGGGCGACATCGTATTCCAGCTGGACAACATCCGCTGGATAGCGGAGGCCGATCAGGGCCCGTTGCAGCAGATCGACCTGCCGGTGACCTTCGAAGACCCGACCGTGGACTATTCGCTGGGTGATTTCGGTGGTGCCACCACGGTTCTGGGAGAGGATCCGGAGGACGCGGACAATACGGTAGCGATCACCACCAAGAATGACGGTGCCGAGACCTTCGCCGGCACGATCATCGGCACCGAGACGCGACGTCCATGAGCGCGGATGTGCGGGTGCCGTTGGCCGGGATCCCGGTCAGGCTGAAAGTCGAGACGGCGGACTGCCCGACGGATGGCAGCGACCCGACCTGTTTTGCCGAGGTGGATGCGTTCCCGATGATGGCAGACCAGTGGGAAACCGTGACCTGGGACTTCGTGGGTATTGATCCTGCGACGACTTTCGTGAAGGCGACGATCTTCTTCGACTTCGGTCAGGTGGGTAACGGTTCTACCTATTATTGGGATAACGTCCGCTTCGGCGCGCCGCCCCCACCCCCGCCGGACACTATCTCGCTGGAAAATGGCGGCTTCGAAACGGGGGATTTCACCGGCTGGACGGTCAACGCCGGGGACAACGTAGTGGGTGCACCCGGTGCAGGGGCCCGCTCCGGCGAGTTCGCTGCCCAGCTCACAGTGACGGGCGGCCAAGGGGTCCCGGAAGTCCGGCAGACACTCGCCGCGAGCCCGGGTGATGAGGTCAATCTCTCTGTCTGGATGCTGACCGAGGCGGCCATCCCCGAGGGCGTGAGCTTCGGCCTGGCCAAGATTGTGTTCAGAGACGCTGCCGGCAATGACCTGGAACCGGCGTCAGTGAGCATCGGCCAATTTGGCCCCCCGGAGAACCCGGGTATCGAGTCGCTGCCGTTCCTCGACTCTACGAGCCCGGTCAACACGTGGGTATTCAGCCAGGCGCAGGGCGTCGCGCCGGCGGGTACTGTCGAAGTGTCATTCCTGCTGCTGAACGTCGACTTTGCGGGCGGCGAGAACCCGATCTGGTTCGACGACGCGCTGGCTTCATTCCTCGATGGGGAGGTGCCACTCAATCAGATCGATCTGCCGGTGACGTTCGACGACCCGCTGGTCGACTACACGGTCCAGGACTTCGGCGATCCGGTTTCGGCTTCGACGGTGCCGGGTGAAGATCCGGACGACGCCGGTAACACCGTGGCGATCACGACCAAGCCGACGGGCGCGCCGGTCTGGGCGGGCACCACGATCGGTAACCCCGATTTCGCCAATCCGATCCCGTTCACGCCCACCGAGACGCTGATGAGCGTGGATGTGCGGGTGCCGGCGGCCGGGATTCCGGTCAGGCTGAAGGTCGAGACGGTTGACTGTCCGTCGGATGGCAGTGATGTGACCTGTTTCGCCGAGACGGACGCATTCCCGATGATGGCCGACGCGTGGGAGACGCTGACCTGGGACTTCAGCCTTGTCGGCATCGACACCAGCAAGACCTTCGTGAAGGCGTCGATCTTCTTCGACTTCGGGACCGAAGGAAACGATGCGGTCTATCTGTGGGATAACGTCCGCTTCGGCGGCGATGAGCCTCCGCCGCCGGATACGATTGAACTCGTCAACGGCGACTTCGAAACGGGTGATTTCACTGGCTGGGAGGTTGCCGCCGGGGACAACACGGTCGGGGCGCCTGGCGTCGGAGCACAATCCGGCGCCTCCGCCGCCCAGCTGACGACGACCGGCGGCGGCGGTGTCGCGGAAATCCGTCAGGTATTCGCCGCGAACCCGGGCGATGAGATCAACTTCTCCACCTGGATGCTGACCGAGGCGGCCATCCCGGAGGGCGCGAGCTTCGGCCTGGCCAAGATTGTGTTCAAGGACGCTGCCGGCAATGATCTGGAACCGGCGTCAGTGAGCATCGGCCAACTTGGCCCCCCGGCCAACCCGGGTGTCGAGTCGCTGCCGTTCCTCGACTCTACGAGCCCGGTCGACACGTGGGTGTTCAGTGAAGCACAGGGCGTTGCACCGGCGGGTACAGTCGAAGTCCGGTTCCTGCTGTTGAACATCGACTTTGCGGGCGGTGAGAACCCGATCTGGTTCGACACTGCCCAGGCCCTGTTCGTTGGAGCAGGACCATGATCCTTGTTCGGCAAGCACGAGGGCTCAGAAAGAACCCCCACGGCGACGGATACGACTATGTCGGTCAGGGTGTAATCGCCGGTGGCGGGGATCATCGTCAAGTTGAAGGTCGAAAATGCCGAGGACGGGTGTCTCGCCGCGGATACGGAGACTGGGAGACGGTCACGGCACCGGTATCGCAGCGGCTGGCTGGATGGCTCGATCTGACCACCGTCAACACCGGCCTGTTGCTGTTCCCGAGCGCCCCGCAGACCGGCGGGATTACGTTCCAGGTCGACAACGTCAGCTGGGGGTGACGGAGATGAATAAAGGGGAATTGAGCGTTCTCGAGCTGAACAACAAGGATGCCGTGAAATACCAAGAATCGACTGAGGGGGAGAGCTGATGATCAACTTACGTGTTTCATGGTGGTTAGCTATAGCCATCCTCGCGCCGGCCTTTGCGCTTGCTCAGGAAACGCCGGACCCGGAGCAGGCACAGGCCCAGGAAGAAGCCGAGCAGGTTCAGGAGGAATTCGAGGACACGCAGGATGATTCGCTCGAAGCCGAACGAGCCCTGGCGGGGGAGGGTGACGCGGAGCCGGATTCACCGGCCAGGCTCGGCGCGGTCACCGTCACCGCGACCCGGCGAGAGACGGATATCCTGAAGACTTCGGTCGCCGTGACGGCGATCGATCAGGAGACCCTGAGCCGGGACGGTGTCAGAGACATCCGCGACGCCGCCGATTTCGTCCCCAATTTCGACGTCGGGTTCTCGCCTTCGGACTCCGGTGTACTGCTGACCATCCGCGGCATCAACAGCAATAACTTTACCGAGATCGCTGACCCCAGCGTGGCCTTCCACGTGGACGGTGTCTACTCCCCGCGTCCCCAGGGTGCCGTGGCCCTGATGTACGACCTGGAACGTCTGGAAGTCATGCGCGGTCCCCAGGGCACATTGTTTGGCCGTAATTCGGCCGCCGGCAGCATCAATGTCGTCACCGCCAAGCCCAGCTTCGAGGGGGTGTTCGGTACCGTCGGCTTCGAAGCGGCGAATAACAATTACAAGAATATTCTCGCTACCTTCAACGCCCCGCTAAGCGACACCTTCGCCATCCGCATGAACTTCTTCGGCGAAGAGCGTGACGGCTTCGCCAACCAGGACCGGGGCACGAAGGATCTGGAGGGCGTCGGGTTGAGCGGTCCCGATGGCATCCCGGACATGGACCAGCGCTGGAACCATGGGGTGGACAATAGCGACTACTACGGTAATACCGATCGCTGGGCCGCACGTGCAAGCCTGCTGTGGGAGCCCGCGGACACCTTCGATTGGCGCGTCACTTACGAGCGTTACGAGGACAGTAACGCAGGCTGGCCGGCCGCGCCCGACTGCGATAGGAATCCGGATGTGTGCGAATACAACGGTGGCGGCATCGACTACGTCGATCCCAATATCCCAGGCTATCTGGATATGACCATCGACAGCGTCCGCAGCCACCTCAACTGGGAGATGCTCGAGGACAATCGCTGGCTCGGCGACGTCGATCTGGTCTACAACCTCGGCTGGGCCAGACAAGAGCGGAAACAGCAGTGGGATGGCGACATGGGCTGGCGCCCAGTGCCTGGACCCACCACAGGTTGGCTGAATATCAATCAGCCCTGGTTCGAACTCTATCTGGCCACGGACAGTTCCAACTACGAATCATGGTCGAACGAAATTCAGTTTCAGGGCCTGACCGGACGGGTCAACTGGATCCTCGGCTTCTTCGATTTCCGCGAAGACAACGACATCGTTTTCGACGTGGAATTGCCGTTCTGTTGCTCGACGGGCGGGCTCGGGGGCATCTCCTTTCTGCAACCGGACCGGACGCTGGAATCCCAGGCGATCTTCAGCCAGGCCACCTGGCACTTCACGAACAAGTGGCATCTGACCGGCGGGTTCCGCTACACCAAGGATCAGCGTAAAGATAACGGCGGCAGGAACATCGGCTGCTTCGGCGGGGATAACTGTAGCTGGAGCGCGGGCCGAGTCCCCGACGACGGATTCCCGGACGACGATCAGCTTGACGAACTTATCCTGCCGCTATTCACTAGCGCGGATCTCGGTCCCGGGATGGGCTCGCAGAATCGTAACGCCAATTACGAATTGTTCGACGTCAACACCAACCAGGAGAGCTTCAGCAATTTCGACTGGCGTCTTGGCATCGACTACGACTTGACTCCGGATTCCTTCACGTATCTGGTTGCGGCCACCGGCTCCAAGGCGGGCTCATTCGGTGACGGAGTCGACGTCTGTCGTTGCGGCAGGATCGAGTTCTTCTCTTTCGATCCGGAAGACGTGACCAACTACGAGTTCGGCTACAAGGCCTCGCTGTTCAATGGCACCATGAATCTCCAGATGGCCGCCTTCTGGACCGATTTCGATGATAAACAGGTTTCCCAGTTCCGCACCGTGGGTGTAGTCGAAGATCCGCCGGGCACCCCCGTCGAGCCAATTCAGGAGATCGGGAGTCTGGTTACTGCGAATGCCGGTTCAGCGACCATCAAGGGGGTTGAGCTGGAGTTTGATCTGCTGACTCCCTGGGAAGGCGGACGGTTCGAGGGATGGCTTGCCGGCACCGGCAGACAAACCCGCGCAGTTTGGTCTCGGTATCAAACGGCTGCGGCCAAAGAACTACTAATAAACCGGGAACGATTTATAACATTTAATATTAACAATGGGTCTTTGATTCCACCCCTCATTGGTCCTTAATGCTGGAGACGATATAAAATGCCAACATTTGTCTATATGACCCGCTGCGACGGCTGTGGCCATTGTGTCGATATCTGCCCTTCCTGACGCTGCGGTACACCTCCACCGACCGGTCCTGGTACCTGGAGGCATTCGGCTACAACGTCACGGACGAGCGGTTCCAGACGTACCTGGCCAACGACTCAGGCGCTGGCGTGCCGCTGTTCGCCTGGAACGCACCGCGCTCCTATGGCATGCGGTTCGCTTACAGCCTGAGCCCGTACTAGCCTCGACGCGCATCAGCAAGGCGGCGATGGCGCCGGAGCCCGGGGCCATCATCGCACTCTCTCAGGCCACGGACTCTCCCCGGTCATTTTCCGGGGAGAGTCCGCCCGCCGCCGGCCCGGATCGCTCCCCCCGAGTCGAACTGAGCCCGTCCAACCTGCCAGGGAACGGCCATCAACACAGTATTTTGAGCAGCCCCGAGTACTGACATGAGGAGACTGACCATGAGACTGAGCTCGATCTCTACCCTCGTCATAGTTGTCGGCGTGGGATGGATCGCGGGCGCCCCGGCCGCTGTCGCCGACGGGTCCGGAACTGATCTCGTGATCTTCGAAGAGCGGGCGGCGGACTCGTGGGATGTCTTCGTCGGCGATGCCGGTGGCTGGGCGATCCCGGTGACCGGTAACGTCTCGGAATCGCCCAACGGCGTCGTGGTCGCCACAGTCGCCGACAGGGAAGGTGAGGGCGACGCGATCAGAGTCAGTTGGAACGGTAAAGGCGAGGGGCAGTATTTCGTGGGCACGGGAAGCCCGAGGGATTGGCGTGAATTCCTGCACTCGGAGGCGGCGTTGCTGGTAGAGATAAAGGTCGAGCGGCCGCCGACCAAGACAGTGACCATGCGGATGGATTGCCAGCACCCCTGCGGTGCGAAGGCTGAACTGACTGATTTTCTGAGGAAAGTTCCGCCGGAACGCTGGATACCTCTTTCCGTCGATCTGAAGTGTTTTGCCGATGCCGGAGCAGACTTCAGCCGGATCGATACGCCATTTCTGCTGCTGACCAAGGGCAAGCTCATCGTGGCGACCGGGGACATCCGGGTCGTCCCGGGAGTGGGCAGCGAAGCGCTGATCTCGTGTAGATGAGACGCCCAACGAGCATTCGCGCACAGCTTTGTCGCCAATGACTCCAGCCGAGAGGGACCAGGGTATTGGCTATTCGAAAGACGACGATCGAGGAGGTAGCGGGGCTCGCCCGCGTGTCGATCAAGACGGTTTCACGGGTCATCAACGACGAACCCAACGTGCGGCCTTCTACCCGGCAACGGGTGCTGGATGCGATCGAGCGTCTCCACTACCATCCCAGCCAGTCTGCCCGCAGCCTGGCGGGCGCGCGATCCTATCTGATCGGGCTGCTTTACGATAATCCCAGCTCGAGTTACGTGACCAATGTGCAGGAAGGTGTGCTGGATCGCTGCCGGGCGGAAGGCTACGAACTCATTATCAACCCCTGCGATTACAAAGACCCCGATCTCTGCACCCAGGTCTCCAAAATGGTAAGCCAGGCGCGCCTGGATGGGTTGATCCTGACTCCGCCACTGTCCGACCATAAAGCCCTGGTGAGTACCCTCGATGACCAGGGCATCCCCTTTGTGTTGATCGCGCCGCCTGACCGGTCCGATCCTGCGCGCTCCGTGTTCACCGACGATCGCGAGTCCTGCTGTGAAATGACCTGCTATCTGGCCTCCCTGGGGCATGAACAAATCGGCTACATCATCGGCCATCCGGATCACGCCGCAGTGGGAACAAGATTCCTGGGCTACAAGGATGGGCTCGATCGCAGCGGCATCAGATTTGATGAGCGCAGCACCGAGCAGGGATACAACTCCTTCGAATCGGGGGAGCTTGCAGCCCGGAAGATGCTTAGCCTTGACCCCAGGCCCACGGCTGTCTTCGCAGGTAATGACGACATGGCGGCCGGCGCCATGAAGATGGCACACGAGTTGGGGCTGGGCATCCCCGAGGACTTGTCGATAGTGGGTTTCGATGACGTCCCCCTTGCGAGCCACCTGTGGCCAGCGCTGACTACGATCAGGCAGCCGATCCGCGAAATGGCAGACAAGGCCGCTGAATTATTGCTCCGTCAGATACGTGGCGAATCCAGGGAAGAACTCCATAGCATCCCCTCAACGCTCGTGATCCGGGACTCGACGGGTCCCAAACCGGACAGCAACAACGGGCGTCTGGGATCAGGCTCGATGAAGGAGGCTGACAGCGAAAGCCGCGGAACAGAAATCAGGTCGGCGTAGTTGGCACCGGGCCTGTGAACGTCCCCGAGAGGAGCGTCCTGCAGCGCGCCAGCGCTGCCGGTTTGATAACGACGGCGATTCAAACGAAACTTCGCACTTGTGCCCCGGTAGCTCAGCTGGGTGAGCGCCGGTTGCCGCGCAGCGGCAAGGCCGAGCGTGCCCCGGCCAGGCGGGAACGCCGCTCGCCTATCGGCGAGTGGCCGGGCCCGAGGCGCCAGCCGAGGGGAGCGTCCGGCAGCGCGTCAGCGCTGCGGGTTTGAAACCCCCGGCGATTCCAACGAAACTTCGCACGTTGGCCCCGGTAGCTCAGCTGGATAGAGCGTCCGCCTCCTAAGCGGAAGGTCCCAGGTTCGAGTCCTGGTCGGGGCACCATTCATAGGCAAATCCGCCCTCGCTACAGGAGCCGAGCCTCTATGAGCATCGAGCTATTCACCGCTGCCACGCCAAACGGGATCAAAGCCTCCATCGCGCTGGAGGAACTGGAGATGCCCTATACCGTGCATGCCATCGATCTGGGTAGCCGGGTACAAAAGGAAGACTGGTTCCTGGCGATCAACCCCAACGGCCGTATTCCGGCGATCATCGACCACGACAACAACGATTTTCCGGTGTTCGAGTCTGGCGCGATCCTGATCTATCTGGCGCGGAAGGCCGGTCGGTTATTGGGCGAGGGGGCCGACAATGAATCCCGGGTCATGCAGTGGCTGATGTTCCAGATGGGCGGCCTGGGACCGATGATGGGTCAGGCGAATGTGTTCTTCCGCTACGCGGAGGAGAAGATCCCGTACGCGATCGACCGCTATCAGCGCGAGTCGCGGCGGCTGCTTGAGGTGCTGGATCGGCGCCTTGGCGAGGCGGAGTATCTGGCGGGCGACTATTCCATTGCGGACATCGCCAACTGGTCATGGGCGCGCAGCTATGAATGGTCGGGGCTCGATATCGACGGTCTGGACCATCTGCAGCGGTGGCTAGACACTATTGCCGCCCGCCCGGCTGTCCAGCGCGGCCAGGCGGTGCCGGATTCCAGCACCACACCGGAGGAGAAGAGCAAACGGGCGGAAAAGGTCGTGGCCGGGGCGCGGAATATGCTGGTCTGATCCGTATCGGCCCCGCGGTCAGCCGTATCGTCGCCGACGGCGTGCCAGCGCCAGCAATGTAAGAACCAGAAAAGCCGGCCCGGTCGAGCCGCCACCGCCACCACCGCCACTGTCTCCGGTCCCGGGGGCCTGTTGGCTAACGTTGTAGTTTTTGGAGCTTGTGTTGTCGCTGCTATCCAGTTCAGCCTCGGCGGCGCTGACGCTGGCCAGAAGGCTGTAGGCTCCAGTCTGGTCGGCGGTTAAGTCGATCGTCACATTGGCGCTGGCGCCGGCGGCGATATTCGGGATCTGGCAGGTGAGCCGGCTGGTCGCCACCGTGCAATTGCCCGCTGAGGGATTGCCGCCGGTGATCGTCAAACCCGTCGGTGCGTCGACCGTGAGTGCCACCACCGAGGCCGGTCCGACATTGCTGTTGCTCACGGTGAGGGCGGCGCTGGCCGTGCTGTTTTGCGCGATATTGACGTTGCCACCGGTGAAGCTCAGCCCGAGGTCGACCGCTGGCTGGATCGTCACGCGACCGGTAGCGGTGTTGTTGTTCGGCGTGTCGTCACCATCCGCCTGCGTCGTGGAGTTCAGGGTATAGCTGTCCGCTGTATCACTGCGCAAACCGAGCAGCACGGAGGCATCGGCACCCGGCTGTACGGTTCCAAAGCTACAGCTCAGGCCGCCGGCGGCGGGCGCGCAATTGCCGGCGGACGGCGCGTTGGAGAGCAACTCGAGTCCGGCCGGAATGCCGATGTCCAGCGACACGTTGCTGGCCGCTTCGGTACCGCCGTTGGTCACGCGCACCGCCTGGGCCACGGTCCGCGTCACCAGACCCGTCGTGGCCGTCGGGGAATGACTCACGCCCACATCCACCGCGCTCAACGCATTTAGACAGGTGGCGTTGTCGATGGCCGGTTGCATCTGCTGGATGCTGCAAGCCGAAAACTGATTACTGCCAGTGCCACTGGCCGCCATGATGAACGTCTCCGGCGTATTGGCGCAGGCCTCATCGGGGTCGCCATCGTGGGGCGCACCGAAGTTGTGGCCGATCTCGTGCGTGGCGATCAGTGCGTCAGAGGTCTCGTTGCGTCTGGCTTCGGACAGGCCCGTAGCAAATCGACTGTTGCAGACGGTGCCCAGATAGGCGATGCCGACGGTGATCCCGTCCAGGTTCCGGCCGGTAAACAGGTGGGTCAATCCGGTCGCCTGAAGAGCGGGTGTTGCGGCCCGCAGGTCGGTCAGCTGATCGAGCAATGCACCGGCCTCGTTGGCGCTGAGGGTGTTGTCGCCCGGCTGGAATAAGTGGATCTCGGTAACGCGGATCTGGATGCCGACCTGTTCGCTAAAGATGCCGTCGACGATATTGAAGCGGGCCAGCAATGCGGCCTCGCTGCCTGCACCGAAGGTCTCGACGAACGGCCCGTCGCCGACCGCGGACAGCTCGAGTTCCAGCGAGGCGCCCAGCGCTGCGGTCTCAGCGAGCTGCTCGAGCTCCGTCATCAGCTGGTCGTAGGCCAGGGCCGCGGACACTGGAGGTGCGAAATCTGCGCCGACGCCGCAGGCCATCGTGCCCGGCGTGACGATCATGTCTGCCAGCCGGTAGATGACATGCCCGCCGTCCGGATCGGAGGGTTGTACCAGAGCGCTGGCCACGTCTGCGGTCGGTGCGATCGAATACATCTCCTGGCCGTCCCAGATCACGCCCTGTATCCGATCGCCGACCAGCGTAAGTCGGGCCCATGAATCGGGCTGGCCTTGCAGATGGCCCTTGAGCAGCCGGTAGGGTGCGGTGTCATCGACGTCGGTGCGGGTACGAATCGCCGCGGACAGCAGCGCAGCGTTGTCTTCCATGCGCAATTGAAACTGGCGTCCGAATGCTACAAAGACGAGGCCATCCGGGCGCGCGGTCTTACGGAACTGAGCAAGGTCGCTGACGGGTTTGCCAGCGCTCCGCAGATCCAGCGCGCCGAGCTCATCGTGGTTGAGTATCCGGACCTCACCCGCCGGGGCCATCGGGCCGGCGGCCTCGGCAGCAAAAGAGACGGCGACCAGAGCCAGGCAGCCGAGCAGGGCGGCAATGCCGGAACGGCAGCATACGAATTTCATGCAAACATCCTGCCGGGGGGGCGGCGTCGGATCGATGACTATGACTAGACCAAAAAAACGTCAGATGCGCAATGCGGAAAACTGCCTCAAACGACTGCAAATTCGCTCAATGAGCGCGAACTGTGACGGCGTTCACACTCCAACGGCGGTACCGGCCAGGCCTTGCAACGATGATCGGCGGCACGTCTGCTTGCCGCTCAGGAAATCTTTAGTGGGCCGCGCCTCGTGACTGTCCAGACATCGCGCTCACAGCGAAGTTCATAGATCGCGTCCGACGCGCTGAGCGACGCCTCCTCATAACCGCCCTGAATCTCTGCGCTCGCCGGCCCGGTCATGCTGAACTGGCGAATCCGGATAAGCAGGGCGCGCCCACCGCTAACGGGATCTCTCAGGATAGCGGTCTCGTCGACCTGAGCCTGACTGGCCGGGGCCAGTGCGACCGGCACGTCGCGGATCCGGGCAAGAAACCCGGGGCCCGGGTCGGCGCCGCCGGGCAACTCGATGAATACCCTGGCAGCATCCCGGCCGATGCCCGACGCATTGTCCGCAAACACATGGGACACGAATGCGGCCTGCGCCGCGGCCGGATCGCTGCAGACCTCTGGCCGCGAGGTCTGCGCGCCGTGGCAAGCAGTGAGACTCAGCGCGATTCCGGTCAGGCATGCGCAGCGGATCATCGGGTTGTTAGTCATTGCGGATCGACCTTACCCGGACCCGGTCGGACAGAGCAAGGACCGCAGAGGACGCATGCGATCGGCGCGGACCCGCATCTGCGTCATGTCCGCGGCCGCCGCTCAGGCGGTGGCGGAGCTGGCAAACCGGGTTTCCCGGACTCGCCAGCGCAGCAGCATCTCCCTGATCTGCTCGAGAGTAAACGGCTTGGTCAGATAATCGTCCATCCCAACTCCCAGACAGCGCTCCCGATCACCGGCCACCGCATTCGCGGTCAATGCGATGATCGTCGCCGGCTCCAGTTTCTCCGAACCTTCGAGTTGACGTCTCTGTCGTGTAGCCTCGAAGCCATCCATCTCCGGCATCTGACAGTCCATCAACACGACGGCAAACTGTCGACGCCGCATTTCGTCCAGGGCCTCGACCCCATTGCCGGCGGTTGTCACCGTGCAGCCCAGAGCGTCCAGCATGCTCAGTCCGACTTCCAGATTGACCGGGTTGTCTTCGACCAGCAATACATCAACACCTTCGAGATCGGCAGCGTCCTCCGACGGTGGCTGGATTATCGGCATCAGCATCGTCCCCTGTGGGAACAATGCGCCCAACGCCTCGCGCAATGCGGAGCCGCGCAGCGGCTTGGTCAGGCAAGCGGAGATGCCCAGCTTGTGCCGGAGAGCCGGATCCACATCACGGGCCGCCGAGCTGAGCAAGACGATCTTGAGATCATCGGTATCGGGTCTGTTCCTGATTGCGCGGGCGAGCTCGAGGCCATTTCCGTCTGGGAGGTGCATATCCAGGATCGCCACATCGAAGGGGCAGGGATGCTGCTCAAGGGCTCGCTCGGCCGCGATGATCGAAGCGGTCCGCGTCGGCAGCATATGCCAGCTGCGGCAATGGGTTTCGAGGATCTCGAGATTCGTCTCGTGATCGTCGAGCAGCAGGACCCGCAGGCCGTCGAGCTGCGGGATCTGATTAGACGCACGGACCGGGTCAACCCGGCTGCGTTCCAGTTCCAGCGTGAACCAGAATTCGGAACCGCGGCCGAGTTGGCTGTCGACGCCGATAGACCCACCCATCAGTTCGATCAATTGTTTGCAGATGGTCAGACCCAGACCGGTACCACCGAATCGCCGCGTTGCGGAACCATCTTCCTGGGCAAAGGAATCGAAGATCATCTCGCAATGTTCAGGCGCGATACCGGGGCCGGTATCTTGAATGACGACACGCATGGCGACGTAGCCGGCTCGTGACTCGTTTTCTTCGATGCGAACCGCGATCTCGCCCTCATCGGTGAACTTGATCGCGTTGCCGACAAGATTGATCAAGACCTGACGCAAGCGCAGCGGGTCACCCTGTAGCGCCGGAGAAAAATCCGGTGGAAGTACGGTTGCGATCTCGACGCCCTTCTGGTGTGCGCGATGTGCGATCAGGCCGATCGTATCCTCCACCAGTTCGCGCAGATCGAAGTCGGTTTTCTCCAGGATCAGCTTGCCGGCCTCGATCTTGGAGAAATCGAGAATATCGTTGATGATGCCCAGCAACGCCTCGCCCGAAGTCTGGATAGTGCGGGCGAATTCCTGCTGCCGGCCCTTCAAGTCCGTAGAGAGCAGCAGCTCGGTCATGCCGAGGACGCCGTTCATCGGGGTCCGGATCTCGTGGCTCATGCGGGCGAGGAATTCGCTTTTTGCGCGACTGGCAGACTCGGCTTCGTCCTTGGCACGCGTCGCGCTCTCGATAGCTGTGCGTAATTTTGCGTTGGCTTTGCCCAGATTGTCGGTCCGCTCATGCACCAGGTTTTCGAGTTCGGTTCGATGCCGCGCGAGGTGGGCGTCACGTTCTGAAATCTGCTCCAACATGCCGTTAAAGCCGTCGACCAGATGCCCGATCTCGTCATCACTCTCGCGGGTGGCACGCAGCTCATAGTCCTGGGCCTCGGAGACCTGGCGCATCACGTCGTTCAGGCTGCGCAATGGGCGCGAGATCATGTGTTGCAGGGAATTGGCGAGCAGCAGGGCGATTAAACCCGCTATGCTGAGTACCGCGAGACCAAGCAGCACATAACCCATGCTGGTGCGGTACAGGCTGTCCGGGATTGAGCGCAGGTGCAGCCAGCCGACGATCTCGCGGTTCAGATAGATCGGTGACATCACGTCAAGCCGGGATCCGTCCAGTTGATGGACCATCTGTCCCGAGCGCATCGCTTCGGCGAGCCAGCCGGAATCGCTTGCGGCTGACGCTGGTGTTCCGGGGTCGTCCGCGTCTCCCGCAAAGCTGGCGAGCAGTGAACCGTCCGGCAGATAGAGACCACTGAAGGTGATCCGGTTGTCTGCGTGCAGGCTTTCCAGCAGGGCCGTCGCTTCGGCCTTGTCCTGGAACAACACTGCCGTCTGAGCGTTTCTCCCGACGATGGTGCTGAGGACAGAGACTTCCTGCGTCATCTGCTTGCGCGCGAGCAGCATCTCGCTGATGCCCTGTACGGTGATCGCGATCAACATGGCCGTGCCCGCAGTGATCAGGATCACCGCGCGTAGCTTGTTCGGGAAGGACAGCCGGGTGAGGAGGTTCCTCATCGTGAGAATCCTGTAGCCGGTCGGCCCGCCTTGCTCATTTGTGTCTGTCTGTCGATCACATAACCTTTCTTCCAGGCTTCTCCTGGCTTGCCCGTCCCGGGCCATCCTCAGACGCTGGTCATACCCTTGTCTTCGTCCACTGGCCGAATTTCTTGAGCATGCATTCGCCCGCAGGTTCAAGCATCTACGCCTGATTCGGCCATATGCGTGACTCAGTTCTCATTCTCGAGAGTTGCTCCTTAAAGAGTGCTGATCGAACTGCCGACTAATGCTATGTTCGGCGGTGAGTTTGAGATTGGTGACAGGTTCGCGCCGGTCGGATCGAGGATCAGTACACAGGCGTTCGCCGGCTGGCATGGCGAGGGGTAACGGTCCGCGACAACAAACAGCCTTCGTCATCCGGAACCAAGGAACTACATGGTAGCGCAGGGCCCAACGGATCAGGATCAGCCGCAACAGGTGCTCATCGTCGATGACGACGAGACGGCGCGCCTGTTGTTGCGGGAGCTGTTGATCGCTGACGGCTTGACGGTCATAGAGGCCGTGGACGGGGCCGAGGCGCTGCAGAAGTTCCGCGAGCACCAGCCGGACCTGGTGTTGATGGACGTCGACATGCCGGCCATGGACGGACTGACCGCCTGTGTCGAGATGCGTGCGCTCGATCCTTCCCCCGGGCTCCCTATCGTCATGGTCTCCGGTCATCAGGATGCGGCCACGATAAACCAGGCTTACGCCAACGGTGTGACAGATTTTGTCCTCAAACCGGTCAACCCGGCATTGTTGTCCAACCGGATCCGCGGCCTGCTCGCTCAGGGCGCGGCCGGCGAGCCCACAGACGGTCCTGCAGACGCGAGCAAACTTCTCGGCGCCATACCCGATCAGCTCTTCTCACTCGAGCGCTGCGGGAAGATTCTGGAGTACAGCGGCCCGACGGGTCCGGTCCGGGACAGGATCGAAGCGGCCGGCGATACGCCCACTGTGGAGGCCGTATGGCCTGCTGTGGTAGCCGAATCACTCCTTGGCAACGTGAGACGCACCCTTAAGACCCGCAACGAGGCCACCTGGAAGTTCTCTGATGACAGCGACGGCGCCTGCAGGCATTTCGAGGCCCGCTTCCTGGCGCAGGGTCGCAATCGGGTGCTGATGGTGTTGCGTGATGTCAGCAGCCAGGCAGAGAGCGAGGCGCAGATAAGCCGTCTCGGACTCATCGATGATGTCACCGGTCTTCCCAACCGTCTGCAGTTTCTGCGCAATCTCGAAAACAGGCTGATCGAGGCACGTTTCCGCTTCCGCTCGATCGCCCTGGTGTTGTTCGACGTGAGAGGTCTGGACCGGGTCCGGGAAGGTCTCGGGGCCGATGCGGTTGACCGGGTCTTGCAGCAGACCGCGGAGCGCCTGCGCGAGTCGAGTCGAAGCGCGGACGCGGTCGCGCAGAGCACGACAGATACGGGTAGTGAGGCGATCGCGCGTCTCGAGGGCGTGGGTTTTGCCGCGATCCTGGATAATGTGACCGACAGAGAGGCTGCAGCATCATTCAGCGAACGCATGCTGGAGAGCCTCAACCAGCCGCTCAGCTTTGGCGAGCACGAGGTTCGCTGCGAGGTGCGCTCCGGTGTAGCAATCTATCCGGAGGAGGCTGGTGACGTCGAGAGCCTGCTCAAGGCGGCCGAAAAGAAACTTGCCGAGCTGGAACTGCCGCAGGATGCGACCGCCGATGATGGACCGGAACGGCGCGCCGGCAGCTCCAGGATCCGCAATGATCTGCTGGACGAGGTCAGCTGGGCCTTCGAACAACAGCAATTCGAACTGCATTATCTGCCCAAGGTCGATACCCGCTCGCGGGATATCCAGGGTGTGGAAGCACTGTTGCGCTGGCGCCACCCGTTACGCGGGCTGGTGCCGCTGGGCGAGTTCTTCCCGCTGATGCAGGACAGCGGTCTTATCGTGCCGGTCGGTGACTGGGTCATGCAGACGGCCTGTGACCAGCTCCGCGCATGGGACGACGATGAGCTGCCGCCATTGCTGATGGCGGTGAATTGCTCGGCGCAACAATTCCTGCTCGGCGACTTCATCGACAGGGTGATCCAGGCACTGGAGACATCAGGCCTGGAGCCCGGACGGATCGAGATCGAATTCGACGAAAACATGCTGATGCGCAATCTCGACGAGAGTGCGGAGAAATTGCGCCAGTTGAAGGAACTCGGTATCGGTCTTGCCCTGGATGACTTTGGCACCGGCTTCTCCTCATTGCGGCATCTTGCCCGGCTGCCGCTGGATGCACTGAAGATCGACCGCTCCTTCGTTTCCGGGCTACCGCAGTGCGCCGAGTCGGCGGCCGTCTGCGGCGCCATCATCGATCTCGCACATCGTTTCGGTATGCAGGCGGTGGCGGAGGGGGTCGAGTCGGACGGGCAGGTCGCACAACTCGCCGAACTCGGCTGCGATCACATGCAGGGTTTTCTGTTCACCCGCCCGCTACAGGCCGCGGATCTGCCGCGCTTCGTCCGCGCCCATCGCGATACCGATACCGATGCCGTCGGAGACCTGCGCGCCGCAGCCTCCTGAGGGCCATCCGGATCGATCCACGACAAGCTGCAGGGAACTGCGCCATAGCCCTCTGTGACCGGGGCAGCCAACGGATCGAATTCAGACTGCGCTCGATTTGACACCGCCATTATGTGACCCGGGTCACACATCGCCGCTCCCCCACTGGGGCTCGATCACAGCTCCAAAGCGCCACGGATGATCAAATTTGTCTCCAGGATGCGACAGTTTTGGAGATAACGATGTTCAGCCCCTTCACCACATTCCGTGCCGGCATCTGGCTAACGCTGCTGATGCCCCTGGTGTTACCAGGCTGTGCCACGACCGGGCCTTCAACAGCGTCGGTTGCGCCGACGCAGGAAGCGGCCGCCCGCACTGCGCCCAAGGCCGCGTACATCATCCAGTACCGGAGTGCGGCGGAAGCCGCTGAAGTCGTACGCGATGCCGGTGGTGAAATCACCCACGAATTGACAGTGATCCGCGCCGTCGGCGCTGAACTGGATGAGGCCCAGGTGGCGCAGCTGCGCGAGACCCATAACGGTCTGCGCGTATTCGCTGACCGCGCGGTGTCGCTTGATGCCTATCTTTTCGCGGCGCAGCCGGACACCGGTGTTCAGCAGCACAAGAACGAATATGTGGATCCGGTCGGTGACGCACCTCATACCATCATCGGCGCGGATCGGCTGCACGATAACTGGATCGACGGCTGGGGCGTGGGTGTGGCGGTGATCGATACCGGCGCCCATGCGATGGCGGGCCTCGAGAGCAACAACTGGCGCACGGTGTGGTACTACGACGCATTCAAGAATACCTTCCTGGCTGATGGCAAATCCAAGGACGGGTCCGGGCACGGCACTCATGTCTCCTCGATCATTGCTGCTGACTATGCCGCTACTCAGCACGGTTTTTATGGCGTCGCGCCGAGCGTAGATCTGATCTCGGTCAAAGCATTCAACAAAGACGGTCAGGGCTCCTACCTGGATGTGATCCGCGGTATCGACTTTGTCGTCAGGTACAGGGAGAAACTCAATATCCGCGTGCTCAATCTGTCGTTGAGCGCCGAGATCCACTCGTTCTATTGGGATGACCCGCTGAATCAGGCGGTGATGGCTGCCTGGGAGGCGGGCATCGTCGTCGTGGCCTCGGCCGGTAATCGTGGCCCGGATGCAATGACCATCGGTGTGCCCGGGAATGTGCCCTATGTGATCACCGTTGGCGCGATGACCGACAACTACACGCCTTATGACCCGACGGACGACTATCTCGCCACATTCTCCTCGACCGGACCCACCTACGAAGGCTTCGTCAAACCCGAAGTGCTGGCGCCCGGTGGCCATATCGAGGCGATGATGCCGGCGGACGGCCAGATCCAGGCCGAACACGTCGAATACAAGGAAGGACCCGGATTGTTTGTGATGTCCGGCACTTCCCAGGCTACCGCAGTCGTCAGCGGCACGGTCGCGCTGATGCTGCAGATGGAGCCGAATCTGACGCCTGATCAGGTCAAATACCGGCTGATGGCGACCGCACGGCCCGCGACTGCCGCAGACGGCTCGCTGGCGTACAGCGTATTCCAGCAGGGCGCGGGCCTGATCGACGCCTATGCGGCCGTGCTCGAGTACGACGGCCAGCCGGCGGCGGCCGCTAACCAGGGCATGTCTGTTTCTTATGACCTGGACGGGCTACAGCATTACGGCGGGCGCGCCAACCAGGATGAGGCCGGCAACTTCTACGTGATGGATCTGGATGGCTACATCTGGACCGATGGTTATGTCTGGACCGACGGGTTTATCTGGACCGACGGCTTCATCTGGACCGACGGTTTTATCTGGACCGACGGTTTCATCTGGACCGACAGCTACATCTGGACCGATGGCTTTATCTGGACAGACAGCTACATCTGGACCGATGGCCTTAGCGAGGCCGCTTCGATCAACCACTGGGTAGAACAGGAATGAGCCGGCCAGAAGTGCGGCAACAGGGAGCAAGAATGACTATGCAAGTCATCGATTCTATCTACGGGATTACCGGTGTCGCTCGGACGACCGCGGGACGTTGGCCCGGTCTGGCTACGGCGCTCGGTATGCTCGCAACGGCAATGTTTTTGTTCGGCGCGCCACTGGATCAGGCTCACGGCCAGCAGACCGAAGCCCAGCCCATGCGCTTCGAAGGCTTCGGCCAGGCCGAGGGGCTGTCCCAGAACACGGTCCTGAGCATCGTGCAGGACGCCAGCGGCTTTATGTGGTTCGGCACCGAGAACGGTCTGAATCGCTACGATGGGTACACGTTTACCGCGTTCCGTCGCGAAACCATGAACCCCGGCTCGCTGACCAGTGATTTTGTGTTTGACGTGGCCGAGGGGCCGAATGGCGATCTGTGGATCGCCACCGACGGCGGCGGGCTGGCGCTGCGCCGCAAGGAGACCGGCAACTTCCGCGTCTATCGTCACGACCCTGCATTGACCGGAAGCCTGGCGAGCAACAACATCCGCGCGGTGAGCATGGCTGAGGATGGCGTGCTCTGGGTCGGTCATCAGCGTGCAGGTCTGGATCGTTTCGAAGTCGCCAGCGGCCGCATCACGCATTTCCGTCACAATCCGGCTGACCCGGCATCACTCAACAGCGACTCCGTATTTGCAGTCCATGTGGACCGCGCCGGCGAGGTCTGGGTCGGCACCGACGCCGGCTTGAACCGGCTGAATCCGGCCAGCGGCCGGGTGACGCGTTATCAGCACGACCCGTCGATCGCCGGCAGTCTGAGCAACGATCTGGTACGCACGATCGTCGCAGACGAAGCCGGTACGCTCTGGATCGGTACCAAGGGCGGTGGTTTGAACCGCTTTGACCCTGAAACCGAGCGCTTCACGGTGTTTCGCAACGATCCTGCTGATCCCCGCAGCCTGAGCAACGACCGCGTCTGGGCGCTGCTGGAGGACGACAGCGGGCGTTTTTGGGTCGGGACTTCAGCGGGTCTGAATCTCTTCGATCGCGCGACGGGCGACTTCCAGCGCTATCACCGCGAGACCACCGACGCCGACAGCCTCGGCGACGATCATGTCCGGAGCCTGTTCCAGGACCGCAGCGGCATGCTCTGGGTCGGCACGCAGCACGCCGGTGTTTTCAAATGGAATCCGCGCTCCTGGTCCATGGGCCATGTGAAGCCGACTGCGACGAATGACGGGCTCAGCGCCGGTAACGTGATGGCCTTCGCCGAAAGCACAGACGGGACGCTCTGGGTCGGCACCTTCGGTGGCGGTCTGAATGCCATCGATTCTGCGACCGGCAAAGTACGCCGACTGCAGCATGATCCGGCCCTTGCCGAAAGCCTTGGCGATGATCGCGTCATGTCGCTGGCCATCGGCAAGAACGGCCACCTGTGGATCGGCACCATGACCGATGGTTTGAACCGGCTCGATCCGAATACCGGCAGGATCCTGCGCTATCGCCACGACGCTGAAGACCCGGCCAGCCTTGCGGCCAATGGCATCATGGCGCTGTTCGCGGACCGCGAGGGCCGGCTCTGGATCGGCACTTTTGGCGCCGGTGTAGACCGCCTCGACAACGACGGTTCCGGTTTTGTGCACTTCCCTCACGACCCCGCCGACCCGACCAGCCTGTCCAGCCCCCGTGCGACCAGTTTCGCCCAGGATGCCAGCGGGGCCGTCTGGATCGGTACCGACGGCGGCGGTCTCAATCGCTGGGATCCGGTGACCGGCAACTTCGATGTCTTCCGGCACAATCCTCTTGATCAGTCCAGCCTGAGTGCGGACACCGTTTACTCGCTTTACGTTGACGCGGACAACCAGGTCTGGGTGGGCACGCGCGGTGGCGGGCTCGACCGGGTGCTGATTTCGCCGCGACACCCCGGTCTGGTGCGATTCAGTAACTACTCCCAGGTTGATGGACTGTCCAATGATGTGATCTACGGCATCCAGGGCGATGATCTTGGCAATCTGTGGCTGAGCACGAATTTCGGGCTCAACCGGTTCAATCCGACCACCGGCGAGGTCAAGCGCTTCCATCGTAGCCACGGGCTGCAGGCCGAGGAATTCAATTTCGGCGCCCATTTCCGCAGCCGTGATGGCGAGCTGTTTTTTGGCGGCGCCAACGGCTTTAACCACTTCTATCCGGGTTCGCTGCCACTCAACGCCACGGCGCCTTCGCTCAAGCTGACGGGCTTTGATGTGTTGAACAAACCGGTGGCGACCGAGCAGCCTTACCAGCTGCTGGACGCAGTCGAGCTCGGCTATCGGGACGACGTCTTGACCCTCGAATTCGCCGCGCTGGATTTCACTGCGCCGGCTGAGAACCAGTACCAGTACCTCCTCGAAGGGTTCGATCAGGCCTGGGTCGACGCCGGTAACCGCCGCCGCGTGACCTACACAAACCTGGCTGCCGGCAGTTACGTGTTCCGCGCCAAGGCCTCCAACAGCGACGGCGTCTGGAGTGAGGACCAACTGAGATTGTCCGTGACCGTGGCACCCTCGCCATGGGAGAGCCCGGCAGCCTACTTCGCCTACGCGGTCGCCGCACTTTTGCTGGTCCTCTGGATCTGGATGGCACAGCGCCGCCGGATGCTGCGCAAGGAAGCCTATAGCCGTCAGCTCGAGGCGGAAGTTGATGCCCGCACCCAGGAGCTCGCCGAACGCAATGAGGAATTGCGCTCGGTCAACGGCCAGCTGGCAGAAGCCAGCCTGACAGACCCGCTGACGGGCCTGCGCAACCGTCGCTATCTCTATGAAGAGGCGTCCAAGGATGTAGACCTGGTGCGCCGTCGTTACCAGGAATCCACAGCGGCGACGAGCAAACCGCGGACCACGGATATGGTCTTCCTGATGGTCGACCTCGATCACTTCAAACCGATCAACGACTCCCACGGCCACGCAGCGGGCGACGAAGTGCTGTTGCAGGTCCGCGATACCCTGCGCCATGCCGCGCGCAGCTCGGATCTGATCATCCGTTGGGGTGGCGACGAATTCCTGGTGATCGCCAGACATACCGACGCTGACGAAGCGGAAGAGCTCGCCGAGCGGATCCGCAGCCGAATCGCCGACCGGATCATGGTGCTGGACGACGGCACCGTGGTGAAGACGACCTGTTCGGTGGGTTTCGCCTGCTACCCGTTCCTGCGCGAGCAGGCCGGACGGCTGGCCTGGGAGCAGGTCATGGCCGTGGCCGACCGCGCCATGTACATGGCCAAGGAGAGCCGCAACGCCTGGGTCGGCCTGATCAGCACCCCCGAGACCGAGAACGTCGACAACCTGTTCGAGAGCATCGAGAGCGATCCCGACCTGATGATCGAAGGCGGCGCTCTCGAGATCCGCAGTTCCGAGCCCCGCCAGATGGCGACCGTAGCCTGAGACTGGGAGAAACAGGATGAAACTCAATAACAGAAATTCGAAGTTCTCCTCGCTGGTGTTAGGCGCCTTGGCATTGATCGGCCTGTTTCACGTGAACACCATGCCCGGTCAGGAAGCCGCCGGGGAGCGCAGCAGCTACATCGTTCAGGGCGCCAGCCTGCCGGCCGTGAAGGCGTTGGTCCAGGCGCGGGGCGGCGAGATTACCCATGAACTTGGCGTCATCGAGGCGGTGGCGGCTGAGCTGACCCCCAGCCAGCTGGCCGCGCTTCGCGACAACGACGCGATCCGCAAGGTTTATGGCAATGGCACGGTCGAGACGGCCGGCAAGCCAAGCGATAAGGGCAAAGGCGACTCCGGCGGGAGCGACTCCGGATCCGAGGGGACAGGCAATGAAGTGCTGGAAACAAACTTTCCCACGTTGACCAATGCCGACGATGTCCACGCGCTCGGCATCACCGGCGAGGGCATTGGCATCGCCGTGCTGGACACCGGTCTGTGGAAGCACGAAGGGATTACGCTGGATCCATACGGCAGCGTGCGCCTTAAGGCGGCCTATAACGCGATCAACGACACAGTGATAAGGAAGCCCCTCAATGGCGGCGACTTGGGTGGTCATGGCACCCACGTGGCGAGCATCGCCGTCTCCACCCTGGTGACCGACGCCGGGAAGTACAACGGCATCGCGCCCGGCGCACATCTGGTCTCGGTGCAGGCTTTCGGCCCTAACGGCCAGGGCACCTACGCCGACGTCATTCGCGCCATCGACTGGGTGGTGGCCAACAAGTCGAAGCACCAGATCCGGATCCTCAATCTGTCCTTCAGCGCCGAGCCGCGCTCGCACTATTGGGATGACCCGATCAACCAGGCGGTCATGGTGGCTTGGCAGAAGGAAATCTTCGTGGTGGCGGCGGCCGGCAACCGGGGCCCCGGCTCCATGACCATCGGCGTGCCGGGCAACGTGCCGTACGTAATGACCGTTGGCGCCATGACCGACAGCTTTACGCCGGCCGATGGCGCCGACGACAAGCTGGCCACGTTCTCCTCCGCCGGACCGACCTACGAAGGCTTCGTCAAGCCCGAGGTGGTGGCGCCGGGCGGCCACATGCTTGGCCTGATGGATAAGTATGATTCCCAGCTCGCGCTGGACTATCCGGAATTCCATTACGGTGGCAAGTACTTTGAAATGTCCGGCACGTCCCAGGCCACCGCCGTGGTCTCCGGCATCGCCGCCCTGGCCCTGCAGGCCGAGGCCTGGCGCTCCGTGGACGAACTCAAGTGCAAGATCCTGTCGGCCGCCAAGCCGGCGGTGAACCAGGACGGCAGCCTGGCCTACAGCATCTTCCAGCAAGGCGCCGGACTGGTGGACGCCTATGAGGCAGTCATGAACCAGACGGTGGACTGCGCCAACCGCGGCCTGCACATCGACAACGATATCGACGGCTACCAGCACTTCGGCGGCCGCGCCAACCAGAACCCGGACGGCAGCTACTACCTGATGGGCATGGACGGCTACATCTGGACCGATGGCGGTGTGGGCACCGAAGGATACATCTGGACGGACGGATACGTCTGGACGGACGGCTACGTCTGGACCGATTCCTATCTCTGGACGGACGGATCGGTCAACGCGAATGGCTACATCTGGACCGACGGTTATGTCTGGACGGACGGCTACATCTGGACCGACAGCAACGTAAGCATTGGCGGCTACATCTGGACCGATGCGCTGACCGAGATGGCCACCATGAGCAGCTGGGTCGATCCCGAGTAAGAGGTCAGACATGATTAGACGCAAGACAAAACTCATCGGCATCGGCGCCTGTGTCATGGCGGCTGCCGGTCTGGCCACGCTCGTGGCGCAATCCTTGCCGGACCGGGGTGCGGCGCCTGCAGCCATTCCGTCCGAAGCCTGGCGCGGGACTGATGCATACCCCGACGCGAAGCCGGTGCTGTCGACCCGTGATGATCAGGCCTCGAAACCGACGCTGGCAGGCGGCGACCAGGTCGATTCATCCGCTGCGCGCGAAGGCGCGGAACAGCGCTTCGCACCTGCAGCCAGGACGGCCATCCGAAATTATGCTGCGGCCACTCCGGCCGCCCCTGAGACCGCCGGCAGCGACGCCCGGATCCGCACCGACGCGGCCGGCAGCGACCGCCCCGGGCGTTACAGTCGACTGAGCGCGAATGCCGCCGCCCTGGCCCGGGCAGGCGGCGAAGACATGGTCGAGGTCGTCGTGGCCTATGAGGCTGCACCAGACGCGCAAGAGGCCGAACGCGTCAGCCTGCTTGGCGGCGACCGGCAGCGAGGCTTTGCGAATTTGCGCATGAAGACTTTGCGCGTTCCCGCCAGTCAGCTCGAGACCCTGAGTCTGGGCGCGGGCGTGAAGTTTGTGGCCACCGACGAGCCGGTTGCGACCGCGTCCGTCTCCGCGCGCGAGACTGCACTGCTGCCGCAGCCCGGCTCGCCATACCACTTTGCGGTCGCGCCAAATGTCGGCATTGCGGTGCTGGATTCCGGCGTCGCCCAACACGATGACATGAATCTGGTTAAGCAGGTGAATATCATCCCGCCGGCCACGCGGACCGTGAACGAGGGCCGTGCCGAGGGATCGCTGCAGGCGCTTTACATCTTTGACGAAGGCAACGGGTCGACCGTGTTTGACCGCGCCAGCGGCGACGACGCGTTGCACCTGGCCATGGAGAATCCTGATCGGGTCGCATGGCAAGACAGCGATGCTAACGTGCATAGCCCGACGCGGATCTCCAACAGTCAGGATAACAATCGTATCTACCAGGCCTGTACGGCCAGCAACGAGCTGACGGTCGAAGCGTGGATCACCCCGGGCTACACCGAGCAGGGAGGACCGGCGAGGATCGTGACGCTGTCGAAGGATTCTGGTAACCGCAACTTCACCCTGGGTCAGGATGGCAGCCGTTTCCAGTTCCGTGTGCGCACCACCAGCAATGGCAACAATGGCACCTATACGATGTTGACCAGCGCCTCTGGTAGCGTGGCGACGTCGACCCAGCACGTGGTCGCAGTGCGCGACGCAGCCGGCAATGCGTCGCTATACGTCGACGGACAGCTGGTCGACAGCGAGTACATCGGCGGTAATTTTGGCAACTGGAACCCGTACTATGATCTGGCGCTGGGCAACGAATTCTCCACTGCCAGCACGACCACCGATCGGGACTGGCGTGGTAATTATCACAGCGTGGCAGTTTATTGCCGGGCCCTGAGCGCGACTGAGGTGGGCAGCAATTACGCGGCCGGGCATGAGGCGCTCGAGACCGATCGGGACCCCTACGGCCACGGCACACATGTAGCGGGGATCGCCGGCGGTGACGGTGCCTTGTCTGGTGGCGCGTATGGCGGTTTTGCCCCCGGAGCCAGCGTGTTTTCGCTGCGCGTGATGGACGAACTCGGCCGCGGCTTTACTTCGGACGTGATCGCCGGTCTGGATTGGGTGCTGAGCCACGCCGAGACCGAGAACATACGCGTCGTCAATATGTCGTTGGGCAAGGCGGTTACGGAAAGCGCCGCCACCGACCTGCTGGTAATGGCCGTCGAGCAGGTCTGGGATGCGGGCATTGTGGTGGTCGCCTCGGCCGGTAACTACGGCCGCGACGGGTCGATGACGATAACCAGCCCCGGAATCTCGCCGAAGGTCATCACCGTCGGCTCGCTCACCGACAAGGGCACTGGCTTCGACTATAGCGACGATTTCGTCTCCACGTTCTCATCCACTGGCCCGACCCTGATCGATCATTATCTGAAGCCGGATCTGCTCGCGCCGGGTAACCGACTCGTTGCACCGATGCCGGCTGCGGCGAGGATGAGGGTTGATCTGCCGGGCCGCGCGCCGGCCTGTGGGAACGGCTGTAGTAACCGCTATCTGGAGATTTCCGGGACCAGCATGGCCGCCGGCGTCGTATCCGGTGCTGCCGCCCTGATGCTGACCCAGGACCCGGCCCTGACCCCGGCCACGGTCAAAGCCCGACTGATGCGCTCGGCGCGCAAGATCGACGGTGATGCCACGGCAACCGGGGCCGGTGTAATTGATGTGGCGGCCGCGCTGGCGGAAACCGGCCACGTCGCTGGCCAGGCCCTGTCGCCGAAGATGGTGCGCTCCGAGGCCGAGGCGGGAATCCTGATCGAGGACACGGCCCAGCTGTGGGGCGACGCGGCCTGGTCGGCGGGTTACATCTGGACCGATGGTTTTATCTGGACCGACGGGTACGTACGGGCTGACGGTTACATCTGGACCGACGGTTACATCTGGACCGACGGTTACATCTGGACCGACGGCTACATCTGGACCGACGGCTATATCTGGACTGACGCGGTGCGCGACATGGATCCGCTGTACGGTACCAGCGCACAAAGCAGCGGGCTGAACGATGATTGAACCGAACACGGAGCCGGATCATACGGCCCTCAGTCGCGGAGTGTTCATCCGCTCCGGCTGATGTTGATCCGCCGCCGAATCTTCCGGACACGGAATCCCGACCAAAATCCGCGCGGCACCGAATCCCGACACAGACTTCCACACGACCGCGCAATGCGGTCGTACTTTTTTGTATGTGGTGCCAGCTGACGGAAATTCGGGCCGGCGCCCGACCAGGCGTCAGCAGCGGCGTTCAAGGCGTCGACTTAACCGCTGGATTATGTGCGCTACGTCACACCCCACCGTGACTCGTTCGCGAAGGAAGTGCGCCCCGGTTCGAGCGCAATCACGTGTAATGGGACCCATGCCGATGCGCAGTCGCCACGTCGAAAACGCAGCTCTGGAAAGACCAGGAGCAGCGGGCGAGCGCCAGGTGACCAGCTGAGGAAGGAACCGATCAGTGACCGCAATGGCGAAGAAAAAAGATGCAACGGTCGCGGCCGCCGAGAGCACCGGCCCGGACGACGGTGACACCGTCGCGAGCGGTCTGGAGAGTTCATCCGGAAATCCGTCTTGCGACGCCGCGACTCGGTACATGCCGACCGGCGAAACACCATGTATGAGCGCTGTCCGTCGCCTTATCGAACAGGTGGCCGGGGTCGACACCAACGTATTGATCACCGGCGAATCCGGCACCGGCAAGGAGTGGGCTGCGCGCAGCATCCACCATCTATCGCCGCGCTGCGAGCAACCGTTCGTCCCGGTCAATTGCGGCGCCATCCCCGCTGAGCTGATGGAGAGTGAGCTGTTCGGACACGAAAAGGGCTCGTTCACCGGCGCTATCGCATCGCGCGCAGGTCGTTTTGAAATGGCCGAGGGCGGCACGCTGTTTCTCGACGAGATCGGCGATATGAGTCTGCCGATGCAGGTCAAGCTGCTGCGGGTGCTGCAGGAGCGACAGTACGAGCGTGTCGGCAGCAACAGAAGCCGGCCCTGTGACGTGCGCATTGTGGCCGCGACGCACCGGAACCTGGAGGCGATGATCGCCGACGGCCGCTTCCGCGCAGACCTCTTTTACCGCCTGAATGTTTTTCCGATCGAGATGCCGGCGCTGAGGGATCGCATCGACGACCTCGGCCTGCTCGCCGCAAATATCATGCAGCGGTGCGAGCGCTCCGGGCTCGATCCTGTTGAACTCACGCCGGGCGCGCTGCGTGTGCTGCGCGATAGTCCGTGGCCCGGCAATATCCGTGAGCTGGCCAACCTGCTGGAGCGGCTGTGCGTGCTCTACCCGGGAGGAACGGTCGATATCGGACAATTACCAGGCCGCTTTACCCGGAACGTGCAGATTCGTGACTCGGACCGGCACACGCTGGAGGAGGCGCGGTCAACAGGACCGATGCCCCAGGACTTCGGACTGCCCGGACCCAATATGACGCTCAAGGATTATCTCGCCAGCATCGAACGGTCGTTGATTCTGCGGGCGCTGAACGAGAGCAACGGGGTCATCGCCGGTGCAGCACGTATTCTCAACGTACGGCGGACAACGCTGGTAGAGAAAATGAAAAAGTACCGGATCGGCTAGGGCATTCTGCTCGCCCGGTCCGTTTGAAGTGCTACGTCGCCGTTTCCTGCGGTCACCCTGCCGCTAACGGTTAGCGGCTGATAATTCCGCGGCGAGGCAGTCACCACCTGATAACTGATAACTGATAACTGGTTCCTCAGCCGCTCAGGCCGAGGCGGCGTGGTCGCCGTCGCCGGGCGGCTCCGATGACTCGATGCGTTCTGCCGCCAACGCAGTCAACGCCCGCTCGTGCTCGGCATGGATTTCCTCGAACAGGTTTGTTTCCTGTGCCAGGTCGCCCGCGCGGGCCTGTTCTTCCAGCTGTCGGCATAACTCCGACAGACGGCTCGCACCGAGATTCGCTGCGGCCGATTTGAACGTGTGGGCGTGGCGGCGTGTCTCGTCGATGTCGCCATCCTGCAACGCCCGATGCAACGCCTTGACCAGAGCGTCGGCATTACGACTATAGGTGTCGATAATCCGGGTCAGCAGATCCGGTTGCCCGGGACGCTGCAAGGCGCGGATGTTGTCCAGTGCGGTTTGATCCAGCATATCTGACTCCTGACTATCTGAGGCGCCGCGAACCTGTCGCACCCCGGTCGTTCGCGTCACCGATAATGGTGGCGGCCAGGTTGCTGCGTACGAATTCGCTTATCTGTGCGGCGGGGACCGGGCGACTGAACAGGAATCCCTGTACCTCATCGCAGCCGATATCGCAGATGGCGGCAAGCTGCTCCCGGGTCTCGACGCCCTCGGCGATAACCTTCAATCCGAGGCTGTGACCCATAGCGACCACCGCCGAGCAGATCGCCCTATCGTCGGCATCGATGTTGATGTCTTCGATAAAGGAGCGATCGATCTTCAGCGCATCGACGTTGAGGCGCTTCAGATAGCTCAACGAAGAGTATCCGGTACCGAAATCGTCGACCGCCAGCGCCACACCCATCTCCTGGATTTCTCGCAGCGTCTCGTGGATCTGTGCCAGGTCGCGCAGGAACAGACTCTCGGTAATCTCCAGTTCGAGGCTTGATGCATCGATACCACTGTTGCAGATGGCGCCCCAGATCATGGTGGCCAGATTGCCGAAGGTGAACAGCTGGCTGGACACGTTGACGGCGATGGGGAAGGGATCCAGACCCGCGGCGACCCATGCGCGTGACTGTTCGCAGGCCTGGGTAACGACCCATTCGCTGATCGGCGCGATCAGTCCGGTCTCTTCCGCCAGCGGGATAAACCGCGCGGGTGAGATCGGTCCTTCCTCCGGATGGTTCCAACGCAGCAAGGCTTCGACGCCGGTAATCCCGCGCCCCTTGAGATTGATCTTCGGCTGATAATGAATTTCCAGATCGCCGTGCTCCACCGCCTTGCGCAGTTTCAGCTCCAGGTCGAGTCGCTCCATCGACCGAAGGCTCATGGATTCGGAATAGAACCGTTGCGTGTTGCGACCGGCCGTCTTGGCCTCATACATCGCGGTGTCTGCATTTTTCATCAGTGCCTCGGCATCCGCTCCGTCCTGCGGATAGATGGCGATGCCGATGCTCGGGGTCACCACGAACTCCCGTC
The DNA here is from genome assembly GCA_947259915.1 of uncultured Gammaproteobacteria bacterium. Classification (GTDB taxonomy): domain Bacteria; phylum Pseudomonadota; class Gammaproteobacteria; order Steroidobacterales; family XN24; genus CAMYOC01. The sequence goes on from CAMYOC010000040.1 coordinate 43,773, forward strand.
CAAGATGGCTGAACGGGCTGCGCAACGCCTCGTGGACCCGGACCGCGATGCGCTCGGCATCATGCTTGTCGCGGATGCCCCGAGCCAGGATCACGAACTCGTCCCCGCCGACCCGGGCCAGCGTTTGCGATTGCTGCGATTCATCGGTGGGGGAAACCATGTCCGAGCCACGGATGCATCCGGCCAGCCGCGAGGCCACCGACTTCAACAGGACGTCCCCGGTGCTGTGGCCGAGGTTGTCGTTGATGCGCTTGAAGAAATCCAGATCGATAAACAGCAGCGCGACCTGACCGCCCTGGGTCTGCGCTTCGCTCAACGCAGAGCGCAGTGCGCGCAGGAACCGTTGCCGGTTCGGCAGACCAGTCAGCGTATCGAAAAACGCAAGCCGATGGACCTTGGCGGCGGCGGTGACACGCTCGGTGACGTTACGGATCAGCGCGAGGACCCGGTTATCCCGATAATTAATCAGACGGACCTCATGAGCGCGTGGCGCGGTCTTCCGTCCGTGCTGGAATTCAAAGGTCTGGATCGATCCACCTTCCAGACTCCTGCGGATCTGGGCCTGGAATTCGCGGGCGTGCTCCGGCGCGAGCAGTTCGCTGATCAGCCTGCCCTCGGCGTCGCTGGGCAGCCACTGCTCCCCCTGGCCCTGATCAAGCAACTGGTCGATCCGGCCGTCGGCGTCGAAGACACAGATGCAGTCCGGGATGGCGCCGAGCAGGGCGCTGTTCTTCGACTCACTGACCTCCAGCTCCCGCAGGGTCCGCGCCGCCCGCAGGATAAATTGCACGCGTTGTCCGAGGACCGGCCAGTTGATCGGCTTGCTGATAAAATCTGTGGCGCCGGCTTCATATGCCGCCTTGATCGAGGCCGAATCGTCATTGCCAGTAACCATCACCACAGGCGTCATGCCGAATTCAGGGAGATCGCGCAGCCTGCGGCAGGCGGAGATGCCATCCAGCCGGGGCATGTCCACATCCATGAGGACGATATCCGGCTGGTATTGTTCGAACAGGGTGAGTGCGTCCTCACCGTTGCAGGCCTCGATGACCTCGTGACCGCCTCCTTCCATGGTCTCTCTGAGCATCAGGCGCATGGTCGAATCGTCATCGACGATAAGCACCCGGCAACGCAGCTCGGTGGCTGCGAGACTCACAGTGTCCTCCGACCAGTTAAAGGAATGGGTCACAACGGGATCAGCGCTCCATGGCGGTTTTTTTCAGTCCGAAGGCAGCCTTGCGCGAAGTTCGGCTGCTTTGTTGATGCGATAGTATTGTTATCGGCCAACTCCGTTGATAATTAAGGAAAAAGCCAGGGCAGGGCGTGATTCGAATCACGCTTCTGCCAATCTGGCGGAGCCGGGGGCCTCAAAACCCGGTTTTCGGCATCATCTGAAGGACGCCAGACCCCGTTGCAGCCTGGTGTGTAGACTGCTAAGTACTATCTAGAACAATCAATCGTCCCGTCACCGGGAAGGGAGGCCAGGATGCGTATGTTGTGTTTGCTGCTGATGCTTACGGTGACCGGTGCCGGTGCCAGCGAACTCGGGGCCCTGGCCAAGCAATGCGCCGCCTGCCATGGCGTCGACGGCATCAGCCGCTGGCCTGACGTGCCGAATATCGCCGGTCTGCCTGAAGTAGTGATCGCCAACGCGCTCTATGACTATCGTGGCCACGCGCGGCCATGCCGAAAACCTGTCTGTGCCGAGGACGGTGCATGTCCGGATCTGAGCATGTGCGAGATTGCCGAGCCGATGACCGACGGACAGATGGACACCCTGGCGAGGTTTTATGCGGCGCGACCCTTTGGCAGCGCGGCCAACGAATATGACCCGCGACTGGCCGAGCAGGGACTGACGATCCACAATTCGAATTGCGAGATTTGCCACACGACAGGCGGCTCGGACCCGGAGGACGAGGCCAGCATCCTGCGTGGCCAGAACCGCGCGTATATCGCCAACGCGATGAATGACTATCGCAGTGGCAAGCGTCTGGGCGAGGCCGCGATGCTGAAGCGCCTGAATGCGCTGTCCGCCGAGGAAGTGGCGGCGCTGGTCGAATTTTATGCCAGCCCGCAGGTACCCGCGCCGCCGACGTTGCGCTGATCGGGCGCAGGAGGACCGGGTTGAAGCTCGAATTCTACGGTGCCGCCGGCGAGGTCACCGGCTCCTGCCATGTGCTCACCGTCGCCGACAAGAAGATCCTGCTCGACTGCGGGCTGATCCAGGGTGGGCGTAAGCACGAGTCGCGCAATCGGGAGCCCTGGCCGTTTGCTCCGGGCGCCATCGACGCGGTGGTGCTGAGCCATGCCCATATCGACCATTCCGGCCGCCTGCCGCGGCTGATACGCGACGGCTTTGAAGGCCCGGTTTATGCTCAGCGCGCGACCCGCGACCTGTGCCGGATTATGCTCAAGGACGCCGGCTTTCTGGCCGAGAAGGAGGCCGAATCGGAGAATCGCAAGCGCCAGCGCAAGGGGCTCGCGCTGGTCCGGCCGCTCTACACCATGGACGACGCCAAGGCCTCGATGCGCAGCTTCAAAGGCATCGGCTACGATGAACGCAGACGCATCCTGCCCGGCGTGGAGATCCGTTTCCGCGATGCCGGACATATCCTCGGTTCGGCCATGGTGGAACTGTGGCTGCGCGAGGGCGGGGTCGCCCGCAAGCTGGTGTTCAGCGGCGATATCGGTCATCACGGCGCGCCGATACTGCGCGACCCGTCGGTGATCGCCGAGGCCGACGTGGTACTGATGGAGAGCACCTACGGCGATCGTCTGCATCGCTCGCGAGAGGAGACGATCCGGGAACTGGCGCAGATCTTCCGCGACGCCAGACACGATCGCGGCAATATCCTCATTCCCGCTTTCGCGGTCGGCCGCAGCCAGGAATTGCTGTATCTGTTTAGCCAGCACCAGGAGGACTGGGGGATGGAGAACTGGCGCGTGTTTCTCGACAGCCCGATGGCGATCCAGGCGACAGAGACCTATGCCCGCTACAGCCATCTGCATGACAGCGATGCCGCGGAACTATGGCGCTTGCGCGGCAACGGCAGTCGCTTGCTGCCGCACTTTCAGGCCACCCGCACCGCCCAACAATCCATGGCCCTCAATCGTATCCACCAGGGCGCCATCATCCTGGCCGGCAGCGGCATGTGCGAGGGCGGGCGTATCAAGCACCATCTGAAGAACAACATCTGGCGCAACGGTTGCCATGTGCTTATCGTCGGCTATCAGGCCCAGGGCACGCTCGGGCGTCGGCTGGTCGATGGCGCTGATCGCATCCGTCTGTGGGGCGAAGCGATAAAGGTGTCCGCCCGTATCCACACCGTGGGTGGCCTGTCCGCCCATGCCGATCAGGACGGCCTGGTGGCCTGGTACGCCGGTTTTGACCAGCGGCCGCCCTTGTTCCTGGTCCACGGCGAGAACAAGGCGCAGCAGGCACTGGCCGAGCGCTTGCGCGGCGAACTCCAGGCCGATGTCGGCATTGCCCGACGCGGCGAGGTGCTGGATTTGACCGATCTGCGCTCGGTGCGGCGTGCCGCGGCCTGACCCCGGTTATCGCGGGAGCTTAGGACCGGTGCGGGGGGTCGCTCAGTCCTTGAGGACGAACGTGACCTTCATGCGGACCCGATAACCCACTATTTTTCCGTCCTTTACAGACACTTCTTGATCTGCAATCCAGGCGCTGCGCACATAGTGCAGGGTCTTGTGGGTCCGATCGATGGCCAGCTTAATGGCGTCGTCAAAGCTCTTTTTCGATTCGGCGGTGATCTCGGTTACGCGTGCGACAGACATGGTCAGCCTCCTGCTTGGGTTGAAATATCGCTAGTCGATAAAAAGCGTAGCAGGAAGCCAAAGAGGGCGCCGACGCCAGACGCACCCATGACCATCTGCCGGGATCGTGGATCCATATCGCCCACCGCCGCAGACTGCCCGGCCTCATGGACGGTCCGCTATTGACCTCTCTACGGGCAGCTCATCGCGACGGCAGACCGAGCCAGCGCCGGGGTCTCATCGCGGCCGCCGTTGCGGTCGGGCTGCGGTGCGCGTCCTGCTGACCAGCTCCTACGGCTGATAATCAGCATAGGATTTCTCCTCGATTAGCTCGGAGCCGGTTTCCATGTTGATGCGCCGCTTGATCGCCGCGCGGCGGTCGTTCTGGATGTAGACGGATCGGGCCAGCTCTATGAACTCAGGGCCAAAGTCGACCGCGTTTTCCTTTGCCCTGATCCGGTCCTCGATCTCCCAGAGCGCCTCGTTGACGACCTTGAGTTCGGCCCGGGCCTCGTCGATGTCCTGATCGGACAGCACGGTGTTCTCCCAGATGCGGTTCAGACGCTCGAGTTCGCGGCGCACGTTGGCCAGCGGGCCCGCGCGGGTAATCCGCTCGGATTTGATCTCCAGGATGGTCAGCTTGTCGATGAGTTCGCCCACCGAGATGGGCACGCGAATTTCGCTCATGACTGCTCCGGCTGCATCAGGTCTGGCACCGCGATTATGCCTGTATCCCGGCTCCGGCCGCCATGAATGCATCCAGTCGTTCGATGACGTCGTCGACAGTCACCAGATCCATCACGCCAGGCCGCTCGATCTTCGTGCCCCACTTCAGTGTTGCAGCCGGCCGGCCAAAGAATCTGCGCGCGGCGTCGTCATAACGGTCCACGCACCAATCCCGGCTGAGATAGGGGCCGCTGCGCTGCGGGTTGCTGGCGGCATGGAGGCCGATCACCGGCGTGCCGGTCGCGGTCGCCAGGTGCATCGGCCCGGAGTCGGGTGAGATCAGCAGGCTCGCGCGTTCCAGCACCGCGAGCAGTTGTTTGATCGTGTCTTTGCCGATCAGATCGAGCGGCGCTGAATCCATGGCCTTGGCGATGGCATCGCCCATGCGGCGTTCGAGCTCGGAAGGTCCGCCGCAGAGCACGATGCGAAAGCCATGGCGGGCAGCGGCGTAGTCGGCCACCCTGGCATAGCGTTCTGCACGCCAGTTCCGCAGCGGATGACTGGAGCAGGGGCTTATGATCAATGCGGGCTCGTCGCCGAGCATCCTGGCCGCCGCGTCTCGCGCCGTGGCCGGGACCGGAATGTCCCAACGCAGCTCCCGATGGGTGATGCCGAGGGTGCTGGCGAAGCTGAAAAAACTGTCCAGCACATGCTCTCCGCCCGCCGCCGGTATGCGCCGATTGACGAACAGCCCGTGCAGATCCCTGGAGCGACCTCGATCGTAGCCGAGACGGATTGGCGCCTTGACCGCCAGGCTCGCGAGGTTGGCGCGCAACGAGACCTGCGCGTGGAGCAGTACATCAAAGCGATGACCGGCGAGATGCCGCCGCAGAGCGAACGGTGCCCGCCAGCCCTGCGTCTTGTCGAATACGTAGAAATCGACGCCCGGCAGATCGCCGACCAGCTGATGCTCAAGCCGGCCCAGACACCAGCCCAACCGCGTCTGCGGCCACTGGGCCTGGATGCTGCGCACCACCGGCACCATGTGCGAGACATCGCCGAGCGCGGACAGGCGCAGCAGGCAGAGGCTGGCCGGGGGCTCGAGCAGCGGCAGGGGCGTTTCAGGCATGTCTCGGCGTTCTGCGTAGCGGTGCCCCGGAATGGGGGCATCGAGGGGGTGATTCTAGCGCCTGCCCGGCGCTCGTCCCATCGAACGGAATCGGTTGCTGCGCCGTTTTATCAAGGACGGCCATCAGCTAAACTAACTGGCTTTGGGGTGGACCCGGGACGATTCCCGGCCACAGCGGAAATTCCCGGCAAGATGTTCAGGCGTCGCCGCCGCGGCAAACCGGCACATCCGGTGGTCGCGTCGGCGTCCGGGTGGCGAGCGCAAACCGGGCCAGGCGGCCCGAGCAGGACGATGAGCAAGAGTTTAGAAGACCGATATCGCAGCAGTCCGTTGTTTGGCGGTAACGCACCGTTTGTCGAACAACAGTACGAGCAATATCTGCTTGACCCTGCCTCGGTCAGCGACGAATTGCGCAGCTATTTCGATGGCCTGGGTCCACGCGACAGCGAAGAGGTGCCGCGCGGACCCGTGGAAGCCAGCTTGCGTCAGTTTGCGCTGCGTCCACCCCAGAGCGGGGCCTCAGAAGATCTGCTGGCAAAGCAGGCCGGTGTCATGCAGCTATTCGAGGCCTATCGCATGCGTGGGCACCAGCTCGCGGACCTGGATCCGCTGGGCCTGGTGCGGCCTGAGACGCCAAAGGAACTGGATCCGGCACGCTACGGTTTGTCCGCACAGGATCACGACACGCGTTTCGCAGTGACCGGCATCGAAGGCCGCTCGACCATGACGCTGGGCGAGATCATCGGGCGCCTCGAGCAGATCTATCGCGGCACCATCGGCGCCGAGCTGGTCCACATCACCTCCCGCGAGGAGCGGGCCTGGCTCCAGACCCGCTTTGAAAAGGCGGTAGCCGATCGGCAGGTGAGCGCCGAAGAAAAGCTGCGGATCCTGCAGGAGCTGACTGCGGCGGAGGGCATCGAGCGTTATCTGCATACCCGTTATGTGGGTCAGAAGCGTTTCTCACTGGAAGGCGGCGAGAGCCTGATCCCGCTGCTGTCGGATCTGGCTCTGCATGCCGGCACCAGTGGCGTCGAGGAGATCGTCATCGGCATGGCCCACCGCGGCCGCATCAATGTGCTGGTCAATATCATGGGCAAGGCGCCCGGCGAGCTGTTCTCCGAGTTCGAGGGCAGCTATGACGTCAGCACCAAGACCGGTTCCGGCGACGTCAAATACCACCTCGGCTTCTCGTCGGATATGCGCACACCGGGCGGCAACGTACACCTGGTGCTGGCATTCAACCCATCGCATCTGGAGATCGTCAATCCGGTGGTCGAGGGCTCGGCACGGGCCCGCCAGGGTTTCCGCGAGGACGCGAAGGGCGACCGGGTGATCCCGCTGCTGATCCACGGCGACGCCGCCTTCGCCGGTCAGGGTGTGGTCATGGAGACGCTACAGATGTCGCAGACGCGGGGCTTCGGCACCGGCGGCACCGTGCATATCGTCACCAACAACCAGGTCGGCTTTACCACCAGCAATCCACAGGACGCGCGTTCCACGCTTTATTGCAGCGACGTGGCGAAGATGGTCGAAGCGCCGATCTTTCACGTCAACGGTGACGACCCGGAGGCCGTGCTGCTGGTCACCCGTCTGGCGGTGGACTACCGGCAGCGCTTCGGCAAGGACGTGGTCATCGACATGGTCTGTTACCGGCGCCACGGCCACAACGAGGCCGATGAGCCGGCGGCCACCCAGCCGGCCATGTACAAGGTGATCCGCAGTCATCCCACGTTACGCCGTCTCTATGCAGAGAAGCTGGTGGCCGAGGGGCTGGTCAGCGACGACGATGCGCGAGCGATGGTCGAGTCCTATCGCGCCGGCCTGGACGAGGGCCAGGTCCTGTCGCCCTTGTCCCTGGGCATGGTCGGCACCCCCTATACCGTGGACTGGACCGGCTTTATGACCGCGGACTGGGATGCGCCGGTCGAGACGGGACTGCCGTCGGCGCGCCTGGCCGAGCTGGCGGACGGGATCTGCCGGGTACCGGAACAACACAAGATGCACCCCCGCGTCGAACGCATCATGGCCGACCGCCGACGCATGGCGGCGGGTGAGATTCCGCTGGACTGGGGGTTCGCCGAAACCATGGCCTACGCCAGCATCCTGACCGACGGCAACGACATCCGTCTGACCGGCCAGGACAGCGGGCGCGGCACCTTCTTCCATCGCCACGCGGTACTCCACGAGCAGACCGGCGGCGAGCCCTATCTGCCGCTGCGGCATCTGCGAGAGGATCAGGCCCGCTTTTTTGTGACCGACTCGCTGCTGTCCGAAGAGGCCGCGCTGGGTTTTGAATACGGTTTTGCCACCACCGACCCCTACACCCTGGTGATCTGGGAGGCCCAGTTTGGCGATTTCGTCAATGGCGCCCAGGTGGTCATCGACCAATTCATCAGTTCGGGCGAGTCAAAATGGGCCCGGGTCTGCGGTGTGACGCTGCTGTTGCCCCACGGGTATGAAGGGCAGGGCCCCGAACATTCCTCGGCTCGGCTGGAGCGTTTTCTGCAGCTCTGCGCGGAGAACAACATGCTGGTCTGCGTGCCGTCCACACCAGCGCAGATCTTCCACCTGTTGCGTCGCCAGATTCGCCGCAGCTTCCGCAAGCCGCTGGTGGTGATGACGCCGAAGAGTCTGTTGCGTCATCGCCTGGCCGTCTCCGGCATGGAGGAACTGGGTGCCGGGCACGAGTTTGGTGAGCTGTTGCCAGAGATCGATGACATCGATGCAAAGAGCGTCCGCCGCGTGGTGTTCTGCAGCGGCAAGGTGTTTTACGACTTGCTCGAGAAGCGTCGCGCCGAGGACATCCGCGATATCGCTCTTATCCGCCTCGAGCAGCTCTATCCATTCCCGATCGACCGCTATGCGGCTACCGTCGCCCACTACCGCAATGCTCGCGAGATCGTCTGGTGCCAGGAGGAGCCGCAGAATCAGGGCGCCTGGTACCAGATCCGTCATCGGCTGCAGGAACCGCTCGATGACCAGCATGAGCTGTTCTACGCCGGCCGCATGGGCGCCGCGGCCCCGGCCGCGGGCTATTACAAGCTGCATGCGGCCCAGCAGGAGGGGCTGGTCAACGCAGCGCTCGACATCATGGCCGACCGCTCGGCCACCCATACCGAATCATCAAAAATCAGGAAGAAGGCATGAGTATCGAAGTCAAGGTCCCGCAGCTGCCCGAGTCGGTGGCTGACGCCACGCTGGTTTCATGGCACAAGGGACCCGGTGATCGGGTCAGCAGAGACGAGAATCTGGTCGATCTGGAGACCGACAAGGTCGTCCTCGAGGTGCCGTCACCGGCAGACGGGGTGCTCAAGGAGATCCGCATCCCGGATGGCACCACGGTGACCAGCGGCGAAATCCTGGCAGTCATCGAGGCGGGTGCGGCAGCGGCACCTGAGCCAGCCGCAGCGTCTGCCGCGGCCCCGTCCGCTCAGCCATCCACCGCGCCCGTGGCCGCCGCGCCAACGCCGGCCGAAGAGGCTGCGGCCCGTGGCGGCGCGGCCGATAAACTGAGCCCGGCGGTACGCCGCCTGGTCGAGGAACACGGGCTGGACGCCGCAATGATTCCGGGCAGCGGCCGCGATGGACGGATCACCAAGGCCGACGTGATGCAGTTTCTCGAGCGTGGGAAAACCCCGACACCGACACCGACACCGGCGCCATCCGCGCCGGCCCCGGTCGCCGGCAGCCGCGGCGAACGCCGGGTGCCGATGACCCGGCTGCGTGCGCGGATTGCCGACCGCATGGTGGAGGCGCAACACGCCGCAGCGATGCTGACCTCCTTCAACGAAGTCGATCTGGGCGAGGTGATGCGGCTGCGCAAACAGTACCGGGACAGTTTCGAGAAGAAGTACGGCGTGCGCATCGGCTATATGTCGTTTTTCGTCAAGGCCGCGATCGAGGCGCTGCGCAAGTTCCCGGTGGTCAACGCGTCGATCGAAGACAATGACATTGTCTATCACGACCATCACGATATCGGTATCGCCGTCTCCACCGAGCGCGGACTGCTGGTGCCGGTGCTGCGCAATGCCGAGAATCAGAGCTTCGCCGATATCGAGAACAACATCGTCGACTATGCGACGCGCGCCCGTGACGGCCAGATCCAGATCGGCGAGTTGACCGGCGGGACGTTTACCATCACCAACGGCGGCGTGTTTGGTTCGCTGATGTCGACCCCGATCATCAACCCGCCGCAGAGCGCGATCCTTGGCATGCACAAGATCCAGGAGCGGCCGATGGTAGTGGACGGAGAGATCCGCATCAGGCCGATGATGTATATCGCGCTGACCTACGATCACCGCATCATCGATGGTCGCGAGGCGGTGCAGTTCCTGGTCAGCGTCAAGGAATCGCTGGAAGACCCGGCGCGTCTGCTGATCCAGGTCTGAGCAAGCAAGATCAGCGGCGGCCGGCAGCCATGCCGGCCGCCGCCATTTCCAACAGGTGAATGAAATGAGTGAGAAGTACGACGTCATCGTCATCGGCGCCGGTCCGGCCGGCTACGTGGCCGCGATCCGCGCTGGCCAACACGGATTGAAGACCGCCTGCATCGACAAATGGAAAAACTACGATGGCAGCACCGCGTTCGGCGGCACCTGTCTCAACGCCGGCTGTATCCCCTCCAAGGCCCTGCTCGAGAGTTCCGAGCTCTACCACCGGGCGCGAGAGGAGTTCTCGGTCCATGGCATCAGCACCGGCGAGGTGTCGATGGACATCGGCGCCATGCAGAAGCGTAAAGCCGGCATCGTCAAACAGCTCACCGGCGGTATCACCGCGCTGTTCAAAGCCAACAAGGTGGATGGTCTTCAGGGCAGCGGAGAGTTCCTCGGCGATGGCAAAGTCAGATATGTCTCCCATGATGGCGAGGAGAAGATGCTCGAGGCGGAGCATGTGGTGCTGGCCACCGGTTCCGAACCGATCGAACTAAAGTCGATCCCGTTCGACGAGGTCAACGTGGTCGATTCCTGGCGCGCATTGGAGTTCGACGCGGTACCGCCGCGGCTCGGCGTCATCGGCGGCGGCGTCATCGGTCTCGAGCTGGGCAGCGTGTGGAAGCGGCTCGGTTCAGAGGTCACCGTGCTGGAGGCGATGGATGATTTCCTGTTTATGGCCGATCGCCAGATCGCCAAAGATGCGCTGCGCCAGTTCAAGCGCCAGGGACTCGATATCAAACTGGGCGCGAAAGTGACCGCCGCCGAGGTCGGCGACAGCGGTGTCGCGCTTAGCTATGAAGACAAGACGGGCACACAGCAGCTACAGGTGGACAAAGTGGTGGTGGCGGTCGGCCGCAGACCCTACACCGAGGGTCTGCTGGGCGCCGGTGCCGGGATCGAGCTGGACGAGCGCGGCTTTATCAAGGTGGATGAAGAATGCCGCACCGGCGTTGACGGCGTGTGGGCCGTGGGCGACGCGGTGCGCGGCCCCATGCTGGCCCATAAGGGCTCGGAAGAGGGCGTCATGGTGGCCGACCTGATCGCCGGCGAAGTGGCGGAGGTCAATTACGCAGTGATCCCCTCGATCATCTACACCGCGCCGGAAGTGGCATGGGTGGGCAAGACCGAGGAGCAGGCGAAAGAATCCGGTCTGCCCTACAAGGTCGGCACTTTTTCGTTTGCCGCCAACGGTCGCGCCAAAGGGATGGAGCAGGCGGTCGGCATGGTCAAGATCATCGCCTCCGCCGATGACGATCTGATCATCGGCGCGCATATCCTCGGCCCGATGGCTGGCGAACTGATCGGCGAGATCGTGCTCGGCATGGAGTTCTCGGCCAGCGCTGAGGATCTGCAGCGGACCATCCACGCGCACCCGACCCTGTCCGAGGCAGTGCACGAGGCGGCACTGGCCGTCGACAATCGGGCCATCCACGCGATCAACAAATAGCGCAGCGCGATCAGCCCCGCCGGCGCACGGCAAACACATTGCCGAGAGCGCCGATCCGGTGTAACAGCCTGCTCAGCTGATCCATGCCCCGGATCACCACCGTCAGGTCGATGGTGGCGACGTTGCGAGCCCGGTCCGTGCGGGTGCTGCTGGCGATGATGTCGATATGCTCGTCGGTCAAGACCGCGGAGATGTCCCGCAGCAGACCGCGGCGGTCGTAGGCGTCGACGGTGATCTCTGCGGTGAACCCGCCTTCACCAGCCTCGCCCCATTCCACCGCCATGACCCGTTCCGGATTGGTATCCCGCAAACGCAGGAGATTGCTGCAGTCCTGGCGATGGATGCTGACCCCGCGGCCCAGGGTCAGATACCCGGCGATGTGCTCCGGCGGCACCGGACGACAGCAGCGTGCCAGGTGTGTCATCAGGTCACCGACGCCGGATACCACGATCCCACCCGAGGTCCGGTGACGTGGGCGGCTGCGCCGGGTTTTTTCCAGGCCCGGCAAATCGGCGGGCGCGGGCTGGATCCGATCGACCGCATGCGCCACGGCGCCCAGCGTCACATCGCCGGCGCCGATGGCCAGATAGAGCTGCTCGGCATCGGGCTGATGTAGCTCTTCGGCCAGCCGCCGCAGATCGGGGGCGACGGCCATGCGATGGAGTTCCTTCTCCAGCATGGCGCGGCCCTGTTTGCGATTGATCTCCTTGTCCTGACGCCGGAACCAGGCACGGACCTTGTTGCGGCTGCGCGCCGACGCCAGATACCCCCGCTGCGGGATCAACCAGTCACGGCTGGGATGCGCCGATTGGGCGGTGATGATCTCCACCTTGTCGCCGTTGCTGATCTTGTGGGTCAACGGCACCATGCGGCTGTTGATCTTGGCCCCGCGACAATGGTGACCCACGTCGGTGTGCACGTGATAGGCGAAATCCAGCGGCGTCGCGCCGGCGGGCAGATCCACAACGTCGCCATCGGGCGTCACCGCATAAACCCGGTCCTCGAACACCTCCTCGCCGATGCGTTCGATAAAATCGCGGTCCGGATCTTCTTCCGCGGGTTCCAGCAGCTGCCGCAGCCAGGTGATCTTGCGTTCAAATGCCGCGCTGGCGCCGCCACCTTCCTTGTAGCGCCAGTGTGCGGCGACGCCGAGCTCCGCGTGGGCGTCCATCTCCCAGGTGCGGATCTGGACTTCCAGCGGCTCCTCGTCGGGGCCGATGACCGCCGTGTGCAGCGAGCGGTAGTCGTTACCCTTCGGATTGGCGATGTAATCATCGAATTCGCCGGGCAGATAGGGCCACAGGCTGTGCACGATGCCCAGCACCGCGTAACAATCGGCGATCGAATCGACCAGCACGCGCACGGCGCTGACATCGAAGATCGACTCCAGCCCCACTTCTTTGCGCTGCATCTTCCGCCAGATGCTGTAGATGTGTTTGGGTCGGCCCTTGATCGAGCCCTTGATGCCTGCGGTCTCGAGCTCGCGGGTGAGCTGTCTGATGACCGCGGCGATGCGGCGTTCGCGCTCCGAGCGGCGCTCGCTCAGCGCCTTGGCGAGACCGTGATAGGTATCCGCCTCCAGGTAGCGGAAGGCCAGGTCTTCGAGTTCCCATTTGAGATGCCAGATGCCGAGACGGTTGGCCAGGGGCGCGAAGATGACGCGGGTCTCGGTAGCGACACGCTCGCGCTGGTCGTCGCTGGCGTTTTTGGCCTCGCGCATGCGACGTAATTGCTCCGCCAGACGCACCGTGACCAGGCGCACGTCGGCGACGATGGCCAGCAGCATGCGGCGCAGCGTTTCTGCCTGGGCCGGAGGCAGCGGCTTGCCCGGCTGCCAACGGGGCGGCAGACCGAATGAACCGAGTTTGACCAGTTCCCGGACCAGGCGGCGCGTCTCGGCGCCACAACGTTTGGTGATGACTTCGCCGGACAATACGCCGGCTGCAGCCAGCGGGAACAGCAGGGCGGCCGCGCGGATCTCCGGGTCCGGTTTGAGGCCGTCGAGGATCTCCACCAGGCTGGCGGCTTCGGCAGCGGCGCGGACGGCTGCTGCCGACTCGGTGGCCGCCAGGATCTCTGCGCGCAGGCCGGATGCGGCCGCCATCAGAGCGTCGCTGGCTTCCTGCCTGTCTTGCAGTCTCTCGACGATGTCCCGGACTCCTGTGCGCTGGCCTGCAATGCCGCTATCATACGCGCCTTGAATGCGTCATCCGGCGCGCACTTCGATGGATATTTCATGAAATTGTCGTCCAAGCCAAGATTGTCCTGCCTGATCCTGACCCTGTTGACCGCTGGCCCGGCCGCGGCTGCCGAGGTGGATCTCAACGTCAATAACAATGCCGCGCGTCTGACCGTGGAGATTCCGGCGCCCAGCAATAATCTGGTCTTCGATGCTTCCTGGCTGCACAGCAACAACGGCGACGCCGGCAGCGTGGCCGGCCACGTCACCGGCAAGGCCCTGGCGGCCGGGCCGCTCAAGGCCGGTGTCGGTCTGCGGCTCAGCTATGTCAGTTACGACGGCACCGACGACGAGGACGGTGCCAATCTCGGCATCGGTGGATTCCTGCGCTACACCGTCCCGCAGTATGACCGGTTCTTGCTCGGCACCAGCCTGTACTACGCGCCCAATGTGCTGGCCTTTGGCGATTCCCGCAATTTCCTCGATTTCACCCTCTGGGGCGGGTATTCGATCATCCCGGACGCAGATGTCTATGTCGGCTGGCGCCGGACCCGGGTCAAACTCGACGAAGCCGGGTCCCGGAACATAGACGGCGGATGGCTGATCGGCGTCAGAGCCCGGTTCTGAGTCTCCCCCGTGGACGCCTGGCCGGACCGCCGGGTAAGCTTGCGGGTCAACGGCTGCCGCTCCCTGGCAGCCATCGTTGGTTGTCACCGACCTGTTCATAAACGGTTTCTCATGGCTGGACATAGTAAGTGGGCGAACATCAAGCATCGCAAAGGCGCTCAGGATGCAAAACGCGGCAAGGTCTTTACCCGGTTGATCCGGGAGATCACCACGGCCGCGCGTCTGGGTGATCCGGATCCCAACATGAATCCGCGGCTGCGGCTGGCGATCGACAAAGCCAAGGCCGAGAGCATGCCCAAGGACAATATCGAGCGAGCCATCAAACGCGGTGCCGGCGAACTCGACGGCGCGGATTTTGAGGAAGTGCGCTACGAGGGCTACGGACCGGGCGGCGCTGCGGTGATGGTCGAATGTATGACCGACAACCGCAATCGCACCGTGGCCGACGTGCGTCACGCGTTTTCGAAATTTGGCGGCAACCTGGGTTCCGACGGCTCGGTAGCGTTTCTTTTCAAGCACTGCGGCGTGCTCGGTTACGCTACCGGCGTCGACGACAACGCCATCCTCGAGGCGGCGCTGGAGGCCGGTGCCGAGGATGTGGTGGTCAACGACGACGGTTCGGTCGATGTGATCACCGAGCCGGCTGAATTCGAGGGTGTGAAAGAAAAGATGCTCGCCGCAGCGCTGGAGCCGGAATCCGCTGAGGTCACCATGTGGCCCACGACCAGCGCCGACCTGGAGGACGATCAGGCCGTCTCGATGCTAAAGATGCTGGACCTGCTGGAGGATCTGGACGACGTGCAAAACGTCTACACCAACGCCGATATGGACCCGGACCTGCTGGAGCGCACCGGCTAGCTCCGGATGACGACACCACTCACCATCCTCGGCATCGATCCTGGCTCGCAGGCGACGGGATTCGGCGTGGTGACCATGGAGGGGCAGCGCCTGACCTACGTGGCCAGCGGCTGTGTGCGCACCCGCGGCGAGAGTTTTAACGCGCGTTTGCAGGAGATCTTTGAGCAGATGGGTGTGGTGTTCGAGCAATACGCGCCCGACGAGGTCGCCGTTGAGCGCGTGTTCATGCATCGTAATGCAGATAGCGCCTTGAAGCTGGGTCATGCACGGGCCGCGGCGCTGTGTGCCAGTTTCGGCCATGACCTCCCGATCCATGAATACGCGGCGCGCGAGATCAAACAGACCCTCACCGGTACGGGCGCCGCCGACAAGGCACAGGTCCAGACCATGGTCAAACGCCTGTTGGCTATCGAGGGCCGCCTGCAGAGTGACGCCGGCGACGCGCTGGCAGTAGCGATCTGTCACGGACACATGCGCACTATGCGCAGTCTGACCGGCACCGCCGCCGCGGCAGGGCGGCGCCGATGATCGGTTTTCTGCGCGGCAAACTCGCGGCAAAACAACCGCCGCAGCTGGTGATCGACGTCAACGGCGTGGGTTATGAAGTCGAAGCGCCCATGTCGACCTTCTATGACCTGCCCAATATCGGCGAAGGGCTGACGCTGCTGACCCATCTGGTGGTGCGTGAGGACGCGCAGATCCTCTACGGCTTTGCCACCGAGGACGAGCGCCGGCTGTTCCGCAGCCTGCTGCGGATCTCGGGTATCGGCGCCAAGATGGCGCTGGGTATCCTCTCGGGGATCAGCGTCTCGGGCTTTGTCCGCTGCGTACAAACCGAAGACACCGCGAGCCTGGTCAAGGTGCCCGGTATCGGCAAGAAGACCGCGGAGCGGCTGATCGTCGAAATGCGCGACCGGCTGGACGCCGGACCCGCGGGCGGCAAGGCCGGCGCGTTGGTGGCCAGCGGCCCGGCCGCGGCCAGCGACGAGGCCTTCGGGGCGCTGGTGGCGCTGGGTTACAAGCCGGCGGAGGCTATCCGTCTGCTCAAGGACATCGATACCAAGGATCTGTCGACCGAGGAAATTATCCGCCAGGCGCTGCAGAGCACGGTAAAGTAGGCGACCATGATCGAGCAGGATCGACTGATTTCCGCCACCACCCAGGGCGACGAGGAAACTATCGAGCGGGCCATAAGGCCGCGTCTGCTCGAGGAATATATCGGTCAGCCGGCGGTAAAGAAGCAGATGGGCGTGTTTATCAAGGCCGCCCGTCAGCGCGCCGAGGCCCTGGACCACTGTCTGATCTTCGGCCCGCCTGGTTTGGGCAAGACTACGCTGGCCCACATCATCGCCAACGAGCTGGGCGTCAATTTGCGCCACAGCGCGGGACCGGTGCTGGAACGCCCCGGTGATCTGGCCGCGATCCTGACCAATCTGGAGCCCCACGACGTGTTGTTCGTGGACGAGATCCATCGTCTCAGCCCGGTTGTGGAAGAGGTCTTGTATCCGGCGATGGAGGATTTCCAACTCGATATCATGATCGGCGAGGGACCCGCAGCCCGCTCGATCAAACTCGAACTGCCGCCGTTTACGCTGGTCGGCGCGACCACCCGCGCGGGCTTGCTGACCTCACCGCTGCGCGACCGCTTTGGCATCGTCCAGCGTCTGGAGTTTTACAACGAAGAGGAACTCGGCCGCATCGTGCGGCGCTCGGCTGAGATCCTGGGACTGGCGATCGATGGGCCGGGCGCGGCGTTGATCGCGCGCCGGGCCCGCGGCACCCCGCGTATTGCCAATCGGCTGCTGCGGCGGGTGCGCGATTATGCGGAGGTCGAGGCGGACGGTCAGGTCAGCGAGGCGGTGGCCACGGCGGCGATGGGCATGCTGGACGTGGATCCCCACGGCTTTGACGTGATGGACCGGAAACTGCTGCTGACCATCATCGAGAAATTCGACGGCGGACCGGTCGGTGTCGAGAGTCTGGCCGCGGCTATCGGCGAGGAGCGTGGCACCATTGAAGACGTGATCGAGCCCTATCTGATCCAGCAGGGCTTCCTGATGCGGACCGCCCGCGGCCGGGTCGCCACCCGTCACGCCTATCTGCATTTCGGGCTGCCAGTGCCCAGCGCGGACAAGACTTCGGAAAGCATGTCACTTTTCAACGATAACTAGCTGCAAAGGCTGAAGTTTTGACGGCAAGAACCGTCTCCATCACAATACCGACCTGCAACCCTGTTACGCGGAAAGACAGAGCATGTTCACCTGGCCCGTGAGGGTCTATTACGAGGACACGGATCTCGGCGGCGTGGTGTATTACGCCAACTACCTCCGCTTCCTCGAGCGCGCGCGCACCGAATGGCTGCGCAGCCTCGGCTGCGATCAGACCGAGTTGCTGGAGCAACGCGGTCTGCTGTTTATGATCACCGGCGTCGAGATCCGGTATCGCAAACCGGCGCGGTTTAACGATCGGTTGTGTGTGACCGCGGAGCTGGCGCGACGCCGGCGCGTCTCGATGCGCTTTAGTCAGACCATCTACCGGGATGACAGCCAGCAGGAGCGGCTGGTCGAGGCGAGCGTGGACGCCGCCTGCGTCGAGGCCGCCAGCCTGAGCCCCAGACCGATCCCCGAACAATTACTCGCAGCCATGGAGCGCGATCGATGAGCAACGACATGTCATTCCTCAGCCTGGTGTTGGAGGCCAGCCTGATCGTGCAGCTGGTGATGCTTGCCCTGCTGCTGGCATCTATTGCCTCCTGGGCGGTGATCCTGCGCAAGCGCGGCGTCCTTCGCGATGCACACCGTCGCGCTGACCGCTTCGAGAGCGAATTCTGGTCCGGCGGCGATCTGTCTGCCATGTACCGCCGGATCAGCGGACGCGAACAGGCGGCCACCGGGATGGAGGGGATCTTCGAAGCCGGATTCCGCGAGTTTGGTCGCCTGCGGGACCAGGATGACATCACGCCCGGCGCGATCCTTGAAGGCTGCCGTCGGGCCATGGGGGTATCCCAGATGCGTGAGGCCGACCGGCTGGAACAGAACCTGGCGATGCTGGCCACGGTCGGTTCCACCAGTCCCTACGTGGGTCTGTTCGGCACCGTGTGGGGGATCATGAACGCATTTCGCGGTCTGGGTAACGTGCAGCAGGCGACGCTGGCGATGGTGGCGCCCGGCATCGCCGAGGCACTGGTGGCCACCGCCATGGGCCTGTTCGCCGCCATCCCGGCGGTGATCGCCTATAACCGCTACGCGGATCAGGTGGGCCGCCTGGAGAGCCGTTACGATACTTTTATGGAGGAGTTCTCGAGCATCCTCCAGCGCTATGCCCGGGCCAGCCGCCGCGAGGAACAGGTCCATGGCGCGCGTTGATCACAAACGGCGTCTGATGGGTGAGATCAACGTCGTGCCGTATATCGACGTGATGCTGGTGCTGCTGATCATCTTTATGGTCACCGCGCCGCTGCTCACCCAGGGTATCGAGGTCGAGCTGCCCAAGGCCGGCGCCGAGGCGCTGGACTCCCCGGAATCCGAGCCGTTGGTGCTCAGCATCAATCGCGAAGGTCTGTTGTATCTGAATATCGGCGACGACACGGAGTCGGCGCTGGATCAGCGCACCGTGGTCAAACGCACCGCCGCGGTGTTGCGCCGGGCGCCGGAGACGCCGGTGCTGGTCAAAGCCGACACCCTGGTGTCCTATGGCCAGGTGGTGACGGCTATGGTCTTGCTGCAGCAGGCGGGCGCCGAACAGATCGGCTTTTTGACCGATCCGCTGGACATGGCGCCGGTAGATCTCGACGCACCGGAGTCGGAGTAGCCCGGCGTTGCTGATGCCTCCCTTTCTGCGCGAACACATGGTGCCGATGGGATGGGCCACAGGCCTGCATGTGGCCCTGGCGGCGCTGCTGACGGTAAGCTTTGCGCTGAGCCGGCCGCCGCTCGTGCCACCGCAGATTTCGATCAAGGCGAGGGTGATCGACGAGAGCGCGATCCGCACCGAAAAAGATCGAAAGCTCGAGGCCGACAGAGCCGCACAGCGGCGCCGCGAGGAGCAGGCAGCACAAGAACGGCGCGAAGCCGAGCGCGAGCAACAGCGCCTGGATCAGCTGCGGGTCCAGCAGGAGCAGGCCGCCGAGACCGAACGCCAGCGACAGCTTGCGCAGGAGCGGGAACGCACGCAGGCTGCGGAGCTGGAGCAACAGCGTAAGGACGCGGCGGCGGAAGCCAAACGTAAGGAGGCAGCAGCTGCCGACGCGAAACGCAAAGCCGAGGAGGCGAAGAGACTCGAGACGCAACGTCAGGCCGAGGCGCAACGCAAGGCCGAGCAACGCCGTAAACAGGAGGAAGCAGCGCGACGACAGGCCGCGCTGGAGTCGGATCTGGCGCGGGAGCTGGAGGCAGAGGAATCGCGCCTTCAGGCAGAACGCTCGGGCGAACTCGGGCAATATATCGCGCTGATCCAGCAGCGGGTGACACGCAACTGGATCCGCCCGCCGCAAGCCGGCGCGGGTCTGAGCTGCGAATTGTTCGTCACCCAGATCCCCGGTGGCGAGGTGGTCGCGGTGCGTTTTGGGCGCTGTAACGCGGATGACGTCGTGCGCCGCTCGATCGAAGTGGCGGTGTTTAAGGCGTCGCCCTTGCCCAAACCGCCCAACCCGGCTCTGTTCGAACGGAACCTGGTGTTCGAATTCAAGCCTGACAGATAGACAGGTACGACGGCAGAATTACAGACCTAACGCGGAGGGCAATGCGCCCCATGATTTTACGACGACTTACGAGCATGCTGATCACCGCGATCGCGTTACTGTCCGCAGCGCCGGCCGTGGCCCAGCTGCGGATCGAGATCAATCGCGGCGTCAGCGAGGCGGTGCCGGTGGCGGTGGTGCCGTTCGGCTACGACGGTCCCGGCCAGGCGCCGATCGATGCGGCCGGCGTCATCGCCGGCGATCTCGAGCGCAGCGGGCGCTTCGCGCCGCTGCCTGACGACGACATGATCAGCCAGCCCACCTCGGGGCGGGAGGTGAATTTCACCGACTGGCGCCTGCTGAAGACAGACTTCCTGGTCATCGGTTCGCTGCTGGATCAGGGCGCGGACCGCTATCTGATCCGTTTCCAGGTATTCGACGTGTTCCGTGGAGCCCAGGTGTTGGGATTCCAGATCCCGGCCAGCGCGAATTCGCTGCGCGCAGCGTCGCACCGCGCCGCCGACATGATTTTCGAGAAGCTGACCGGTACGCCCGGCGCTTTCTCCACGCGCATCGCCTATGTCAGCGTCACCCGCCAGGGCGAGAAGGATCTGTATCGCCTGTTCGTGGCTGACGCCGACGGCGCGAATCCACGCATGATCTCCGAATCCAGCCAGCCGCTGATGTCGCCGGGCTGGTCCCCGGACGGGCGGCGGCTGGCCTATGTCTCCTTCGAGGGCAGCCGCTCGGCGATCTTTGTGCAGGAACTCGCCACAGGCAAGCGCACCGAGGTATCCGCACGGCCCGGCATCAACGGTGCGCCGGCCTTTTCGCCGGATGGACGCTGGCTGGCGCTGACCCTGTCCGGCCAGGATGGCAATCTGGATATTCACGTGCTCAATCCGGCGACTGGCCAGCTGCGACGCCTGACCAAAAACCCCGCTATCGACACCGAGGCGGCCTGGTCCGCGGACGGCAAGGCGATCTATTTCACCTCGGACCGCAGTGGCGGACCCCAGGTGTACATGGTGCCGGTCGACGGCAGCGGCGGGGCGCGCCGTATCACCTTCGAAGGGCGGTATAATGCGCGGCCAAGAGTCACGCCGGACGGCGCCAGCCTGGCGGTGGTCCACAATGACCAGGGCAATTACCGGATTGCGCTGGTGGATCTGGAGACCAAGTCCACGCACATATTGACCGACGGACGTCAGGACGAATCGCCGAGCATCGCGCCAAACGGCAGCATGATCATATACGCAACCCGAGTCGCCGGTCGCGGCACCCTGGCGGCGGTGTCCACAGACGGCCGTATCAGTCAGACACTGGCGGCGGCGGCCGGCGATGTACGCGAGCCGGTGTGGTCCCCGTATCCGACTTATTGAGGGGCTGGTAGCATTCGTACCCAGCCAGACCTGTTTCCACGTTCAACCCCTACTGGACAATCAACATGCAAACCAAACGACTATTCACCATCGCGATCGCCTGCCTGCTGGCGGCCGGCTGCGCCAAAACCACCAAACCCGACGAGGATGCCACGGATGTGGTCGGCGCCGACGGCGAAATCAGCCGCCAGACCGGTATCGACACCGGCGCTGTCGCCGGCGGCACCGAGTATCTGGAGCCCGGCATGCTGCCCGGCGACAGCACGCTGATCCAGGAGACCGTCATCTACTTTGATTTCGACACCGCGCGGATCCGTCCTGACTACTCCGAGGCGCTGTCGGCGCACGCGCGACGCCTGGTCGGTAACCAGGGTCTCAACGTGCGTCTCGAGGGTCATGCCGACGAACGCGGTTCACGTGAGTACAACATCGGTCTCGGCGAGCGACGAGCCCAGGCGGTGCGTCAGGTGTTGATGCTCCAGGGCGTGTCCGCTGCCCAGATTACGACGGTGAGCTATGGCGAAGAGCGGCCGGCGGCGCGAGGTTCTGATGAGGCGGCGTGGGAACGTAACCGCCGGGTCGAGATCGTGTATTCGGAGTGACCTTGATGAATCATGCTGCTGCCAAAGCGACGCTGCTCGCGGCCGTTTTTATCGCCGGTTGTGCGACCACGCCGACGTCCGAGGATCCGGTGCTGGTCAAGCTGACCGAGATCGAGGATCGTCTCGACCGGATCGAGCGTGTGACCGGCAATGACAGCCTGGTCCAGATGGCGAGCCAGATAGACGAGATGCAAAGCGAATTACGCGAATTGCGTGGCGAGGTTGAGACCCTGCGGTTTGAAGATCAGTCCGCCGCCGACCGGCAGCGGGATCAATACCTGGATCTGGACCGTCGCCTCCAGGGCCTGGAGCAGGGTGGTGGCGGGAGTGTGTCCGCCGGTCCGGCGACCGGTGCGGCGGTCGCAGCAGGGGCGGCGACGGGCGCGGCTGCGCCGGCGGGCTCGGAGCGTTCGCGCTACGAAGCCGCATTCGAGCTGCTGAAAGAAGGGCGCTATGAAGAGGCGCGCACCGCCTTTCAGCAATATCTGGTGGATTATCCGAACAGCGATCTGGCCGGGCACAGCCAGTACTGGCTGGGTGAGACCTATTACGTCAGCCAGGACTACAACGCCGCGCTACCTGCGTTCCGTAAGGTGGTCACGAGTTACAACACCTCGCGCAAACTGCCAGACGCGCTGCTGAAGATCGGCTATTGCCAGGTCGAGCTGGGCCAGCTTGCTGCCGCCCGCAAGACTCTGGCCGACGTCGTCCGCCAGTATCCGGAGACCACGGCCGCGCGGCTGGCGAGCCAGAAGCTCGAGCAGATCGGCGCCGGCTGAGCGGATGGCCGGACCGCGCTCGCGGGCCGGCACCGTTGGCGACCCCCATGGCTGAAGCCCTGAAAAGCGAGTTGCCGGTCGCAGAGCGGCTCAAGATCACCGAGATCTTTCTGTCCCTGCAGGGCGAGGCCACGACGGCCGGATGGCCGACGGTGTTTGTACGGCTGACCGGCTGTCCCTTGCGCTGTGTCTACTGTGATACCGCTTATGCCTTCCACGGCGGCGAGTGGATGGGCTTCGAGCAGATCCTCGACACGGTCGAATCCCACGGCGTGCGTCACGTCTGCGTCACCGGCGGCGAGCCGCTGGCCCAGCGCGCTTGCCCCGATCTGCTGGCGCGTTTGTGCGAGGCCGGTTATCAGGTCTCGATCGAGACCAGCGGGGCGCTCGATATCTCCTCGCTAGATCTCCGTGTGCAACGTGTACTGGATCTGAAAACACCGGGTTCCGGCGAATCCGCACGCAACCGCTGGGAGAATCTCGCCAGCTTGCGGACCTCTGACGTGGTGAAGTTCGTAATCTGCGACCGCAGCGACTATGAATGGGCGGTCGAGGTGATCCGTCGCGAGCATCTGGCTGAGCGGGCCGG
The DNA here is from genome assembly GCA_947259915.1 of uncultured Gammaproteobacteria bacterium. Taxonomy (GTDB): domain Bacteria; phylum Pseudomonadota; class Gammaproteobacteria; order Steroidobacterales; family XN24; genus CAMYOC01. Next base: position 66,916 of record CAMYOC010000040.1, read on the forward strand.
GGTATTCCTGTCGCCGAGCTGGGCTCAGCAGGATGCGGCTGAGCTGGCCGAATGGATGCTGGCCGACCGGCTGCCGGCGCGGCTGCAGCTGCAGCTGCACAAAATCCTGTGGGGCGAGGAGCCAGGGCGATGACCTCGGGATCAGACACAGCCCGGCGCGCGGTGGTGCTGCTCTCCGGTGGCCTCGATTCCGCCACGGTGCTGGCGATGGCGGTCGCCCAGGGTTTCGACGCCTATGCGCTGAGCTTTGATTACGGGCAGCGACACCGGGCCGAACTGGTGGCAGCGGCACGTGTCAGCCAGACGCTGGGCGCGGTCGAACACCGTACCATGGTGATCGACTTTGCCGGGATCGGCGGTTCGGCCTTGACCGATGACGCTATCGACGTGCCCGAACAGGCGAGCCCGGGAATCCCGGTGACCTATGTGCCGGCGCGCAACACCGTGTTCCTGTCCCTGGCCCTGGGCTGGGCCGAGGTCGTTGGTGCCGAGGCGATCTTTATCGGCGTCAACGCGGTGGATTATTCCGGCTACCCGGATTGCCGACCGGAGTACATCGACGCGTTCCGGCGGCTGGCGCGTCTGGCGACCAGGGCCGGTGTCGAAGGCGCGCCTTTGGCGATCGAGACGCCGCTGATCACACTGAGCAAGGCGCAGATCATCAAACAGGGCATCGCGCTGGGGGTGGACTTCGCTCTGACCGTATCCTGCTACCAGGCTGATGCAGAAGGCCAGGCCTGTGGCCGCTGCGACTCCTGCCGGCTGCGACGTGCCGGTTTCGAGACCGCGGGCATTGCCGACCCGACCCGCTACCGCGCCGGCAGCTAGCGCTGCCGGCGCCTCAGAACGGCCCGAATGCGGTCAGATGCACGCCGTCCCGGGATGCGGTGAGCAAGGTCCCCGGGTGCACCTCTTTCCACTGCAGCACCGGCGCGAGCGGCTCTGAGACCACGACCACGCTGCCTTCGGGGATGGCGGCAAAGGCAGGGTCGACGTCCTGTAATACGTCCAGATCGGTAGCGTAATACAGGCTACGCGGCTTGCCTTCGCTCGCGTAGCGCACCGCGTAGAGACTCTCACCGTCGGCCACCGCGACGCTGAAATGCAGCGCGCCATCGATGCGCTTTTGCACCAGTAGTTCCTCGACTTTGCCGATGGTGCGGGCGAGGGCCTCGGCCGGATTATTTTGCAGTCCAAACGTCAGCGCCAGAAAGAACAAGACCTCAGAGTCGGTCGAACCCTGGATCTCGGTGAACAGATCGTCATCGATCCGCAACATCAGCTCGCGCCGGATCCGGTTGAACTCCGGTATCAGACCGTTGTGCTGGAACAGCCACTTGCCGTGGCGGAACGGATGGCAGTTGCTGCGCTGGATGGCAGTGCCGGTGGCCGCCCGCACGTGGGCCATAAACATATGCGAACGGATGTGGGAGGCAAGCGAGCGGAAGTTCTCGTCGTTCCAGGCCGGGCGCACATCCCGGTATACGCCGGGTGTGCCGAGATGGCTGGAGTACCATCCGGCTCCGAAGCCGTCGCCATTGGTCGGTTCGACGCTTTCAGCGGCGCTGTGACTCTGCACCAGCAGCGAGTGCTGTGCGTCCACCAGCGGCAGACTCATCGGGATGGCCGGCCCGACATAGGCGATCCAACGACACATGTTCTGACCCTCGCATCGGGAACAATCATTCTGAAACTAGCAGAAACCAGGCCCTGTTGCGGGGCCCTCGCGGCGGGTTCCTGCACCGCCGCACTTCGGCTAGAATACGCGACTCCCCGGAGGGCCGTTAGCTCAGTTGGTAGAGCATCGGACTTTTAATCCGCTGGTCGTTGGTTCGAATCCAACACGGCCCACCAATCCCCGGCTTTTCTTGCCCCCGACGCCTCAGGCGGCGCGAAACCCGGCTAATCCCGGGCGGCGATCCGAATCGCATCCCCAGGCTCCCTACAAAAAAGAACCCCGCATCAGGCGGGGCTCACAATTGCACTTGATTCTTTCTGTTGCCTTGTCAGGCAACCTTGCGCCGTCTCATGCCTATGCCAACCAGGCCGAGGCCGAGCAGGGCCAGGGTGGTGGGTTCGGGGACATCGGCGGCTGAAATTACGTATGTGCCTCCGAAAATTGGCTCAAAATTCTCATCAATGACGTCCCATGTGTCTGAGTTTTCAATGAAGCGCAGCGCTGGAAGGGCAACGCATGGAGCTGAACAAAACTCGGTTAATCCTCCGTCCGGATCGCTGAACTGGAACGGATCTCCGAAGCCGTCCGTAAGGACCCCTTCATCGCCGGGTCTGAATGCGTTTGCAAGGGAATAGGTAAACCCGGCAACCTCAATTTCGAATGAAAGGAAGTCGCTGAATGTAATGAATGAATTGGGCGTGAGAAAACTGTCATCAATCGAGAACCCGCCTACGTAGGTAGTCAATCCGTCGTCAAGAGTCAAAGTCCATTCGGTCGGGGTGGCGTTTGCCGCCGTCGTCCCCAGGAACATGAGTAAGCCTGCTGCAAAAACTGCTTTCATTCTTATTTTCATCGGTCTGCTCTACTGGGGCAAAAAGAAAATTGGTGAAGAAGCAAGCAGTAACCGTGCCAAGAACATGAACCGCTATGTATTCAATGGATTGCGCAGCACACCTAAACGCGGCGTTGCAATATTTGTAAAGTAATCCGACACCAAATCAGCCAAATCAGGTCGGATCGGCCCGCCCTTGGCGCACCCCTTCCGGCACCATCCGCAGCAGTTCAGCTAGGCAGTCTGGACAGGTGCCACGCTGCTCGATCTCCTGTAACGCTTCGGCTAACTCCTGGGGGCCAGCTCTAACGGTTCGTCGTGATCCGTGCTGGCTGGAAGAATCGCCCTGAACAACCGAAATTTCTGGCCCCAGACGGGTGTCTTTGCAGGTTTTATTCGTGGAGGCAAGGACTCAGGCTGGTACCAGATGTTCCATGCTGCTCCGACATGGCCCGGCGCGTCTCAGCCGCGGGAAGACACCGAGACCGCCACCCGCCGACAGCAAGGCCGAACGCTTGTCCATAGCCTTATTCTTCAGGAACAGCAGTAGCGGCTTGGTCGACGATTCACGCTGCTCCGCCTCAGCCACAACCCAATCACAGTAGACGCAGAAATAGCTGCGGTAGGCTTCATCATAGTCGGCCAGGGCCTTTGTGAAGTCGCCGTCACGACATATCTTCTTGCCGAGATGAATGGCACAGATAACGCTGGCAGCGGCTTTGAGGTAACCGTCGTGCTCGGCAATCACCGTCATCGTATAGCCCGCATTTGGATGGAATGCCTTGAGCAAGATACGCCGCCGTCGCACGGTGATCTGATTGTCCCGCAGGTAGCAGAACATGGCCTGGCGATCAGTCAGCTCGGCGGCCGATTGCCGCAGCTTGTAGAACTGAGCTTCGACCGTTGACGGAGCGACGACGAACTTCAACAGACGGCAATGGGATGATGTCCACGACTGATGCCGCTCCTTGTTCTCCAGGATCCGCCGGGCGATCAACCGTTCTTTCTGGCCCCCGGAATGGCTCGCCCGCTCGATGCGTTGCTCCGATTCCTCCATCAGATATCGATGATTTAAAATACTCCGCGTCATGCCCCTCTCCCGATACACTAAAAGCCACTTGGGAATTACCCCGATGTCCTCATTTGTCTGTCAGGCGATCTTGAGCCGCCTCAATCCCTTGCCGACCGGGCAAGGGCTGTGCGTTATGTCAAAAGCAGCAATCGTGCCAAGCGCTTAAAACATCATCTATTTCAATGGCCTCGCTGTGGTATCTAAATGCGGCATCACAGCATATGTAAAGTAATCCGACGGCCAAATCAGGCTGTCATGGACCATCCGGCAGATACTCTGACCGCCTGGCATCAAGAAGAAAGCCCCGCCATGGCTGACTGGCGAAGGCTCTGATGTCGTTTTCGTTGCGCGATGCCACGCATCACGACGATCAAGATCCATCGATCTTCCTGAGCCGAAAAAGCAACGGACAGGTCAATATCGAGCTGGATTTCACGACGGGCGACCAGCGCGCCTCCCGGGAGGGCGGGATTCGCCAGGTCCGCGGCAACGGTTCTCAATCTCGCTCTGGGCAGAGGAAAAAAGAAACCCCGCACTGGGCGGGGCTGTCAAAGCTACTTGCTTCTTGTCGTTGTCTTGTCAGGCAACCTTGCGGCGTCTCAGTCCCATACCGACCGGCCGCGAGTCGAGCAGAGCCAAACCGGTTGGCTCGCGGGTCTCCAGCTTGCACTGTTTATGGCCGCTTGCCGGCATCCGGAATCAGAACGGGAACGGCTGGCAGCAAATATGCGCCAGCCATTCCCCTATAGAAGTTTACCCAAACTGTTTCAGCATACAGCCGAAGCGTAACTCTTCCCTAGCCTATGCGAGATGCCGACGGCGACGCGCGGCCAGCATCAGCAGCCCACTGCCGAGCAGCAGCAGGGTGCCCGGTTCCGGCACGTCGTTGCCAGGACCAGTGTCGTCGCGCTCGTCGTAATCGACCGAAAGGTCCTCGATGAGGAAATCGCCAAATTCCGAAGTCAAATCCAACGCATACAGCTCGGCGCCGGTCGTACCGTCGTAGACGACGACGCGGCTGTTGAAGATGTCGGAAACCCAGAAGTTCGTGCCATCGTACGCAATACCGGTACTGCGATATTGCGTGGTGATGAAGTCGGCCACGAGCACATTTCCGTCGAGATCATAGATGTCATAGCCGAAGCAGGCGTCGCAGCGATTGCCGATGAGCTTGCCGTCGAACCACTCCAGCCCGTCCATGAAATTCTGGGCCAGACTCAGGTTGATCGTCTTGATATTCAGCCCTGTGTCCGCATCGATCTGATATACCTCGTTGCTACCACTGTAATCAGTGGTCCAGAAAGACGAGCCGTCCCAGGCAATCGTCGACATGCTTTGATTCTGCGTGAGAATGGAATCAAACGTCACGCCAGTGTTGCGGTCCATCATGTAGATGTTCGCATCGTTGGTGACCGTGTAATAGATGATGTCCCCGACGACCACCATGCCACGACCGTTGCCGTTCACGCCCACGTAGCGCCTGGTTTCGACTCCGGTGTCACTGTCTATGAGATGGATTTGGTCGGCCCCAAAGCCAGCGGAATTGCCGTAGAGCGGGATGGCACTGGCGACCGTGGAGTAGAAACCCCAGGCGATTGTCAGTGCGATTGTTCCCAACATTCTGCCAAACATTTTTCCAGCCTCCTGTGGTTAGTTTCTAAGTCCCGGTTTTTCCGTTGTCTTGCTTCTTACGAGCCGGGTCTCCTGATCAATTTTTATGCATATTCCGTGCCGAAAATATTAACCACATTGTTTTCAGAAGCTTGGGAATTTAGTACGGGTGCATACTATTGGAGACCGTAAATAGATCCGACACCGAATCAACCTAATCGGGCATAAATGCACTAAATCCATGTAAAGGAATCCGACATTAGATCGGCCGGATCAGGCTGGATCGAGCCACTCCTGGCGCATCCCCGACGTCACGTCAGCAGCAGTTTGGCCAGGCAGGCGGGGTCGGGGCGGGTGTCGTGCTGCTATCGGATGATCTCGACTGAAGCGCGTTCTTTCTTGGTGATGCACGGGTTTCCTATCCATCGTAAACTCACTTGATCAGCAGTCTGACCAGCAACTTCAGGTCGCGACACACGCGATTGGCTCCGGGTAGTATTTACCGCCACTCCAACCCGGATGAACAGGTGAATCGTGAAGGATGTGCACAAAAATTGGCTGCTTGCCCTGGTGTCGGTTGTCCTGGGGCTATTAGTTGCTGAAGTGACGGTCCGGATCGCTCTGCCGGATCCCGGGTTCTTCCCGTTCAATAGCCCGGCAGGGATGTTGATCCCTCACCCGGACAGGGAATACGCCTATGCGCCTGAATTCAGTGCGCGGACGGTCACTGCCGACTATGACATCCAGGTCGAGACCAATTCGCTTGGGCTCCGAGACGACCCGCTAGTCGAAGGATCCGCAGTGGATGTTTTGGCGGTCGGCGATTCCTTCACGGTCGGCTTCGGCGTTGAGGCCAATGAGGCCTGGCCATCGAGGCTTGAGGAATATCTCAATTCCAGAGCGGGAGTTCCGGGTTCGCTGCGTGTCGTCAACGGCGGCGTCTCGGGGTACAACCTCACCCAGATACATCTCCTGCTGACAGAGCTTCTTGAGCTCAAGCCAAGGTTGGTGATACTCGGCCTGTACCCCTCGGGCTCCAGCCGGATCTCCAACCCGTTTGTACTCTTCGGCGGTGAAGCCGTGCCGCGAAGTCTGGTGCCAAGGCTTAAGATTGTCGGGGGTGGGTTTATTCGAACACCAATTTACCGAAAGAGTCTCCAGCCGCTCTATTTCTGGTTCGCTCAATATTTTCATGCCGGCGCCTATGCACTGGACGGGATCCGACAAGCCCGCGAGTGGATGGAGCGGCCGGCGAAAGCCGCGGTGACGCCGAGTCTCTACGCCACGGGCGCGGAGCTCCAATCCTTGCTGACGGAGGTGGGATCCATCCGTGACACACTGATTGATCACGGCATCCCCCTCGTTGTCCTAGTCGTCAACAAACAAGCAGCGGACGGTTCCTTCGAGGATCGCCAATGGGAATACGATCGCATCATCACTTCATATTGCGAGGAAAGGGGCATCCCGGTGTTCCGTCCATTGCCTGCGCTGGCAGAGGTGGCTGCGGGGCGCCCGATACACAGAATCGGAGCCGATCACCATTGGTCTGCTGGCGCACACGCGATTGTGGGCACGGAGCTCGGCAACTTTTTGATCGAGAAGAACCTCATCAGCGCACTCGGCGTCGACAACGGTGGGCGACAGTCAGATCTTGCCGACGAGAAATGACAGACCACTCCTGGCGCATCCCCACGACCGTCATCAGCAACAACGCAGCCACACAATCAGTACAAGTGCCGCGCTTCTCGATCTGCCCTGGCGCTGCACTTATCCCGTAAGCTCCCCCGATCTGAAGCGTGTTGCATCGACCGATGGAAGCCGCAGTCGAAGAACGCCACAGACTGGCCATACAGATAGGTCTCTACCTTGGGAGGACTGACGCGACTCAACAGCGTACCGGCTGGCTGTATATAGCCCCGCCCAGACTTATTCACAGGCCAGGCCCAACCCGAACCGGCTCATTTGGTGTCGGCTGGCTTTACACTTGCTGCAGCACCGCATCTAGGGGCTATAGATAAGTGATTGAAAATAATAAGGTTCGAATTTCTGGCACGAATACTGCTTGCTTATCCCCCGAGTTTCTTTTTTCACGACGGAGCAGACCGATGAATACACGATTTAAGACAGTAATGGTGGCAGGCCTGCTGATGGCCCTGGGGCCGATGGCCGTAAGCGCCGCGCCCATTTACTTCGCGGATCGCGCATCTTTCGATGCAGCCAATCCGGGTTTGACGACGGAAGATTTCGAGGACTGGGACGCCGCCGGAAGCACTGTGGGTTTCGCTGCGCCCGTTAACAGTGCGTCCAGCATCCTGGGTGTGGTCTCCCCCGGGCAGGTGGCGGCTGGCATTACCTTTGCCCTGACCACCGGCACGGACGCTTATTTCGCAGCGCCTGGTCAGTCGGCGAATCCAACCAATGCCATAGGTGTGAATACGCCGACAAGCGCTGGCTGGGATATGATCTTTGACGTGGGTACGAATGCCCTCGCTTTTGACGTGTTCCAAAATTTCGGAGGAGGGTCTCAGTCAGGCGTGACCATTTTTGCGACCGTAGATATCTACGGCGCAGGCGACGTCCTGATCGATTCGATCGATGTGGCCATCGATAGTGGCGAAGCCGGGTTCTACGGCGTGTTCTCCGACGAACTGATTCTGCGGGCAGTCGTGAACAATGTGGACAGCTTCGACGTCATCGATAACGTCAGTTTTGGCTCGGCCGATGTCCCCGAACCCACGTCCCTGGCCCTGCTTGGCCTCGGTCTGGTCGGCATGGGAATGCGGCGGCGGATGAAAGCCTGATCCAGAACAACAACAAGAACTGAATTTGAACCCCGCTTCGGCGGGGTTTTCTTTTGCCCGGATCAGGTGGGCATACGGGTCTGGCACGTCTCGCACAATTTTCATACAGTGCCGCTGAACACAACGCCATACGGTACAACGCGGAATAACCAGCCTCTCCTGAAACACTGCTACGTGTGGCTCGGTTTTTCTCCATTGATCTTCACTTGCACAAGTCTGGAGTCTAAATCCGCTGGTCGCAGGTTCGAATCCTACACGGCCCACTATCTTGTCTTTGCCGACGTGCGTCCTGACTCAGCTCCGTCCGATATCCGAGCTTTCCGGCCGTAATCGACAGATCTCCGGCGCCGGGTTACACCCCATGCCTAGCCGAGAAATACGTCGGTCGGCGTATCGGCCAGCACATAGATCCCGACGCCGATCATCAGCCACGGCATCAGCCGTTCGCCCAACCATCCGACGCGCGAGCGGAGTACCGGCCGAGAGACCAGCAAGTTCGCTAAGCCCGCCAGGCCTGCAGCAGCCAACAGCAGCGTGACTGCGACGACGGCATCGAGCCCGGGGCTGGTATCCGCGATCAACGGGACGTACACAGCGACGGAGTCACCGCTCATCGGCAGGATGACGGCCGCGGTGCGCCATACGCCGGGGCTCACGTCCTGTGTTGCGGCTGGCCCGGCATTACCGCGCATCAATGTCATCAGCCCGCGTATCCCCAGTGCGATCGGGATCAGACCGAGCAGACCCACGTATCGGGTGTCGACCAGATCACCCAGGCGGGCGATCAGCAACGCGGCACCGATGACAATGACGGTGGTGAGCAGAAAACCGGTCACGACCGGCAGCGGGCGCGCCGCGGACATGGCCAGCAGCGCTGAGAGCATCAGCAGATTGTCGATATTGGTGGAGACGAACGCGACCGCGGAGACCGCGACCAGCATCCACACCTCGGTCATGAGCCCGGTTTCGGTTCGAGGCCCAGACGCCAGAGGATGAACGCGTACTCGAACGCCGTCTCCCGCAGCACCTCGAACCGGCCCGCGGCATCAAAGTGCCCGGCCTCCATGTTGGTGCGGAACAGCAGCAGATTCCCGTCGGTCTTGCGGTCGCGCAATCTGGCGACCCATTTGGCCGGCTCCCAGTACTGCACTCGCGAGTCGTAGAGACCGGCGGTCACCAGCATGTCGGGATAATCCTGAGGCCGGACCTGGTCATAGGGCGAGTACGACATCATGTATGCGTATTGGGCCGGGTCCCGGGGGTCGCCCCATTCGTCATACTCCGAGGCGGTCAGCGGGATGCTGTCGTCAAACATCGTGGTGATCGCGTCGACAAACGGCACGTCGGCGACGATCACGCGATACAGCTCAGGCCGCGCGTTGGCGATCGCCCCCATCAACAAGCCACCCGCGCTGCCGCCACGAGCGACAAGACCATCGGCTCGACTCCAGCCGGTTTCGATCAGAAACTCGGAGGCGTCGATATAGTCGTTGAACGTATTCCGCTTGGCCAGAACCCGGCCCTGCTCATACCAGTTCCGGCCCAACTCCTGCCCGCCGCGGATGTGAGCGATGGCGAAGACGAAGCCGCGGTCCAACAGACTCAGACGATTGGGATTGAATTCCGGATCATAGGATGAACCGTAAGCGCCATAGCCTGCGAGCAGCAGCGGATGGGTCGCGTCCGGCGCCATCCCGCTGGCGTGGAGCAGGGTGATCGGGATCTGGCGGCCGTCGCGGGCCGGCGCGAGCAACAGCTCGGTCGTATAAGCTTGCGGATCGTAGCCGCCGGCGACTTCCTCGACCTTGAGCACGCGTTGTTTGCCGCTGTCCATGTCTTCGTCGATCAGCGTCTCCGGTGTGCGCAGAGAGCTGTATTCGTAGCGCAGCAGCGTGGTACCCACTTCCGGATTCAGATCGAGACTCATGGTGTAGGCAGGCTCCGGCGCCTCCAGCAGGCGGGAACTGCCGTCACGGCGATCCAGTATGCGGATCTTTGACGAGGCATCACGGCGTTCGACGATAGCGATGTGATCACGGAAGACGAGGAAGTCCTCGAGCAAAACGTCGTCGCGGGCCGGGAGGATCTCCGCCCACGCATCGAGATCCGTGCTGTGGCCCATTGGCACACGCATCAGTCGCGAATTGAGTGCGTCGAGGTTGGTGAGGATAAAGACCTCGTCACCGATGACTTCGACATCGTGCTCGTGTCCGGGCCGCCGGGCCAACAGCAGACGTGCCTCGGCATCGGGCACATCGGCATCGATCACCCGATATTCGTCGCTCAGGCTGGCGCTGGCGCCGATCACGATCCAGCGGCTGTCGCGGCTCTTCTCCAGGCTGACCGAAAAGGTGATATCGATCTCTTCGTAGACCAGCACATCATTGGCGGGATCGTCTCCGAGCCGATGCCGGAACACTTTGTCCGGCCGCAGGGTCACGGGGTCCTGGGTGACGTAGAACAGCGTGCGATTGTCGTTGGCCCAGGTGTACGCCGCGGCAGTGCCATCGATGCGATCCGGCAGCCATTCGCCGGTTGCGAGATCACGCACACGCAGGGTATAGACCTCGCGGCTGAGGGCGTCCTCGCCATAGCCCAGTAGCCGCCCATCTTCCGAGATGGTCAAGCCGTCGACGGTGAAGAATTCGTGCTCGCGCGCCAGCACATTGACGTCGAGGATGACTTCGTCTGCGGCATCTTCAGCGCCATGCCGGCGCAGATAGACCGGGTGCTCGTGGTCGGCTTCATAGCGCCACAGGTAATACCAGTCGGCGAGTCGGTAGGGAAAACCCGACTCTCGTTTGGGGACCCGAGCCTTGAGCTCGTGAAACAGCGTCTCACGCAGGGGACCAGCGCGGTCCATGACCACGCCGGCATAGGCATTCTCGGCGCGAAGATATTGCAGTACTTCAGGGTCGCGACGGTCATCGTCACGCAGCCAGTAATATTCGTCGATTCGAGTCTCGCCATGGGCGATGAGCTCACGGGGACGTTTCGCAGCAACGGGTGGCTGCGGCCAGTCCTCAGCCACGATGGCGCTGCTCGTGGCAGACGTTGCCGTGTGCGTGCAGCCGGCGAGGGCGGATAAACAGGCCAGCAGCGCCGGGACCCGAATCCGGCCGTGCGCCGAACTGCGGTCGCGCAACCAGGCAGCGGCCGCGCGCGCCGATCTCGATTGCAGGGAACATCGCAATGCCTATTGCTCTGCGGCCCGATTGATCTCGCCGAGGACGTAGCCCGCGTCGTACACCTTCTCCAGGGCTTCGAGCAAGATGGCCGGATGCACCGCAACGGCCCGGTTCAGATCCGGATCGTACCAGTAGGCTCCGGCGATAGAATGCCGATTGCCGTCAAACGCCAGCCCCACCAGCCGTGCGTCCTTGTCGATCAACGGGCTCCCTGAGTTGCCACCGGTGATGTCGATCGTGGAGATGAAATTGAACGGCGTTTTCATATCCAGTTTGGACTTGCGTTTGAGCCAGCGCTCCGGCGCATCGAAGGGCGGTTGTCCGGTATTGCGTTCGTAGAGCCGGCCGAGATACGTGAAGGGCGGGATCTCCCGACCCAGTTCATTCCAGCCTTCGACCGCGCCATAGCTGACACGCAGCGTAAACGTTGCGTCGGGATAAGTCGCTGTGCCGTAAACCGCAAAGCGTGCCCGGGCGATCTCCTCATAGGCCTGGTCGATAGGGGCTTCGTAGGTCTCTTCGAAGCGTTTGCGCAGAACCCGCGCCTGAGGATCTATCGCCCGGGCAAGGCGGATCATCGGGTCTTCCGATGCGTCGATGGCCTCCAGACCGCCTTCCCACAATTCCTTGCGCACCGCCGGGTCCGCCAGGCCCGATCCGTCGACCAGCTTGCCGGCGAGCACGGCCGGCGACTCGTTGCCGAGGATCTTGCGCACTATAGGATCGTCGGGACCGAGCAGTTCGCGCATCTTGTCCAGCGAATAGCCCAGCTGCAGCTGCTCGAGCCGGGGATGGATCGGCGTGGCGGCAAACAGGGTTTGCTCGAGGCGCGGCAGAGCGGTATCCCGGAATTCCCGCAGACGCTCGTCGCTGGGTTTTACAAGCTCTGCCGCACCGCGTACGAGGACGCGGGCATAGTCGAACAGGCGCCCGGAGAATGCCGCGCCCGCTTCGATAAACAGATATTGGTAGCGGAACGGCAGATACTCGACAATCGCGCGATCGATGCGTGACCAGGGATCGCCCAATTCACCCGCCAGCACCGGGTCCGCGGCCACCGCCGCGCGGAACACGGCCTCATTGGCGCGTTTCTCGGTCATCAGGCGGTCGTCGAGCAGCGCTGCCAGCTCGTTGCGGCGAACCTTGATCCCGTTTTCGATCCGCACCAGCGAATTCTGCACATCGCGCGCGGCCTTTTCGTCGAGCGTGGCGAACTGGATATAACGCCCGCGCAGTTCCACGTTACGCAACAACCAGTCGGGCACGATCACGTTGCGCAACAGCTCGAGCTGGGCCACGGTCAGCAGACGCTGGGTACTCCCTGGATGCCCGGAGATAAACACCGCTTCGCCGGCATCGGCCCCCTGCGCTCGCCAGCGTAGATAATCCGGGGTCCGTGCCGGCTTGCCGTCGTCGTCATAGACGCGGAGGAAGGCGGCATCGAGACACCAGCGCGGGAAATTGAAGTTGTCCGGATCACCGCCGAAAGCTCCGATCCCGGCTTCGGGCGCGAATACCAGACGCGCGTCGCTATAGCGGCGATAGGCATAGATGAAATATTGACCGCCGTTGTAGAGCGAGACCGCCTCGCATGACAGCTTGGCGTCCGCATCGGCTTCACAGGCCTGTTCCAGACGTGTCAGCGTCTGCTTGCGGACCTCGTTGGCCTTTGCCTCGTCGAGTCCGTCGATGGCGTGGGCCACCTGCCCGGTGATATCACGGGTCTCCATCAGCACCGAGACCTGCTGGGTCGAGCAGCGACGCTCGTCGCCGGGATGACGCGCCACCATGCCGTCCCGCCAGACGTTTTCTTCGGCGCTCGTATGCTCCGCCAGGCAACTGAACAGACAATGCCGATTGGTCAGGATCAGGCCGCTGTCAGACGCGAACGAACCGCTGCAGCCGTTCTCGAGCCGCACCGTTGACCGGCGGACCCGGTCCAGCCATGTCTGGTCGATCTCGACGCCGTATTTTGCTTCCACCGCCTCGGCGGGGAAGTTCTCCAGCGTCCACATGCCTTCATCGGCGAGCGCGGGCAGCGCCAGTAACGCAAACAAGACACCTGTCGATTTCATCCGGACCTCCTTGCCCGAAACAGAACCCCTGCTAAGGCGGCGAATTATCCCCAACCCGGGGCGCAACCACCAGCGATGCGGCGACGCACCCTCTCGTCCGCACGTGGTCTCCACAAAGGGTTTGGGCGTAAGGCAAGTTAACGTTTATTTAACAAATACTTAAGATCAATAATTAATTTGTTTTCTATCTAGTTATCCGTCCCGGTCTTCGCGCCGTCGGCCCGTGCCTCCAGATCCGCGCCGGTGCCGAGAGGGCCGTGAGCGTTGGCCACGATCTTGATCTTCAGATCGAGCGCGCGCAGGCCCTGGTAAAAGCCGTCAAACATTTCGTTCGCCGGGAACGCCGGCCCACTGGCCGGCAGGTTGAACACATCGGCGCCGTAGAGGAGCTTCTCCCGTGGCAGATAAACCACGTAATAGTCCTCGGCGTGGGCGTTGGGCAGACGATAGACCTCTACACGCCGCCGGCCTTCCTTGAAGGTGTGTTGATCGCCGATCGCGAGATAGGCCAGACCGCCCTCTGGTTGCAGCGGCCGTTCCGCATTGGCGGCCAGATAACGACGCCCGTTGACCAGGGCGGTCAGGTATGCGCGGTTGCGCTCGCTGCTGACCACGGTAGCTCCCGTGGCGGACAAGGCATCGACGCCGTCGGTATGGTCGCTGTGATGGTGGGTCATCACCGCATAGCGCAGAGGCTTGCCCTCGGTCAGGGCGTCGAGCTGCGCCAGATCCGTCCGGACCAGCGCGGGACCCCCACCGGCATCGACCGAAATCAGATACTCGCCCATATCGATATAGAGATTCTGATAAGCGCCATTGCCCAGATAGACGCCCTTGGCCAGCTCGCGCAGTTCGCTTGCGGGCGGCGCGGGCGAGGGCAGTTCGACATACCCGTCCGGCACCGCAAAGCGGTCCTCCAGGTCCGGTGCAAAATCGACTTCGACGGTGCGGAAATCGACCGTCTTCTCGCCACCAATCTGCTGCCAGCGGCGCATCGGAAACGGGATGCCGTCCACGTCTTCGTAGTCGGAAAAATAGCTCTCGGCGATGGTGTCGCCGACGACCTGATCAGGGGCCAGGATGTCGTAACGAGAGATCAGGCCACTGTCTCTGGCCACATGGACCATATAGAGATTGCCATTGTCCCAGGCGAGTGACAGCACGTCGTTGAGCTGACCATCGATCGTCGAGGTGCCGGCCAGCGTGACCGAGCGGGAGCGCTGGTAGAGCTTGAGCGCCAGCAGCGGCGGCAGGATGCGCTGGATAAAATGCTGGCGCAGGTCCGGCGCGCTGGGCGCCTCGGTCCAGGTCTCCCGTACCAGGTCCAGGTTGTAGGTCTTGCCATCGCGGATGATCAGTCCATTGGCAAAGATCGGGCCGCGGAATTCGCCCCGGAACTGGTCACCGGCAAGGTCCAGCAGATAGGTATTCTCGTTACCCTCGAGCTCATCGAACGGCGGCCCCGGCACGCGGCTCTGATAGCGCTGATAGGTCGTGCCTTCAGTTTTTAGATAGATGGTCTCGAGCGTCTGCAGCCGGTCTGCACCACCATAGGCGTTGATGGTGCGCTGGATCACCGGCTGTGCGCCCGCGTAAGCGCTGAGAAAAACGTCGGCCGCCAGCGAGCCGGTCCAGCCCAGGCCCGCCAGGGCCAGCGAGGGCAGCAGAAGATGGATGCCGCGCGAGCGAGTGCCCCCAGGGGTGCTCAATCTTTTTTTGACCATCATAGGTTCCTCGTGTGATCCCGTTCCCGATGGGGGCTTTTATCCTGGTGACAGTGCTGACGACCAGGGGTTCATCCTTTGCGTTCCCCGAAGTCGCCGTGTCGGCCCGCACCGGCGGCGAATCGTTGAGCGCCTGCGATCCCCTCGGCCTTGATCACCCTGAGGCTGTTCCAGAATTCTTCCTCCAGCGCGCGGCCTGATTCGAGCCCGGCCTGATCGATCGCCGATCGGCGGTCGGCGCGCAGACAAGCCTGGGGGAACGCGGCCAGTTCCCGTGCTATCTCGGCAGCTGCCCTCCGCGCATCGCCCTTGTCCACGATGCGCTCGCACAGACCGATCCGCGCACACTCGTCGGCGTCGACCCGCCGCCCGGTGAGGATCAACTCCATGGCCCGACCCGAACCGACCAGACGCGGCAGCCGCACTGTGCCGCCGTCGATCAGCGGTACACCCCAGCGGCGGCAAAACACGCCCATATAGGCGTCACTGGCCATAATGCGGAAATCGCACCAGAGCGCCAGCTCCATACCACCGGCCACGGCAGCGCCATTGACCGCGGCGATCACCGGCTTGCTCAGGCTGAGCCGGGTCGGACCCATGGGGCCGAGCGGCGGCGCGCCATCCTCGACGCCGAAATGCAGCTCGCTGAGCCATGCGTCGGCGCCAGTAGCCAGGTGGCCGAGATCAAAGCCTCCGCAGAAGGCTTCACCGGCGCCGGTCAAAACTGCCACACGCGCATCCGGGTCCGACTCGAAATCGACAAAGGCGTCGTACAGTGCACGTGCTGTGGCCGGGTCGACCGCATTCCTGACTTCCGGGCGCTCGATCGTGACGATCGTTACCGCGCCATCGCGATGGATATCGATGCTCATGGGAACCGTCCCCTGGGTGTAGTCCCTTGCCGGATAGTAGCACCGGGTCCCTCTGCGAATGGTCGCTAGGCAAATGCACGTGGCATCGCTAGAATTGACTAGTTACACGCGTCTGGGGGGCGATGTCCGCGTCATCGCGCCAGACCGCTCCCGGCCCCAGCAGAAGGAACTCAGAGTCAATGCAGATCAGGTTGAAACGGGGCCTCGATCTTCCGCTCGAAGGCGGGCCGGAACAGGTCATCCATGACGCCCCGAGCGTGCCTCGCGTCGCGGTGATGGGCCGCTCCTTTGTCGGTCTGAAACCCGCCATGCTCGTGGAGGAGGGCGATCGCGTCCGCCTCGGCCAACCCTTGTTCTCCGACAAGAACAACCCCCGAGTCTCGATCGTGGCGCCAGGCGGCGGCACGATTAAGGCAATCCATCGAGGCGCGCGCCGCGTGCTGCAGTCGATCATCATCGATCTGGACGAGCATGAGGAGAGCCGCGAGTTCAAAATCTGGCCGCAAGAGCGGCTGGCGTCTCTGGCGCGAGAGGAGGTCATCGAGCAGCTGCTGGATGCCGGTCTGTGGACTGCGTTACGCATGCGACCCTACAGCAAGATCGCGGACCCGGACACGACCCCGTCGGCGATCTTTGTCAACGCGATGGATACCAATCCACTCGCGGCCAATCCCGAAGTCGTGATCGCGGACGCGCATCAGGATTTTCTCGATGGTCTCGATGTGGTCTCGCGCCTGCCCGCAGGGCCGGTGTATGTCTGTTGCGCGCCGGACGCCAACGTGCCGGTACCGGAGCGGGACGGCTTTAGCCGGACCGAGTTTGCCGGCCCTCATCCGGCCGGGCTGGTCGGCACCCATATCCATTTCCTGCATCCGGTCGGCGCTCGCCGCCACGTCTGGCATCTCAATTATCAGGATGTGACCGCGATCGGCCGCCTGTTCACCAGCGGCCGGCTGAATACCGAGCGCGTCATTGCCCTGGCCGGCCCGCCGGTGCTCAAGCCGCGCCTGCTGCGCACGCGCATGGGCGCCCACGTCGGCACATTGCTCGATGGTGAACTGGAAGACGTGATCGTCCGGCCCTTGTCCGGATCTGTCCTATCGGGTTATCGGGCCTCCGGCTGGGCCGGTTATCTGGGCCGCTACCATCTGCAGATCTCGGTGATCAAGGAAGCCCAGGGACGCGAATTCCTTGGCTGGATCCGGCCCGGTCCGGAGAAGTTCTCGGTGACCAACGTGTTTATCTCCAGCCTGTGGCGTGGCCGCAAAATGGATCTGAACACATCGCAGAACGGCAGCCCGCGCGCGATGGTGCCAA
Organism: uncultured Gammaproteobacteria bacterium; assembly: GCA_947259915.1. Taxonomy (GTDB): domain Bacteria; phylum Pseudomonadota; class Gammaproteobacteria; order Steroidobacterales; family XN24; genus CAMYOC01. Next base: position 84,086 of record CAMYOC010000040.1, read on the forward strand.
TCGGATCGTACGAGCGGGTGATGCCGCTGGATATCCTGCCGACCCAGCTGCTGCGTGCCATCCTCGTGCGTGATACCGACAGCGCGCAAAAGCTAGGCGCGCTGGAGCTGGACGAAGAAGATCTGGCGCTGTGCACCTTCGTGTGCCCAGGCAAACATGATTTTGGTCCGTTGTTGCGCGAGAGCCTGGACCAGATCGAGAAGGAAGGCTGATGGGTCTGCGCAAAATACTCGACGATCTCGAACCGCTGTTTAGCAAGGGCGGACGCCTGCATCGTTTCGAGGCGCTCTACGAGATGGTCGACACCATCTTCTATTCGCCCGCGGACCGGACCCGCAGCGCGCCCCATCTGCGTGACGGCATCGACCTCAAACGGGTGATGATCTACGTGTTCCTGGCGGCCATGCCGGTCGCCATCATGGGCATGTACAACATCGGTCTGCAGGCGAATACCGCGCTGCAGGCGATGGAGCTGAGCGGGATCGGCGGCTGGCGTGGTGACATCATCGAGATGCTCGGCATCGGCTATGACCCCGACAGCATCGGCGCCTGTTTCTGGCAGGGTTTCCTCTACTTCTTTCCGGCCTATGTGGTGACCATGGTAGTCGGCGGATTCTGGGAAGTGCTGTTCGCCATCATCCGCAACCACGAAGTCAACGAAGGATTCTTCGTCACCTCCCTGCTCTACGTTCTGGTATTGCCGCCGACGGTGCCCTTGTGGCAGGTGGGGATGGGTATCAGTTTCGGCGTCGTGATCGGCAAGGAGGTTTTCGGCGGCACCGGCAAGAATTTCCTCAACCCCGCCTTGGTCGGTCGTGCCTTTTTGTTTTTCGCCTACCCGGCGCAAAATTCCGGCGATGCGGTGTGGACCGCGGTCGACGGGTTTAGCGGCGCCACGCCGTTGGCGCTGGCCTACGAGGGCGGTGTCGACGCGATCATGGCCGCCGGCGTGAGCTGGAACGATGCCTTCTACGGCCTGATCCAGGGCACGATCGGCGCCGAGTCGACGATCGCCTGTCTGATCGGCGCCTTCTTTCTGCTCTACACCCGTATCGCCTCGTGGCGGATCATGCTCGGCTGCGTGATTGGCCTGGCGGCGATGAGCCTGCTGTTCAACACCATCGGCAGCGACACCAATCCGATGTTCGCATTGCCGTGGCACTGGCATTTCGTGCTTGGCGGCTTCGCTTTCGGTGCCATCTACATGGCCACGGATCCGGTGTCGGCCTGCATGACCTCGACCGGCAAGCTCTACTATGGCGCGTTGATCGGGGTGATGTGCGCATTGATCCGGGTGGTCAACCCGGCTTATCCCGAGGGCATGATGCTGGCTATCCTGTTTGGCAACGTGCTGGCTCCGCTGATCGATTATTTTGTCGTCCAGGCCAACATCCGCAGGAGGCAGAAGCGTCATGCCTGATGCAGGGTCCAACAAAGGCTGGTTCGCCAGCCTGCCCAACGACAGTGTGCTCAAGACGGTGATTGTCGCCACCGTGTTGTGTCTGATCTGCTCGGTGGTCGTCTCGGCCACCGCGGTGGGGCTGCGGCCGCTGCAACAGCGCAACGCGATCCTGGCGATGAAACAGGAGATCCTGCGCGTGGCCGGCCTGGACGATCCGTCGCGGACCGTGGAAGAGTCCTTCTCCCGGATCGAGACCCGGATCATCGATCTGTCTACCGGACAGATCGCCGCGGACATCGATCCCGAGACTTTCGATTTCCAGAAGGCCAGCCGCGACCCCGAAACCAGCGAGGCGATACCCGCCCGCCAGGACATCGCCGGCCTCAGCCGGCGGCCACTTTATGCGCCGGTCTATGTGGTCCAGGGTGACGCCGGGCCGGGCATGATCATCCTGCCGGTGAGCGGCTATGGCTTGTGGTCGACGATGTACGGTTTTCTGGCCCTGGAGACGGATGGCACCACTGTGGCGGGTATCACGTTTTATCAGGATGCCGAGACGCCGGGACTCGGCGCGGAGATCAACAACCCGCGTTGGCAGCGCGTCTGGGAGGGCAAGAAGGTCTATGGCCCCGACGGGCAGGTCGCGCTACGCGTGGTCAAAGGCACGGTCAATCCGCGCGCTGCAGATGCCGAGTACCAGGTCGACGGCTTGTCCGGCGCCACGCTGACCGCAAACGGCGTAAGCCATATGGTCGATTTCTGGATGGGCGCGCAGGGGTTCGGGCCGTTCCTGCAGCGCGTGCGCGATGAAGGGGGTGTGACATGAGCGACTCAGCAAGAAAGATACTGGTGTCGCCGGTGATCGATAACAATCCCATCACCCTACAGGTGCTGGGCATCTGTTCGGCGCTGGCGGTGACCACCCAGCTGGCGCCTTCCGTCGTGATGTGTCTGGCCGTGATCGTCGTGCTGGCGGTCGCCAACGTATCGGTGAGCCTGATCCGCAATCACATGCCCAGCAGTATCCGCATCATCATCCAGATGACGATCATCGCCTCGCTGGTGATCCTGGTGGATCAGATCCTCAAGGCCTATGCCTACGAGATCAGTAAACAGCTGTCCGTGTTTGTCGGCCTGATCATCACCAACTGTATCGTGCTTGGCCGTGCCGAGGCCTTCGCCTCTTCTAACAAGCCATGGCCGAGCCTTTTGGACGGCATCGGCCACGGCATCGGCTACAGCGTGATCCTGCTCGCGGTGGCCTTTGTCCGTGAGCTGTTCGGCTCCGGGCGTCTGTTTGGCCATCAGATCCTGCCGCTGGTGACAGACGGGGGCTGGTACAACCCCAATGGTCTGCTGCTGTTGGCGCCAAGCGCGTTTATCCTGATCGGCCTGATGATCTGGGCCATCCGCGCGTGGAAGCCCGTCCAGGTTGAAAAGCCGGACTACGAGATCCGCGTGCACCGGATCGAGGCGATCTGATGGAGAACTACCTCAGCCTGCTGGTCCGCTCGATCTTTATCGAGAATCTGGCGCTGTCGTTCTTCCTCGGCATGTGCACCTTCCTCGCCGTGTCGAAGCAGGTGGAGACGGCGCTGGGTCTGGGTCTGGCGGTCGTGGTCGTGCAGACGATCACCGTGCCCACCAATTATCTGATCTACACCCTGGTACTGCAGGAAGGCGCGTTGAGCTGGGCCGGGCTGGAAGAGGTGGATCTCAGCTTCCTCGGCCTGATCACCTATATCGGCGTGATCGCGGCCATGGTGCAGATCCTGGAGATGGCGCTGGACAAGTATTTCCCCGCGCTCTACCACGCGCTGGGTATCTTCCTGCCGCTGATCACGGTCAATTGCGCGATCCTCGGCGGCTCGCTGTTTATGGTCGAGCGCAACTACGATTTCGGCGAGAGCGTCGTCTACGGTCTCGGCAGCGGTCTGGGCTGGGCGCTCGCCATCGTCGCGCTGGCCGGCGTGCGCGAGAAACTCAAATACAGCGATGTGCCTGACGGTCTGCAGGGACTCGGTATCACCTTTATCATCGTCGGGCTGATGTCGCTTGCGTTCATGTCTTTTTCCGGGATCCAGCTCTAAACGCTGGCGGTCGGGGCGAAAGGAAACGATCAATGGAGACTGTGGTTCTCGGAGTCGTGATGTTCACCGCCATCGTGTTGGCGATGGTCACCATCATCCTCCTCGCCCGATCAAGACTGGTCCCGACCGGCACCGTCAGGATCGAGATCAACGAGGAACGCGTGATCGAGACCCCGGTCGGCGGCAAGCTGCTGGGAGCCCTGGCTGAGGCCAAGCTGTTTGTGGCTTCGGCCTGCGGCGGTGGTGGCACCTGTGGCCAGTGCCGGGTGCGCATCCTCGAAGGCGGCGGCACGATCCTGCCCACCGAGACCAGTTTTGTCACCAAGCGCGAAGCGGCACACGGCGATCGCCTGTCTTGCCAGGTGGCAGTAAAACAGGACATGAAGATCGAGGTGCCCCGCGAGGTGTTCGGGGTGCAGCGTATGGAGTGCACGGTGCGCTCGAATCGCTGCGTCGCCACCTTTATCAAGGAACTGGTACTGGAGTTACCGCAAGGCGTTGACCTGAATTTCCGTGCCGGTGGCTACATCCAAATCGAGTGTCCGCCCTACAAGAAGAGTTACGCGGATTTCGATATCCCGCCGCAGTTCCGCGACGACTGGGAACGCTTCGATCTGTTCCGTTACACCGCCAGCTGCGACGAGACGGTGACCCGGGCCTACTCGATGGCCAACTACCCGGAGGAGAAGGGCCTGGTGATGCTCAACGTGCGTATCGCGACGCCGCCGCCGAATGCGCCCAACGCGCCGCCCGGGATCATGTCGTCCTTTATCTATGGCCTGCAACCCGGTGACAAAGTCTGGGTCTCAGGCCCTTACGGCGAGTTCTTTGCCAAGGATACCGATGCGGAGATGGTGTTTATCGGCGGTGGTGCCGGTATGGCGCCGATGCGCGCGCACATCTTCGACCAGCTCAAACGCCTGCACAGCAAGCGCAAGATGAGTTTCTGGTATGGCGCGCGCAGCAAACGCGAGATGTTCTATACGGAAGATTTCGATCGCCTGGCCGCGGCCAACGACAACTTCGTCTGGCATATCGCTCTCTCTGATCCTCTCCCGGAAGACCAGTGGGATGGCTATACCGGGTTTATCCACGAGGTTCTTTACGAGAATTATCTCAAGGACCATAAGGCCCCGGAAGACTGTGAATACTATATCTGCGGGCCGCCGATGATGACCAAGGCAGTGCTGGAGATGTTGGCCAATCTCGGCGTAGAGCACGATAACATCCTGCTCGACGATTTTGGCGGTTAGCGCAAGGTCTGTATGCAATGACGACCATCGTATTGAGTTTTGCAATTTTTGCGCTGGCGATCCTCGGGCTGGCCTCGGGCCTGCTGCTGTCCGGGCGACGGATCCAGGGCAGCTGTGGCGGGCTCAATCAGGTTGCCGGCGTCGATTCTGACTGTGGTGGTGTATGTCAGCGGCCGTGTCCGAAGCGGCAGGCGCGGATAACCCGCACCGGGGGAGTCCCGATCAAGGCGCGTTCAGACGCCGGGAGACACTGCGATGTCCCATAAAGCACGCGACTACATGAGCAAACGTTTTCTCACTTTTCTGCCGGATACGGATGTGCTGGAAGCGGTGCAGCAGATCGTCGACAAACACATGTCCGGCGGGTTTGTGATCGACAAGCTGGGCAACCTGGTGGGGGTCTTGTCCGAGGTCGATGGGCTCAGGGCCGGACTCCATGGCGCTTACCACGGCAACCGCGGCGAGCGCGTCGCGGACATCATGCACATGGAGATCCGCAGCGTGGATGTGGACGACAGCATCATGCATGTCGCGAAAATGTTTCTTGAAGGCGGAGAATACTATTATCGCGGGTTCCCGGTGATGAAACACAACCGGGTCGTGGGCCGCATTATCGTCCGCGACGTGCTGAGCGCGCTGCAGGAGATGAGCCGGGACCACACCGGGTAAGGTCCGCAGCATCCCGCATGTGGTCGCGCGCGCTGACGGTCAGCCGACGCGAGCGTCATCCAACGTCAGCGCCAGAATCAGCAAGGCCACGCCAACAAGACTTGAGAACCCTCTGCGGGTCCTGAGAGCGCGGCCTATTTAACCCGGCGCGCTACGGTTTTGCGTTGTTTGGCGCGGACCTTCTTGCCCAGCTGCCTGGCTTGTTTGAGCCGCCGTTCAGCCAGCTGGATCAGCTTTTGTTGTGAACTGGCCTGCTGGCCTTTGGTTTTTGGCTTGCGCTGGACATATTGGCCGTCGGGCTGCATGTCCCAGGCGCAGCGCTGATCGGCGAGCTGAACCTCGAGGATCTCGCGCAGCAACTCACGCAGCGCCGGCGCTTCCACCGGAGTAACAATCTCCACCCGGCTCTCCAGATTGCGTTTCATCAGGTCCGCCGAGCCGATGAAATACTCTTCGTCGCCACCGTTGCGGAAATAGAAAATCCTCGTGTGCTCGAGAAATGGCCCGACGATGCTGATCACGCTGATGTTGTCCGAAAGACCCGGGATGCCCGGTCGCAGACGACAGGTGTCGCGGATGATCAGGTCGATCCGGACACCCGCCTGCGAGGCCCGGTAGAGCGCCCGGGTGATGTCGGTGTCCTCGAGTGCATTCACCTTGAACTGGATGTGCCCCGGGTTCTCGGGTGAGTGCAGGGCGATCTCTCGCTCGATCCTCGCCAACAGTCCCTTCTTCAGATGCTTCGGCGCCGGCAGCAGCTTCTGATAATCGCGATTCGGTACGAAACCTGTGGTCAAGAAATTGAATAATTCGGTCAGATCGTCGCCGATCACCGGATCGCAGGTGAGCATGCCGAGGTCGCTATAGATCCTGGCAGTGCCGGAGTGGTAATTGCCAGTGCCCAGATGCGCGTAGCGGCGCAAGCCGTCGTAATCCTGACGCAGGACAAACACGACTTTGCTGTGGGTCTTGAGCCCGACCACGCCATAGGAGACATGGATACCATTCTGCTCCATGCGGTTGGCCCAGCGGATATTCGCCGACTCATCGAATCGCGCCTTGAGCTCGACCGCCACCGCCACCTGTTTGCCGTTGTGCGCAGCATCCAGCAGGTAGTCGACGATGCGTGACTTCTCCGCGGTCCGGTACAGCGTCATCTTGATCGCCAGCACCTTCGGATCCTGACTCGCCTCGCGTACGAATCGCTCTACCGAAGTGGCAAAGGATTCATAGGGATGCTGCAGCAGGACGGCTCCTTCATTACGGATAAAATGGAACAGATTCGGCGCCCCCACGATCCTGGCGTTGTCCACCGGATGATGCGGCGGATCGCGGAGTTCCGGACGATCGATGGAGGCGATCTGGAACAGATCGCGTTTCTGCATAAGGCCTTCGACTTCGAACACGTCCTCGTCCTCGTTGAGGCCGAGCTCTGCCGCCAGCATGCCACGATGGATCTTGGGCATGCCCGGCGAAACCTCCAGCCGCACCACCGGGGCGAACTTGCGATCGCGCAGCTCCGACTCGATCAGTTCCAGCAGGTCATTGGCCTGTTCTTCCGAACGCTCGGTG
>CAMYOC010000040.1:91116-100238 GCA_947259915.1 uncultured Gammaproteobacteria bacterium
AAACAGCAGATCGACGTTATGCGCGATCACATCCTCAAGCGGCACAAAGTGGGTCTGTTCCTCGATCGGCAAAAACCGCTTGACGCCGGAGCCGAGCGGCACTTTTATCCGAGCCAGCGCGGTGCCCTTGCCGTCGGGCCGCACGATCGTCACCAGGAGGTTGAGCGACAGATTGGAGATAAACGGAAACGGGTGCGCCGGATCCATCACGATCGGGGTCACCAGTGGATAGATATTCTGCAGATAGTAGTCGCGAAGCTGTGTCTGCTCCTTGCTGCTCAATTCCGCATAGCGGCTGATACGGATTCCGGATTCGGCCAGCTCAGCCCTGAGCAGCCCGGCCAGACGCAGCTGATCCGACTTCATGCTCACCACCATCTGGTGGCAGGCCTCGATCTGTTCGGCCGGGGTGCGCCCGTCGGCGGATAACTCGTGGACGCCGGCGCCCACCTGTTGTTTCAGGCCGCCGATGCGCTTCATGAAGAACTCGTCCAGGTTGGAGCTCATGATGGCGAGGAATTTGACCCGCTCGAGCAGAGGATTCCGCGTGTCCTCGGCTTCGTGGAGTACGCGGCGATTGAATTCCAGCCAGGTCAGCTCCCGGTTCAAGAACCACTCAGAGCTCTCCAGATCAAACTGCTCTGGTGCGCTGGCAGCTGTCTCCATGTCGTCCGGGGACGCAGATTGCGGTGATAACGGCGCGGATTCGATAGTCACAGCGGGCTCCTCATGCCTGGCCAGGCTGGCTGATTGAGCAGAACCTCTAATGATAACTCCCACGGATGACAAATTCTGCGACCCGTGGTCAATTGCGCTCCCTTGCGCCGCCCGGGTGGGCTGGATATGGTTACGCGGCCTCCGCCGCGCCGGGTTGCCGGATTGGGGCACCGGCCGCGGCGCAGGCGCTCTCGGTCTGGGGCCTTACGCCCACCGGGGTAGCGTAATTTTTGCGGCGCCGGAAACGGTAAGAGCGGACGCCTGGACAGTCAATCATGAGCATAAATTCCTCGGTCACCGCTTTTGCGCCCGCATCGGTGGGCAACGTCGGTGTCGGTTTCGACGTCCTTGGCCACGCGCTGGATGGGATCGGTGACACCGTGACGCTGCGCCGGGACGACCGGCCCGGGATCCGTCTGCAGGGCGTCTTTGGTCGTATCCGGGAACTGCCCGCGGACCCGGCCTCCAATACGGCGCTGCGACCGCTGGTCGCGCTGTGTCAGGACTTCTCGATCACCGAAGGGGTCGCCGTCACGATAGAAAAGGGGATCCCGCTGGGCTCGGGCATGGGCGGATCCGCCGCCTCGGCGGTCGCCGCCATAGTCGCTGCCAATGCGCTGTGGCAGCTCGGACTCGATCCCGAACGCCAGCTGATCTATGCGGCCATGGGCGAGACCGTGGCCAGCGGCGCCGGGCATCTTGATAACCTGGCGCCGAGTCTGTTTGGCGGGCTGGTCCTGTGCGAAGCCGGTGACCCACCCGCGATCACCCGTCTGCCGGTTCCAGCCGATGTTTGCTGCGTGTTGGTGCACCCGGAGCTCCGGGTGGATACCCGCGATGCTCGTGCGATGCTCGCAAGCTCAGTGCCCCTGAGCACCCATGTCCAGCATGCTCAGCACCTGGCGGGTTTTGTGGCCGGCTGTCTGCGCAGTGATATGGACCAGATTGGCCGCTGTTTACGCGACGTGGTGATCGAGCCCCAGCGACGAGCTTTGATCCCCGGCTTTGCAGCGGTGCAGGCTGCCGCGACAAACGCCGGCGCGCTCGGCGCGTCCATCTCCGGGAGCGGGCCCAGCATGTTCGCCTGGTGTCGTCAGGAGCTCGCTGCTGAGGTCGCAGAGGCCATGGTCGACGCCTTTGCAGAGAACGACGTGGCGACCGAGCATTGGGTATCCGCGATCAACGCTCCTGGTGCCCGTCTGCTTACGTCCGCTGCCGGTGCCGTCTCCGTTTGAGCGAGGACCCCGCGCACTTTCGCGCCGGTGCTGGCTATGCGCTGGCGGCATTCGGCTTCTGGGGCTTCGTCCCTGCCTACTACAAGCTGCTCGACGGCGTCTTGCCGGTCGATGTGCTCGCGCACCGGATCGTATGGACCGTGGTGATCGGCGCATTGCTGCTGAGCTGGCGCCGGGACTGGGGCAGGCTGGTGCCGGTGCTGCGTTCACCGCGGACGCTGGCCACCCTGTTGCTGACCGCGCTGCTGGTCTCTACCAACTGGCTGGTCTTTATCTACGCCGTAGACACGGATCGGGTGCTGGACTCGAGTCTCGGCTATTACATCAATCCGCTGGTCAATGTGCTGTTCGGCATGACGCTGCTGGGTGAGCGGCTCAACCGGGCGCGCATTATTGCCGTCGTGCTGGCCGCGCTCGGAACGATCAATCTGGCGTTCAGCATGGGCCGCTTGCCGTGGATTGCGCTGGTCCTGGCCTTTAGCTTCGGACTCTACGGTCTGCTGCGCAAACGCATGGAGGTGCCCGTGCTGGGGGGCTTGTTTGTCGAAACGGCGTTCCTGTTCCCGCTCGCTCTTGGCGCGATCCTGTGGCTCGGTGCGCACGATCAGGGCGCTTTCCTGACCCAGGGTAGCGGGATCTCGTGGCTGCTGGTGGCGGGTGGTCCGGTCACCATGTTGCCGCTGCTCTGGTTTACGCAGGCGGCACGCAGGCTGCCGCTTACCGTGCTCGGGCTGTTCCAGTATCTGGGTCCGACGCTGAGTTTCCTGCTCGCAGTCTTTGTCTATGACGAGGCGTTTACGCGCGCCCATGCGATCACCTTCGGCTGCATCTGGACCGGTCTGGCGATATTCAGCGCCGACAGCTTCAGACAGTCTCGGCGGATCCGCCGGCTCGGCCTACCCAGATCCTGACGAAGCGGCGTCATGCCGTTACAATTCCACTCACCCCAGCGGCCGTCCCGGCGGCCCGTCATCAGGGATGTGCCATGGATCCATTCTCGACGCAGCAGATGCTGGCGGCCACGGGCGGCGCGCTCGGCCTGGGGCTGTCTATCTATCTGCTCATACGGCTGCGTCGCAGGCTCCGGGCGCGACCGCAAAGCGTATTCAGTCGCCTCAGCCGGCAGCGGCTCCAGGATGTGGTAATCGATGATGGTCTCGATGGCGAAATCCATCTGGAGCATGTGATGCTCACCGGGCGCGGTGTGCTGGTCATCGATCTGCGTAACGCCCGCGGCGCCGTGTTTGGAGGACCGCGGCTGGAACAGTGGAAAGTCATGGCCGGCGAGCGTCGTTTCGCTTTCCGCAATCCGCTGGAGGCACTGGCGGCCCGCGTGCAGGCGGTCGAGCGGCTGGTCAGACCGGTGCCCGTCTTCGGCCGCGTCGTGTTCGCGGGTCCCGTGGAGTTCCCGGCCGGTGCCGTGGAGCAGGTCAGCACGCTGACCGAGCTGGAAGAGGAATTCTCCGGTGACGGCGATCACGGCCAGACGCTTGAAGCGTTTCAGGGCGGCTGGGAGCATCTCGCCCAGGTCGCAAAACCGCATCTAGGCTGATCGCTCCGGGCGCGGGTCTCAGTAAGACCCGCGTCTAGTGATCCCGGATGGTCTCGCGTCGATAATGATCGGCCAGTACCTGCGCCACGCAGGCGGTGATCCGTTTCCCCGTAGCGATGTCGAGAAACTCGTTGGGCCCGTGGGCATTGGATTTCGGCCCGAGCACGCCGGTGATCAGGAATTGCACTCCGGGGAAGCGCTCACCCAGCATACCCATAAACGGGATGCTGCCACCGGTGCCCATGTACATGGCCGGTGCGCCAAAGAACGCTGCGGAGGCCGCGTGCATGGCACGCTCGAGCCAGGGCGCCACCGGTGGCGCGTCCCAGCCGCTCATCGCCGATTCCAGCTCGAACCGAACCCGACACCCATAGGGGGGGTCCGTCTCCAGGGCTGTCTTGATCGAGGCACCCGCATCTTCTGCATTGATCGTCGGCGGTACGCGGAATGAGAGCTTCAGGGCCGTTGCCGGGCGCATGACATTGCCGGCATGGCCCAGATCGGGAATAAGCCCGGCACCGGTCACGCACAGCGTCGGTCGCCAGGTGTTGTTGAGCAGCAGCTCTACCGGATCGTCCGCGATCGGACGGGCGTCGCCGGCCCATGCGAATTTCTCGAACACCGAGTCTCCCAACACCTCGGCGGCTGATCGTGCCTGTACTACCCGGGCCTCGGGTATCGGCGCGTTCAGCGCCGACAACACAATCTCGCCGCTGCGCTCGTCCTCGATCCGGCTCAACAGGGAGCGGATGACGCGGAACGAGGACGGTACGACGCCACTGGCGCCGCCCGAATGCACGCCCTCGTTGAGGACTTCGACGCTCAACGTGCCGATCACATTGCCGCGCAGAGATGTAGTACACCAAAGCTGGTCATAGTTGCCGCACTCCGCGTCCAGGCACACCACCAGACTGGGGTGCCCGATGCGTTCTGACAGCGCGTCGATGTAGTAGGGCAGGTCATAGCTGCCGGATTCCTCACAGGCCTCGATCAGGATCACGCAGCGGTCATGAGGCTGACCCTGTTCCTGTAGCGCGCGGATAGCGGCCAGAGAGCCGAACACGGCATAGCCGTCGTCGGCGCCGCCGCGGCCATAGAGTTTGCCGTCGCGCAGCGTCGGCACCCAGGGATCGAGATCGGCCTCCCAACCGGTGAATTCCGGTTGCTTGTCCAGGTGTCCATAGAGCAGCACGGTGTCGTCTGTGGCGCCCGCGACCTCGATAAACAGCAGTGGCGTGCGATCCTCCAGCCGCACCACCTCGACGGTCATACCGGTCACTGGTTGGGCGCGGCACCAGCGCTCCATCAGCGCGACCGCTTCCTCCATGTGGCCATGCGCCTGCCAGTCGGGATCGAACACCGGCGACTTGTTGGGAATCCGCACGTATTCGCAGAGCTCCGGCACGATGCTTTCGTCCCAGGTCTGGTCTACGAAGGCGGAAATTTGTGCGGGGTCCATAGCGTATTCCTCGTCAGACGATCGGAGCCTGTTTCATTCTCGCGGGGCGGGACCGACAGGGCAATGACTTTGATGTTTTCTTAGGGCATGCCCAATAACTAGACTAATAAAATTTAAAAACAGGAGCTTATGCGCTGTTTTGAATCATCTTTCTAGAATATGAGACCAGATCATCCGGCTACCCGGCCTCAGGCAGTCCGAAAAACAGCCGCGCATTGGCGCTGGTTTCTGCCGCGAGGACATCCGCATCACGATTTGCAGCGGCGGCGACGACAGCAAGGATATGGGCGAGATGGCAGGGCTCGTTGCGGCGAGTGCGCGGTTTTGGATCCAGATCTCGTGGCAGGAGATACGGCGCATCGGTCTCCAGCAGCAGGCGATCCGGCGGGATGTGGCTGATAAGCGATTTCAGATGGCCACCCCGACGCTCGTCGCAGATCCAGCCGGTGATGCCGATCGACAAACCCAGGCGCAGATAATCCTCCAGCTCCCGACGATCGCCGGTAAAGCAATGGGCGACGCCACGCGGGAGGTCCGCGATATGTTCGCGCAGGATCGCGCAGAATCGCTCGTGGGCGTCACGCTGATGCAGGAACACCGGCATCTGCAGCTCGCTGGCCAGCGCCAGCTGCTGGTGGAAGGCGTGCTCCTGGTCAGCTGGCGGAGAGAAATTGCGGAAGAAATCCAGTCCGCACTCGCCCACGGCGGTGACGACCGGGTCCGCGGCCAGCTCGCGAATCCATGCCCGGTCTTCCGCGTCGAAATCCCTGGCGTGATGGGGGTGAACGCCGGCGGTGGCGTAGAGCATGCCTGTGTGCTCGTGGGCCAGTTGTCGTGCCCGGTGGCTGGACTCACGGCAGCTGCCGGTGACCACCATGGTGCCGACGCCTGCGGCCCGGGCGCGGGCCAGCACCTCGTCACGGTCGTGATCGAAACTGTCGTGGGCCAGATTGACGCCGACGTCGATCAACTGCACCGGAGCGTGGATCCTTTCCACCGCGGATGGTGTCGCACCCTGCAAGCGGCAATCCGCAAGCAGCGTCTAATGGCTCTTCTCCGAATCCGATTGATCAGCTCCGCGCGCCGCAAACCTGACCGCGCGGCTCGCGCTCTGGCGTTTGCGGCCGGTCGCCGATAAGCGGCTTTTCGCGTCGGCCTGGCGGCTACGGTTACCGCTCGAGCCGGTCTTCTTTTGTTTGGCCTTTCTGTCCACCGGGAGCGCTTTCTTGCGCGCCCTGACCGCTGCTTTCTTGCTGCGGGCCCGCGCGCCGACACGCCGGCCCTTGCTACCGCGCACCTGCTGGCGCGCGGCCGCTGCGCTCAGCGCCGCGAACGCGTCATTCATATACGCCGGCAGTTCGTCGATGTCCGGGATCGCGTCATAACCCGCAATCATGCCGATATCGAACTTGCCGTCGTAGCTGAAAATGGTGATGTTCATCGCCAGCCCCGGCGGAATCGCCGACAGCGGGTAGGAGCTGGTCAATTTCGCGCCCCACAGAAAGAGCGGGACACGTGGGCCCGGCACATTGGAGATGAGGATATTGCCCAGCGGTGGCAGGGTCTCGTTCATGCCGAGAAACTCGCCGGCCTGCGCCACCCCCTGGATCATCAGCGTATAGATCGAAACCGTGTCCTGGGACATCGATACCGCCTCTTCCTTTACTTCGGCACAGGAGCGGCTGACTTCGTGCAGACGGCGCAGCGGGTCATGCGAGGCCCGGCCCAGCGTGACCGGCATGATGGCGATCTGATTGCCCATCTCCTCATTGCCATCCCGGCGCAGAGAGACCGGCATCTGCGCGACCAGCGGACCTTTGGGGCGATCGTCGTGCTGACGCAGATAGCGCGTCAGCGCAATGTCACAGAGCGTGACCAGCACATCGTTGATGGTGGTCCCGGTCTGGGCACACAGCCGCTTGACGTCTTCCATGGACAACTCGCCGATGGCCGCGCGGCGAGCGCGGGTGACCGTCGCGTTCAATCGTGTGCGCGGCGCGGTGAACGGGACCGGCAGACGGCCGGGTTGGGCGCCAAGCCGTTGTAGCGCCATGCGTCCGGCGAGACCGGATAACTCCAGCGCCGTGTGGGCTGTCCGCTTGATCTGATCGACGCGTTTGCCGAGCTTTTCGCTCAGGCCCTGCTCGGGCTTGCGATAGCGCGCTTTCTCCATCGGCTCCCAGCTGGCCCGCAGCGTACGGTCATCCTGTGTCTGGTTAAGCGTGCTCATCATCAGCCGCACCAGCGTGGCGCCGTCGCAGTAGGCATGGTGGATCTTGCTGTAGAGCGCAAAAGAACCGTCATCCAGTCCCTCGATGACGTGCATCTCCCACAGCGGCCGCTGCCGATCCAGCAGCATCGAGTGGAGCCTGGCCACGACGTCCATCAGCTGCTGACGGTTGCCCGGGGCGGGTAAGCGGGTCTGCCGCAGGTGATAATCGATATCGAAATGCTCGTCGTCGACCCAGCTCGGTATACCGAGCAGCGAACCCTCGAGACGCATATTGAATGGCGATCCCGGCGGCCGCGTGCGCAGCGCGGAGACCAGGTCGACCACAAAGTCACCTTCGTAACCGGGCGGCGGACTAAAGATCTGCAGCCCGGCAACGTGTTTCGGGCTGTCCGCGGTCTCGGTAACCAGAAAAGCATAATCGTAAAAAGACAGACTCGGCATGGTGGCCTCAACCCGTGATTCGACGGCGCTTGCAGCAGACCGCGCCGGTGGAAGAACAATAGCTGATTATAGACTGGTGTCGGATATTGCTACCGACGCCGCCGTCCGGCGCCATTCCGGCGATTGTTGCGCTGCGGCGGCATAACGTATAGTCCGGCCAACCCATGATAGAGGCAGATGACGTGACGCAGGACAATTTTCCCCATCTTCTGGCGCCCCTCGATCTGGGCTTTACCGTGCTGCGCAACCGCATGCTGATGGGGTCGATGCATACCGGTCTGGAGGACAAGGCGCGGGATTATCCACGGCTGGCCGCGTATTTCGCCGAGCGCGCTCGTGGCGGCGTCGGCCTGATCGTCACCGGCGGGATCGCACCCAATCGAGCCGGGTGGGTCGCCCCGTTCGCTGGCAAGCTGAGCCGGCGCGGCGAGGTCGCGCGGCATCGCCTGATCACCGAAGCCGTGCATCAGGAAGACGGGCGCATCTGCATGCAGATCCTGCACGCGGGCCGCTATGGCTATCATCCGCTGACGGTGGCGCCGTCGGCCATCAAATCACCGATCACCCCGTTCAAACCACGCGCACTCAGCGAACGTGGCGTCGAGAAACAGATCCGCGATTTTGTACGCTGCGCCAGCCTCGCCAGGGAGGCAGGCTATGACGGCGTCGAAGTGATGGGCTCGGAAGGCTATTTCATCAATCAGTTCCTGGTCACGAGGACCAACCATCGCCGCGACCGTTGGGGCGGAGACTTCCATGCCCGCAGCCGGCTGCCAGTGGAGATCGTGCGCCGGACCCGGCAAGCCCTGGGCGAGGATTTCATCATCATCTACCGGCTGTCCATGCTCGACCTGGTCGACGACGGATCAAGCTGGGAAGAAGTCGAGACCCTGGCCAGGGACATCGAGGCCGCGGGCGCTACGCTGATCAACACGGGGATCGGCTGGCATGAGGCGCGCATCCCGACCATCGCGACGATGGTGCCGCGGGCCGGATTCAGCTGGGTGACGCGCAAGCTGATGGGCAAAGTCTCGATCCCGCTGGTGACCACCAACCGGATCAACACGCCGTCGGTAGCCGAAGACGTGCTGGCCAGGGGCGACGCCGACATGGTCAGCATGGCGCGTCCCTTCCTGGCCGATCCGGACTTTCCGCGCAAAGCGATGCAGGGCCGCGAGGACGAGATCAACGTATGTATCGCCTGCAATCAGGCTTGTCTGGACCACGCCTTCAAAGGCAAGACGGCCTCCTGCCTGGTCAACCCCCGCGCCTGTCACGAGACCCAACTGAACTACCCGCCGACCAGCCAGCCGCGTCGGATCGCGGTGGTCGGGGCTGGCCCGGCCGGTCTGGCCTGTGCCACGATCGCCGCCGGTCGCGGTCACGAGGTGGTCCTGTTCGACGCGGCGCCGGCGGTGGGTGGCCAGTTCAATATGGCGAAACGGATCCCCGGCAAGGAGGAGTTCCACGAGACGCTGCGCTATT
>CAMYOC010000040.1:100264-163709 GCA_947259915.1 uncultured Gammaproteobacteria bacterium
CTCAATGGGGTGGACCTGCGTCTTGGCCATCGCGTCATGGGTGACGAGCTTGTCGCCGAGGGTTTCGATCACGTGGTGGTCGCGACCGGCGTGGTGCCACGCCAACCCGAGATCGATGGCATCGATCATCCTAAAGCTCTGTCCTATGTGGATGTGCTGCTCGGTGGCCGCCCGGTCGGCGCGACCGTTGCCATCATCGGCGCTGGTGGCATCGGTTTCGATGTGGCCGAGTTCCTGTCCCATGCCGACGGCGCACCCGCAGTGCCGGCGTTTAGCCGCGAGTGGGGCATCGATGTAAACCTGACGGCCCGGGGCGGAGTCAAAGGGATTGATGCACAGCCAACCCGGTCGCCGAGAAAAATTTTCCTGTTGCAGCGCAAGAAATCCAAACCGGGCGCCGGTCTTGGCAAGACCACGGGCTGGATCCACCGCACATCGATCCGCGCGCGCGGCGTCGAGACCCTTAGCGGCGTCAGCTATGACAAGATCGATGATGCGGGTCTGCACATCACCATCGACGGGGCGTCGCGGCTGCTTGAAGTGGACACCGTGGTCGTCTGCGCGGGTCAGGAGCCGCTGCAGGCGCTCGCCGGGGAACTCGAGAGGGCCGGGATCGGTCACAGCCTGGTAGGGGGCGCGTTTGAGGCCCGGGAACTCGACGCCAAGACGGCCATCGACCAGGCCAGCAGGCTTGCAGCGGAACTTTAGCACTCATGACGAGACTCACAACCGGTGCCAGGCAAAGCTCAGGGCGAGTTATCGCCCTGTTCGCGGCCATGTTCGCGGCGGTTTTTGTCTCGGGCTGTGAGTACTCTGCCAACGAAAACATCGACGTGCCCGCCGACGCGGCTTACTCCGGCGACGGCATGACCATGAATGGCGACGTGACCATAGGCCGTAACGCGGACGCCAGCGACAGCAATTTTCGCACCATGAACGGCCGCATCACGATCAAAGACGGCGCCCGGGTCAGTGATTGCGCCACCGTAAACGGCCCGGTCAATGTGGGCGAGGGGGCCGAGGCCGGTGATCTGAAGACGGTCAACGGCGATCTGGACCTGGGCCGCGACGCCCGGGTCAAGGGCAGCATCAAGCTGGTCAACGGATCGGTGCGGCTGAACAAAGGCAGCTCGGTCAGTGGTGATATCGGCACCGTCAACGGCAGGATCGAGCTGGTGACCGCCGAGGTTGGCGGTGATCTGAGCAACGTCAATGGTGGCATGCTGGTCACCGCAGGCAGCCTGGTTCAGGGCGGGATCAGGATACGCGATGCGGACGGGGATCCGATGGGCGAGCCGCCACGGATCGTAATCGGACCGGACTCCGAAGTTCGCGGCAAACTGCAGTTCGAGCGCGACGTCGAGCTGTTTGTTCACGAGACGGCGCACATCGGTCCCGTCAGCGGCGCGACCGCGGTATCATTCGCCGGTGACGAACCCGGCTAGCCCCCCCAGCCAGCTCTCCCTTTTCGACGCGGACGCCATCGGGCCGACGCTGCGCGTACGGCGCAGCCGCAGGGCCCGGAGGCTCGGCCTGCGGGTTTTCCCGCATGGCACGGTGGAAGTCGTCGTGCCACTGCGGACCCATGCTCGAGAGGTGCAGGCGTTTGTCGACGAGCACCAGGCCTGGATCCGGCGCGCCCGCACCGAGATGGCGGGCTCAGGCCATGCCAGCGATATATCACTGCCCAGCCGGATCGAATTCACGTTGTGCTGCGAGCGGCACGACGTCACCTATATGGATACCCGGGGTCGAGTGCGGCTAGAGCAACGCCCGGGCCATGGCCTGGTCGTGCATCGGGATCCGGACGACAGGAACGGGCCCCGCCGACTATTGCGCAGGTGGGTCATCGACCGGGCCCGCGCGTTGCTAGTGCCCGAACTCGACAGGCTCGCGGTGCAAACCGGGCTCAGACCAAATGGCTTGCGGATCGGGCGTCAGCGCAGCCGCTGGGGAAGCTGCAGCAGCGAGGGCCGCATCAGCCTCAACTGTGGTCTGTTATTTGTCCGCTCGGCACTTGTCGAATACCTGCTGGTCCACGAACTTTGCCACCTCTCGCACCTCAATCATTCAGCGCGATTCTGGCGTCTGGTGGCCAGGCATCTGCCGAACTATCAGCCGCTGGAACGGGAACTCGCGGGTTCCTGGACGCAGGTGCCAGGATGGCTGTTCTACGACGACTGAGTCATCCATTCCCGGTTGCTGTCGACAAAACGCATCAGCGTCTCGCGCCCGTTCGCAATCGCAGCCCGGACCCTGCCACCGTCCGTGTCATAGCCGCCGAGATCCAGGTCTGATGTTGGATAGAGCAGGCGCGTGTGCACGGGAACCGGAACGTCCGTGCCAAAGGGATAGCCCGCTTTGAGGCGGCCGCGGGCATGACCCAGCACCGCCAGCACGCGGGTGGCGCCGAGGCTGAACGCGGCATCCACCGGGGTGCGTAAGAGCCACGCGCCATCAAACGCGATACGCCCTTGCACTCGCACAGTCGTGGAATAAGGGCCCGGCACGAAACAAGAGCCCAGCACCGCATCGACCAGACGCTCGTCATCATCTCGGGTCAACACGCGGCGCCGACGCTGCCCGCGCTCGATCAACGTGACCGGGATCGCCACCGGCAGGGGCAACTCGGGTAGCCTGAGATCGCCGAAGGCGCGCTCGAGTACTTCGCCAACGATGTCGCTCATCCGCCACGGCCATTGGCCACGGAGGATCATCTCCGGGCGCAGCACCCGGGCGCCGGTAGCGGCCAGCCAGTCGGCGGTCATGGTGTTCTGGCGACCACTGGCAAGAAACGCCGCGACGATAGAGCCGGAGCTGGCCCCGGCCACATACGCCGGCTCCACCCCGATCTCTTGCAGAGCCTCGACGACCCCGACGTGGAACGCGGCGCGACCGGCGCAACCTTCGAAGGCGATGCCCAGGCTCATCGGTGTTCAGTCAACAAACAGGTCCTGAGCCAGCTCGGCGCCGGGCGCCACCGCATAAGACGCGAAATCGCTGACCCCGGCCTCGGCGAGGACTTCTTCGTCGATCAGGAAGCGGCCACTCAATTTGCGGCTGTCGCGGGTCAGCACATAGTGAGCAGCATCGGCCATGATCGCCGGCTTGCGGCACTGCTCCGGCGCGATCGCGTCACCGAGCATGCGCAAGGCGGCCGTATCGATCACGGTCCGGGGCCAGAGCGCGTTGACCGCCAGACCCTGGTCGGCGAACTCCGCCGCCATACCCAGCACACACATGCTCATGCCGTATTTGGACATGGTGTAGGCGGTGTGATCTTTAAACCATTTCGGCTCCAGGTTGAGCGGCGGCGCCAGATTCAGGATGTGCGGATTGTCTGCCTGCAACAGCGCTGGCAGACACGCTTGCGAAGTCAGGAATGTGCCGCGCACGTTGACGCCGAACATCAGATCGAAGCGCCGCGAGGGAGTCTCCAGGGTGCCGGTGAGATTGATCGCACTGGCGTTGTTGACGAGGATGTCGATACCGCCAAATTTGTGCATGGTCTTGTCTACAGCGCCGCGGATCTGCTGTTCATCGCGGATGTCGACCTGCAGCGGTAGTGATTCACCACCGACCGCTTCGATTTCCTCGGCCACGCTAAAGATCGTCCCCTCGAGTTTTGGGTGGGTCTTGGCTGTTTTCGCGGCGATCACTACAGCTGCACCGTCCCGCGCCGCCCGCAGCGCGATAGCACGGCCGATGCCGCGGCTGCCGCCGCTGATAAAAATTACCTTTCCAGCGAGTGTCTCTGTCACAAATCAGCTCCGTCTGATGGATCCGGACCCAGGGCCCGGAGGATAGCCGGCAGCGCCACGCCGCCCGGCTGCGAAAATACAAAATCGGCCGCTGCGGTCAGCGGCGTCGGTTCAGGGTTGATCTCTACCACGGCCGCACCGCTGCGCGCCGCGATCCAGGCCAGCTCCGCGGCTGGATAGACCAGACCTGAGGTGCCTACCGAAAACACCAGGTCGCAGGACCCGGCCGCTTGCGTGGCCCGTTCCAGTGCCGCTTCCGGCAGCGGCTCACCGAACCAGACGACGCCGGGCCGCAGCGGCGCGCCACAGCGCGGGCAGGGCGGCGGCGACTCCTGGTCAAGGCTCGCCGTCGGTGCCGATTGCGCGCACCCTGCCGCCGAACAGCAATCGTCGAACAAGTTGCCATGGAGCTCGACCACGTCCGTGCTGCCGGCACGCTGATGCAACCCGTCCACGTTTTGTGTCACCAGCATCATCCCGCCGAGGCAGCGTTGCAGCGCCGCCAGCGCGCGATGACCCGGGTTAGGCTGAGCCTCATCCACGATCTGCCGGCGCCATTGATACCAGCGCCAGACCAGATCCGGCTGGCGCGCGAACGCCTCGGGCGTGGCCAGATCTTCCGGCCGATACCGGGCCCACAATCCGCTCAATGCATCGCGGAACGTGGGAATGCCGCTCTCCGCCGAAACGCCGGCCCCGGTGAGGACCAGCACCGATCCGGCCGAGCGCATCCGCTCGACCAGCACCGGCGGAATAGCGCTCACTCAGCGCCGGATCGACGCCGGTCGCAGCCGCTCAAGCCGCCGACGCCGAGCTGGCCAGCTGTCTCAGCACATAGTGCAGGATGCCGCCGTTGCGGAAGTACTCCCGCTCCTTCGGTGTATCGATGCGCACCCGGGCCTTGAACTCCACCGCCTCACCGGAATCCCGTCGGGCGCTGATACTCACCTCTGTCGCCTCAAGGTCCTCGGCGCCGTGGATGTCAAACACTTCTTCACCGGTCAGACCCAGAGACGCGGCGTTCTCGCCACCGAGGAACTGCAGCGGCAATACGCCCATGCCCACCAGATTGGAGCGATGGATGCGTTCATAGGTCTCGGCCAGCACGGCTTTGACACCGAGAAGATTGGTGCCCTTGGCCGCCCAGTCCCGGGACGAACCGGAGCCATACTCCTTACCGGCGATGACCAGGAGTGGAGTGCCTGCGTCACGATACTTCATCGCCGCATCAAAGATCGACATCTGCTCGCCGTCCGGAAGATGGCGTGTCCAGCCGCCCTCGGTACCCGGCGCGAGCTGGTTACGCAGACGGATGTTGGCGAAAGTGCCGCGCATCATCACCTCGTGATTGCCGCGGCGTGAACCATAGGAATTGAAATCCTTTTGCTCGACGCCCTTGCTGACCAGATAGCGGCCGGCGGGACTGTCCGCCGCGATGCTACCAGCGGGCGAGATGTGGTCGGTGGTGACCGAATCACCGAGCAGAGCCAGCACCCGGGCACAAGAAATCGCTCCGGCCGCTTCGGTATCCAGCGTCATATCGGTGAAGTAGGGCGGGCTCTGGACATAGGTGGAGTCCGTGTCCCAGGCATAAATTTCGCCTTCCGGCAGCGGCAACCCGCGCCAGTTCTCATCGCCCTGGAAAACGCGGCCATAGCTGTCCCGGAACATCCCGGAATCGATATTGGCCAGCACCGTGTCATGGACGTCATGGGCTGACGGCCAGATGTCTTTCAGATAGACCGGAGCGCCAGTGTCGTCGGTGCCCAGCGGCTCGTTGAGCAGATCGATATCCATGGTCCCGGCCAACGCGTAGGCCACTACCAGCGGCGGTGAGGCCAGATAGTTCAGTTTGACCAGCGGATGGATGCGGCCCTCGAAATTGCGGTTGCCCGACAGCACCGCGCAGCCGAGCAGGTCGCTGCTTTTGACCGCCTCGGCGATCTCGGGACGCAGCGGGCCGGAGTTGCCGATACAGGTCGTGCACCCGTAACCCACGATGCTGAAACCCATCGCTTCGAGATCCGGCAGCAGACCCGAACGCTGCAGGTACTCTGTCACCACCTTGGATCCCGGCGCCAGACTGGTCTTGACCCAGGGCCGCGTGTGCAGACCGCGTTTGCGCGCGTTGCGCGCCACCAGACCGGCCGCGACCATTACCGCGGGATTCGACGTATTTGTGCAGCTGGTGATGGCGGCAATCAACAGCGCACCATCCTTCAATTTGGCGGCTCGACCGTCCAGCGTAAGATCCGCGGTGACATCCGTCGGCTTGCCGGCGTCGGTACGGGCTGCGTTTGCTTTGGCAAGTTGCTTGCTGAAGGCCGGTCGGGATTCCCGCAGCGGGATTCGGTCCTGAGGGCGGCTCGGCCCGGCGATGCTGGGTTCGACGTCGCTGAGTTCGAGACTCATCACGTCGCTATAGTCGGCCGGCTTGTCGCCCGGCTCCCGCCACAGCCCTTGCTCTCTGGCATAGGCTTCGACCAGCTGGATCCGTGCGGGGTCCCGTCCGGACAGCTCCAGATAGCGGATCGTCTCGGCGTCGATCGGGAAAATGGCGCAGGTGCTACCGAACTCCGGCGACATGTTGCCAAGTGTGGCGCGGTCCGCCAGCGGCAGATCGTCGAGACCATCGCCGAAGAATTCGACAAACTTGCCGACCACGCCCCTGGACCGGAGCATTTCCGTGATCGTCAGCACCAGATCGGTCGCGGTCGCGCCTTCACTCAGACTCCCCTTGAGCTCGAAACCGAGCACCTGAGGTACCAGCATCGTGATCGCCTGACCGAGCATGGCTGCTTCAGCCTCGATCCCGCCGACGCCCCAGCCGAGCACGCCAAGACCATTGATCATCGTGGTATGGGAATCGGTGCCGACAACGGTGTCCGGATAGGCCTGATGCACGCCGGCTCTCTCGCTGTCGAACACGACCCGTGCCAGGTATTCGAGATTGACCTGATGGACGATGCCGGTATCCGGCGGCACGACCGCAAAATTGTCAAATGCATTCTGGCCCCAGCGCAGGAACATATAGCGTTCGCGGTTGCGCTGGAACTCGATCTCGTTGTTTTTCTCCAGGGCGTCGCGGCTGCCATAACTGTCGACCTGGACCGAGTGGTCGATCACCAGTTCCGCAGGGGACAAAGGGTTGATCGCCTCAGCGTTGCCACCCAGACGCACCATGGCGTCGCGCATCGCCGCCAGGTCGACAACCGCCGGCACGCCGGTGAAATCCTGGAGGATGACCCTGGCTGGAGTAAACGCGATCTCCTGAGATGGCTCGGCCTTCGGATCCCAATTGGCGAGCGCATTGATGTTGTCGCGCGTCACGTTGATCCCGTCCTCATGACGCAAGAGATTTTCCAGCAGGATCTTCAGCGCGTAGGGCAGGCGGTTCACGCGGCCATCCTTCACCGCATCGAGACGGAAAATCTCAAATTCACGATCGCCTACTTGCAGGGTCGATCGCGCATCAAATGAGTCGGTCATGATTCCTCCGGAACATCAACGGATGGCTGCGGCACGGGCCGCATTATACAAACAAACACGGAGACGACTCAGACCGCGACTGAGTCTGCGTCCATCTGCGCAAAATCAGCGGCAGGCAGTCGCAGCGGGACATCGATAATTGCGCCACCGAGACAGGCCCGGCCACGATAGAAGGCGATGAACTGACCGGGACTGACCGCCCGCTGGGGTCGCTCGAAGCGCACCTCTATACCCCCGGGAACGTGCCGGAATGCGCAGTCCTGCAGCGCCTGGCGATGGCGGATCCGTGCCTGGCAGCACAGCGCCGGTGCGGGCGCCTCGCCCGCGACCCAGTGCGCATCGACAGCCCTCAGCCCCGAACTCATCAGGGCGGGGTGATCATGCCCCTGGACCGCGATCAGCTGGTTGCGCGTCAGGTCCTTGGCGGCGACATACCACGGCGCCTCACCGGCGTCGGCCCGACCGCCGATTCCCAGCCCCTGGCGCTGGCCGATGGTGTAGAACATCAGACCCTGATGCCGGCCGATCACCTGGCCGTCATCGGCCACGATGTCGCCAGGCTGGCCGGGCAGATAACGCGCCAGGAATTCCCGGAACGGGCACTTCCTGTTTCTCCAGATCGCCGATCGGGAATAACGTTTGGCGCAGGGTTGCGGCGCCCACGCCAAGCAGGAAGTAGGTCTGGTCCTTCGCCTCGTCCACCGCCCGCAGCAGTGCGCCGTCGCCGTCGGTGCTGGCATAGTGCCCGGTAGCCACCAGGTCGGCGCCCAGCCGGCGAGCGTAATCGAAGCAGGCGCCGAACTTGATCTCGCGATTGCACAATACGTCCGGATTGGGCGTGCGGCCGGCCGCGTATTCTTTGAGGAAATAGCTGAACACGCGCTCCCGATAGTCGCCAGCGAAATTGATCCGATGCAACGGTATCGACAGCAGGTCGCAGACGGCGCGAGCGTCCTGGTAGTCCTGGGCCGATGTGCAGTAGGCCTGTTCGTCGTCTTCCCAATTGGTCATGAACAGACCCTGCACGTCGTAACCCGCTTGCGTCAGGCGCAGGGCCGCCACCGAGGAGTCCACACCCCCCGACATACCGACGACCACACGAGTTGAGCCAGGTCGAGCCATCGGGCAATTTTAGGCGTTCAGGGAGGGATTGCGCCAGGCGAGCGCTTCCCGGGAGGCGGGACTAAAGCGCGGAGACGCCGCGCTCTTCCGGCAGTCTATGCAGCGCCCGGAGGACATCCAGCGGATAGCGGCGGCCGGCCAGATAGTCGTCAATACAGTCCAGCACCATCGGGCTGCGCAGGCGGGCGTGTTCCGCCAGCAGATCGTCCCGGCTCATCCACATCGCTCGCAGGATGCCCTTGTCGAGCTCACGCTGCGGGTCATGCTGCAGACAACGGACGGCAAAGGCCACGCGCAGAAATGTCTTGCTGTTCAACGGGCTTTGCCACAAATAGACACCGGTAACCGCAACCGGCTCGACCGCCCACGCGGTCTCCTCCAGGGTCTCGCGGATCACCGCCTCGGCCAGTGATTCACCGTCCTCGAGATGACCGGCGGGCTGATTGAGGACCACGCGACCGGAGGCGCGTTCCTCGACCATCAGGAAACGATCCTGCTGCTGCACCAGGGCAGCGACCGTGATCTCCGGGCGGAAGCTCATGGGCGGACGTTATCAGGGTGCAGGTCCGGAAGCCAGAATGCACCTAAGAAGTATCGCCTAACTGTTTGTTTTAACTTGCCCATGCGCGCTCACAAACGAAGGTGACGGAATTCATGGGAGGAGGGACTCACCGCCCAGATCTCGTCAAAAATATTCAGATAATGCCGAGCCATGGTGGGTTCATGGGTATCGGCAATGGCGTCCCAGCGATCCGCTTCGGAGCGGAATACGATCGCGGACTCGTCGGCGATCATGAACGCTTCGTGATGGCTGGTGTAGCTTTCGTGGATGTTACGGAACTCGATAAAGCTGCTGAGCCGGCGGCCGAGATAGACAAAGCGGTTCGAGTCGCGCAGTGTCCGCCGCGGGTTGGTGATCAGCACACGGATGCGTGCATAACTGCGCGACAGGCACAGGTACTTCACTGCATCGAGGAAATGCGGGTGATCATAGAGGTTGGTCTCGAGGTCCAGCGTCATGATCGTGATGCTGCGGCTTGCCGTCCGCGCGACTTCCACCATGGCGCTGCGCACCTCGTCCTTGGTGGATAGAACCCGGCGGGTGGTCTCGGAGCGGTTATCCGGCACGTTTTGGCCTTCTGTCAGCATCGATCTAGATCTTTAGCCTCATCATCCGGTGCGGGATATCCGCCTCGTCGAATTCCTCACCCTCGGCGACGAATCCATAACGGGCGTAGAAGTCCAGCACCCGGGTCTGACCGTGGAGAAAAACCTCCTCCAGTCCCTCGTGGCGAGCCAGGCCGATCAGTCGTTCCAGGATCGCGGCGCCGACACCGCGCCCACGCCATCGGGCCATAACTGCCATGCGTCCGATTTTCCCTGAAGGATGCAGCCGACCGGTGCCGATTGCGTCACGATTTGCGTCTTCCGCGATCACCTGTTTGCAGACGGCGTCCAATCCGTCCCATTCCAGATCCGCCGGCACGGCCTGTTCCACGACAAATACGGTCTCGCGTACCCGCCGGATGGCCTCGGCCTCACGCTCCCAATCGGCCTCGCGCACGTTGAAATCGCTCATCTGGCGCTCCATTAGCCCCGAAAATCGTCTTCGATCCACTCCAGACTGCCCTGTTCCAGTAGCGCTGTCAGCAGATCCAGTGCCCGATCCGCGGTCACGCCGTCCGCAGAAAACAGCCCCCGACCCAGGGGACACGTCTCGCACAGCCCCCTGGCCAGTTGCTCACCGGCCGCCTCGAGCCTCCAGCTGGCCCCGTCAGCGAATATCAACACATCGTCACCGCTGTGGGTCCAGGCGAAGCGCGCCGTTGGCGCGCGCCGCAGCCGGTCTCCGCGATCCAGCCTGTCGACAAGCTCATCCGCATCCAGCGCCTCGACCGAGCGGGCGGACAGCAGCCAGGGTTTGTTGCCGGTCACCACGCGACCCAGGGCTTCGTCGACGATCCTCGATTCGAGCGGCAAGGCTTGCTGCAACAAACGCGCCGCCCGATCTTTCGCCGCGGCGCCGATACGTCCTCCGTCCCGCTCAGACAGATCAATGTCGCGATCGCCATAGCGTAATAGCGGCGCGCGCTGATCCAGCAGCACACCCGCGGCCGTCAGCAACTCGCCGGCGGACGGCGCCCGGAAACCGATCGAGAGCGTCATCGAGGGTTCGTCACCGATCCCATGATGAGCGACCCCGGGTGGCAGATAGAGCACGTCTCCCGGATCGGTCTCGATCGTCTCCGTCGGGGAGAAGTGACGCAGTACCCGCAGCGGGGCTTCTTCCTGCCAGGCGATGTCGGCGGGCCGCTGATCCAGTAACCAACGCCGTCTGCCAAGCCCCTGGACCAGGAACACGTCGTAGTCGTCCACATGCGGTCCCACGCTGCCGCCAGGCGCCGCGAAACTCGCCATCAGGTCATCGATGCGCCACGGCGGCAGGAATGCGAACGGCTCGAGCATATCTGCGAGCTGTGGCAGATGCTTTTCCACATCCTGGACCAGCAAGGTCCAGCCGCGTTCGGCGGCCGTCGTGAAGTCGGGCTCCTCAAACGGTCCGTGGCGTAGCGTCCATCCGGATTGGTCGTCGCCGCTGACCAGTCGGGATTCCACCTCGGGCTCACAGGCCAGTCCGGCGAGCTCCTCCGGCGACAGCGGACATTGCCAGGGGACCAGAGCTGCCGGCAGATAGAGCGGTTTCCGCTGCCAGTACTCGGCCAGGAAGCGCTCGGCATCCAGCCCCGGGGGCCAGCAGATCATGGATCCGGCGGCAGCTCCAGCACCTGCGCGGCGGCATTGCCGGTATAGCCGGAGGGCGTCAGCGCAGACAGCCGCGCACGGGCTTCTTCCGGCAGCTCGAGACCAGCAATAAACTCGCGTAGCGCTGCCTCGCCGATCTTGCGGCCGCGGGTGAGGGCCTTCAATTTCTCGTAGGGGCTGTCGATACCATAGCGCCGCATCACGGTCTGGATCGGCTCCGCCAGCACCTCCCAGTTTTTATCCAGATCTGCGGCCATCCGCTGCGGGTCGGGCTTTAGCTTGCCGAGGCCTTTCTCGAGCGCCGCAAAAGCGATGCAGGTATGGGCGACGGCCACGCCGAGATTGCGCAACACCGTCGAGTCAGTCAGATCTCGTTGCCACCGCGAGACAGGCAGCTTGGCGGCGAAGTGATCGAGCAGCGCATTAGCCAGGCCCAGATTGCCTTCGGCATTCTCGAAATCGATCGGGTTGACCTTGTGCGGCATGGTCGAGGAGCCGACTTCGCCGGCGACGGTCCGCTGGCGAAAATATCCGATCGAAATATAGCCCCAGATGTCGCGGCAGAGATCGATCAGGATGGTGTTGAAGCGAGCCAGGGCATGGCAGTACTCGGCGATCCAGTCATGCGGTTCGATTTGTGTCGTGAACGGATTGAACCCGAGCCCGAGCCCGGTCACAAAGCGCCGGCTCAGGGCAGGCCAGTCCACGTCCGGGAACGCCGCCAGATGTGCGTTGTAGTTGCCGACGGCCCCATTCATCTTACCCATGATCCCGACCGCTGCGAGCTGTTCACGCTGCCGGTAGAGACGCCAGGCGACGTTGGCGAGTTCCTTGCCCAGGGTAGTCGGCGATGCTGGCTGGCCGTGGGTGCGGGAGAGCATCGCCATGTCCGCATTGTCCCGCGCGAGTGCGGTGACTCGGCGTATCAACGATGCCTGCCCCGGGAGCAGGACGTCATCGCGGGCGCTGGCCAGCATCAGCGCGTACGCCAGGTTGTTGATGTCTTCGGAAGTGCAGGCGAAGTGGGTGTATTCCAGCAGCCGCTCTTCGGCGCCGCCTGCCTCGAGCTGGCGCTTGATGAAATACTCCACCGCCTTCACATCATGGTTGGTGGTGGATTCGATCTCTTTTACCTGACGCGCATCGTCCTCGGTGAAATCGCCAGCCAGCCGCCGCAGTACCGAGACCACTGCCGGGTCGGGTGCCGGGAGACCGATTTCCGGGTTGGCGACCAGCGCTTCAAGCCATGCCACTTCGACCTGGACGCGGAAGCGGATAAGACCGAATTCGCTGAAGATCGGGCGCAGCGCGGCGGCCTTTCCAGCGTAGCGGCCGTCGACTGGGGAGACCGCGGTAAGAGTGCTCGATTTCATGCCCGTCGGAATCAAAAATGCTAGGATGGCGCATCATACATCAGTTGCTCTGCCCGGGGTTTGTCGGCCGGCCCCGCAAGAGCCGATTGCGGTATTTTCCGGCCCAATTGAAACCTCTGCCCGGCACCTGACCGCGGCAGCTTTTTCTCATTCTCGGAGTGTCCAGATGAGCGACAAAGACTTTCGCATCGAGCGCGACAGCATGGGCGAATTACAGGTGCCGGCCGACGCGCTTTGGGGCGCGCAGACGCAGCGGGCGGTGGAGAATTTCCCGGTCAGCGGGCTGCGCATGCCGCGTGGCTTTATCCGTGCCGTGGGGCTGGTCAAATGGTCCGCCGCACGCGCCAATCGCTCGCTGGGACTGCTCGAGGCGGACATTGAAGCGGCCATCGAATACGCTGCCGACATGGTGATTGAAGGTCACCACGATGATCAATTCCCGATCGACGTGTTCCAGACCGGCTCCGGCACCAGCACCAATATGAACGCCAACGAGGTGATCGCGCATCTGGCCAGCGAGCGCCTCGGCGCCGCGGTCCATCCCAATGATCACGTCAATATGGGTCAGAGCAGCAACGACGTGATCCCGACCGCGATCCACGTCAGTGCCGCGCTGGAGATCCGCGAGGCGCTGTTACCGGCGCTGACCCATCTGGTACAGACGCTCGAAACCAGGGCCGAGGCTTGCGCGGACATCGTCAAGACCGGGCGCACCCATCTGATGGATGCGATGCCGGTGACCATGGCTCAGGAAATGGGTGGCTGGGCGGCACAGATCCGCAGCGGTATCGATCGGATCGAGAGCGTGATGCCGAGAATCACCCGCCTTGCTCAGGGCGGTACCGCGGTCGGCACCGGTATCAACGCACATCCGGAATTCGGCGCCCGCTTTGCCGCAGAGCTGAGCGAACGCACCGGTGTCGATTTCACGCCGAATCCGGATTACTTCGAGAGCCTGAGCAGCCAGGACGCGGCGGTAGAAGTCTCCGGCCAGCTCAAGACCGTGGCGGTCAGCGTGATGAAGATCGCCAACGACCTGCGCTGGATGAATAGCGGGCCGCTGGCCGGTATCGGAGAGATCGCGCTGCCGGCGCTGCAGCCGGGCAGCAGCATCATGCCGGGCAAGGTCAATCCGGTGATACCGGAGGCCGCAGCCATGGTCGCGGCCCAGGTCATCGGTAACGACGCGACGATCACCATCGGCGGTCAATCCGGCAACTTCCAGCTCAACGTGATGTTGCCGGTCATCGCCCATAACCTGCTGCAGAGCATCCAGCTGCTGGCAGCGGTGACCCGGCTGCTGGCCGACCGCGCCATCGCCGGTTTTACGGTCAACCAGGATCGTCTGCAGGAAGCGCTGGAGCGCAACCCGATTTTGGTCACCGCGCTCAATCCGGTCATCGGCTATGAACTCGGCGCCGCAACTGCCAAGCGCGCGTACAAGGAAGGCCGGCCGATCCGCGAGGTCGCGCGGGAGATGACCGATCTGAGTGATGACGATCTGGCGCGGTTGCTGGATCCCGTTGCGCTGACGCGCGGCGGCATCAACAAATAGTGTCGCTCGCCGACGCCGGCGGCGTCGATCTGAGGACCCTGATCCGCGCACGCCTGGCCGGAAGCCGGCCACAGCCCGCTGAGCGTATCTCGATGCCGGGCTATGGCGATCTGCCGCGGATGATGCGGCGTCTGCGTATCCGTCGACTGGTACCGGCGGCCGTGCTGGTGCCGATCGTCGACCGGCCGGGCGGCCTTTCCTTGCTGCTGACGCGGCGCGCCGATGATCTCAAGCATCACCCGGGGCAGATCAGTTTCCCGGGTGGCCGTCTGGAAGACCGGGACGAGGGTCCGACCGGTGCAGCGCTGCGCGAGACACAGGAAGAGGTGGGTCTGCATCAGGACCACGTCGAGGTGGTCGGCTATCTGGACAACTATCTGACCATCACCGGTTACGCGGTGACACCGGTGGTGGGCTTTGTACGACCGGGCTTCGAGCTGACGCTCGACACCACCGAAGTGGCAGAAGCATTTGAAGTGCCCCTGTCCTATGTGCTCGATCGGGAACGCGTGTTTCGCCGTCAGCGCCGCTTCCTCGGCATACGCCTGCCGTATTTCGAGATCCCCTATGGCGAATACAACATCTGGGGCGCTACCGCAGGCATGTTGATCAGCCTGCGCCAACGTCTGTTCGAGGAGGAGAATCCGTGACTGAGGTGTCCTGGCTGATAGACATCATGGCGCGTCTGCGCGATCCCGATGATGGCTGCCCGTGGGATATCGAGCAGACCTTCGCCACGATCGCCCCTTACACCATAGAAGAAGCCTACGAGGTGGCCGACGCCATCGAGCGCGGCGAACTCGAGGATCTCCGCGACGAGTTGGGCGATCTCCTGCTGCAGGTGGTCTATCACGCACGCATGGCCGAGGAGGTCGGCGCATTCCGGTTCGCCGATGTCGTCGAAGGTATCTGTCGCAAGATGATCCGGCGCCATCCTCATGTGTTTGGTGACGAGCAGGTCGAGAACGCCAACGCGCAGACGGCGGCGTGGGAACGGCTCAAGGCCGAGGAACGGCAGGCCGGGCAAAGCGACACCAGCCATCTGGGCGGGATCGCTCGCGGCCTCCCGGCGCTGGTGCGCGCTGGCAAGCTCGGACGCCGCGCTGCCAGCGTAGGTTTCGATTGGCCCGATGTGGCTGGCGTGATCGGCAAGCTGCACGAGGAGCTGGCGGAACTCGAATCGGACCTCGACGATAACGAGCGTCTGGAAGGCGAGATCGGTGACCTGATGTTTACCCTGGTCAACCTGTGCCGGCATCGGGGACTCGATCCGGAGCGCGCCCTGCGCCGGAGCAACGCCAAATTCGAGCACCGCTTCCGCGCAATGGAGACCGCCCTGAGTGCCGAGAATCGAGCGCTGGGCGATGCAGCGGCGGATGAACTTGAGCGCTTGTGGCGCGATGCAAAGCGTCTCGAATCCTAGCGTCACCGGTGCCGCGACCGGAGTCCTCCATGCCTGAGACCGACACCCGCATCCGCGATCTGCAGGCCCTGGTCGATGAGACCATGTACGCGGATCAGGCACGCTTGCGGCGTCGATTAAAGGGCGCAGGCAAAGGCGCGCCGTCGGCACTCGAAAAGCTGGAGCAGGACATCCGTGCATCGATCGGGCGCTGCCGTCTGCGTGCGCAAACCCAGCCGGCTATCGACTATGCCCTCGAATTGCCGGTCAGCGAGCGACGCGAGGAGATCGCGGCGGCGATCGCCGAGCATCAGGTGCTGATCCTCTGCGGTGAGACCGGGTCTGGCAAGACCACACAGCTGCCAAAAATCTGTCTGCAGACCGGTCGCGGGATACGGGGACTCATCGGCCACACCCAGCCGCGCCGGATCGCGGCCCGGGCTACCGCCAACCGGATCGCGGCGGAACTTGGGCAGCCGCTCGGCGAGCATGTCGGTTTCAAGATCCGCTTTAACGACAAGACCGGCCCGGACTGTCGGGTAAAGCTGATGACCGACGGTATCTTGCTGGCCGAGATCCAGCGGGATCGATGGCTGCGTCAATACGACACGCTGATCATCGATGAGGCACACGAGCGCAGCCTCAACATCGATTTCCTGCTCGGCTATCTCAAGCAATTGCTGCCTCGCCGGCCCGAGCTCAAGCTGATCGTCACCTCGGCCACCATCGACCCGGCTCGCTTCTCCGCGCATTTTGACGACGCGCCCGTGATCGAGGTGTCCGGCCGCACCTATCCGGTGGAGACGCGCTATCGGCCGTGGAACGTCGCAGAAGATCCGTCGGAGCGTAGCCAGCCAGCGGCGATTGTCGAGGCCGTCGATGAACTTTGCGCCCAGCCGGGACGCGGAGACGTGCTGGTGTTCCTGGCCGGTGAGCGTGAGATACGCGAAACCGCCGACGCGCTGCGACGCCACCATCCCGAAGGCGTGGAGGTTCTGCCACTGTTCGCGCGTCTCTCGGCGGCCGAGCAGGACCGCGTGTTCCGGCCCGCGGGCCGGCGACGTATCGTGCTGGCCACCAACATTGCCGAGACCTCGCTGACGGTGCCCGGCATCCGCTTTGTGGTCGACCCGGGCCGTGCCCGTATCAGTCGCTATAGCTATCGGAGCAAGATCCAGCGGCTGCAGATCGAGGCCATCTCCCAGGCCAGCGCTGATCAGCGCAAGGGCCGCTGCGGGCGGGAACGGGACGGTATCTGTATCCGTTTGTATGAAGAGACCGACTACGACGCACGGTCGGGATTTACCGACCCCGAGATCATGCGCACCAACCTGGCCAGCGTCATCCTGCAGATGGAAACGCTGGGATTGGGCCACATCGAAGATTTTCCGTTTGTCGACCGACCGGATCCGCGCTTTGTACGCGACGGCTACCGGCTTTTGCGTGAACTGGGCGCCGTCGACGAAGCGCAGCAAGTCAGCGAGGCAGGCCGACGTATCGCCCGATTGCCAGTAGACCCGAGGCTGGGGCGGATCCTGCTCGAGGCCGCGGAACTCGGTTGTCTGAAGTCAGTGCTGCCCATCGTGGCCATGCTGAGCATCCAGGACCCACGCGAGCGCCCGCTGGAGAAGGCCGCCGTCGCCGATGAGCGTCACGCACGGTGGCAAGTGCCGGAATCGGATTTCCTCGGCATGCTCAAGCTTTGGCAAGACTATCTGGAGCAGCGTCATCATCTGTCGGTGAACAAGCAACGGCGCTGGTGCAAGGAGAACTTTTTGTCCTTTATGCGGATGCGCGAATGGTATGACGTGCATCAGCAGTTGCTGCAACAGCTGGCTCAGATCGGCCTGCGCCCGGGCGGCGACGATATCGACGGCGAGCGCATCCACAAGGCGCTGCTCACGGGTTTCCTCGGCCACATCGGGCACCGGGATGAGGAGGGCGGTTATCGAGGCCCGCGGGACAGCCGCTTTTTGATCTCCCCGGGCTCGGCCTTGAAGCAGGGCCACGCGCCCTGGGTGATGGCCGCAACGCTGGTGCAGACCTCGAGAGTATTCGCGCGGTCTGTCGCCCGGGTCGAGCCGGGCTGGATCGAGACGGCCGCGGCGCATCTGGTGCGGCGACGCTACGACGATCCGCGATGGAGCGAGAAACGCGGGCAGGTGGTGGCAAAGGAGACCGTGACGCTCTATGGCCTGGTCCTGGCCAGCGGACGCCGGATCGACTATTCACGCATCGATCCAGCGGCCGCGCGGAGCATCTTCCTGCAGGATGGCCTGGCGGCGGAGGCTCACGACATCCGTGCACCCTTTGTCGCCCACAACCGGAGCTTGCGCCAGCGCCTGGAGGACCTCGAGGCCCGTCTGCGTCGACGTGATCTGCTGGCAGATCCGCAGCGCATTGCCGACTTTTTCGAGACACGCATTCCGCAGGGCATCTGCGCGCTGCGCGATTTCCAGATCTGGCGCAAAAAAGCGGAACGGCGCGATTCTCGTCTGCTGTTTATGGACCTCGATGATCTCGCGGCTTGCGATCTGCCGGGGCTGGAACCGGCAGACTTCCCTGACTCGATCACCGTCGAAGGGAACAGTCTGCCACTGAGCTATTGCCACGAGCCGGGCGCGGATGACGACGGCGTCACCGTCACCGTGCCAAGGGCACTGTTGGGCATGTTGTCGGAAGCCGATCTGGAATGGCTGACTCCCGGTCTGCTCGAAGAAAAAGTAGTGGCCATGGTGCGCAGCCTGCCGAAGGCCTTGCGCCGAAGACTGGTCCCGATACCGGAAACGGTGCGTCGCTGTATGCCCGCGTTAAGGAAGGTCCACAACGAACGTCTGGCGCCGTGTCTGGCGGCAGCGCTGCAGCGGGAGGCCGGCGTGCCGGTGCCGATGGAGGCGCTGCAGACCGTATCGCTGCCGGATTATCTGCGCTTGAATATCCGTGTCCGCGAAGCCGATGATGCGATCTGCGGCGAGGGCCGCGATCTGGACACCCTGCAGGCGGAGTTCGCGAGCGCCGGTCCGGTGGTGCGCGCCGCTGCTGGCAAGGCCGCGAATACGGGCAGCAAGGACTGGGCATTCGGCACCCTTCAGCGCACGGTCAGGATCGATCAGGACGGGCATCCGCGGCATCTGTTCCCCGGCCTGCACGACGACGGCGACAGCGCATCCCTGGCCTAC
Source organism: uncultured Gammaproteobacteria bacterium (assembly GCA_947259915.1). Lineage (GTDB taxonomy): Bacteria > Pseudomonadota > Gammaproteobacteria > Steroidobacterales > XN24 > CAMYOC01. The sequence continues at coordinate 118,909 of CAMYOC010000040.1, forward strand.
TTCGCCGCCGAGGACAGTGGCCTGGTCGAGCATCGGACCGGAGTCTTGCGTCTGCTGCGGCTGGGGTCCGCGGGTGAAGAGAAATACTTGCGCCGTGAACTGCACAAGAATCGTACCCTGAGTCTCAACCCGGATCTGGGTCGGGCAAGCGGCGATCTGATCGGGGATCTGTTGTCCCTTGCAGCCAGCGAAGCCTTTCTGCCCGCCGCGACCGAGGTGCCGCGCGACGAGGCCGGCTTCCGCCGTTGCCTCAAATCCGGCCGGCCACAGCTGGTCGCCACCGGGACGCAGACGGCTGCGCTGGTGACAGAGATCCTGCAGCGCTGGCGTCAGGCCCGGGCGCGTCTGGATGATGAGCTGCATGGCCCCGGGTCGAAGGCGGCCATCGCTGATATCACCACTCAGCTTGACGGGCTCGTCTACCCGGGATTCCTGCTCGACACACCGATGGAATGGCTGCGACACTGCCCGCGCTTTCTTGACGCGGTGCACTCGCGTCTGGACAAATTGCGCGACGGTGATCCTCGGGATCTGTCCCTGTGCCAGAGCGTCCAGCCATTTCAGGCGCGATTGCTGGAGCGACTGGAGACACTGGATGGAGACGCGATGCCATCGCCTTTGTGCCTGTACCGTTGGATGCTGGAGGAGTTCAGGGTGTCCTTGTTTGCGCAAACGCTAAAGACCTCGATCAAGATATCGCCGCAACGTCTACAGCGCCAGTGGGAGAAGGTGGTTGCCGGATAATTCGACGCGACTGGAGGCCGGGCGTTCGATCCCGACCGTCATCAATCACGGGCGTCCGCGCCCGGAGCCGGATCCTCATGGCCGCGCCTCGCGGCCGGGAGACCCGCGATGAAGATGGGCGTAGTCGTCGATGCGACCTGCGATCTGGCCCACGCCCTGGTTAGTGAGCAGGAACTGGTCGTGTTGCCCGCCGCGCTGGTGCTGGACCGGACCCGGGTGTTGATGGACGATCGCGATCCCGCCAGGACGCTCAGGATGTACAGACGCTACCTCTGCGACCGTGCTCAGGTCCCGGGTATCCAGCCGATGAGTGCGGTCGCAATGCGCGAGCTGTTTCTCAACGACCTGGTGTTGCGTTACGACCGTATCCTCGTCTTGTGCATGGACGCCAGGCTGGGCGAGTTCTTCGGCCATGCTACCCAGGCGTCTTTTGGGGTGCTAAAGGAGTACCGGCAGCTGCGCGAGGATGCGGGCCTTGATCCCTCGTTCGCAATGCGTGTGCTGGACACCGGGACCGTCGGCCCCGGAGAGGGCGTGCTGGCCGATGAGGCGGTCCGCGCGCTGCATCGAGGGCAGGAGAACTTCGATACGATACGACGCAGGGTCCAGGCGATGGCGGCCCGCGTCAAATGCCGCCTGGTCCCGGCCGATCTCAGCTATCTGCAACACCGCCGCCGTGGCGATGGTGCGCGCATGCGTGGCTGGGACTATCGTCTCGGACGCTGGCTCGGGATGCGACCGCTGCTGGCATTGGAAGCCGGACGCTGGCGCGCCATCGGGCATGGGCGGAATTTCCGCCAGACCGTCAGCCGCCTGCTTGGCGACACCACGGCGCGGGTGCAAGCTGGAGAGACCGGCCCCGTCGTCGTGATGAGCTTTGGCGGCGATCCCCGTCTGATCCGCGCGCTACCGGCTTACAAGGAGCTCGAGTCCAAAGCTGCGCGGCGGCGCATCGATCTGCAGCTGGCGGTGATGAGCGCCACCCTGGCGGCTCAGGTCGGGCCCGGCGCGTTCGCGCTGGCCTGGAGCGAAAACTAATTCCCGCCGCCGCTCTCGCCTTTCTTGCCTAGCATAGCCTGGATCAGGTCCATCGGTAACGGAAACACGATCGTGTGGGTGCCGTTGCCGGCCACGTCGGTCAGCGTCTGCAGATAGCGCAGCTGGATCGACTCGGGTTGCCCCGACAAGGTGCGCGCGGCTTGCAGCAGATGCTCCGAGGCCTGCAGCTCACCTTCCGCATGGATAACCTTGGCGCGCCGCGAACGTTCGGCCTCGGCCTGCGCTGCGATCGCCCGGATCATGCTCTCATCCAGATCTACATGTTTGATCTCGACATTCGACACCTTGATGCCCCAGGCATCGGTCTGACGATCGAGGATGGACTGGATATCCACGTTGAGCTTGTCGCGCTCGGACAGCATCTCATCCAGTTCGTGCTGACCGAGCACGGAGCGCAGCGTCGTCTGCGCAAGCTGGCTGGTCGCCTCATAGACGTTCTCAACCTGGATCACCGCCTTTTCCGGGTCGACGATGCGGAAGTAGATCACCGCGTTGACCTTGACCGACACGTTGTCGCGCGAGATCACGTCCTGGGTGGGCACGTCCATCACGATCACGCGCAGATCGCGCTTGACCATCTCCTGGATGATCGGGATGACGATGATCAGCCCCGGCCCCTTGACCTTCCAGAAGCGTCCCAGCTGGAAGACGACACCGCGCTCATACTCCTTGAGGATCTTGATCGCGCTGATCAACAACAGCACCAGGATGGCGAGACCAAAAACGGCAAAGTTCTGAACAAAATTCTCAAACATGATCATTGCTCCATGCGGTCGATGGGCTTCACCGTCAGGGTGAGACCATCGACGGCGGTGACTGTGAGGGGTTGCCCGTCCGCGACCGGTGTGTCACAGCGGGCGATCCAGCGTTCTCCATGCAGAAAGACCTGACCGGTGCCATCGAATGCAGCGGTCGCCTCGGCGCGGGCACCGAGCAGCTGTTCGATCCCGCTGACGATCGGCCGGCGGCGTGCCTTGATCGCCAGCCAGATGGTCGCCATGACCAGGGTGCCGCCGAGCAGCGCGATAGAGCCAATCAGCGTCATCGGCACGCCGAAGCCCGGCACTTCCGTATCCATCAGGATCACCGAACCGGCTACAAACGCGATGATGCCGCCGATGCCGAGCGCGCCAAAGCTGGGCACAAACGCCTCGGAGATCATCAGGATGATCCCCAGCGCGATCAGCCCGAGACCCGCGTAGTTCACCGGCAGGATCTGGAATGCATAGGCGGCCAGCAACAGGCAGATCGCGCCCGCCACACCCGGCAGGATGGCTCCCGGGTTGTAACCTTCGAACAACAGGCCATAGAGCCCGACCAGCAGCAACAGATAAGCCACCGTCGGGTTGGTGATCACGGCGAGGAGCTCCGTGCGCCAGTCGGGATCGACTCGCTCGGTGACCAGTCCCGCGGTCTGCAGCTCGACGGTGCCGCTGGTGGTTTCCACCGACCGACCGTCGATCTGTCGCAGCAGATCCGCCAGATCATCAGCCATCAGATCGATCACGCCGATCTCGAGGGCTTCCTCTGCCGGCAGGCTTGCCGCTTCGCGTACCGCCTGTTCGGCCCACTCCACGTTGCGGTCGCGGAGTTCGGCCAGGCCACGGATATAGGCGACGGCGTCGTTCAAAGACTTGGCCGTCGCAGCATCCGACGGTGCAGCGGGACGGTCCGTTTCGCCATCGGCAGCGTCGTCGCCGCCGTCCACATCCGGTTTCGGGCCAGTCGGCCGGGCAGGGGGCTTGGGCGTCGTGCCGCCGACCGGCACCGGTGTGGCGGCACCCAGGTTTGTGGCCGGCGCCATGGCCGCAATGTGGCTGGCATAGAGGATAAAGGTCCCGGCGCTGGCCGCGCGTGAGCCGCTCGGTGAGACAAACGTCGCGACCGGGACCGGCGACGCCAGGATCGCCTTGATGATGTCGCGCATCGAACTGTCGAGACCGCCCGGGGTGTCCATTTCCAGCACCACGATGGCGGCGCCCCGATCCGGCGCGCTTTCGATGCCGCGTCTCAGATAATCTGCCGTGGCCGGACCGATGGCGCCCTCGACACGCAACAACAACGCGATATCTCCGTTGTCTGCGACGGTGCTGGCCGCGGTAAACAACAGGCACAATGATGCCAGCACCATGCGCAGGGGCTGGGCAAAGCGATCATGCGTAAAAAGCGACATCACCTACTGATAGTATCCCTTGCCTGCCGGTCTCGCCAGGCGACCGGTCTGTCGGGCCATAGTTCCGCCTATAGTTCTGCAATGCCGGAACCGGTAAGCTCCCGCGCCATGGATATCACCTTTGTCACCACCGGCGGCACGATCGACAAGGTCTACTACGACGCCAACAGTCGCTACGAAGTCGGCGAGTCCGTCATCGATCAGATCCTGCGCCAGGGCGAAGTCCACTTCGAGCACCGGGTGGTCCAGCTGATGCGCAAGGACAGTCTGGAACTGAACGACCAGGATCGCCAGCTGATCCGGGCCAGCGTCGAGGCGGATCCGGCGCGCCGGATTGTCATCACCCACGGCACAGACACTATGGTGGAGACTGCCAGAGCGCTGCAGGGTCTTGGGGACAAAGTCATCGTGCTGACCGGCGCGCTCAATCCTGCACGCTTCCAGGCCAGCGACGCCGTGTTCAACATCGGCATGGCGGTCGCCGCAGTACAGGCTCTGCCGGCTGGTGTATATCTGGCCATGAACGGCCAGATCTTTGATCCGGCTGACGTGCGTAAAAACCTCAAGCTAAAGCGCTTTGAACACCTGGACGGAACCTGAACGTGAGACACGGAGCACAATGATGATAGCGAGTCTGACCCCGCTGATGCTGTTGGTACTGTCAGGGTTACCCGCGGCCGGCCATGCCAACGAGGACAGTAACGACGAGGAAACATCGACATCGGCATCGACGCCACCCATGGAGGAGATCCAGGTCACGGTGGATCAGGTCTCGGGCCCGGTCTATATGCTGACCGGTCGCGGTGGCAACCTGGGTCTGTGTATCGGCGAGGACGGCGTCTTTTTGATCGACGACCAGTACGCGCCGATGACGCCGGCGATCCGCCAGGCGGTGGCACAACTCACCGATAAACCGGTGCGCTTTGTGCTCAATACGCACTGGCACAGCGATCATACCGGCGGCAACGAAAACTTCGGCGAGTTCGGCGCGGTGATCGTGGCCCACGACAATGTACGCGTCCGGCTGAGCAGTGATCAGGTAATGCCGTTCATGGGTCGCGAGGTACCGGCTTCACCAGCAGGCGCGCTGCCGGTGGTCACATTCAACGATACAGTCAGCTTTCACCTGAATGGCAACACGATCCGTGCTTTCCATGCCGCGGCTGCGCACACGGATGGTGACGCGATCGTGCATTTCGACGAGGCCAACGTGGTGCACATGGGCGACATATTCTGGAACGGATTCTATCCGTTTATCGACAGCCATAGCGGCGGCTCGATCCGCGGCACGGTGGCTGCGGTCGATACGGTGTTGTTGTTGATCGACGATGAGACTGCCGTAATCGCCGGTCATGGGGCGCTGGGCGATCGGGCGCAGTTGATCGCCTACCGTGACATGCTTCAGGGGATCGCCGACCGCATCCAGACGCTGCTCGACGCGGGCAAAACGCTCGAGGAAACCCAGGCGGCCGGGCCGACCGCAGACTGGGACGCAGAGTGGGGCGGCGGCTTTATCAAACCGGAAGCTTTTGTGCGTATGGTCTACGAGGACCTGGCGCAGTAACACATCGATAAACGGCGCCCCGGAGGGCGCCGCAAGCACTCGTTCCAATCGCCGCGCGGCGGCGTGGGCTCGATCAGCCCAGCCTGAATTTTATCCCCTGAGCCAGCGGCAATTCGTGACTGTAGTTGATGGTGTTGGTCTGGCGACGCATATAGGCCTTCCATGAGTCCGAGCCGGCCTCGCGACCACCTCCGGTCTCCTTCTCGCCGCCGAATGCACCGCCGATCTCCGCGCCCGAGGTGCCGATGTTGACGTTGGCGATGCCGCAATCGCTGCCGGCGGCCGACAGAAAACGCTCGGCGTTTTGCAGATTGTCGGTAAAGATCGCCGACGACAGACCCTGACGCACCGAGTTGTGCATCGCCAGCGCCTCGTCCAGATTGTGGAACGGGATCAGGTACAGGATCGGTGCGAAGGTCTCATCCTGGACGATGGGCCACTCGTTTATCGCCTTGGCGATGGTGGGCTGGACGAAGTTACCCGGGCCGTCGATCACATGGCCGCCGGTCAGCACCTGTCCGCCGCTCGCGATGACTTTCTCCAGTGCCGCCTCGAAACGGATCACCGAGGCCTGGTCGATAAGCGGACCCATCAGCGTGTCCACCTTCATCGGATCCCCGATCCGCACCTGGCGGTAGGCCGTTACCAGCTGGTGTGACAGACGTTCGAACTGGCTCTCGTGGATCAACACGCGGCGCGTGGACGTGCAGCGCTGACCGGCCGTGCCGACAGCGCCAAACACGATCGCGGGGACGGCCAGCTCGAGCCGCGCGTGTTCATCGACGATGATCGCGTTGTTGCCGCCCAGTTCGAGCAGATAGCGGCCCATGCGTGCAGCGACCCGGTGTCCGACCTGACGTCCGACCGCGCAGGAGCCGGTGAACGAGACCAGGTCGACTTGCGGGTCGTCGACAAAATGCTCGGCCAGGGCCACGTCGCTCTCGATAAAAAGGCTGAAGATCGGCGGGAAGCCGTGGCCCTCCAGCGCCTCATTACAGATCTTCTGCACGGCGATGGCGCACAACGGCGTCTTTGGTGACGGCTTCCAGATGCAGACATCGCCACATACCGCGGCGATCAGCGCGTTCCAGGACCATACCGCCACCGGGAAATTGAAGGCGCTGATGATGCCGACCAGGCCGAGCGGGTGCCATTGCTCGTACATGCGATGACCCGGTCGTTCCGAGTGCATGGTATTGCCGTAGAGCATGCGGGACTGACCGACCGCAAATTCCGCGATATCGATCATCTCCTGGACCTCGCCATCGCCTTCGGCCTTGATCTTGCCCATCTCCAGCGTCACCAGACTGCCCAGGGCATCCTTATGACGACGCAGCGCATCACCGACCAGCCGCACCGCCTCGCCACGGCGCGGAGCAGGGACCAGACGCCAGGCCTGGAACGCTTCCCGGGCCCGCTGCACGATGGCGTCATAATCATCACGGGTGGCCGCACGCACCCGGCCGATGAGTTCGCCGGTAGCGGGATTGATCGACTCGATGATCTCGCCGCCCGCGCACGGCAGCGCCGTGGCGCCGCTCCAGGCACCGGGGTTCTCCTCGTCCAGTCCGAGTTGCTCGAGGATCTTGTGCATCAATTCACTCCTTTCAGACGCTGGTGTCCGGCGGCGCCGGTGGCCACCAGGGTTGCCGATACTTCGTTGGTGCCGCCGTGGGCATAGAAATGACCGAAGCGGTTATCAAGGATGTCCTTGAGGCGGAAAGTCTCCTGCGCCACAAAACCCTGATAGTCCTCGGGGTTGGTGATCACCCGGTCGAGCACCGCGCACACGCCGGAGGCCGTGGTCACCTGGATCGCTGACCACAGTCGACCCGCGATGATCTGAGGATAGACCTTATTGACGTAGTTCTCTTCGCGATATTCGTCATCCTGCCAGCCGTTGACGGCGACATAGATAACCACCACATCCTGCAGCGTCCGCGGCACCGAGTTCTCGAGGATCCGCTTGAGCGTGCCCCGATCTTCATTGAGCCGCAGCCCGTTCATCAACAGACGCATCTGCTCGCAATGGCCGGGATAGCGCATGGTCTTGTAATTCATCTCCCGCACCTGGTCGCCATAGGTCTCGCCGAGAGAGCCGAGCCCGCCCGAGGTGTTGAAGGCCTCATACGACGTGCCATCGATCTCGATCCCTTCGCGGCCTTCCAGCGGCAACACATCGACCACCTTGCCGTCGACCACGCTCTGACAAATATTGCCGTACTCATTGATCAGGCCGTCGGTCGACCAGGTCAGCGAATACTTCAGCACGTTGCTGGGATTTTGTGGCAGAGCGCCGACTCGCAATTTGACCGTGTCGACCCGGTCGAAATGTTGAATCAGCTCATTGGCGGCCACGCTGATAAAGCCGGGGGCGAGACCACATTGGGGCGCGAACGCGGTCCTCGCGCCCTGGGCCAGTCCGCGCACCGCCCGTGTGACCGCCACGTCCTCGGTCAAATCGAAATAATGCAGCCCGAGCTCCGCCGCCACGGCCGCGACGCCTTCATTGCAGAAATAGGGCAGACCGGACACGACCGCGTCGGCCGGGTGCTCGGCAAGATGCACGCGCAGCCGGTCCGGATCGCCGGCGTCAAGCTGAAACGGGAAGACACTGTCGAGGCGATGGGCCTTGGCCACCGCACTGGCAGTCGCGCCATCCAGATCGGCGAGGTGGACCTGATAGTCGCCGGATTCGCCAAGCAGACCGGAGATGAGCGCGCCGATTTTACCGGCGCCGAGGACAAGAACGCGGTGCATAAACTGACTCCGTGGAGATGGGTGTAGCCGGACCCTGGTGCGTGCCCCCGGTCCGATCCCGGGAGCGGAAAACCCGTCATTGTGCCAATTAGCCGATACCCGGTCCACCGGCCCTGACGCCGCAGGTCTTTTGCATTGCGTCAAGTCGCGCTAGCATGGCGCACCATGACGCGAGGACATGACCAAACGGGCTGGCACCCGGCCAGCTGGCACAGCCGCAAGGCGGTGCAGCAGCCCAGCTATCCGGACGCAGCGGCGGTGGAAACCGTCCTGGGCAGCCTCAGCCGGCTGCCGCCACTGGTCGTCTCCGGCGAAGTCGAGGCACTCAAAAAGCAGATCGCCGAGGCGCAGCGCGGTCATCGATTCCTGCTTCAGGGCGGTGACTGTGCCGAAAGCTTTGACGAATGCAACTCGGATCGCATCGCCAAAAAGCTGAAGATCCTGCTACAGATGAGCGTCGTTCTGCTCCACGGGCTAAAAAAACCGGTGATCCGGGTCGGGCGCATGGCGGGCCAGTACGCCAAGCCGCGCTCTGCCGACACCGAGACCCGGGATGCGCTAACGCTGCCCAGCTATCGCGGCGACCTGGTCAACCGCAATGGCTTTACCGCCGGGGACCGGGTGCCGGATCCCCAGTTGATGATGCGCGGCTATGAGCGCGCAGCGCTGACGCTCAACTTTGTCAGAGCCCTGGTCGATGGCGGCTTCGCCGATCTGCATCATCCGGAATACTGGGATCTGGATTTTGTCGCCCACTCACCATTGGCGAAACAATATCGTCGCATCGTCGAGTCGATCTCCGATTCCCTGGACTTTTTCGAGTCGATCTCCGGCGGACCGGTACACCACACCCGTCGGATCGACTTCTACAGCAGCCACGAGGGCTTGCATCTGCTCTACGAGCAGGCGCAGACGCGTTTTATCGAGCTGCGCGGCCACTGGTACAACCTGTCCACCCACTTCCCGTGGATCGGTATGCGCACGGCAGATGTAGACGGGGCCCATGTGGAATTCTTCCGCGGCATTTCGAACCCGCTGGCGATCAAGATCGGTCCGGGTATGACCGCCGAATGGCTGCAGGAACTGATCGCCCGGCTCAATCCCAACAACGAACCAGGCCGGCTGACGCTGATCCACCGCTTTGGCGCCGGCGAGATCGAAAGCCGTTTGCCGGCCATGATCGACGCAGTCCGGGCCACCGGCAGCACGGTGTTGTGGAGCTGTGATCCGATGCACGGCAACACCGAATCCACGGCAAGCGGTCTCAAGACACGGCGCTTCGACAACATTCTCAAAGAGGTCGAGCTGGCCTTCGAGATCCACCAGGAGGCGGGCAGCTATCTCGGCGGCGTCCACGTCGAGTTGACTGGCGACGATGTCACCGAGTGCACCGGCGGCGCGCGGGGCCTGACCGACGCCGATCTGGCCCGCGCCTATATGTCGCAGGTCGATCCCCGGCTTAATTACGAACAGGCGCTGGAACTTGCCATGCGCATCGCCGGGCTACGCGGCCGCTGAAGAAGACCCGCAGCTCCCGCCTGTCAATCAAACATCGTGCAGATCGGTCGCCGCTGCCGCACGCCACTGACCCGGCGCCAGTCCTGCCAGCGTCCAGGGTCCGACCGCCCAGCGGATCAGACGCAGCGTCGGATGACCCACCGCGGCAGTCATGCGCCGGACCTGGCGATTGCGGCCCTCGCGCAACACGATTTCCAGCCAGGCCGTTGGTACCGACTTGCGATAGCGCACCGGCGGATCCCGCGGCCATAGCCAGGACGGCTCGGCGATAGCCCGCGCCCGGGCCGGTCGCGTGGGTTGCCCTGCGACCGTCACGCCATGCCTGAGATCAGCCAGAGCCGAAACCGCCGGTTTGCCCTCGACCTGAACCAGATAGGTCTTGCTCAGCTTGTGCCCGGGATCGGCGATTCGCGTCTGCAGCGCGCCGTCGTCGGTCAGCACAACCAGCCCTTCACTGTCGTAGTCGAGACGGCCCGCCGGATAGACATCCCGCACCTCGACAAAGGCCGCCAGCGTGGTCTTGCCCTCGTGAGGGGAGAACTGGCACAGCACCCGGAACGGCTTGTTCAACAGGATCACGGACACCGCGGCAGTATACGCCGCAGAAGGCAGTCGGATTACCTTAGACCTTCAGTGGATTGTGGGACATTTTGCTTTGCAAAACACTGTCGAAAACACTATATTGTGCAATGCAGAACCGGCGCTCGACATGAGTTGAGAGGGGGCCTTATAACCTCGTCTTAACCTCATGTTTTACAAGCCAAAGGAGTTTATATATGAGCTCTCAGTCCGAGCGGGCAAAGACACCGGACTTCGAAATACTCGGTGCCATGGAGCCCGGCTTCGAGGAGATCCTGAGCGCCGAGGCGATGGCGTTCGTGGCCGAACTGACCGAGCGCTTCGGTCCCAGAGTCGAGGCCCTGTTGACGCGCCGCCGGCAGCGGCAGCAGGAGATTAACGAAGGTAATTTCCCCGATTTCCTCGCCGCCACGCGGCAGGTTCGCGCCGCCGATTGGCGTGTGGCTGCGATCCCCGACGACCTTCAGGATCGCCGGGTCGAGATCACCGGCCCCACCGACCGCAAGATGGTCATCAATGCCCTGAATTCCGGCGCCAAGGTGTTCATGGCGGACTGCGAGGACTCGCTGACGCCGACCTGGCACAACGTCATCCAGGGCCAGATCAATCTCCGTGATGCGGTCCGCCACGAGATCGAATTCACCAGTCCCGAAGGCAAGCAATACCGGCTCAAAGACGACCCGGCGGTGCTGATCGTGCGCCCGCGTGGCTGGCATCTGTACGAAAAACACATCCTGCTCGACGGCCAGCGCGTGCCCGGGGCGTTTGTCGATTTCGGTCTGTATCTGTTTCACAACGCCAGAGCAGCGCTGGAGCGCGGCACCGGCCCCTATTTCTATCTGCCCAAACTGGAGAGTCACCAGGAAGCGCAGCTGTGGACCGAGGTGTTCGAGTTCTCCGAGAGCCGGCTGGGTCTGAGCCACGGCACCATCAAGTGCACGGTGTTGATCGAAACTATCCTCGCCGCATTCGAAATCGACGAAATCCTCCACGCGCTGAAGGACTATATCGTCGGCCTGAACTGCGGGCGCTGGGACTACATCTTCAGCTTTATCAAGAAATTCCATCGTTACCCGGAGTTCGTTCTGCCCGAGCGCGACAAGGTCACCATGGCCACCCACTTCCTGCGCTCCTATTCCCAACTGGTGATAAAGACCTGTCATCGCCGCGGCGCACTGGCCATCGGCGGCATGGCCGCACAGATCCCGATCAAGGGAGACGAGCAGGCCAACGAAGTCGCGATCGGCAAGGTTCGCCAGGATAAGGAGCGCGAGGCCAGTGACGGCCACGACGGTACCTGGGTGGCGCATCCGGGGCTGGTGCCGATTGCGCTGGAGATCTTCGATCAACACATGCCCGGCAAGAATCAGCTTGATCGGCTGCGAGAAGACGTGACGGTCAACGCCGCGGATCTGCTCGCTATCCCGCCAGGCGGCATCTCGGAGAAGGGTCTGCGGCATAACATCAACGTGGCCATCCGCTACATGGCGGCATGGCTGGGCGGCAACGGCTGCGTTCCGATCTACAATCTGATGGAGGACGCGGCGACCGCCGAGATTTCCAGGGCCCAGATCTGGCAGTGGATCCGGCATCCGAGGGGCGAGCTCGAGGACGGGCGCAGCATCACCCTGGAGATGTTCGAACAGTTGCGCGAAGAGGAACTCGTGGCAATCCGTCGGGACGTCGGCGATGACGCCTTCGCCGACGGGAATTTCGAACACGCCGCGCAGCTGATCGACCAGATCACGCGCGAGGATGAATTCGTGGACTTCCTTACCCTGGTGGCCTACGAGGCCATCGACTGATTTACGACAAAGCTATCGGGCATCGGCCTAGAGGAAATACGTCATGACTGACAACACTGCAGCTACATTGAAGAAAGCCTGGGCCGAGGACGCACGCTGGAAGGGCATCCAACGTCCCTACGGTCCGGAAGACGTGATGCGCCTGCGCGGCACGATGCAGATCGAGTACACCCTGGCCCGGCGCGGCGCCGAGAAGCTGTGGGGCTATATGCAGGAGAAACCCTTTGTCAACGCGCTCGGCGCGCTGACCGGCAACCAGGCTATGCAGCAGGTCAAGGCGGGGCTTGACGCCATCTATCTGTCCGGCTGGCAGGTCGCTGGCGACGCCAATTTGTCTGGTGAGATGTATCCGGATCAGTCGCTGTATCCGGCCAACTCGGTGCCGTCTGTGATCGCGCGGATCAATCGCTGCCTGCAGCGGGCCGATCAGATCACCCATGCCGAGGGTGACCACAGCGTCGACTGGTTCAAACCCATCGTGGCCGACGCGGAGGCCGGCTTTGGCGGTGTGTTGAACGCGTACGAGCTGATGAAACAGATGATCGAGGCTGGTGCGGCAGGCGTGCACTTCGAAGACCAGCTGTCCTCGGCCAAGAAGTGCGGCCATATGGGCGGCAAGGTGCTGGTGCCGACGCAGGAGGCGGTCAACAAGCTGGCGGCGGCGCGTCTGGCGGCCGACGTCTGCGGCGTGCCGACGATCCTGGTGGCGCGCACCGACGCTGAATCAGCCAACCTCCTGACCGCCGACATAGACGAGCGCGACCGCGAATTTATCACCGGGGAACGCACCGCCGAGGGTTTCTTCCGGGTCAATGCCAGCCTCGACCAGGCCATCTCACGAGGTCTGGCCTACGCGCCGCTGGCCGACCTGATCTGGTGCGAAACACAAGTGCCTGATCTGGACGATGCCAAACGTTTCGCCGAGGCGATGCAGAAGGAATTTCCCGGTCAGATGCTGGCCTACAACTGTTCACCCTCGTTTAACTGGCGCAAGAATCTGGACGACGCCACCATCGCCAAATTCCAGCGTGAACTCGGCGCCATGGGCTACAAGTTCCAGTTCATCACGCTGGCTGGTTTCCATGCGCTGAATTACAGCATGTTTACGCTGGCCAAGGGCTACAAGGAAAGCCAGATGTCGGCCTATGTCAAACTGCAGGATGCGGAGTTCGACAGCGAAAAGGACGGCTACACCGCCACCAAGCACCAGCGTGAAGTCGGCGCCGGCTATTTCGACGCAGTGACTCAGGTCATCACCGCCGGCCAATCCTCGATCACCGCCCTGACTGGCTCCACCGAGGAAGCCCAGTTCGAAGAAGCCATGTAGGTTTCCCGGATTGGAACTGACAAGGCCCCGACGAGCACTCGTCGGGGCCTTTTTTGTTACCTGCCAGGGTCTCGGCCGGACCCATGGCAGTCATAATCAGCCGGGGTGTCCCGGGCTGGCGCTTGAGGCGCGGACACGCGATCAGGGATAATTCGCGGTTTACGGTCAACAGCCCCGGCAGGACAGCATGCACTACGACCATATCGAACTTCCCGGCGACGGCGAGGCCATCACCATGAACACCGATTTCACCCTCAATGTCCCGGCGCGTCCGATCGTGCCGGTGATCGAGGGTGACGGTATCGGCATCGATGTCACCCCGGTGATGAAAGACGTGGTCGATGCCGCGGTAAGCAAGGCCTATGGGGGTGAGCGTGCCATCGCGTGGATGGAGGTGTTCGCCGGCCAGATGGCCGCGGAACGCTACCAGGGGCAATTCCTGCCGGAAGAAACGCTGGACGCGCTGCGCCGCTATGTGGTTTCGATAAAGGGGCCGTTGGCGACACCCGTGGGCGGTGGCTTCCGCAGCCTCAACGTTTCCATCCGCCAGACCCTGGACCTGTATGCCTGCGTGCGCCCGATCCAGTATTTCCCGGGCGTGCAGACGCCGATGAAAGACTCCGACCTGGTGTCGATGACGATCTTCCGCGAGAACACCGAGGACATCTACGCCGGGATCGAATGGCCGGCGGGCTCGCCGGAGGGCCAGAAGTTGATCAAGTTCCTGCAGGAGGAACTCGGCGTCACCGGCATCCGTTTCCCGTCCAGCTCCGGTCTCGGCATCAAGCCGGTGTCGCGGGAAGGCTCGCAACGGCTGATCCGCAAGGCCATCAACTACGCAGTCGATGAGGACCGCAACTCGGTCACCCTGGTGCACAAGGGCAACATCATGAAGTTCACCGAGGGCGCCTTCCGCAACTGGGGCTACCAGCTGGCCAAAGATGAATTCGGCGCCACCGAGATCGGGGCCGGACCCTGGCTGAGTTTCCGCAATCCGCGCAGTGGGCGCGAGATCGTGATCAAGGACGTGATTGCGGACAACTTCCTGCAGCAGATCCTGCTCCGACCCGAGGAATACGACGTCATCGCCACGCTGAATCTCAACGGTGACTATATCTCCGACGCGCTGGCCGCCCAGGTCGGCGGCATCGGCATCGCCCCCGGCGCCAACATCGGCGACGGCGTGGCCGTGTTCGAGGCGACCCACGGCACCGCGCCAGGGTTCGCCGGCAAGGACCGGGTCAACCCGGGTTCGCTGATCCTGTCGGCGGAGATGATGTTGCGCTATCTGGGCTGGAAAGAGGCGGCGGATCTGATCCTCCATGGCGTGCGCACCACGATCGAGAAAAAAGAGATGACCTTCGACCTGGCGCGGCTGCGCGAGGCGATCCGTCACCCGCGTACCGGAGATCAGCCCAGGGTTTCGGTGGAGGAGGAGATCGAGCGGCTGGTGCCGGGCGCCACCCTGGTCGGCACGCGACGGTTTGGCGCGGCGATCATCGAGAACATGGAGGCCTGAGGTCTGCCGTGATGGATTCCCGACGCTGTTTCGATCCGGACTGCCGGCGCTGCTTGCGGCTGGCGGCGTTCCTCGATCAGGTGTCGGCCGAGCATCCGGAATATCACGCCCGGCCGGTACCGTCGTTTGGTGACCCGAACCCGCGCTTGCTGATCGTCGGGCTGGCGCCAGGGATGCACGGCGCCAACCGCACCGGCCGGCCGTTTACCGGCGATCATGCCGGGCTCCTGCTCTATCAGACCCTGCACCGGCTCGGGCTGGCGAACCACGAGGGCTCGGATCGGGTCGATGACGGTCTCGAGCTGAGCGGGTGTCGGATCACCAACGCGGTCAAATGCCTGCCGCCGGCAAACAAACCGGTGCGCGGCGAGATCCGCCAGTGCAATCGTTTCCTGGTGGCCGAACTCGAAGCGTTGCCGTCGGGTGCAGTCGTGCTGGCACTCGGACGCATTGCGCACGAGGCGGTACTGATGGCGCTGCATCTGCCGCTCGCAAGCTGCCGCTTTGCCCATGGCGCGGAACATCACCTGGGATCGCTGTTGCTGGTGGATTCCTATCATTGCAGCCGCTACAACACACAAACCCGACGGCTCACCGAAGACATGTTCGAGACGGTGGTCGCCCAGGCTGCGGCCCTCGCCGGCTGCGGCAAGGCGGCGTGAGCAACGCGTCGCCCAACACCGCGAGCGCGCCCTCGTTCAATCCGCGTCCGACGCTGCGCCGGCTGCCGCACAAGCCCGGCGTCTACCGCTTCCTCGATGCTGCGGGCAAGGTGCTGTATGTAGGCAAGGCCCGCGATTTGCGCAAGCGGGTCAGCAGCTATTTCCGCAGCGGCATCCCGGGTGGCAAGACCGGTCTGCTGGTGCAGCAGATCGCCGCCATCGAGGTCAGCGTGGCCGGCAGTGAGGGCGAGGCCCTGATCCTCGAGAACAATCTGATCAAACAGCACAGACCGCGCTTCAATGTGCTGCTGCGTGACGACAAGAGCTACCCCTATATCCGCATGTCCTCGGAACACGCGTTCCCGCGTTTGTCCTTCTATCGTGGCAGCCGCCGTATTCCCGGACGGCTGTTTGGACCCTATCCCTCGGCCGGCGCGGTTCGCGAGACGCTCAACCTGCTGCAAAAGCTGTTCCGCCTGCGCTCCTGCGAAGACAATTTTTTTGCCCATCGCAGCCGCCCGTGTCTGCAGTATCAGATCCAGCGCTGCTCCGGTCCCTGTGTCGGTTTGATCAATGCAGAAGACTACGCCCGTGACGTGCAGCATGCGGTGCGCTTTCTCGAAGGCCGCAGCGGCGAGGTCGTCGACGAACTGGTCGGACGGATGGAGCAGGCTTCAGCACAGCTGAATTTCGAGGACGCGGCGCGCTATCGGGACCAGATCGGACGTCTGAAATCGGTGCAGCAACAGTTCGCCGGCGCGCATCGGGATCGCGGCGACATCGACGTGCTGGCAGTGGCGGAGCAGGGCGGCATCTTCTGCGTAGCGGTGATGTTTGTCCGCGGCGGACGCAATCTCGGCAGCCGCACCTGGCTGCCACGGACCGCCCCGGGGTCAGAAGCCGAGGAAGTGCTGAGCGGATTTATCACACAATACTATGACGGTCGTCCGATCCCGAACGAAATCCTCAACGACCGTCCGGTGGCCGATGCGGAACTGATCGAGGCTGCGTTTAGCCAGCGTATGGAACGCAGAGTCTCGTTGCGCCATCGTGTGCGCGGGGAGCGCGCGCGCTGGCTGGAACTGGCTGCCGAAAACGCCGGTCATGGACTGGCGCTGCATGTGGCCAGCCAGGCCGGTATGCAGGCTCAGCTGGAGGCGCTGCAGGAGGCGCTCGGCCTGGCGGAGCCGCCCAGCCGGATCGAGTGCTTCGATATCAGTCACACCCAGGGCGAGGCCACCGTGGCCTCCTGCGTGGTGTTCGGTGCGGAGGGTTCGCTCAAGTCCGACTATCGACGGTTCAATATCGCCGACGTGGCGGCGGGCGATGACTATGCCGCGATGGCTCAGGCCCTGTCCCGACGCTACACCCGGATCAAGCGTGGCGAGGCGGTACTGCCCGACCTGTTGATGGTCGACGGCGGCAAGGGACAGCTGGCGGAGGCGATCCGGGTGCTCGACGAACTGCAAATCGAGGGCCTGGACGTACTGGCGGTGGCCAAAGGCCGCAGCCGCAGGCCGGGACAGGAACAACTGTTCTTGGCAGGAAGAAAACGCGCCCTTATACTGCCGCGCAACTCCCCGGCATTGCGTTTGATCCAGCAAATCCGGGATGAGGCACACCGGTTTGCCATCGCCGGCCACCGCCATCAACGCGCCAAATCCCGACAGCGCTCAGTGCTGGAAGACATACCGGGGCTTGGCCAAAAACGGCGCAGCGCCTTGCTGCGCGAGTTCGGCGGATTGCACGGCGTGACGGCCGCAAGCCTCGAGGATCTTTGCCGGGTCAGGGGTATCAGTCGAACCCTGGCTCAGCGTGTCTACGAAACCTTACATCCGGCGGATTGAGTGAGCCTGAAACCCACCCTGAACCTACCAAACAGCCTGACCTACTTCAGGATCGTGCTGATTCCGGCCTTCGTGGTAGTGTTCTATCTGCCCTATGACTGGGCGCGGCCCGCGTCGGCGCTGGTGTTTTCCGCCGCCGGGATTACCGACTGGCTGGATGGCTATTTCGCGCGCAAACTCGGGCAGACCTCGCCGTTCGGCGCCTTCCTCGACCCGGTGGCCGACAAGCTGATGGTGGCCACCGCGCTGGTGCTGATCGTACAAACCGACCCGCGACTGCTGGTGGCCTTATCCGCTGCGGTCATCATCGGCCGCGAGATCGCGATCTCGGCGCTACGTGAGCTGATGTCCGAACTGGGCGCGCGACACCACGTGGCCGTCTCCAAAGTCGGCAAGTACAAGACTATCTTCCAGATCACCGCATTGATCATGATGCTGTATCAACACGATATGTTGATCCTGCCCATGTACGATCTCGGATACGGCTTCCTGCTGGCCGCGGCCATACTCACGCTGTGGTCGATGGCCCAGTACATGGTTTCGGCCTGGCCGCACCTGAGCAGCGACGATACCTGCGACTGACCGCCGGCCCTGATCATCGAACGCCGACGATGCACGCGGCCGCTCCGTTGACTTGGGTTCCCTCTTTTAGCATGGTGACGCCGTCACACGATCGCCGGCCACCTGGCCAGGTTCGACACAGCGGGGGAGGGGCCATATGAGCGCAGCGCAATCGCGCACGCTGTCAGACAGCCGCGGACGGCGTACGCTGTTGCTCTGTCTGCTCTATTTTTGCCAGGGCTTCCCCTGGGGATTCGCCACCATCGCGCTGCTGGCCACCCTGAGTCAGGCCGGTCATGGCAAGGCCGAGACCGCCACCGTGGTGGCCCTGGCCATCCTTCCCTGGACGTTCAAATTTGCTTTCGGACCGCTGATCGACTCGGTGCGCATGCCGGCGCTGGGGCTGCGCCGTCCCTGGATCGCGATCGCGCAGTTCTTTATGGCGCTGACCCTGCTGGCGGCGGCGACATCGGGAGCGATGGACAGCGATGCAACGCTGATGTATCTCGCCTGGGTCTTTTTCGTGCACAACTGTTTCGCCGCGCTGCAGGACGTCTCCACCGACGCGCTGGCGGTGGATCTGCTGGACGATTCCGAACGCGGCCGGGTCAATGGTTTTATGTGGGGCTCGAAGCTGCTCGGTATAGCGGTCGGCGGCGCCGGCATGGCCACCGTGATCGCGTACAGCAATCTGCAGACCGCGGTGTTGCTCCAGGCCGGCATGACGATGGCGGTGTTGGGTCTGGTCATCGCCTGGCGCGAGCGCCCGGGCGAGCGGCGCTTCCCCTGGTCCGCCGGCAGTGCCCAGGGTGCGCTCGGCAAGGGCAGCTTCGGACCGCTGGTCACCGCCAGGGAACTGAAGCGCGCATTGACCAACCGCACGACCTTGACCCTGGTCGCCGTGGCCTGGGCCTATAACATCGCGGAGGGTATCTACGACCCGCTGACCGTAGAGTTTTTTGTGCAGGAACTTCGCTGGTCGGCGGAGCGGTTCGCGCGGGCTCAGGGGACATGGGGCGTACTGGGAGAGCTGTGCGGCGCACTGCTGGGCGGCTATCTGTGCGATCGCCTGGGTCGGCGGCGGGTCGCCGCAATGGGTCTTGCGGGGATGATGGTGACGCTGCTGGCCTTTGCCCAGACCGCACAATCCTGGCAGACACCGGACTATTTGCACGTGCTCCTGCTGCCTGCATTCAAAGGTACGCTGGCCTTCGCCACCGTCAGCTTCTTTTCGCTGTTTATGAAAGTCTCCTGGACACGGGCCGCCGCTACCCAGTTCACGCTGTATATGGCGATGGCTAATCTCGGCTATGCCTTCGGCGCCAAACTCATCACCTGGCTCGAGCGGGCGGGGTTGGATATGAGCCTGGCTGACTTCTACATGGTGGCGGGACTGGCCCCACTGATCCCGCTGGTCCTGCTGGTGGGTCTTGACCCGGATGGCGTGGAAGAGCGCCGGCTGGCCGAAGCAATGCGGCTGGAAATGGCACGAGCAGAGTAGGGCGGAGAGCGCAGCCCGAACGGGCCGGGCAAGCGCCTGCAACGCGTGTCTTCCGAGATCGCGCGCCGACATCTGCGAGGCAGGTGCTCTCGGTCGCCCGCCGCCTCGTACGACGCGATAGAATTCGTGGCTGGCGGCCGCGAGGCCTGAGCACCTGACGAGTTACCAACGGACCCCCGCATGCAGATCAAGACAAAGGGCATTGTCTACGTCGCCACGAAGAAAGAACGCTATGTCGTGGAGGCCTTCCTGTCAGCGACCAGCGTCCGGGCGTTGGTACCGGATCTGCCCGTTACGCTGTTTACCGATCTCGACGACTCGCCGTTTTCCCGGGCGCCTTGTTTTAGCACGGTGGTCCCGATCGATTCTGTCAGTAATTTCGGCCGCACCTGGTCGGAAGGCCAGCTCGACCGGATCCGGTGTCTGCCGTCTTCGCCCTATGATCTGACCTTGCATCTGGATTCCGATACCAGGGTGAACAGCCCCGAAATCGCGTCGGCATTCTCCTTGCTCGAAACGCATGACATGGCGATGGTCGAATGCGCGGTCGACAACAGCTACAGCCGGCAGTACTACGGACGACCGATGTTCAACGTCGGCTTCATGTTGTTTCGGAAATCCGAGCCGGTGATGCGGTTACTGGAAATGTGGGAACAGAAGACCATCGAGTTTTTTGATCTGGCCGCCGCCGACGCCGATCCGGAGATCGAGTGCCTGAGCCATATCGCGGATGCCGAGCGGCGCAGGAAATTGTTGTTTATGGATCAGCTGAGCATGGTCCAGCTGCTGAGTCCGGAAGTGAATGTCTGCGGCGTTGACTGCGCGATCCTCGACGAGAGCTGGAATTATCGGGGCTCTGCCGAAGGTCGACCGCCGCCAGCAGAGCTCAAGGTCAACCATCACCCGAGTCTGCGAAAATTGCATTTCGGCCGTGATCTCCGTCTCGCGGCCATGCGTTATCAGAGCGAAGGACATCTGGATCTGGCCTTGTCGGTGTTGACCTGGCTGGATAATGAAGAACCGGGGCAGATGGATGTGATGAAACTGATCGTGGTCTGTCAGGTGCAGATGAACAAGTACGATGCGGCGATCGGAACCCTCGGGAGACTCCTGGAGCGTTATCCCGGATACCCGTGGGCTGAGTCGGCGCGGCAGAAACTCGAGCAGCAACGGGTAGCGACCGACGCAGGCGAATAGTCTTCGCCTTCACTTCCCGGCGCGAGCCCGGCCCTTGACAGGGCACCGGCGGCCGCTAGAATTCCCCGTCTGCCAAGCGGGAATAGCTCAGTTGGTAGAGCACAACCTTGCCAAGGTTGGGGTCGCGAGTTCGAGTCTCGTTTCCCGCTCCAGAACAAGATCACAGGCCCGGGTCGTTTTGACCCGGGTCTGTGTGTTTTCAGACCACGTTTATTCCCAGATCACGTCCCGGCCACCGCTCTCAGCCGCGGCCAGCAGCTCCAGCAGCGGGAAAGCTCGCTGGTGGATCGTCACCTTGGGTTCACCTTCACGCCGGTCGGGCTGCGGCGCCTCCGCCTCGGGTCCGAGTTCATCCAGCGCCGCCTGAAGGCTGTTTCGGGCCGCGCCGATATTCGTGGCCCGGCACGCACCCGGTACATGGCCACTCTGGCCCATCATCCGGAGCAGCTTCCTGGCCACGTCCCCGAACATAATGATGTCCGGATAGGCCTTGGTCTTGAAGGTCACGATCATGATCTGCTGACTCTTTGGCGCGTGCCGCGTCAGGGTCCCCCGAGGGTCTACTGCAGGCCGCCGCCACTTGTGGTAGATTTCCGCCTCCGCGAACCCCTGGCTAGGTGGCAGAGTGGTGATGCAGCGGCCTGCAAAGCCGCGTACACCGGTTCGATTCCGGTCCTAGCCTCCAGTCCTTTCCCCCGCAGTTTGCAACGGATGACCGTCTGCGGCTTCGCGGCCATGCACCCTCAGGGCTGGCCCGATCCCGTCGGAGGCATCCCCGGCATCCCGGGCATCGCAGGCATGCGCATGCATTGACCCGGCGCTTCGAACAGACCTGCATCGATGGGACCGAGTTTCAGATCTTCCAGGGTCATAGTGACGGCCACGTCATTGGCGCTGGGCTCGACGACCATCTTCAGGGGAATGTTCTCCGCGGTCACCCAGAACTGGGCACGGTGGATCTCGCCGGCATCCCTGGATATCACCTCATAGTGGGTCGTCTGAATACCGTCGATGGTCTCCTCTCCAAGCTCCTTGTATTCCACATTCTCAGCGTCGACCGCGTCGCTATGGCCCATACCCGGATCGTCATCGATCTCGTCCAGCGATTGCTCCAGACAGGTCGGCATGGCGGGATTAGAGATCCACATCACGCCGAGATCCTGGCGCACGATATTGGTTACTTTCATACCCTGAAAATCAGTCTCGGTACGCACCTTTTCCGGCGTCCAGTAGAGCTTCTGTTCCATCCGGCCCTGGGCGGTATCCATCACCCGGGTGCCCGAGTATTCGACCGTCGGTGTAAGAAACGGCAATTCGCCCGCGCCGGCGGTCACAGGCGCGAGGGCAACGAGGAGGGCGAGGGTGGTTGCATGTTTCATCGGCAACATACTCCTTGTGAGATTGGAGCGAGGCGGGGCAGGTCCGGCCGGGACCGTAATAGTCGAAGCATGGCAATCCGACGGCTGTCTGGTCAATACCTCGGACGCAAACTGCCG
Source organism: uncultured Gammaproteobacteria bacterium (assembly GCA_947259915.1). GTDB lineage: Bacteria > Pseudomonadota > Gammaproteobacteria > Steroidobacterales > XN24 > CAMYOC01. The sequence goes on from CAMYOC010000040.1 coordinate 141,221, forward strand.
CCAATCATGACGACCGGGCGCAAGGTCAAGTAAGCTAGGCCCCCAGACGCGGCCCGGGTGGCGGAACTGGTAGACGCAGCGGACTTAAAATCCGCTATCCGCAAGGATGTGTGGGTTCGACTCCCGCCCCGGGCACCAAGAAGAAGTGGGGCGCCGATGTTCAGCGCGGCGAGCAGCCCCGGGCCGACATCACCATCAATCGCGACTCGCTTGACGCGGCCAGCATGCTGAGCCGTATAACGGACTCAGTCTATTGAAAGACGGCTGTATCAGGACCGCAGGCCATATGCCGGACAGGCAAAGAACAATAAAAACAGCATCCTATGCAGCTTTTCTCAATTTCTACTCAAATATTTTTGCGTCTGCCGGCTACGCGGGCCGTACATTTCCGGCGGATCAATCGACGATCCGTGATGGCGACAATACAGACCGCAAAAAAATGCGAACCGTGTCGTAGAACGCCTGGGCGCAGATGACCATACTCGGAGGCCTGTCCACTGGGGAGTCTGCACGAATGCTTACCATCGTCTTTGTCATCGTCGTCAGCGCGGCCGTGGTCGGCTCGATGTGGATGTTGCGTAGCATGCAGCCCCAGGGCGACAACGCCGAATCCTCGCTGTTCCCGATCCGCGATAGCATGCGATCGGGCTCCGGTGAGCAGGGCGATGCGGACTTCCACGCGGTAGCCATCCGGCCCTGCAAAGACGCCTGCGCCGCGGTCAGGGCGCTCGAGGGACGGAAATTTCTCTCCCACAACCCGCCGTTTCTGCCCCTCGCGGACTGTGACCAGTCCATGTGCCAATGTCGTTATCAACATCACTCGGACCGCCGCGGCCGAGACGACCGGCGTGACGACCTGGCCACCGGGGTGAGCTTTAGCATGGATCGGGAAGGTATGGATCGTCGTCTGGTTGGCGATCGCAGAGGCAGCTGAACGGCCCCTGACGTCCCTGTCGCTGCGCTTCCGCGCAAACCCTGCACTCATTTAGCGTTAGCCTGAACAGGCCCGTCCGGGCTATAATGTGCCGTTCGGTCAGCCACGGCTGACGCCCACGGAATGACGGCACAAAAATGGCAGAAACGCTCGCTGAATACGCACTCTCCGAAGACCATCCCGCCGATACGGGGACCATTTTCGATTCCATGGATGTCCCGCAGGAGGCAACTGCCGTGCTGGGGCAGCTCGAGGAGCTGAACCAGCGCTTCCGGGCCACGTTCGCGGTCGACAGTGAACTGGTCCCCAGGCCGGAGCTCGATCAACATCAACAACTACTGAACGAAGCCAAGCAGATGCTCGAGGAAGTGCTCGAGCGCGGCGGCGACCCGGTCCAGCGGGCCTCGGTGCTCGGCGGTATCACCGCCGGTCTCGCCATTGGCTCGGCCGTCCATCAAAACCGTTATCTGATGCGCCAGCACTATCAGGCGCTGAGCGAGTCAATCGGCGACACCGCCGAGCCCAGCGGCAAGTCGCGTCGTCAATTGTGGCTGGCACAGATCCTTGGCGATCTGCTCGAAGAGCGTCCCGAGGCGGTGGCAAGCCGCAGTCTGAAAAGCCGTGTATGGCGGCGCTATCAGCGCAAGTTCGGCAAGAGCGAGGATACGTTCCGCCGCGACTGGCGCGCCTTGTGGCAACGCAAACGCGACAAGACCGCGGCCTGAACCGGCACCCTTAAGCCAGCACCCGCATCGCCCCTTCGCACTGCGCTCAACATGCTCCGATGGGTGCCCGGAAGCGCTGCCGCGGCGGGGCCGGTCTGGCCTCTTCCCGGCAGTGATCCAGGTCAGAGAGAGAAGCGCGGCGCCCGTGTATACTGCCGCCGCCGAACGGAGCCCAAGGCCCATTCGACGGCTAATGCAAAGCCCCGGCGAGATGCTTTTCCCAAGGCGCCGGTTCGACATTAAGACCGTCAGGACAATGAACGAGATTTGATGAGTACTGAACCGGCAGAACCCGGAACCGAATCGCTGCTGGAAGCCAAAGACCTTGAGCTTTGGCGTGGCGAGCGGCGGCTGTTCAGCCAGCTGTCCTTTTCGCTCGGGACGGGCGAACTGCTGCATATCACCGGCGTCAACGGTTGTGGCAAGACCAGCCTGCTGCGCGTGCTCTGCGGTCTGACCCTGCCAGAGACCGGGGAAGTCAGCTGGCGCGGGCAACGCGTGATGCGCAACCGCGCTGATTACCACGCCGAGATGACCTATGTCGGCCACCGGGAGAGCCTCAAGGGCGAGCTGTCGGCCAGGGAAAATCTGAGCTTCGATCTGCAGCTGCGCCATGCGTCGAGTCCCGAGGACATCGATCAGGCACTCGACCGGGTCGGGCTGGCCAGAGCGCGCGATGTGATGGCGCGAGGACTGTCTGCCGGGCAAAAGCGGCGCGTGTCGCTGGCCCGGGCGCTGGCCAGCCGCGCGCGGCTATGGGTGCTCGACGAGCCCTACACCAATCTGGATGTGCCCGGCCGCGATTTTGTCGACCAGGTAATGAGCGAGCACCTGGCCACAAACGGTCTCGTGTTGCTGGTGGCCCATCAGAGCCATGGCGTGACCGGCGGCCGCATCCGTCAGCTGGAACTCGCCTGATGGAAGTGCCAGGTCTGGGACAGGCTTTTGCGTTACAGGTGGGCCGGGACATGCGTCTCGCGTTCCGGCACCTCGGGCAGCTCGCCAACCCGCTGATGTTCTTTATCATGGTCACAACCTTGTTCCCGCTGGCCCTGAATCCCTCGCCCCAGTTACTGGAGGCCATTGCGCCGGGCGTGGTCTGGGTGGCTGCCCTGCTGGCGTCACTGCTGGCCTCCGAGAGCCTGTTCCGCCAGGACGTGGACGACGGTACGATGGAGCAGCTTGCGCTGTCGCCGCAGCCGCTGGCACTGATGCTGCTGGCCAAGACCGCGGCCCACTGGCTGATGACCGGGCTGCCGCTGGTGCTGATCTCGCCGATCGTCGCCTACGGCTTATTCCTGCCCCAGGAAGCGGTACCGGTGACCATGGGCGCGCTGGCCCTGGCTACGCCGATCCTGAGCCTGATCGGCGGCATGATGGCGGCGCTGACCGTGGGCCTGCGCCGCGGCGGCGGCCTGCTGTCCCTGCTGATCCTGCCGATCGCGATGCCCGTACTAATCTTTGGCGCCCGGGCCACGGATCTGGCGATGACCGGGATGGAGTCGGTCGGCGCCATCTATCTGTTGGCGGCGTTGCTGTTGTTGGCGATGAGTCTGTCCCCGTTTGCGATGGCGGCGGCCATGCGCATCAGTCTGGATTGAGTCTAAATCCGGTTTCTTGTCTAATAGTCAGCCTATGTGGAAATTCATTCATAAATTTGGCTCACCCCCGCATTTTTACCGGCTTTCGGTGGTGCTGACGCCGTGGTTCGGCTGGGCAGCCGCGATCCTGATTACCGCAGGCACATTGGGCGGTCTGTATCTGGCGCCGCCGGATTACCAGCAGGGCGAGGGCTTCCGGATCATCTATGTCCATGTGCCCAGTGCGTCCATGTCAATGTTCGTCTATGTGAATATGGCGCTGGCGGCCGCGGTAGGACTGATCTGGCGGATCAAGCTGGCCCACGCCGTGGCTGCCGCGGCGGCACCCATCGGCGCCTCCTTTACCTTCCTGGCGCTGGCCACGGGTTCGATCTGGGCGAAGCCGATGTGGGGCACCTGGTGGGTCTGGGACGCCCGGCTCACCTCCGAGCTGGTGCTGCTGTTCCTGTATTTCGGCTACATGGCACTGCGTGCCGCCATCGACGACGAGAATCGGGCCGACCGGGCCAGTGCGCTGCTGGCGATCATCGGTTTGATCAATATCCCGATCATCAAATATTCGGTGGAGTGGTGGAATACGCTGCACCAGCCCGCAACAATCTCCAAAATGGGCAAGCCGGCCATGGACGGCGACATGCTGACCTGGCTGCTGCTCAACATAGCCGGCTTCATGTGCTTCTTTATCGCCGTCCTGCTGATCAGCGCCCGCGCCGAGGTAATCCGGCGCGCGCGCGATCAAAAATGGCTCAAACAAGCGCTGGGGGTGACCTGAGATGCCGGAATTCCTCGAATTCGGCAAACACACCACCTATGTGGTGAGTAGTTTCGCCCTGGTGATGGTCGTACTTGCAGGGAACGTGGTGTTTGCGCGCCGACGACTGAATGCTTTAGTAAATCGAACGCGGCGACGTCTGTCCGCGGAGGAAAAATCGTGAAATCACGACATCAGAGAATGATCGGCATCGGCCTGGTACTGGCTGGCGTGGCGCTGGGGGCGAGCTTCCTGCTCAGAGCCATGAACGAGAACATCCTCTTCTATTACAGCCCCACGCAGGTCGCGGCCGGCGAACCTCCCGAAAACCGACGGTTCCGTGTCGGCGGTCTGGTGGTCAACGGCAGCGTCGAGCGGGCCCCCGGCGATATCGAAGTGTCATTCGTCCTCACCGACAACCAACAGACGGTACCGGTGGTCTTTAGCGGCATCCTGCCGGATCTGTTCCGCGAGGGGCAGGGCATCATCGCCCACGGCGAGTTTGATCAGGGCTCGGGCAACTTCGTCGCCGACGAGGTGCTGGCCAAGCATGACGAGAACTACATGCCCCCCGAAGTCGCGGCCTCGTTAAAAGACGTCCACACCGGCGGCGGGAGCTAATCAGTGGTTACTGAAGTCGGCCATTTTTGCCTGGTGCTCGGTCTCTGCCTCGCCATCGCCCAAAGTTTCTTCGGGCTCGCCGGTCCGCTCACCGGCAGGCCATCGTGGATGGCCGTGGCCCGGCCGGCGGCCACCGGACAATTCGTGTTTGTCGCGATTGCGTTCGGCCTGCTGATGCAGGCCTTTATCGTCAACGATTTCTCCGTGCTCTATGTCGCCTCTCATTCCAACAGCGAACTGCCGCTGATGTATCGGATCAGTGCGGTCTGGGGCGCCCATGAGGGCTCGCTGCTGTTGTGGGCACTGACCTTGTCGATCTGGACCGTGGCGGTATGCGCCTTCAGCCGCAAGTTGCCCCAGCCGATGGCGAGCAAAGTGATCGGCGTGCTCGGTCTGGTCAGCGTCGGCTTCCTGTTGTTCACCCTGGCCACCTCCAACCCGTTCGAGCGCTTGATCCCGGCGGCACTGGACGGACGCGATCTGAATCCGCTGCTGCAGGACCCCGGTCTGGCGATCCACCCGCCGATGCTTTACATGGGCTATGTCGGCTTCTCGGTCGCATTTGCCTTTGCGGTGGCGGCGATGCTCGAGGGTAAGCTGGATGCCTCCTGGGCGCGCTGGACCCGGCCGTGGACGTTGATGGCCTGGCTGTTCCTGACCCTCGGCATTGCGCTGGGGAGCTGGTGGGCCTATTACGAGCTCGGCTGGGGCGGCTGGTGGTTCTGGGATCCGGTCGAGAACGCGTCGTTTATGCCGTGGCTGGTAGGCACCGCGTTGCTGCATTCACTGGCCGTGACCGAAAAGCGGGGTCTGTTCAAGAGCTGGACCCTGCTGCTGGCGATCTCTGCCTTCTCCTTGTCTCTGCTCGGCACCTTCCTGGTGCGCTCCGGTGTGCTGGTATCGGTGCATGCGTTCGCCACCGATCCGACCCGTGGCGTGTTTATCCTGATGTTGCTGGCGTTCTTTATCGGCGGCTCGTTGCTCCTCTATGCCTGGCGCGCGCCGGCGATGGCACAGTCGGGCGGTTTCACGGGAGTCTCGCGAGAGTCCTTCCTGATGATCAACAACCTGTTGCTGGTCGTGGCCGCCGCGCTGATCCTGCTGGGCACCCTGTATCCGCTATTTCTTGATGCGCTGGGTCTCGGCAAGATCTCGGTCGGGCCACCGTATTTCTCTGCGGTGTTCATAGTGCCGATGCTGCCGCTGGTGTTGCTGACCGGCATCGGAATGCACACGGCCTGGACCCGCGGTGATGTCAGCCGCCTGCGCAGCAAACTCGGCGTGCTGGCGATCGTCGCCGCAGTCCTCGGCATCATCGTACCGTTTGTGTTTTACGGCAGCAGCGGCGTGCTGCTGACCGTCGGCATCATCGCCGCGCTGTGGGTCATGGCCAGCGCAATGCTCGAGCCGGTGCGCTGGATCCGGACCCGCGGCAATCTGCGCGGGTATCCGCGCAGCATGACCTCCGCCTTTAGCATCGAGAAAGACATCAGCCTGAAGCCGGGCGAGAGCGTCGAGATTCAGGGTTACACCTTTAACCTGGAGTCTATCCGCGACGCAGAAGGCCCGAATTTCACTGCCAAGGAAGCTACGGTAACGGTGACGCGCGAGGGCGATCCGGTCACCACGCTGCTGCCGCAGAAACGCGTCTACCGGGTGCAGCAGAATCCGATGACCGAGGCGGCGCTGCATCCGCGCCTGTCGCGGGATCTGTATGTGGCCATGGGTGAGCCGCTGGGCGGTGGCGCCTGGAGCATGCGGATCCAGTACAAGCCGCTGATCCGTCTGATCTGGCTGGGCTGCATCATCATGGCGCTTGGCGGCGCGGTTGCCGCGTCAGATCAGCGTTATCGGTCAAGGCGCACCGCGGAAGTCCCGGCCGCGGACGGCAAGGCGACGGTCTGATGCGTTACCTGATCCCAATCGGCCTATTTGGCGTGCTGGTCGCGTTTTTCTTTATCGGTCTGCGTCTGGATCCGAGCGAGGTGCCGTCGCCGTTGATCGGCAAGCCTGCGCCCGTGTTCGATCTTCCGGAATTAAAAGACCTTTCACAACGCGTATCCAATGCCGATCTCAGCGGCCGGCCGACCCTGCTCAACGTCTGGGCCACCTGGTGCGGCGGCTGCCGTCAGGAACACGAGATGTTGTTGCAGCTGGCAGAGCAGGGCGGCGTGCCCATCTATGGCCTGAACTATCGCGATGAACGGACCGGCGCGCTGCGCTGGCTCGAACAGCTCGGCGACCCCTACGTTGCCGTGGCCTACGACCCTGACGGTAGCGGCAGTCTGGACTGGGGTGTCTATGGCGCCCCCGAGACCTTTCTGATCGATCCCGATGGCGTCGTCGTCTACAAACACCTCGGTCCGATGACACCCTCGGCATGGCGCGAGGAATTCATGCCGCGGATGCAGCAGATGCGGGGAGGCAGCAAGTGAGCCGTTTTCCGCTTCTGATCGGTACTTTCTTTCTTGTGTGCAGTGCCGCCTGGGCCATCGACAGCGAGGGGCCGCTACCGAACCCGGAGATGCAGGCCCGCTACGAGCGTCTGACCAACGAGCTGCGCTGCCTGGTTTGTCAGAACCAGACCGTAGCGGATTCGAACGCTGACCTGGCGCGGGATCTGCGCGACCAGACGCGAGCGATGCTGCTGGACGGCGCCTCCGACAAACAGATCGTCGCCTTTATGACCGAGCGTTATGGCGACTTCGTCCTCTACCGTCCGCCGCTTTCGTCACGCACCGCGCTGCTGTGGGCAGCGCCGGCCGTGCTACTGCTGATCGGCGCGATCGCGCTCGGTCGTATCATCCGCCGGCGTAGCCTCGCCGCCGATATTCCCGTACAGGGTGAAGAAGCCCTCCCCGAAGCGGAACCGAGAGACACCTAGTGACCACATTCTGGATTCTTGCCCTGGCCATCGCATTGGTCGGATCGGCGCTGATCGTCGTACCCCTGATGCGTTCATTTTTCAGCGGCCACGAAGGCGATCGCCACCCCAGCCTGACCCTGGGCACCGGTATTGCCGTAGCCCTGTTGCTGCCCGTGGCGGCGCTGATGCTCTATGCACGCTGGTCGACCTGGGACTGGTCCGGCGGCGACACGCAGATGAGCGCACAGGAGGCGGAGCAGGTCCATTCGATGGATGAGGCCATAGCTACCCTGGAAACCCGCCTGGCGTCTGAGCCCGCCGATCTGGAAGGCTGGCAGATGCTCGCCCGGTCCTACATGTCACGCGAGCAGTTCGACAACGCCGCGCGCTCCTACCAGCAGGCGGTGGAGCTGGCCCCGGATGATCTGAATCTGCGCGCCGACTACGCCGAGGCGGTGTTTCTCAGCGATCCGGCCGGACCGGCCGGTGAGGGCGGAATGATGTTCGCGGAATTGGTGGAGCAGACGCCGGAGAATGCCAAGGTGATGTGGTATGGCGGATTTGTCGCCTTTGAAACCGGCCAGGACGCGCGGGGACGGGAACTCTGGTCGGCACTGCTGGAACGCAACCCGCCCGCGCCGATCCGCCGCATCATCGAGGAACGTCTCGGTACCAGCTCCCCCATGGGCGATACCCTGATGGGTGGCGCCCAGGCCGCGACACCTGAATCCGTCGAGACAAAGGTCGCGGTCGAGGCCAAGACCGAAGCGGCGCCAGCGCCGGCTCCGGCGCCACCGACTGACCCCGACGCGATCCAGCTCAGCGTTACGCTCTCACCCGAATTATCCAACCATCTCACCCAGGCCGCACCGCTGTTTATTTTTGCCCGCGGCGCCAGCGGCGGACCACCCCTGGCCGTCGTGCGTCGGGGTTCGAACGAACTGCCGCTGATCATCGAGATGTCTGACGAGAATGCGATGATGCAGGGCGTAAAGATCTCGTCGATGCCGGAACTGCAGCTGGTGGCCCGGGTCTCTCTGAGCGGATCACCGGCGGCAAAATCTGGCGACCTTTTCGGGGAAGTGAAATACTCCCGCGAGGAAGGCCAGCAGGTCGCTATCGTCATTGATCAGGTAGTGGAATAGCGGCCTCAGACAGGACAACGACAATATTGCCGGCGGCGGACGCCGGCGCAGGGGAGCAGCAGCGATGACAGACGATCTCAGTGCACAATTTGAGCAGGCGAGCAAAGACGTAAAGGCGCTCAGCAAGCGACCGAGTGACGACGATATGCTCGAACTCTACGCCCTCTACAAACAGGCGACGGACGGCGATGCCGGCGGCAAGAAGCCGGGGATGTTCGATTTCGTCGCGCGGGCCAAATTCGAGGCCTGGGAAAAGGTCGCCGGCACGTCCCCGGAAGACGCGATGAAGGACTATATCAAGAAGGTCCGCGGACTCGGTGCCTGATTCGCGGGGGGCGCTCGATCAGCAGGCACCCCACGCGCCCGCACGGGAGCGGCTCGAGTTCGGGCACGCGCCGGCGGTCGCACCGCTCTATCTGAAATCCTTATTCGACCGCAGGCCCGGCCGTGTGGACGCGAGCCTGCGCGTCGGGCGTATTGATGGTCTCATTGGCGAGCTGCGCACGCCCGAAGCCTTGCTCAACCGTTATCGGGCCGTGTGCGGATTCCCGGCGTCGCGCTATCTGCCGATCAGCTTCCCTCACGTGCTTGCGGCGGGGCTGCACCTGAAGATGCTGCTCTCGTCGGTATTTCCGGTGCGCTTGCCCGGACTGGTCCACACCTGGCACGAGATCGAGCAGGAGCAGCCGATCGCGGCGGACGCGGTGCTGCGCATCGAGAGCTGGATCGACGGCGTCGAGATCAGCGCGCGCGGCGCCGAGTTCTGTCTGCATACGATCGTCGCAGACGGTGCCGCCTGCTGGCGCGAGAAGACCGGCTTTCTGGCGCGCAGCACTGGAACACCTGCACGATCCACTGCGCCGACCAGCAAGACGCCGGAAGCCGGATCTGCAGAGTATTCGACTGTCACGCGATTCGACGCCGCCGCGGATCTCGGTCGACGCTATGCGCGGGCGTCGGGCGACTACAACCCGATCCATCTGTATCGGCTCACCGCACGCGCCTTTGGCTTCAAAGCGGCGATCGCCCACGGCATGTGGTCGCTGGCGCGCTGCGCTGCAGCGCTGTTGGCAGCGGATACGGCCACAGCCCGTCTGCACGTCGCGTTCAGGCGGCCGCTGCTGTTGCCGGCCACCGCAACCCTCGAAGCGGCGGCGACCGAGCGCGGCCATCTGTTCCGTCTGCGCGCTGACGACCGCAAGACCCTCTATCTTGACGGCCGGATCGAAACGCCGTGAACGCCTCGCCGCCGGATGAGACAGGCATCGGCGGCCGCCTGAGCCGCATGCTCGGCTGCCGGCCGGCGGAGCTGCGCCCGGCGCTGTGGGCCTTCGCCTATTTTTTCTGTCTGCTGGCCGGGTACTACGTGATCCGCCCGCTGCGTGACGAGATGGGCGTGCGCGGTGGGGTCGACCAGCTGCAGTGGCTGTTCACCGGCACCTTTGTCGTGATGTTGATCGCCGTCCCGGTGTTCGGCGCATTGACAGCGCGTTACGCAAGGCGACGCTTTCTGCCCGCGGTGTATCTGTTCTTTATCGCCAATATGCTCATCTTCTGGTTGGCGTTGCGCGGTGATATGGGCGGGGTCGTGACCGCCAGGGCCTTCTTTATCTGGGCCAGCGTGTTCAACCTGTTTGTGGTCTCCGTGTTCTGGAGCCTGATGGCGGACCTGTTCGACCGCCAGCAGGCAGCGCGTCTGTTCGGCTTTGTCGCCGCCGGCGGCAGCACCGGCGCGATCGCCGGACCGGCAATGACAACGCTGTTGTCGCCGCTGCTCGGCACCGAAAATCTGCTGCTGATCTCGGTGGTGTTGTTCAGTCTGGCGCTTTTTTGTATGACCCGTGTGGTCGGCACGGCCAGCCCGCATATCAGCGCTGTGCGGCAGGCTGAGGCGGAACAGGCCATGGGCGGGTCTATCCTCGAGGGCCTGCATCTGGTGCTGCGCTCGCGCTATCTGCTCGGCATCTGTCTGCTGATGTTATTGACCACCAGCATGGCCACATTCCTGTATTTCCAGCAGGCGCGCATCGTCTCCGATCTCTTCGCCAGTTCCGAGCAGCGCACTACCGTGTTCGCCGCCATCGACCTGGCGGTCAACATCACGGCCCTGTCGCTACAGATCTTCGGCACCGGTCGACTGGTGCGACGCATGGGTCTGCCCGCGGCCATCGCACTCGTTCCGGTACTGATGGTGTTCGTGTTCGTGGGTCTCGGTGTGGCACCGGTGCTGTCGATGCTGGTGATCGCCCAGGTAGTGCGACGCGGCGGCAACTACGGGATCATGCGGCCGTGCCGCGAGATGCTGTTCACGGTGGTGGGACGACGGGCCAAATACAAGGCCAAGAACTTTATCGATACGGTGGTCTATCGCGGCGGCGACGTGGTGAGCGCATGGGTCTATGCGGGTCTTGGCGCGCTGGGCCTGGGCATCGGCCAGACGGCTCTGGTAGCAGCACCGGTGGCCGGCCTGTGGGCGTTTGTTGCCTGGCGGCTGGGTCGTACGCTCGAATCACACGACGACCCGAGCGACGCACCGGGCAATCAACAAAGCTCCGCAGCGACGGAACCCGCTGCGGCCAGCGCGGGTCACAAGGATTGAGGTGGATCGTATGACACAAAGACAGGCTAATAACGGCCCGGCTCTAAGCCGGCGCGCGCTGCTCAAGCTGATGGCCGCCAGCGGTCTGGCCGGCCTGGCGCCATTCTCGCGGCTACTCGCGTCCGGGCACACCTTGCGTCAGCGCCCGGTGCCGTCCAGCGGTGAATTGCTGCCCGTGGTAGGCCTGGGCACGTCGCGTGTGTTCGACGTGGGCAGCGACGAGCAGGCCCGGGCGCCTCTGGCAGAAGTATTGAAGCTGCTGGTCGAGCACGGTGCCAGCGTCGTGGATACCTCGCCCATGTACGGCCGCGCGGAGGGTGTCGTTGGCGATCTCAGCGAGGCGGACGACTTGCGTCAGCGGCTGTTTATCGCCACCAAGGTGTGGACCCCGGGCAGGGAGCAGGGCATCGCCCAAATGGAGCAGTCCTTCAAATTGCTGCGGGTCGAATCCGTCGATCTGATGCAGGTCCACAATCTGGTCGATTGGCAGACGCAGATAAAGACCTTGCGGCAGTGGAAAGAGGAGGGGCGCATCCGCTATCTGGGCGTGACCCATTATCGCGTCGACGCCTTCGACGAGCTGGAAGCGGTGATCCGTGCGGAGCCGCTGGATTTCGTCCAGCTGAATTATTCCATCGCCACTCCCGAGGCCGAGCAACGGCTGCTGCCACTGGCGGCGGAGCGCGGCGTGGCCGTACTGATAAACCGTCCGTACGAAAGGGGCGAGACCTTCGCGCGCGTGCGGGGCAAGACCCTGCCGCCATGGGCCGGGGAGTTCGGCGCTTCCAGCTGGGGGCAGTTCTTTTTGAAGTGGATACTGGCTCACCCCGCCGTGACCTGCGTGATCCCCGGCACATCGCGACCCACCCATATGCTGGACAATCTGCAGGCCGGCATGGGTGCGCTGCCCGACGCGGACCAGCGCGCGCGTATGCGGGCCTTGTATCTCGAATAATCCGGGATTCCGGTCACGCCGCTTATGACCGACGGGTCAGCGGCTGATCCGATACAGGCAAGCTCTCGCGACCCGGACCAAACCCCCGGATTGCGCCGCCGCCAGGGTTGCAGCGTCGGGCCCTAATGCCCCTGGTGTGAGGCGCGGATGTCCTCCAACAGACGCTTGCGCCCTGAAGCCTGGACGCCTGGCGTATAGAGCGCCGCGAAACACAGCGGCTGCTTCACGTCGTCAAACTCGCCGGCCTTGATGCGCAGCGACAGGGCGGAGCTGACGTTGGCCGCCTGGTCCAGGAACAACACTGTCTGTTTCCGCCCAGGTTGAATCAAGACCGCATAGAGACCCGCGCGATCCACCAGCTGATCCACTGTGTCCATCGGTCCGCTGAACGCATGATGTCCGATATAAATTGCCATCCGGTCAGACTCCTGGCGTAAACCGGGCGATCTCAGGTACGCGGACCGGCGTCCCTGATCTCGGCGCTGGCCTGGTCCGCATAGGTCTCAAAGTTTGTCTGGAATAAAGCCGCCAGACGGAGGCGCGATTGGTCGTACTCCGCCTGGTCGCTCCAGGTCTTGCGCGGGATCAGAATTTCTGCCGGCACGCCGGGACACTCGATCGGCACCTCGAGCCCGAACACCGGGTCCGTCTCGGTCGGCGCATTCTTCAGCGTGCCGTCGTGGATCGCATCGACGATAGCACGCGTGTAGGCCAGCTTGACGCGCTTGCCAACGCCAAAGGGACCGCCGGACCAGCCGGTATTGATCAGCCAGGTGCTGGCATCATGCTGGCGAATCTTGTCCGCCAGCAGCTCCGCATAGCGAGTCGGATGCCAGACCAGAAACGGACCGCCAAAGCACGGCGAGAAGGTCGCTTCCGGATCCTCGACGCCAACCTCTGTGCCCGCCACCTTGGCGGTGTAGCCACTGATGAAGTGATACATGGCCTGTTCCGGGGTCAGCTTGCTGACCGGAGGCAGCACGCCAAAGGCGTCACAAGTCAGAAAGATCACGTTGTGGGGATGACCGCCGATGCACGGGATCTTTGCGCTATCGATGTACTCGATGGGGTAGGAACCGCGCGTGTTGGTGGTGACGCTGACATCGTGATAATCGACCTCACGGCTACGCTCGTCGAACACCACGTTCTCCAGCACCGAGCCGAAACGCAGCGCCCGATAGATATCCGGCTCTGCCTCCTCGGACAGATCGATAACCTTGGCGTAACAACCACCCTCGATATTGAACACACCGTCGTCGGACCAGCAATGCTCGTCATCGCCGATCAGCTTACGCTTCGGATCGGCCGACAAGGTGGTCTTGCCAGTGCCGGACAAGCCGAACAAGATCGATGTATCGCCGTGCTCACCCTCGGTAGCGGAACAGTGCATGGACAGCACATCACGCTTGGGCATCAGATAATTCATGATCGTGAACACGCCCTTCTTCATCTCGCCGGCGTACTCGGTGCCGAGGATGATGAACTCGCCGCGTCCGAAATTGAGATTGACGCTGGTCTTTGACGTCACCCCCTCGATCAGCCCGCCGGCGGGAAAACCGCCGGCATTGAAAATGACGTATTCGGGCTCTTCGAAACGCGCGAGCTGCTCGTCGGTCGGGCGGATCAGCATGTTGTGCATAAACAGCGCGTGGTAGGGGCGCGCGCAGATCACCCGGACTTTGATCCGGTACTTGGGCGCCCAACCGGCGTAGGCGTCGACGCAGTAGAGATGCTCGCGGGTATTGAGATAATCGATGGCGCGATCGCGGTTGATGTTGAAGCTGTTCTCGTCCAGCCCGATGTTGACCTTGCCCCACCAGATGTCCTGTTCGCTACTGGCCTCCCTGATGACCCGCTTGTCTAGCGGGCTGCGCCCGGTCTTCTCGCCCGACATGGCCACCAGCGCGCCGGTCGAGGTGACCGCGCTGCCCGCATCGTAGCGCAGCGCGTGCTCATAGAGTTCCCCCGGCGTCAGGTTTCTGTAGATCGTGTCCACCGTGATGCCGTAGGGTTGCAGCGAAAAATGCATGCTCATCAAAATCTCCGATTCGAGCCGGGCAGCGGGCCGTGATTTGCAGCCGCAATGACCGACGGTCTGGCTTGATTTTCTTGGGTAATATCTGGCGCAAACAGCGTGACTGGAGCTCCGGACGTGGCGTGACCAGGTCGGCCCGGGCAGCTCCGGGCATCGTCACCGCTACGGGTTTTGTTCAATCCCTAATGATAAAGGACCGGGGCCGAATTCGCAGCCCCAAAAAAGAGGTTCACATAACACACAGATGCAGGCAGGATGGGGCCCTGATGGCCCGTTCGCCCTACATCAGCTCCGCCGCCGAAGCCGTAGACCGTCAATCGGTGCGGGGGAGGGCAGACGCCACCTGGCCAGCAGAGTCCCGCCGTCAGGTGATCTACGAATTGATCAGCGGCCTGAGCGGTCTGGCGCTGGCCCTGTTTATGTGGGGCCACATGTTTTTCGTCGCCTCTATCCTGCTCGGCACGCGTGGCTTTGACTGGCTCGCTGAGGCGCTGGAAGTCACCTATATCGCGCAGCCGACAGTGGTAATTATCTTTGCCCTGTTCGTCATCCATGCGGCGCTGGCCGCGCGCAAGATACCGGCGCAGCTGCGCGAGCGGCGGCGTTTTGCTCATCTGGCCAAAGAGCTCCGCGATTCCGAGCGGCAGTGGCGAAACATCGGCCCGGATGGCGTGCTCAAACCCCACGTCGAGTCCTGGCTGTGGATCTGGCAGGTGCGCACCGGCATGATCATGCTGGTTCTCGGCAGCTTCCACCTGGTGCTGATCGGGCTGGATATCTTTACCACGCTGTTCGGGGATCGCGCCGGCATCGAGGCGGCCACTTCCATGGCCCGGACCGCCGGCGGTCTGGTGTGGGTCTACGGCGTGTTGCTGCTGTGCGTGGAGTTCCATGCCGGTATCGGCCTCTACCGGCTGGCGATCAAATGGGGCGCTGGCGCCCGACTCAGCCGCACGGCCTTGTGGCGGGTCGAGAAATTCCTGTTCTGGTTCTTCCTCGGCCTCGGCCTGGTGGTTCTGCTGGTGCTGGCCGAAATCATCCCGCCGCCGCTGGGCTTTATCCTGGGCAGCTGAGGGCGGAGCCGCATCATGGACAAGATCGAGACCACAGATGTACTGGTAATCGGCGGCGGCCTCGCAGGTGAGCGCTGTGCGATGGAAGCCGCCGCGCTTGGACAACGAGTCACCATCCTGTCGCTGGTGCCACCTCGACGCAGCCATAGCTGCGCGGCCCAGGGTGGGATGCAGGCGGCCCTGGGTAATTGCGTCAAGGCCGCCGGCGATAGCACAGACCTGCACTTCCTCGACACGGTCAGAGGCTCCGACTGGGGCGCCGACCAGGAGGTGGCGCGCATCTTCGCCGACAACGCCCCGGTCGCGGTGCGCGAACTGGCCCACTTCGGTGTGCCATGGACCCGGGTGCGGCCCGGGCGCAACGTCTATCACATCAAGGGCCAGCAGGTGGCCATCGACGAGCCGGCTGAAAAAGCCGGCCTGATCATGCACCGGGATTTCGGCGGCACCGCCAAGTGGCGCGCCTGTTACGCTGCCGCCGGGACCGGCCACGCAGCCTTATACGCGATCGATGGCGAGGTCCTCAGGCTGGGCATCGAGGTACGCGATCGCGCCGAGGCGCTGGCGCTGATCCACGCAGACGGCCGCTGCCATGGTGCCGTAACCCGCTGTCTGCGTACGGGCCAGGTGGGGGTGATCCTGGCCAAGGCCACGGTAATCGCCACCGGCGGCTTCGGCCGCATCTACGGCCGTTACACCACCAACGCAACTATCAACGAAGGCACCGGTGCGGCGATCGCCCTGGCCACCGGCGTCGTGCCCCTGGGCAACATGGAGGCGGTCCAGTTTCATCCGACCGGTCTGTGGCCCAGCGGCATCCTCGTGACCGAGGGCTGTCGCGGCGATGGCGGCTACCTGCTGAATCGCGAAATGGAACGTTTCATGGTGGAGCTCGAGCCGGCCAAGCAGGAGTTGGCCAGCCGCGATGTGGTCTCCCGCCACATGATGGGCCAGATCCGCGATGGCAAGGGTGTGGATCATCCCGGCGGCCCGCATCTGTGGCTGGATCTGCGGCATCTGGGCGAAGAACACCTGACCACGAAGCTGCGCGAGGTCTACGAGATCTGCCGCGACTTCCTCGGTATCAAGCCCTGGGAGGAACTCATCCCGGTACGCCCGACCCAGCACTATTCCATGGGTGGAGTCCGGGTGAACAAAGACGGCGAGGCCTACGGCATGCGCGGACTTTATGCGGCGGGGGAGGCGGCCTGCTGGGATATGCACGGGTTCAATCGCCTGGGCGGTAACAGTCTGGCCGAGACCCTGGTCGCGGGACGGATCGTCGGCGCGCGGGTGGCTGAGTTTGCCGCCGATCACCAGATCGAGGCCGACACCGGTCTCGCCCTCGCGTTCCTCCAGGAAACCGAGCTCACGATCGATGCCTGGCTCGCACGGACCGGTCAGGGGCCCAACGTCTACGACATCCGCGACGCCATGGGCGAGATCATGATGGGCAAGGTGGGTATCTTCCGCCAGGGCGACGAGCTGCAGGCCGCGGTCAACGAATTGCGTGCGTTGCATGACAGTCTCGACCAGGCGGTCCTGCGCTGCCGCGAACCGGGCGCCAACCCGGAACTCAGTTTCGCGCTGCGTCTCAAAGGCATGCTGCGGCTGGCACTGGTCGCCGCCATGGGCGCTTTGGCCCGGGAGGAGAGCCGTGGCGCGCACTCGCGTATCGATTTCCCCGCCCGCGACGATCGCAACTGCCTCAGCCGCACCCTGGTGCGGTGGGGGCACAGCGAAGACGAGCCGATGTTCAGCTACGAGCCGGTCGGCCTGCTCGATCTGCCGCCAGGCGATCGCGGCTACGGCAAGGCCAGCCACGTCGATATGGAGCTCAGTATCGAGCAGTACAACGATTCTGTTTTGACGCGACAACAGGAACAGGGACGACTAGCGACACAAGAGCCGATGGGCGCGAGTCTGCGTGAGGGCGCCTGGCATGATGCAGAAGCGCGCGCGGGCCTGACGGGAACATGAGGAGCGTTGATGGCGACTGAATCCGACAGCAGCCGCGAACTCACCTTCGAGATCTTTCGCTTCAATCCGTTGGACCCGGGATCCGAACCCCGGATGCAAACCTACACCCTGCGCGAAGAACCCTATATGACGCTGTTCCGGGCGCTAAACCGCATCCGCGAGGAGCAGGACCCCGGTCTGCAGTTCGATTTCGCCTGCCGCTCCGCCGTTTGCGGCTCCTGCGGCATGATGATCAACGGCCGGCCCACGCTGGCCTGCAAGACGCTGACCTCCGATCTGGCGTCGACCATCCGTTTGCACCCGCTGCCGGCCTTCAAATTGATCGGCGATCTGTCCGTGGACACTGGCACCTGGTTCCGCGAGATGGGCAGCCGGGTCGAAGCCTGGGTGCACGAGCGCCAGGCTTTCGATCCCGAAGCGATCGAAGAACCGATGGACGATGACCTGGCCGTGGCCATCTACGAGTCAGATCGCTGCATCGAGTGTGGCTGCTGCGTCGCCAGCTGCGGCGTCGCCAATACCCGCGGCGACTTCCTGGCACCGGCCGGTATGAACCGGGTGGCGCGTTTCATGATGGATCCCCGCGACGGTCGCAGCACCGGCGACTGGTTCGAAGTGGTCGCCAGCGATGAGGGTGTATTCGGCTGTATCGGGCTGATGGCCTGCCAGGATGTCTGCCCCAAGGAACTCCCGCTGCTGGAGGTGTACGGCTATCTGCGACGCCGCGCTCTCGGCGCCGCGTTCGTCCGCAAACAGCGTTGACGAGGGAAGGGCGGCGAATCCTCCGCAGCGTGTCGCCCCCGGCGCTCACCGATCGCGGGAGATCAGTTTCACATAATGTTCTATCATTGCAGCGCTATGGGCTCGAATCAGGCATCATCCGCAACTCACAATTCAATGAGTTGTCTTATAGCTGAGGCTCAGGGGCTCCCGCCGATGGTCCGCATACCGGCCAGGGAACCTCAGACCACCGGCGCACCGGCCGGTGGATCGGATCGGCGGAGATACAGGGCAGGAGACACACCCGATGAGTGAACCCTCGATCGAATTACCCATGCTGGATGGCCCGGCATGGGCCAAAGCGCGGGACGCTGTTCATGCCTACACCCGTGTCATCGGCAAGATCCGGGGCGCGGTCGCCTATCGCCAGAAGCATTGGTGGCATCTGCCGCTGCATACATTCGCCCGCGGCGTCACCACCGGCACCGTGCATGTGCCCTGGGGCGGGTTCGAGATCCGGCTTGACCTGCTCGACGGCCACGCGACCATGATGTCCAGTGACGGCCGCGCCAAGCGCCTGCTGCTCACCAATCTCAGCGCCCGCGCGCTAGCCACCCATTTCGTCGCCAGACTGGCCGGCTGGGGCGTCATCGTCGACGTCGATCCGGACGAATTCGACGACACGACGCTGCCTGCCGATTGCGTCGAGCAGATGCGCGCCCTGTGGCAGGCCACGCTCTGGGTTGACACCGTACTAAACCGCTTGCGCGCCGAACAGCGCAACGAAACATCACCGGTATATCTCTGGCCACATCATTTCGACCTTTCGATGCTGTGGTTCTCCGGTCGCAAGGTTCCCGGCATAGATCCATTCAACGAGGAGCAGGCCGACGAACAGATGAATTTCGGTTTCGCCTTCGGCGACACGTCCCATCCGGATCCGTATTTCTACATCACCGCATATCCACTGCCCGACGGACTGTCGGAGATCGAGCTGCCGGATTTCGCCAGCTGGCGGCAAGATGATTGGACTGGAATCTTCGCTGCCTACGATGACATCCGCACACTCAATCGGCCATCTCTGTCCATCATCGATCTGATGCGCAGCGCGCTCGCCACCGGTGAATCGTTGATGGAGTGAGACGTCTGGCGCCGATGGCAGCCGGCCCGCCCATTCAAACATCACCGTGCCACGCGATCTATCCGCCACAACTCCGATCCATGCACGGGCCGCAAAAAATACCCGTCTCGGACATTACAGTCATAGACCATTCCCGACCGCGTTATGAATCGCGAGACATTTGAAAGCGTGGTTCACGAGGTGCTCGACGCGCTGCCGCAATGGGCGGTCGATTGTGTCGACAACTTACGGGTGGTGGTCGAAGATCTTCCTACAGTGGAACAGAACCCGGAGCAGGAAGACCTCCTGGGACTATACGACGGCATTCCACTTCACGAGCGCGGACCGGAGTACGTGTCCGAACTGCCGGACACGATCTATATCTTCCGTGAGCCACATCTTGTGCTGGGTCTCCCGGATGACGAACTCCGGGACGAAATCCAGCGTACCGTGTTGCATGAATTGGCCCATTATTTCGGCATCGATGACGAACGCCTCGATGAGATCGGATGGGGGTAGACGACGCGGGCCGACGCATTGTCGACAAATGTGCCGTCTTTTCGGTGTAATACCAATACGTTACGCCCGTACAATGAAGTCCTTTCTAGTTATGGACCCCGCGCGGACCCGGATAACCGCACCCGTGTTCGACACGGAGCCTTGCTTCTCAGCCTACAAATCCCGCCCGAAGTTCATCTGCTGCGCCAGCCGAATCGTTTCATGACGCTCCATGTCCAACAATGAGCGCAGCAGCTCACGCGTCTCCGGGATTTCCGCGCGGGAAAGCAGATCACCATACAGAGCCATAACCTGATTATGAAAATCCAGGATCGCCCGACCAATCTCCTCGGAATCAAGCTCAGCATACGAGGGATCGCAGACCCGTCCCGGATCGATCGGCGCCCGGCTCAGATAGTCGTATACCCAGGTATCCAACGCATTTGCGTCCGCAGAGGACTCAAATGCCGACACCATACTTGCCAGCGCCGTTTCGTGTTCCGCAAGATAAGCGAGCAGCCACTTTTCCGACGTCTGCCCAGTCTCGGAAGCGCTTTGCCCGAGGCATTCGCCAAGTCGCTGATGCATGAGGCGGGTCAGGTCAATCACCTCACCCAAAGTCGTGATTTTCATCGCAAAGCCCGTATCAACCAGTCCCCTATATTGAAGTCTAGACCCCCAGCCGGAGGACGATGCTTGCGAACGGCTGAGCCCTGCCTGAAAGGCTCTGATGCCTGGCTATTTTCAAGTCTGATTTAACATAATATACATTATGCGCACTTATCCAGAGATGCCGGAATCTCATCAAAACCGCTCTCTTTTGGTCCTGTGGCCCTGGGATATGGATTTGAGGACAAAAACGATCTGTTGGGTGTCGGCTCCTGCGATTTCACCGCCCGCAATCGTTGTCGCAGCGAAGACCGGAGCATCGATCAATGGAATGACTTTTTGTCGATAACGGAGGCCACCAGCATGCCCTGAAACGGTTCCGGCGGTGTTCATGGGCTGCATACCGGCTGTCCCAGGGCTTCGGCGAGTCTGGCGACGAGTGAGCGCCTGGCGCAGGATTTCGTCCCCGGGCGGCCGGGTCACACGGAGCAACGCGGCGACGGGATCTTCTGGATTTATACGCGCCTCCGGGCTGACGAGCTGGGATTCCGGGCGGCGGCTCAAGCGTTCATGGAGAACATAGGCCCGGACCAGAATGTGAACGTGCAGGATCTCGCCGTCTATTTCACCGACAGCCTGCACGTCGCGCGGAAATTCAGCCCCGACGGCCAACCCATCATGACCCTCTGTTTGTACGAGGACGGGACGCCCGCCACCTGGCACGCTTGGCGGGCGGACTGTTTCTCGGCCCACGAGAATTTCAGGGAGCGCCTCCAGCGCCTGTACGGGAATTTCCGGCCGAGCTGCCCGTGATGTTCAGATACATCGGGTTGGGATGATGATCTGCGCCGACATGGTCGTGCCCGACCGCTACGATGAGAATGAAGCGACCAATTACTGTCGCTATGCCCGACTCGATGAAAAGCGGGTCGAACTCGAAAGCACCTATGGCGTGCAGGCGCTCGAGGCGATGCTCGAAGCGAAATAATCGTCAGTGACGTGACCTGGCCCGCGAGCGTAACTGCGATCGCACCGCCTTTGACCATGTGAGTCTGCCCAACTCTTACGCATTTCTTGGCGCCCTGCCCCACTCGTCGGGAGACAAGAAACGGCCAAAACACGTCGTTCACCTGGTTCTAACAAACGTCTTTTTTTTAAACAATCGGACATCCAGAATGTAGCCGGCTATCTGGGAGTATCTAACCCGCATCTGCACTGGGCGAACCCTCCGGTGGGTAGTCGAGGGTGTTGGTAATCTTCCTGCGCTGATCCTCGGCAATATCCGGGAACGGCAAGGTGTGCGCCGACGACCATTCACTCACTTGCTTCTCTGCATCCTCCTGTTGTTCTTGGTCGAGTCCACCGTCACGACCGAGATACAGCGTACTGGACGGAAACGCGAAACCGGTCCCGGCCCTCCCGACGACTTTCATAATACGCAGGAGGATATCCTCCTGTATGGCGAGGAAATCGCTGTAATCCTTTGTTTTGATATAGGCACGAATCGCGACGTTCAGGGAATAGTCTCCATATTCAACGAAGCGCACGCGAATCGGATCAGCGACCGTGTGAATGGTTTTCGGGTGCGCGTGCAGCAGCTCCCGCAGCTCCGCCAGCAAGAAACGTAGCTGGTCGTGGGTTGTCTCGAAGCGCAAACCGAGTTTGGTGTCCAGTAACAAGCGGTCACACTTGCTTAGGTTGACGATGTGCCGCTGCGCGAATTGGGCGTTGGGAATAGTCACCAGGGACCGATCGAAACGACGGATCTTGGTGGAACGCAGACCGATAGATTCCACCCGGCCGACCGGGCGCCACCCCGGCGTTGAATCCTCATCATAGCGACAGAGATCGCCAATGCCGAGCGGACGGTCGGCGAAGAGATTGAGTGTGCCCATGAAGTTTTCCAGCGTGTTCTGGGCTGCCAACGCAATAGCGACCCCGCCCACGCCTGCGCCGGCAACCAACCCATACACCGGAACGCCAAGATCGTTCACAAGGCGGAAGAAGAGCGCCAACGTTGCCAGAATACCAATGAAACGCGCCGCAAGCCTGATGAGATTTGCCTCCAGGCTACGGGGGTTAATCCGCGGCGAGGAAATGATATTCGCTCCGATCCCGTTTGCGACAAGCCACACGACCCAGACCAGTGCAATGCCCTTTGCCACCTCGCTGAGATACCCACGCAATGCTACCGCGGATGCCGTGTCGCTGGTCTGATCGAGCACGAGGTAGCCCAGCATGGGCGTAAGGGGGAGGA
>CAMYOC010000040.1:163753-165437 GCA_947259915.1 uncultured Gammaproteobacteria bacterium
TCGGACCCAGCGAAAAACCAGGATCACCACACAAAGTGCGATCCCCAATAGCACCAGCATCGCCAACCATTTCCACAGCACCTGGCCCATGACAGCCGTGTTGGCCCAATCGGGAAGTGCCTCGCTCCAGGCCAGCGGAATCATCCAACCGGTGATCAACTGCTCGGTCCGGGAAAGATTCTCTGTCGGCACCGGGCGCAGGTAAGGCAGTTCACGCGCCAACTCGTATAAATACTCCGCCCGCTTCACCGTGTCCGGGCTGAACAGGAACTCCCCGGCATTTGGGCCTTCCACGACCGCGGCAATGGTGATCTCAGTGCCCGGCAGCCGCCAGGTCTTCGCTGACTGATCAGCCTCGTCACCGATTGCATCGGGAATCTCCGCGATATCCGGCAACTCCACACGGGCAATGACCTCCCACAGCAGCAAAAAGGTGGCGAACCCGGCCCCGGTCCGCGCAGCAGGCGGGACCTCGCTCAAATCCAGCAGCCGACTGGCTTTTTCCTCGACGCGCAGGAAAGCGTCCTGCGTCGCCGGACTGGGAGCCTCACGGTATTCGGTATAGAGGCGGGCCGTCTCATCAGTGACAGCCATAAAACTTTCGAAGGTCGCACGTGGGCTCGACGTATCAATGGGTGCGAGGGGGTTCTCGGCACCAGCGGTGCCTGCAATAACCCATAGTAATAACAAGCATGTCAATCTGATCAACACGTGATGATCTCCTCGCTCGGTAAGACGATGTATTTCTTTTCTAGCGGTTCGGACCCGATACCGCCGCCGCAACAGCGCCGGACGAACTGAGTCCGGTCAACCGTTCTGCGGAGCGTAAATCTCGGAAGGTAATGTGGAATTTTTAACACGGGTAAGCCGCATATTCTGGCCATTTAGCGCCACCACTGCCCGCCAGTCGGAGATGTTTCGAGCGCAGATGGACGGCAGGCAGGGTTGGCGCCGAATGGCCAGAACACGGCCTCACCGGATGCTATAAATTGCGGCGGGATACGAAGTGCAACGAGCCAAGGGGCTGTATTGAAAAAACCAACCACTCGTAGAGAAGGACACCAGGCAGCGGCTCTCGCCTGCCCTTCCTGCGATCTGGTTTTTGATTTATCGAACCTCGCGGATGGAGAAACAGCGTGCTGCTCGCGTTGCGGGCACTTCCTGACCCGCTATCGCAGCGACGAGCTAAACCGTGTCATGGCCTTTACACTTTCGGCCCTTGTACTGTTGGCGCTGGCCTGCAGCTTCCCGTTCATGGAATTCAAAGCCAAGGGCCTGGAAAGCCTGATGACCCTGCCTCAAACCGCTATGGAGCTCTGGCGTAACGGTATGCCGGATCTTGCCTTCCTGGTGGCGTGCTTCATCATCCTCATTCCGGCAGCCGTGCTGGTCCTGATTTTGATCCTGGTCGGCGCCTTGATGATGGAGCAGCGTGCCGGTTTACCCGCGCTTGGCCGCCTTATTTTCACCCTGCAGAACTGGAGCATGGTTGAGGTGTTCTTCATCGGCGTTCTGGTCAGTCTGGTCAAGATCGCCAAGATGGCCACGATCGTCCTCGGCATTTCCTTCTGGGCTTATGCAGCGTTCAGCATTCTTTTTACCCTGGCCCTGTCCAACCTCGATCGATTCCAGTGCTGGCGCCGGATAGAGAGTTTGAGTCGATCATGAACCAGCCAGCGACAGC
>CAMYOC010000041.1 GCA_947259915.1 uncultured Gammaproteobacteria bacterium
CTGGTGGTATCTGGCTCGCGCCAATTTGCGTGAATCAAGCGGGTTGATGGACCGACCATCGTTCAGCGGACGGGCAGACACAGATTGGTACACACGCCGGGATCCGATCTGTCTCCGCGGTCAGGGCCGATAGCGATCCTTTGTGCCTTATCCGCGGCGTGTCTCCCCCGGTCCCGGAGAGTCTATCGAGTCGTCTCCGCATCCAACTGCCAGCCTGACTTTACCAGACTCTACCGTGCTGGCTAAATGGAGCGAAGAGGATCACAGAAGACCATCCATTGATCACGATCCAGGATCTCCAATTCCGCTATCCACGCGGGAATTTCCAGCTAGATGTGCCCGCCTTCCGGGTGGCCGCCGGGGAGCGTGTGGCCATCGTGGGCGTGAGCGGATCGGGCAAGACTACACTGCTCGATCTGCTGGCCGGGATCCGGGTGCCGGGGTCCGGCAGCGTTACGGTGGCGGACAAGGAGATATCGCGGCTGCCGGATGCGGCGCGCAGAAATTTCCGCATCAACCGCATCGGGCTGATCTTCCAGGCCTTCGAGCTGCTTGAATATCTGACGGTGCGGGAGAATCTGCTGCTGCCCTATCACATCAGCCCCGCGCTCCCGCGGGATGCCGATACCCATATCCGCCTGGATCGTCTGGCCCGGGAGACCGGCATCAGTGAGCGGCTCGACCGCCATCCCGAGGAGCTGTCCCAGGGCGAGCGCCAGCGCGCCGCCATCTGCCGAGCGCTGATCACGTCCCCCGATCTGATCCTCGCCGACGAACCGACCGGCAATCTGGATCCGGAGAACAAACAGCGGGTGCTGGATCTGTTGCTGGAGCAGGTCAGGAACCGGGGCGCCACGCTGGTGATGGTGACTCATGACCACAATCTGCTGGAACCGTTTGACCGGGTGCTGGACATGCGGGAATTCCATGGCGGGGCGACGGCGTGAAGGGCGTGTTGTTTCTGGCCTGGCGTTACCTGGCGTTCAATCGCTGGAAGACGGCGATCCTGGTCACCGCGATCACCGTGATCGTGTTTTTGCCGCTGGCGCTGGAACTGGTGCTGGAGCGGAGTTCGGAGCAGTTGCGTGCCCGGGCCGAGGCCACGCCATTGTTGTTCGGGGCGCCGGGGAGTCCCCTCGAACTGGCGCTGAACTCGCTGTACTTCAGCGGCGAATCCCCGGCAACGCTCAAATTCAGTACGGCCGGCGAGATCGGCGACAGTGGTCTTGCGACCCCGATCCCGCTGCATCTCGGTTTCAAGGTTGGGTCACAGCCCGTGGTGGGCACCAGCCCCGACTATTTCGCCTTCCGGGAGCTGGCGGTCGCCGACGGCCGGTTGCTGGCAATTTCCGGGGAGACCGTGCTTGGTGCCGCCGCCGCCGCCGCCCTGGGCGCCGGTCCGGGGGACAGTGTGGTGACGGCCCCGGAGACGGTCTTCGATGTGACCGGCACCTATCCCATCCGGCTGCGGGTCGTGGGGGTGCTGGCGCCCACCGGGACGCCGGACGACGAAGCGGTGTTTGTGGACGTGCGCACGGCATGGATCATCGGCGGTATCGGCCACGGTCACGAAGACCTGGCGGATCCCCAAGCCTCCGGCACCGTGCTCAGACGGGACGACGCCAATATCGTCGCCAATGCCGCCGTGGTCCAGTACCGGGAGATCACACCCGACAACATGGCGGATTTCCATTTCCACGGCGCTACCGACGCGTTTCCCTTGTCTGCCGTGATCGCGGTCCCGGATGACGACAAGTCCGGCGTGTTGCTGGAAGGCCGTTACCAGTCCGCGGATTCACCGGTGCTGGTGGTGCGTCCCGCCGACGTGATGGATGAGCTGCTGGCGACCGTGTTCACGGTGCGCCAGTATGTGCTCGCCGCCGTGGTCCTGGTGGGCATCGCGACACTGGCCACCATCGCGCTGGTCTTTATGCTGTCGATCCGGCTGCGCCGGGCGGAGATCCGCACGATGACGCGCATCGGCGCCGCTCCCGGTCGTGTCGCCGCCATCCTGGGTGCCGAGATCATGCTGGTGTTGATCGCCAGTCTGCTGCTGGCCGGCCTGCTCACGGCGTTGGCCGCTGCGTGGGGTGATGAATTGTTCCGTTGGTTATTGCTTGCGAGGGAGAGCCGATGAATACGAGGACACGGCTGGCGGGATGGGTGACCATCCTGTTGTGCCTCGCGGCCTGTCAGCGCGCCGAAGAAGACCCCGGCGCCGCTCCTGAGCCGCAGGCGGAAGATGCCAGCATCACGGTCTACGCCGTCAATTATCCGCTGGCGTGGATGGCGGAGCGTATCGGCGGTGACTCGGTGGATGTGTCACTGCCGGTGCCCGACGGTGTGGATCCCGCCCACTGGCAGCCGTCGCCGGAGACCGTGCTGGACTATCAGCGCGCCGATCTGGTGCTGTTGAACGGCGCCGGCTACGCGGGCTGGATCCAGTTCGCCTCCCTGTCACCCGGCCGATTGGTGGACACCACCGGCGGACTGGCGGAGCGTTTCGTCCCGGCAGGGGAGGTCACCCACAGCCATGGTCCCGGCGGCGAACACGATCATGCCGACGTCGCCTCCCATACCTGGCTGGACCCCAGGATCGCTGCCGGACAGGCCAGGGCCATTGCCGAAGCATTCGGCAGACTCGCCGCGGCCCATGAGGGGGAATTCCAGCAGCGCTTGCAATCTCTGCAGGCCGATCTGGCACAACTGGATCAGCGGCTCGCGGCCGCTTTCCGGGACCGACCTGGCGCGGGCCTGCTCTATTCCCACCCCGTCTACCAATATCTGGACGCGCGCTACGGGCTGAAAGGGCGCAGCGTCACCTGGGAACCGTTCGAAGACCCGGGCGAGGCCCAATGGAAGAAGCTGGCGGATTCCCTCAACGAGCGGCCGGCCTCGGTCATGTTGTGGGAGGCGGAACCGTTGTCATCGACGGCGGAGCGTCTCCGCAGCATGGGGATCGAGGCGTTGGTGTTCGAGACCGGCGCCGCGCCACCGGCCGCGGGTGACTATCTGACGCTGATGAACCAGAATCTACAATCACCGCATCCGGCTCGGGTTACTTGTCGGCCTGTTGTATGGCCTGTTGCCCCTCTCCGCATCCGCCGACGCCATCATCCGCACCCAGGCCATGTTCGCCTCCACCATCGCCGAGATCCAGGTGGAGGAGGAGGCCATACGCCTGGATCTGGAGATTGGGCTTCAGGACCTGAGCGCATTCCGCAGCCTGCTTCCCGACGAGATCCACAGACGGATGGAGTTCGGAGAGACGCCCTTCGCAGCGCGGGTCGAGCGCTTCCTGGGACAGGAGTTCCGGATCGTCGCCGACGGCGAACCCCTGTCCGGGCGATTGCTCCGGATCGCGCCGGCAGAGCGCGTGCGCCGGGACGACATCACCGGAGAGCCTCTGCCGGTGGAGGACGAACCGGAGACGGTGATCAACGCCACCTTTCTCTGGCCGCTGGCGGCGCGGCCCGCCCAGCTCGATTTCCAGCTGGCATTGCCGGCCTCCGCCGCGGTGGGTTTCGTCGTCTATCACGAAGGCATCGCGGTCAACGACTTCCGTTACATGGCCGCCAGCCAGCCGCTGAATCTCGACTGGAACGACCCCTGGTACAGCGCCTTCGCCAGCCGTGGGCTGCGTCGCCAGTACTATGCACCCATGACGGGTTTCATCTATGTGGAGCCCTACGAGGTCCGCAAGGAGATCATCGCCCGCCCCAAGGATCTGCAGCGCTATGTGGATCTCGGGCTGGCCGGCCGCGACACCATCCCGGTGGAGATCCAGCCCGAGGTGCGGCGCAAGGTGATCGAGTTCCTGAGTCAGCACCATCCTATGACCATCGACGGGGAGCCGGCTGAGCCAGCCGCGGTGCGTGCCGATTTTCTGGAGCGCTCCCTGCGGACCAGCCGTGTCATCGACCCGCCGGAGGAACTGGACCTGAACGCAGCCATCATGGGCGTGAAGTTCATCTATCCTCATGAGGGCTTTGCGGACACCGCCACCATGCGCTGGGACCTGTTCGACGACAAGATCCAGATGGTGCCCGTTTCCGCGGTCGACCCCACCGGACCATTGCCGCAGTTCCTCGAGCCCGATTACGACGTGCTGGAATGGCAGAACTTCATCCGTATCCCGGTAATGCCGCAATTGGCCGATGTCAGCGCACCGCCAGGTTTCGTCAGCCGCTTGTTGTTCTATGGCCGCTGGTTGCTGGCGCTCGTCGCGGCATTAATGTTGTTGCGCTTCGCCCGTGAAGTCACCGGGAACAAGACCGGGTGGGTCATGTCCGGGACGGCGGCGCTGGCAGCCACCGTCATCGCCGCATCCGCCTGGTGGTTCGGCGGGCAGGCGCGGCTGGATGACACCGCCGCCCGGGACGTGGTGGCCGGTCTGCTGACCAACGTCTATCGCGCCTTCGACTTCCGCGCCGAGAGCGATGTCTACGATGTGCTGGAGCGCAGCGTCGACGGCGACCTGCTGCGGGAGGTCTATCTGGAGATGCGTCGCGGACTGGTGCTGGCCAGCCAGGGCGGCGCCAGCGCCCGGGTCAAGGACGTGGAACTGGTGGAGCTTCAGCCGGAGCCGGCGGATGACCAGGGCATCCGGGCCCGTACCACCTGGCGGGTCCGCGCCGCCGTCGGCCACTGGGGCCATATCCACGAGCGGCGCAACGAATACCAGGCCGATCTGCGACTGCAGCCCATCGACGGCGCATGGAAACTGGTCGGCGTCGAGATCCTGGACGAAGTCCGCCTATAGAGATGCGGAACAATACGGGGACCGTTTAGCTATTTCTGTCTATCAGGCTCGATCAATGACCGAGGCCCGAAATAGGTAATCTGTCCCCGTAATTCCGACTCACCGCTCCGGCAGCGGCGGCGGTGTATAGCCTTTCCACTTACCGTTGTTTGTGAAATCTGAATAGCTCGCCTCCCCACTGCGCTTCGCGTCCTTGTAGCCTGGGGTCGTCGGCGGTGCCTGAACGCGCTCGGCACTGACGACTTCGCGTTGGACGATCGTGTCCTTGGTGATGGTCCAGGCCATCAGGTCATTGGCGATGGCCAGGGGCCCGTCATAGGTCGTGCGGATCTCGTCGAGGATCTGCTGGTCCAGCTCGGGCTGTCGGATCGTGTGGTAAGCGATGGCCAGACGCGGCTTGACCTCGGACATGATCTTGCCGAAGCCCGACGGCGGCGTGTGGATATAGGACGAGACGAAGGTCGCCTGCCGCGGGGGAAAGCCCAAGGCTTCTTCCAGCCCCTTGGGCGTGTAGAAGCACTCATGGATGACGAAGTCGGCGTCCTTGGCGCGCTCGATGAACCACTTATTCGGCGCGGAATCGCCGCCGAAGACGAAGCTCAACCCGTTCCATTCCAGGCGATAGCTGACTGGGCCGTCGAGAACGTGTACGGCGGGAAAGGAGGTGATCCTGGCGCCGTTCTTTTCGTAGACCACACCATTGTCCTGCTTGAAGTCGAACTCGTGGGCGACGAGCTGGCCGCCGGCATCGGGGAGGATGCCGGCGCGGCCGGTCACGTCCCAGGCATAGGTCTTCCTGAGACCCTCCACGAAGGTCGCCGTGCCCAGCTCAGGCTTGGCGCCCGAGGGCCCGTAGATGTGCAGCGGCGTGTAGCGTCCGCTCAGCCAACCGCCGACCCAGAGCGCAGCGGCGTCGCCGACGTGGTCGGTGTGCAGGTGGCTGGCGAAGACCTTGTCAACGCGGTGGAATTCCGGGCGCAGCGCGAACAGGTTCTCCACCGAGCCGCTGCCGATGTCGAACAGGAAGATGTCGCCGTTACCGAGTTCGACGTACCAGGCAGACGATTTCTGGGCGCGGGTTATGGGCGTCGGCATACCGGTACCGAGCGCCACCACGAACATCTCGTCCGGCCCGACCTTCTCCGTGCGGGGATACCAGGCGTCGGGGCGCTTCTGCGCCAGTGATTCCTGGGCCGTGGCCTCTTGTACGAAGGTTGAGTCGCCCATAAACGCGAGCACCGCGCAAAGGACGCCGAGCGAGAGTTTGGAGACGATCCGAATGGGGTCATGCATGTTGTTCTCCCGTATATGATTTCATCAATCTTTTGTCCAACGGATGTGCCCGTACCGGATGGCGAAGCTGTCGGCGACAAACCAAAACGAATTCGACGGCAAGGCTCGCCGCGAACCGGCGTCAGGGGCGCCTTCAACAAGTTATAACGTTATCTCAGGCACCGTTTTCTGATTACTGGTCCAGGAACCAGCGGAAGCCCACCTCGAAGGTCCAGTCCCGGTCGCCTTCGGGCGCGTCAGCATCGACACCGAAACCCGGTTTGAAATACATGATGCGGCCGGGCGCCAGCATCTTGCCGATCTCGGGGCCGACCCAGAATGAGAAATGCTCTCCCTCGAAGTCGTACATGGGCTGGACTTCCGGCAAGGCGTACCATCCACCCAGGATCGGACCCTTGTCCGGCGGCGTCAGCGGGAACATCAGGAACCAGCGGCCCAGATAGAAGCTCGTGTCATCACGATCGCCGTCGCCATAGACGTCGAAGAAGTAGAAATTCATGAAGGCGCCAAATGAGCCGGGAGCCGGATACCAGGTGAAGTCCCTCACGTAGGCGAACATGGGCCCGAGCTGGAATTGGTCGCTACCCAATACGTCTTCGCTGGCGGTCGGAAGATTGAATTGGCTGCCGATCAGCCAGTCACCGCCGAGCGCCTGGCCCGCCTTGTAGAGAAAACGCATGTTCATATCACCGACGCCGGTTTTCTCGCAATTACCCCCTACGGGCAATCCACCCGGCAAATCCGGCGGTCCGCCGCCCAGATTACCGCCGCAGGTTCCGGTCGACGGGTCCCGAAGTGCCGTGTCTCGTACGTCCCGCTTGTAGGCGAGCGGAATCTCGTAGGTCAGCGCCGCTCGCTCGGAGAACCGGATCAGGCCGAAAGCCACGGCCTCCTGCTGCTCCAGATCGTTCTCCAGCTCCGTGTAGCGGTAATAAGGCATGAACTTGGGTCCGAACGCCCTCGGATCGGTGCCGGTGGCGTCGCCCTCGCCGGCCGCAAACGCGCTTTCCTCGGCAAGGGCCGGCATGCCCAGACTGAGAGTCATAAGGACGAGTAAGAAGCTGGCGGTTTTGATCATGGCGAAGCCTCCGGGCTCATGCCCCTGCGGATATGGGTGGCAAGGCGGACAGAAGCTCGTATCGGCCCTTGAGGGCCCTCAGGCACGACAGCGTCCAGCGCACTTCTATACAGCCCTGTACATAAAACAATAACACCGATCGGACAGCAGTCAAGAAGATTTCGGGCTATCCTTTGGCCGAAATTCCCTTCGTTTGTCGCCCGGATGCCGAAAGCAACAAAAACCCGTCGCGTCACCAAATCCGAATGGCTGGAGGCCGGTCTCAGGGCCCTCGCCTCCGGCGGCATCCTGAACGTGCGGATAGATCGTCTCGCCAGAGAACTCGGCGTTGCCAGGAGCGGCTTCTACTGGCACTTCCGAAACCGTCAGGATCTGTTCAATCAGATGCTCCACCATTGGGTCCACGAGTTCACCGAGGTGGTCGCGGAGAACGAGGAGATCCAGGCATTGCCGCCGAAGGAGCGTCTCGCTGCCATTGTGGATATGGTTCAAGACTTTGACCTGGCGAGGTACGATTTCGCGATCCGGCAATGGGCGATAGTGGACCCCGAGACGGACGAGGTGGCCAGGAAGACCTTCAAGCTCCGGGTCGAATTCATCAAACAGGCATTTAGGGAACTGGGTTTTACGGGCGACGATCTGCAGATGCGGACCCATCTCTTCCTCATCTACACTGGCTCTGAGGCCGACGCGATACCGGAATTGTCCAAAGCCAGGCGCCGTCGTATGGCGGCGCTCCGGATCGACCTGCTCACCCGGCCGGGGGACGATGGCGGGTAAGCGCGCGGCCAGCGTGTCGAGTCAGTTCTCCACCCGATTTCATCAACTGGCCGGCCACCCCGCGGATCCCGGACGCAAAACCTTGTTCCGCCCGGAATGGTCACTGAGGTGCGGGGCTCGGGCAACCAAAACAGGTATTGGGGTCGAACCGAGGTTTTTTGCGGCCTTGCTCAAATGAAACCGCAGTTCGACCCTGGTTTCCTCTGGGTTTCCCCACCCTGGTTACCCCGAGTTCTAGCGCAGACGGCGGCGCCAGCTGATCGTCAAACGCATCGAGTTGCTGACAAGCAAGTCATGAGTCCGGGACAGCTTGCTCCGCTCGTGCGCACGGCACCGGTACTGACGCAAAAACTTGTTCCGCCCGGAATGGTCACTGAGGTCCGGAGCTCCGCCAACCAACGACAGGGCCATTGTCTTGCACCTGCCTGTGTTAGCGTACTCGTAATCAAAGTAAACGGTGCGTGACCGATGGCAAGACGAACTCCACAGACCCAGGCAAAACGACAGCGCGAGCTGGCCAAGGCAGAAAAGCGTCTCGAAAAGGCAGAGAAGCGAGCCCTGCGCAAGGCCCTGAAATTACAGGACTCCGAGGATGCACCGGCGGGTGCCCCGGAGGATGCGCTGGAGGAAGCCAAACCCGAGACGCCGGAATCCCCGTCTTCCTAGACCCCCGGTGACGAGGCCCACCGCCTCGATCGCGTGTGCAGGATAGAGTCCGGGACGTATTCGCATGATCCAGGACAAGATCACGGTGCGCATGACAGTCTGGCGCGATCAAGCCTGGGCGGTAGCAGGTCCGAAGCCCATGCCGGAGCCTGATAAGGGCGTGCCTGACCCCATGACCGACTTTATCGGCAACGGCAGATGGGATGTGAGTGACCCGCTGACTCCGGTCGTCGAAGGATTAGAGATCGAGTACCCCCCGGCGTTTAAATAATCCCGTCGGTCAATGGCGTCGGCGCCAGTCCGCCAGCACCGTGACTGATCCTGCTCGTGTCAGGGCTTGATGTACGCGTAACCCTGCGCCTGGAGTATCGCAAGCTGGGCCACGCCGCTGGGCACGATATCGGCTTCCTCTACGTAGTAAAGGTCGTCGGCCTGATCCACGCTGCGGCCTTTGATGGTGTTGGCGCAGACCTGGAACTGGATACCCTGGTCTCTTAAGCCATCGATCCTGGCTGTCATGTCTTGGGTGGCGTTGGCGTGTTTGAACTTGGGCAATCGCTCCAGCGAATCCGGATCAAGCAGCAGTGCCAGCCCGTTGCCATGCAGTACCACCTTCACATCGAGGTTCTCGGCGCCCACCGCGTTGATATGATTCTGGACATTCCGCAGCGCCGCGGCCTGCAGCTTCGGGTCATCGTAGTTGATGTGATAGACGACCTTCTGTGCGGTGGTGCCCGGGTCAGCGGAAGCAGCCGTCGCCTGAGCCGAGAACAGTGTGGTCATACCCGCAATGGTCGCCAGCGCGACCAGGAATCTGATCTTCTTCATCTTTCCCTCCTGTACAAGCCACCGGCGTCGCAGTGTGTCATGCGAACTGAACTGGCCTGTGAGCGGTCGACGCTAGCATGGCTCGCATCGCCGAGGGAATTGCCTTGCAGGCATGGCCCCATAACGGATCGTTATCACGCTGGAAAAAGCCAGATGAAACCGCGTTCCTCGATTCTGTCGGCATCCGCATGGACAGCTTCAAGATCGGCCAGATCGACGTGCGTGGGGAATAGGTGGATCGGGGAGATTGGCCCACCTATCATAGGGCTACGGAAAACAATGGATAGAGAGTTTGTGTATCAGAGGAGGGAGTCATGCGATTGTTTTTGATGTTGGTGACTATCTTTGCCCTTGCGCCGCATGCGTATGGACAGGATCTTTATGCTTTCCCCAACGCCGGGCAGAGCCAGGATCAGCAGGATATGGATGAATTCCAGTGCCACAAGATGGCGAAGGACCGGACCGGATTTGACCCGATGGCCGTGCCCACAGCGACGAGACCAGCGCCACAACAGAAGGGTGGCGTGGGCCAGGGCGCGGTGAGAGGCGCGGTGCTCGGCACCGCTGTCGGCGCGGTCACTGGTAATACCAAGAAAGGTCTGAAGGCCGGTGCCGTGGGCGGTGGCGTGATGGGCGGTATGAAGCGCTCCCAAAGCAACAAGAAACAACAGGATTGGGCCAATCAGGAAGCGCAAAACTATCAGCAGAATCGGAACAACTGGAACCGTGCGTATGTGGCCTGCATGGAAAGCCGTGAATATACGGTCCGCTAGGAGATACAGACCATGAAAATGAGCATCAAGACCCTTACGTTCGCGGCTCTCATGGGCGTCATCTCGACGGCCTCAGCTGCCAGCTTCTTCGACGGCAAGCAGCCTTTGCTGTGTTCGGTATATCAGCTGTTCGAGTGTGATACCGCGAACGCCTGCAGTGCGGTGACGCCGGGCCAGGTCGACGGATTCAGTCATTTGAACATCGATTTCAAGACCAAGATAGTCACCCGGGCGGGCGAGGAATCGGAACAGCAGTCACCCATTGAGAATGTCGAAACACGCGTAGACGGCAAATTAATCCTGTCCGGCATTGAAGACGGCCAGCCGGACCAGCGTGATGGCGCGGGCTGGACGATCTCGATCATGGATCCGGAAGGCACCATGGTGCTGGCCGTGGCCGGCGACGGCTTTGCGATCGTCGGACTAGGCGCCTGTGTGCCCACGCCCTGACGGTCGTTGGCAAGCAACACAGTAAGGTCATCGCCGGCAGGGCAAATTTCCTGCCGGCGGCCATCACCGTTCGAATCGATTCCCGGATGCCCGTTGAGCAGCCATGCGCCTTGCGGTCGTCTTGGGCGATACGGTCCGATCCATCGTGTTGTCTCCCGCATTACCCAGATATTGTTAGTTGGCCCCCCAAGGGATCAACGAGAAATCATCCGATTGCAGCATGACCAGCGCGGTCAAGGCCGAGAGCGACATCTCGACATCCGGCGCGAGTTCGTTGCGGCGGAACCCGAATGCGGTCGCGCTCTGGCCACAGACAACAAACCGCACGCCGGCCGCGGCCAGTAGCCGGAGCAGCTCCGCATCCGGGTTAGGCTCACCGTAGCGTTCCTCGAAGGCGTCCTCGCTCAATGCGGCGCGGGTCGCGCGGCCATGCAGGACCACCGCCGTTTGCAGCTGTTTCGGCGCGAGACCGGCGCGGGCATGCATGTTCAGATAGCGGGCAACCGTCTCCAGCCGGTGATTGCGCTCGCCCGGCTCGTTGGACGCGGCGGCGATGTCGAAGACCGCCTTGAGGGAAACGTCTGCCGCCAAATCGAGCGGCTCTTCCGGTACGTAATACACCGGGCCGTATTCCTCGATCACCGGACCGGTGACCGGCTCGGCGATCGCCGGATTCATGGCGATGCCGAATAGCAGCAGGGTAGTAGTCATCCGCATGGGGCTCTCCGGGCTGTCGGGGGGATATCAACGGATCGTAACTCAGAAGAACAGTGTTGAGCTGCAGTTTTCCGGGGCGTCACATCTCCCGCGACTCCCCCGCAGCAGCAAATGCGGTTCGACCTTGATTACGCGATTAACGCAGGCGCTGAGCGGCCTGTTTCCTGGTCGGTTGCCTGAACGAGTACTTAAATACACCGCCGGTCTTCGCCAGCAGGCCAACCAGATAGTCTGACGAGATTTTCTCGACCATCCCGTTCACGATGTAGCTGATCTTGGGTTGGGTAACGCCGAAGAATTGGGCTGCTTTGACCTGTGTCAGATCGTTTGACTCGATGAATGTGCGCACCTCCGCCATGAGATACGCACGCAGGGCCAAATCGGCCGATTCGGATGGATCGAAACCCAGATCCTCGAACACCAGGCCTCTTGTTATATCTGTCATTGCCACCTCAACCTAACGGGCACGCGTCAGTGCCCTGTATCGCATCCGGCCGACCCCTATTTCCGCTTGCGGCGTCTTTCTGGTTTTCTTCCGGAACGTATGCAGGATGTGGATGCCAACCCTGCGCTCGATAAAATAGAAAACCCGAAATGCGCCCTGGTAGTCCGCAACCCGGATTTCCCGGACACCGCGTCCGACTCCGGGCATTGCCCTGCTGTTTACGGGCCTCTCGCCAATCTGCAGCAGGTAGAGCTCGCTGCCGATGTTGGCCCTGACCGATCTCGGAAACGCCTGCACGATACGCAGCGTATCTCCGTGCCAGTGAATTTCTTTCAGGCGCGACGTCTTCATTCGAAGATATACCGAAATAGGTATAGATATCAAGAGATGGACGGATCATGAGCCCGGGGAGAGCGAGGGGACAGGCGAACATTTCTGGCAATGTCGCTGGAAACGTCTGACGCGCATCAAGCCACGGTTGCGTCGGGAAAAATAGCCTGCGGGAAAAATAGGGTTGAGCTGCGGTTTTCCAGGGCGCCGCATCTCCCGCGACTCCCCCGCGGCACGAGATGCGGTTCGACCCCGATTGCGGTGACACCGGCGCTGCGACCAGCGCACGTTGAGGATTGGCCGCGAGGCCCGGTATGCTGACGGCCTTAAACGCCCGATCCGGATCGCAATCCACCCAGAGAACCCGCTATGAGAACCCTGCTGCTGACCGCCTGCGTCTTTGCCGTCTCCCTCGGAACGGTCCTCTCCGCGCCAGCCCGTGCTGACGAATTCGACCTCGAGGACTGGCAGACTAGAGTCCAGCAGGAGCAGAGCATAGACCGTCTCGCGCGCTTGTATCTGGAGATCATGCTCGAGGGCGAACCGACCGGCGCGGCCAGCTATGGCATCCATGGCACCGGGGATGATCCGACGTACTACGATGACCGCATGGGCAGTCCGTCGGCCGGGACCTGGGCGGAGGCCTATCAGGCGAGGCTGTTTTTGCTACAGCGTCTGCGGTCGATCGATGCCGCCAACCTGGCGCGGCCGGATCAGATCGATCTGCATATCCTCAAGACCCGGCTCCAGCTGGCGATCCTGCAGCTGACCCGTCTCGAT
The DNA here is from genome assembly GCA_947259915.1 of uncultured Gammaproteobacteria bacterium. Lineage (GTDB taxonomy): Bacteria > Pseudomonadota > Gammaproteobacteria > Steroidobacterales > XN24 > CAMYOC01. The sequence continues at coordinate 12,903 of CAMYOC010000041.1, forward strand.
GAGGTGACCGATCCGCTGACCTATGTGGGTCGTCTCGGTGACGCCTTCTCCGATCTGGTGATCCGCGACTTCGCGCCGCTGCAACAACGGCTGCGGAGTTTTGCCCGACGCTGCGCGGCCACCGGCGATTTCCTTGCCGCTTCCCGTGCCAGTCTGTCGCCACCGTATGTCCAGCCGACGGCGGTACAAAAGCAGGTGGCGATGGGGCGTCTCCAGGGGATGGTGGGCGAGGGTGGTTTGTTTGCCAAGGCGCTGCCCAACCTGCTCTCGACATCAGGATTTAGTGACAACGAGGTGGCCGCGATCCGCGAGGCGTGTGATGCGGCGGTGACGCAGATCAAGGCCTTCACTGACTGGTTCGAAGCGGCAGTCCTGCCCCGCCCGGACGGTGACTGGCGGCTCGGCCCCGAGCTTTATAACGCCAAGTACGCGCTGCAGATGGACTATCCGCTGGGCCCCGAGGAACTGCTGGTCCGGGCTGAGACCGCGCTGGAGGAAACCAACGCTGAGATGGTCCGTGTCGGCAGGGAGATCCACGATGAATATCTCGCCGAGGCCATCGCCGCCGGCCAGGTCAAAAAGGCCGCCGAGCTAGGCGATGCCGAGGTAGTCAAGAATATCTTTGCCCGACTGGCCGAGGACCGCTCGACCCCGGAGAGTCTGATCGCGGACAGCTATGCGATGGCCGATGCGATCGTCGGCTTCGTCAATGAGAGGGACCTGATGGAGCTGCCGCCGACCTCGAAGCTGCGTATCGAGGACATCCCGCCGCATCTGGCCGGTTATGCGGTAGCGCAGATCCAGACCGCGCCGCCGTTCGAGCCGGACCTGGAATCCGTGTGGTTCTGGGATCTCGGTCTGCTGGCCACCTCGGACAGCTATCTCAAGGAATACAACCGCCCGACGCTGGCGATGGTCTATATCCACGAAGGGGTGCCCGGGCACTTCGTACAGATCGAATATTCCAACCGCTTTGATCGCATCGCGCCAAAGATCTTCAGAAACGGACCGATGGTCGAAGGCTGGGCGAGCTATATCGCTACCCAGCTCGTCGATGAGGGATTCACCATCTATCCGGATCATCCGCTGGGTCACGAGCTGCAGCAGCTGGTGGACGACAAGCTGATGCTGCGCACGATCATCAACGCGATTATCGATATCCGTCTGCACACCACCGACTGGCCCGAGGAGGAGGCCGTCACGCTGATGATCGAGCAGGGCTTCCAGGAGGAGGGCGAGGCCCGCGGCAAACTGTCCCGCGCCAAGCAGAGTTCAGTCCAGCTGGCGACCTATTTTGCCGGTCATATCGCGATCCAGGATCTGCTCGAGGAGTACAGAGCGCAGCAGGGCGCGGATTTCAGCTGGAAAGAGTTCAACGAGCGCCTGGTCAGCGCCGGTTCGCCGCCGTTCTTTGTGTTGCGCGAACTGATGCTCGAGTAACGTCGCAGGTGATCGGCGGAGTCAGAGCATTGCCCTTTCTCTGTGCCGTCGAGACTAGCCAGGTTTCGAACCTGTTCGTTCCGCGTCATCCGAGGTCTTGCGCTGCTCTTCTGCCTGTTTGAGCTGCTCAGACAATGCGGCTTTTTTCGCATCCAGCTCCTCCTTTCTCCCTGCCGCATCCGCGCCGGCTATCTCTTCTGGCTTGGCTAACTCCGCATCCAGGGCCTCAATCTCCTTGCGTATCGCTTCCACTGACGCCGCCTCGTCTGCCTTGTCGAAGGCGACGGCCTCAGCAGTGACCACATTTTCCGTTTCTACTGACCTCGAGGGGCGCGGAATAAAAACCCTGTCCTCGGCGACCATACGGGTGTTCATGAAATTCGGCGACACAATCTCGACGCCGGCCCCGTGTAAGGTATCCAGCATCGAAGCTCGCAATCTTGAGCGGGCAGAGATCAGGCCTTTGGCCTCTTCGAGCAGTCCGGCTACCCGATACAGCACCGAGTAGTCGCCCAATTCCCGGACCAGCACAAAGGCATCGCTCAGGCCCGCGTTGCCCGCCGCCTCGGACAGCAATTCCTGGGCTCTTTGACGAGAGATGTCGTAGCCCAGCGATATTTCGGCGGAGATGATCGTGCCGGTCGCGCGCACCACTTTCATCGGTTGCGTGACCATAAACAGATTCGGCAGCGTGGCCAGATTTCGATCCTCGGTCTGCACCTCGGTATGCAACAAGTCCATTTTGGTAATCCGGCCGGTGATATCGGCAACGGTGATGAAGTCTCCCGGTCGGGCACTCTTGACCGCTCTGAGCATGATGCCGGCCATGATGTTGCCGATGAATGTGGTCGAAGACAGTGCTATCGCGGCGCTGAGCAGGATGCCGATCAGACTCAGCAACTGTCCGCGTAAGGTGTCGCTGATCGGAAAAGAGATAATCAGCATCAGCGCGCCGGCAAACGTCAGGGCCAGCATGATCATCTGGAAACGGAACTGAGCGTCCGGCTGGTCGCGCCAACGCCGGGCCAGGAACCAGTTGACCAGCCACAGGCCGGCGATCACCAGTGCCAGAGTGACCAGAACCGGCACGAAGACTCGGGCTCCGTCCAGAATGCTGTTGATCAGTTCCATACCCGAGACTCCTTGTCGGAAAATGGGGGCAGTAAACAAACTACATCGTATTACCCCCAGTCGGCAGTTCCGGGATGAGGTTGCGGATACGGTCTACAAGACGAGAACCAAGCCACAGGCGCCCGGATTCGACGGCGCTACTCGGGCAAGGTCTCTCCCGACCCGCCCATCTCGGCCGGGAAGTCTTTCATCTTCGGTAGCCCGTCCTTCACCCTCAGCACCGCGGATTCATAGTTCACATGGAGTCCCGGCTGAAAATCCAGACCGGGTAGTATCGCTGCGTAGACGTCTTTGAAATTGGCGCCGGGATGGGCGCTCATCACGTGCCCGCCGCACTTTGAGCAGAACTGACGATGGCTGGCTTCGGTCTTCTGAAAGGTTGCGAGGAATTCCCCGCCTTTGGTCACTTCGACCGCATCCGGCTGCCACAGCGTAAACGCGTTGACCGGCCCCGCGCTCCAGGCGCGACAATCCTCGCAGTGGCAAAATCCCATCGCGAACGGCGCGCCAGTGGCCTTGATCTGGACGGCGCCGCAGAAGCAATGGCCCTCGTATTCGGGTTGTTCCGATGGTGACATGACCTGATCCCCTAATGACGTGTGATCAGACCAGTATAGACCTGGCCATCCGGGATGGTATTGGCGAGCAACAGTCCAGAATTCAGGTGCCGATGCAAAGAGGCCCCGGTTTGCCGGGGCCTTCGCCTGTCCGTACCGGCGTTCCGCCCTAGCCGGTGTCTGCGTCCCGCCGTAGCGACGGTACGAATTTGTTGATGATCCAGAACAGGACAAACGGCAGGGCCAGAACCGACAGCGCACCAAACAGACCTTCCTTAAAGGTCTCTACGCTGTGCGGAATGATCGGGAGGTGGTAGTGCATATAGCCCGAGAAGGACAGCGAGAACGCCTGGCCGCCGATGACCACGTTCCAGCGCATCATAAAGACGCCGAACAGGACCAGTATCAAGGCGACGACGGTGCGTCTTATCGTGGGCTTCGGCAGCATCAACAGCACGAACGGCACCAGGTTGCCGAGCGTGTATTGAAGGACAAAGATGTTGATAAAGTCTTTGCCGTACATCACCGACCGCAGGATGTCCCAGGACTTCATCGCGGTATAGCCGCGGAATATCAGATCGAGAATCTCCAGGCTGATCGCCGCGATCAGAAAGCCGAGCAGATAACGGGTGGCCTTGCTGATGACCTCGGTCTCGGCGCCGCGGATCTCGCTCGCCTTATGCACGCCGCCCCGGCGGCGGTTGCGAAACGCCTGCCACTCCATGATCACGATATAGGTCAGCATGCAGAGTGCGATACCGGACACCACCGCGGACATGATAAAGATGACCGGCATCAGTGGCGACATCCACAATGCGTTGGCCTTGACCGAACCGAAGATGAAACCGGCATAACCATGCAGGAAACAGGCCACCGGGATACCGATGGCGGCGAGGATCTTGGCCGCTTTGTGATCGGTAGCGATCGCTTTGTCACCGACCTCGTAGGCGCCCATGGTCAGCGCGCGATAGACCAGGCGGCGCATGGCATTACCGATGCCCGGCTGCTTGGCCAGGGCATGGACCTGCTCGACGAAATACTGGCGATAGACGAACCAGATTTCACTGACGACAATCAGGGCGTAGGTCGAGAAGACGATGCCGAACGCGGCAATCGCCGAGGTGAAGTGGGGCGTGAGCAATGGCTCGATGGCCCGCATCGGTTGTTGCAGATGCAGCAGCAACGGGACCGCCGCCACCGGCAACAGGGCCAGCGAGAATACCAGCGAGAATTGGGCGATCTCTTTTAGGTCTTTCTGCCCGAAGACGTGATACAGGGACGACAACACAAAGGCGCCAGCGACCAGACCGGTCATATAGGGATACATGACGATCTGGATGCTCCAGTAGATGAACTCATTCGGATAGACGAACAGTTCTTTTACCGTCCACTCGGCGCCATGAACGACTAGATCCGGGTTCATGGCATCACCTCACCTTCTCATCGAGACCGAGATAGAAGACCTGCGGCTTGGTGCCGTACTCGTCTTTTAGTACCTGTACCCGTTCAGTCATCACAATCTGCGTCACCGGATCGTTCGGATCCTTCAGATCGCCCATCCTGCGAGCATCGAAGGGGCAGGCCTGGACACAGGCGGCCTCCTTGCCCTTACTGATCCGGTGGTAGCAGAAGTTGCATTTTTCCGCGGTCTTGGTGACCGGATTAAAGAAGCGGACGCCATAAGGGCAGGCCATGATGCAGTAGCCGCAGCCGATGCACCATTTCTGGTCCACCAGCACCACCCCATCTTCGGTCTGATAGGTCGCGCCGACCGGACACACTTGCACACAGGGCGGGTTGTCGCACTGGTTACACAGCTTGGGCACGAAGAACGCCTTCTCGATGTTCTCCGGATCTATTTCCTCGCCGCGGATTGCGCCCGTGGTGAAACCGTCCCGACCGGCGTTGGGTGAGTCGATATGGGTTTGGCCGTCCTTGGTGACGACATAGCGTTCCACCCAGGTGCGGGAGACCGGCGCATCGTAGGGGATTTCGTTTTCGATCTTGCAGGCTTTTACGCACAGACCGCAGCCGGTGCACTTTTCGGTGTCGACCAGGAAGATCCACCTGCGGACCGATTCTTCGACCATCGCATTGGCTTCTTCCGGCGTCAGCAACACAAACGTGGCCGCCGGCATGGCTGCGGCTGCTACGCTGGCCACGGATTGCTTCAAAAAGTCGCGGCGGGAGCAGCTCATCACGCGTCCTCCAGGTCGGGCAGGTGTGGGTCATGGCATTTGCGGCATTCCTTCTTTTTCTTGTGTGTCTCGCCGTCTATGCCGGGTAACGCACTTCTCTGGCTGGACGGATAGGCCAGCTTCTGATGGCACCTGAGGCAGAGCTCTCTGGATCCATCAATAAGGAGCTTTTTGATTTTTTTCGGATGGTCGACGCCCGGGCCGTGGCAGTTCTCGCACTGGATGATGGCGTGCATGGACGCGGCGTTGTTCTCGCTTTGTTCCTCGTGGCAGCGGGCGCATCGCTCGCGACCCTGATATTTGACCTGGAAGTCCTTCCACTCCTGGACATTACCCAGGCGATAGAAGTTGTAGGTGAAGCTGTCCCCGTGGACACCGAAGTCTTCGGGCACCAGGAACTCTCTGGCGATGAGGACGGCTGCTACGACGGCGATCGCCAACCATAGGGGACGCAGTACATGATTCTTCATGCTCCCTCCGGTCGCCTTGTCTTATTTTTATAGCTCCGTTGTCGGGAGCTCCCCCGGGCCTTCTACGCGCCTGCCCGCATCTCCCGGCTTTTCAGCCTGAGAGACCTCAGCTTTTATCACGCAGTCAAGTGACTGTCCTTGATCGAGATCAAGTAGGCACGGGGGGGGCGTGTCACAGCGCGGGCGCAACACATAGGCGAGCGCAAGAAATTACGGTCAGCGCGGACCGTTATGTTCTATGGAGGGCAAACTGCCGGGGGGGAAGGAATCACCCCCGGCACCAAATCGGCGTGACTACTTGTTCGCTTCTGCGGCGAGATAGTCGACGGCCGCCTTGATGTCTTCTGCAGACATGTCTTTGGTGGCCTTGGCCATCATCTTGTTGTCCGCATTACCGGTTTCGACCCCTGCCGCGAGGGTCGCAGCATCCATGCCCTGGAATTCCTCCAGATCGTGGCAGTCGATGCAGGCTTCGGCGGTTGCCGCCGCGTCGCCCCAGGCAAGGCCTTGCCAGGCGAGCAGGCCCAGAGCCGCTAGCGCAATAAATGTCTTGTTCATGATTTTGTCTCCGGATTGCTACCAGCTCATCCCCAAAGAAAGCCTACTCCAGAGTCATGCTGGCGTCCAAGAAAAAGAACCGGTCGGCACAGCGACGGGCCACGATTGCCGCGCTGCAGCAGACTTTGGCTTGCCAGCCCGCGCAATTTTCCCGCCGTGGCGGGGACCGGCTCAGACCTTCGTTTTCTGAGCTAGTCTCAAAGATAGCGAGAATCCAAGACGGCAACGGCGAGGTAAGGGAAATGACCAGCGAAAAGACGATGCCTCCCCAGATAGCCGCGATCCAGGATTGCGGCTTTGCGATCTGGTCCGGCGACGAGGTGGCAGAGGAATTCAGAAGCAAGTTCGATCCGCATCGCATCCCGGTAAAGGGGATACGCCAGGTCCGGGTATGGGGGCTGCAGGTCGATGACGAGCGCGAGCTACCCGGGCTCGAGCGCACCAGCATCCCCGATGAAGAGATCTGGGAGATCAACCTCGAGGCGAAGGACGGCTCTCTCTACGAGGTTGAGTCGCGGCTGCTGGTCGCAGCCGAGCCTTAGCCGGGCTGGCGATTCGGGTCTGCGATGGCCGGCCGGTCAGGCAGGGACAGCTCGAGCTTGATCGCTGCGAGCTGTCTGGCCGGAACCCCGGCCGAGGTGAGAAGCGGCTACCCTTACCAATCCCTGATCGAATAGTCTCTCTTATGAAAGGGGCCGGAAAACTCCGGCCACAGCGCAGCAGATGGCTGCCAGGCAGAATAGCTCCGCCCGATGACCGCGATCCTGAAATCCATCCGCCAATACGCGCTGATCATCGTGGTGACCTTGCTGGCCATGGAACTGGTCGCGTTCGGCATCCTGGTTTGGCGCTCGGCCGACACCGAATCGATGAGCCTGGGGGACGCCGTCTCTGCCCGCATCCATCAGCATCCGCTGCTGGATGTGCAGATCAAGCGCGTAAAGAGAGACAGCGAGTACACGTTTTCCACGCCCACGCAGTATGCATTCAAGGCCAACACCCGGTTTTCGGGTCTGCAAGTCGGCCGTCATGGCTTTATCCTCAACGGCGATCAGGAACCCGGGTATTTCCCGGACAAACCCGAACACCTCACCCGTATCGTGCTCCTCGGCGGCAGCAGCGCGGCCGGTGCGACGGCCTCCGGCAACGACAAAACCGTGGCCGCCCAACTTGAAACCCTGCTTAACCGGGATGCCGATAATCAACAGCGTTTCCAGGTGCTGAATTTCGGCATGGGCGGTAACTATGCCTACGGCGAACTCACTCGCCTGATCACTGAAGTCGCGTATCTCAAGCCTGACGTATTGATCATGCTCGACGGCTTTAACGATGCTCACTACGCTAATCTCGAATATCTCCGCGAGGGACTGAACAGACCGTTGATGAATTGGGCGGATTTCAGCTATCACTACTTCGATGCGATGAACATGCTGCGCGGTAATCTGCGGCCACCGCCGATGGTCATGACCTACTCGTATCTGCTACTGCAAAGCTATCTCGGGCAGGGCGGCAGTGGATCCATCGAGTCGCAGCGCCAGGCCATCTACGACGCCCTGCCGGCTCAGGCGCTATCGGACTGGGTGGCGCAACAAGACCCCGGCTTTCGCTCGGTGCTCAAGACCAACCTGGATTTTGCCGGCGCCTGGGCGGCGCGCCGTGACGTCTGGCTGTTTGGCTATCTGCAGCCGCACCCCTGGGAGTACAAGGACCTGGCCTGCGAGCGGGCCGCGGATACGAAGCTGATGATCGGCCGGCTCGGGCCCAGCCTCGACGAGGCCGGCTATGCAGCGATCATGCGTGCCGCGTTCCAGGGCTACGCGGAGGTCTACAGCGAACTGGACGCGGCCTATGCAGATGCGGTGCGGGTTCGCTTTCTCGACCTGCGGCGTCTGTTCGAAACGATCACGGATTGTGTCTACAACGACCCGATTCACTACAATGATCAGGCCAACCTGATCATTGCCCGACGCATGTACGCAGATCTGACTGAGGCAGGCGTCGGTGCGGTGCCGTGACGGCGACGACTCCGGTCTGAAAAGAGTTAACAAGGGTTTCTATGCCGGACATTACCTCTCGTGCACGACGTCACCTGCCACGATCACGTGTCTTGATCGCCAGCTGGTGTCTTGGCCTTGCGCTGATCTTGTCGATTTCGGCGGAGGCGCGTGAGCCCTGGTATCCGGCGGAGGTCAATGTCTGGGACCCGCCGTTTAATTCCGAGCGTCAGCGCGTGGACCGGGAATACCGAGCACTGGATCACGCGGCAGAACCCTGGCGGGTCTGCATGCTGATCCCTCATCTCAAGGATGCCTATTGGCTGACTGTCAATTTTGCCCTCGTCGATGAAGCGCGGCGGCTGGGTGTCGCGGTGGCGGTATTCACCGCGGGCGGCTATGAGTACCTGGATCGCCAACGGGAACAGATCGGCGAATGTCTGGCCCAGGAACCCGACGGCATCCTGCTCGGCGCCGTATCGCTGGATGGTCTCAATGACCTGATCGAGACCGTGGTCGATCGCGGTATTCCGGTGATCGACCTGATCAACGGGGTGTCATCGCCGCGCATCAGCGCACGGGTTGGAGTGGATTTTTGGGACATGGGTCAGGCCGCCGGCGCCTATCTGAACAAATTGCAGGAGCAGCGGGCCACACCGATCCGCGCCGCATGGTTTCCCGGCCCGGATGGTGCCGGATGGGTTGAGGCCAGCGATGCCGGATTCCGTGACGCTGTCAGCGGCCGGCCGATTGAGATCATTACGTCGATGAATGGCGACACCGGGCGCGCTGCACAAACCGCCCTGGTGAAAACCGCCCTGGAGCAGTACCCGGGCCAGATCGACTACCTGGTTGGCACCGCGGTCACCGCTGAAGCCGCGGTTTCGGTAGTGCGTAAACGTCAATTGAAGGACCGCGTCGGATTGCTCGCAGATTACTATTCGCCCGGCGTGCACCGGGCCATACGACGCGGTGAAGTGATCGCCGCGCCCAGTGACCTGCCCGGGCTGCAGACGCGTATCGCGTTAGACACCATGGTGCGGATTCTCGAGGGACGCGAATTTTCCCCCCATGTGGCGGCGAAGGTCGTCTTGATCGATCGCGAAAAATTGTCCACCTGGGATCCGTCCGCGGCGTTACCGCCACGGGGGTTCCGGCCGGTGTTCAACGTGGATTGGCAATGAGTGAGCGCGCGCCGGCAAGCGGCAGGCGATCGCGTTCAGGCACGGACGCCAGGCGCGGGTTGAATGTGCTGCTGATGGCAGCGGTACTGGTGCTCGGGTTTCTCGTTAGCTACGGCGTAAGCCAGGCACTGCGCAAGCAGGCCGTCGCGGCCTGGGAGTCGGAATCCGATCAGGCGGCTCAGGCTCTGACCGGGGCCGTGCTCGGTTGGCTGGAGGAGAGTTACGCGCCGGTCGCGGCACTGTCCGTGCTGTTCGAGAATTCCAATGAAGTGACGGCGCTCGAATTTCTCAGCGCCGCCGATGCGCTGGAAAGCCGCTCGTCGTCCTCTTTCCTGGATTCGATCGCCGTCATCCAGGCGGGATCCGATGGCGGCGACTGGCAGGTGGTTCAATCCAATGACCCATTCGGGCCATTGCCGGTGGGTGCGTCCCTGGCTGCCGACTCGGCAGTTATGGACACCGTGCGAGCTGCGGTGGCCCGCGCCGGTAGTCACGTGCTGGGTCCGCCGTTCGAGACGGCGGACGGCCACCGCTATCTGGGCGCGGCGCTGGCGGTGGAGTCGCCCGCTGGCCAGGCGGTGGTGGTAATCGGACCATTGCGACTGGACCAACTGGTCTCCGGACTGTTTGATGTCTTTGGCCTGCAAGCTATGGGTGTAGAGATTGGCGGACGGTTCCGGACGGCTGCGGGTCAGGGGCCTCGCCTTGACCTCGTCGACATCCCGCTTTCCCACTCCCGCCTGGTGGTTCACACGCGCAGCCTGAGCGGCGGGGCCGAGCTATTTGTTGATTGGCTGATCGGTCCGGACGCGCGCGGCGGTGTGCGCGACGAGGCCGCGGATTTCGCGATTGTCACCGGCGTGATCGGTACGTTGTTGCTGACCTGGTTTATCGGTTTCCTGTTGCGGCAGAACCGGGTGATCTCGGAACGGGTCAGGGCAGCGACCCGGGAGCTGGCCGAGAGCGAGGCCCAGTTCCGCGCCTTCTACGACCTGAACCTGATCGGTCTGGCGTTGACCTCCCCGACCAAGGGCTGGCTGCGGGTCAACGACTATCTGTGCACGCTGCTGGAATACGACGAACAGACGTTGATGAGTCTGGATTGGGCCGCGCTGACCCATCCGGATGATGTGGCGGCGGATGTCGTTCAATTCGAGCGTCTGGCTGCCGGCGAGATCGAAGGCTATGAGCTCGAGAAGCGTTTCATGTCCAGCTCCGGTCAAGTGATCCCGGCCCATCTGGTCGTGCGCTGCATCAGGCAGACAGACGGCAGCATCGATTTCGTGGTCGCGATGGTGGAAGACATCCGCGCCAGAAAAGCGGCGGAAGCGGCGCTGCTGGAGGCCCGCGACATGGCCGAGAAAGCACGCGACTCGGCAGAGCAGAATACACGCGCCAAGTCGGCATTCCTGGCCAACATGAGTCACGAATTGCGCACACCGATGAACGCCATCATCGGCTACGGTGAGATGCTCGAGGAAGAGCTGGAGGAAGAGAATCTCGATTCCTTCCTGCCGGATGTGCGCAGGATCAAGGCGGCCGGCCAACATCTGCTGGCGTTGATCAATGACATCCTCGATCTGTCCAAGATCGAGGCGGGGCGGATGGATCTGTTCCTTGAACGATTCGACCTGCAAGAGATGCTCCGGGATTCAGCCGCTACCGTGCGGCCGCTGATGGCCCAACGCAAGCTGCGCTTTGTCACCGACTTTGCCGATGACCTCGGGGCGATGCGGGCAGATCTGACCAAGCTGCGTCAGGCGCTGTTCAACCTGCTTTCGAATGCCGCCAAGTTCACCCATGAGGGAGAAGTGACCTTATCCGGCGAGCGGATCGACCGCGACGGCACACCCTGGATCAGGCTGGCAGTGCGGGACACCGGTATCGGCATCGAGCCCGGGAAATTGAACGAGGTATTCGAAGAATTCTCACAGGCGGACTTATCAACCACCCGCGAGTATGGGGGCACGGGTCTGGGACTGACCATCAGCCGGCGTTTCTGCCAGATGATGGGTGGCGATATCACCGTCACCAGCACGCCTGGTGTGGGTTCGACCTTCACCATTGAGATTCCCGCTGCGGTCGACGCCCTGGAAGCGGCACGCTCATCGCTGAATGAGACGACGGATGTAGTGGAGGCCGCCGAAGATGAGTCGGACGAGGCGCCGCACGGCGAGTTGGTGTTGATCATCGAAGACGACCCTGACGCGCGAGCGTTACTGGCCCGGACACTAAAAAAGGACGGCTATCGTGTGGCCCAGGCCGAGGACGGTGATACCGGCTTGAAGCTGGCGGCGGAGCTGCGGCCGGCGTTGATCACGCTCGACGTGATGATGCCCGGCGTGGATGGATGGTCGGTATTACGCAGTCTGAAAGCCGACAAGGATCTGCGTGACATCCCCGTCGTCATGGTCAGTATGATCACCGATCAGGGCATCGGCCACGCCCTGGGCGCTGATGACTACCTGATCAAACCGGTGGAAAAAGAGGTGCTGTTGCGATCGGTGGGCCGGTTTGCGCACCGCGAAGGCGCCGAAGTACTGGTAGTCGACGATGACGCGGCCACGCGCGAGATTGTACGGCGGACCCTGGAACGGCAGAACCTGAAGGTCTCGGAAGCCGGGGATGGCAGACAGGCACTGGACCGGATCGCCGAATCGGAGCCGGATCTGGTGTTGCTGGATCTGATGATGCCGGTGATGGATGGTTTCGAATTCCTGACCCGGCTACGGCAGCAAGGTCTGGCGGCGCGGATCCCGGTGATCGTACTGACCGCAAAGGTGTTGAGCGAAGCCGAGCAGCGTGAGCTCAACGACAGTGCGCTGGAGGTGCTGTCCAAGGACGAACACTGGCTGCAAACCGTCGCCGAAGAGATCCGCAAGACGCTGCAGCCCCGGCGTCAAAAGACGCACTGAGGGCCCGGGTTTCCGGCCCCGGCAAAATCGGGCAGCGCGATCGGCGCCAAAACAACTCCACGTCTGCCAGATGCGCTATGAAAAGGGCGACCTTGCGGCCGCCCTCCAGATTCTCGCGACAAGTGTTCTTATGCTGCGTGAATCTTGTACCAGGTCGAATTGGCGACTTCAAAGTGCCGGACTTCCGGCGTCCCTTCGAAGGTGTCGGTGAGAGACCGCATCAGGTCAGGATATACATCCTTCTCATACTTGCGGACATCAGCTTCCGTCTCCCAGAAGCTGATGGCGACGGACTCATCGTGTTCCTTGTCAAAGAAGGAAACTTCGTCACGGAACCCGTTCTGCTTCTTCAGCAGAGGAATTACCTTCTCTTCTATCCTGCGGGTCGCCAGTTCGTACTTACCTGGTTTCATCTGCGTTTTTACGAGCCTCGCGTACATATCGAGCCTCCTGCTAACGTACCAAGTAAAAAAACAACGTCGAGGATACCCTCGGCGTACCCGCGCACCCGGAAATACACCGGGTACATCTCAAGCAAAGTACTGTTGAATCCGACTCGCCATGCGTGAATGTACGCATTTACAGAGGCCACAAAAAGTGCAGGTCGCTGCGGTTGTTGATGTGCCGCAATATCGAATCGACTGGACCCGGACAGTCGATGTCCACACTTCTTGTTGTTATGGGGTTCCGTCTATCCAAGCAACGGCAGAAACACGCTGTCCGCCCAGGGGACCTCCCTGTACAGCAGGATCAGGATAAACACCGCCACATAGGCAAGTCGCGTTCGCCTCTGCTCCAGCGTGCACTGGGCAGCCCCCATCGCCAGCAGCAACCAGCCAAAGCCATCGACGGTGGCCACCGCATAGGTCACAGTGCCATAGACCAGCAACAGTGGATGTCGCAAACGGCTTAGGCCCCGGCCCGCCGGCCACAGGAAGGCGAGGGCCAGACTCGCGTTGATCGCTACGTTCCAGGCGGTGGCGGCGAGCGCGAGGGCTTCAAAACGCGCCGGCAGCTCTATGCCGCTGGTATCGATCACCGGTGCTGCATCCCGGTGTTGGCCGACAAAATCCCGCAGCGTTTCGTAAGTTGCGGCGTCCAGCCCACCGGCGATCTTTGAAAAGCCTTCGAAACGGGGGTCGGTCAGCAGCGTCACCTTGAAGAACGTCCCGTCCACGTAGTGGCCGGAGAACGCAAACTTCCAGATACAGGCAAACAGAAACACCAGACCCACCAGCAGACGGCCGTTAAACGCCAGCGTCTTGTCCGTATCCTGCGCCATCAACGCCAGCGAGATGGCCAGACACCAGTAGGCCAGCAGATAAGCGTGGTTATCCGCCAGCGGCCAGTCGAGCAAGACCCGGGCCCCGGCCAGGCCGGCGAGGGCGAGCCATAGCAGCGGCTGATGCAGCCAACGCGAGCGCAACAGCGCGACCGCCGCCAGACCGAGAATCAACGGGCGCACCGCCCACCCACCGATCGGGCGCAACAGCAGATCCAGTAGCGTCAGCCGCAAGGCCAGGTCGACGACCAGCGGGCCGGTGTGGCGGTTGATCAACGAGCGTGACGACTCAGCGGGCATCAAGGTCGAAACGCTCTATCCGCACCAGACGCCCGCGCGGAACCAGGGTGCGGGGATCGTGATCTATCGCCCAGACCTGAAGATCGATCTCATCCCATCGCACCGAGCCGCCGGATTCGAGCTCGGCCAGTTCGGCCGCCAGGCTGCTCAGCCGCCGACGGCTGGGCAGCGTAGTGGCACGCCGGACCGTCTCTGCCAGATCGGCAGGCAACGCAACCTCACGGCGGATCCCGGCGTTTTGTACAAACGCATGGAGATGGCGTTGGCCCGGCGAATCGGTGGAGGAGAACATGCCAAAGCCGCCGCCCGACCAGGGCGACAGGCCTTCGGTGGCCGCAAGCCGGAGCTGGTTGGTGGCGACCAGCGTCAGCAGCGCGGCTGGCAACCAGTAACGGACCGTCGCGGCGAGTCGTCTGATCAACGCGCCGACTGCTTGTCCGCTCCCGGCATCCTAATTGACGATGATGTAGACGGTCTGGCCGCCACGGTAGACCCGCTCATACCGGACGCCGTTGCAGTCGTAGTAGGTGATGCTGTTGACCACGGTCATGTTGTATCGACAATCCATACGATTCCACGATGAGACCGATATATAAGCCCCTCTGCGCCAGCGATCCTCGTACCACTCATTGCGGTCGTCGTAGTACTCCTTACGATCTTTATATACCTTCTCGCGGTTATCCTGCCGCTGGTCGATATTATCCTGCCGCTGGTCGAAGCGATCCTGGCGATTATCCTGTCGCTGGTCGACGCGATCCTGATCGACGTTTCGTTGCTGCGGCCTGGCGCGATCCTGATTGACGGCTCTTTGTTGCGGGTTGACGGCCCGACTCGTAGTCCGTTGTGAGGTGCGGCGCTGGGGCTGGACCCGCGAGCGTTGGAACGAACCGCTGGCGGCAGGCCCGCCGCGACTCATCCCGCGGCCACCACCGCCGCCGCCGCCGCGCCGGGCTTCGGCAAAATCCATCGCCAGAAAACAGACCAGGGACGCGACCAGCAGACCCGTAATCATATTGCTGTTTATCGTCCTCATGACGCATCCTCCAGATCCAGGTCTGTTTCCATTGCCGGCGAGTAGAAGCGGATACGCTCCGCGCCCTCCGGTGGCTTGAATTCGAGCTGGCCCTTGGCTTCTTTGGGCGACATCTCCCACTTGAGGAATTGCGTCCTGTACTGCGGCTCACCGGGCTCTTCCCGGTAAGTAATAACGATGCGCCGCAGCACGGGATGTTCGCCGCTGGTTATCCACATCTGGAGATCCGCATAGTCGTTGCTCATCAGGAGGTGCTCGCAGGTGACGCCCGCCACCACAGTCTCACCCAGATAGAGCGCGCTGGTCAGCTCAGCGCTGACGTCTTTATAGAGATCCGGCGAGAGAAGTTCGGCCAGCGGCGCCTTGATGCTCAATTCGGCTACCGCGAAACCGATCGCCTCATCCAGATCGCCAGGCTGCTCCGCGGTGGCGTAGACGTTCTCATCGGGCACATGGGCCCAGATGTTGTCGCCATCAAATATCAGGGTGCCGCGTACACCGTCCCTTCTCTGCGAGTCTATCCGCAGCCGATTCGGCCGTGATACCAGCACCTTGCGTGAGCCACCGAATTCGACCTTGACCCCCGAATCCTGCACCACGTCATAGCCCGACTCGGCTTCGTAGGCGAATTCTTTGGCGGCGGCGAGATAATCGGCCATGTCCTTGAACGCTTCGAGCGCCTCGGGCTCGATGGCGGGCGCTCCTACGTCTTCCCCGGCATCTTGCCCGGTGGGCGTCTGCGCCTGGGCCGTCAGGACAAACAGCATCGACACCAAACAGGCCAGCATGCATGTACGAATCTTCATCTACATCTCCCTGGCGAGCCTGTACGCGGCCGCCCATCCTGACAGCATAGTCGTTTTTGGTTGAAAATCGGAACCACGGCGCAACTTATTGTCAGGAGCGGTACTTGCCGGAAAATTTTTCCGGCAAGAACGTCAGACCGACCGCGGTGCGCCACATCATCTGTCTCCTCCGCTCACCCGCGTGTACACAATGGACGAGGATTCTCCTGGTCCGCCAGCGGTATGCGATGCGACCGGATTGATCTCCGCGCCTTGATCCGACCGCGCGCCGTTACTCGCTGCTTCCCGTCTGGTCAGCGCGGCGGGATGATCACGATCTGGCCATCCTGCTGCTCCAGCCGGTAGCCAAAGCGCTCGACCGGGACCATCGCTCTCACTCCTCGTGGCATTGCCTCTTGCCGTTCGATCCGATCGAGTTCATCCGGCTGCAGATGTTGCAGTCGTTGCTCCCTGCTCATGGTGTCGAAGCCCGGGATGATCTCTGCGTGCATCGCAACAGGGCCTTTTTCTATCCACACCAGTCGATGTTGGCGCAGCAGGTCTACACGGTCGTTCTTTAACAGGTATCCGAATACCAGCAGATCAAGTTCCCCGTCATTGGTCCCCAGCATATCCGGCAGCATCGCCAGGCGGATCGAGTCGTTTGACCAGAGAAAACGGTTGGAGACCGTTGCCACCTCCCTGACCGACGGCCGCAAAGACAGCTCCTCGAGCCGTGGCACAAAGGTCTCCGGTGGTTCGATGCCGGCGAGGGCCAGCAGCATCTGCTTGTTCTCGCCCCCCGCGTATTCAAGGCTCATGACTTCGTCGACCAGCCGCGCCCGGACCTGGTCCCTGCCGCCGGCATTAATGATCAGTTGGTATGCCAGGGCTCGGTTTAACGCCAGATCGTCATCGAGATGCTGTGCGGCCGAATCCGCCACCGCCATTGGGGTATACCAGTAAAAATGCATCATGGCGGCGAGCAGCTGCGTGCCATTGCTGTCCGGGTCCGCAATAATGTGGGCGGCTAGCAGGTCCGGCTTCTGTGGAACACCGGGTCGGGAACGCTGGTGTGAGGCCGTCCAGACGGCCACGCTGATGACCATCAGCACGATCAGGGCAACGCGGATCTTTAGGTTCATTGCACCATCCGTCATCAGCGATAGGGAACCGGATCGGTGATAGTGTACCGAATCCGACTTCGACTACTTCCATCTGTAGTCTCTTGACGCTGGATGGTCAGGCGGCATGGCAATCGACGCGCGGAGGACCTCTGACCCGATATGAAGCGCTGCCAGAATTGTGATACGCCACTGGAGGGGCCGTTTTGTCCGCAATGTGGACAGCGTGATATCGACCTCGAGCGCCCGCTACCGGAGCTGTTCGGCGAAGTGGCGCGCGAGAGCCTCGATGTGGACGGGCGTGCAATGCGTACGCTGCGGATCCTGTTCCGCAGACCCGGCATGCTGACCACCGAATATCTGTCGGGTCGTCGCCAGCGTTACACGCCACCATTCCGTCTGTATCTGATCTTCAGCCTGTCTTTCTTCGTGGTCGCGGCCTGGGCCGTGGGACAGGGCGTATTGCTGCACTCAGGGCAGACGCTGGAAGCAGATGCCCCGGGGCAGGCCCGGTTTATCTCGGACGATCTGCCTCGACTGATGTTTTTGTTCCTCCCCGTATTCGCGCTGTTGCTAAAGGTCGCATTCCGGCAACGGCTCTATTTCGATCACCTGATCCACTCGCTGCATATCCATAGCGCTGCGTATGTCGTGCTGATCTTTGTGTTGCCGATGGAAGACCTTGCGAATCGGCTCTGGTGGGCACTGATCCTGCAATTCAGTTTGACGTTTTACCTGCTCGCGTATCTGGTGATCTCTCTCCAACATGTCTATGGCTCAAGCTGGCGGGCGGCGGCCGCGAAGGCCATCGGTATCCTCTTTGTGTACATGACACTGGTTGCAGGAGCTTCCGAAGCCTTGAGCCATCTGACGATGTCCGGGTCAGACGCGCTGCCGTTTCTTACTGACTGAGCAGAGCCGTGATCCGACCCCAGAGCGGCCCGTTATTGCCCGGCCGCCGCTTCCTGGCGTTTGAGTTTGTCTATCAACTCACGGAAACGGGGCAGGGCATGCAGCGACTCCAGGTCTGAATCGTTTTCTGCCCACTCGGCAATCGTCATGCCGCGCATGCTGGCACGCTCCAGGCAATCCAGCGATAGATCAGTCTCGCCGATGACCGCATAGCCACAGGCCACGTTGTACAGGGTATCCGGATTGTCGCCATCGAGCGCCAGCGACCGTTGGGCAAACTGCATGGCCTTTTCTCTCTCACCGAGCACGGCCAGACCGCCAACGCCGAGATTGAGCGCACGCGTGTCGTCGGGGTTGAGCTCGAGCCGCCGTTCGACTTTCTCGACCCCACGACGGGCGGCTTCGAGCGCCTCTTTTTCGCGTCCCTGGCTGCGGTAGATCTGGCGCAGGAAGATCGGCGCCTTGAAATCGTCCTGGTTGATCTGTTCCGCCTTCTCGAATAGCTCGGCGGCACGGCTCAATTCGCCACTCTGGAAGCATACCCGACCATAGAAATACCAGGCATCGAACAGCTCCGGGTCGAGCCGTAACGCTGTTTCGAACTCCGCGATCGCCGCAGCATTCTGGCGGCGAACAAAATGGCTCAAGCCGCGAGATACATGGGACTCCGCCAGACCAGGCAGCAATTCCAGGGCCTTGCTGCTCGCGCGCTCGGCGGCCTCCAGGTTCTCCTCACTGGCGTTCCAGTACATACAGGTCATCGCATAGCTGTCGGCCAGCGCGGCCCAGGCACGTGCATACTCGGGGTCGATCTCTACAGCCTTCTCATACATCTGGATCGCAAACGCCATGTTCCGCGTTCCCCAGCGCTGAAAATAATGCTGGCCTTTCAGGTAATACTCGTAGGCTCTCGCATTGGCGGTCGTGCAGCACTCTTCACCGGGACGGGTGCCCAACGTCACTTCCAGCGCGTTGGCCACATGGGTGGCGATCTCGATCTGGATCTCGAAGATATGTTCGAGTTCGCGGTCATAGCTGTTCGACCAGAGGTGGAAGCCGTCTTCCACGTTGATCAGCTGGGTCGTGATCCGCAGATGATTGTCGGCCTTGCGCACGCTGCCCTCGAGCACCGTCGCTACGTGCAGCGCCCTGCCTATTTCGCCGGCGCTGACCGACGTGTCCCTGAAACGGAACGACGAGGTGCGCGAGGCGACCCGCAGATTCTTGATCTGTGCCAACCGGTTCAATATCTCTTCGGCGATGCCGTCGCAGAGATAAGCCTGGTCGTGTCCGGGGCTCATATCCTCGAACGGGAGCACCGCGACCGAGGGCGTGGCAGAAGCTGCGGCAGCAGCGAGATCTCCCAACTGCTCCTCGGAGTCTGCGGACAGGCCGGGGTCGGTGTCTTTTCTGAAGCCCTTGAGCGTGAGATCGAAAAACCACGAGACGATCAGGGCGATCGGGAAACACGCGACCACTAGCACGATGAGCAGGGTCATGCCCCAATCCGGGATGCCCAGTGGCGCGAAAGTCACTTCGCCGATCTGTAGCAATACCCAGGCCACAACCGCATAACCGGTGGCCGCCTGCAGCACCTTGCGCCGCCTCAGTTCTTCAAAAAATCCGGCCAATCCGGATCGCGGCTTGGTCAATGGCGTGGCCCTCCGGTGGGACATTCGATCATCCGTGTCCGTGACACGTTCCCAACGTAACGCCGGGCGCCAGCAATTGCCATACCCCGGGAGGGATGCCCGGGGCCGGTTACGCCTTACTGCCCGCGAGGCAGGCCGCCAGCGCTGATACTGGGTATCACCCGCCAGACCCTGGTGCTTCAACCGATCGCGATCAACGCAGTCTTGCGTCGGTTGCGCAACTCGTGACGCAGGGTAAACACCGCAATCGCCAGCCAGGTGCCGTGGAACAACACGCCCATCGTGAATGTGACCACACCCGGTATCGGGCCGATGGCGGCCCGCTCGAAAAACTCTGCGATGCTGGTCAGCGGCGTCGGATCGATGGTCAGCTTGCCGATATAGGCGAATGCATTGATGCTAAAGATATAGGCGTAATTGCGGCGCAGCCGCCGCCCGGTCGCGATAAGGAAGCTGACGTGGAACCTCGGCGTACGCAGATCACTCGCCAGCAATGTGTTCCACTTGTCGTCCCGAGCCACGCCGTCGCCGGCCAATAGCGGCGCGTAAAAATCTGTCTCCAGCAGTCGGCAGCGCGCCCGCCACACGTTGAAATAACGATAGCGCCGTGCCTCCAGACCAAGGAATATGCCGACGATAAACATGACCAGTACCAGCGGCAGCGCGGACGCTTCCGGCCCGCTGTAGCTCAAGGACAGCGCGATACCAGTGGTGACGACGGCCCAGTTGGTGGTGTTGTCCAGCCTTGTCCGCCACATGGTGCTGCGGCCGACTTCGGCCCGGTACAGATGCGCGATGGCACCGATCTCGGCAGCGGTGAATTCGCGCTCCGGGGTTCCATGAGTGATGGTGGAATCGGTCAACGCGGTGCTCCTGGTATCGGATTGTGGTCTCAAGTTACAAAGTCTAGTACATCGCGAGATACCTGAATGGGCCCCTAAATGTGGGTCCGGGAACAGAAATCCCGGGAAGACAGGCCCCGACCACATTTCCTTCCCGAGCTACATCTACTGAGATTCATATGCCAAAAGGAGGGATTTATCATGGCGCACTTTGACTGGCGTATTCGCGGACCCAGTCTTTCCTGATAAAAGAATCGGCCCCGGACATCCGGTCCTTACACCGCGATCATAGGTAGGAGTGCCTATCGATCCATCGGCAATACGACCCCATATATAAAGCAAGAGGGAGAGCGCATTAGGCCCGGCGAGCCCAGCGCCACGCCGGGCCGACGGTGCTGCCGCTTCCTGTTGATCAGCGACTCACCGCGAGTCGGGACACCTCCGGCCCCGATCCTGCAGAAGCCGCACCGAGCTTGCTTCAGTCAGGAGGTCGTCATGGGTACCACGCGACTCATCCAGGACAGACGCGGACCAGGAACGCCAGCGGGCTGTTTCGCTGTCTTGCTCGCGGCTATATGGCTTTGCGGCTGCGAGACCCCACCCACGATGAAGGACGTCGAGACGACCGATGCTGCCAGCAGCATCGTGTTTGGCAGCGTCGAGGTCTACGTAGATGGCGAGCAGCAGAAATGGGGCGCCAAATTCACCGGCCACAAGTATTTTTATCCCACTATCCTGCCGCCTGATACGAGCGAGGCCATCACCTATCGGTTGGCCAAGGACGGCGTGTTCTATTGGGCGCTTCCGCCGGGCGAGTACCTCCTGCTCGGCTATCATTGGCAGGATCTGCAGGCCCAGCGGACAGGCCGTATCGGGGCCACGTTCAGCGTGCCGGAGAATGGAGCGGATGCATATCTCGGCTCCATCACGTTCCGCGGCAAAGAGATTTTCGTGGTGCCGGAGTTCCAGGACCGGTTCGATGAGATCAAGGTGAAATATGCGGCGAAATTTCCCGACCGGCAGCGGGAGATCGTCAGGCAATTGTTCGAACCGCCACAGCCGGTGGGGACTTTCTCGTCCTACCGGGGTCAGTGCCACGCTGACTGGGGTATCGAATGTACCGATCGCTTTAGCGGCGTCACGCCGATCTCACCGGAGGTCGCTCGATCCGGCTTCCCGAAGACCAGCAGCCTCCAGCCGGAACTCCGCTGGACACCATCTTCCAACCCGGATGTCAGCTACGACCTGATTCTCTATGACGCAGCGTCCTATGCGATGGGCGGCGCGATGATCCCGATGTATATGAAGGGTCGCGTGGTGGTCTACGCAGAGGATCTCCAGGCGCCGTACTGGCAGCCGCCGATACCGTTGGCGCCGGATACCCGCTATATCTGGTCGGTGCGTTTGCGTGAGGGCGAGACGGTATCCGGCTGGTCGACGCAGGGCCACTTCACGTTCCTCATCGTGGCCATGTCTTCGGCCCATGGACAGTGGTTCCAGTTCATGACGCCGTGACCAGGGGCGTTTAAGAAAGTGGCCAGAGACGTATTTTCGCTATGCAGAAGGAATACGGCTCCGGCCACAGCCCCGTCATGACTCCAGCAGGTTCTCCAGTCGATCGAGATCGTTGATCACGCGCCAGCTGCCACCGCCGGCCTCGACCCGCGCCCGCCATTCTTCCAGGCGTCCGAGGTACTCGCGCGGATCAATGTTATCGGTGCGCAGCTTGGTGACGTTGAGCGCTACCACCTCGAAGCCGTCGAGCGGCAGGTCGAGATCGCGTACATAGCCCTCGAGCAGGTCCTCTTTCAGATCCGAGAAGATAAAGATCACCTTGCGTCCCGGGGCCTTCTCATCGAGATATTCGATAGCCTGAAGCAGGCCGCCGGTGATATCCGTGTTGGCCGCCGGGCGCACGACTTTGACATAGCGCTGTACACGTTCGTTGAACTGCCGCTTCTGGCTGTTCACGGTGCTCGGTCGGTCATCGAAGGTGACCTTGGCGATGATGTCCTTCTCGCTAAAGCTGCCGGTGTCGATGCGCGCAACGGCAAACGAGTCAGACGGCCCGAGTTCGGACAGCGTATAGGTGATGACGTTGGCAGCCTTGTCGAGCTGCTCGCTGTAGGTGCCAGAGGTGTCGAGCAGCAGATAGGCGCCGACATTGCGTGGCGCCGACTGTTCGCAGCCACCGAGGACCAGCACCAGGCTGAATGCAATAAGAAGCCGGTTCATGACGCGACCTCCCCGAAATCGTCGGTATCGGACTCTGCGTCCGTGGACCTGCGCGCCTTGCGCTCCATCCGCTCCTCCATCCACAGCGGCATAAAGATCAGCAGATCATAGCCACGCTGCAGCAGCAGTCCCGTGTGGTGGAACAGGTTTCCCAGCACCCGCATAGCGAGGGCGAGGGCGCGCACGAGCGCGATGCCCAGGACGCCCAGCGCGGTGCGCAACGAATGGACAAAGGTCTCGAGCGGGATGGCCACAAAGACCAGCGCGAAGGGCAGGATAAAACCCATGCCCATCTGCGCCGCGGTGGTGATCCACAGGTGGCTGCCGGTCAGCACGCCACCATCCCCACCACGCAGCAGCGCGCTGGTGGCCAATTCATCCTGCAGCAGCAGCTCGCGCATATAGGCGAGGCCCGCCTCGACGCTCGCGAGCAGGGTGAGGATAAACAGCGTGATCCAGATCATGCGCACACGCACCTTGTCCGGCAGCGCGCCGATGACCGGGAACAGCCGGGTGATGCGCAGCGACTCCATCAGGAACAGTCCCATGGATATCTCCACCATGATGATCACCAGCGCCGCGATATCCGCGGTGCGGAAACCCGCGATAAAGCTCGTGCCGCCCACCATCTCGGCCATCGGCCGGGCGATGAGGGTGAAGTTGATCGCCGCGCCACCCACCGCGACGGCCAGCACCAAGGCAGACACGAACAGCTGCACCAGCGAGGACGAGGACAGCAGCTGGACCGCTCTGTCGGTGCCTTTGACGATCTCTTCGTAGTCCTGCATATGCCGGTCGATCGCCCGGGAGCGCTGCAGCAGGCTGTCGACTGCCTTGTTCACCGTTCCCAGCGTCTTCTTGATACTGCGCCACTGCGGCATCATCGAGCGCAGGTGTTCATGCCGCTCGTGGCTGACCAGGCGATATTGCTCCAGCGCCTGCTTGTGCGCCTTGAGCAATGACTTGTGTATCTCGCCGAGGATGTTGCTGACCATGGGGTCGCCACGATCCTCGATTTTCGCCACCGCCTCGACAGCCTTGACCCAGCCCGGCGGATCCGGCGGCACCTCGACGGCCTGCTGATGATCCTCGTCGATCCGGGTGATCGCCTCGTCAAGATCGCGGCTCAGGGCCGGATACCCGGCGAGGTCTTTCTGCACGGCATCGCCGACGCGGTCGAACTCGCGTTCGATGATGCGCTCTTTCGCTTCCCGCCCCGCGGCCAGCAGGACTTCCCGGTTGCGCTCGGAGAGGCGCCCCTGGACCCGGTTCAGACCCCTGGCGCCGATCCTCAGCGCGTTGTGCAGCCCATGGGTGACGACGTGGATCGCCTTGTGCGCGGTGTCCCGCGCGAGATACAGCGTGGCGATCGCCAGCACCAGCCAGATCAAACCCGAAAGCACAGGGCTTGGCGTGATCATAAATAGCTCATTGACGGACATGACATTCTCCCCGTTCGCGGCGTATTTGAATCGGCGGTGTTGCCGGTCCGGCGTGAGCCAGACAGCGCACGCGTCGCTGAGCGCGACCGGGGGTCACGGCGAGAAGGCCAGAAGGGAAGGGCGGCACAAAAACGTGCCCGAGAAGAGAGACGTTCACCCTGGCAACCCCGCTATCCTAGGTCAGACCCTTAGATCGGTGGCTTTGCGACCCCTTCTTTCGAAGGGTGTGCCTTTTCAAGTGGGCTCAGCCTGTCACAGCATCTTTCATGCTGTCAATGCAGATTTGTAAGTGCCTGCAGCGCTTGGAACAACGCCGTGGCGGATCGTCTTATGTTAAATATTCAAGCGCCGGCCGCCGGTTAACCGGGGCTATTGAAGCGACCAGACGCCAGTATCGACAGCACGTTGGTCGTGCCCCAGTCTTCCTCATGGGCGTCGTAAGTCACGTATTCACCGTCTTCCGAGAAGACGATGCAATTACGCCCCGCAGCCTTGGCGTAGTAGAGCGCCTCGTCGGCGCTCTTGATGGCGGAGGCAAGTGTGGCGTCTGCCGAGGGGCGTACGGACGCCGTGCCGATGCTCACCGTCACCATCCCGAAGGATGACCCGGGGTGCGGCAATTGCAGATCGAAGATGGCTTTGCGCATCCGCTCCGCGACGACCAGCGCGTCATTCACGGTGGCGCCGCCGAGAATCGCCACGAACTCCTCGCCACCGTAACGGGCTACCAGATCAAGCGGCCGCGACGCGCAGTCCCGCAAGGTCCGCGCTACCTGGCGCAGGCATTCATCGCCCGCCTGATGACCGGAACGGTCGTTAAAGATCTTGAAGTAATCGATGTCCAGCATGATTAACGCGGCCGGTGTCTTGTCCCGCGCACCCTGACGCCAGACCCGCGTAGCGAAGGCATCGAACTCCCGCCGATTGGGGATCCCGGTCAGTGGGTCCTCCTTGCTCAGACCGCTCAGTCGCTCATTGGTCGCTTCCAGTTCCGCGGTGCGTTCCGAGATCTCCACGTCCTTTAGCGCGATCGCCTGGGTCAGCTCCCGGCGCAGGGCCTCGCCGGCCTCCATCGACTTTCTCAGACGGTCGTGGGCAACCCGCAGGTGCCTGGAACGGCGGCGCATCTGGCGGAAGATCCGCCGGAATTCGGTGGGCGTGTTCTCCGGTGTCTCGAGAGATTCCTCCGCGCCGTCGACGCGGAAACAAGACATGGCCTGGTTCATGTCGGCGACCGAGCGGGATACTCGTCTGACGATGGCGCCGGCCAGGAGCAGGGACAAGACACAGGCGACAAGGATCAACGCTGCGCTGACCATGTAGTCCCGCATCATCTGCTGAGTGATCTGGTCGAGTGGCACCCGCAGGTAGACCGTCCAGCCGGTGCGGGTGGGCGCGAATGCACCCAGGAAGCGATGCTGCTGATCACCGCCAGCGGCAACATAGTCGTAGCTGCCGGCCTGGTCGAGCCCGGTTGCGCCAGCGATCAGCGGATCGCCCGAGATCGACTCGAGTTCGGCCATTTCGGCGTCGTCAGTGGCATAGATGACCCGGTCGTCCTGATCGACCAGCACCATGACGCTGTTGTCGAGCCGCGGGCGTTCGGCATCGATGTGACCGAAGGCGCGCAGGTTGAGCGAACCTTCGACGATCCCCAGCCTCGTACCCTGATCATCGGTGAGCGCGGCGCTGATGGCGACGATCGGATCGCGTCCAAGATCGCGCCCCTGGAATACCTCGGAGATGAAGGGTTTGCCGTCCGCCAGTGGCCGCCGGAAGTACGAACGGTCACTTACGTTATGTCCGCGCAATTCTGCCAGGGGCGTCAGGAACCCGGTCATGTTCGATGTGGCCGCGACGATCTGCCCCTCAGCGTTGGCGCTCAACATGGTCAAAAAGTCCGGATAGATCTCGTGGTAGAGCAGCAGCCAGTCGCTCAGGGCCTCGCTGTCGTAACGTCCGCCCTTGATGACCGCGTGTGCCGCGCCGGTCACACCGGCCAGATGCTTGTCCATGAAATAATCGACGGCGCGGGCCATGGACACGGCCGCCTCCTGCAGCCGGCTCGACATACGATCATGACGCAGATGCGCGGAGCGCTCTGCCAGCATCAGACCGAGGGCGGCGGCGGGCACGGTCCCTACCAGCGTGAGTCCGATCAACAATCCGGCACGCAGGCTACGGCCACTGAGTCGCCGCGCCACGGCGCCGGTGGAACTTGCGGCGGCGAATTGGGTGATGGCGTAAGCGACCACTAGCCCCAGCAACGACAGCGACAGTATCTGCGCCCAGTCGTGCCAGAACATGATGGCGTCAACCGAGATGAATGGGTTGGCCGTCAAATTCCGTTCCTCCACAAGCCTTTATCGGCGTGGAACGGGGATTCTTGAGGCGCTTCCAGGGAGAAAATCGGGTCGAAATCGAGCCTGAAACCGCGTTCGGAGAGCCGCGGCCGGGGTCAGGAGGATTTATCTCCGACCCTGTATTCAGTGAGAAGACCTGGTCTAAATAAGTTGGCGAAGTCGGGGTGGCACAAATTCCGGCGCCGTGTAGACGACACCGAGCTGGAAACCCTGGTGAGCCCGCGGTGCCCCTGCGGCCGCGCCCCAGCTGACGATGGCGTAGCGCGTGCCTGACTCGACCGGCAAAGCGGTGTGTGCGTAACGGTGATCGGACGGGAACACCACCAACAGCCCGCGGGTCGGCCGGATGGTCAGGTCAAACTTGTCGAAACGCAGCATGCCGCCGGTGAAGTCGTCATTCAGATAGATCAACAGGCTGTACTGCCGATCCTCGGCCAGTCTCCATGCGCCGGCGCTCTCGTCCCACGCTTCGGAGTCATTGTGGGTGCCGTAATGCCCCCCCGGCTTGTACTGCAGGATATCCGGGAATTCGAACCACTCGATCCGTTGGCCGTAATGGGGTTGGACGCAATCAAAGAACGCACGACCGACTACAGGCACGATCTGGTCGGCGATGCCAAAGGTCTTGATCGTCGTGGTGATCCGGACGCTGGAGCTTCTCTCGGCGAGGCCGCCGGGCGCGGCCTTGTCGGTGCTCTTTACCCGCGCCTGTTCCTGCGGCTGTTCTTTTGACAGTTCGATCAGCCGGTCACACTCCGTCTCTGAGAGGAAGCCCTCCAGCGTGAGGATGCCGTGTCGATCGACCGGGTTCCCGTAGTCGCATGGCGGCGACAGCGCCGCCGCAACCTCCGGCGTCAACATCATGGTCAGCGGCTCGACCGGGAAGCGCTGTATCTGCGGGGCAGGTTTTCCGCAGCAGTGCTTGAACCGCCGGCCGCTACCGCACGGGCACGGATCGTTGCGTCGGGTTGTCAGCGGTGCGGTCACCACAAAAGCTTACCAGTTCGAAGCGTCATTGCTACCCGCCACCGGACCGGCCGCGCCCACTGCTGAGACAGAGCGGGATGCAGATCCCGTTTCCGGGGGAAAAGGGGTCCGGGGCGGCGAGCGCGAAAATGTCGTGTGATAATGGTCAGTCTTTACCAGTGCTGATTTGCCCATAGTCTGGAGTCGTCCATGTCGAAACTCACCCTGATCCATCGTTGCGGGCTGATGCTGGCCGGCGTTCTGCTAGCTGCATGCAGCAAGTCACCAGAGGAAGCTGCAGTCATGGCGACAGATGAAAGTCCTGCGACCGAAGCCAGCGCGACCGTCGTGGCCGTGCCGGTGACACGTATCGAAGCGGTAGAGGAGGTCTATCACGGCCAGACCGTCGTCGACCCATACCGCTGGCTCGAAGACTGGGACGACCCGGCGGTCAAAGCCTGGTCCGAGACGCAGAATACGTACGCCCGTGACGCGCTGGCGGCGCTGCCGGAACGGCCCGCAGTCCATGCCCGTATCAGCGAGATCCTGAAATCGGCACAGGCGGTGGGGTATTCATCGCTGCGTCTGGCGGGTACGGACGCGCTCTTCGCGATAAAGCACGACCCGGCAAAACAACAGTCGATCCTGGTGCTGATGGGCGCCGACGGCGACCCCGCGCATGAGCGCGTGTTTATCGATCCGAATGAAATCGACCCGAGCGGCGGCACGTCGATCGACTGGTACCAGCCGTCTCATGACGGATCCATGATCGCCGTCTCGATGTCATCGGGCGGCTCCGAGTCGGGTGATGTGCATGTCTACAAGGTCCCGTCGGGCGAGAAAATCGACGTCGTCATCGAGCGGGTCAACGGCGGTACTGCCGGGGGTGACCTGGCGTGGCTGGCGGATGATTCCGGTTTCTATTACACGCGCTATCCACGGTCTGGTGAGCGTTCCAAGGAAGATCTGCAGTTCTACCAGCAGGTCTGGCAGCACACCCTGGGGACCCCGGCCGCAGAGGACCGTTATGTCATCGGCAAGGACTTCCCGCGGATCGCGGCGATACGCGTGACGGTCGATCCGGCCAGCGGCCGGCTGCTGGTCTGGGTACAGGATGGTGACTCGAACCGTTTCGCGATGTATCTGCGTCAGGCGGACGGCGACTGGAACCAGTTCAGTGAATTCGGCGACGGCGCGATGCAGGCCGAATTCGGCCCCGGTGATGCCCTGTACGTGATCTCGCGAGCGGATGCCCCGCGCGGCCGACTGCTGAAAGTGGACGCCTCAAACCCGGACCTGGCCGAGGCGGTGGAGATCGTGCCCGAAACCGATGGCGCGATGTCCAACAGTTTCTACTACAGACACTCACCGACCCTGGTCGTCGCCGGGGAGCGTATCTATCTCGAGCTCCAGGTGGGCGGGCCCAACGAGCTGCGTGTATTCACGCTGGACGGGACGCCGGTGGACGCGCCCGGACAGATGGATGTTTCGACGGTCTACGGCTTGTCCCCGGCCGGCGGATCCGATCTGTACTTCGGCAACCTGTCCTACGTGTCGATGACCCATTGGTATCGGTTCAACGGCAGCGACGGCGTCACCACCAAGCTCGCGATATCCAGTGAGTCTCCGGTGGATTATTCCGATGTCACGGTCGTGCGCGAGTTCGCCACCTCCAAAGACGGGACCCGGGTGCCGGTCAATATCCTTCTGCCCAAAGGATTCAGAAAAGACGGCAGCGCCGCGATCCTGGTGACCGGTTATGGCGGTTACGGACTAAGCAGGACGCCATCGATGTCGATGTCACGCCATATCCTGTTCGAGCAGGGCATGGTTTTCGCTCAGGCCAATCTGCGAGGCGGGGGCGAGTACGGGGAGGCCTGGCACCGTGAAGGCAATCTGACCAACAAACAGAATGTGTTTGACGACTTCGCCGCGGTGATCCGATACCTGGTCGATGAAGGCTATGCGTCACCCGACCGGGTAGCCATCATCGGCGGCAGCAACGGCGGGCTGCTGATGGGCGCGACCATGGCGCAAAATCCGGAACTGGCAGCGGCCGTCGTGTCGCACGTGGGCATCTACGACATGCTGCGTGTGGAGGTCGACCCGAACGGACAATTCAACATCCCGGAATTCGGCACGGTCAAGGATCCTGACCAGTTCGCGGCGCTCTATGCGTACTCGCCGTATCAGAACATCATCGACGGCGTGCAATACCCGCCGACCCTGCTACCGACTGGCGCCAACGACCCTCGGGTCAACCCGTCGCACAGCCGCAAGTTCACCGCGCGTCTGCAGGCGGCGCAGGACGGTGGCGGCACGGTGCTGCTGCGGACCAGCGGCGATACCGGTCATGGCGGCGGCACACCGCTGGACGAAGTCATCGAGCTGATGTCAGACCAATACGCGTTTATCTTCCACTATCTCGGCGTGCCGGTGAGCGAGCGGTAAACGGAAGACGCGGGCGCTCTACTTGCGCCGCACCTGATAGAAGCGGCTCGCAGCGAGCGGGGTGTCAATAACCGTCTCCGCACCATCCGGCCAGGTGACGGTAACCCGATCAATTTTGTCATGAGCCCCGATGCCGAAGTGGAGGACGGCGTTGTCAAACGACATGAATCCGCCGCTCATCTTCAATTCCTTGCGCTGGTGCAGAGCGCCGTCCTCGCCGTAGTTGATCGTTATCTTGGCGCCGATCGCTCTACTGTTGCTGCCGTCTTGTCGTAGCAGGAACGTCACCGACTGATTTGCCGCTTGCTGGTTGACGAAAACGCGGGGCGGGGACAGGACGCCGCTCGCGATGATGTCGATATCGCCATCCAGGTCGAAATCGGTATAAGTGTAGCTGGGCGTATTGAGTGGATCGTCCAGTCCGAAAGCTGCAGCGTTCTCTGCGAATCCATTTCCCGCCAGGTTCTGGTAGAAGACATTCGGCTGCACCTCGTAAAAGCTGTCACCGAAGTGGAAGCCGTTACCGACATAGATGTCCTGCCAGCCATCGTTGTCGAGGTCGGCAGCCTTGGCGTTCCAGCTCCAGTAACTCGAGCCGACGCCGTATTCAGTACTCTTGTCGGCGAAACCGCCGCCACTGTTCAGCAAAAGAACATTGCGTTGTGACTGGGGCAGGAACTCATTCTGGTTGAGGACCTGTTCCGCCGGCACTGGTGCCGCGATGTGCTGGCACAGCGAATAGACCACGCCGGTCTTGTTCGCCAGGCGATCGCAATACCGGCTGTCCTTCAAGGTCTTTGCCGCCTTCACGGAGAAAGCGACAAAGCAGTCATTTGTATCGGCCGGCGAATCAAGCTCGTTACATTGTGCTGCACTGCCAGCGGCAAAGATGTCGAATGCGGCGAGTACGGCCTCACATCTGTCCTTTGCTGCATCGTCGCTGATCGAGTCGCAGTAGTTCTCGTTGGAGCTGCGGGCAAAGGTCATATCAGTGCTGAACAGGTCCGGCTGCAGATCGTTGTTGAAGTCCGCCGTGTCCAGGCTCATGGTAAACATGGAGGTCAGCGGCACGAGACCCTGTGCGGTGCTGACCGCTTGCCGCTGCTGGTCGCCGCTGCTCAGGTAATAGAGATCCGGCACCATGCGATCGTTGCCAAACAGCATGTCTGGCCTATGGTCGTTATTGATATCCGCCAATAGCACGGAGTTGGTCTCGCCTTTGACGTCGTTGGTCGCTTGCGACACGTAACTATCCCCGTCACGAAACAGTATGGCGTTGCCCGATTGCTCGGCGGAGAACAATTTTTCTGCGCCGCTGCTCCAGTTGCCGAGCACGATGTCCAGATCGTCGTCCTGGTCAAGATCTGCGAAACCGGCGGACAGGGTCAGCCGCTGGTCACCATCTAGAGAGATGAGTTCCGCTTGCGAGAATCCTGCAGCCCGGTTCATCAACAGGAAGTTCTCGCCGCCATACGCGGACGCGAACAGATCGTCGAGGCCGTCACCGTCGGCATCGACCAGCGCTACCAGGAACAGGTTCTTGCCGGCCAGTGCGCCCTGATCGATGGGTAACAGCGCGAAGCGGCCGCCCGTGTTCTTATAAAATGCCGCGCCGTGTTCGGTGGCGAGTACCAGATCAGGCCAGAGGTCGTTATCAAAGTCGCCCGAGGCAATGCCCTTGCCGATAATGAACGGTTCGAAGAAATCGGTCAGGCGGAAGTCCCAGCTTCTGGTGATACCGAGTTCGCTGGCCGGCACTTTGCTGAAGGCCGGCGACGATCCGGCGGCGTGACCTGGCGGCCGATAGTCAACGTAACTGACGACGGCAGTGTCGTTCTCGGATCCGGGCAACCAGTCTAGGGCCGGCGCGGCCGGCATCGAAATGCCGGACAATTGAAGCGGATTTGCACCAGGGTCATCCGGCATCGCGTCAGATACGGAGTCCAGTGAGTAATCGGTGAGGAGGGTGGCGATCTGGCGATCGGCGACCCGCAACAGGCAGGTCTCAGCCAGGCCCGGGGATTGGAGCTGGCTGCAAAGCGCAGAGGAGCCGCTTCTTGTCGCTTCCCACGCGGTTGCCTGTTCGCGGCATCGGAGCTGCTGCTCCGGCGTGTCCAGCGCGTCGCAGCCGGCCGTGTCACTGGTTCTGCCTACCATGGTGCTGGCGGTGGTCCACCGGCAATGCGCTCTGGCTTTCGCGGGCAGGTCGTCACACGCGGCCATGTCCATCGTGTCTGCGATCCGGTAGATCCGCGCGTTCACCTCACAGTCGCTTAGCTCCGGACCGTTCAGGCCCCTGCATACGGAATCGTCTGGGTTAAATAGCAGGTTGCTGTTGAGGTACTGGATCCGACAACGCTGAACTGCAGCCTGAACCGGCGCCAACTGGTCACACTGCGTGATGTCGTGCTCCTTGATGGCCGTCTTCAGAGCGACACCCTGCAGACACTCGTCCCTGCCGGCGTCAGGCGCGAGTGCCATACACGGTTTGCCGGAGACCAGGGTGAGCGCTCGCTCCCTGGTCGATATGAGCTGGACCATTTGTGCGCAAGACTGTTGATCCACCGCGGCCGGCCTCTCGGCGCAGATATCCGCGTAGCCGACGAGGTTCTTTAGATTCGGGGTCTGGCCCGCGAGGCAGCGAAGCTGGAGCCGCTCGGGCAGGCCGCTGCAGACAGCCAGCGCCTCCCGGTACGTGTTCCGATTGCTGGCCTCGAGCCCTGCCGCTATCGCAGCCTGATCAGCCGCAATTTTGTTACCGAAGTAGCTGTTGCTGACCATGCCCAAACCGGTCGCCAGCAGGATGACCGTAACCGCTAG
The DNA here is from genome assembly GCA_947259915.1 of uncultured Gammaproteobacteria bacterium. Taxonomy (GTDB): domain Bacteria; phylum Pseudomonadota; class Gammaproteobacteria; order Steroidobacterales; family XN24; genus CAMYOC01. The sequence goes on from CAMYOC010000041.1 coordinate 45,557, forward strand.
CGCCGCACTCAGACGCGCGGATATGTATCTCGCGATCACCGCCGCCGGGTAGATGCTGTAAACACTCAATGCGAACAAGAGCACCGCGCCGATGGCGGGGTTCATGCCGTTCGCGAGCAGCGCCATGACGACAACGACGTTAAACGCCATCGGTACCGGCAGGAATGTGGCCAATATCGCGGTCACAAGCAGCACCGGCAGTGTCGGCGCAATATCGGAGAGCCGGTCAAACGGCGCGAGTTCTATAACCGCCGCACCGAGCGCACCGGCCAGGAGCATCAGCGGCACTGCGAGCTTGATGATGTAGAACAGGTTGCGAAGATAGTGGCCTGTGGTACTCAGGAGCGCGGTTGCGAACCCGCTTTCCTCGTCGGCCGGCAAGGCCACGGGTGGCGGCGAGATCTGCGCGATACGGGAGACCTCTCCCTCGCTGGGCACGCGGACAGCCGTGGGATTGGTCAGCCGGTTTACCAGGAACGGCATGCTGGAGAGCAACAACAGCACAGCGAGCACACTGCCCAGCGCCATTTCCCATGGCAGCAGCGTGAATGACATGCTGAGCACAATGACGTTTAGCGTCGGTGAACTGACCAGGGTGGCCAGTGCAGTTTCGAGCCGAGCGCCCGCGGCATACATCCCTTGTGCGATCGGCGTCGCGCAATTGACACAGACGCCCAGCGGAGCGCCCATAAACATCCCGGACAGGGTGTTCATCCAGGGCCGGCGGAAGCTCCGGTGGCGGACGAAGCTGAGGATCGTCAATGCTGCAGCCGCGAACAACAAACCAAAGGTCATACCCTTCCAGTTCGTGTACAGCCAGTTGACCGTTGTTCGCGCGATCCGCTCGACCACAGGCTGTGCGTCGGTGACGGGCAGGACGATATCGAAAGCGATGGAGCTGAAGTTGGTGCGCAGCCCCATCTGTGCTTTTTCGTTGAGCGCAGGTACGCGGGATTGTGACCAGAAGACCGCGGCAATAATCGTCGCGAACAGGATGGCGAGGAGCAGCCGTTTGTTCTTTATAAACGACGGCTGGATCGCGGAATCTGCCTGATCAGTCAAAGCGTCCGGGCTCCGTCATGTTCATTGCAGGGGAATTATCGCTGCGCTGGCGTCTGATGTCATTGTTGGGCTGAGCATCCCGCTTCCCGGCCCCTTGCGTGATCAACCCATATCGAACAGCAGCAGTTCTGCATCCGAGGCATCGCTCAGCGTGATCGTCGCGGGGCCTTGCAGCGCCACACCATCGCCGGGGTCGAGCGACTCGCCGTTGAGCGCCGCGCTGCCCCGCGCGAGCTGGACCCAGGCCTTGCGGCCGGCGGTCAGTTCGTGGGTGACGGTGTCACCCTTACCAAGCACCGTGGCGTAGAGATCCACGTCCTGGTGGATGGTCACGGATCCGTCGCGACCGTCGCGCGAGCCGACCAGCCGCAGACGCCCCCGCTTCTCCTCAGCAGTAAACGCCTTCTGCTCATAACCCGGCGCCGCCCCGTTCTTTTCCGGCAGCACCCAGATCTGCAGAAAGTGCACCGGATCGGTGTCCGAGGCGTTGTACTCACTGTGCTCGACACCGGTGCCGGCGGACATCCGCTGTACGTCACCGGGGCGGATGATCGATCCGTTGCCCATGCTGTCCTTGTGCTCGAGCGCGCCTTCCAGCACGTAGGAGATGATCTCCATGTCGCGATGACCGTGGGTGCCAAACCCCTGGGCGGGCTGCACGCGGTCCTCATTGATCACGCGTAGCGGTCCGAAACCCATGAATCTGGGGTCGTGGTAGCTGCCGAAAGAAAATGTGTGGCGGCTGTTGAGCCAGCCAAAATCCGCCAGACCCCGTTCTTCCGCATGTCGAATCGCGAGCATATTGGCCTCAGCCCACCCGGATCGTGCGCCGGATCGCACCAACACGGCAGGAATTTATCGTGACGGTGATCGTGCCCGTGCCCCTGACCACGATCGTTTGCCGGGCGGTACCGGAATTGCCCAGGCCGTAGGGGTAGTAAAGTGCGCCGGTGCCGTCGCCGAGACCGCGGCCCCATCCGTCGAGATGGCCGAGCGGACGCCGTGCCGGGCCTTCGACCAGCGCGCAGCCGTCGCAGTCGAGCTCCAGATAGGGTGCTTCGTTCCAGCTCAGCTTCCTGGCGGAGTTGAGCACATAGCTCGGCAGGTAGCCGTGATTCTCTACCGTGATGTCCAGACGCGTCAGCTCGCCGCCCAGATCTTCGAGACGGATGTCCGCGAAACGGATGGCTGGCGCCATCGCCGCCACCCGCAGGAAGGCGGCGGATTGCTGTGCACAGGTTTCCTCGAGCAGCTCGTAGGGCGGGTTGGAAATCCCGACCCGCTGGTCGATGCCGCCGACCTCAATCGGGCCGAGCTGTGGATGCTCGCAAGGCTGCCACTCCAGCACCGCCCGGCCCGCATTGTGGTCCCGGTCCCACTTCGCGATCGCAACCAGGTCATCGCGGCTCAGGTCGGTGTAGCTTTTTACGAACGGTTTCTTCCGTTCGAGCCCGACTCTGGCGAACAGATCCCAGAGTTCGACGACATAGGCGATGCAGCCGCGCTGATGATAGGCATAGTCGTTCAGATCGCCATGGATCGGCTTGTCGGGTTCGTAGGTAAATTCCTCAAAGCCGCTGACCGTCGGATAACCGGTGTGATCTTCCAGCCAGCGCGCCACCTGCCGGTAGATCGCAAGGTCGTTTTGATCCATCTTGCTGTCGGGCTGATCGCCGAGCGGTCGGATCGCCACGCCCCCGAAGGTATGCAGATTCAGCCAGGCGAAGATGTTCGGGTGGCTGGTGGTGAACTCGATGACCGCGCGGGACTCCGGTTCGCTCCCGGGAAACGCGCCGGCTCCCATCTGCGCGTGCTCGGGCACCCAGGACCAGGGAAAGTTGCGGTTCAGATCGGTCGGACTGTCCGACAAAAAGGAGGGGGAGGGGATCGTCTTGCCGTCGAAGTTCTCGATCACGCCTTCCGGATACAGCTTGTAGAACGGGCCCTGGTCGTCGAGCGTACGCGGCAGCATCAGGTTCGCGACCTCCGGCGACTCGACGAACTCGCCGGTGGCGTCCTTGACCCGCATGGCCAGGGCCCGGCCGTCGCCGTCGATGTCCTGGGTGCGCCAGAATGAGCGTCCCTCGTCCGGCCGGTCGTCGCGCGTGTTTGAACGGACATAGCGGCCTTCGTCGAGGATCCGCTCCGCGCCATCCGGTGAGAAGCGCGGCATCACATAAAACAGCACGTCCTTCAGGATCTCGCAGGCCGCTGGCGACAGATCCTGTGGTGGCGCGCCCTCGGCGAAGAACCTGAGCATGTCTTCGGCGATGGCCAGCGCCACGCTGGAGCCGCACAGCTCCGTCGCATGCATATTGCCGTCTACCCATACCGCCGGGCGGATGTCATCCGGACGCGGTCCGATCGTCAGCAGCCAGAGTTCCCGGCCCTCGGCGGTCTGGCCCACTGACTGGAGTCGGGCAAAATCCGGCCAGGTTCCGACCCAGTTTTGCAGCGTGGCGGTGACCTCGTCATAACTAAGGTAGGTATTACGGAAGTCGGTATTCATGGTGCCGATGCTAAGGTCATTACGCACCTGGAACAATCGGCACCGTTAGATGGAGATCGGCCAGTGCCGGGACGATGATCGAAAAATGACCTGATAAACGAACACCGGCACCGTGTATGCGAGGGCAGCCTCGAGGGCTTCGAGTCTTTTGAATCGCAAAGCAAGAAACAGAGAAACCGGTGAACACGGAGGTCAGAACCGGATTTCCGCCAATCTGTGCAACGACGTCTCTGACCCCTTGGGCCTCATAACTGGTCAAGAAACGCATCCAGCGTGGTCTCCCACAAACCCGGATCATTGATCAGGAAATGTCCGTTGAGACCAGATGCACGCGTGAATGCTTGAAACTCGCCCAGCCCACCGGCCATCGTGTACGCGCCGAAGTTGGTTCGGCTGTAAGGGAGGCTGTAGAAAGAATCGTTGGCGCCGTATAACCACGAGGACGGCACCGCAATCCCGGCGCCGGCGACAAACAGCGCCTGGTTGATCTCCCGGTAATCGCCACAGCCCTCGGAGACCCACCCGCCGACAAAGTTGACCGCACCCAGGAACACATCCGGTCGACGCCCGACGTGGGCCACCGACAGGATACCGCCACGCGATGTGCCGCCGACAAGCATCCTTGTGGTGTCCACGTCGGCACGATTCCGGAGCCAGTCCACCGCGGCGTCCATGTCGTCCAGCGCACGTTCGGCGCCGCCGAGTGCAAGGTCTTCCTCGCAGGAATAGGAACTCCGGTCTGGCTTGAAGCCCTCGTCATAGAGACCGTCCGAGGCGCCGCGGCCGCGGCGCTGCGGGAAAGCGACGATCCACCCCCGCTCGACAAAGAACTGCGCCACGGTCTTGCTGGTAAAGGTCAGACCGAACAGCGACGGGTTGGAGCCGTCACCGGTCGACCCATGATTGAACATGATCGTCGGATACCGGCCATCAGCCAGCGGTTTGAACAAGACCACCTCGAGGGTGACCGGCTGGCCGTTTTCCACAAACGGGGTCGTCGCCCGCTCATCGAGACGCACGGCGAAGGGACGACAGACCCCGTTGTCGAGGATGCTGGCCGAATCGCAGGGATCCCCCATCGGCTCCGGCTGCGATGGGCCTCCATCACTGACGCCACCGCCACCGCCGCACGCGGTCAGCACGAACACGATGAAGATGAGGCAGGCCAGCGCCAGCAGCTTGCTGTTGATAAGATTGTGCCAGTTCATGTCGAACTCCTCCGGGTACGAGAAAGCGGAGAAAATCTAATGGTTTGCTGTGGGTCTGTACGGCGTCCGGGGACGAAATGCAGGCTGCTGGGACGAACGGCGGGGAACGGGGACGGGTTTGAGCGGCGCTAACAGCGGCAGGAGTGTCCCGCGCAAATGGCTCGAAGCGGCCGGCTGGGTCGTGCTGGTGACCTTCCTCTGGGGCGCCGATCTTTTGGCCAAAATGTCCGAGCGCGACCAGAGCGGGATCGGCAAGGACGATTTCCGGCTGATCTCCGAACAGGTCACCAGTGCGATCGCCGTGCTGATCATGATCCTGTTCGTGATCCGCTGGCTGAAGTTGTTCCCGCTCAAGCGCGGCGCCTGGGTCCCGGCCATCATCGGTCATACCGTCGGCAGCATCATCTTCGCGTTCGGCCACCAGAGCCTGATGGTGGCGATGCGGATCCCCTGGTACGAACTCAACGACCTGCACTATGTCTGGCGCGAACCGTTTGTGAACAACCTGTTTGTGGAATACCAGAAAGACATCAAGGTCTATCTCGGTATCCTGCTCATCGCCAGCGCCTATCAGCTATATTGCCGTTCACGGGACGCTGAACCCCCGCAGCTCGGTGACCGGCTGATGGTGCAGACCGGCAGTGGCAAGAGCGTGCTCCGTTTCGATCAGATCGACTATCTGGAGGGCGCGCGTAATTACGTCGCTGTCCATGCAGAGGGGCGGGAATACATCGTCCGCGAAACGATGACCGATCTGATGCAGCAACTCTCCGCTGGCCCGTTCGCGCGTGCGCACCGGAGCTTTATCGTCAACGTCGACAAGATCGCGGAGATACGGTCGGTCGACTCGAAGCCGCGTATCTTCCTCAAGAGCGGCAAGGACATCCCGCTGAGTCGCGGCTATCGCGACAAGTTCAACGCGTCGATCTACGGCCGCTCCGAACAAGAGGAGTAAAAGGTTTCAGGGATGTTTTTTTAACAAGACAAGCCCGACACGTCTTCACCAATAAAAAAAGGGCAGTCCAGATGGACTGCCCTTTTCGATTCGGAACGCCGCGATTCGGACGCGGCGTTCTCGCAATCAGGCTGCTTTCAGATTGTCAGCTGCCTGCTTGCCACGCTCGGTGACGACTTCGTAGGTGACGCGCTGACCTTCGGCCAGCGAGCCCATGCCCGAGCGCTCGACGGCGCTGATGTGCACGAACACGTCACTCTGGCCGTCTTCCGGCTGAATGAATCCAAAACCCTTAGCCGGGTCAAACCACTTTACAGTTCCTGTAGCCATGATTGGCCTCCATAACAAAATCCGCGCGCAAATCGGGCGCGGTAACGAACAACCTGGTCGTAGTGGGTAGCTTGAAACAGACGCCCGGGAACCAGGCAGGTAGTTGGTAGGCAGGCCAAAACGTAGATCGCGGGCGGATACTGAAGCAAATCCCGGCCTAAAGCAAGTCGCGGGGCCGGTCCGCCCTGGAGATCGAGGACAAACCTGAACTCTGTTTTACCTTGGTCAGCGCGGCCAGGACATGTGATCAGGCCACCCGATACTTGACCAGAATGGCGTTGAGCGGGAATTCGATCGGGCCATCCGTGTCGCCGAAACCCGGATATCTTGACCGCAGCTCCGCGATGATCAGCTCGATGCCTTTTTCATCGACGCTGTCCGCCAGCAACCATGCCTGGATTTCGGTGCGCACGAATTCTTCCACCGAGGGGAAGACAGCCGTGCCGTCATGCTCACTGACCATAGCGTCCGGCATGCCGGACGACTTGAAGATCTCTGACAGGCGTCCCGCTTCGCCCATGGTGAACGGCCACGCTACGGATTGCGCCGATTCGGCGCCAGCGACTGCTTGCGTCGCTGCAACCAGCGCAGCGTAGGCAGGGTTGGTGTCGAGGCTCTGCCAGACGCTCACCACGAGACGGCCACCGGGACGCAACACGCGCCGCATCTCGCTGATCGCTTTCGTCGGGTCCGGCACGAACATGAGCATGAACGAGCTGACTACGGCATCGAAACTCGCATCATCGTGCGGCAAGTCGATCGCACTTCCCAGTCTGAAATCGGCACCAGGACAGGTTTCCCGCGCGACTCCGAGCATGCTTTCGCTCAGGTCGAGACCGGCCACGCTCCCGGCCGCCCCGACATACCGCGCCACCTCCCGGGTGAGTGCTCCCGTACCGCAGCCGACGTCGAGCACGTTGTCTCCCTGCTGAATTTCAGCCTTCGCAGCAATCAATGGTGGCCATTGATGGAAGATCGACGGCACAAAGAACTGCTCATAACCGCGCGCGGCTTCAGGAGTGAGGCCCATTTCATCGGGTGATGCCATATCTTCGTCCCTTCGGAACAGAGAGGCTGGATGGATTCAGGCACCCATGTTGCCCTGGTCGACGGTTGGCGGCTGTCTCATCGACTATAGCAAACATGGGAAATAACCCTTCCCGACGCGCCATGCCCCGTCGGTTTTGAGCAACGCTGAGCTATCATGAGTGGCGATGCAGACATCAGCAACGACAGTCGGTGGGTCGGACAAAGCGGGAATCCCGCTGAGCGTGCGAATCCTCGCCAGATTTTCGTCGCCGATAGCCGTGACGCTGGTCGTGGCGGTGATCCTGACGATCGGCTACCTGTTTGGGGAGTATGCGACGGGTGGCTTTGAGCGTGTGTGGTCCGGCGCCGAAGACAGCCTGGGCATCCGCGCAACAGCCACCTTGTTCGTGCTGGTGGCCTATCTGCCGCTCGCACACCTCTTGCTGGACCGCTGGACCGCCCGACACCTGGCGGCACTGCGCGCTTCATTTGGTGACAGCATATGCTGGCAGCGATCAACGTCGACTGGCGTCGGCGCAGGGCTTCTGGGGGCGGCGATCTTTCTCTCTTTGTTCATGGTCATCCCGATCGCGATCGCCGGTATCCCACGGATTTCCTATCAGCTTGTCGCCGCCGCGATGAGCGGCGCAGCTTTCGGATGGTTGGCCGGACGTTTTGCGGCTTGCATGGTCCGGGACTCTTTACGGATGTCGGAATTGGCCCGCTCGCTACCGCACCTCGACCTGCTTGATCTGGGTGCCTTGTCGCCGATCGCACAACAAGGCCTCAAGAGTGCTCTGCTCGTGGCGCTGATTCCGGCCCTCTCCTCGCATCTTTCGGTTGCGCCTGGCGACCGCATGATCGCTGCCGTTGCATATCTGTTGATCTGGAGCGCCCTGACCGTGGTGGCGTTTACATTGCCGGTCCAGGGCATCCACGAGCGAATCCGCAGAGAGAAGCAATCGCAAATAAAAAAAGTCCGGGCAGAGATCCGCGATGCGTCACAGCAGGTGATCGAGCATCGGAACGACAGTGCGGGCGACCGGCTGTCAGCATTGCTCGATCTGGAGGGGCGCCTCGAGCGGGTCCGCGAGTGGCCGTACGACGCGTCCAGCTGGCGCAGCTTCGGACTCTATCTCTTGCTGGGTCTCGGTTCCTGGATCGGGGCCGCCGCGGTGGAGCGGCTCCTCGACTCCATGTGGTAGCGAAGACGATCGATCTGCTTCTATGAACTGCCGACAAGCCACCGGGCACTGACGCAAAAAAAAGAGCAGTCCATCAGGACTGCCCTTCTCGATTCACAACGCCCGCGGTGCATACGCGGCGTTCTTGCAAGTCGGGGAGGCAGAAAGACGCAATAGGTAAGTTGCCCCAGTTCTCTTGATCATCGCCTGTTTCGGTCGGCTGACTGGTTTTGATCGGGCGCCTGCATACCCTGTTTTCCTTATTGAGAGAGGTCCGGGTCAGGCCTACATATTGGGTAGGCACCCGGCAAATTCGCGGACTCTAATCCGCTCGCGCCGGCGCTCGCCGCGGCGTCTTTGCCGCACCGGTCGCATGGTGATTCCCGGGGCCTGGGAGGATGTCATGAGAAAACAGACCATTGCTTATATGACTGCACTGGTTATGGCCATCGCGGGAACGTTCGCCTTCGTCGGGACCGGTTATGGGGCGAAAGGCGGCATTCCGGGTCCACCGACGGGCGGGGAGGTTTCCAACGATCTCTCGTTCCCGGCGGCGGTGACGGAGTCGGTTAACTCCATTGTCGCCAACTGGAGCATGCCGGCCGAGCCAGAGCTCGGGGTCCATTTCTCCTATGGCTGCGACGTGCCGGAGATGGAGGGACAATTCAGCTATCCCAACACGTCCTGCGTAGACAGCCTGACGGCACCCCAGGTCTATTACACGGCCGAGGAGTGCACCGATGGCGTGGCGCCATCTCCCTGCCAGGGTTATGAAGTATCGAAGATCTACTGGCAGAAGGTCGACGTCAATGAGTGGTGGGCCGACCAGGACGGTGTAGCGCCGAACGTCATGTCGGTGGCTTATCTGGACTGGGGCGACGCGCTGGAGGCGGTGTCCTGGAACGAAGGGTCGGTGATCCGGGTTGAGACTCAGCCTTATAGCAGCACCATCCCGGGTTTCGATCCGGCTCTGGGTAGCTGCGCCGAGGCCACAGCTGATCCGGAAAACGACTGCAAGGTCGGCTTGCAGATGTGGCACGTGTCCGGCCAGGGCATTACCGAGCACTGGGGTGCGCGGGCCAGCGAGGACGATGTGTCCTTCAACTACGACTCGCCGTTCCAGATCATCAACACCGGTACCGCGCGGCTTAACCTGACCAAGATGGTGCCGGGCGAGGCGCTGTGTCCGATGCCCGGAGGCAACCCTGGCGAAACGCCGCCCATCGTGGGTGACTGGACCGGGTCTGAATGGGACGGTACCTGCACCTATATGGACGCCCCCTACAGCGTCGAGCTGAGTGTCGGCGGCAAGTACGTGTATGGGTACAACTGGCGGATGCGCAACGTGGTGGCGCTGGAGGATCAATGTGGTGCGGGTTGGCTGAAGACCGGATACTGGAGGCTGACCTTCTACACGCCCGGCGCTGTCCAATTCGATGATCCGTTGGCCCATGTGACTGCGCCGCCCGCAGTGCCCGCCTATGCGCGCGAGCTGCCGCGGACGGAGTTCAACCCGCCGATGGCGATGTTGCCGCTGTCCGAGGACGACGGAGAAGAGGAAGAAACGGATGCGCTGTATGTCCCCGTCATCGATACGGTAAATAACCTCACCTATATCGACATCTGCATCGTCGCCAAGACGCAAGGCGGCGGTGGGGGTGGCGGTGGCGGTGGTGGCCCCGGCGGTGGCGGTGGTGGCGGAGGCGCCCCCCGCGGTGGCGGAGGTCGTCACGTCCAGTAGCACCGTCTGCCCCCCAAGGCGTGGAGGGCTTGGGTCGGGGAGGGGTTGGAGATCCCTCCCCGGCCCAATACAGTGAGTCCATGTTATGGCACTGAATCGCCAGCGATCCAGTCGCCAGACGCAGACAATGAGGACGGTCGGGAGACGAATCCCGTCCGTCTTTTTTTTGGCTGCTTAGATGCGCAATCGCTGAGAGCCGGCGATCAAAGCGTGGCAGGTGTTGGCAATATACTCAGACCAGCGCTGGCCAGCCGATCTGTCGTTGCAGCGAAGTTCTGACTTCACTCAGAGTCCGGGGCGGATCCTCAAGCGCCTGTTTACCCAGCCAGCCGCTCAACTTGATGATGTCGTCCTCATGCAGGAAGTAGGCTTCCTGTCGCCAGCCGACGAACGCGGCACACGCCTGTAGACTGACGAGCATCGGCCCATCCTCTGCGCCGGTCACGATGCGGCATTCCGGGACCACGGCGACTGGCATGACTTTGACTTCCGACCCTATCTGCTCGCCGAGGATCTTTCCAAGGCGCAGCATGGTGTTGTTGAATTGTTGCAGGCTGACTCGGGTGCCGCATGGATCGAAGATTATCGAGCCGCGCTCGAACCGCGCCGTCTCGACGCCAGCGGGGGCCGGAATCAGCTGCACCAGATACACACCGTTCTCACCGACGACCACATTGTCGATGACCTCGTCGTTGATCCGCACCGAGGGGAAGACGCGGTTACCCCGCAGCTGAGCTTCCACCATCCTTTGCGCCATCTGCATGTGCATATCGAGCAAGCCGTTCAGGCGGGATCGGTAGCGGCTCAGCTGGATCGTCTTCAAAGCGCCAAAACCGAGCGCGGCAAGCACGCCTGCAAGGACAACAGCATTGAGCCAGGTCGGCTGCGGGCCCACCAGGCCGTCGCGGCCAAAATTGACCAGCAGCAAAAACGAGACGCCGAAGAGCAGCGCAGCCGTCCTGTAGTGATCCCACAAGCGGCCTGACACCTTTAACGCCTGATGCACCATCTCACCGGGTCGACAACTTGCAGGCGGGGAAGGCCGGAAGCGGACGATCAACCGGCCGCTCAGCATGATCAGCCAGATTGCGCCGAGATACGCCGCGGCGACGGCAAGCGAGATTACCGCGAACTCGTTATAGATTTGGGACAGTGATAGTTCCATGGACCGCAAAATATAAAGCCACCGTCGCCTGGGTGGTGCGACCTGGTTCACATAACGCGACTCGCGGCATGGATATGGAAGAAACGGGCTGACCCCGGCTTGTCTGCAATGCAATGCAACAACGGCCGGCAATCCTGAGCACCCCCGCCGCCTGCGCGGCGACCTATACTGCAGTAAGTCCGTGTTTATGTTCGAGACCATGGTGCTGCGCCCATGCCGGCTACGCTTCACTTCACACAAAATCTGGCCAGACATCTGACCTGCCCCGAGGCAGCGGTCGCGGGCGGTACCCTGCGCGAGGCACTCGACGAATATTTCGTCAGCAATCCGGGCGCACGCAACTATGTGCTCGATGACCAGGGCGCCGTACGCAAACACGTCGTGATGTTCGTCAACCAGGAGCCGATCCGGGACCGTGTCGGCTTATCCGACGTGATTGACGAAGGTGATGAGATCTTTGTTATCCAGGCGCTATCGGGCGGATAAGCCGGCGCCGGGGAGGGTGCACCGATGAGTGATCGTCTGTTGATCGGGACCCGCAAGGGATTGTTCCGTTTTCAGCGGGATGGGGGCGGGCACTGGGGTATCGGCGACACCTGGTTTCTCGGTGATCCGGTCTCGATGGTGCTGGCAGAACCGGGCGGTCGCCGGCTACATGCGGCGCTGGCGCTTGGGCACTTCGGCGTCAAGATGCAGCGCTCCGAAGACGGTGGCGCGAGCTGGAACGAGACGGCGGTACCGGCCTACCCGGAAAAACCCGACGAAGTCGAGGACAAGGACCCGGTGCGCGGCACCGACGTGCCGTGGAGCACCGAGCTGATCTGGTCGATGGCGGCCGGGGCCCCGGGCGAGTTGTGGTGTGGCACCCTCCCGGGCGGCCTGTTCCGCTCCGTTGACGGCGGCGATAGCTGGCAACTGATACGCGCGCTGTGGGACGACCCGAGACGCAGCAAGTGGATGGGTGGCGGCTACGACTTCGCCGGTATCCATTCGGTGGTGGTCGATCCCCGAGACCCGGCCCACGTGACCGTCGCCGTCTCCGTTGGCGGCGTCTGGACCACCCATGACGCCGGCATCAGCTGGGAACTGATCGGCGCAGGGCTGCGCAATGACTACAGTCCCCCGGGTATGGACAAGGACCCGGTGACCCAGGACCCCCATCGCGTGGTCCAATGCCCGGCCGCGCCGGAGCGGATGTGGATGCAACACCACAACGGGATTTTTATCAGCGACGATGCGGGTGTGAACTGGCGTGAGCTGGCTGATCCGCCGCTGGCGAAATTCGGTTTCGCCGTCGCCGTCCACCCGCAGGATCCGGACACCGCCTGGTTTGTACCGGCGACCAAAGACGAGCAGCGTATCCCGGTCGATGCCCGACTGGTGGTCACGCGCACGCGCGACGGTGGCAAGAGTTTCGAAATCCTGTCCGACGGGCTGCCGGATGAACCGGCCTACGATCTTGTCTACCGTCACGCCCTGGATATTTCGGCAGACGGCGAGCGGCTGGCGTTTGCGAGTACCACCGGTTCGCTGTGGGTGAGCGAGAATCAGGGCGACAGCTGGACTTGCCTCAGCCGCCATCTGCCACCGGTCAACTGCGTATGCTTCGAGCCGGGTTGAGCCCCGGCGTCACGGAGCCGACAGATATCCGCCGACAGACTGGACTGGCGTTTGTGTGCCCGCTGCGGAGATCCATGCAATGAGCGCCAGGTCCTGCGCCTGCGCGTCCGCTCCGGGCAGGATCGCGTTCGCGGCATAGCCGGACGCCCGCTTCTCCAGCGGGACCGACACGACCTCGAGCGCGACAAAATCGTGGCGCAGCGTCCGGCCCTTGTTCTCGCCGGCACGAACGGAGGTCTCGAGGTTCATACCGAGCACGGCCAGATGTACCGTCAGCCCCTGGCCACGACGATCGTCGCCGTTGAAGCGAACCGCAACATCCTCGCCATCGATGACCAGACGCAGATCCCCGACCACCGGCTCGTTGCGCTGCGGGATCTGACCCCGGCGCCAGCCCTGCCAGTCCTGACCCTGGCGAAACATACCCGGCGTATAGACCGACCGGGCGCCGCCTTCCACCGCATACTGACGATGGCGCTCGCCGAACCCGGCGCGGGCAAAGCGATCTTCCCAGCCGATGTAGTCCCAGTAGTCGACATGAAACGCGACCGGGACAAAGGTCTTCCACAAACCCGGATCTCTCTTGAGCCCGCTGAGCCAGCGATCCGCCGGCGGACAGCTGCTGCAGCCTTCCGAGGTAAACAATTCGATCAGAGCTACGCGTTGTTCGCCGCTGGAAAACACAACTTGCCCACGGCCAGTGCTCGCAGCCAGATGCCCCGAGGCCAGCAGTATCAAAACAAATGCGGTTATACGTGCGTTGAACATGCGCCCGGTCCTGATGCTATCCCCGTACTGCTAAAGACCGCACGGGGAGGGGCTTTATTACACATATCCGAATCCAGGCAGGGTATCGGCACGAAGAGATGTCAGGCCGGCCCTTGAAAGGGGTGAGTCTGTTCCCTTGCCGGAATGGCGCTTTCGATGATTTGCCGGACGCCCCGTAAAAAAGATCGGAGATGCTATGATTCCCGCTCTCCAACACCACGGGAGCAGCTCCTTGAAAGCCTTTTTCGCGTTCGCAGCACTTATCCTCGCCGGCCAGGCAATGGCCGCCAATGAAATCGACGCCAAAGTCGAAGCGGCGCTGGCCGCCGAATCTCGTCCTGAAGCTCATCGCGAACGCGACCGGAATCGACGGCCGCTGCAGACGCTGAATTTCTTCGGCCTCAAGGACAACATGCGCGTGCTGGAGCTGCTCCCCGGTGGCGGCTGGTACACGCGGGTGCTGGCGCCGGTGCTGGCCGAAAACGGCACGCTTTATGTGTCTATCGGGACGAACTGGATCAAGGAGAACGTGCTGGTCGAGCCCGGGTTCGAGGACGTTGTCCTGCTGGAGAACAGCGCCAACGTCCGCCGGCCGGAAGGCAGTCGCTATTACGCTCTGGATGATTTCGACTTTGGCGTCTCAGACCTGGACATGGTGCTCACCTTCCGCAATCTGCATAACTTCGATCCCGAATCCCGAGCGAGGATGAACCGTCAGGTGTTCAAGGCGCTCAAGAGCGGCGGGTTGTACGGCGTCGTCGACCACACCAAGCGTCATATGGAGCCGGAGAATCCGGAGAATCGCCGCCGTATCGACCCGGTGTTTGTGATCGAGGAGATGCTGGACCAGGGCTTCGAATTCGTTGGCTACTCGGATCTGCACTACCGCGCCGATGACGAACTCAGATACGAGGTAGGGCGACGCTCGGTCAGCGGCAACACGGACCGCTTTACCATGCTGTTCCGCAAGCCCTGAAGCCCGGCTGGATTTCTGTAACGAGAACAGGGCGTCAGGTTTATCTTTCCAAGAAGAAAAAATCGATCTGACGCCTTTGGCTCCGCGCGCCGGGCAAACCGGGGCGGCCGGCACCAAATAAGCAAACTGTCCCCAAATTGGCCCGGTGACGTCAATTCGGTGAGCACGGGAAAGCATGACTCAGTGCCGTCCCGACGCCTTCTGCCACCCGCGTCGCCAGCGTCACGGTGACATTTCCCGATCGGTCCGTCGTTTGCTCGAAGCTGTCTCTCCAGACGACGTAGCCCGTCGCGTCCGAGAGCTCGGCGCGCAGCGTCAGTACCCCACCCTCCCGGCAGATCTCACCAGACAACAGGTATTCGACGTCTGGTGGTTCGTCGGTGCTCGGGCGCGATAGACCGCTGGCCATGGTGAAAGATGAAGCACGGGCGACGACCTTCAATGCTCCTTGTGCGGCAAGACGGTCGATGACCTCGGCAGCCAGACCCGCAGCCAATACCCTGTCGCTCTCCTGCCCGGCGCAGACCGTGAACGGCAGTACGGCGATGGAAGTGGCTGCAGCCGGTGCCGGCGGTAGCTCGATAGGTGGAGTTGACTGATTGACGGCCGTCAATACCTCGACCGACGTGATCCCGATGATGCCGGCCATCAACATGCTCAGTCCCGCGATGATGGCATGATCTGTCGCCGATAGGGGCAGGTTCTTACGTCCGCCTGCATGATAATCGGTCCGGACGAAGCCCTCAGGGGTGATGTCGTACCGCCAGCCAAAAACAAGGACGATAGGACAAATCAGTATCAGCGCGATCCAGATGAGCTGGTGCACTTCCTGCGGCAACGGCCACGGGCCGTCTGGTCCGAACACCAGGTTGGCGAGTTGCACGATCAGCCACACCGATACCAGATAGATGCCGGTAACATGAACGACGCCCCGGTCCCCGAGTTCGGACCACCAGGGCCCTCGGTTATGGGCGGGATACGCCAAGGTTCGAGCCTCGCCTGCTTCCCTACTCAAAGTCTAGTACAGGGCACCAGCTACCATGATTTTTGGGCCACAAGGCAATAGGGTCGAACCGCGATCAATCTCCGGGAAAAATTACCCTGACACGCTCTTTTCGGAGCCCGTTAGGACGATGGCGGATTGTACGTGTGCGGACTTCCGGGCTGGACCATGCGGATTTTCCCCCCGCACGAACAAGTCAGAATCGTGGCCGCTCAGGTACTTGTGCATCACGTCATCTAATCTGTTTCGCGCCGGGTCAGTACTTTAGTTAGAAGTGGGTCTCTGACCCCCTTTCAGATGCTCGAATTGGCGCATTACACCACCCACACTGTTGTATAACTACTCTATGAACTTCCTCTCCGAGATCAAACGCCGCAACGTGCTCCGCATGGCCTTGCTCTATGGCGTGACCGCCTGGTTGATCATGCAGGTGGCGGACGTGGTGATCGGTCTCGCGACCCTGCCGGAATGGTCAGGGCAGGCGGTGCTCGGGGTGCTCGCCGTCGGCTTCCCGATCGCGCTGATCTTTGCCTGGATCTACGAGATCACGCCGGAGGGGGTCAAGCTCGAGAAGGAGGTGGATCGGTCGGAGTCGATCGCCCATGTCACCGGCCGGCGTATGGACTTCGTCGTCATCGCGGTACTGGCCGCCGCGGTCATCGTGTTTGCCTATGACAAGTGGTGGCTTGGTCCGAACGACGGTTTCCGGCCGCCGCCGAATTCCATTGCGGTGCTGGCGTTTGCCAATATGAGTCCCGACTCCGACCAGGAGTTCTTCTCCGATGGCATCTCCGAGGAGCTGTTGAGTCTGCTGGCCAAGGTCCCGGAGCTCCAGGTGATCTCGCGCACTTCGGCATTTTCGTTCAAGGACAAGGATGTAAAACTCACCGACGTGGCTCGGGAACTGAACGTCGCGCATATCCTGGAAGGCTCGATCCGCTGGGCCGGGGACCGGCTGCGGATCACCGCGCAGCTGATCGACACACAATCGGACTCCCACCTGTGGTCGGAGACCTACGATCGCACCCTGGATGACATCTTTGTGATCCAGGATGAGATCGCCGCCGCGGTCGTCGGCAAGCTCAAGGTCACATTGCTCGGCGCCGCGCCCATGGTGGACGAGACCGACCCGCAAGCCTATGCGCTGTATCTGCAGGCGCGTTTTTTGAGCCGCCAGGGCACACCCGAAAACTGGGAGCAGGCCATCGCGATGTTCGAGCAGGTGCTGGACATCGATCCGGGCTATGCACCGGCCTGGATTGGCCTGGCCAATGTCTACGGCCGCCAGGCGGACAACAGCTTGCGGCCGGTGGAAGAGGGCTATGCCTTGTCCGCCCAGGCGACCACCCAGGCGCTGGCCCTCGACCCGTCCTATGCGCCGGCCCACGCCCGACTCGGCTGGATCGCGTTGCATAATCAGGGTGATCTGGCGGCGGCGGCGCTACATTACCAACGGGCGCTCGAATTAGATCCCACCAATACCGGCATCATCTTCAGCGCCGCCAGCCTGGCCGAATCCCTGGGCCGGCTCGAGCAGGTCATCGCGCTGGAACAATACGCGCTCATCCGCGACCCGCTGGACCCGGTCGCGCACAACAACCACGGCGATTCCTTTCTCTCGGCCGGGCGTTTCGACGAGGCCATCGCCTCCTTCCGCACTGCGCTGACCTTGAGCCCGGGCTATATCGGCGCACAATACCGGATCGGCGTCGCGTTGTTGCTCAAGGGCGAGCCGGAAGCCGCGCTGGACGCGATGCAGCAGGAGCCCTTCAAAGCCTGGCGTCTGATCGGTCTGGCGATGGCCCACCATGCGCTGGGCCAGCAGACCGACTCCGATGCGGCCCTCGCCGAACTGATCGAGAACTACGAACAGGACGCTGCCTACAACATCGCCTACGTCATCGCGTTCCGCGGGGAGACCGACAGGGCCTTCGAGTGGCTGGACAAGGCGGTGGTCTATAACGATCCGGGTCTGGCGGAGATCGTTAACGAACCGCTGTTTGCCAACGTTAGATCCGACCCACGCTGGCTCGCGTTCCTTGTGAGTATCGGCAAGGCGCCGGAAAAGCTGGCGAGAATCGAGTTTGAGGTCTGGCCGCCGGAGTAGCGGGAATCAAGCGCAAGACCGAACACCGGCACCGCACCTACGCATTGGTCGGGAAATCTCCCCGATTAAGTGAACTGTCCCCCGAATTGCTGCGTCCGTGCTTGCTTGAGCGGGTGTCCTTCTGTTATTCCGGGTCTGCGCATGATGAAGATCTCCAAAAGCATACTCCGGACAGTGGCTATCGCCGCCAGTGTTGGCCTCCTTTCAGGAGACATCGCTGCTGCCGATCTGCATTTGCCCGTCAACATGCGCCTGACGGGCGTGTGGGCCAGCAGCGAGTCGTCGGATCGCGGCCGACTCGATGCCTCTCTCAAGCCCGTAGCAGAAGGCGAGTACGAGCTGTGGTTCAAGGTCACCGGGAGTTCCGTTTTCAACCCCACGGGAAAACCCTACCCGGATGACGGCATCTATCCGCTCCGGCTGGAGCGGATAGGTGACGATGGCCTGTCCTTTACCTATCGGCAGCCGTATCCCCGAATACCGGCGCTGTTCTTCGTTCCGAGTCGCCTGACGTATCGGGTCAGACTCGAGGGGGACGTGAAGACGACGGGTCCTGGCCGTTGGCGAGCGACGGTCAGTGATCACAACCTCTCCTTGTCGCTCTGGGTCAGACCGGGCTCCATTGCCGGCACGTACGACTATGATGGTCGATGGGCTTCGGCGGCCGGCTCATTCAGGCTGACTGCTGATCCCCGTGAAGGTCACAAGGCAACGAAAAGGCTGCTCAAGCAGGGCTTGCCGACAGTGAATTAAGGGGACCATTTGTTAAACAAGAGGTCAGATTGATACAGCCTGCGGCGGGGCGGACCCTGGAATCCGCCAACGCAGGAACGCTACCGGACGACCACGTCTTCGAGCGCGGTGTCGATGGCCTGTAGCGTAGCGTCGCTCAAATGCACTCCCGACGCCCCGACGTTGTCATCGAGTTGCCCGGGCCGGGTCGCACCGACGATGGCGCAGGCCACGTTCTGTTGCCGCAGGACCCACGCCAGCGCCAGTTGCGCCATCGACAGACCCGCATCCGCGGCTACGGCGTGCAAGCGCGCCACCGCTTCGAGGACCGGTGGGGCGAGAGCTGTGTCCATGAAACCACTCATGACGTCGCTGCGGGCGCGCGAATCGGCCGGTAACGGTGCGCCCGGTTGGTACTTCCCGGTGAGCACGCCCTGGCTCAGCGGCGACCAGACGATCTGTCCTATCCCGTTTGCTTCGCAGAGCGGGATCACGGCCGGCTCTATCACCCGCCACAGCATCGAGTATTGCGGCTGGCTCGACACAAAACGGACGACACCCGGAATATCGAGCGCGGCCTGGATCTGTTCCGGCGTCCACTCACTAAAGCCGACATAGCGGACCTTGCCGGACTCCACGGCGCGGGTCAGCCCGTCCATGGTTTCGTCGAGTGGCGTATCGGGATCGTAGCGGTGACACTGGTACAGATCGACATAGTCTGTACGCAAACGTCGCAAGGAGTCATCGAGTTGCTTCTCGATCTGTTTCCGCGACAGGCCCTTATCCGTCGCCGTCATCGGGAAGAACAGCTTTGTGGCCAGCACGTAGCTGTCCCGCGCCCGACTCGCAAGGACCTCTCCCAGCACTGTCTCGGCGCCGCCACGATTGTAGACATTGGCGGTGTCGATAAAGTTGATGCCGAGCTCGAATGCGTGGTTGATGCAAGCAGCCGCCGCATCACCTTCGACGCCCATGCCGTAGGTGAGCCACGATCCCAGGGAGATCTCCGAGACCCGCAGGTCGCTGTCCCCGAGCTGGCGATATTCCATGCGCTGCCCCCGCTTTTGTATTCGTGTAGATCGAATTGTCAGGTGCCGGTGTTCGGTTATTTACCTCTTGCCGCCACCGGCACTAAATCGGATTAATCTCATTCGGTCACCGAGGTCCGACCCCGGAAAAACGGGCCGACTTACAACGCCTCTGCATATAGCTGTTTCGCGGCGTCCATCGTCAGCGGCACCGGGTTCCCGGGTGCGGTCGGGTCGACGAACGCCAGTTGGGCGTACTCGTCGATCCGCTCGGGCTGGGCGCCGAGGGCGCGCAGGTTCTCCGGAATCCGGAGTTCGCTGTTGAGTTCCACAACAAACGCGTGGAAGCCGTCGAAGCCGCCTTCGATCCCGAGATAGGCGGCCAGGCGCTCGATTTGACGTTCGATTGCCGGTCGGTTGAAGCGCAATACCACCGGCGCGAGGATCGCGTTGGTAGTGCCGTGATGACAATCGTGCAGCGCGCCGATGGCATGGGCGAGCGAGTGGATCCCGCCCAGGCCCTTTTGAAACGCAGTGGCGCCCATGGTCGCGGCGCTCATCATGTGAGCGCGCGCCTCGAGGTCGTGCCCGTCGCGGAACGCCCTGGGGAGGAATTCCTTTACCAGCCGCATGCCTTCCAGCGCGATCCCCTGGGCCATCGGGTGATAAGCCGGCGCGCAATACGCCTCCAGGCAATGCACAAAGGCGTCCATCCCCGTGCCCGCGGTCATCTCGGGCGGCAAGCCGATGGTCAGTTCCGGATCGCAAATCACCACGCTCGGCATCATGCGGGGGTGGAAGATGATCTTCTTCTGGTGGGTGCGGGTATTGGTGATGACGGCTGCTCTGCCGACCTCCGACCCGGTCCCGGCCGTAGTGGGTATCGCGACCACGGGGGCGATGACTTCGGCGTTGGCCTGCGTCCAGTTATCGCCAACATCCTCGAAGTTCCAGACCGGGCGCGTCTGTTTGGCCATAAACGCGATCAGTTTGGCCAGATCGAGACCGGAGCCGCCGCCCATCGCGATGACCCCGTCGAAGCGCCCATCCTGGAAAAAACGCACGCCGTATTCCAGGTTCTGATCCCGCGGGTTGGGATCCACATCGCTAAAACTCGCACGGCCCAGACCTTCTCGATCCATGATCTCCAGTACCTGCTTCGTGACGGGCAGGTTTGCGAGGCCGCGATCGGTGACCAGCAGGGGCCGTTGCATGCCGGTTTGCGCACAGGCGCCGGCCAGCTCCGAGATGCGGCCCTGCCCAAAGCGTATCTGTGTCGGGTAGTTCCAGTTGCCGATCAGCTTCATCACAGTGCCTTCCTTAGATGATAGGATTTCGGCCGCGTCAGATTCCGGTAGCCGATCACCGACAATGAGCCACCGCGGCCGGTGTCCTTGCAGCCGGTCCAGCACAGCGCCGGATCGAGATAATCCGCCCGGTTCATAAACACGGTCCCGGTCTCGATCCGGGCGCCGACGGCGGCCGCCCTCTCGGCATCCGCTGTCCACAGCGAGGCGGTCAAACCGAATTCGCTGTCGTTCATCAACGCGATGGCCTGTTCGTCATTGTCGACTTTCATGATCCCGACGATCGGACCGAAGGACTCTTCCCGCATCACACGCATCTCATGCGTGACCTCGGTCAGGATCTGCGGGCCGAGATAGGTGCCGCCATCGTCCTCGGGAAACAGGTTCGGAGCGATCATCGGCACGGCGCCGGCGGCGATCGCTTCATCGCGTTGATCGCGGACCTCATCCGCAAAACGCCGGTGGGCCATCGGGCCCAGCGTGGTCTCCGGGTCGAGCGGATTGCCCAGCTTGTAGTCCGACACGATCGCCACTGCCTTCTCCACAAACGCATCGTACAGAGCGGCCGTGACATAGATCCGTTCGATGCCGCAGCAGCATTGGCCTGCGTTATACATCGCGCCGTCGACCAGCGTGGCGACGGCCGCGTCGAGGTCGGCATCCTCCATCACATAGCCCGGATCCTTGCCGCCCAGCTCCAGCCCGAGCGGGGTGAACGTGCCGGCCGCGGCTTGCTCCATGGCCTGGCCGCCGCCGACCGAGCCGGTGAAATTGACAAAGCCGAAGCTGCGTGTGGCGATCAGGTCCGAGGTTGTAGCGTGATCGAGAAACAGGTTTTTGAACACGTCCTCAGGGACGCCGGCCTCATGGAACGCCCGTGCCATGCGTTCACCGACAAGCAGTGTCTGGCTGGCATGCTTGAGCACCACGGTGTTGCCCGCGATCAGCGCGGGTGCAATGGTGTTGATCGCGGTCAGATAGGGGTAGTTCCACGGCGCCACGACCAGCACCACCCCATGCGGTTCCCAGGCGATCCTGCGCTCGAAGGCGAGGCTGTTCTCGATCACGATCGGCTTGAGCGAGTCCGCGGCAATCTCCGACATATATAAGGTGCGTTCCTCGACGCCCCCGAATTCCCCGCCGTAGCGGACCGGGCGACCCATCATCCGCGCCAGTTCGGGCACGATCTCGTCGTTCATCGCGCCGATCCTGGCGACACCGGCCTTGACCAGCTCGATCCGCTCTGCCAGCGGACGCGCGGCCCAGTCCTTTTGTGCTTGCCTGCTCCGGGCTACCGCATCGTGGGCCGCCTGTCGCTCCATCGCCGGCCGCTCGGCAAACACCTGGTTGTCGATCGGAGATATGCAACGAATCACACCGCTCATGTTCCTATGCCCTCTCAAAACCGCGCGCCACTTCCCAGTCCGTGACGTGCCGGTCGTACTCTTCCTGTTCCCACATCGCCGCGCGATAGTAATGGTCGATGACCTCGTCGCCGAACGCGGCGCGCAGCATCTTCGAGCGCTTCATCGCGGTGGCCGCATCGCGCAGCGTCTCGGGGATGCCGCGGACTCTCTTTGCGGCGTAAGCGTCGCCGACAAACGGGTCCTCCAGCGGCAGTTCTTGTTCGATGCCGTCCATTCCAGCGGCGAGCAATGCCGCCAGCGTCAGATAGGGGTTCAGGTCCGAACCGCCGACCCGGCACTCGACCCGGATCGACTTCGTCTCTTCGCCGCAGATGCGGTAGCCGGCGGTCCGGTTGTCCAGACTCCAGATGGCCTTGGTCGGTGCGAAGGTGCCGGCCTTGAAGCGCTTGTAGGAGTTGACGTAAGGCGCCAGGAAATAAGTGATCTCGCTGGCGTGGGCCAGCAGCCCGGCCAGATAGTGTTCCATGAGCCGGGACATGCCGTACCGGCCGTTGGGATCGAGGAACAACGACGTCTTGCCATCGGCACTCCACAGCGATTGATGGATATGCGACGAGCTGCCGGCGGCGTTGTCGTCCCACTTGGCCAGAAACGTCACCGCGCGCCCCTTCGACCAGGCGATCTCCTTGCACGCGTTTTTGATGATGGCATGGCTGTCGGCCATGGTCAGCGCATCGGCGTAGCGGATGTTGATCTCCTCCTGACCGGCCGACGCCTCGCCCTTGGAATTCTCGACCGGGATGCCCGCGCCCTGCAATCCATTGCGGATCGCGCGCATCACATCCTCCTCCTTGGTGGTCTGGAAGATATGGTAATCCTCGTTGTAGGCGCTGATCGTCTGCATGTTGCGGTAGCCTGCGCCCTGCAGCGTTTCGAAGCTGTCCTTAAACAGAAAGAACTCCAGCTCCGTGGCCATCGCCGCCTTCATGCCGGCTTTGCCGAGCCGCGCGATCTGCTTTTTCAGCACCGCGCGCGGCGAGTGCGGGACTTCCGTATGGTGGTGATCGAGCACGTCGCACAGCACCAGCGCCGTGCCCTCGAGCCAGGGCACCCGGCGCAGGGTGGCCAGGTCCGGTTGCATCACATAGTCGCCGTAGCCCGCAGCCCAACCCGTCGCCTTGTAGCCGGGGACAGTCTCCATCTCCATGTCGGTGGCCAGCAGGTAGTTGCAGCTGTGCGTTTCCTGCCAGGCACTGTCGAGAAAGAACTCGGCCTGACACCGTTTGCCCATCAGCCGGCCCTGCATATCCACCTGGACCGCCAGCACGGTGTCGATTTCACCGGCGCCGACTGCTTTTTTGAGTTCGTCTAAGGTCAACATTCCAGCCATCGTTACAACCTTGTTGATCATGAATTCTTGCACTGCAAGCCTCCCGGAACAGTTGTTCCGGGAGGGCTTTTAATCAAACGTGTTCAAACCGTCAGGCTCCGCAGTGTTGGTAGCCGGCGGCTCGAGCCCGCCGGTGTCTTCGTCTCAGCCGTAACGGTAGGGCCGTCCAGCCTTGGCCATATCGGCGTTGTATTTCTTGAAGATGTTGACGACCTTTTTGGTCCTCGGGCTGGTGGCGGCGATCTCGTCCCAGAACTTCTGCGCTTCCGCCTCGACCGTGGCCCATTCTTCGTCCGGGATCGAGGTGAGTTTCAGCTTGTCGCCATTCACACGCAGATCTGCCTCGCCACCCCAGTACCAGTACTGACGATAGTAGTTGGAGCTGTCCATACAGATCTTGAACAGTCCCTTTAGGTGACCCGGCAGTTCGTTCCAACGCTCTGAGTTGGCGAAGTAGGATCCGATCCAGGCGCCGGAGATGTTGTTGGTCAGGAAATAGTTGGTGACGTCCGCCCAACCGACCGTGTAATCCTCGGTGATACCCGACCAGGCGATGCCGTCGAGTTCGCCGGTTTGCACCGCCACCTCGATGTCTTCCCACGGCAGGGTGACCGGGACGACGCCGAACCGGGCCAGGAACTTGCCGGCGGTCGGGAACGTGAACACGCGCAGACCCTTCAGGTCCGCCAGGCTGGTGATCGGCTTGACGGTATTAAAGTGGCACGGGTCCCATGCGCCGGCGCCGAGCCAGGTGACGCCCTTGACCTCGCCGTAGGCTTCCTCCCAGATCTCGTTTAAGCCGTACTGATTGAACAGCACCGGCACATCGAGGCTGTAACGGCAGGCGAACGGGAAATAGCCGCCAAACACCGATACATCGACCGGGGCCGCGATGGAGTCGTCATCGCTTTGTACCGCGTCGATGGTGCCCTTCTGCATGGCGCGGAACAATTCGCTGGTCGGCACCAGCTGATCGGCGAAATAGAGTTCGATCACCATCTCGCCGTTGGCGATCTTGTTAAACGCATCGATCGAGGGCTTGATGACATGCTCGGCCAGCGCCGGGCCCGCGTAGGTCTGCAAGCGCCACTTGATGGGTCCCTTCGCGGCGTGTACGTACGGCGCGCCGAGGGTGGCGGTACCGACGGCCCCGGCAGTCGCCAGACCGGCCTTTTTAATAAAATCGCGTCTTGTCGCCATGGTGTATCGCTCCATAATCTTGAGTGCTCAACATCGGGGCATGCCGACCGGCCATGCCTCGACACCCTTCCCACAAACCTCGGGTCCTGTTGTTGTCCCGGCCCCCCGGATGACTGACGGGATCCGCCAGACGAGGCCTTTTATCCTTTTCCCCCGATCTATTTAGCGTAGTACATATTCGGCAGCCACATGGCGATCTCGGGGAAAATCATCACCATGGCCAGCCCGAAGATCATCACCAGCACGAACGGGGTGATGGACCGGTAGATATCGCCCAGGGTGATCTCCGGGGGCGCCATCGCCCGCATCAGGAACAGGTTGTAGCCAAACGGCGGCGTCATATAAGCGATCTGACAGGTGATGGTGTAGAGCACGCCATACCAGACCAGGTCGAAGCCCAGCACCTTGACCAGCGGCACGTAGAGTGGCGCGACGATGACCAGCATCGCGGTATCGTCGAGGAACATGCCCATCAGCAGATAGGACAGCTGCATCAGGATCAGGATCTCCCATGGCCCGAGATCCAGCCGCTCGACAAACAGATACTCGATCGCCTTGACCGCCCCGAGCCCGTCAAACACCGCGCCGAAACACAGCGCGGCCAGGATGATCCACATAAACATGCAGCTGACGGCGAGGGTCTTGCGGATGACCTCTTCCATCACCTGCCGGTTCAGCCGCCGTTTGACCAGCGCGGCCAGGGTCGCCGTGGTCGCGCCGACCGCGGAGCTTTCCACCAGGCTGGTGATGCCCAGCAAAAATAGTCCGGTCATGCTGAAAAATATCAGTAACGGCAAGATGCCGGCCCGCAGCAGACGGATCTTCTCGGTCCAGCCTACCTGGCGCTCTTCTGCCGGCAGCGCCGGACCGAGCTGGGGCTGGATTTTGCAGCGGATGACGATATAGATGACGAACAGACTGGCCATCATCAGACCCGGGAAAACACCGGCGAGCCAGAGCTGCCCGACCGGTTGACGCGCGATCATGCCGTAGAGCACCAGCACCACGCTGGGCGGGACCAGGATGCCCAGCGAGCTGCCCGCCTGGATCACGCCGGTCACCATGATCTTGTCATAGCCCCGGCGCAGGAGTTCCGGCAGCGCGATCGTCGCGCCGATGGCCATCCCGGCCACGCTCAGTCCGTTCATCGCCGAGATCACGACCATCAGGCCGATGGTGCCGATCGCCAGGCCGCCGTTGAGCGATCCCATCCAGACGTGAAACATCTGATAAAGATCATCCGCGATCCTCGATTCCGACAGCATATAGCCCATGTAGATAAACAAGGGCAGGGTCAGCAGCGGATACCATTTCATCAGCTTCATCGCCGCGCTGAACGCCATCTCGGAGCCGCCGGGCCCCCACAGGAACAACGCGGCGGTGGCGGCGACAAAACCGATGGCCCCGAATACCCGCTGTCCCGTCAGCAGCATCAGCATCATCGACGAGAACATCAGCAGTGCGATCATTTCGTAGCTCATGATCGCGCCTTGTCACTGTACAGTTCTGCGAGCAGTGGCTGCCCGTCGATGGTCAGACCCCGTGTGGCAGCCAGGTCCCTGAAGAAAAAGGCGATCGCCTGCAACAGCATCAGCACGATGCCGAAAACCATCACGATCTTGATCGGGGCCATATACGGCGACCACGAGGAATAGCTCGTCTCGCCATATTCCAGCGCGTATTCGGTGCTCGAGACCCCGCCGATCAACAGCAGTACCAGATAAGAGATCAGACAGACGGAAGTCAGCGTATCGGAGAAGGCCATCCTCGGCCGAGACCAGCGGCCATAAAGCAGATCCATCCTGACGTGCGCATGCAGCTGCATCGAATAGCCACCGCCGAGGATGTAGTAGGCGGCCATCAGGAACTGCGCGACCTCGAGCGTCCACACCGCGGGCACAAAAAACGTCTTCGAAATCGAGGAATAAAGCAGCACCCCGAGCATCGCGAATATCATGTACATCGCCAACCGGCCAAAGAACCGGTTTACGGCGTCCACGTATTTCACGTAGGTGACGATCGGCTTAGGCATGACCCGCCGCCTTGTTTTCCGAATCCATACTGGCCAGCGCCTCGTTCAGGTATCCCGACAGGCGTCGCGCCATCCGGATCTGTGCCGGCTCGTCGCGGATCAGATCGTTCTTGATTTCGATCATCACGTTCAGGAGCCCGAGCGGCAGTGCGTGGACTCGCAGGGTGTGCGTGACGCCGTCCTCCGGCCCGTACGGATCATTACGGCCGGCCACCAGTTCGGCGTTGTTGCCGGCGATGGTAAGGATCGCGTCCGCGAACCGCGCATCCTCGTCGTGCACGATCCCCAGTTCCACCGCCCGCACGGTGCCCTGGTAAACCGGCGTATATGAATGAATGGTCACGAGGATCGGCGCGCGGCCGGCACTGATCTGGCTCTGAAGGATCTCATGCAGCGTGTCGTGAAACGGCGCGTAGAAGCGCCGGCCCCGGTCCTGTCTCTGCTCGGGTGTCAGATCCCGATTGCCGGGGATCTCAAAGATATCGCTGTTGGCCGGCACCGCGTCGGCGGAGCCGGCGGGCCGGTTACAGTCATGGACCAGCCTGGAGACCCGGGGCAGGATCAGAGGAGCGTCGAGAATTCGGGCCAGTTCTTTGGCGACATCCCTGGCGCCGGGGTCCCAGGCGATATGTGCCTGCAACAGCGCCGGGTCCAGACCCAGATTGCCGAACTCAGCGGGGATCTCATGGGACGCATGGTCACAGGCCAGCACGAACGGGCCTGCGCCCTCCCGATTGATGACTTCGACCACGGCATGCCCGGACGCCATGTGTTCCCCCCGATAGACACGTGTCCGCTCCGATGGAGGGACTCGTTTTCCCAACAGGGTTCTTCAGCAAGGCGCCGGAGTCAATAATTTTCTGACAAATCGGCCGCCAGGCGCGACCAAAAAGCCTGCCGTCGGTGCCGGTGTTCGGTTATTTCCTTATTGTGCGACTACCGGCACCAGGCCGTTTGTATTCCAGCAATATCGGAGGCAAACCCCGGTTCGAACCCAACTGCTTCTAAGGTTGTTTCCGCAGCCAGTTCATTTGCATGACCAGCAGAATGACGAACACGACAAAAATCACCAAATAGGTCCTGAGCAATAGCGGATCCTCAAGCGATGTGACCAGGGGGTCATCCATGGGGAATCGAGTGAGAATTTCCGTGGCAGTCGGGATGAGGTGGAACAGTACGGTGGCCGAGAAACACAGGGCGACAAAGTACTTTTTGAACGCCCCCAGGAAAGTAGTATTTGCGGCAAAGTAGCCGACCACAACAGCCGCAATAGTAAGCACAGCTAAAACGTGCGCTGCATTGGCACCGCCATGTTTGAAAATACCCAGGGCACTCGCTGCGGTAAGCAGCGTGCCGAGCAGATAGATCTTTCCGAGCGGCCTGTCAATTCTGATTTGCTTGTCTTGCCACAACAGATAAACCGCGCAGGCCACAACCGCGCCGCCAACAACAGTATGAAAGATCCCCAGCGGACTTAGCGGCATGTGTTGTCTCTCTTCTGATATGCGACTGGTGCGAAGCAAGCATAGTATCCCACTTTCTATGTGAGCCACGGGGTACCTCACTCTGACCCCGATTTACCACTCATCTCTGACCCCTCATTAAGAAGCGGCTCCCGAAGGAGCCGCGCAAGGTGTTGCTTGTCGATGGTCTTATCGCGATGCAGGTGTGTACCAGATCGGTGAGGTGTAGGCTCGCTCCTGAGTCGACGTTGGCGCGCCCTCGGGCAGGTCGATGTCATAGCGGAACGCATC
>CAMYOC010000042.1 GCA_947259915.1 uncultured Gammaproteobacteria bacterium
TTCTCGAGGCATCGAATTTTTTGAAGTAGAGGATTCGTGGGAACCCTATGTTCCTTGCCTAGGCGAGTACGTCTTCGATTCCTTCGTCTTCCGCCTTGCCTACCACGAGTTCGAAACACCGTCTGGCAATGTTCACATTATCGGAAACTGGAAAGTCACAAGCTATTGGACAGGTGTGAACTCTGGCTGGGAGTGGATCGGGCACGGTAATAGCCCCGGTGTGGAGAATTATAAGCTAGAAAAGGGAGAGGTGATTCAGTATGTCTCTAATTATCTATACAAACCCCTAAGTTCAGGTGCGCCCCGGGTTAAGGTCCAGTTCCGATTCAAGTTGACCGTGAACGCGAACGGCGAGTTCGTGGTCGACAGGTTTGACGAGTCCTTCCGCTGCCTGGGTTCTAACAAATAGGGAAGTTCGAAGCCCCGGCCGGCGGTCGGGGCTTCTCCTGTCCGCGTGTGACCGCTTCTGGCCGAAAGCAGAAGTTGGAGTAGTTAACTTCTGAACGGCCGCTTCCGACCCACAGTTGGGCTGGGAAACACCGTCGCCCCCCCCCCGGTGAAAACACGACGCGGGTCAGCGCAGTTCGGTCCAGGTTCGGCTTGGGTCCGCCTAGTTCGGTTTGGGTTCGGTCCAGGTTCGGTTGGGGAAATTCACAAGCCCCTATCCTACATGATCTTTTCGAAAATCACTAGGCAATTTTCAGAGCAAATTTCTCGGCAGAGGTTCGGAATAGGTTCGGTTTCGGCGGAGAAGCAGAAGGGCCAACAAAAAAAGCGTTAGGATTCTTAAGCTTTCTCACACAGCACGGAAGTGTTCCTGGTACTCATAATCCCTTGGTCCCAGGTTCGAGTCCTGGCGGGCCCACCATTTTTCCTTGTCGGACAACCGGATACGTCGCTGTCGGGGGCGATGAGATCAGGGGATTGCGATCTCTTGGTCGGTGTATAGAGTGGCGGCCGCTTGAGCCGACGGACC
This sequence comes from uncultured Gammaproteobacteria bacterium, assembly GCA_947259915.1. Lineage (GTDB taxonomy): Bacteria > Pseudomonadota > Gammaproteobacteria > Steroidobacterales > XN24 > CAMYOC01. The sequence continues at coordinate 977 of CAMYOC010000042.1, forward strand.
GCAGATTGCGAACGCTCTGGATAACCTTCCCCAGCATATAGGACAAGAGCCCCGTCTACGGAATGCACTCCAGGCTCTGGTGGCGACGAACCCACTGGTCGACTTCCTTACGCATCGAGACACGCGCCTGAGTTTCGCCGTATTCTCGGATTGCATCAATGTAGCGATGGAAAATGGTGGGATTGGTCGCCAGGACTAACTCGTATCGCTGGGAATCTTCAGCTGCGTCGACTCGACGCTGGTACTCATTTTGATACTTCTTCCAGACGGCGGCCGCGCGTTGCTTTTCGCCCAGCGACTCGAGCGCCTGCCGTTGCATGGCTAGTGCTATGGATTGCGCGAGTACGTTTTTGCTCTCGCGCTCGCTCAATTCCCCATAAGCCAGACAGGCTTCCGCCCACTCCCGTGCCAGCGGCCCCGCAGCCCCTTCCTCACACATGAGCATTTCAGCCTGATAGGAGCGAATGGGAAGAGCGCTGAAGGTGAAGGCGTAAGTCTGGCGTTCGGGGAGGGACAGATCGCTGGCCGCAGCCAGGGCACGTCCAACCATGTCGATCGTGTCGGGCCAATAGATCCGGCTTTCCGATGCCGAGGCGGCCCGCCGCATGGCGTAGAGCGCCGCGCCCTTGTCTCCCGCTGCAAAACGAGTTACTGCAGCGCGGATCCAGGCTTCGCCGTTTTGACTGTCCAGACTCAGCAGTCGGTCTTGCCATGCCTGCAGGGGGCAGTCCACTTCCGATGGCGCCTGTTCACAAAACTCCACGGCACCCCAGAGATGCAAAACATTATCCTTTCCTGCTGCGACGGCACGGCTGATGAGCTCTACTCGTTTCGCCGGGTCTCTCTCCAGAATAGCCGCCACATGTAGATGTTCCGGATTCTCGGAAACGACCAGACGCGCTTTGATGTTGTCCTTCAGAGCCTCGAAATCCCCCACAACCTCATCCGGCTCGAGCGCCGAACTTTCCGCTTTGGCTTCTTGCTCCAACAGTTCTTCATATATGCACAAGTCCTCTATCGAGAACTCGGCCGCCTCTGCGGAATAGGCGTCATCCGAAAGCATGGGTACGGTCACGACTGCCGGGACACCTTGTGCCGGGGTCACCGTGCGAGGTTCGCCGGGCTGCGGGGACGTGGCAGATGTCCATGGGCGAAGGAGGAACATCAGACCGGCCGCAGCTATGACGAGTACGACGGCAGCAAGCCCTCGCTGTGCAGCGATTCTGGTCATCGGGCCAGTATATCGTTCGGCTGGAGGGTCGTCAGAAACAGCCCGCAGAATTCAAGCGCATTCTGACGGAGACGCAAGAAAAATGGCGAGAAAAATGGGGTCAGAGTACTTTGTTGCCCGGCCGTTAGAAAAAGTGTCAGGTTTATTTTTTCCTTTTGCATCAGCTAACGGCAACAAATAAACCTGACACCATTTTTAAACCGAATTCAACTCTAATACGGAGCTTCCTCGGATGGGACTCATGATGAACCGCCCATCTCACGGTTTCAGGCTGAAGCTGGTGTTGACAGCGGCGATAACTATGGCCGGGTGCTCGGCGTTACTTGAAGGGACAGCGGAATCCTACCGTCCCACCGAGAACTCGTTTGTTTTTGAAGGCGTCGAATACCCTCCAACATCCAGAACATGGCGGTGGCCAAGAGTCATTGGGCTCTCTAAGGTCACTCTGAGTTTCCGTGAAACCGAAGAGGGGAAGTGGTTCTACTAGCTCAGAGGTCCCTATGCGGTTACGGCTCACTTCAAGACTGAATCCGGTGACTTTGACGAAGTGATAGCGATCGGGGGATAGTCACCACAGTTACCGGGGCCGAAACCGAAAAGATAAAGTCACTGTCCCTGTAATTCGTAATTCCATCGCGGGCATCTATCGACACCTAGGGAGAACCCCGCCGGAGCGGGGCTCTTCTTTTGGCGCCAAAAGGCCGCGAGGGCAAAACAAACGATGCTTGCTATTTACCGGGCATCGCACCTCAGGCCACCACTGTGGTGCCTCAGAGCATTCACCGCGGACTCAGCCAGCAATGCGTGGAAGCGGGAGGTCACGTGAACCCCGTCCCACCAAAGAGATACGTTCGGGTCGCCATCCACATATAGCGCGGGATCAGTAATGTTCGTGAACCCGTACGCTTGCGGATCGGCCAGCACGTCTAGGAGGAGCTGATGAGCGTCCACGGGATAGAAATGCGCTGACGGATACATGCACTTAACTTCCCGTAAAGCCGCTAGCAGTGCCTCGTTTTGCGCTGAGCTAAGAGAATTGAGAGTATCAGAGGGTATTTCGAGCGCATTGAAGCCGCCACCAGCCAAGCCGTCCGGTGTCAAACCAAGCGGCAGCATGTTCACGATGAGAAAGTGTTTGGCCCCGGCCTCGATCAGCGCAGAAGCCTGCGCCGCTACGTTCACCGCCGGCACCGACGGATCCGTCTCACCCCCGAGAAAGTCATTGGTCCCGACCCAGAAAACGAACAGGGCATTGCCCGCGCCTGATATCCTACCGGCCTCGTCCAAATACTCGCCGACCTGCTGGCCTGTGCTGCCGAGAAAGAACACACCATCGCCAAAGCCGGAGTCTGCACCTGCTTGTGCATAATTCGAGCCACCGATGCTGCTGGGTTCCATGCCAGGTACGTGCTTATATTCACCGGCGAGATAGTCAGTCCAGTTAAGGCCATCACCAATACGTCCGTTCGTGAACCACGGATCTTCTGCTGGCTGCCCGATCAGATAATAGAGATTGCCGACATCCGTGTAACTGTCACCAAAAACCACAATTGACTTTGGCGTTGTGGCCTGTGCGGAGAAAGCTGCGAGCAGCAACCCTAAGAATAGCGAAACGAATAGATACCTCTTCATAGCGACCGCCCTCCTTGTCGTCGCAACGACACTTTGTGCCACCCCTTCGTTCTTCAGCTGCATGCTTGTGATCAGCCATGCAGCTGGCCGGCATGCCAGCGTCGTCCTTCGTGGCAGAAGATGTCGCGGAGGGCGCCGAAAGCGCCGGTACTCCTGGAAGACTCGACATTGCATCGAGGCCTTCTATTAACCCATAGCTGATGGATGGCATGGGGTCTATACCTTATTGTGAATATTTTTTTACGCAATGGGAGTTCGGACGTTGACTGTCCGGATCCAACCTATTGCAGTTGGCGGAGCAGGAGGTCAATCCGCATTGCTGCCGAACTATCCCAAAGGGTCGGAAGCGGACCTTCCCTTGGTGGCGGCGCCGAAGGCGTCATAGGTCGCCGTCCACACACGGCTGCCGGTCTCATCACTCAACGCCCGCAGAGTGCCCGGTTGGTCGTTGTGGAACCAGTGAACCGCATCCGCCGCGCGCTCGACGACTGCCAGCGGCTGGCTGTTCAGGCAGACAAACTCCCGGACCGGCTGGCCAGCACCATCGAGTACGGCTGGGAGCGCCGGTCAAACATCAGACAAAACTGGTCTCTGGCCCCCTGTCTTTTTCACTTTTGGCCGACTGCAAAAGAAGGGGCCGACCCAAATCAGGCGGCCGCGAAACTGCAGGTGAGATTTGTCGAGTGCAGTTAATAACTATCGCGGCGAAGCTACGATATCTATTGATGGCAGTATTTCGGTTCTGAAGAGAATCCCGTCGTCCTGGCGGGGTTTTCTTTTGTTTCTTCCATCCACGCCCGGCAGACAGCGATCTTCACCGAGGCCGGGCAATCGACAAGTCGGCTGCTTTCCCCCATGCTCTTCTGAACGAACGGAGACGCGACAACAAGAACCATGTCGTTCTACGAGGAACTAAAACGACGCAACGTCGCCAGAGTGGCGGTGCTTTATGTGATCGCCTCGTGGCTACTGTTGCAGGTGACGGATGTGCTGTCGTCGCTGCTGCCGGTTCCGGAATGGACTGGTTCTTTCGTCGTCATGTTGCTGCTCCTGGGCTTCTTTCCGGTGATGATCTTCTCCTGGGTCTATGAAATAACGCCGGAGGGCTTAAAGCGCGAGAAGGACATCGACCGCAGCCAGTCCATCGCACCTGAGACCGGGCGCAAGATCAACGTCCTGATCATCGTCATGCTGGCCTTGGCGATCGGTGGGTTGGTCGTTGATCGGCTCATCCCGGAGACAACAACCGTTTCCGCTACGTCGACGATCGATCAGCCCGGTGAGACCGAAGCGATCGATGAGACACAGTCGGCCGCCGGCAAGCCCGTCCCGACCCCGGGCCACTCCATCGCTGTGCTGCCTTTCGTCAACATGTCCAACGATCCCGAACAGGAATATTTCTCGGATGGTATTTCCGAGGAACTGCTGAATGTGCTGGCGCAGTACCCGAACTTGCGGGTCGCCGCGCGCACCTCGTCATTCCAGTTTAAGGGACAGAACCCGGACATAGCAGACATCGCGGAAAAGCTCCACGTCAACCACGTGCTGGAAGGGTCGGTGCGAAAATCCGGCAACACCCTGCGCATTACCACCCAGTTGATCGAGGCGGACACCGGCTTCCACCTGTGGTCGGAAACCTACGACCGCGAACTGATCGATGTATTCGCCATCCAGGACGAGATCTCCGCCGCCATTGGCGATGCACTGAAGATCCAGCTTGCGCTGGACGGCGGCACTGGCAAGACATCGCCCACCGTGCTGGTAGCTTCCGACACCGCGGCATTTGACGCCTACATGCAGGGCCGCCAACTGATCAACCTTCGTGGCAAGCAAAATCTCGATGAGGCTGTCACTCATCTGGAACGAGCCCTGGCACTCGATCCGACCTATGCCCCAGCACACGCTCAGTTGGCTATCGCGATCTCACTACTCAGCAACGACCCCGGCTCGTATGGCGATTTCACGCTTGAAGAGGTAAGACGACGCGCGATACCCCACATTGAACGGGCTCTGGAACTGGACGAACGACTCCCGGAAGCGTTCGCTGCCCGTACGATGCTCGGTTTGCGAAATGCGGATTTTGATGCTGTCATTTTGAATGCAGAGCGTACGCTGGAACTGAATCCCAGCTACGCTGACGTACTCAACTGGCTGTACCTCGGTTACAGCGCTATCGGGCAGTATGTTGAAGCCTCTGAGACCCTTGATCGACTACTTGTCGTAGATCCTCTGTCCATCGTCGGTCGTTCTAACAGCGCCCGGAACCCGGCGTTTCTTGAACGGCAGACGGAAGCCGCCCTCGCCATGGCAGACAGCATTTACGAGCAGAACCCGCGGTTTGCCTTTTCGACACATGCGGGGATTTCATATTACGCGGGCGATTCCAGTGAAGCACTCGAGTGGGCCCTCAAAGCCCATAGCCTGGATCCTCAAGGCAGCACAATCCGCATTGCCATGAGCCGGACTCTGGGGCAGTTGGACCTGCTGCCCGAAGCACTCAGGCTGCCCGATGATTCGCACTACTGGGCCTATCTGAATTTGAAAATGTGGCCGGAACTCATTGCAGTGGCCCGACAGCGACCTGGAAATAATCCCTCCGACCCAAACAAGTTGTACCTCGCCAACGCCCTGCACCTGTCCGGCGATATCGAAAACGCACAGGTCCTGTACGAAGAACTGCTGGCCTTGCATCCCAACCTGCCCATTATTGACACGACGTCGGAGACTGTTGCCGCTACAGCCAGGGCGGCACTTGGCCGCCGCAGATCGGGTGACGAGGACGGCGCCCTGGAGCTGATCGAACTGACCACAGAGGACCTGCGTCAGCGAGACCGGGCCGGGTTTGTCCACGGAGAATACTACCGCGCCGCCGCCATGATCGCTGCGCTGGAAGGAGATGATGGTGTGGCGCTGGGGAACATCGAAAAAGCGATTGAGACCGGGCCACGCGACCCTTCGCTGTTTTCGGAACCGGCATTCGACGCTTTACGTGATTCGCCGGAGTTCCAGGCACTTGAATCCAGACTGAACTCGATACTCGCCGCGCAACGTGTCGAAGCCCTGCAGATGATCTGCTTCAACAACCCGGTTCCGGATGCGTGGCAGCCATTGCCCGAAACCTGCGCGGGAGTTGATCCTCTATAGGAATGCCCTGGTGCCGGTCATTGGGAAAAATGGGGTCAGAGTACTTTGTTGCCCGACCGTTCGCGCCGCGCCCTGGTTGACCTGATCGCGGGCAGAGAATTGTACTCTGACCCCTTATTCCCTCTTCGTGTCTGAGTCTGGGTGAATCGTGAGCGGCCCTGCGAAAATGTCTCTGGCCGCTGTTAACTTGTCAGTGCCTTTTCTTCATATACAATTTCCAACGACTGGGGACGACGTTATTCATCAAGAATGACGCAATTAATCACGCCTTTTAGGCCCCCTACTTGGTGTTAGGAGGCACTATGGAGTCCCAGGCACTCTATTCTTTGGTCGCCGATGCCCTACTTGTAACGCATGTACTGTTCGTAGCCTTCATGGTGTTCGGCTTGATTCTTATTTTCGTGGGTAAGTATCTGTCATGGCAGTGGGTCAGAAACCGGTGGTTCCGTGTCGCACATTTACTAGGTATGGGCGTGGTCGTTTTGCAAGCCTTGTTAGGTGTCATTTGCCCACTGACGACTTGGGAAACGGATCTGCGATCGAAAGCGGGAGAAACTGTCTACGAGGGTTCCTTCATAAGGCACTGGTTGAACGAACTCTTGTACTATCAAGCCCCATCGTGGGTTTTTGTGGTTTGTTACGCTGTCTTTGGTGGGCTGGTGTTGGCTAGCTGGTTTTTGGTACGGCCGCGTCGGGGAGCCAAAAGGAAGTCCCATAGGGACTTACGATGAGCCACCGAGAGGTGTCTTTTTTGAAAAATGGGGTCAGAGTACTTTGTTGCCCGACCGTTCGCGCCGCGCCTTGGTTGACCTGATCGCGGACAGAGAAATGTACTCTGACCCCTTATTCCCCATAATCGGGTTAGCGTGCCGGGGGTAACTATGAAACCAGACCCGGCAGATGCCGGCCTGTTCACCTCAGCGCGGTTGCAGGGTAGTCGGCCTTGGCTGCTTCGGATCGTCGGCCGACTCTAGGCTCGACAGCTGGGCCGATAGGCATAAAATTACCTCCGGCACCGTCTTCTACTAGTCTTCTATCATCCACTGAGGTACTAGCATGAGATCAGGTTTTTCAAGGTGAAAATCTCCCTACTCGGCGTTGGTCTGCTCACATTGGCAGCCACGCGTGCATTCTGTATGGAACCCGAAATGACGAAGAAGATCCCGCTGCCTTCGCCCGAGACGCAATCCGAAGTCTCGGTGGAGCAGGCGATAGCTGAGCGCCGGTCGGCCAGAGATTTCACCGGCCAAGCGCTGGAAATCGACAGCGTCGGACAGCTACTTTGGGCTGCGCAGGGCGTGACCTCGTCCCAAGGCAGGCGCACTGCCCCGTCCGCGGGCGCGCTGTATCCGCTGGAAGTGTATATCGTCGCCGGCAAGTTGGCCGACCTCGATCCTGGCGTCTACCAGTACCGACCGGACGACCATAGCTTGAGCCTGCATGTGTCGGGCGATGTGCGGATCGAGCTTGCGCGCGCCGCGCGACAGGCATGGATCGCGGATGCGCCTATGGTCCTGGTCATCGCGGCTGTATACGAGCGGACCCGGAGGAAGTACGGCTCCCGGACCGAGCGATACGTGCACATGGAAGTCGGTCACGTGGCGCAAAATATCTATCTGCAGACCGAATCACTGGGTCTGGGCACGGTCATGGTCGGTGCATTCCGGGACGCGGAGATCCAGACGGTTCTGCGCCTGCCGTCGCGCGAGGCCCCGTTGGCGCTGATGCCGGTCGGTCATGCGGAGTGAAACGAACGGTCGAAGCCCCCAGATGAACGCCACGTTGTCCACCGACCAGGGTCTGAGGGTAGTCTGCTATGCCGGCTACCGCGGCGAAGAAGAACCGCGGGAATTCTTCCTGGGAGACAGGCCCGTCGGCGTCGTGGCAATAATCGACCGCTGGACCGCCCCGGATCATCGCTACTTCAAGTGCCGCGGATCCGATGGCGATACCTACATCCTGCGGCACGATGTGGCGACGGGCAAGTGGGAGATGACCATGTTCGCAAGAGGCTAGAAACGGCTATAGCGCTGATCCAGCCGCTCGAGTTCCAGATCGTGGGCCCACCGCAAGGCCCGACGAAACTCGGCCGAAGTAATCGGCCGATCGAGCGACGGATGCTCATCGGCGCGGTAGCATGGTCGGTACTGGTCCATCAGATTGACGTACGTGTTGCCGGATATCTCTTTCGCCAGGAACTCCAGCACACGATCGGTGCCCGACGCGTTGTCGGGCAGCACGAGATGGCGCACCAGCAAACCGCGCTGCGCGATCCCGTGCTCGTCGAGAACCAGATCTCCAACCTGGCGGTGCATCTCCCTTACGGCCATGCGATTGACTTGCACGTAGTCACGGACGTGCGACAACCGATGTGCCAGGGCCGCATCGCTGTACTTCATGTCTGGCATGTAGATATCGATGATGCCATCCAGGAGACGCAGCGCTTCGATGCTATCGTAGCCACCGGTATTGTAGACCAACGGCAGGATCAGGCCGTTGCGGGCCGCGATGTCGACGGCGGCGATGATCTGTGCGACGACGTGGCTTGGCGAGACCAGGTTGATGTTGTGGCAGCCTCTGGTCTGCAGGTCGAGCATCATGGCGGCCAGTTCCGTTGGCGTGGACTCCACGCCGAATCCCTTGCGACTGATATCCCAGTTCTGACAGAAGTCGCAGCGGAGGTTACACCAGCTGAAAAATATCGTGCCCGAGCCACGACTGCCGCTGAGCGGCCCCTCCTCGCCATGATGCGGACCATAGCTGTGCACGACGGCCTGCTCGCCGGTCCGGCACACCGCGCCCTCGATTGAACGCCGGCGATCGACATGACAATAGCGTGCGCAAAGATCGCAGTCCTCGAGGCATCGGAAGGCCTGCGTGACGCGCTCGGCCATGGCGCCTGATCTGGTCAGCGCCACATAGGTCGCTCGGAAGCGTTGGCCGGGATCGCGCATTACACTTTCGGACACTCGTCAGCCAAGTGAAAAAGGTGCCTGAAAAAAAAGCCAGGTTTATTTAGGAAAAATAAACCTGGCACCTTTTTCGTGACCGTGAGGGACAGTGACCATAATTCAGTAATCCGGCGGGCCACAGCCAGGCAGTTAGAGTCACTGTCCCCAAATTCGTCGCAGGCTTTCGCTGCTAATCGGCTGACACCAGACCTGCAATCTCGCCCCGGAGCGGCGACACCGGTTCGTGGATCCGGCGCAGGAGAAATTCTGATTCGGGTGCCCCGGCACGCAATCGGGACAGCCATTCGTCGGGGTCAAATTCGACTCCCAGGGGGTTGGCGTCCCAATGCGCGTTGATAAAGGCATTGGCCTCCTCGCTCGAATTGTAGCTGTCCACCTGAAACTCCATCTGATTGCCGTCGGGGTCGGCGTAGTAAAGTGACGCCGTAATCCCGTGGTGGATGCGCCAGTACGGGCTGATACCTTCCTCCTTGAGTCGCGCGTAATTCTCGAGAAGATCGCGCAGAGACGCGTACGTGTATGCGACATGGTCGACACCGATTGCGCCGCTGCGTTCCATTTCGGTGCCGTCCGGCTGGAACAGCGCCATGTTGGCGAACGCAAAGCGGTGATGTTCGTCATCGTAGGTCAGGAACGCCAGACCAGGGTTCTGATATTGAATCACAGCGCCAAACACAGTTTCGTACCAGTGCAGCATCTGCTCGAAACGGCGGGTGCGGTAGACGACGTGAGCGAACTTCGTGGGGCGGATGTTCGACATGAATTCCCTCATTTCTCGATATTGGCGAACCGACGCGGGCTTATCCCGGCGTGACGATGGCGGCTTATCGCGATGCTCGCCGGCAAATCAGGATCTCGGCGGGCAATCGGTCCGAGTGCAGCGCAATGTTATACGCCTGCTTATACCACGCCCTTAAAGCACGCATAGTTCTGTGCCGCCGTGGGCGATTCGATTTCTTCTTCCAGCACCACCAGGCATTGCGTACTCTTGAACCCGACACGACGCAACATTGCGATATGCGTTGTAATCTCAAATCTGCCAGGCTCATATTCATATATGGTCTTATCAGGCTTGATAAAGTCACCGTTCAGCAACACCCCGCCGTCCTGAAGTACTTGCGCGCAAGCTTTATAGACTACTTCGACGTTCTCTTGGCTACCAAGATCGTGCAATGCCCAGGTTGAAACGATGGCATGAACCGATGTCGGGACGTTTTTCCACCAACTGTCCTTTACAAGATCAGCTTTAACATAACTGACGCGGGGCGAATGCGCCCTCAGCCTTTGTCGCGCAATATCGAGCATTGGACCAGAAAAATCGACACCACAATATTGAATCCCGGACATCGTTCTCAGCAGATGATCAGCCAGGTACCCAGGGCCGATCCCGAGTTCGACTACGCAGCCATCTGCTGGGATTCGTGATTGCAGCTCCAACAAGATGACATTGAACAACTCGAGGCGTTCGGGTGTCGGTACGAAGCGATCAGCCCATCCTGCGGCGAACTCTGCGTCATGGAATTCGTGAGAAGCACCTATTATTTCATTCATGGTCCGTTCTTTCGTTTTGCTGCATTGAGGGACAGTGACCTTAATTCAGTAATCCGGCGGGGCACAGTCAGGTAGTTAGAGTCACTGTCCCGAAATTAACACGGGCGTATCGGAGACAGTCCATTTGTGAGAAATTGGGACCGAAACCTGGTGTGTAATACCTGCACGGAACCCCTACTTCCCGTAATCCCGATCGTTTTCATGGGTGCGAGACCTGATCCGGGATCTCTGTCGAAATAGTCTTAGCCACAGCAACAGGGTTGCCGCAGAGATAATCAACAGACCATAAAGCATCGGACGCCTGGCGCTGTCTATGGCTGTACCCGACTGAATGAAGTCCGGGTACCCCGCCTCCCAGAGGCCCCATTGGTAGGCGATGCGGGAACTCAGGTAAGCAGGGCCGGTGGACAGGGCGGCATTGCCCGGGCTGGACTCGTCAATCATGTTGGTGGCGGCATGCATAAATTGGCGAGTGTCACCCGGCGTCGCCATGGCGCTCAGCCACCAGCCATTCAGACCGCCCTGGAGCGCCAGCCCCGCCCACAGCAGGCTCAGCAGCAAACTGAATAGGGTGAGTTTTACGTAGGCCACGGCTTGCGCTCCAAGGCTGGCGCCGGTGTTCGATATTTGATTCTTGCTACCTGGGCTTTGTGCGTAACTTGCCTGACTGCCGGAGTCGTTGAAAAAGACGCGGCAACTTGTCCGGTTCTGGCACGCCTGCATCTTCACCGACGGCTCTGACGAATTCCGCAAAACGAGCAGACTGATCGGTCTCATCGACAGGTGACTTTCCCGTCTCCTTTTCATAGTAGTCCGCCGCGTTACGCACTACTGTTTCAAGGGCCCGGGTCCTGGATCGTTGGACCTGCCTGGGTCCGCCAAAATTGACCGGCTCGCGCGTGATTCTCTCGGCCGCGTCCCGGAGCTTGGGGATGGGATTCTCTGTGAAATCGAATAGCCTCCCGTAGGCCCCGACGAATCTCTTGTCTAATCCTTCCAGGGTTTTCAAGACCGTCTCAGAGAGGCCCCGGAGTCGTTCGACCCCGCGCTCCATTTCTTCGCGGGAGGGAACATCCGGTGCCGTGCTCGCCTCTGGAAACAACGACCGCAAGGGAGCTACCAAATTCAATTCCAAGGCTGCCGGGTCCAGGCCAAGTTCTTGATAAATATCCAATGCCGCGTCTCCTCCACGGGCCCTGAGAAAAAGTCCCCGCCAACCCGTAGTATCCACCAGAGGCGCCGGCTTTCACACATCTGCGGAAAGATGGTGCCGGTGTTCGATAATTGACTCTTGCTGCGCAGCCACACGGGAAACGGCCAGTTCATGCCTGAGCAGTGGCCGTGCCGTACCTGGTACTGCTCAGGGGAGCCTGGCGCCGGTGATAGAGCCATGCACGGCACCAGAGTCCGAAAACAAGCTATAAAGCTATGACCGGCACCAGAATTCGAAGGCAGACCTACAATCGACCCGATCGCGAAAAGCACTCCATCAACGAGCGACGGCCTGGAGCTTGCCTATTGGCTGCGGCGCGCCGATTCGCAGGGCGACCGGTTCCTGCTTCTGATCCACGGCGCCGCGAGCAACCATACGCGCTGGTCGGAATTCGTCGAGCACACGACGCTCACCGGGACGTGGAACGTTCTCTTCCCGGATATGCGCGGCAACGGCGCGTCGATGATCCGAGGGAAACAGGACATACCGATCTGGTGCGCTGACCTGGCGGACGTGCTCAACGCCGAGAGTGTGCCCGGCGCCGTGATCGTCGGTCACAGTCTTGGCGCGCAGATCGCCGTGCACTTTGCACACCGACATCCCGACAGAGTGTGCGGGCTTGTTCTCATCGACCCGGTCTTCCAGGGCGCTCTGCAGGGCATACAGCTTTTCATGCGACGCTACCGATGGCCGCTCCACGGTGTGGCTGCTGTCATCCACGCTCTGAACACGATCGGCGTGCGGCGGCGCCAGATCATCGATCGCGACCTGCGCGAGCTGGACCAGGAAACGAGACGAGCGATCGCCGGTCCCGAATCACTTGATGCGATTGCGAAACGCTACGCCGCACTCGGCCCGATCCTGCGCCACATGCCTACAGGCAACTACCTGCGGCAGGGGCTCGCGACGGTCAGTCCGCTCCCCGACCCAGCGGGTATCGACGTCCCGGTGCAGGTGTTGATCTCCGGCGGCACGACGCTTGCAGATTTGGACGTAAACCGCGCGGAAGCGGCGCGCTTCCCAAACAGCGAGGTGGTGATGCTTGAAGCCAACCACTGGCCGCTTACGGAGACACCCGATGCCGTGCGCGAAGCGATCGAGGACTGGATCGCGAGGACGTTCGGCGGCGCATCGTAAGCGAGAAATGTACTCTGACCCCTTTTCCCAGCTTGATTAGCCGAGCCGCGAGTCTATTCGTGGTCTACCCATCTGTTGATAGACATCGGCATGGTAGCGCCAGGATCTGAGGCGGCGTCGCCGCTCCACGGGAGGCTCTGGCTCCAGACGTAACCCTGGCTCCAGACGTAGCCCTGGCTCCAGACGTAACCCTGACTCCAGACGTAACCCTGGCTCCAGACGTAGCCCTGACCCCAAACATAGCCACGGCCCCAGACGTATCCATCGCCATCGAGACGGCCGTCCTCACTTTGCTCATCCATGAGATAGAAGTCACCATTTTCGTCCTGATTGGCGGGCCCACCGTAGTGGCGCTCGCCGGCCAGCTCCAGCGCGATGTCCAGACCCTGGTTGGCACAGCCGGTCGCCGGGCTATTGATGGCATCGATCGCGTTGACCATGCCGGCGCCCTGCTGGAAGACGCTGTATGCGGGATACCCGGCATCGTTCAACGCGGGTCGTGCGGATGCGAGCAGTCGGCATTTCACATCGTCCGGCGTCAGCGTCGGGTCGGCCTGCAACATCAAGGCGACGACACCGCTGACCACGGCCGCAGCCTGGGAAGTGCCCGACATGGTGAAGCGCCGCTGACTCGACTGCATGGAGTCCGCGTGTGATTCGGCGATATACGAGTCCGAAGACATCCGTGCGACCACGTGGCCGCCCGGCGCCACGACATCGGGTTTGACGAAGCCTTCGTAGGTGGGACCCGCGGACGAGAAAGAAGCCAGCAGATCGTCGGTGCCATCGACGGGGGTGTAGTTGTCGGACATGGCGCCCACGGTGATGACATACGGGACGTTGCCGGGCACGTTGATCGACATGGGGTCGGGCCCGGAATTACCGGCCGAGACCACGACCACGATGCCCGCCTGCCAGAGCCGCATCACCGCCTGGTTCAGCGGGTCGTCCCAGTAGTGCGAACGGGGCTCGGCCCCGAACGACAGATTCAGCACACGGATGCCGTGCTCCTCGCGATTCGTCAGTACCCAGTCCAGTGCGCGGATCACACCAGCGTAGGTGCCGGAACCATCGGCACCAAAGGCGCGGATAGCGACGATATCGGTGCCGGGCGCAACGCCCTCATAGAGCCCATCCGAGGTCCTGGCGTTGGCCGCCATGGTCGAAGTGACGTGCGTGCCATGACCGTTTTCGTCATCCGACGACCGGCTATCGCTCAGATTGATCCGGACGATATTCCGCCCGGAAAAACCGTTCTTGAATTTCATCTTCCAGAGCCCGGTATCTATTACGCCGATCGTGACACCGGCGCCGTCTATACCAGCGGCGTGGAGCGTGTGGGCATCGATGAGTGCTGGCGGTGACGAATAGGACGCCGCGTCGTCCGCGTTGACACCCGTGTTGTCATCCGTGCTGCTGGTATCCGTTGACAAGGACGTATCGGCTGTCGTTGAGTCGTCCTTCCAGGCGTTACCCCATCCCGCCGTCCTCAGGCCGAGATTGGCGTGAAGCCGCACCCCGGGCATGGACCGCAGCGACCGGAGCTGTGCCGGGTCGAGACTCGCCGTCACCGCATTGATGATATTCAGCTCGTCGATCACGGGGGCACGCACCCCGGCCACGGCGTCCGTCGCAGCAGCGACGCTGGCGGCCTGGATGATCCAGGTCGTAGCGGATTGACCATCGGCATCGGTCGCCCGGTTCGGATTCACCGACAGCACCGATGCCGCCAGAATCAGCAATGAAACCAGCAGGAGACTCCTGAGACCTGTGATTTGTGTCCACATGGGTTCGGTTTCCTGTTGTCGCTAAAGCGTGCGTCGCAACGATATGGCTGTATTAGAGCAACCGTATATTCCGGCGGCCCGGAAATAGGTCCACCCCGGGGGCGAGCCAAGTGTGACGCGGGTCACATAATCCGGCGGTCAAATCCATACCTTCGCTACTCCTGCGGTACCCAGAAGTTGATGGACATGGTCTCGGTGAGGGCATCGGTCCAGATGTAGCCATCCGTCCAGATGAAACCATCGGTCCAGATATAACCGTCGGTCCAGACATAGCCATCAGTCCAGAGATAGCCGTCCACGCCTGTCGTGCCGTCCGTCCAGAGATAGGCATCCGTCCAGATGTAACCGTCCGTCCAGACGAAGCCATCCGTCCAGATGTAGCCGTCGGTCTGGCTGTAGTCGTCGGTCCAGGTATAGCCGTCCAGGCCCATCAGGTAATAGCTGCCGTCAGCCGCCTGGTTGGCCCGCCCGCCGTAGTGCTGCTCGCCGGACAGGTCCTTGGCGATGTCCAGACCACGGTTGGCGCAGTGGTAGTTCCAGTTGTAGACCGCATCGTAGGCATTGATCATGCCCGCGCCCTGCTGGAACACGCTGTAGGCCAAGGAGCCGTCGGAGTTAACGGCCGGTCGCGCCGAGTTCATCAGCTTGCACTTCACCATGTCCGGGGTCAGCGCCGGCTCGGCATTGAGCATGAGGGCCACCACGCCGGTCACCACCGCCGCGGCCTGTGAGGTCCCCGACATGGTGAAATAGGCGCCACCATCATGGAATTCCGGGTGCGCCGTACCGATCGCGGTGCTGTTGTTCATGAGCCCCAGTATGTGACCCCCGGGCGCGACGACCTCCGGCTTTACGAAGCCCTCGTAGGTGGGGCCCACGGCGGAGAAGCTCGCCAACCGATCGTCGTGGCCGGCATCGGGCGAATAATTGTCCGTAATGGCACCCACGGTAATGACGTAAGGCACGTTACCGGGTACGCCGATGGTCTGTGCGCCGGGTCCGGTGTTACCGGCCGAGGCTACGACGACGATACCGGCGTCCCACGCCCGCATGACCGCCTGGTTCAGGGGATCCTCCCAGTAGTGCGACTGGGGCTGGGCGCTCAACGACAGGTTCAGCACGCGGATGCCGAACTTGTTGCGATTCGCCACCACCCAATCGATCCCGCGGATCACGTCCGCGTAGCTGCCCTGGCCCTGATCATCGAAGGCCTTGACGTTGACCAGATAGGCGTTCGGCGCAATACCGTTGTAATGGCCATCGTCGCCCTTGGCGCTGCTGACGGCGATGCTGGCGACATGGGTGCCGTGACCGCTGCCGTCGATGTTGTAGATTCCGGTGCCGCCCCGCTTGGTTCCCAGGTGAGCCATGTTTACCTCGGACAGCAATTCGCCGGCGATAGCGTCATACTGGGCCAGGTAACGCCAGCCACCCCAGCTATCCTTGTTGAGCGACACGTGAGACATGGAGCCCGTGTCGAGCACGGCCACCGTAACGCCGAAGCCGGTGATACCCTGGCTATGTAGCTGCGACGCTTCGGTAAACAGGGCGTATCCCGTAGCGGGATCCGAGGACGTCGACTTGTCGGGCTTCCCGCCATTGCCGGCTGTGGTGACCTCCGCATCCGAGAGCACCCGGACGCCGTCGACGATTTGCAGACGCGCTCGCTCTTCGACCGACAACTCCACGGCTACGGCGTTGATGATGCCGAGTTCATGGGTAATCGCCGCGCCGGCTTCCAACGCCAGGTGCCGCGCTTCGGCGAGACTGCTTGCCTGGACGATATAGCTATCCGTGGCCTGCGTGTCCGAGCCGAAGCCGCTGATTGCATCACCGAGCTGGGCAAAGGTCGCCGCCGCAATCAGCAACGCAACCAGGCCCGCTCGTCTGGTAACAGGCTTAAAGCTCGACTGGATCAATTCCATAATCTCATCCTCAGGGATCTCTATCGTCCCGTTCTGCACCGGCGGTTCGCAGCCAGCACGCCTTGTATCCGATGATCATTAAACCTCGATCGAGACGCCGCTGACCTTGCCGAATCGCCGCGACGACCAACAGCTAGTGTGATCCGGCTCACATAATCACGTTGTAAAGTTGGGTGGGCTCGGATCTCGGTTACTCATTGATAGTCATGACTTTGCAGGTGTGTCGGGGTCGGACCACGTTAACCCTCTGTATTGGTTTGCAATCCCGATTGATTTTGCCGGCCCCCGGCGCTTAAACCGGCGTTTTTAGGCCCCAAAAGACCCATCTAAGGATGCTCCGCCGCGACTGTCCTCGGGCGGGCACGCGGGAGCGGGTCGAACGCTTTGTCAAAACGCCCTTTTCAGGGCCGAAAAGGGCCCTCTAAGGCTCTGCGATGGGGTTCAGGCAAGAATAAATCGAGCCCGGACAATTGAGGGACAGTGACCATAATTCAGTAATCCGGCGGGCCACAGTCAGGTAGTTAGAGTCACAGTCCCGAAATTCATGCGCGAGGCGATAAAGTGCCAGGTATCTGTACAGTCCCTTGGTCCCAGGTTCGAGTCCTGGCGGGCCCACCACTTTTCCTTGTCGGACAACCGGATACGTCGCCGAGGGCGATGAGATCGGGGGATTGGAATCCTTTGGTCGGCGATTCGGGGCCGCACGAACCGGTGACGCCCCCGTAAATTTGGCCTAGTTCGTACCAGTTAACACGTTGCCTGAGGACGGCACATTATCGAGGCGGGCCTCGATAGCCGGAATCTTGCAGGATGCTCTGTGGTCAACCTGATGAGCATGCTGCGACCCAGCGAAATGACGCGCCTGTATTGCAACGGCGATCGCAGTTCCGGCGCCTAACGACAAGTGCCTATCGAAATTTCGCACCCGCGCCCTCATATACTTAGAGTCACTGTCCCGAAATTCATATGCCAACCGGTTCAATTGACACATGTGGCTGCTAGTGGCTGCGGTTTCGATGGATCGACGCTGTTACGCAGACACAGTTCATAACCCGAATTTCAAGGTGAGCCCCAATGTGCGTGAAACCAAATATGGATCAGCATCAAGACAGCTTGTCGAGGGTGACTGCGTTCCTTCTCCTGGCAATACTATTTGGGATGGCGGGTTGCGCGCCTTGGGAGATCGGCGCAGAAAAAAACGTCGTTAGAAACGGGATCAAGTTTGAAGTATTTCGTGAAAATGATGACGGCTCAAGAATGGGCAATCTAGCTGAGGACACGGTTGTCGATGGCTGGCCCTGCAGGCGGGGCTTCATCGACTTTCATGCAGACTGGAGGCTGGATGAATGTCATCTTTCACGAGAGTATGAGCGGAACGGCATTGTCATGCCGGCGGGTACTCGTGTTTTTCCCGATAAGTCTGGGAATCCTGGGATTTGCCTATTTCCACACGATGTAAACATTCAAGGATACCCCTGCCGTGGCAACAGGTCGGGTGGTTTTATGACCGCTTTCTATGCCAACGGAAGCCTTCACTGGTTCTATACAAGACATCCGGTAGTAGTGGATGGCCTCACCTGCAAGAACAGTCTTTTTCAGCCTATCCATCTGCATCTGGACGGCCGATTGCGACAGTGCAAACTTGATAAGCCCGTGACTATCGACAAGGTAGATTACCCCAGGGGCTTTATCATCCGCATTGATCAATCCGGAGCGGTAATTGAGTAAATAGACTGACTACTCAGCACGGTCGACCAACGAGGCCAACAGTACAACCAGGGGAATTGAGGGACAGTGACCATAATTCAGTAATCCGGCAGGCCACAGTCAGGTAGTTAGAGTCACTGTCCCGAAATTCACACCACTTTTCCTTGTCGGACAACCGGATAGGTCGCTGACGAGGGCGATGAGATCAGGGGATCGCGATCCCTTGGTCGGCGATTCGGGACCGCACGAACCGGTGACGCCCCCGAGAAATCTCTACTTGTCACTCGCCGCTCGGATGGGGGAGCTTACGCTCCTACAGTATTGGTCAGCCAGGTAGCCGGCCAGCCCCTGTCTCCCCATCTCCGTAGGTAGATGTGCCCATTGAGAACGGGCCGCTTGGACCCTATTTATATTGGAGAGCCTCAGGATCAAGTGGCGTTATGAATGCACTTACCCCTCGCGGCGGCATCAGGCGCATCGGCCATGCCGCGCTCGTGTGTGTTGCGTTCGTGCTGATGCAGTCCCTGCTGGTCGCCTGCGTTCCCGGCCAGTTCATCGGCAAGACAGCTCGTTGTACTCACCCTGGTATTCAGTCCATCGACGTGCCTTCCGACGATAGCGTCCTGCTATTTAGCTATTGCGATAAGGACACGAGCTACATCGCAACCTCGGGCATCTTCGGTGGTGCAGTAACGGTAATCCGACGGGCAGAGGACAAAGCAATTATCCAGAAGGTGGTTTTCACCCCTGACGACAAAAAGATCTTCTTCATCGAGCGCTCATCCCGGGATAGGAGTGTCGTGCGCTCGATGGATGCCGACGGCAGCAACCTGCAGTCGGTCACATCCGGCGGACCGAGCACCAACAACGTGCTGGATATTGTCATTTCGCCCGACGGCCAGCGAATCTATTACATCAACGCCGCCGTTTTCAGATCCTATTCGCCAGTTGCCGCCGCACGACCACATGACGTGGATTTCTACTCAATGAAGCTGGACGGATCTGATATCCGCAAGCTCACCAATATGCATGCCTATTCACTCAACGGCCTGGCGATCTCCGCCGACGAAAGCGAGCTGTACTATTTCGGTGGCGTGGTCGACATCGAAAGTGGTGCGCGCCTCGGGCCGCTGCCGTTTGAGCCATCGCCGATGGCCGGGATTGAGGGAAAGATTGCGCTGTGGACCTCACCTTATCCCGTGTCCGACGTTTCCGAGGACGGCCTGCTGGTGCTCGCGAGCGGCAGGATGAATGAACCGTATGAGCGATTCCCTACCGAGGTGGCCGGGTACGGTTTGTACCTCCATGACACCGCCATTCGGCTGATAACAAGAGAAATTGTCTGGTTACAAGACTATCTGGATTCCCCGACATGGCGTAATCGTGACGATGTCATCTACTTCATCAGAAATGAAATGTTGCATGGAGCAAGAAACTACAACCACTTGTACCGGGTGAGAGTCGACGGCAGCGATCTGAAATACATCCGTCTGGACCTGCCACGAAACCAATAACGGAATAATCGCCTATTCCAATTTACGCTAGGGGACAGTGACCATAATTCAGTAACCCGGCGGGCCACAGTCAGGTAATTAGAGTCACTGTCCCGAAATTCACCAGGTAGTTAGAGTCACTGTCCCGAAATTCACACCACTCTTCCTTGTCGGACAACCGGATACGAAAAGTCGAGGGCGATGAGATCGCACAATAACCGGGGTCGAACCGCAGTTATTCGCTCTGCCGCGGCAAGATGAGTCGGAGCTAAGGTGTAGGGTCAAAGGTGTCAGGTTTATTAGCCTGCTGCTCCGGACCCCCCCCGGGAGTCACCAGCAGCGTTTTGGTATAGACAATGGGTTAGTGGCTGCCAGCCCTGACTCATCAAATCGTACCACTTGAGCGGCTGACTCAGAGGGTATCGCAGACCTCATGAGCGAAAAGCACCGCCTGCCTGCGGCACTCTGAGGGACGACGAAATAGTCTCGCTTGAGCGCGTCCGCCCGGGTCGGACATGACTCGTTCGTCGGGTCCTCGGCTTCTTGGCCGGGGACCCGACAAAGCGATCCTATACCCCTGCAGGTCAGTCGCCGGTGTAAGGCAGCGGCTCTTGTTCGAAGGCGCTGTCGTCAGGCTTCCTGAGAGGTGCTTTTAGCGTCCCCGGCATGATCTCGAAACCGACCTCGAACTGGATCAGCGTGCTCTTGACCTGCTCGAGGACCTCACGATTGCCGTCCAGCACCGCCTTGCCGGCGTCGATCTGTTGATCCATCGTGACGGCCCCCATCATTACCGCCTCCAAATCTGTACGATCGATGGTCACCGTGAGATCAGGGTTGCTGGCCTGCTGACCCTTGATGTTGGTGAGAACGCCGTTGCTCATCTCGACCACGAATTCCTCGCCGTTGTCCGGGGTCAGCAGATTGACCGTGAACGCCATGCCGTCGGCTTTGTTGCTGTCCATGCGGATCCCGAGAAAATCCAGGTACAGGTCCGTGGTCATCGCGCGGATCAGATCCGGGCCGCTGGACTTCGGGCTGGCCCCCTCGGGGATGCCGGAGCGCAGTTCATAGGCTGCCGCCAGGAAGCTGTTACGCACGCTGGGGCTCTCCTGCTGATAGCCGTACTGTTCAAACGCGTCAGCCAGCAGGTCCTTGGCCGGCTGGTTACCGGGTTCTGCATAGACGAGCTTGTTCAGTATCTCCTGTGCATGGCGATACTTGCCCTGGTCATACAGTTCCTGAGCCTTGGCCATGATCTTGTCCGAGCCGCCCATCATCTCGACATACAGGGGCGCGGAGTCTTCCGGCGACAGCGGGATCAGCGTGGTTGGATTCGCGTCCCAATAGCCCAGATAACGGTTGATCACCGCCCGGCTATTGTGTTCCATCGAGCCGTGATACCCACGTGCGTACCACTGCTGCTGCAGGCTCTTCGGCGGCTGATAGACATTCTGTATCTGGTTGACGGTGACGCCCTGGTTTGCCAGGTGCAGCACCTGGTTATTCAGATGTCCGTACATGTCGCGTTGTCCGCGCATCACTTCCTGGATACGCGCGTTGCCAAAGCGCGGCCAGCTGTGCGCGCTAAACATGACTTGCGCTTCCTGGCCATAGCGATACAGCGCCTCGTTGATCTGCTTTGACCACTCCAGGGCGTCGCGCACCAGCGCACCGCGCAATGTGTAGATGTTGTGGATCGTTGCAGAAATGTTCTCTGCGGCCCAGAACGCCTGCATATCGGGAAAGTAGGTATTCATCTCTGCCGGCGCCTCGGTCCCCGGCGTGTTCTGGAAGATCATGCGGACGCCATCGACCGTCATCTCATCGAAGTCGTCCTCGATGATCACGTTGGGCTCGATCAGACCGAGATTACCAGCAGCGACGGTCTTGCCGATCGATTGATCCACATGGCCGTATGGATTGGCCGGCAACAGCACCCCGTACTGGTAGAACAGACGTCGGGTCATCGCATTGCCGGCATACACATTTTCCGCCACGGCATGGTCCATGAAACCCACGGGCGCGATGATCTTGACCTTGCCGCTGTCCACATCCGCCTGATCGACCACACCACGCACGCCGCCAAAATGATCGGCATGAGAATGCGAGTAGACGACCGCAACCACCGGGCGCTCACCGAGCTGCTCATTGACGAACTTGAGCGCGGCGGCAGCGGTTTCCTTGGCGGTGAGCGGGTCGAAAATGATCCACCCGGTAGCGCCTCGAATAAAGCTGATGTTTGCCAGGTCAAATCCACGAACCTGATAGATTCCGGGCATCACCTCGTAGAGACCGTAATTCATATTCAGGATGGCCTGGCGCTGCAGCGAGGGATGGACGCTGTCGAAGTCCTTGCCCTGGAGCAGGAAGTCGTACTTCCCCATATCCCAGGCCACATTGCCTTTTTCGGCCATGATCTGGGTGTAGTCCGGCGCCGCGATAAAGCCCTTCGATTGCTCCTCGAAATCGCGTTTGTCCGCAAACGGCAAAGTCTTTCTTTGCTGCTGTTGTTTTTCCACCGTGTATTTCGACGGCAGCTTGCCCTTGGGGCTGAAGTGGCCAGTCTGTGTTTCAGCCAGGCCGGCGGATGACATAGCGAGCATCGCGGCGATGCCGAGTACGGTCAAAAGCTTCATCTCATTCTCCATGATCGGTGTGGTCCCGGCGGCCAAACCACAGGAACGACAACATTAGAAAATAAACACCCTACGCACCTTCAATGCTTCGGCACGAAATGGGTAGTGCCCACGCAGCTGGAAGCGCCACAGGTTGCCAGTGACGACGTTGATGCTGACAACGCCTGAAATGCTGGCGAGGCGCGGCCAGTCGAGGCTTTTACCGTCCCGACCGAGTGTTATGGAAACACGGCGATCACTCATGCGTCTAATACATTGTTAATACCAATATGATACTTTTTTTGCATTAACATCACGCTCAGGCAGCTCAATCATGCCCGAGCCCTCGCCAGCCATCGGCACTTTGGTCAGGCGGCGGCGGTGTGTCGGGGTCGGACCACGTTAACCCTCTGTATTGGTTTGCAATCCCGATTGATTTTGCCGGTCCTCGGCGCTTAAACCCGCGTTTTCAGGCCCCGAAAGACACACCTAAGGAACTCTGCCGCGACTGTCCTTGGGCGGACCCCCGGAGCGGGTCGAACGCTTCCTTAGAACGCCCTTTTCGGCCCCGAGAAGGACCCTCTAGGGCTCTGCGATGGGGTTCAGGCGAGAATATATCGAGCCCGGACAGAAGCTTATTGAGGTCCGACCCCGGACCGCGGCCATGAGTTATCTTGCTATAACCGGCACCTGGTCCCGGCAACGAGGCTGTGCCACGGCCCGCGTCAATCGGGTAGACGCGGCGTGAACGGCAGTACTTCGACTTCACCAGACTCGACGATCACTGCCGACGATTCCGGCACCTGCACCCACGCTTCCTTCATTTCGCCGAGTGGTTCGGACACGATGGCGCGGGCATCGCGGGAGAATCGTTCGAGTTCCGGATTGATCTGTTGCAGCGCCTCCATGCTGGTGCTGTGATACAGGCTTCGAGACTGGTGCTCACTGGAATAGCGGACGGCACAGAGCCGGCTGCCGTCACTCAACCCCAGTGTCATCTGCAAGGGGAACTCCACGCCATGCCGACGTCCGGCATCCTCGATAAAGCCTGCCATTCGCTCCAATGCCACGAGCGGCTCACGCGTGAGGCCGTAGGTGAGGGCCAGGTTGAACATCAGCTCGGAGTCGGTGGTGCCCTCGATGCCGAAGAAGAGTTCGGGATCGACCTCGAACATGAGGTCGCGTTTTATGTGCTCATAACCCCGGATGACGCCATTGTGCACGAACAGCCAGGTGTTCCTGCAGAACGGATGGCAGTTTGTCTGCTGTATGGGCGTACCGGTAGTTGCGCGCACGTGGGCCAGAAATAGATGCGAGCTGATGTGCTTGGACAAGACAGCGAGATTGCGGTCATTCCACGCCGGTTCGGTCGATTTGTAAATTCCCGGTTCCGGCTGGTCGCCGTACCAGCCTACGCCGAAACCATCCCCGTTCGTCGTCTCTGCACCCTGTTCGGATGCGAGGCTCTGATCGATAAGAGAGTGCTCGGGCTTGAGGATCAACTCCTCCATCGGCACACGTGCCCCGACATAGGCTATCCATCTACACATGACTCAGGTCCTCCGCACGTGAGTACACGGGCTTACGGGTTCAGTTCCAGCAATTGTCCTGTTAAAGCAGCGCTTCAACACTCTGAGTATAGGAAATTCAAACGCCCTGTCCGGAGCTGGTGACGATGGGGCGTAGGTGCGTGAGCCGAGCGCTGGCAGGGTTTCTTCGGCGATCCGGCGCGTGTGGGGTCGGGCGTGTCGGCGTCGGACCACGTTAACCCTCTGTATTGGTTTGCAACCCCGATTGATTTTGCCTGCCCTCGACGCTTAAACCCGCGTTTTGAGGCCCCGAAAGACGCATCTAAGGAGCTCTTCCGCGACAGTCCCGGGGCGGGCACGCGGGAGCGGGTCGACCGCTTCCTTCGACGGCCCTTTTCGGGGCCGAAAAAAGCCCTCTAAGGCTCTGCTATGGCGTTCAGGCGAGAATATATCGAGCCCGGACAGAAGCTTATTGAGGTCCGACCCCGAACCGGCATTTATAATGCACCGCGATATGAAACCCCATCGATTTCGGGAACTCCACTGATGGACCTCGCAACCGTCGCTATTCTGGGAGGGCTGTTTCTGGCCTACGCGATGGTCTCGGGGCGGCTCGAAGGTACCGTGCTCACTGCGCCGCTGGTATTCGTCGCGTTCGGCTTCCTGGCCGGGCCGGGCGGCGCCGGGTTGGCAACGATCGACGTCGAACACTCGGTCTCCGCCAGGATTCGCCTGCGATCCTGCGCAGGGAGCGGGGCCGGGTCGAAGCAGAGGAGAAAGTCCGATGTCTGATACGAATATGCAGGTAGTGCGCCGCCTTCTGGAACAGGTCTGGAGCAAAGGAGATCTTTCTGTCCTGCCAGAGATCATGGCCACCGATTTCGTGGGTCATGCGGCGCCATACGGGGCCACGCTGCAGGGTATCGAGCAGTATCAGCAGCGCATTGCAGTATTCAAGGGAATCTTTCCTGAGATCATATTTACGATCGAGGATCAGTTCGCGTCCGGCGACAAGGTGGCCACCCGCTGGACCGCCCGCGTTCGCGAATCGCTGGACACCGCGACCCGGGACCAGGCCACCGGCGAACCGATCAGCGTAAGCGGCATTAGCATCCAGCGCCTGCAGGATGGCAAGGTTGTGGAGAGCTGGGAGAACTGGGATGCGATGACCGTGCTCGAGTCCTCCGACGCGCCCAATCTGCTTGACAGCCTGTCATTTGGCATCTGAGGAGCGCCGGGAGAAGACCAAAAAATGGGGTCGTCAAAGGTGTCAGGTTTATTTTCCTGCCATCTGGATGTCGCGACTTCCAGTGTATCGGCGTCTGCACGCGTGTCTTCTGCCACGGGCTGACGAGCGTCCGTCTGGGGGCAGGCTTTTCGGCCTCCGAATCCAGCGCAATTAATCCGGTACTCTAGGCCGGGTTTTTTACCCGGATGGAATAGCGGAAATCCGTTGTCGACTGATACTCAAGCGCTGCCTCATCAGGAACACGTCGTCCGCGGCATGCTGGCGGCGATGGCGGCGTTTTTCATGTTCACGGTGATGAACGTGTTCGCAAAATTGCTGAGCGTCAGACACTCGGTGATCGAGATCGCGTTCTACCGCAACCTGATCGCCTGCATGCCGTTTCTGATCATGGTCTTCGTGCTCGGCAAGAGGGACATCCTCGTCATACGCAGCAAGCCGTCGCTAATCGGTCTCCGTGCCGTCCTCGGCGCGATCTCTCTGGTGACGACCTTTGCCGCGTTCTCGCTGATGCCGATGGCTGAGACGACGGTGCTGCTGTTTACGTCATCGCTATTCATCCCGGTGCTCGGCGTGATCTTTCTGCGCGAGAGCGTCGGACCCTACCGCTGGGCCGCGGTCGTGATCGGCTTTACAGGTGTCGTGATCATGGCCAGCCCGGCCGGCCAGGTGAGCGCGCTCGGCATCACGGTGGCGATTGCCGCGGCGCTGATGCACGCCACGCTGCAGATCGTGCTGCGTTATCTCGGCCGCCATGAGAGCCCGGAGACCGTCACCTTTTACTTCCTGGTGATCGGCGCGCTGATCACGGCACTGCCGCTACCGCTGGTTGCGGTGACACCGACCATGGCCGAGGTGCCGTTGCTGTTCGGCGTCGGGCTGTCCGGTGCGCTTGCGCAATGGCTGCTCTCCACCGCTTTCCGCAACGCGCAGGCGGCCATCGTCACGGTGTTCAATTACAGCGGCATCGTATGGGCCACATTGTTCGGCTGGCTGATCTGGAACGACTGGCCGGTACCGACCGTACTGATCGGCGCCAGCGTCGTCATCGCTTCTAACGGCTTGATCATCTGGCGCGAAAGCCGGGCCAGACAAATCACCGGGGCGCGTATCCGCGCGAAATTCTGACCCGACGCTGGCCTGAGGCCGCCGATTACCGGGTCGATGGTTCGAGCCCACGCCAGAGGGCCAGATATCGAAGCCGGCACCGGGGCTCTCAACAGGTCGCGGCGACGCGGCTGTTTACCTGGCATAAACACCTGCCGTGTCCGGGCACCAGACCGATAAGGCCGAAGAGCCCGGTTCCGGAATGCGCCATTGACACAGAAGCCTGCGGCCGCGCGTCCCCGAAACATATAACCAACCGTTAGTTCGGCATGCGGAAGGAGTATTTCAAACCCCTCGCGACCGAATGCTACGGTCTTCCGTCCAGCATCTCACGGACGCCCTGATCGTGCCCCATACGGCCCTGACACTCCGCTCCCGCGCCTGGACGCCAGCCCGTTCGCTGCTCGGCGGTCTTGGCCTGCGGCTCCCCCTGCTGATCGTCGCCAGCCTGCTCACGGCCGGCGCCTGGATCGCGGCTCAGGAAGTCGGGCTCAGACACGCGTCGCTGCTGCTCGTGGGCGCCGGCCTGGGCGTTGCGCTCAACCGCTCCGGATTCGGCTTCGCCGGTGCGTGGCGGTCGGTCCTCGTCGAGCGGCGCGGCGCTGGCTTCCGGGCGCAGCTTGCGTTGCTGGCGATGCTGACGCTGGCGTTTTTCCCGCTGTTCGCGCTTGGCGAGGCATTCGGTCGCCCCTTGTTCGATGTCGTGCGCCCGGTCGGCGTTGCGTTGCTGGCCGGTGCCTTCTTGTTCGGCATCGGTGCCCAGCTGGCCTCCGCCTGCTCATCCGGCTCTTTGGCCGGTCTGGGCAATGGCAAGCTCCGTTACGTCCTGGTCGTCGCGTTTATGGTCGTCGGGGCGACACTGGGCAGCGCCCATATCGGCTGGTGGGAATCCCGTCCGAGCTGGTTCTCATTCTCGATGCTGCGGGAATGGGGTCCGGTGGGCGGCATCGCAGGCAACCTGGCGCTCATCGGCGCGCTGGCCGGGTTGAGTATCTGGTCAGAGCGGGCCCGCCACGGCCGCCTGCACCGGCACCCGTCCAGCGACTACAACTGGCTGCGCGGACCCTGGCCCATGTCCCGGGGCGTAGCCGTGCTGGCGCTGTTGTGCGTCGTCACTCTGCTGTTATCGGGTCGCCCATGGGTGATCATGTCGGCGCTGCCGCTGTGGGGCGCGAAGCTGATCGGCGTCTCGGGTATTCCCTGGGATGTCGCATTCTGGGACTACTGGGGCACAGACACGAGGATTGATGCGCTGGAAGCCAGCCTGTGGACGGACGTGACCACGCTGATGATCGGGGGGCTGATCCTGGGTACCGCGCTGGCGGTCGCGCTGGCCGGCAGCCTGCGGCTGCACTGGAAGATCTCCGCAGCAGAAGGGCTCAGCGCCGCGGTGGGTGGACTGCTGCTCGGTTATGGCGGCGTCGTCGGCCTGGGCTGCAATATCGGCGCGTTCCTGGCCGGCGTGTCCAGCGGCAGCCTGCATGGCTGGGTGTGGCTGTCGGCGGCATTTGCGGGGACCGCCACCGTGGTGGCGCTCAGGTCTGTCGGTGCCAGGCTACGCAGATCATCCTGAGCAGATACGTCTCTAATAAGTGAACAGATCCCCGCTTCGGCGGGGTTTTGTTTTTCCCGGGACAAGCAGGCCGACAATACGGTTATCGGGGCTGCTTGCGATCACCAGCAAATGGCCGCGCTGCATCGCCGCAGATTAGTCCCTTGGTGGAATTGACACACACCGACTCGCTCTGCAGCCTGTTGGCATGTATTCGGACTTCGCCAGCGAAGACCCGCCATTCTCCCTGTTGACCGACGCGGAACGGCAGCGCGCGATCCGCGCGATGGACATCAATTTCTATGCCGCCGGTGATGCGCTGATCGAAGCCGGGCGGGAATCGGGTTTCGTGTTCGTTGTGGACAAGGGTCTGGTCGAGGAACGTGATCCGGCAGCCACCGACACCGACCATGCGGTGGCCCATTACCGTGATGGTGAGGTCTTTGGTTCGCTGGCGGTGTTGCGCGGGCGGGCCCGGCACCACTATGTCGCCATGGAGGACACGTTGTGCCACCAACTGCGCGGCGAGGTGTTCCGCGAACTCGTGTACAGCAATCCGGACTTCGGACAATTCTTTCTGCAGGACCTGGCCACCAAGACCAAGCTCGTGGCGCAGAGCGGCGCTTATCGGGATCTGGTCAGTTTCAACATGGCCCGGGTCGACGACAGCTGTATGCGCCTCGCGGTGCTGGTGGAGTCCGGCGACAGTATCCGCTCGGTGGTCGAGACCCTGCGCGCCAGCCAGTCCGACTGCGCGCTGGCCAGACGCGACGGTCAGTACGGCATCCTTACGCGCACCAATCTGCTCGAGGCGCTGGCACTCTCCGGCCGCTCGCTGGATGACAACGTGGACGATGTCGCGACCTGGAATCTGATCACCATCAACCAGGGTGAATTCCTGTTCGAAGCGCTGATCCGGATGACCCGTTACGGTATCGAGCGGCTGGTGGTGATGGACGGCGAGACGCCGGTGGGGCTGGTCGAGATGAGCGATATCCTCGGTTTCCTCTCCAGCCACAGCCACGTGATCGCGCTCCGGGTCGAGGGGGCGAAAGATTTTTCTACGCTTCTGGATGCCTCGACCGGGATCGTCGAGCTGGCCCGCTCTTTGTTCGCGCAGCGGGTCAATGTCCGCTTCATCATGGATCTGCTGGCGGAGCTGCACCGGCGCATCATGGCAAGAAATTATGGACTGCTGGTGGCAGACGAGGTGTTGCAACACACCTGTCTGCTGGTGCTGGGCAGCGAGGGTCGCGGCGAGCAGGTGATGCGCACGGATCAGAGTAATGCGCTGGTCATCGCGCCGGAGTTGCGCTGGCCAGAGAGGCAGGCGCAGCTGGAAGAGTTCACCCACCGTACCCAAAAGCTCGGTTATCCGCCCTCACCGCGAGAGATGGTGGTGAGCAACCCGGACTGGAACCTGACCACGGAACAATGGCAGGAGCGAATTCAGCGCTGGGCCCACGCCGACACCGAAGACGCGATCCTCGGCATCTCTGCCCTCCTCGACGCCACCCCGGTGACCGGGAACCTGGGGCTGTTCGAGCCGCTGGTCATGCTGCTCGGTCAGGCGCTGCCGCGGGAGCCGGACTTCTGGCATCGATTCGTCAAACCTGCACTGGAACCGGGCCCGCCGCCACCATTTTTCGGCAGCGGCAGCCGCAGCGGTCGCGACATCGACGTCAAACACTTCGGTCTGTTTCCGATCATCCACGGCGCGCGCACGCTGGCCCTCGAGTTGGGGCTCTCGGCGTCGAATACGTTCCGCCGGCTGGAGGGTTTCAAAGAAGCGGGTGTGATGCAGGACGGCCTGGCGGACGACCTGGTAGAGGCGTTCCAGGTGCTCAACCAGCTCAGACTGGCGCAGCAGCTGAGACGTCTGGAGGCAAAGGAAGCCACCCGCGTATCGGCCGATCTGGCCAACATGGTCCATACCGGCTCGCTGGCTTCCGGAGACGCCGCGCTGCTGCGCGAGGCCTTCAGGGCGGTGCGCAGCTTTGTCGAGTTTCTCGGCCAGCGTTACCGGGGCGGCTGAATCCGGGACAACAGCTGCCGCCTGAGGGCGCGCAGATTGGTCAGGAACAGGCGTCGCGCTATCTGGCGGATCTCTGGCGACACGGCTGCCGGGCCAAAGCGTTGCTCCGGATTGAGCAGCTGCCAGATCTCCGGCAGGCGCGCGGCCATATGCACCACACCGCCGGGCGGGTCCGGCACCAGATAGCGAACGTGTCCAAGACCGGCGAGCTTGAGCCGGGTGTAACACATGGGACAGGGCTCGAGACTGACGACCAGGGTCAGCTCGCCGGGCGCGAGCTCCGGATAACGGCGCTCCAGCTCGTCCACGGCCGCCATCTCCGCGTGCCCGGCACTGGTAAACGCCGGCTCAAAGACCCGGTTGGTGGCCTCGATCAGCGGCTCACCTGCCGCATCGAGGATCAACGCGCCGATGCCGTAGTTACCGGCGCGCAGCGCATTGACGGCCAGCTTGCAAACTGTCAGACCCGCCTCATCATCCGGGTACGTTTCCGGCTGCGCCTGGTAGCGCGACAATCTGCCCGCGAGACGGTCCAGCCGGAATCTCTGCAACGCGTTCAACGCCCGCAATCGCCGTGCATCAGACGCACATAGAGAGTGGCGACGAACAGCGCATCGAGATACGCCGCGTGGCGCCCCTTGGGCACCGGCATATCGAGCTTCCTGGCGATGGTCTCCAGCCGCAGGTCCCCCTCGATCCCGTCGCCCGGCCGGCCGCAGCGCTTGACGAAGGTGTCGGCCAGCTCGACCGCCCGGTTGGGCAGACCAAAACCGTGCAGGTTACGCAGCTGACGATCAAGCACCGCAATATCGAAGCGGATGTGATAGCCGAGGATCGGACGGTTGCCGATAAAGCCGAGGGTGCGATCGATGGCCTCGTCGACACCGAGCCCGCCGTGCAGGTCCTGCCGTCGCAGACGATGGATCAGCAGCGATGCCTCGTCCAACTCCTCCGGCGGCGCCAGCTTCAGATCCAGCGCCTCGCTGGTCAGGATGCGACGACCCTGGATGCGGACAGCGCCGATCGACAGTATGTCCGCGCGCCGCGGGTCGGCGCAGGAGGTCTCGCAGTCCAGCGACACCAGCTCTTCGCCCTGGTAGTCCTCAAACAGCGCCGCCCACGGCCCGTGCCGATGACGGCGCTGATCCAGGCGGATTCTCAACCCTCGTGGCAGCATGGATGGCGCCTCCGAATGGATACTGCCTGGCTGCGATAAATGACTGCTCTCCCCATCGGTCGCGCCCGGCTTACTACAGCTCCAGATGATAGCGGCGCGCAATAGTGCCCTGGAACGACTTGACGATGCGCAGACCGCGACGCAGCTGGTCACGCTCCATCCGCGGCAGACCAGCGGGGCGGATCACATTGTCGGCGGGCAGCCCGCTGGCGATAGCCTCCAGCTGCTGGCGCAGTCGCAGCAGCATAAATGTTTCCAGCGCCGCAGCCAGATCCTCACCGGTCGCCGGATCGAGCGCCCGGCGCGCGACGAGCTGGCGCAGCCGGCGAAAGGTATTGGTGGCGTGGATACCGTTACCCAGCGCGAGGCTCCTCACGCCGTGGACCAGCGGGAACACCGCCCCCTTTTTGATATCGATGCCCTCGTCCGGGTTCTTGATCCCGCCGAACAGATTCAGCGGCACCGAAAAGCGGATCACCGGGTGGGCAAAGGTCGAGATAAAGCCGACCGTGACCTGGAACCGCTCCAGCATCCAGCCCTTTACGTCCTGGAACAGCTCGGCGTTGCCGGTCACCGGTCTGGCATCGGAAAACACCGTCAGATCCAGCATGGCGTCACCATCGGCGCGGCGGATCCAGCCGTCGATGCGCTCGCGCCACTGGCTGACGGTCATCACCCAGGCCGGATTGCTCACCATATAATTGCCCGGACAGGGCGGATAGCCCAGACGGCTGAGCAGCGACGAAAATTTCTCCAGATCCCGTTGCTGGTCCGGCCACTCGAGATCATCGGCCAGCACGATCGCGTTGTCCTGGTCCGTCTTCAAAATCTGCTCACCCCGACCCTCGCTGCCCATCACGATCAGGCAGGCCCCCTTGAGCACCGGTTCCGGGACGCACATCCGGAACAGCTGTGACATGGTGCGTCCGTTGAGCGCGGAGAGCAGATCCACCACCCGGGCCACCGTGACGCCACGGTCCACCAGGTTGCGCGTCAGGTCCAGTGTCGCCGCGGAGGCAGTCTCGAGTTCCTCGAGCGTCTCGGCACGTTGAATCCGAATGCCGAGCGAGTGGGACTCGGTGGAGAACAGACCGAGCACGTCGTTGAGCTCCAGGATGCCAGCCAGCTTGTCGTGATCCATGACCACCAGACGCTCGACCTGATGTTGGGTCATCAGCACCAGCGCGTCGAACAAATATTCATCGGAGGCGATGGTGAGCAATTCCCAGCTGGCCACATCGCCCAGCGGCGTGTCGATGCCGGATGCAGAGCTCGCCGCCTCCAACAGATCGGTGCCGGTCACCATGCCGTACTCCTCACCGCGCCGGACCAGCAGACAATCGGCCTTACGCTCGCGCAGCACTTTGACGCCTTCCCGGGCCGGTGATTCGAATGGCAGCACCACCGCCTTGCGGACACCGGCGTCCTCGACCCGGGCCAGCGTAAAGCTGTCGTCCTCGCTTCGCGCATGCACCTCGGGCCGGGCCTGGCCCTCGGCGCCAAGCGCCATGCGGAACGCGGTATTGTTGTGACACAACCAGTCCACCACGTCCCGCGGAATGGACAGACACACCGTCGGCAGCGCGGCCACGAGTTTGCGGCTCTTGTCGCCGCGCAACAGGTCGCGCGCACCAACCAGATCATCGACACCGAACTGACGTGCGCGGTTGCTGTCCTCGTCGAACGCATCGATGCGGCCGCGCAGGACGATCAACAGGCGGCGCCAGCGCTTGCCAGGCTCCTTGACCACGTCGCCGGTGTCGAAGGCCGCCACATCGATGCTGTCACTCACGCGCTGGCGCTCGGTGGCGGCGAGACCGGCGAACGGGGGTTCGCGGAAATTAAGAAAGCTGCTCATGGGTTCACGATAGCCGGGTCAGACGCCGACGCCAACAATATGTCCGCCTTGCAGTGATGGCGGGCAATAGCGTCCGCCAGGATATTCGGGTCAGTGTTAACCAGAGCAGCGGCGGAACCGGGCTGAGCGCGGGCGCTGAACGTCAGTACCATCAGATCGGCGGGCAAAATCACGGTACGCCCGGCGTTTCTCGGTTTCATCGTCCGATCTTCTGTGTTCGGAAGCAAAAAAGCTCGCGATCATGACCACAGATATCGTCAAATGGTATTAGTCAAAGGTCTAACACGTCTGCATGGGGTTTCAGACAAAAGTCTAATGTACCCCCCTGTCCTATCGGGCAAGACTGCCCTAATCTCCCTGATGTCTCGCTACAAACCCGTTTTGAGGGTGAAAAAATGAGTGAAATAAAAGTTTATCCCGTAACCGCAGCCGCCGCGGCCGGCACCCACTGCAACACCGCAAAATACCAGGACATGTATACGCAGTCCGTGGAGGATCCAGAGGGGTTCTGGGGTGAACAGGGCAAACGGATCGACTGGATAAAGCCCTATAATAAGGTCAAGGACGTCTCGTTTACACGACCGGACGTACACATCCGCTGGTACTACGACGGTACGCTGAATGCGTCGGCCAACTGCCTCGATCGGCATCTGGCCAGCCGCGGCGACCAGACCGCCATCATCTGGGAGGGCGACGATCCGGCGGACGACCGCCACATCAGCTATCGCGAGCTGTACGAAGAAGTCTGCCGCTTTGCCAACGGGCTGAAAAGCCTCGGCGTCAAGCGTGGCGATGTGGTGACGATCTACATGCCGATGGTGCCCGAGGCGGCCATCGCGATGCTGGCCTGTGCCCGTATCGGCGCGCCTCATTCGGTGGTGTTCGGCGGATTCTCGCCGGAAGCCCTGGCGGGACGCATCGACGGCTGTGATTCGAAGTTCGTAATTACCGCGGATCAGGGGCTGCGCGGCGGCCGCACGGTCCCGCTGAAGACCAACGTGGACACCAGTCTGTCGCAGAGCAATCTCGAGCAGGTCAAGAACGTGGTGGTGGTGCGTCGGACCGGCAACGACATTCCGTGGACCGAGGGTCGCGACGTCTGGTACCACGAGTTGATCGCCGACCAGCCAAACGAATGCGAGCCCGAAGAGATGGGCGCCGAAGATCCGTTGTTCCTTCTCTATACCTCCGGCTCCACCGGACAACCCAAGGGCGTGCTGCACACCACCGGCGGGTACATGGTCTATGCCGCCATGACCCATGAGTACGTGTTCGACTACAAGGACGGCGATATCTACTGGTGCACCGCCGACGTGGGCTGGATCACCGGCCACAGCTATATCGTGTACGGACCATTGGCCAACGGCGCGACCACGTTGATGTTCGAGGGCGTGCCGAATTATCCGGATTCGTCGCGTTTCTGGCAGGTCGTGGACAAACACAAGGTACAGATTTTCTACACCGCCCCCACCGCGATCCGCGCGCTGATGCGCAATGGCAATGATCCGGTCACCAAAACCAGCCGCAAGACCCTGCGTTTGCTGGGCACCGTGGGCGAACCCATCAACCCGGAGGCCTGGGAATGGTATTTCCATGTCGTCGGTGACGAACACTGTCCTATCGTGGACACCTGGTGGCAGACGGAGACCGGCGGCATCCTGATCACGCCGCTGCCCGGCGCCACCGCGCTCAAGCCGGGCTCGGCGACCTTGCCGTTCTTCGGTGTACAGCCGGCGCTGGTGGACGGGGACGGCAATGTGCTGGAGGGCGAGAACGAAGGTAACCTGGTGCTGCTGGACAGCTGGCCGGGTCAGATGCGCACCGTCTACGGCGATCATGAGCGCTTTATCCAGACCTATTTCTCCACCTTCGACGGCACCTATTTCACCGGCGACGGGGCGCGCCGGGATGACGATGGCTATTACTGGATAACCGGGCGTGTCGATGACGTGCTCAACGTCTCCGGCCACCGCATGGGAACGGCTGAAATCGAGAGCGCACTGGTGGCCCATCCCAAAGTGGCAGAGGCGGCGGTCGTCGGCTATCCGCATGACATCAAGGGCCAGGGCGTCTATACCTATGTCACCCTGCTCAGGGGCGAGGAACCGAACCCGGAGCTGGAAAAGGAGCTCAGGAACTGGGTGCGCAAGGAAATAGGCCCAATTGCGAGTCCGGACGTCATACAATTTACGCCGGCGCTACCGAAGACCCGCTCCGGCAAGATCATGCGGCGTATCCTGCGCAAGGTCGCGGCGCGGGAGGATGACAGCCTTGGTGATACCTCGACCCTGGCCGATCCTGGCGTTGTCGACGAGTTAATCAGCAAACGACCGGGAAAGGGCTGAGGAGCAGCCGGCCCGGATGGGCCGTGATGCCATGCAAGACAGTGCCCGAATCATCGTCGCCGACGATCACCCGCTGTTCCGGGAGGCGCTGCAGCAGGCGATAGGGAACATCATCCGTGATGTGACCTTTATCGAGGCCGATTCGGTAGACACCCTGGAGCAAGCCGCGAGTAAAAACGAGGATGCTGATCTCGTGCTCCTCGATCTCGACATGCCGGGCGCCCACGGCTTCTCTGCCCTGGCCTGGTTACGCACCCAATATCCGATCCTGCCGGTGGTCATCGTCTCGGCCGCCTCGGACCCGCGGGTGATGCGCAGCGCGGTCGAGTTCGGCGCCTCCGGCTTTATCCCGAAATCATCCACGCTGGCGACCATCGCCGAGGCGGTCAAGGCCATCCTCGACGGCGAGGTCTGGCTGCCGGACGTGGCGCGCGGCGGCGACGACGAAAGCCTGACCCACGATCAGGAACTGGCGCACCGCATCGCCAGCCTGACACCGCAACAGTTCCGGGTGCTGATGATGCTTGCCGATGGCCTGCTCAACAAACAGATCGCGGCTGAGCTCGAGGTGTCCGAGGCGACCATCAAGGCGCACGTGACCGCGATCTTTCGCAAGATGGACGTGCGCAGCCGTACCCAGGCGGCGGTGGCGGCGCGCCGTCTGGAACAGGCAGCGAGATTGACCGGCTCCTGAGGCTCAGGCCGAGGCGACGCGCTGGGCCAGAAGCTGATGCATCATCGCCCGCAGCGCGGCGGGACGGATCGGCTTGCGCAACATCGGATAACCGGCGCTGCGCACCAGGTCCCGGATCTCGTCGCCGTGGTCGGCTGTGATCACGGCCCCGGGAATAACGCCACAGTGCTCGCCGATGGCGGCCAGCGTGATCAGACCGGTATCGCCATCATCCAGCTGGTAGTCGGCCAGCACCATATCCGGACGCGGCCCCCCGTTACCGATCCTGCCCAGAGCCTCCGTTGTGCTCGCCGCGGTCATCACCTCGCAACCCCATCCGCCGAGCAGCTGTGCCATGCCCTCGAGAATGTCCGGTTGATTGTCGACGCACAGCACCCGCGTGCCCTCGAGCAGACCGCTCCGGCGCCGCGGCCCGGCCCCCACTCTCCGCGTATGACGCCGCGCCTTGACCACCGGCACGATAACGCTGAACACCGAGCCGCGACCTGGCCACGAACGCACCTCAACCGGGTGACCCATCGCGCCGGCCATACGCCGGACGATGGCGAGCCCCAGGCCGACGCCTTTCTCCCCCGTCTGGTCCTTGCTCTGCAGACGCCGGAATTCTTCGAAGATCTCTTCGCGATGCCCGTCCTCGATACCCTCGCCGGTATCCCAGACCTCGATCCGCACTGTGCCATTCTTGCGCCGGCAACCCATCACGACGCGACCCTGCGCTGTGTAACGCATCGCGTTTGACAGGAAGTTCTGCAGGATCCGGCGCAGGAAGCGACGGTCGGTACGCACGGTCAGCCGGCTGGGGATCGTGTGCAGCGCCAGACCCCGTTGCCGGGCGATAACGCTGTACTGCAGGCTAAGCCCGGTCATGATTTCCTGCAGGCTGAATTCACTGATCTGGGGCTCCATTGCGCCGGCGTCGAGTTTGGAGATGTCGAGCAGCGTGGTGAGCAATTCCTCTGCTGCCACCAGTGAGCTGTCGATCCGCTGGATCGAGACCCGGGTGGCGCCGTCCAGCTCGCGCTGGGCCAGCGCCGACGTAAACAAGCGCGCTGCGTTCAGCGGCTGCAGCAGGTCGTGGCTGGCAGCCGCCAGGAAGCGAGTCTTGCCGAGGTTGGCGGTCTCGGC
The DNA here is from genome assembly GCA_947259915.1 of uncultured Gammaproteobacteria bacterium. Classification (GTDB taxonomy): domain Bacteria; phylum Pseudomonadota; class Gammaproteobacteria; order Steroidobacterales; family XN24; genus CAMYOC01. The sequence continues at coordinate 38,055 of CAMYOC010000042.1, forward strand.
CGCCTTGGTCGCCTCACGCAGCGCATACTCGACATCACGGCGCAGCTCGTTCTCACGGCGCAAGCGCTCATTCAGATCGGACAGCTCCCGGGTGCGCTCATCCACTCGCTGTTCGAGCGAGCCATAGGCGTCCTGCAGCGCTTTCTCCGCGCGTCGGCGCTCGGTGATGTCATGGAAGACGGCGAAAAATCCCTCCACCCGACCGCGCTCGTTGCGCTGCGGGACGTAGGTCGCCTCGGCATAGCGGCGGGAGTCGTCGGCATCGATGGATTCCACCTCGAAACTCTGGCGCTCGCCGGCCAGGGCCGCCGCCATCAGTCCTTCCCGCTCCATAAAGCGCGGCTCGGGCAGAACTTCATCCACCCGGCGGCCGATGATCTGTTCGCGCGGAATACCCACCGCCTGCTCATAGGCGCGATTGACGAATCGGAAACAAAGATCGCGATCGACGAAGGCGATCAACACCGGCACGATATCCGTGTAGGCGCGGATATTGCGCTCGCTGTCGATCAATGCCGCCTCGATCTGTTTGTGTCTGGTCACGTCGCTAAAGCTGGTGACGAGTCCACCTCCGGGTATGGGATTCTGGCGCATCTCCAACACCACGCCGTCATCCCGGACGCGCTGATAAACGTGCCGTGTCCTGTGCTGCAGATGAGCAAGGCGCCGCTGCACATGGCCTTCAATGTCGCCGGGTCCGCAGCGACCGAGCCGTGCGTTGTACCGGATCAGATCCGCGAGCGACGTCCCGACCCGGAGCAGATCGGGCGGGTATTGGAACATCTCCTCGTAGCTCCGGTTCCAGGCCACGATACGTAGCTGTGAATCGACCACGCTGACGCCCTCGGCGATGTTCTCGAGGGTGATTTCGAGCAGGTCGCGATTAAAACCGGAGGTCCGTGACGCGGATCCGACGATGCGGGCCAGATCGTCCAGTTCCAGCTCACCGCCCTTGAGCGCCGATGCGAGCACCCTGCGCGCGGCCATGGCACCCATGGCACCGGACAGCAGCCGCTCGGTGAGTTCGACTGCGGCATCGTCGGCGCGCAGTGTATCGCTCGGCTCCATACCCTTGGCTGCAAAGTATTTCCGGAACACCGCCTGGGCCTTGGCTGCGCCAACAAAACGTTCGGCCAGGATGCGCAAATCGCCGGTCGTTGCACTCCCTTTCAGCCGCGGCGACCCGTAGCCGGGCGCAAGACCATGCGGGTTGGCAAAGATCGCCGCCTGACGGCGCTCGAGCAAACCCCGGACCCCGTAAACGGACACGAGCAGCATGGCGGCGACATTCATCCCCAGACTCCAGATGGTGCTGTGGGTGATCGGGTCCAGCCCGGACAGCCCCATCAGCGCATAGGGCTTCAGCCAGGCCAGACCAAACAGCCCATGCTCGACGAATCCGGACGAGAACCAGCCGGTCTGTGCCGCCGCAGGCAGCAACAGCGTGTAGATCCAGACCGCAAAGCCGACGGCCAGCCCGACTATCGCACCCTGGTGAGTCGCGCGTTTCCAGAACAGACCAAACAGCAGCGGCGGGCCAAATTGAGCAACCGCAACAAATGACAAAAGACCCATGGTGGCCAGCGCGCCATAGGCGCCGATCACCCGGTAGCAGGCCCATCCCAGGGCCAGGATCAGCACCACCAGGACACGCCGTACGCGGATCAGGAACAGCGGCAGCTCACTGCCCTGGGGCACCGCATCGCCGCGCCAACGCACCAGCGCCGGCATCACGATTTCGTTGCACAGCATCGTGCTGCAGGCGATTGTCGCGACGATGACCATACCGGTCGCCGCCGAGAAGCCGCCGATAAACGCCAGCAGCGCAAGCGCGGTATTGCCCTCCTCCATCGGCAGCCGCAGCACAAAGGTGTCTGCGTCGGCGCCGCCGAGACGCAGCAGACCGGCCAGCGCGATCGGGGCCACGAACAAGCTGAAGATCCCCAGGTAGGCGGGGAAAGCCCAGCGTGCAAAAGCCAGGTCCTTGCGCGACCGGTTCTCCACCACCGCGATATGAAACTGCCGCGGCAGACACAAGATGGCCAGCATCCCGAGCACGGTCTGGACGAGGAAGGGTGCACCCAGACTGGCGGAGGAATAGAGCCGCTCTACCTCCGGGACCTGGCCAGCCGCTGCCCACAGCTCGCCGGGGCCGTCGAACATGCCGAACAGGACAAACAAACCCACCGCGACAAAGGCCAGCAGTTTCACCGCCGATTCGACCGCCACCGCCAGTACCATGCCGCGATGACTCTCGGTCACATCGACCTGACGGGTCCCGAACAGGATGGTAAACACGGCCAGCACAGCCGCCAGCACCAGCGCGCCGTCAAGGAATGGCCCCTGACTCATCTGATCATGAGGCACACCGGCCAGCACCTCATAGCTGCGCGAGACGGCTCTTAGTTGCAGCGCAATATAGGGCAGCACCGCGACCAGAGCGACACCGGACACGAGCACGGCCAGGGCCTGGGACTTGCCGTAGCGGGCGCCGATAAAATCCGCGATGGATGTGAGCCGCTGGCGTTTGCTGATCCGGACGATGCGCTCGGGGATCCGATAGAACACCGCAAAAACCAGCGCCGGGCCCAGATAGATGGCGAGAAACTCCCAGCCATTGGATGCAGCGCTGCCGACTGCGCCGAAGAAGGTCCAGGAGCTGCAATAGACGCCAAGCGCCAGGCTATAGACCAGTGGCGCCGGCAGAAACCGCGACGGCACCCGGCGCTGGTCGCCGAAATAGGCGATAGCGAACAGCGCGCCGGCGTAGGCCAGCGCAACGACCGGAGGCACCCAGGTTGGCAGCATGCTTGTGTTTCCTCCCCCTGCGCCGGGATTGTTCTGGTCTTGGTACCGGACCGCACGATGCGTGCCGCCCGTCAAACCCCGGCACCGGGCCGATCCTAACCCCGCAACGGTCGGGAATGGAACTTGAACGGCCTGCTCGCGGCGCACCGGCGGGCAAGCGCGGCTACTGCGGTGCAGCACGATTCTGCCGGGCATGTCACCGCCCTCACCGGATCAAAGCTGACGCCCGCGTGTCACGCTGCCTTCGACTAAAGTCGTGGTTTGCCTGGTCCGTGTCTCTGCTAGATTGCTGGAGGTTGACAATAATAGCGACACATATGGGGAGGGGTCATGACAACGCCTCAAGACAGCCGGATGGCTGAATACTGGAAAAGAAACGTTAGATTGATGGTCATACTGCTGTCGATCTGGTTCGTTGTCTCTTATCTGTTTGGCATCGTCCTGGTGACGCCGCTGAACGCAATCTCTCTGGGCGGGTACAAACTCGGTTTCTGGTTTGCCCAGCAGGGATCCATGTATGTCTTCGTAGCGCTCATCTTCGTCTATGCGGCAAAGATGAATGCGTTGGACAAAGAATTCGACGTTCACGAGGACTAGGAGACAGCCATGGAACTTAAAACACTGACATTTATTGTCGTGGGGCTGACCTTCGCCCTCTATATCGGCATCGCAATCTGGGCACGCGCGAGAACCACCGGTGACTTCTACGTCGCCGGCAAGGGCATTCATCCGGTTGCCAACGGCATGGCGACAGCAGCGGACTGGATGTCCGCGGCATCGTTTATCTCGATGGCCGGCCTGATCGCATTCCTCGGCTATGGCGGCTCGGTCTTCCTGATGGGATGGACCGGCGGTTATGTGCTGCTGGCCATGTTGCTGGCGCCCTACCTGCGCAAATTCGGCAAATTTACGGTGCCGGAATTTGTCGGCGATCGTTACTACTCGCAGACCGCCCGTATCGTCGCGGTGATCTGCCTGATCGTCGCCTCGGTCACCTACGTTATCGGGCAGATGCGCGGTATCGGCGTGGCCTTCTCCCGGTTCATGGAAGTCGATTTCTCCACCGGACTGTTTACCGGCATGACGATCGTCTTTATCTATGCGGTCCTGGGCGGCATGAAGGGCATCACCTACACCCAGATCGCACAATACTGCGTGTTGATCTTTGCCTATACGATCCCGGCGATCTTTATTTCGCTGAACCTGACCGGCAACCCGATCCCGCAGCTGGCCCTCGGCAGCACCATGGCCGACGGCTCGGGCGTCTATCTTCTGGACAAGCTTGATCTGATCGTGACTGATCTCGGGTTCAGGGAGTACTCGACAGCGTCTAACGGGAACATGCTGAACATGTTCCTGTATACCTTCTCGCTGATGATCGGAACGGCGGGTCTGCCCCACGTGATCATCCGCTTCTTTACCGTACCGAGGGTCAAGGACGCCCGGTACTCCGCCGGTTGGGCACTGGTCTTCATCGCCATCCTCTACACCACGGCGCCCGCAGTCGGCGCGATGGCCCGGCTGAACCTGATCGAGACGATCCAGACCGGCCCGGTGGGTACAGCGGATGGCAACATCCAGATGTCGGAGACCCCTGACTGGATGGACCGTTGGGCGACAACGGGCCTGCTGTCCTGGGAAGACAAGAACGGTGACGGCCGGATCCAGTACTACGACGAGAAGGGTCTCGGTGACAAGGCCGCCGAATACGGCTGGGCCGGTAACGAGATGACCAAGGTCGACCGGGACATCATGGTGCTGGCCAACCCGGAGATCGCCAACCTGCCAAACTGGGTGATTGCTCTGGTGGCGGCCGGCGGTATCGCGGCGGCGCTATCGACGGCTGCCGGTCTGTTGCTGGCGATCGCGTCGGCCATCTCTCATGACTTGCTCAAGGGCGTGTTCAAGCCGGACATCTCGGAGAAGAACGAGCTGCTGGCGAGCCGTATAGCGATGGCTTTTGCGATCGGCGTCGCTGCTTATTTCGGGCTCAATCCGCCTGGATTCGCGGCGCAGGTGGTGGCCCTGGCCTTTGGTCTCGCGGCATCGTCGATCTTCCCTGTCCTGATGATGGGTATCTTCGACAAGCGCGCCAACAGCACCGGTGCCATCGCCGGCATGCTGGTCGGTCTCGGTGTAACGCTGCTCTACATCTTCTGGTTCAAGGGCTGGTTCTTTGTCCCGGGGACCAACATGTTGCCGAACAATGCCGACAACTGGCTGCTGGGGATCTCCCCGGAGGCTTTCGGAGCCGTCGGCGCAGCGTTTAACTTCGTCACCGCGTTTGTCGTGTCGCGTGCGACCAAGGCACCGCCGGAACACATCCAGCATCTGGTGGAAGACATACGCGTCCCACGTGGCGCAATGGGAGCAAGCGGCCACTAGAGCCGGGATTCAAGAGACCACCGGAGGGCGCCCGCGGGCGCCCTCTTTTTTTGCCCGGCAACGGAGAATCTGAACTAGAGTTACCTCTACACATCATGACGAGGGGGAGGGAAAAGGCATGCCGGCGACAGACTTCTCGCATTTTTCTCCGGACCTGTTGGCGTTCCTCGTCGAGCTGGAGGCCAACAACGAACGTGCATGGTTCGCGGATAACAAGACCCGCTACGAGACCGAGGTGCGCGGGCCTTGTCTGGACTTCATCACCGCCATGGCGGAACCACTGGCCGGTTTTGCGCCGCATTTTTTTGCCTGGCCGCGGAAGAGCGGCGGCTCACTGATGCGTATCTATCGGGACGTGCGCTTTGCCCGGGACAAGCGGCCATACAAAACGAATGTGGGCATACAGTTCCGCCACGAGGCGGGCAAGGATGTGCACGCGCCGGGATACTATCTGCATATCGATCCGCACCAGGCGTTTGTGGGCGCCGGTGCATGGCGGCCTGCTTCGGATGCGCTTGCCGCGATAAGGCAGCGGATCGCTGACCTCCCTGACCAGTGGTTGGCCGCCAAAGATGCACCGGAGTTCAGCGCACGATTCAGCCTTGGCGGCGACACTCTGGTGCGGCCACCGCGCGGGTTCGATGCGGATCATCCGTGTATCGATGACATCAAGCGCAAAGACTTTATCGCGATAGCGGCACTGGACCCGGCGTCCCTGTTTCAGCCGGGTCTTGTGGAGCGTATCGCCGATGAATTCCGTCGTGCGGACGGATTCATGCGTTTCCTGTGTGCGGCGGCCGGGGTCCGATTCTGATTTTGCCGACTACGCGCTGAGCGCGATCTGCCTGTCATACAAGGCGGATCCTCGCCCTTCGACTGGCTGCAGCGATCGTCTATAGTCTCAGGCATCATCCGGCGGCCAGGCGCAGGCTGGCACGAGGATCGACGGATCAAACGGAGCGTGCATTACATGAGCAGAGACATACCCAGCCTTATCCCCGCATTGCATCGTCTGCGCCGGGCTCGCTTCCCTGCAGTCCTCTGCACGATCGTCGAAACGGATGGCTCGACCTATCGCAAGGCGGGGGCCCGCATGATCATAGACGGCGAGGGGAACTACCACGGCATCCTCGGTGGCGGCTGTTTCGAGGGCGATCTGGTGGAACGCGCGCGCGACGTGATCGCGGCCGGCGAACCGGCCATCGTCGAATACGATATGCGCGGAGATGAGGATCTGATCTGGGGGTTGGGCCTGGGCTGTAATGGTCTGGTCCGGCTGTTGCTGCAACCGCTGCAGGCCGAAAATGAGTACCAGCCGCTGACGTATCTGTGCGAGGCGGTGGAGGATTCTCGTCCCGCCGTCATCGCCACCGGCATTTCGGATCAACTGCTCGGTCGCTCAGTCGTCGTGGACGCATCGGGAGTTCATGAGTTCGGCATCAGCCAGACCGAGGTATCGGGTCTGATCGACGCCTGTCAGGCTCTGTTGAACGGAGGCAAGTCGCGCGGGTTTGACGCCGGCCCGGCCGGGCGTCTGTTTGTCGGTCTGATACCGCGGCAGAACCATCTGTTGATTATGGGCGCAGGTCCCGATGCGGTGCCGATGGCGAGCGCCGCGATTGCGCTTCATTGGCGCGTCACGGTGGCCGATCATCGCGAGCAGAATCCTGGCCGGGCGTTTTTTCCGGATGCGGTGCACCAGGTCTGCTGCAGACCCGAAGATCTGGCAGCCGCCGTTGATCTCGAGCGGGTATCGGCAGCGCTGTTGATGAGCCACAATTTCATCGCCGACACGGCCTTCCTGAGATCCATCACCGTAGCACCGCCCGGTTATGTGGGTTTGCTGGGGCCGACGGCGAGACGCAACGCGCTGCTCGAGACGCTGCCCGACGCACAGCGCGCCGTCCTCGAGGAACGGGTCCGCGGGCCGGTAGGTCTGGACATCGGCGGTGACTCTCCCGCCTCGATCGCGCTTGCCACGATCGCCGAAATACACGCCTTCCTGGAGGGCGCCGACGCCGCGGCCCTGAACGGGCGCAAGAGCCGGGCCGCGTGAAAATCTGACCGGGAACGCTGCGTTCCCCGGCGCTCAGGCCCAGGCCTGCTCCAGCACTGCCAACGCGTCGTCGTAACCGACTTCGGCGGGATTGAAGATCATCGAGCCGTCGTCCAGCGACATGGCGGCGATCCGCGGCAGGTCCTCCCGTTGCACCTTGCCGGTCTCAGCCAGGGTCCGCGGCAACCCGCAACGCTGGTGAGCCTGATCCCTCAGCGCCTCGATACACGCGATCGCGGCGGTCGCCCGCCCGCTGTGCGGTGTCGAAGCATAGATTTCCGGACCGGCGAGATACAGCAGCATTTCGCCGATCTCTTCCCGTCTGGCATCCAGGTTGTAACGCAGCACATGAGGCAGAAAGATGCCCATACACATGCCGTGGTGGACACCGGCGATCGCGCCGACGCTGTGGCCGAGGGCATGGACCAGACCCACCATGGAATTGTTAAAGGCCACACCGGCCATCGCCGCCGCCAGCGCCAGCTCGAGACGACCACCGGCGTCAGCGGGCTCGTCGAGGACCGGGATCAGAGAACGGGCGATGCGGGTGATGGCGGCGGACGCATACGCGTCGCTGAGGGGGTTTTTCGCCAGACAGGTGAACGCCTCGCTTGCATGGGTCAATGCATCCAGCGCGGTGGCGGCGGTGATCAGTGCCGGCAGCTTCAAGGTAGTCCGGGGGTCGATCACCGCCACGTCCGGCAGCAGGAACTGGGACATGAAGGGCATCTTGGTGCCGGAGTCCTCGTCCTTGATGATGCTGACCGCGGTCACCTCGGAACCGGTCCCCGCCGTGGTCGGGATCGCGATAAACGGTTTCAGCGGCCGGGTCAGATTGTTGGCGCCGGCGAACCGCTGCAGATCCTCGCCGCCTTCCGTCGCCAGGATGTTGACGGCCTTGGCCGTGTCCATCACCGAACCGCCGCCGATCGCAATTATGGAATCACAATCGCGCTCCCGGTAGAGCGCCACCGCCGCCCGCACCGAGGCCATGGACGAATCCGGCGGCACCTGATCGAACAACGGACCGGCTGATGCGCCGCCGCTGCCCATGGCGCCGGTGACCGTATCCACCAGTCCCGCAGCCACGACGCCGGCGTCGCTGAGCAACAACGGCCGTGAGGCACCGCGGACCTCCAGCTCGAAGGGGATATGCTCGAGGGCCTTGTAGCCGGCGGCGATTTTTACCGGACAGAAGAACTCGAAGAATTCCTGACTCATGACTTATTTCCCTCCGACAAGCTGCAACAGCATGCGGGCATAGATCCTTGTCGCGGCCGCTAATTTCTCGCCCAAACCGATGGGCGGATAGGCCTTGAGCGCGCGCCGCGCGACAAATTTTGGCAGTACCACGGCCTCCATGCGATTCAGACAGCGCACGATCTTCATGCCGGCGCCGAGGTTTCCGTCTACCGACATCCGATCGCGGGCGAAAGAGACCGCGGTGCCCTCAACAAAACCGAGCACCAGGAATGCGTGGGTCAGATGTTTGAAATCGAAACTCAGCTGCAGACGTCCGGCCTGCTGCAACGGCATCAGCCTCAGCCGTCCGTCCTGTTCGCACATGGCGAAGCCAGGGCCGCCGGCACGGACCCGCATCGCAAAGGCGAACCCCGGCGGGAGTTCCGCCACCTCGCGCATGATCACGGGATCCACCGCGGAGCTGGCCTGGAGCAACCGACCCACCAGCCACATCATCAGCCGTACGTAGGCACGCTGCAGCGGATACGGAATACCTGGACCGGGCCGGACGGTCGCGCCGGCGGGGCGGAATTCAGCGGGGCGATGCATGGCAGATCGGATCTCCGTCGCCTGGGTCTGCGAGGACCCGGAAGACGCATCCTAACCCAAGCTCGCGCCCTCGTGCTGCATGTGCGTCATGAGTGCCCGGTGCCGGTTTGAAAAGTCAGGCAATTTTGCTAATGATTCTAGTTACTTATGGGATTGCGGAAAACCCTGCAAGAACCCGGTTTAGCTGCTATAAATGTATTAGTGTTTGCTAAAAAGGAGAGGATACCGATCGGTATCCGGAATGATCGATGACCACTATGCATCAGGTCGCAGATCACTACCCCAGCCATCATCATCTGCCCGCCCTGGCCGAGATCGAGTCCGCCGCCGCCAGGCTCCTGAAGACCATCGTCTGCGTGCTGATAGCGACCGTCATCGCGCTGCTGTTGTTCCGTTTTGACAGCGCCCTGGTCAATCGGCCAAAACAATATGATTCCGCGGCAACGCGGGTGAAGCTGCTGGATTTCATCCATGTGCAGCCCGAGGAATACCTGTATGCGAAGGAGCGGCGGCTGCCAAGAAAACCACCGCCACCGGATCGCCCGCCTCCACCGCCCAAAGTCCGGGTCAGTAGCCCTACCGACATGCCGGCCGCGATGTTGAACATGGATATGCCGGATATCGAAATGAGTTTTGGTGCCGGCGGCGGCCCGTACATCGGACAATTCTACGGCAGCGGTGATGCGAACGCGCCAGACGGAGACGTGATGCCAATCGTGCGTATCGAGCCTCGCTATCCACGCGACGCGCTGTTGCGCGGCCTTGAAGGCTGGGTCCAGGTCGAATTCACCATCACCCCTGAGGGCGGGGTGGCCGATGCCGTGGTCGTCGGGTCAGAACCTCAACGGGTTTTTGACCGCGCCGCGGTACAGGCGATATTGCGCTGGAAATTCAAACCGCGTTTCCTTGACGGCGAAGCCGTCAGCAGACGCGCCGTCCAGACGATCGACTTCCAGCTGGAAGAAGACGTCTGAAGCGAACGCCGCTGCGTGAGTCTCAGGCTTGCGCGGCCTGTGGCGCCGCCGCCGTGTCCGGTTTGACCAGGGTCATGATCCAGCGGCCGTAGAAGAACAGCCCGATCGCCGACGCCAGCGCGATCAGCGCCATCAGGTCCCAAACAAAACCGACGTTATTGGCCTCGTACAACATCTGGGTCATCGCCTCCGGAGTGCCGTCAGCAAAGGTGACCAGATAGGGAAAAGCCTCGCCCTGAGGGATTGCCTGCAGCTGCTCCGCGCCGACCCCATTCTCTTCCAGCCAGCGCCGCGACAGGGTCTCCTTGGCCGCCAGCCGGCCATAGAGCATCGGCCCGAAATATCCCTCAAGCACCCAGCCCACGGCCAGCGGCAGCTGCGAGAAGCCCAGATACATGGCCTTCTTGTCCGGCGGCGCCATATTGCCCATGAACTCCAGCATCTTGGGGCTGGAGAACATCTCGCCGGCGCTAAAGATCAGGATACCGAACAGGCATACCCAGGCCGCGCTGGTCCAGCCGATCAGAGCGAAGGCCAGCGCGGTCAACAAGGTTCCAAAGGTCATACTGCTGATCGCGCGCATCTTGCCGCTCAGATGGGCGAACAGGAAACAGGTGATCATGATCATGCCCGCGTTCACGTTCAACAGACCCTCCGGCATGATCCGGCTGCCGTCCTGGCTCATCCCGAGCAGGAAGATCGGGATCGGATTGGATGTTCCGTCAGGGCCAAACAGGGTGGTGACGATGGTCGAGGTGTCGACCCAGTCGCGGATATGCAGCGGCAGCACGTCGAACAGTGCGTTAAACATGAACCAGAAACCCGACATGATGACCAGGAAGATCCACAGTGGCGGCTTGGACAGCGCGATCAGCGAGGTCCGCACCAGGTTTTCCTCCTTGAGTTCGCCGCTGTCGATCAGGCGGCGCCGCTCGATCCGCTCGTCCATATCCGGCTCCCGATACATCAGCAGGAGCAGGAAATTGATCGAGATGATGCCGGCGCAGGCGAAGAACAGGTGCGACCATTCCAGCTGTCTGAGCGAGGCGGCAAGCAGCGGTCCCATCCAGCCGCCGATATTCACTGTCTGATAAAAGATGCCCCAGGCCATCGAGCTGTTCTTGCGGTTGGTGGCCTTGACCAGGGTCCCCTGGATCCCGGGCTTGAAGATGCCGGTACCGGTGGCCAGCACGATGGCGCCGACCACGAAGCCGCTAAAGCTCGGATAAAAGCCCATGATCAGATACGCGGCGATCTTGGTGACCGTGGACAGGAAGATCGTCTGCTTGTAGCCGATCCGGTCCGATAGCCCACCGACCAGCGCCGGCACCAGCGACTGGAACAGCGCCCAGATAAAAAAGATCTGGCCGAGCTGCTCGGCCGAGACCCCGAGACCGCCCTCGGATAGCGGCGCAGTGGCATACAGCCCGGACACCGAACGCACGCCGTAATAGGCGAGCCGCTCGACCATCTCCATACCGCCCACGATCCAGAACACATAGCTCAGACTGCCGATCGCAGCGAACAAACCGAATTGTTTGACGTCTTCCAGGCCGTGCTCGTCGACCCCGGTCTTTTCGTTCATGTTGGTCCTTTTCCGGGTCCGGCCCGAAGCAACCGGTCTCAGATAACCGGCGTGTAAAAAATTGCCGGCATTGTACGACATCTCTCGGGTTTGACCCGGCCGGGGCAGGATATCTCGATGTTGCGACGCCACAAGTCATGCCGGATACGACCGTGTCGCGTCCGACCCGCGATCGATGGTTTACCATCGGCACCACGCAAGCGGCCGGCACCATGATTGCTATCGACCCACCCATCCTGTTCAGCTTTGTCGCGTATCTGCTCGTCGTGCTCGTGGTGGGCATCGTCGCCTGGCGCCGCACCCGCAATCTGAAGGACTACATCCTCGGCGGCCGACGGCTGGGACGTTGGGTCACGGCCTTGAGCGCACAGGCGTCCGATATGAGCGGCTGGCTGCTGCTCGGTCTGCCCGGCTATGCCTATGTCGCGGGCATGGAATCCGCCTGGTTGCTGTCGGGACTGCTGGTCGGCACCTATCTGAACTGGAGATTCACCGCCGAGCGTCTGCGCCAGGCGACCGAGCACTACGGCGATGCGCTGACCCTGCCTGACTATCTTGAACGCCGCTTTGGCGATCGCGGCGTGCTGCGTCTGGTATCGGCGCTGTTTATCCTCGTCTTCTTTACCTTCTATACCAGTTCCGGGCTGGTCGCGGGCGGCCGTCTGTTCGAACAGGTGTTCGGTCTGCCCTATCTGGCCGCGATCACCGCGGGCGGTCTGACCGTGGTGATCTATACCTTCTTCGGCGGTTTTCTGGCAGTCAGCTGGACCGACCTGATCCAGGGTCTGCTGATGTTTCTTGCGCTTGTGGTCGTGGCCTTGTTCGCGCTGGTCGCCGTCGGTGGTATCGAACCCATGGCCGCGGATATCGCCGTGCGAAACCCTGCGCTGCTCGATCCGTTTACCGATGTCGCCGGCGACCCGCTCGGTGGCATCGCTATTGCCTCGCTGCTCGGTTGGGGACTGGGCTATTTCGGCCAGCCCCACGTGCTGGCGCGATTTATGGCCGCGAGATCTCCGGCGGCGATCCCGGCCTCGCGGCGTATCGCAATGGTCTGGGTCAGCGTCGCGCTGGTGGCCGGGACCGTCGTTGGCCTGACCGGGATCACTCTGGTAGATCCGCCGCTGGAAGGCGCGGACTCGGAAAAGGTGTTTATGGTCCTCGCCACCTTGCTGCTGCATCCGGTGATCGCCGGCATCTGTCTGTCCGGCATTCTGGCGGCGGTGATGAGTACTGCGGATTCGCAGCTGCTGGTGGCCTCGTCGGCCGTGTCAGAAGACCTGTACAAGGGTCTGTTTCGGCGTCACGCAGGCGAGACGGAATTGCTCTGGATCGGACGGCTCGCGGTGGTCGTGATCGCCTGCCTTTCCTTCCTGCTGGCAGCCGACCCGGATAGCAAGGTGCTGGATCTGGTGGCCTATGCCTGGGCCGGTTTCGGCGCCGCCTTTGGCCCGGTCATCCTGCTCTCGCTCTACTGGCCCGCGATGAGTCGCGCCGGCGCGCTGGCGGGCGTCATCACCGGCGGTCTGACGGTGATCATATGGAAGCAGCTCGAGGGAGGCGTGTTCGACTTGTATGAAATCGTACCGGGCGTGATCGCAGCCGGCGTCGCAGTTGTGATCGCGAGTCTGGTCTGGCCGGCGCGGGCGCCAACAGATGTCGTCAGTGGCTGAGCAAAGCCAGACTCCAGCCGACAAGCAACAGACCCAGCGCGATAACACCGGCCGCGCGTTGCACCGAGCGGCTGCCGAGTCGCTGATAGGGTAGCCGGCTGCACACCCACCCCAACGCCAGCCCCGCCAGAAAGCCGGTCAGATGAGCCACCACGTCGGTGCGTTCGCCACCGGTGCCGGTATAGGCAAGCAGGGCCACACCGCCGACCAGCGGGCTCCAGCGCCGTATCAGACTCGCACCCGCCGCCACCGCGTGACGATAGCGCAAGGCGTGAGCGACCAGAATGCCGAGGGCGGCGAAGACTGCGGTCGACGCGCCCAGGGAGGAATGATAGGCCGGCTGCACCAACGCATTGAGCAGATTCCCCAGCGCGCCAGCCAGCACTATGCTGCACCAGGCGACTCCGCCGCCCAGCGCCTGGGCCGCAAACAGGCCGAACACGGCGCCAAAAGCCAGGTTGGCGCTCAGATGACCGGCATCGCCGTGGAGCGTCAGCGCAGTCAGGGTGCGCCACCACTCCCCCGACCGGACCAGCCCCGCACGCATCACACCGGCATCGGTCCAGTCGAGACCGAACAGCCAGCGATTGGCCGCGATCGCCACGACAATCAGAACCAGCGCGTAAGCGGCGACACCGGGAAGCGCGCCGGACAACACCGGGACACGGACCGGCCGCGGTTTCGGGCCGCGGGGATTCTCCTCCCGGTAGGCACGCAGCTCCTCCAGCGCCCGCAGCCGGTCCTCGGCCGGCACCAGTAACATCCACCAGCCGTCACGATAGACGGCCTCCGCCGGGATACCGACCGCGTCCAGCACCAGACGCGCGTCCATGGCCTCGTGACGATGACGGCTGCGGGCGAGGATGGCGAGTTCGGCAGCGGATGCATCCATATCCATACCTTGCGTCAGCACGGATCATCGGGCAATGCCTGCCCGGCGTCGGCACAAGAAAAAGCCGGAGCGGTTTGGCGCCGCTCCGGCTCTGGTGCTGGCGGCCTGACCGCCGCGGACAGCACCCTCCTGCGCATCAGGCAACCTTCAAAACGTGCCTCTTCACCTTCTTGGCCTTCGGAATCACGATGCTCAACACACCGTCCTTGAGTTCCGCTTTGGCTTTATCGACATCCACGTCGATGGGGAACATCACGGTCCGCTCCAGGGTCCCGTGAGCCATCTCGCAGCGATAGAAGCGCTCGGATTTCTCTTCTTCCTTGATCTCGCGATTGACGATGATGCCAAGACCTTCGTCGGTCACGGTGAGTTCGATCTCATCCTTCTTGACGCCCGGCAGCTCCGCCCGGAGCAGCAGCTCGTCGTCACGATCGATCAGGTCAACCAGCGGGAAGCGCAGATCGACCCGGGATTCGATCTCGGGCAGCAGCGGCCTTTTCATCGCGAACGGCTCCAGCCAGCCGCGATTGAAGATGTTCTCAAACAGATCCTCCATGCTGTGGCCGAACGGCAACGTCCTGGAAACCGGAAGCGCAGTTTTGGCAACTTTCTTTGGCAGAATCTCACGTACTGTTGACATGACATTCACCTCCTCTGTCCTGACGCAATAGCGCCCCTCGGGGACAATTCCCCGAGCAAGATAAACATGGGGCCGTTTCGCAACGGCCCCATCAGGAAGTTACCTTATTGACAAACGGCCCGGATCGAGCCTCAGCGGATGTCTTCGACCCGCCACACCACCGGCTGCCATTCGTCGAGGCGGTTCGCGGTGAGCTGAGCACCAAGGAAGTAGCGCTTGCCGGCCTCGACCTCGACCTCGAAGTCTCCAGGCTGCTTGTCGCGCGGCGTGTAGCCGGGTTTGGACAATACGCCGGTGGCGCGTGACAGATCCGCGGTCAATCGCACCTTGTGCACGCCGGGTTCGACCCTGACCACCTGCTTCCTGCCATGCAGACCGGTGCCGCCCTTGACCTCCCGATCATCCACCTTGGAGACGAACGCCGGATAAATCTTTCCGGATATGTCTGAAGCGTTGGTGGAAATGATTGCGTAGTCCACGTCTCCGGCAGTGCTCGAGGCACAGGCCGTGATGACCATCAACACCGTCGCAGCCAGCGCGGTCGCTCCGATTTTTGACAAATTCCCCATGCTTCTGCCCTCCAGGTCCGGCTCGTTGCTGCCCCCGCGCCGAAACGACACGACGGTTCGTCTACAGGGTTCGACCCGAAATTCGCCAAAGGGTTCTGCGCCGGGCGCTATCCGGATGTGATGCGGGCCAGATCGCTGATCGCGGGAACCTCCAGGCGGCAGTGCACCTGCAATCGCGACAGGGGTCGGCTGGCCTCGGGTGGAGGCGGCCCGGTCGGGCTTGCCGGCGACAGCTGCGCCAGTCCTGTTACGACCGGACCTTACTGTTGTCTCCCCGTACTTGCCGTGGCTTGTCACGCCGCCTGGAGTTTTACAACTCGCTTTATTATCTATGGGGACCCGATGAGAATTTTTCAATTCGCGGCCATGCAACGCGTCCTCTTTCGATCTGATTCCGCATAAGCGATGCGTTCCCCTGACGGCCAGTGGAGACTCCGCGCGCAGCGGTTTGCGATGCGCCCTTGGGCCGCAGGCCAGCGGCCCAACGTGTTAGAATTCAGGGCTCGGCCACCGGATCGTGACAGGCCGAGGCGACGCGAAAAATCAAGGAGAAGCGCCTGTGCCAGCACGGCCGCCCGAAGGCGCCGACCGCGGATTCATCATCCCGATCGGCGGCGCCGAGAACAAGCTCAACGACCCGCAGATCCTGGAACGCTTTCTGGATCTCTGCGGCGGCACATCCGCGCATATCGCGATTATCCCCACCGCCTCGGAGCTCGAGGATACGGGCCCTCATTACCAGCGGCTGTTCCACAAGATTGGCGTCAAACACGCTGAGGTCTTGCCGCTGACGACGCGCGAGGACTGCGAGTCCGGCGATCACCTTGACACCATCGAGGAGGCGGACGGGGTCTTCCTCACCGGCGGCAATCAGCTGCGCCTGTCCACAACGCTGGGCGGCACGCGACTGTCGCAGGAGCTGCGACGGCAGAATGCCCGCGGCATGCACGTGGCCGGCACCTCGGCCGGCGCCGCGTTTCTGCCTGAGCACATGATCGCCGGAGGCTATGAAGGCTCGACCCCGAGCCCGGACATGGTGACCCTGGCACCGGGTCTGGGGCTGAGCAATCATGTCATGGTCGATCAACACTTCCGCCAGCGGGATCGTCTCGGGCGGCTGCTGACGGCGCTGGCCTACAACCCGTTCGCCGTCGGTATCGGTCTGGATGAGGATACGGCGGCGTTTATCGGCCCGGACAACCGGTTCGAAGTCGTCGGCAGCGGCGGTCTGACGATCGTCGATCCCTCCGAGATCAGTTACTCGTCCATGGACCGGGCCCATCGCCGCGATCCGGTCAGTCTGATCGGCGTCAAGCTGCATATCCTGATCGCCGGTGGCCGGTTCGATCTCAACACCAGGACGGCGACCGCCGAATAGGCCGGAGGGCCAGCTCATGCAAGTCATCTCGACAAATGTCTACGGCGGCCCGAACGTATACGCCACTTTTCCGGTCATCCGTCATGTGGTCGATCTCGGACCACTCGAAGAATGGCCCACACGCCGTCTTGGCGATGATTTTATCGACCGGCTGGTCGAGGCCCTGCCAGGCCTCGCCGAGCACACCTGTTCCTACGACACCGCGGGCGGTTTTCTGCGCCGCATGCGCGAGGATGAGGGCACCTGGCTGGGACACGTGCTGGAACACGTGATCCTGGAACTGCAGACCATTGCCGGATTCCATGTCAGCTTTGGCCGCACCCGGTCAGTGCCAGATCAGCCGGGCCAGTACACCGTGGTGTACCAGTACAAGGACGCGGAGATGGGGCGCGAGGCGAGCCGCCTGGGTATCGACCTGCTCGGCTTCCTGCTGCCCGCGGAACTACGACCGGAGGGCGCGCCGGACGACGACTGGAATTTTTCGGAGCAGCGCGACCGCTTTATCCGTTACGCGCAAAACCGCGCGCTCGGGCCCAGCACCGGCGCGCTGGTGGAGGCGGCGGAAGAACGCGGCGTGCCGTGGATCCGGCTCAACCGTTACAGCCTGGTGCAGTTCGGTCACGGCAAGTTCCAGCGGCGGATCCAGGCGACGACGACCGGTAACACCAGCAACATCGCGGTCGATCTGGCCTCGGACAAGGAGGAGACCAACGCGCTGCTGCGTGATCTGGGTCTGCCGGTGCCGCAACAGCGCCTGGTGTACAAGGCTGCTGATGCGGTCAGGGCGGCCGAGCGCATCGGCTATCCGGTAGTGATCAAACCGCTGCGCGGCAACCACGGCCGCGGTGTCTCCATCGGCGTCGGCACGCCCGAGGATGTGGCCGTGGCCTTTGAAAAGGCGCGCGAACATGGCCGCGCCGTCGTAGTGGAGCAATATGTCAGCGGCTTCGACCATCGTCTGCTTGTGATCGACGGCGAACTGATCGCCGCGGCCAAACGCGTCCCGGGTCATGTCATCGGGGACGGCAAGCAGTCGGTCGAGGAACTGGTGGAGCAAGTCAACAGTGACCCGCGGCGCGGCGTCGGTCACGAGAAGGTCCTGACCCGACTCGAGCTGGATCACCAGGCTCTGCGGCTGCTCTCGCAGCGTGGCTACGAGCCGGCTACGGTCCCGCCCGCCGGTGAAGTGATCTATCTGCGCTCGACCGGCAATCTGTCTACCGGCGGCACCGCCATCGACGTCACCGACATCATCCATCCGGACAACCGCGACATGGCGATCCGCGCGATCAAGGGTATCGGGCTGGATATCGGCGGCGTGGATTTCCTGACCGCGGATATCAGCAAATCGTATCGCCAGACCGGTGGCGGCATCTGCGAGGTCAACGCGGGCCCCGGATTCCGCATGCACGTGGCGCCCAGCGAAGGCACGCCGCGGGACGTAGCCGGCCCGGTGATCGACATGCTGTTCCCGCCGGGCTCGCCAAGCACGGTGCCGATCGCGGCGATCACTGGCACCAACGGCAAGACGACCACCTCGCGCATGCTTGCGCACATCATCAAGATGGCCGGACATACGGTTGGTCTGGCCAGCAGCGACGGCGTCTATATCGACGGCAACCTGACGGTCGAAGGCGACATGACCGGCCCCCGTTCAGCGCAGATGATCCTGCGCGACCCGACCATCGACGCGGCGGTGATGGAGACGGCTCGTGGCGGACTGCTGCGCAGCGGTCTCGGTTTTCCGCAATGCGACGTGGCGGCCTGTATCAATGTCAGCTCGGATCACCTGGGACTCAAGGGCATCAACACGCTGGACGAGCTGGCGCTGATAAAACGCATCCCGATCGAGGTGGCCCAGGATACGGCCGTGTTGAATGCCGACAATACCTATTGCCTGCACATGGCCAGCCACACCGAGGCGCGCACCGTCTGCTATGTGACCATGAACCCGGACCACAGCCTGGTAAAGGAGCATGTCCGGGCCGGCGGGCGGGCGGTGGTTCTGGAGAAGGCCTTTAGCGGCGACATGATCACGATCTACGACGCCGGCAGCCACATCCCGCTGCTGTGGACACACCTGATCCCGGCAACGCTGGAGGGCCGCGCCATGCACAACGTGCAGAACGCGATGTTCGCCGCCGGGCTCGGCTTCAGTCTCGGCATCAGTCTGGAAAATATCCGTCAGGGTCTGCGCACCTTTGACACGACGTTCTTCCAGGCGCCGGGCCGGATGAATATCTTTGACGAGCTGCCGTTCAAGGTGATCCTCGATTACGCCCACAACCCGGCCGCGGTCAATACGATGAGCGATCTGGCGGACCGGCTCAGCGAGACCGGGCGCAAGATCCTGGTGCTGGCGGCGCCGGGAGACCGGCGCGATGAAGACATACAAGAAATCGCCCGGGCGGCAGCCGGTCATTTTGATCATTACATCTGCCGGCAGGACGATAGCCTGCGCGGCCGCGACGACGGCGAAGTGCCGGCGAAGTTACGGGCCGGGCTGATCGAGGCCGGTGTAGAGGACCAGCAGATCGACACCGTGCCGGACGAGCAACTGGCGGTGCAGACCGCGCTGGCCAGCGCCGCACCCGGCGATCTGGTGCTCATCTTTGGCGATGCGATCAAGCGCTGCTGGAAACAGATCATCTACTTCAAGCCCGGCGAATCCGCGCCGGCGCCGGTCGGAGCGGAAACCGGACGCGGCCAGTTCGAGCCGCTGGAAATGGCGGGCGAAGCGTTTACCCAGACCGGCGGCGTGACCCTGCTGCGGGACGAACGCGGGGTGATGATCGCGCCCGATCCGGAAGACGCGGACTAGGCGCCCGGTGTGACAACACCCGCCGAGCTGCTCGACTCACGCCGACTGACCGGCCCGAATATCCTCGGGCCAAAGCCCGCCGCGGTGATCGACGTGGCGCTCGCGCCCGCTGACGTCGACGCCTATGTCGATAGCTGGCGCCAGCATGCGGGCACCATGTTGGCGAGCGTCGGCTGGGACCATGCGGTGTTGCTGGAACGGCGGCTACCGGGCGGCGTCAGTCTCGGCTTCACCGCACCCATCGACGCGCTGTATGCGGCCACCGAGATCAACGACTGGGCCCATGAGACCACCGTGGCTACGCTGACCGGCGCAGCGCCGTCCGAGATCAGGGACGACGTGATCCGGCTGCGCGAGTTGATCGAGCAGGAGTCCAACGCGGCTCTGGTCGCCCTGCACGACGCTGCGCTCGCCCACGGGGTCCCGTTTCTCGCGGATGACGATTATCTGAGCCTGGGTTACGGGGCGCGCAGTCGGACCTGGGCGGTTGATGCCCTGCCGGCACCGGCTCAGGTCCCCTGGGAGACCCTGGGCTCGATCCCGGTCGGTCTGGTGACCGGCACCAATGGCAAGACCACCACCGTGCGGCTGGCCGCCGCTATCGCCCGGGCGGCCGGCATGACCGTGGGCTTTTGCTCGACCGACGGCATCATCGCCGCGGATGAAACAATCGATCAGGGTGACTACTCGGGCCCCGGCGGGGCGCGGGCCGTGCTACGGGATCCCCGCGTCCGGTGCGCGATCCTGGAGACCGCCCGCGGCGGACTCCTGCGCCGCGGCACTGCGATGACCCACGCCGACGCCGCGGTGATCACCAACATCGGCGCCGATCATCTGGATGACTTCGGCGTGCTCGATCTGAAAAACCTGGCGGACATCAAGTGGCTGGTGACGGCGGTACTCGGTGGTAGCGGCACGGCAATCCTCAACGCCGAAGACCCACGGCTGGTGGAGCGGGCAGAAAGACTCGAGGGACCGGTGATCTGGTTTTCGCTGGACCCTTCTTCCCCGGTGATCGAACGCCATTGCGCGGCGGGCGGCGTGGCCTGGGTGCTGGCCGGGGACCAGCTGACACGGCTGGGCGGCGGCAGCCACGAGCCGGTGGTAGCGGCGGCAGAGATCCCGGTCACCCTGCAGGGCGCTGCCCGACACAACATCGCCAACTGTCTGGCGGCCGCGGGTCTGGCCGACGCCCTCGGGCTCCCGGTGGATGCCATTGCGGCCGGCCTGTGCGCAGCCCAGCCGGACAACAACCCCGGCCGCGCCAATCTGTTCGAGCTGGCGGGCGCGCGGGTGCTGGTGGATTTCGCGCACAATCCCGACGGGGTGCGGGCGCTGGCAAGCATCGCCGAACGCTTTGGCCAGGGGCGGCGATTGGTGATGTTTGGTCAGGCCGGAGACCGCGGCGATGACAGCTTGCGCGAACTGGCGGCGGCGGCCTGGTCGCTGGCACCGGATCGCGTGATCATCAAGGAGATGCCTCATTACGCCCGCGGCAGGGAGCCCGGAGAGGTGCCCGGCATCCTGCGCGACGCCCTGCTCGCCGCCGGTGCCCGCCCGGAACATATCGATCATCAGACGGAGGAGATCGACGGTGTGCGTGAGGCGCTGGCCTGGCTCGAACCGGGCGACCTGGCGATCCTGCTGGTGCACGAGGACATCGCGGGCGTCAGATCCGAACTGCTCCGCGCCGGGGCTAACGCGCTCTGACCCGGACGTCATCCGTCACGTCATCGCCCGGGTGCACGATGACGCGCTCGTCGGGCGCCAGGCCATCCAGGACCTGGACTTCGAGCCCGCTGCGACGGCCGATGTCGACACGGCGCAGTCGCGCGCGTCCATCCTCAACCACGTAGGCGGCCCAATCATTGCCCTGACGGAACAGCGCGCTGGACGGGGTCTTGAGCACATCGTCGTCCTGCCACAGGATAAACGCAGCTTCGACCCGGTAACCGTCACCGAGCCGCGCCCAGTCCGCGCGGGGTGAAACGATGTCAGAGATGACGAGCACCCGTTGCTCCTCGACCCCCAGCGCCGAGATCTTGGTAAAACCGGTCGGCTCAATCACCCGCACGACGCCGTTTAGCGGTTCGTCGCCGCCCCAACGGTGGAACTCTACCCGGGCGCCGGGTTCGATCTTCACCGCGTCGGCGGAGAGCACGTCTACCTCGACCTCAAGCGCCGCGGGATCGCCGATCTCGATCAGCGACTGGCCGGAGTCGACCACGCCCTCGCTCTCGCGGATCACCGCCAGTACGCGTCCGTCCACCGGTGAGCTGACCGCTACCATCTCCTGCGTTCCCTCGCCCGTGGCGGCCCCCGAATAGGCCAACGCGGTCTCGGCGGCCTCCAGCTCGTGCTGCGCGACGTCCACGGCAAATTCGGCCGAGCGCAGGTTGGCAGCGGCGGCTCGGGCCCGCGCCCGCGCCCGGTCGAGATCGTCTTCCGAGATCGTGCGGTCAGCACGCAGCTGCTCTTTCCTGGCCAGTTCGCGGGCGGCGAACTCGGCGTCGGCCCGCGCTGCGGCCACGTTCTGACTCGCGCCAGCCCGTGCCGCGCTGGAAGCCTGCACGCGTGCCTCGGCCTCGGCACGCCGGCGGGGATCGAGCACATCCGAGCGCAGCGGCTCCAGTTCCAGCAACACATCTCCCTTGCTGACCTGATCCCCCACATCCAGCTCGATGCGCCGCGCGAACCCCGCTACCGGTGCTGACAACACGTAGCGGTCTATGACTCGCGTGCGACCCTCTTCTTCGACGGTGACGACCAGCGGACCCCGGCCGACCACCGCCGTGTCTACCAGAATCGGTCGTGGCATAAAGCCGAAGGTCAGGGCCGCGACAACGAGCAACGCGAACGTCAGCAGAGCAAAGGTTCTTGCGGAGGGCATGCGCACATCCTATTCCCGTGTTTTCAAGACGGCCACCATGTCCAGGTGATCGACGCGCTGGCGCACGATAAGCCCCGAGATGGCGGCCGCGGCGATCACGATCGCTGCGGCCAGCGCGTAGGTATCGCGCTCCAGCACCAGCGGGATACGAAACAACTCATGCGGCAGGGTGGCCACCATCCAGGCCGAGAGCAGATAACCGAGCCCGAAGCCCGGCGGGATCGCGAGCAGGGTCAGCAAACCGAGTTCGCCGAGCAGGATGTATGACACCTCGCCGCGAGTGAATCCCAGCACCCTGAGGCTCGCCAGCTCCCGGCCCCGCTCTGCGAGGGCGATACGGGCGCTGTTGTAGACGATGCCGAACACGATCGCGGCAGACAACGCGCTGATAAAGCCCATATAGGTCAGCAGGAACTCTGCGATGGAATCATAGAAGTTTTCCAGACGCGCGTCGCTGGCTTCGGTGGCCGCGACCCGGGGCGTGTCTTTCAGCCGCTGATAGATCTCATCCCGCTGCAATCTGTCCACGGCCAGATAGGCCCCGGAGATGGCGTGGCCCTCCTGCATCATCCGGTTGAGACCGTCGAGACTCATATACGCACCGATGCCGATGTACTGGCGCACAACGCCCGCCACCTCCACCTGATGACGCGGTCTCCGACCCTCGAGGATCTCGGCCTCGACCGGATCTCCGGTCACGACCCCGAGGATTCCGGCGAGCTGCTCGGTCAGCAACACGCCTGCATCGGGCAGACGCAGCGGCTGCAACTCGTCATCCAGTGCCCGGTGCAGCACGGCATCGGGCCGATAACCCAGGATGCTGGTGCGATAGCTGCGCTGCCCGACACGCAGCCTTACCGGCACCGAGCGGAACGGCTCCACGTAGTGCACGCCGTCGAGCGCCCGGAGTTCGTGCACGGCGCGTAGCGACGTCGGATCGTAAAAGCTCACTGCGAGATCTTCGCGTTGAGCCAGCCCGAATTCGATCTCGACCATCTCGTCCATGGCATCGGTAAAGAATGTGCCGAGCATCATCACGCCACAGGCCATGGCGATGCCCGCCGCGGTCAGCGTCGATTTGAGCGGCCGGCGACTGATGTGTCGGAGGATCATGCGGCTCGGCTGATCCAGCCGGCCCCTGAATCCGACGCGTTCGAGCCAGGACGTATGGTAGGTCTCCGGCGGCGCCGGGCGCATCGCCTCGGCCGGCGGCAGCCGGACCGCCTGCCGGACCGCGCCGAGGGTCCCGGCGACGGCGGCGAGACCAGTCACAAGGGTTGCGACCAGGACCGTGTCCGCGTGGACCCGATAACGCAGGAACGGGAATCGGTAATAGTCCATGTAGAGCTCGCTGAGCCCGCCACCGAGCCAGGCACCCAGACCGGTGCCCGCCAGCACGCCGAACAGCACGATCACCAGGACCATCTGCACGTAATGCCAGCCGATCTGGACATTGCCATAGCCGAATGCCTTGAGGATCGCTATCTGCTCGCGCTGGGTGTTGACCAGACGGCCGATCACCACGTTGAGCAGGAATGCGGTGACGCCGAGGAAGATGCCGGAAAACAGGCTGGCAGTCTGGCGCAGCTGGCGGAACTCCTCGTTGAGAAACTTGTGCGAGATCTGGTCCTCACGAGCGTAAGCGCCGAGACCCCCATAGGGTTCCAGCAGCAGATCAAGCCGTTCCATGACCGACTCGGGATCGGCCCCTGGCGCCAGACCGAGCAGGATATCGTTAAAGCCCTCCTCCATTTCGTAGGCCGCGGCCAGCGGTTCGCGCGTCATCCACAGCACGCCATAGCGTTTGAAGTCCGGCAGGATCCGCCCGGGCGCGATCTGGTAGATAAACTCTGGTGACAGCGCGACACCGACCAGACTCACGGTCCGGTAACGACCCTTGATCAGTACCGACAAGCGATCGCCGGGCCGCAAGCCGTGCGCGTCGGCAAAGGCTTCGCTGACCAACACCTCGTCGTCGCGGCCGGGCTGTGGAAGACGGCCGCGGCGCAGATGGATACCGTTGAGCAGCGGTTCGGCGTCATCCGGGATCGACACCAGCCGTCCGGTCACAGGGTCGGCGAAGTCCGGCACGTCGATCAGCGCCGCCGCGACCACCCGGGTTTGTACCCGGTCGACGCCGGGGACGGCCTCGACCCGCGCCGCCAGACTCTCGGGCGCCCGGGTCAGATTCGCGAAGATGTCGGCGAAGCGCTCACGCTCGTAGTATTGATGCCGGGTCTCGCTCAGCGCCTCATAGACGTTGACCGACATGATGTAGGTGGCGGAACCGGCCGCGATGACCATGGCGATGGCCAGGGCCTGGCCGGCCATCCCGAGCAGATCCCTGAACAACTTCTTCTGCAGTACTGCCAAGGCCTTCTACCAGTGGATCTCGTGCGCGGACTTGCGTACCGGGTTACGCACCGTCTCCGCAATGTGCCCGTCGGCCAGCCGGATGATGCGATCCGCCATGGCCGAGATCCCGGCGTTATGGGTGATCAGCGCGGTGGTCGTGCCCAGCTCCCGGTTGACCCGCTCGAGCGCCTCGAGCACGACCACTCCGGTCGTCGAATCCAACGCACCTGTCGGCTCATCGCATAACAGGACCGCCGGGTTCTTGGCGATAGCCCGGGCGATCGCCACCCGCTGCTGCTCGCCACCGGACAGCTGCGCCGGGAAATGATCCAGCCGGGCGGACAGACCGACGAGCGCGAGCGCCTCCTGGGCTGACATCGGGTCGGTCGCGATCTCGGTGACGACCGATACATTCTCGCGTGCGGTCAGGCTCGGTATCAGATTGTAAAACTGGAACACGAAACCTACATGCTGGCGTCGGTACTCGGTCAGAGCCTTCTCGCTCGCGGCGGTCAGGTCGGCACCCCGATACCAGACCCGACCGGCGGTGGGTGTATCCAGCCCGCCGATGATATTCAACAGCGTGGATTTGCCGCTGCCCGAGGGTCCCAGCAGCGCGGTCATCTCGCCCTCATAGAATTCGAGATCGATACCACGCAGAGCGTGCACCTGAACCTCGCCCATAAGGTAGATCTTGGTCAGCCCCTGGACCCGGAACACCGCCTCGCGTCCGGACGTGGCTGCCGCCTCAAGCTGATTGCTCATCGCCGCCTCTGTCAGCATGCTCTGCACCGAGTGTAGGTCATGGCTGGCCGCGCTTGTCCCTGGACAGATGCCCTTTACATCATGTCTCGAGGGTGTCCATGCTTGGCTGCGGCCGGTAGCCAGCCGGCACCCACATGCATACACGCGGGACCGGAGGCGCAGCAATGACGACAAACGCGGAGCAGACGGGCGATTGCTGGGCCCTGGACCCGGAAGTGGTCTTTCTCAACCATGGCTCTTTCGGCGCTTGTCCGAGGGCCGTGCTGGAGGAACAGGACCGGATCCGTCTGCGGATGGAACGTCAGCCGGTGCAATTCTTCGTACGTGACCTCGAAGACCTGCTCGACACAGCCCGCGCCGAGCTTGCGACCTTCCTGCATGCACCGTCCACCGACATCGCCTGGGTGCCGAATGCCACCAGCGGGGTCAACGCGGTGCTGCGCTCGCTGTCTCTCGCGCCCGGCGACGAACTCCTGACCACAGACCACGAATACAACGCCTGCCGCAACGCGCTGGAGTATGTGGCCGGGCGGGCGGGCGCCAGGGTGGTGGTCGCGCGAATCCCGTTCCCGCTGGCCGATGCGGATCAGGCCGTGGACGCGATACTCGACCACGCCAGCGCCCGCACCCGACTGGCGCTGGTCGATCATGTGACCAGCCAGACCGGGCTGGTGCTGCCCGTCGCGGGCATCGTCGCCGCGCTGGCCGGGCGCGGTATCGACACGCTGGTCGACGGCGCCCACGCGCCAGGTATGCTGGATCTGAGGCTCGCGGATATCGGCGCCGCCTATTACACGGGCAATTGCCACAAATGGTTGTGCGCACCCAAAGGCGCCGGTTTTATCTATGTGCATCCGGACCGGCAGTCGGAAATCCGGCCGGTGGCGATCAGCCACGGCGCAAACTCGCCACGACAGGATCGCTCACGGTTTCTGCAGGAATTCGACTGGGTGGGGACCGACGACCCCTCGCCGATGCTCTGTGTGCCGGCCGCGATCCGATTTATGGGATCCCTGCTGCCCGGCGGCTGGCCGGCGCTGCGCGCGCAAAATCGCGCGCTTACCCTTGATGGCCGGCGCGAGCTCGCCGAGGTCCTGGGTATCGGCCTGCCGCGCCCCGACACCATGATCGGGTCGCTGGCGGCACTGCCGCTCCCGGACGGCGCCATGGAACCGCCCAAATCCGCGATGTATGCCGATCCGCTCCAGGACGAACTGCTACGACGGTGGCGGATCGAGGTACCGATCATCCCCTGGCCCGACGTGCCTAAACGTCTGATCCGCATATCGGCCCAGATTTACAACGGCCCAACTCAATATCGTCTGCTGGCCGAGGCGCTGCGCGAACTGTTTGCCTGAGGCAGAACGCGAGGGCCGGCCTGCGACCTGCCGGCAGTTGATCTGGCGCAAGTCCGGCCCTCGCCCGTTCTGCTAGTTTTGGAACGAGTGCGGCAGATTCACGGGGTCGCTGTGAAGATCCTTGTAGCGGTCGATTTTTTCCCGCAGACGGAGCAAGTCCTCGAGATCGCCCGGCGCATGGCCGCGGCGCTCGGCGCGAAGCTCTGGCTGATCCATGCGGCTGCGCCAGAACCGGCATTCAAGGGTTATGGCGCCGGCGCGCGGTGCGACCGCAAACAGATCGCCGATGAATATCGGGAGGAACATCGTTTGATCCAGGAAGCCGCGGAGGCGACCCGGGAGGCCGGAATCGAGGCGACCGGGTTGCTGGTCCAGGGCCCACCGGCGCAGCTGATCCTGCGCCAGGCCGATGAGCTGGAGGCGGACATGATCATCGTCGGCACGCATGGCTTCGGCGCGGCTATGAGCTTGCTGCTCGGCAGCATCAGCCGGACGGTACTGAAAAAGGCCCGCTGTCCCGTCCTGGTGGTGCCGGCGGGTCGGCCGGAGTCGGTGTGATCAGGATCCCGGCACAAAGTCTGCTTTCGGGACCGTGCCGCAATCCGGACACCAGAACTCGGGATCGACGTCTTGCCACGCCGTGCGCGCGGGGATGCCGTGGGTCTCGTCGCCGAGGTCTTCGTCATAGACATAGGGGCATTCGGGACACTGGTATCTGGCCATGATCGATCGCTTCTCATCAGTAAAACACATCGGCCGTAAGCGACAGCCTCAACCGAGTTTAGCCCTGGTCGGGCTGCGGCGTCTTTGTCGCGCGTTGTTTCCGGCCCTGACAACCAGCCACAGCCGCTGCCGCGGCTGAACGGCGGAGGACTCAACGGTGATCAACCGACGCCATGATCTGACCCGACCCGCGGACCTCCACCATGAGCCGTTCTCCGGCCCGCTGAGGCGACGGCGGCCCGACTATCGGGACCTGCTGCCGCCATGTAATCACGCCTGCCCCGCCGGTGAGAATATCCAGGGCTGGCTCAACGAAGTGCAAAACGGTAATCCGCGCGCAGCATGGGAAATCCTGGTCACCGACAACCCGATGCCGGCCGTACACGGTCGCGTCTGCTCTCACCCCTGCGAGAACCACTGCAATCGTACCGGGATGGACGCCGCGGTCAGCATCCATGCGGTCGAACGTTTCCTTGGCGATCTCGCCATCGAGCAGGGCTGGCCGCTGCCCGCGCCACAAGACGCGAGCGGACGCCGGGTCCTGGTGATCGGCGCCGGGCCCAGCGGGCTGTCCGCCGCCTACCACCTCTGTCGCCTGGGTCACGAGGTCGAAATCCGGGAAGCTGGCCCAGTACCTGGCGGCATGATGCATTTCGGCATCCCCGCCTACCGCCTGCCACGCGATGTCCTCGACGCCGAGATCCGACGGATCCAGTCTCTGGGCGTGCGCATCGTGTTGGGACACAAGGTCGACGACGTGCTGGCCGAACAGGAGAGCGGCGGCTTCGATGCGGTGTTCCTGGCGATCGGCGCGCATCTGTCAAAGCATGTGGAGATCCCGGCCCGGGACGCGGGCAAGGTCCTCGACGCGGTCAGTTTCCTCAAGAGCGTCAAGCAGGGTGATCCGCCGAAGCTGGGCCGCCGGGTCGCTATCTACGGCGGTGGCAACACCGCGATGGATGCGGCCAGAGTGGCCAAGCGCCTCGGTGCCTCGGAAGCGCTGATCATCTATCGGCGTGACCGCGAGCATATGCCGGCCCATCCCTTTGAGGCTGACGAGGCACTGGAAGAAGGGGTCAAGATCAACTGGCTGCGCACGATCCGCGAGATCGACCAGACCCGGATGACGGTAGAGGAAATGGAGATCGGTGCAGATGGACGACCGCACCCCACCGGCCGTCTGCAGACCCTGGAGGCGGATTCGCTGATCCTGGCCCTGGGTCAGAACGTGGATGCCAGTTTTCTCAGTCGCGTCCCGGGCGTGGAACTCAAATCCGACGGCACCGTCATCGTCGACGATCAGTTGATGACCGGATGTCGCGGGCTGTTCGCGGGTGGCGACATGGTGCCCACCGAGCGCACCGTGACCAACGGCGTCGGACACGGCAAACGGGCGGCCCGGTGCATCGACGCTTTTCTCCGCGGCGAGAGTCTGCCGCTGCGACCACCAGGTCCGCTGGCCACCGCTGATCTGCTGCGCCCCTGGTTCGCGACCGACTCGAGAATGCCGACCCAGGACCGGATCGAGCAGGAGCGGCGCAAGTCGGGTTTCGAGGAGGTGACGCTGGGTCTGGGTGCCGATGAGGCGGTCTATGAGGCAGGACGTTGCCTGTCCTGTGGCAACTGTTTTGAATGCGACGGCTGTTTTGGCGCCTGCCCGGAAGACGCCATCATCAAACTGGGCCCCGGTCGTCGCTACCGCTTCGATTTCGACCGCTGCACCGGCTGTGCGGTGTGCTTTGAACAATGCCCCTGCCATGCCATCCGGATGATCCCGGAACCGACGACGGCCGCCACCGTCGTCGAGGAGACGAGCGCGCCATGATTTCCAACAGCCCGGCCAACAGCCCCGGACCCCGGCGGGTCACCATCGACGGCAACGAAGCCGTCGCTCATGTCGCATATCGCAGCAACGAGATCTGCGCCATCTATCCGATCACGCCCTCCTCGCCGATGGCTGAACTGGCCGATCAATGGGCGAACCAGAAGCTGCCCAACATCTGGGGACAGGTACCGGTTATCAGCCAGATGCAAAGCGAGGGCGGGGTCGCCGGCGCCGTACACGGGGCGCTGCAAACCGGCGGTTTGACCACGACATTCACGGCCTCCCAGGGTCTGTTGCTGATGATCCCGAATATGTACAAGATCGCCGGCGAGCTGAGCCCGGTGGTCCTGCACGTGGCAGCGAGGTCGCTGGCCGCCCAGGGGTTGTCGATCTTCGGTGATCATCAGGACGTGATGGCCGTCCGTGGCACCGGCTTCGCCTTACTCTGTTCCGGCTCGCCCCAGGAGGCGCACGACATGGCGCTGGTCGCGCAGGCGGCGACGCTGTCCACCCGCGTGCCCTTTGTGCACTTCTTCGATGGCTTTCGTACTTCCCACGAGGTCAATCAGGTCACCCTGCTCGAGGATGACGATATCCGCGCGCTGCTGCCGACGGAGCTGGTTTTTGCGCACCGTCAGCGGGGCCTGAGTCCGGAACAGCCGTTCATACGCGGCACCAGCCAGAACCCAGACGTCTATTTTCAGGCCCGCGAGACGGTCAATCCGTTCTACCAGGTGATCCCGACCCAGGTGCAGGCCGCGATGGACAAGCTCGCGGAGTGCTGCGGCCGACGCTATGGATTGTTCGATTACCACGGTGCGGCCGACGCGGAACGCGTCATCGTTTTGATGGGTTCGGGCTCGGAGACGGCGCGCGAGACGGTCGACTATCTGTGTGCCCGGGGCGAGCGGGTCGGCATGATCCAGGTGCGGCTGTACCGGCCGTTCTCCACGGCGGCCTTCCTCGACGCGTTGCCAGCGTCGGCGCGGGTGATGGCGGTGCTCGATCGCTGCAAGGAACCCGGCGCGTTGGGAGAACCGCTGTTTTTGGACGTCAGCGCATGTCTCGCCCGCGCGCGACCGGAGGTCGGCCTGATCGGCGGGCGTTACGGCCTGTCATCGAAAGAGTTCACCCCGGCCATGGTCAAGGCGGTGTTTGATCACCTGGCCGGTGATGAGCTCAAACATTCGTTTACGGTGGGTATCAACGACGACGTCTCGGGCTCCAGCCTGGCGGTCGACAGCGGCTTTATCATCGAACCGGAAGAGACCTATCGCGCCGTGTTTTATGGCCTTGGCGCAGACGGCACCGTCGGCGCCAACAAGAACAGCATCAAGATCATCGGCAAGGATCCCTCGCGCTTCGCACAAGGATATTTCGTCTATGACTCGAAGAAATCGGGGTCGCAGACCGTGTCCCATCTGCGCTTTGGTCCGCATCCGATCCGCTCGAGCTACCTGATAGAAAGCGCTAATTTTGTCGCCTGTCATCAGTTCGATTTCATCAACCGGGTCGACGTGCTGAAACTGGCGGCGCCGGGCGCGACCTTCCTGTTGAACAGCCCCTATGACGCAGCGACCGTGTGGTCGCAGCTGCCGGATCCGGTGCGCCGCCAGATCCGGGACAAGGACCTCGACTTCTATGTCATCGATGCCTATGGCGTGGCCGCCGCGGCCGGGCTCAGACGGCGGATCAATACGGTGATGCAGGTCGGATTCTTCGCCCTCTCCGGCGTGATGCCGGATGATGAGGCCATCGACCAGATCAAGGCGGCCATCGAGAAGAGTTACAAGCGCAAGGGCGCAGAAATCGTGCGACAAAACTTCGCCGCGGTGGACGCCGCGCGCGCGGCGCTCACGCGGGTATCGCCGCCGGACGCAGACGGAAAAGGACCGGCGATGGAGCCGCCGGTCGCCGCCGGTGCGCCGGACTTTGTCAAACAAGTCACGGCGATGATGATCGCGGGGCGCGGCGACGAGTTGCCGGTCAGCGCGCTGCCGGTAGACGGTACCTGGCCAAGCGGCACCGCGGCCTGGGAACGCCGTGATCTCAGCACCCAGGTCCCGGTGTGGGAGCCCGAGCTCTGCATCCAGTGCGGCAATTGCAGCCTGGTCTGCCCGCACGGCGTGATCCGCGCCCGCTTCTATCACGAGTCCAGCCTCGAGGGCGCCCCGGCGCGTTTCCGCTCCGCGGTCCTGCGTGGACGCGGCTATCCGGAGATCCGTTACACGCTGCAAATACATCCGGATCAATGCACAGGTTGCACGCTGTGTGTCGATGCCTGCCCGGCCCGCAGCACCGAACAGTCGGGCAAGCGCGCCATCAACATGGCCGACAAGATTGCGTTGCTCGAGGACGAGCGCCGCAATCTGAGCTTCTTCGAGTCACTACCGGAGACGGATCGGGGTCGCATCGACTTCAGCACGGTGCGTGGTGTCCAGCACCTGACACCCTTGTTCCAGTTCTCGGGCGCCTGTTCCGGCTGCGGCGAGACGCCATATCTGAAACTGGTCTCGCAGCTGTTTGGCGACCGCGCGGTGATCGCCAACGCCACCGGCTGTTCGTCGATCTATGGTGGCAACCTGCCGACGACGCCCTGGTCCGCCAACGCCGAAGGTCGCGGGCCCGCCTGGTCCAACTCGTTGTTCGAGGACAACGCGGAATTCGGCTTCGGCTTCCGGCTCAGCGCAGACACGCATCGCCGCGAGGCGCGGGACCTGCTGCAGACCCTGCGCCCGCAGCTCGGCGACGATCTGGTCAACGACCTGCTCAACGCGGAGCAGGATGAGGAATCGGAAATCCGTATCCAGCGTCTCCGGGTAGAAGAACTAAGACGGCAGCTGGCGGCGCTTGAGCTGCCGGTCGCGCGCCAGCTCGAATCGGTGGCGGACCATCTGGTCCGGCGCAGCGTGTGGATCGTCGGTGGCGACGGCTGGGCCTATGACATCGGCTACGGCGGTCTCGACCATGTGATGTCGCAGGGGCGTGACGTCAACATCCTGGTGCTCGATACCGAGGTCTACTCGAACACCGGCGGGCAGGTCTCGAAGGCGACGCCGTTGGCTGCGGTGGCCAAATTCGCCGCCGGCGGCAAGCAGACGCCGAAGAAGGATCTGGCGCTGCAGGCCATCGCCTACGGCAATGTTTACGTCGCGCGCGTGGCGATGGGCGCCAATCCGCAGCAGACGCTGCTCGCATTCCGCGAAGCGGAGCGCTTCCCCGGACCCTCGCTGATCCTCGCTTACAGTCACTGCATCGCCCACGGCATCGACATGCGCTTCGGCATGCGCCAGCAGAAGATGGCGGTCGCCAGCGGCCACTGGCCGCTGATCCGTTACAACCCGGTGCTACGCGATGAGGGCGGCAACCCCTTTATGCTGGACTCCCATCGCCCCAGCATCAAACTCAAGGACTACGCGGAGCGCGAACTGCGCTACCGCCTGCTCGCCGCAAGCAATCCCGCCCATGCCGAATCGTTGATGCACGCGGCGCAGACGGATATCGACGTACGCTGGGGTCTCTATGAGGAGATGGCGAGTCGCGGCGACGCCAGCTTCCACTTTGCTTCTGCCGCGAGCACGCATGAAAACGACCCATCCCGAGGTGTCCCGCATGGAACTGAGCACTGATTACCTGGGACTGACGCTGTCTCATCCGATTGTTGCCTCGGCCTCGCCGCTGACCGACAGCGAAGACAACATCCGCCAGATGGAGGATGCGGGCGCGGCGGCCGTGGTGATGCATTCGCTGTTCGAAGAACAGATCCGCCAGGAGACGGCGGCCGTAGATCGCCTGCTCACAGCCGGTGAAGACAGCTTCGGCGAAGCCCTGTCCTATTTCCCGCCTCTGACGGATTACCGCGCCAGCGAAGATCGGTATCTGGAGATCCTGGCCGCAGCAAGCGCGACGATCGATATTCCATTGATCGCCAGCCTCAATGGCGTGACGGCCGAGGGGTGGACCGGTCACGCCACGGCCATGGAGCAGGCCGGCGCCAGCGCCATCGAGCTGAACATCTATTACATCGCCGCCGACGCCGCCGAGTCCGGTCAGCAGGTGGAGTCCCGTTATCTGGAAATCATCCGCGCTGTGAAAGGCGCGGTCTCGATCCCGGTCGCGGTCAAGGTCGGGCCGTTCTTCAGCGCCTTCGCGCATATGGCGCAACAGATGGTCGGCGCTGGCGCCGACGGGCTGGTGTTGTTCAACCGATTTTATCAGCCGAACTTCGATCTGGAGCAGATGGCCGTCACCCGTACACTGGAATTGAGTCGGGCGGAAGAGATCAGGGCCGGGCTGCTGTGGATCTCGGTGTTGTACCGCAAGCTCGGCGCCTCGATCGCCGCATCGACCGGCGTAGAAGGACCCGCCGAGGTGATCAAATATCTGATGGCGGGCGCCGACGTGGTGATGACGACATCGGGTCTGTTACGCCACGGCATCGGCCACCTGGGGAGCCTGAGAGAGGGTCTCCGCGACTGGATGGACCGTCACGGTTTTGACAGCCTGGAACCCTTGCGCGGCAGCATGAGCCTGTCCCGGGTCGCCGATCCGTCCGCGTTCGAACGGGCCAACTACATCCGCATGCTGGAGGAGTTTGAGCCAGCGTAAGCGGCGTTCAGCGCTTTAGCGGCCCGATGCGTTGACGGGTTTTTTGCGTCTTGCGACCGCGGCGGCGCAGCAGACCGGTCAACCCATCGGACAACCCGGGGAACAGACTCACCAACCGTGCCTGCAAACCCCTGCTCAAGGGGATGGTGATCTCACGGGGCCGCCGCACCAGCACCTGATCGAAGACCACGCGCTCGATATCGTGCACCGTCAATGGCCGGCGACCGGAGAATGTCAGCGCCGCTTCCTCATACGCCTCCTGCTGCACCAGCATCGGCGTCTCTATCGCATCCGGGCAGACCACGGTGACATACACGCCACGCGGTCTCAGCTCCTGGGCCAGGACCAGAGAATAAGCCCGCACCGCAAATTTCGAGGCGCTGTACAGACCGATACCGGTGATCGGCGCGATCCCCGCCAGCGACGCGAAATTGATGATGTGCCCGCCCCCATCCTCGAGCATGCGGCGCGCGGCAACACGGGAGCCGAACGCGACCCCCTTGAAATTCACGTCGATATGCCGGTCGATATCTTCGACGCGGGCTTCGGTCAGCCATCCCGGATGGATGATACCGGCGATGTTTAACAGCACGTCCAGCCGTTGCCAGCGCAAGACCAGCTCGCGCAGGGATGCGTCCCAACCTTCCGCGTCGCTGACGTCCTGGCGCCGCAACAGCAGACGGTCCTCCGGCCAGCCGCGGGCGCGGGCGGCACGTCTCAGGCTGTCCAGGTCGATATCGGTGCTCATGACCCGGGCGCCGCGTCTGAGCAGGCAGTCCGTCAAATGGCAGCCGACACCGCTGGCGCCGCCGGTGACCCAAAAAACCTTGTCCTGGATAGCGATGTTCATAATGCCCGGTTGCGATGTTACGGCCGGCGGGGGCTGGTGGATAGCCTCGTCCGGTTTGACTCAGGTCATTGCCAAGACCCGCGGGAGCGATTATAAATAGCAGTAGAAATGAGAATTATTCTCATAAACCAGAACAAGGCCGGTATCGATGACCAGTTTGGACCAGTTGCAGGAAGGCGCGACCGCGACCCTGATCTCCGTTGACGGGCAGCCGACCCTGCGCCGGCGCCTGATGGAAATGGGGCTGTTACCCGGCACCCCGCTGCAGCTGATCCGACGGCTGGATCTCGGCGGAGTACTCGAACTCGAAGTGCGCCGTTCGCGGCTCTCCCTCCGCCATGCCGAGGCCATGCATCTGCACGTTGCCGCCACCTGAGGTTCACGGTGCGCACAACCACGGCATCCTCGACGCCGACGATCGTCATCGCCGGCAACCCCAACACGGGTAAATCCACGGTCTTTAATCAGCTGACTGGCGGCCGCGCCAAGATCGGCAACTATCCCGGGATCACCGTCGAACGCAGCAGCGGCAGGATCATATTGCCCGGCGGCCGCATGGCCACGATAGAGGATTCTCCGGGCACCTACAGCCTGGCTTCACGCAGCAATGAAGAGCTGCTGGCGCTGGAGTCGATCGCCGGGATAGATCCGATGCCGCGAGCGGATCTGGTGATCGTCACCGTCGATGCGTCGCAGCTGAGCCGCAATCTGTACCTGGTGCTGCAGATCGTCGAATTGCGGGTCCCGGTCATCGTCGCCCTGAACATGACCGACACGCTGCTGGAGAGCGGCCAGCAGATCGACGTCGATTGTCTGCAGCGGGAACTGGGCGTGCCGGTGGTGCCGATGATGGCCCGGCGCGGGCGCGGACTCGGCGATCTGGTGCGCGTGATCGACCAGGTGCTGCAGACGCCAGCGATGGCATTGCCTGGCTGGCGCTGGGAGCCATCCCCGGGGCCGCTGATGGACGATATCCATGACGTCGCCGCGGTCGTCCCCGACTCCTGGCATCAGGGTTGCGAGGACCGCCGGCGCTCGCTCGCGCTGTGGGCGCTTTTGTCGGCAGACGCGGAACACCATCTCGCGGGTGTGCCGCAGGCGCTGTTGCAACAGGCAACTCAACGTCGACAGTCTGCAGAAACAGCGGGCAGAGACCTGGATCGGGAGATCATCGAGGGCCGCTACCGCTGGATAGACAGCTGTGTGTCGCGTTGTCTGCAAGAGGACCCGCGCCGGGTCTCGATGACCGATCGCGTCGATCGGGTATTGCTGCATCCGGGTCTGGGCCTGGCTCTGTTTGTGCTCATGATGACCGTGGTCTTCCAGGCCCTGTTCACCGGCGCGGATCCGATCATCGGCCTGATCGAGGAAGGCGTCGCACGGGTCGGCCAGGCGGCTGGCGCGGCGTTGGGCCCGGGTCTGTTCGGCGAATTTGTCGTCAACGGCGTGATCGATGGCGTCGGCGCATTCGTGGTGTTCCTGCCGCAGATATTGATGCTGTTCCTGTTTATCGGCCTGATGGAAGACAGCGGCTACATGGCCAGGGTGGCGGTGTTGATGGATCGGGTGATGAAGAGCATGGGCCTGCACGGTCGCGCCTTCGTGCCGATGCTGTCCGGGTTCGCCTGCGCGGTCCCGGCCATCATGGCGACCCGCACGATGGAGCGGCGGCGCGACCGGCTGTTGACGATGATGGCGCTGCCGCTGATGACCTGCTCGGCACGGCTGCCGGTATACGGTTTGCTGATCGCCGCCATGGTCCCGCCCTCGCAGGAAGGTGGTTTTGCGCAGGGTCTGCTGATGGCGTTTATGTATCTGTTCGGCACGGCCATGGCGCTGATCGTGGCCTGGGTCATGAGCAAGACCATGCTGCGCGGTAGTTATATCCCGTTGGTCATCGAGATGCCGCCGTATCGGCTGCCGCACTGGCCATCGGTATCGCGCATGGTCATGCGTCGGGTCAGTGACTTTATGAAGACCGCCGGCACCATCATCCTGATCGGCTCCATCATCATCTGGGCGCTGCTGACCTTCCCGCGCGATACGGCGCTGCAGGCCCCGTTCGAGCAGCGCCAGCAGCAGATCGAACGACAGCTGGAATCGGCATCATCGCCGGAGTTACGTTCGCCGCTGGAAGATCAGCTGGATGCGCTGCAGCGGGAACGGGCCAGCGCGATGACCCGGCAGAGCTATGCCGGCCGCCTGGGCCACGCGATCGAGCCGCTGATCGAGCCGCTGGGCTTCGATTGGAAGATCGGTGTCGGCATCATCAGCGCGTTCGCCGCCCGCGAGGTATTTGTCAGCACCATGGGCGTCGTATTCGGCGTCGGTGAGGACGTGGACGAAGAGTCGGAAGATCTGCGCTCGAAAATATGGGCCGATAAATGGCCGGACGGACGCCGCGTGTTTACGCCGCTGGTATGTCTGTCTTTGATGGTGTTCTTCGCCCTGGCCTGTCAGTGCATGAGCACGCTGGCGGTAGTCAGGCGCGAGACCGGCGGCTGGGGCTGGCCCGCGTTTATGTTCGGCTACATGACGATCCTGGCCTGGGCCGCCAGTTTCCTCGTGTTCCAGACCGGTCGGCTGTTCGGCTTCGCCTGAGGCCACCGGACTCAGTCGGCGAGCGAGTAACGCTCGATCAGCGCGGCGCGGCGCGGCGGATGGAAATTGATGCGTCCGGCGTCTCCCGCGGCGTGTTCGATCACCCGCGGATCCATCACCCGAAACCAGAGACGCGGAAAAAAGGCCAGCAGGAACATCCCGAAATAACCCGAGGGTAGCTGTGGCGCCTCATCAAAGTGGCGCAGGGCCTGGTAGCGGCGGGCCGCATGGGCATGATGATCCGAGTGACGCTGCAGTTGGTAGAGCAGGATGTTCGACAACACGTGGTTGCTGTTCCAGGAATGTCGCGGGAGCGGACGCTCATAGCGACCCTCGCTGTCGCGCTGACGCAGCATGCCATAGTGCTCGACATAGTTGGCCGAAGACAGCAGCGAATAGGCCATGGCCGCCTGGATCAACAACAGCGGGAGCACAGCCACGCCAAGCCAGAGCAACAACGCGCCCCAAAAGCCGAGGGTCACCGCGCCGGTCTGCAGTATTTCGTTGCGCAGCGACCAGGGCGTGCGTCCTTCGCGGGCCAGCCGCGCCGATTCGAGCTGCCAGGCCCGTTTCATGGCGCCGGGAATCTCCCTCGCCATAAACCGGTAGTAGCTCTCGCCCAGCCGCGAAGAGGCGGAGTCCTCCGGCGTCGCCACGTGCCGGTGATGACCCAGATTGTGCTCGATACAAAAGTGCCCATAGGCGGCGGGCGCCAGCGCCAGCTGCGCTAGCCGGCGTTCTGTGGGGCTGCGCTTGTGGCCGAGTTCGTGACCGGCATTCATAGCGGCCGCGGCGGTCCAGCCGGCCGCAATCGCCAACCCGGCATACCCATACCAGCTCAGACCCGCGTTGACCGCATACCAGCCGCAAAAAGCCAGCATCAGATACGCCAGCGGCAGCGACAGATACACCACCCAGCGATAATACGCATCTGCCTCCAAAGCCGGCACATCCTCCTCAAACGGGTTGGTTTTGTCCTCGCCGATCCAGGCATCCAGCAGCGGCACCAGACCGTAGAGGATCACGGTCGGCGCGAACAGCCACAAATCGGAACCCAGCGCCTCGCGCAGACCGATCCCCACCAGTGGCAGCAGGGTCAGACCACTGGCAAGCAACCAGCCCAGCCGGCGGCGGTCGATAAATGCGGAGGTCAATGGCTGCAGGGTCGTGGTGCTCATCGCTATATGTCCTCTCCGTAATGCCAACGGCAATTAGCTGATTTTGAATAAGAATAGATCGCCAGCCAGATCATGACGATGTTCCCGTCGGCAGGTTTGTTTGTTATTTTCGGCCAGAACCACCCGGCAGACCGGGCCAGCGGACTACGGACCACAGCATGAGTCATCCATCACCAGCGGATCTGGCCCGGCGTGAACATCCGGCCACCGGCATCGTCGTACTGGCTCAGTTGGTCCGGGAATTTGAGCAGGACCCGACCCCGTTGCTGGTCGCCGAGGGTCTGCCCCCGGCGGAGGCGCTGTCCCCCAATGCGACCGTGCCCGCCAGCCGGGAGCTGGCGTTTATCCGGCGCGTGATTGAGCTGAATCTGGACCCGGGGCTCGGTCTCAAGGCCGGTCAGCGTCACCATTTCGGCTTTTTCGGCATGTGGGGTCTGGGCATCGTCAGCAGCAATACGCTCGGCGACGCCATACGACTCGGTCTGCGCTATATCGATCTCACTCACACGTTTCTCGGATGGAGCTTCGGCTCTGATCCCGAGCTGCCCAGACTGCGACTGGAAGATCGCTGGAGTCTGGGTCCGGCACGGCGCTTCCTGATCGAGAGAGACCTGGCCGCCGCGGCAACCCTGCTGCTCGATCTGTTTGGTCATCGCCAGGCGCTCGCGGGCATCCGCCTGGCGTATCCCGCGCCGCTACACCGTGAGCAGTACCGCTCCGTCTTCGCTTGTCATGCACAGTTCGATGCGCCCGCCACCGAGATCAGTATCCGCGCGGACATGCTTGATGCCAGGCCGATGCAGGCCAATCCACTGGCGGCGCGGCTGGCAGAGGAGCAGTGCCGGCAGCTGGTGTCGCGCATGACCCGGGCCGGCAGCACCGCCCAGGCCGTACGCCATGCGCTGCTCGAGCAACCCGGCGAACTGGCCAGCCAGGGCGAGGTCGCGCGCCGCCTGAACCTCTCTGAACGCAGCCTGCGGCGCAGGCTGGCAGCAGAATCGACCTCGTACCGGGAGCTGCTCAACCAGGTCCGCGAGACCCTGGCGCGAGCCTATCTGCTGGATACCGGGCTGCGGGTAGAAGAAATCGCTGAACGGCTCGGTTACAGCGACGCGGCCAACTTCAGCCATGCGTTCCGGCGCTGGACCGGCACGTCGCCCGGCCGATTCCGCACCGGGACGCCTTCAGTCAGCGGACGTAGACGGTCTTGATGTTTACAAACTCGCGGATACCAAACACGCCCAACTCGCGTCCGTAACCGGATTCCCTGATCCCGCCAAAAGGGAGCCTCGGGTCGGAGCGGACAAAATCATTGACGAAGCAACAACCGGCTTGCAGTTGTTTCTGCGCGATCTCGGTGCCACGTTCGATATCAGCGGTAAACACCGCCGCGCCCAGCCCGAAGGTGGTGTCATTGGCAATCATGATGGCCTCAGCCTCGTCGGCGGCGCGGATCAGGGTCGCCACCGGGCCGAACAGCTCTTCGTGATAGGCCGGCATGCCGGCGCTGACCGCGGTCAGCAGCGTCGGTGGATAGAAGGCACCCGGGAGATCCGGTATCTCGCCGCCGAGCAGGCAGCTCGCGCCCGCCTCGATGCTCCGCGTGACCTGATCGTGGAGCTCGTCGCGCAGACTCACGCGAGCCATCGGCCCGAGATCCATCTCTTCGTCCATCGGGTCGCCGAATCGCTTCGCTGACATGGCCTCGATGAGCCGTTCCTGGAACTCCTCGAAGACGTCGGCGACGACGATAAATCGTTTTGCGGCGATACAGCTCTGGCCGGTGTTTTGCAGCCGGCCGGTCACACAGGCCTCCACCGCCAGTCCGAGATCGGCGTCGGCCAGCACCACATAGGGATCGCTTCCGCCAAGCTCCAGTACGCTCTTTTTCAACATTTGTCCGGCCAGAGACGCCACCGCCTGACCCGCCGGCGTGCTCCCGGTCAGGGTCACGGCCGCGACGCGGCGATCCTCGATCACCGAATGAACCTGAGCGCTGCCGATCACCAGGGTGCGGAACAGATGATCGGGGAAGCCCGCCGCCCGGAAGATCGCCTCGATGGCCAACGCGCAGCCATAAACGTTGCTGGCGTGCTTGAGGATGGCAGCGTTGCCCGCCATCAGGGCAGGCGCGGCGAAACGGAATACCTGCCAGAACGGGAAGTTCCAGGGCATGACGGCGAGTACCGGCCCGATCGGCTCGTAGGCAACGAAGCTGCGACTGGCCTCGGTCTCGACTTCTTCGGGCGCCAGGAATGCAGGAGCTTTCTCGGCATAGAATTCGCAGGCCAGCGCGCATTTCTCGATTTCGCCACGGGCCTGGGCAATGGGCTTGCCCATCTCCTGGGTCATAAGCGCTGCGTATTCCTCGCTGGACTCACGCAGGATCACCGCGACGCGCCGCATCAGAGCCGAGCGCTCCTCGAGATCGGTGCGCCGCCACTCGCGCCAGGCCAGACACACTTCATCCAGCGCGGACTCCACTTCGATCTCGTCCATGGGCCGGTAGACCTTTATCAGGTCACCGTTCGCAGGATTGATGCTTTCGATGGCCATGCTGATTGCTCTCCAGTTTCTGGGTTTCGGATTCCCGGCTCCGCGGACGACCCGGCGAGCGCGCCGGGCCTGGCCCGCTTACTTGATTTGTGCGGACCCGGGATCAATACTCTTTTTTTACCTCGCGAGCGGCGCGAGGTGATCCCTGACCGCCACACCGGTCGTCTCGATGCTGCAGGGGAATCTGATGACAAAAGATAACAGAAGCCGGTTTTCCCGTCGTTCGTTCCTGGCCGCGCTGGGCGCCACCGCGGCGGGACTCAAGTTCTCTCCCCGGCTGGCTCTGGCGGCGGAAGCGCCGAAGCTGAATTTTTACAACTGGGATACCTATATCGGCGAGGACACCCTGGATGATTTCCGTGATGCCACCGGCATCGACGTGACCATGGATCTGTTCGCCGACAATGACGAATTGTTTGCCAAGTTGAAGGGCGGTAATCCGGGTTATGACGTGATCGTGCCGACCAACGATTACGTGGAGAGAATGATCACTGCAGGCATGCTGGTCCCGTTGGACCACAGCCGTATCCCCAACACCAGCAATATCGACCCGACGTTCCGCGATGCTGCATTCGATCCCGGACGCAAATACAGTCTGCCGTATATGTGGGGCACTATCGGTATCGGTTATCGCAAGTCGCGCGTCGATGCAGTGCCAGACTCGTGGAAGTGGGTATTTGACTCAGATCGTTATGCGCGCAAGATCGCGCTGATGGGAGACGCG
Organism: uncultured Gammaproteobacteria bacterium; assembly: GCA_947259915.1. Classification (GTDB taxonomy): domain Bacteria; phylum Pseudomonadota; class Gammaproteobacteria; order Steroidobacterales; family XN24; genus CAMYOC01. The sequence goes on from CAMYOC010000042.1 coordinate 80,060, forward strand.
CCCACGGTGATCCAGATGGGCATGAAATATCTGGGCTATCCGCTAAACGACACCGACCCGGCCCACATCAAGCAGGTCGAAGAGATGCTGATCAAACAGAAGCCCAATGTGCTGGTGTTCGCGGAGGACAACGGCCAGGATCTGCTGCTCTCCGGCGAAGTCGATGTCGTAATGGAGTGGAACGGCGATATTCTCCAGGTGATGGAGGAGGACGACGACATCGGGTACGTCGTCCCCAAAGAGGGCGGGCTGTTGTGGCAAGACTGTCTGTGCATCCCCACCGGGGCGCCGCATCCGGAGAATGCCCACGTCTTTATCAACTACATCCTCGACGCCGAAGCCGGCGCCGAGATCGCCAACTTTATCCAATACGCGACGCCGAATGCGGCCGCGCGCAAGCTGCTGCCTGCCGAATACAACACCAACCCGGCCATCTTCCCGTCACAGGAGACGATCGAGCGTTGTGAGGTAGCGACCTATAACGGCGCCGAGTACACACGCATGATCGACGAGGCGTACACCCGGATCATGGCATCCTGATTCGCACCCGGCTAAGGGGTCCGGACTGCCGGGCCCCTTAGCGGAGAAGCCCATCGTGGACAGCTGGCGCAAGAACCCGCTCATTTTCTGGGTCTTCGCCGTTCCACCCGCTGCCTGGCTGCTGCTGTTCTTCCTCACGCCGCTGGCCCTGATCTGGGTGTTCAGCTTTGGCGAAAAAAGCGGCCTGATCGACATACACATCACCTGGACCGCCGACAACTACATGCGGGCGCTGGACCCGCTCTATCTGCAGATCTTCCTCAAGTCGTTCTGGTTCGCGGGCGTGACCACTGCGGTCTGTCTGATCGTTGGATTCGTCGTGGCCATCGCGATCACTTTTGCGCCGGGGCGGCAACGGCCGATCCTGCTGTTGCTGGTGATGCTGCCGTTCTGGACCAACCTGCTGATCCGGACCTATGCGCTGATCGCGATCCTGCGCACCAAGGGCAGCGTCAATGCCGCGCTGGAACATTTCTGGGACTGGGGCAACGGACTGCTGGCGCTGCTGGGTGTCGAGCATCTGCAGCTGCTCGGCGCGCAGTTCGAGCCACTGCATCTGTTGTACAACAACTTCGCCGTCGTGGTGGGGCTCGTCTACGTGCATCTGCCGTTCATGGTGCTGCCGCTGTACGCGGCACTGGATCGTATGGATCGCTCCTATATCGAGGCCAGCCTCGATCTGGGCGCCGGCCAGCTGCGCACCTTCCGCTCCGTGGTCATCCCGATGGCGGCCCCCGCCATCGTCTCCGGCGTGATCATCACTTTCGTGCCCGCGCTGGGCTCGTTCCTGACGCCGGACCTGCTCGGCGGTACCGACAGCCAGATGATCGCCAACGTGATAGAACGCCAGTTCAAGTCCGCCAATGACTGGCCGTTCGGTGCTGCCTTGTCCTTTATCCTGATGTACGTGACGTTCTTCGCCATCGCCTTGCGCTCGGTGTGGTCGGCACGTCGCGACGCGCGCGAGGCGCTCGCGTGAAGGGCGCGCGCCGCAGCTATGGTCCGCTGGATTACGGCCGCCGGCTGTGGCTGCGGATAACGCTGTGGCTGAGCTTCGTCTTCCTCTACGCCCCGATCGCGATCCTCGTCGTCTACAGCTTCAACGACAGCAGACGCAACATCGTCTGGCGCGGCTTCACTCTCAAGTACTACGAACGCGCCTGGAACAACGACTCGCTGATCCAGGCCTTTGCCAACAGCCTGACTATCGCCTTTTTCAGCACCCTGTTCAGCGTGTTGCTGGGCATGATGACGGCGGTGTTGCTGTGGCGTTTCCGCTTCCCCGCCAAGGCCCCGTTCGAGGGTGCGGTGTCGTTACCGATCATCATCCCCGAAATCTGTATGGGCGTCGCCATGATGGCCTTCTTTGCCCGTATCGGCTGGCCGGCTGGTCTGCCCTGGCCGCTCAACCTGGGCGCCATCACCATCGCTCATATCTCCTTCAGTTTCCCCTTTGTTGCGATGGTGGTCCGGGCCCGGCTGGCCCGTTTTAACCGCGAGCTGGAAGAGGCCGCGAGGGATCTGGGGGCGAGTGAGTGGCAGGCGTTCCGGGACGTGCTCCTGCCGTATATGAAGCCAGGCCTGATCGCCGGCGCGCTGCTCGCCTTCACGCTCTCGCTGGACGATTTCGTTATTACGTTTTTTACCGCCGGTCCGGAAACGGTCACGTTCCCGGTCAAGGTCTATTCTATGGTGCGTTTCTCGGTGACCCCGGAGGTCAATGCGGCGTCGACCGTGCTGCTGCTCATCACGCTGGTGCTGACGACCACGGCGATCCTGTTACAAAATCGCAGCGGCAGGGACTGAGCTCAGGAGTTTCATGAACGGCAACTCGCCCATCATCTCGATCAACAGCGTCAGCAAGACGTTCCCCGGTGGCGTGCAGGCTCTGGATAATGTCGATCTGGAGATCTGCGAGGGTGAGTTCTTCGCCTTGCTCGGCCCTTCGGGCTGCGGCAAGACCACGCTGTTACGCATCCTCGCCGGGTTCGAAATACCCTCGACCGGTGATGTGTTTATCGACGGCAAAAATATGCACCGCGTGGTGCCCAACCGGCGACCGGTGAATATGGTGTTCCAGTCCTATGCCGTTTTCCCCCACATGACCGTGGCCGACAACGTCGCCTACGGTCTCAAGGTCAGCGGTGCCGAGCGCCGCGAGATCCCCGGCCGTGTGCAGGACGCGCTCGATCTGGTACAGCTTGGCGAGTACGGCCAGCGCCGGCCGGGACAGCTATCGGGCGGTCAGGTACAACGCGTCGCGCTGGCTCGGGCCCTGGTCAAGAAGCCGCGGGTCCTGCTATTGGACGAGCCGCTGTCGGCGCTGGATGCCCAGCTGCGCGAGACCATGCAGCTGGAGCTGGTGCGACTGCAGCAAACGGTCGGCATCACCTTTGTCATCGTGACTCACGATCAGAACGAAGCCTTGTCCATGGCCGATCGGATCGCGGTGATGGACCAGGGCAAGGTCCTGCAGGTGGCCCGGCCCGGCGAGCTTTACGAATTTCCCCGCGACCGCTTCGTCGCCGAATTCATCGGTAAGACGAATCTGTTTGAAGGCACCAACGTGGGCTGGGAAGCGGGCATCCTGAGTCTTCTCGTAAACGGCCTCGGGCGGGTGGAACTGCCCTGCGCCGAGCATCTCAATCACGACGTAGGTCTGGCGGTGCGGCCGGAGAAGATGCTGTTGCTGGATGAACGCCCGGATCATGGCTATCTCGCCTTCGAGGCCCAGGTCGAGAAGATCGCCTACTATGGGAGCGAGAGCCGGGTGTTCCTCGCCACCAACCGCGGACTGGCCCTGGAGGTCAGCATCCGTAACGATACCCGGGCGGCGGCCGACGAACAGATATCCGGGCTGCGCTGGGTGGCCTGGCGACCCGAGGACACGCTGATCCTGCCGGACTGACCCTGCGGTTCATGCAAGAATAGACGCCCGATTCCCGCCGGCCGCCACCAGGCAGACCGGAGTTGACTGAATCGGGACCAAGCGTAGCGAGCGAGCGTTGTGGAAGCCTAGATGCCAACCGTGCTGCAACAGGTGCTGACTTCTCTGGCCATTGTCGGGCTGGTCATCTCTGCGATCATCTCCTACCTGAAAATAAACAAACTGTGGGGGCGCCGGCACATCAAGGAGGTGGCCGAGAGCATCTCGGTCGTGGCCGCTATCCTCAGCCTGTTCACGACGCTGCCATTCCTGATCAAGTTCATCGTCATCGACAAGGACTACGTGGCAGCCGGCAAATTCTTGCTCAGTCTGCTGGTGTTCTTTGTGTTTTTTCTCGTCGGCATCGGGTTTTGGGTCAAGCGCCATGAGCCGCTCGGTCTGTGGCGGATGATGCGCAAGGCCATCGCCACCGAGCGCGGCGAACTCACCTATCTGATCCACTCGTTTACCAAGCCCAGAGAGGCGCCGGCGATCTTACGGATCCTGCGTCTGGTCTCTCTGGTCGACCGCCATCTGGATGAGCGCGAGACCGAGATACTGGAAAGCGTGGCGCGGCCCTGGGGCATCCATCCCGACGAATTGACGGCCGGTATGGAGATCGGGGATGCAACCGACATCGGCGAGGTCCGCGATGCATTCAACGATTACCTGGCGATGAAGCCTGACCACACCCAGGTGGAGAAGGTCGTGGATCTTGTGCGGTTTATGATCCACGCCGATCGCCAGGTCACCGCTGACGAAGCGTTGGTGCTGGATGAGGTCAGCGGCGCCACCAGAGCGTATCTGAACGCAACCGGTGCCGGCGCGGATGTGTTCGAGGTCCTGCTCGTGCCGCAGAGAACCGAGGACTTCGATCGTGCGGGTGACCTGATCGTCGACCCGGTGCTCCACCCCCGGGCCGGCGGCGAAGCCTTTGTGGCCGGATCGTATTATTCCGAGTCTTTTGCTCGCGCCATCTGCGAGCGATTCCGCCAGCGCGATTTCTTCAGCACGGTCGAACATCGGCTGGCGGAACCGCAGACGCCCGAAGCG
>CAMYOC010000043.1:0-17911 GCA_947259915.1 uncultured Gammaproteobacteria bacterium
ACCCCAACTTCCTGCATGTGCCGCGGGCGCCCACTGACCAGCCCAAGGATGACGGCCAGTACGGCTTTGCGCTGCGCTACTTTATGCCGAATTTCCTCGGCGGCACCGAGGTGGGTCTGTATTACGCCAATTACCACAGCCGTCTGCCGGTGCTGAGCGGGCGTACCGGCACCCAGGCGGGGTTTGGCAACGCTGCCGGCGCTGCGACTGCCGCTTTGGGCACGGCGCAGGCTCTGGCGTCGGGTCTGTCCTTTGACGCCGCGGTGGCTACCGGAACAGGGGCTGGCGCTGCCGCCGCGGCTGGCAACGGGGGCGACATCAGCACCAGCGAACTGAATTCCTGGGCCACGGTTGGCGGCAATACGTATCTGGGCGGCGGCGATGTCGTCGACCTAGCAGGCACTTTGGGCCAAGACCAGTTCGCCAAGACTGCCAGCTACCGCGCCGAGTACCCAGAGGACATCAAGATCTATGGCGGTACCTTTAGCACCGATCTGTTTGGTATCGCCTGGCAGGGCGAGTACACCTACAAACAGGACACGCCGCTGCAGCTCGATGACGTGGAATTGTTGTTCAAGTCTCTGTCGCCGCTGGATAACTTGCTTCCTGTGCTGGGGCTCAGGCCTCCCCTGGACTGTGTGGCTGCCGGCGGATCCAATCCTAGCGCCACTGGCAACTTGGGCTGTTTTGGTCAGCAGGGTCCGGCCGGGATCGACGAGGAAGTAGTAGGTTGGGTGGAGAAAGACGTCAGCCAGTTCCAGACCACCTTTACCTATCTGTCCGACCCGATCCTCGGCGCCGAGGTCGGCGCGTTTGTGCTCGAAAGTGCCTGGACCTATGTCCACGATTTCGAGGACAAAAAGACCGGCGGTCCCAATGGTTTCGGTCTGCGCTATGACGGCCCGGGTACCTTTGTCAGCGGTAATCGCAATCTGAGAGACAACCAACGTGGTGCGCTGGAAGGCCAGAACAACTTCGCCGACGAGTTCTCCTGGGGCTACCGCCTCCGCGCCAGCCTCACCTATGACAACCTGATCGGCCCCTGGTCGGTCACCCCGTCGGTGGGTTGGGCACAAGACGTCAAGGGCGTGACGCCGGGACCAGGCGGCAACTTTATCCAGGGTCGTACCACGACCACCCTTGGTCTGCGCGGCGTGTTGCAGAACAAGTGGCAGATCGATGCTACCTACACCACGTTTAACGGCGCCGGCCACCACAATCTGCGGCGTGACCGCGACTTTATCGCGCTGTCGGCCAGCCTTTCGTTCTGATTTCCGAGGAGAGATACAACATGATGAACAAGAAAATGACGAGCGCCCTCGGGGTCATCGCCCTCGCGGCCATGGCCTCGACCGCGCTGGCCGAACTCCCGGCGGATCAGGTTGCGCGGCTGGGTAAGGACCTGACCCCGGTGGGCGGCGAGATGGCCGGCAACGCAGCCGGCACCATCCCGGCCTGGGACGGCGGCCTCAAGTCCGCCGCGGACGCCGGATTCCCGGACTTCAAGAGCGGTGGCCATCACCCGGACCCCTATGCGGATGACGCGGTGCTCTACACCGTCAATGCGGCCAATATGGCCCAATATGACGACATCCTCTCGGTGGGTAACAAGGCACTGCTAAAGGCCTATCCGGACACCTATGTGATGAAGGTCTATCCGACCCATCGCAGCGCGGCCTATCCGCAACGGATCTATGACGCGACCAAAATCACGGCCGCCAACGCGACCATGGTGACCGGCGGCAACGGTGTCACCAACTCCATCGCGGGCGTCCCGTTCCCGATCCCGGACAACGGTCTGCAGGTGTTCTGGAACCATATCCTGCGCTTCCGCGCCGACTCGGCGAAGCGGTCCATCGGCCAGGCTCCGGTGACTCGGTCCGGCAGCTACACCCTGGTCAAGTTCGAAGACAAGTTTATGGGCGCCTACAGCACGCCCGGGATGACCGAGGAGAAGCTGGACAACGTCATCATCTACTTCCTGCAGGCGGTGGCCGCGCCGGCCCGTCTGGCCGGCGAGATCCTGCTGGTCCACGAGACCATGGACCAGAACAAGGAGAACCGCCGTGCCTGGATCTACAACCCGGGTCAGCGGCGTGTCCGGCGCGCGCCCAATGTGGCCTTTGACAACCCGCGTACCGCCAGTGACGGTCTCGCCACCTCCGACCAGTTCGACATGATGAACGGCAGCCCCGAGCGCTATGACTGGAAGCTGGTGGGCAAGAAAGAGATCCTGGTGCCGTACAACAGTTATCAGCTGCACAGCAACAAGGTGAAATACAAGGACCTCCTGACGCCGTTGCACATCAACCAGGATTTGGCGCGTTACGAATTGCATCGCGTGTGGGTCGTCGACGCCACGCTCAAGGAGGGCACGCGCCACGTCTACAAGCGCCGGACATACTATGTCGACGAAGATTCCTGGCAGATCCTGCTGGTAGATTGCTATGACAACCGTGACCAGCTATGGCGCGTACAGGAAGGGTATGCGATCAACTATTACGATCAGCCCAACCTGTGGACCACGCTGGATACCACCATCGATCTGCAGTCGGGCCGCTATCTGGCGATCGGTCTCAACAACGAGGAGAGGATCACCTACGACTTTAACGAGGAATACAGCCTCCAGGACTTTAGCCCGGGCGCGTTGCGCCGCGCTGGCGTCCGCTAGTCCGTCACCGGGCCCCGCGAAAATTCGCGGGGCCCGGTCCTTTTCACTTGTCGGACTGGTTGGATCGATGATCAATTTACTTCCCGGTTTCTCATTGTTACGCGCCGGCCTGGTGCTGGCGTTAGCGCTGACAGCCGCCCCCGGCTGGTCCCAGCACTCCCCGGACCCGGCATTTATCGCGCCGCTGGCCTCGACCAACGCGCTGCTCCTCGACGCGGTCAATATCGACGGTCATATCGTCACCGTCGGCGAGCGTGGCGTCATCCTGGTCAGTGATGACCAGGGCCGCAGCTGGACGCAGTCGAACGTGCCGACGAGGGCGGTACTGACAAGCGTCTTTTTCCACGACCGCGACCTCGGCTGGGCCGTGGGGCACGATTCCATCGTGCTCAAGACCACCGATGCCGGCGCCAGCTGGACGGTGACCAATTTCGCGCCGGAGCTGGAGATGCCGCTGTTCGACGTCTGGTTCGCCGATGCGGATAACGGCATCGCGGTCGGCGCCTACGGCTATGTCATCGTCACCAGTGACGGCGGCGAGACCTGGGAAGAGAGCGCGCTGGATGCGACCGAATTTGGTGCTGTGGTCGAGGAAGAGGCGGTCGAGGCGTCTGATGGCGATGCGCAAGCCGATGAGGACGACGCGTTCTGGGAAGAGGAGCTGCCGCCTGACTTCCATCTCAACGTGATCGTCAACGACAGCCAGGGCCGCCAGTTTATCGCGGCAGAGGCCGGCAATATCTATCGCTCGAATGACGGCGGGGCCAGCTGGCTGCTGATGCCTGCGTTCTATCCGGGTTCGTTTTTTGGCGCGACGACGGCCGGCGATGCGCTCTATGTGACGGGTCTCAGAGGGCACCTGTTCCGCAGCCGGGACGGCGGCGAGACCTGGGATGATGTCGACACCGGGGTGGAGACATCCCTGAACGGCGTCGCCGCGCGACCCGATGGGGGTCTTGCGGTGGTCGGCATGTCCGGGACCCTGCTGATCGGCGACGGCAGTGACGGCTTCAGGCTGGTCCAGCAGTCGAATCGCAAGGCGCTGATGGGCGTGATGCCGGTGGCCGACGGCGGACTGTTGATATATGGCGAGGCTGGCATGAAGCGGCTGGAGCCGGGTGAGCTCTGATGCCCGCCAGACACGACGCGTACCGATCGATACGTCGCGCTGGTGACCGGGATACCGGCGTTTGGAAGGAAAAAATATGAGTGACGCTGCCATCGTACGCCGTATTGAAGGGCTGATCTTCAACAACCGCAAGATCGTGATCGGGTTTTTTATCCTGATCACCATCTTTATGGCCTACACCGCTGCCACCCAGCTGCGGATCGACACCGCTTACAGCAAGCAGCTGCCGACCAAGCATGAGTATATGCAGACCTTCCGCGAGTACTTCGACCAGTTCGGTGGCGCCGACCGGGTGCTGGTCGCGGTGGTCGCCAAAGACGGCGATATGTTCGATGAGAAGTTCTTCGAGACCCTGAAGAACGTCACCGACGCGGTGTTCTTTATCCCGGGCGTCGACCGGCCCAAGGTGCAGTCGCTGTTTACGCCCAACGTGCGTTATCTGGAGGTCGTCGAGGATGGTATCGAAGCCGGCAACGTCATCGACGCTGATTTTGCGCCGACGCCGGAGGGTCTGGCCAAGGTCAGGGAGAATATCCTCAAGGCGAACATCGTCGGCCGTCTGGTGGCCAACGATTTCTCCGGCGCGATCGTCAGCGCCCATCTGCTCGAGATCAACCCGGACACCGGCGAGAAGCTGAACTATTTTGAGGTGTCGAGGCTGCTGGAGGAGAGTGTCCGCGACCAGTTCCAGGACGAGGACATCGGCATCCATATCATCGGCTTTGCCAAAGTCGTCGGCGACATCAAGGATGGCGCTACCCGGGTCGGGCTGTTCTTTATCGTCGCGCTGCTGATCACCGCGGTGCTGGTCTATATCTACTCACAATCGATCAAGCTGACCATCATCCCGCTGACCTGCTCGGTGCTGGCCGTGATCTGGCAGCTCGGGATGTTGCCCTTGCTCGATTTCGGCATCGACCCGATGGGATTGCTGGTGCCATTCCTGGTGTTCGCCATCGGCGTCAGCCACGGCGTGCAGATGATCAGCGCTTTTGGCAGCGAGATGTCCGAGCACGGTTGTACCTGCGAGGAAGCGGCGCGGGCCAGCTTTCGCCGTCTGCTTGTGCCCGGCTTTATCGCGCTGGCCAGCGACACGATCGGTTTTGTCACCATCCTGTTGATCGATGTCGGCATCATCCAGGAGATGGCGATCGGCGCCAGCGTCGGTGTCGCGGCCATCATCATGACCAACCTGGTGTTGCTGCCGGTGCTGGCCTGCGGCATCACCATGGACGAAGGCTACAAGGCCCGGCTCCAAGCCCGCGCCGAGCAGCTGGTCCCCATGTGGCAAAGCCTGGCCAAAGTCTCGCAGCGGCCCACCGCGCTGGTGATCATCATCATCGCCGCCGGTCTGTTTGTGTTTGGCGCCTGGAAGGGCAGTGACGTCAAGATCGGCGATCTGCAGACCGGTGTGCCCGAGCTCAGACCCGACTCGCGCTACAACATCGACAGCCGCACGGTCACCGAGAAGTTCTCGATCGGCGTCGATCTGATCTCGGTGATCTTCGAGACCGGTCCCGACGGTTGTATCGATTACACAAAGATGGACGCGATGGACCGTTTTGCCTGGAACATGCGCAATGTCGAAGGCATCAAGGATGCGATCGCGTTGCCGCAGATCCTGAAGATCGTCAACGCCGGCTGGAACGAGGGTTATCCTAAATGGCGGGTCTTGTCCCGCAACCAGCAGGTTCTGGTGCAATCCGGTGCGCGGGTTGAGACCAGCACCGGTCTGCTCAACCGGGAATGCAGCGCGATGCCGGTGATGATGTTCACCGAGGACCACAAGGCGGAGACGATCGACCGGGTCGTAAATGAGGTCAAGCGTTATCGCGCGGCCAACCCGGTGGAGGGTGCCGAATTCCGTCTCGCCACCGGCAACGTCGGCGTGATGGCCGCGACCAATGAGGAAGTCTCGGCGGCCCAATTCCCGATCCTGATCGGCGTATTCTCGGCCGTGATGTTGATGTGCTGGCTTACCTTCCGCTCGATCCGCGCGGTCCTGTGTATCGTGGTACCGCTGGCTCTGGTGTCGCTGCTGGCCTATGCGCTGATGAGCTTCCTGTTGATCGGTTTGAAGGTGAATACCCTGCCGGTCGTCGCGCTCGGTGTCGGTGTCGGCGTCGACTACGGTATCTATATCTACAGCCGGTTCCAGGATTATCTGCAGCGGGGCGAGGACGTCAGCACGGCCTACTTCCACGCGCTGCGGGTGACCGGAGCGGCGGTGGTGTTCACCGGTATCACCCTGGCCATCGGCGTCTTCACCTGGGTGTTCTCGCCGCTACAGCTGCAGGCCGACATGGGCATCCTGCTGACCTTTATGTTCCTGGTGAACATGTTGGGTGCGATCCTGTTGTTGCCAGCGATCGCCACCTGGATCCTGCCGGCGAAATTCCAGCAGCGGCGGCCGGCGGCCGGCTGATCGATGTTGCAGGATGTCGGCTCCGGACCCGATCGGGTCCGGCCTGAGTGGATTGCGGCCCGGGTTGCCGCGGGGTTCAGGCGTTCAGATCAGGGATCAGCGAGCTCTCGAGTCTCGCGATCTGGTCCTTGATCTGCAGCTTGCGTTTTTTGAGCCTTCTCAGTTCCAGCTGGTCGACGCTCGGGTCACATGACAGGCGGTCGATAACGTCGTCCAGATCGCGATGCTCAACCCGTAACTCTTTGAGTTTGTAAGTATTACTGAAGAGCTGGGTATCCACGTTGTCAGCCATGGTTGCTCATCGGTCTACATCTCCACATCGGCCCGGGGGCCGGTGCCACGTTGGCGGACCCGGGATTCGGATCCATCCCAGACAGATTAGACAAGGTTGCAACGAGACGCCAGTCCTGGTGCGAACTATTGCAGCGCATCAGGCGCTTTGCCGATCCACATAGGCGGTCCAGTCCCTGGATGCGTCGCCGAACACGATAAAGAACGGATTCAGGTATTCGGCCTTCGCGTTGTAACTCAGGACAGCGCCGTCCGTGTCGATGACCTGTCCACCCGCGCACTCCACCACCGCCTGGGCGGCGGCAGTGTCCCATTCGCAGGTGGGGCCCAGACGCGGGTAGACATCTGCTTCCCCGGTCGCGACCAGACACAGCTTGAGGGAACTGCCCATCGGCACCATCTCGTGATCGCCAAGGCGCTCGAGGTAGGCATCCAGCGACGCGCCCCGGTGCGAGCGGCTGCCGACCACGCGGACCGGCCCGTCCCTGAGTGGCTGCACGCGTAATGCTTCTTCGCTCCCACCGGCCACGCAGCGGAACGCACCCGTGCTCACGCAACCGTAGTAGTCGGTGTCCTTGACCGGGACGTGGACCACCCCCATCACTGGCTGGTGACCCTGGATCAGCGCGATGTTGACCGTAAACTCGCCGTTGCGCTTGATAAATTCCTTGGTGCCGTCAAGCGGATCGACCAGCCAGTATTCGTCCCAGCCGGCGCGCTCTGCAAACGGAATCTCCGCGGATTCCTCGGACAGGATCGGAACCTCCGGTGTCAGCTGCTGCAGACCGGCGATGATCGCCCGATGCGACGCCATGTCGGCCGCGGTCAGTGGCGAATCGTCCGCTTTGGCGGTGACTTCGAATTCGCCTTGATAAATTTCGAGGATGCGGGCGCCGGCCTCGCGGGCGATGGCGACGACGGGTTTCAGCAGCACGGCCGGGTCATGGCTCATGGCAAGCTCCAGTGGTCAGACAAGAGATATATGATACCTCGCCATGAGTCTGATCGACGGCGCACACTTCGACTGGGAGTCGGTGGATACGGTCCTGCTGGATATGGACGGCACGCTGCTGGACCTGCGTTTTGATAATTTTTTCTGGCAGGAACTGGTGCCGCGGCGATACAGCGAACTCCGGGGCATCGGACTGGCGGAGGCGCATCGCCATCTGCTGCCCAAATTCGCACGCAAGCGCGGAACCCTGGACTGGTACTGTCTCGATTACTGGAGCCGCGAACTTGGTATCGACATCGTCAAACTCAAGGAGGAGGTCAGAGATCACATCGATTTCCTCCCTGACGTCCCGGAATTCCTCCAGGCCGTGCGTCAGGCCGGCAAGCGGCTGGTACTGGTCACCAACGCCCATCCGGTCACGCTGAGGCTCAAACTGCGGCGCACCGGCCTGCAGCGCTTCCTCGACGCGCTGCATTCGTCTCACGACATCGGCAGGCCCAAGGAGGATCCGGAATTTTGGGGGCGTTTGCGGGCCCTCGAGCCCTTTGATCCGACGCGCTCGGCGCTGGTCGATGACAGCCTGCCGGTGCTGCGTGCGGCCCATGCCTACGGTATCGCCAGGGTTATCGCTATCCGCAAACCGGACAGTTCGCGGCCGGCGCGGGCGGTAGAGGGGTTTCCCGGCGTGGACCGGCTGGCTGATCTGGGCCGGCCGCGGCCAAAACCCCCGGGCTAACTTTTTGCCGGGCCGCCGCCCCTGGGGTGCTGTCCCTGGCCGCCGCGGCGTGACTGGCCACCGCCGCCACTGCGCCGGCCGCCTCCGGCGCGTCCGCCACCCGGGCCGCCCTTGCCGCGGCGGGCGTCCGGCCGCCGTTCCCGGCGCGGAGGCCGTTTGATGTCTTCAGCGATGAGTTCTGGCTCCACCGCTTCAACCGGCAGCTTCATGCCGATGTATTCCTCGATCTCTGGCAGGGTCATTACGTAGTGCTCACAGCCGAAGCTGACCGCGTTGCCGGTGGCACCGGCCCGGGCGGTGCGCCCGATGCGATGGACGTAGTCCTCGGCGTCCTGCGGCAGATCGTAATTGACCACGTATTCCACGTCCGGGATATGCAGTCCGCGCGAAGCCACATCGGTACCGACCAGAACCGGCAGTGAGCCAGTCTGGAAATCCTTCAACATGCGTTGGCGCTTACGCTGCGGTACGTCGCCGGACATGGCCTCGGCCTGGATACCATTGACGCTGAGGAAAGCGGCGACCTGCTCTGCATCGCGCTTCATGTTTACAAAGACCAGGGTCCTGCGCGCATCCAGGCGCCGCAACAGGCCGATCAGCAATGGCAGCTTCTCGGTGTTGGAGGGGAAATAGATGCACTGCTTGACCCGGTCGGCGGTGACTTTCTCGGGCTCGATCCGTATCAGCTCCGGATCGTTCATGTGTTCGTAGGCCAGTTCCATGACCCGATGGCTGAGAGTGGCGGAGAACAACATGTTGAGCCGCTGGGCGGGCGGCGGCAGCCGGCGCATCACATAACGGATGTCCTTGATAAAACCGAGGTCGAACATGCGGTCCGCTTCGTCCAGCACCATCACCTGGATGCCGCGGAAGCTGAACACGCCCTGCTTGAAATAATCGATGATCCGGCCCGGCGTGCCGATCAGGAAATCGACCCCGGCGGCGAGCTGGTTGCGCTGCTTGTCGTAGTCGGTGCCTCCGTAGGCGAGGCCCAGGGTAAAGTCCGTGTTCTGGCCGAGCAGTTCGGCGTCCTTATGGATCTGGATAGCCAGCTCCCGGGTCGGCGCCAGGATCAGGCAACGCGGATCGTTGGAGCGGCGCTCGGGCAGGGAAGGGCGGCGATACAGATAATCGAATGCGGCCAGAAGGAATGCAGCGGTCTTGCCGGTGCCGGTCTGTGCCTGACCGGCCACATCTTTGCCCTTGAGGGCAATGGGCAGGGTCTTGGCCTGGATCGGGGTACAGAACGTAAAGCCGGCGTCTTCGACGCCGCGGGCAACGTCGGAGGTCAGTCCGAGTTCCTCAAAGGTGAGCTTGCTGAGATGTGAGTCCGACATGATGACTTAATTTTCACCGCGAAAGCTGGTATAAAACTTGAAAAACACGTACCGTCCGGGCCAGAATAACGGCTCGGGGCATTGGACCCGCCTTCCCCGAGACGCTCTGTCACCGACCGATTCCAGTAATTCCCAGTCAGTAGCGGCGAGAGACCGCGACATTGTGCCCTATCAGACTCTGCGCGTCACATGGCGCGAGAGCGGGCGGAACAACGGGATCAACGGGCCAGACAGCGATCAACACAAACAAATCCCGTTATCGAATTACGACGGAGGAGAATGTAGTGAGCGATCATATCGTTTACACCACGGATTCCAGCTTCAAGACTGACGTGCTGGACGCGGATGTGCCAGTGTTGCTGGACTTTTGGGCAGAGTGGTGCGGCCCCTGCAAGATGATCGCGCCGATCCTCGACGAGATCGCCGGCGAGTACCAGGGCAAGGTGCGCGTGGCCAAGATAAATATTGACGAGAATCCGCTGACGCCGCCGAAATTCGGCATCCGCGGGATCCCGACGCTCTTGCTGTTCAAGAATGGCACCGTTGAGGCCCAGAAAGTGGGCGCGGTGTCGAAAGGACAGCTTTCCGCTTTTTTGGACGAGAATCTGTGAGAGGCTACTTGGGTAATAATCCTCCCCGCGGACGCGGCAACAAACAGAATCAGGGACAGGGGCGTGGCGGTTCCGGCAACAAGAAGCCGCGGCGCCGCAAGCAACACTCTGAGGAATTCCCTGATCTTCAGGAATTCGAGGTCATTTCCGAATCGCGCAAGCAAGACATCATCTTCTCTATCCTCAAGGCGCACGCGCGCAATGGCGAGGACATCTATGGTGATGGCGCGCTCGAGATCCTGCAGGACGGCTTCGGCTTTCTGCGTTCGGCCGACAGTTCGTATCTTGCGGGCCCCGACGATATCTACGTCTCGCCCAGCCAGATCCGCCGCTTCAATCTGCGCACCGGCGACACCGTATCGGGCCTGATCCGGCCGCCGAAGGACGGCGAGCGCTACTTCGCTCTGCTCAAAGTCGGCAAGATCAATCTCGACGCGCCGGAGAACGCCCGTAACAAGGTCCTGTTCGAGAATCTGACGCCGCTGTTCCCGACCGAGCGTCTCAAGCTCGAGTGCGGCACCGGCAGCACCGAAGATCTGACCGCCCGCATCATCGATCTGGTCGCCCCGATAGGCAAGGGCCAGCGCGCCCTGCTGGTGTCGCCGCCGAAGGCCGGCAAGACCATGCTGTTGCAGAACATCGCATCGTCGATTGCCGCTAATCATCCAGATTGCGACCTGATGGTCCTGCTCATCGACGAGCGTCCCGAGGAAGTCACCGAGATGGCACGCACAGTGCGTGGCGAGGTCGTCTCCAGTACCTTCGATGAGCCCGCCAGCCGACACGTCCAGGTGGCGGAGATGGTGATCGAGAAGGCCAAGCGTCTGGTCGAGCACAAACGCGACGTGGTCATCCTGCTGGACTCGATCACTCGCCTGGCGCGGGCCTATAACACCGTCGTGCCGTCCTCGGGCAAGGTGCTGACCGGCGGTGTCGACGCCAACGCGCTGCAGCGGCCCAAGCGTTTTTTCGGCGCCGCTCGCAACATCGAGGAAGGCGGCAGTCTGACCATCATCGCCACGGCGCTGGTGGATACCGGGTCGCGCATGGACGACGTGATCTTCGAGGAATTCAAGGGCACCGGTAATTCGGAGGTGCACCTGGACCGCCGGATCGCCGAAAAACGCATCTTCCCGGCCATCAACATCAATCGGTCCGGCACGCGCAAGGAAGAATTGCTGACCCGCCCCGACGAGCTGCAGAAGATGTGGATCCTGCGCAAGCTGTTGCATCCGATGGACGAACTCGCGGCCATCGAGTTCCTGTTGAACAAGCTGCAGGACACCAAGACCAATGACCAGTTCTTCGACTCGATGAAGCGCTAAAGATCGGGTCGATCTGCCTGTGCGAACGGCGCCGTGAGGCGCCGTTCGTGTTTTGGGCTCATCAAAGCGTGGCGGTGATTGACTGTCTCTGCGTCAGGGAAGCGGCCGTGCGCCGATCCGGGCAGGGTCAGGCGCCGCGCTGTATGGCCCGGTAGCCGATGTCGCGGCGGCAGAACATACCATCCCAGTGGATTGCGTCGACCACCTCATAGGCACGACCTTGTGCCGCGGCCACCGTGTCGCCGAGCGCCACCGCGCACAACACGCGACCGCCGCTGGTCGTCACCCGGCCCCGGTCGTCGAGCGCGGTACCGGCATGGAACACTTTGACGTCGTCGCCCTGTATCGAATCCAGTCCGGAGATCACTGCACCCTTGGTGTAACTGTTCGGGTAGCCGCCCGCAGCCAGCACCACGCCGAGCGCGGCGCGCGGATCCCATTCCACCTGATGCTGATCCAGGGTCCCGTCCAGCGCCGCGAGACACAGGGCGGGCAGATCCGAGCGCATACGCATCAGGATTGGCTGGGTCTCCGGATCGCCAAAGCGACAGTTGAATTCCAGCACATGCGGGATGCCCTCGGCGTCGATCATCAGACCCGCGTAAAGGAAGCCGGTGTAGGGCATACCCTCCGCCGCGAGGCCGCGCACGGTCGGCTGCATCACCTCGCGCATGATGCGCTCGTGCATGGCTGGCGTGACCACCGGGGCGGGCGAGTAGGCGCCCATGCCGCCCGTGTTGGGACCCTCGTCACCGTCATCCCGGGCCTTGTGATCCTGCGACGTGGCCAGGGGCAGGATGACGTCTCCGGCCACCATTGCGATAAAACTGGCTTCTTCGCCTTGCAAGAATTGTTCAACCACGATGCTGGCGCCCGCCGCGCCAAACGCGCCTTCGTCGAGCATGGCGGCGGCCGCATCCTCGGCTTCGGTCACGGTATGCGCGACGATCACGCCCTTGCCGGCGGCCAGCCCATCCGCTTTGACCACCAGCGGGGCGCCCTGGCTGCGGATGTAATCCAGCGCCGGTGCCAGGCTGTCAAAGCTGGCGTAGGCGGCCGTGGGGATATGCTGACGCTGCAAAAATTCTTTGGTGAAGCGCTTTGAGCCTTCGAGCTGTGCGCTCTTTGCGAGCGGCCCGAAACACTTCAGGCCCCGTTCCTGGAAACGGTCGACAATCCCTGCCACAAGGGGCGCTTCGGGGCCGACGATGCTCAGGTCGATGGCATGCTCCGCGGCAAAGCGCAGCAGGCCGTCGATGTCATCGGCATCGATGGGCAGGTTCTCGACGCTCGACTCACCGGCTGTACCGGCATTGCCCGGTGCCACGAAGACCTGCTCGACGCGGTCCGAGCGCGCACATTGCCAGGCCAGCGCATGCTCCCGGCCGCCACCGCCAATCACCAGTACTTTCATCCTCTGCGCCTCTGTTTGCAGGCCCGCCGGAGCATGGCCTCAGTGCCGGAAATGCCGTATGCCGGTAAACGCCATGGCGAGCCCGTGCTGGTCGGCGGCCGCGATCACTTCTTCATCCCGGATAGAGCCGCCAGGCTGGATGATGGCGCTGATCCCGTGCTCGGCGCCGGCATCGACACCATCGCGGAAGGGGAAGAATGCGTCTGAGGCCATGACCGATCCCTGCACCTCGAGGCCTGCGTCAGCGGCTTTGATCGCCGCGATCCGGGTACTGTAGACGCGGCTCATCTGCCCGGCGCCGACGCCGATGGTCATGTTGTCCCGGGCGAATATGATCGCGTTCGACTTGACGAAACGCACCACGCTCCAGGCGAACAGCATATCGCGGAGTTCGGCCGCATCCGGTGCCCGGGCGCTGACCACTTTCAGATCCGAGGTCCCGAGCACGAGGTCGTCCGGCGTCTGCACCAGCAGGCCGCCGCCGACGCGCTTCAGGTCGAGACCGGCTGTGCCGGATGTGGTGTCGACGATGAGCACGCGGACGTTCTTTTTCACCTTCAGGGTGGCGGCGGCAGCGTCGCTCACCGACGGCGCGATGATCACCTCAACAAACTGTTGTCCGGTGATGGCGGCGGCGGTCGCGCCGTCCAGCGGGCGGTTGAATGCGATGATGCCGCCAAATGCCGAGGTGGGGTCGGTGCTGTAGGCGCGCTGATAGGCGCCGCCTATATCCGCAGCCACCGCCACGCCACAAGGATTGGCGTGCTTGACGATGACGCAGGCCGGGGCGTCGAATTGCGCGATGCATTGCAACGCCGCGTCCGCATCGGCGATGTTGTTATAAGACAGTTCCTTGCCCTGCAGCTGACGGGCGCCGGCGATGCCGTGAGCGCTATCGCTTTCGGTGTAGAACGCGGCCTGCTGATGCGGGTTTTCGCCGTACCGGAGATCCATGCGCTTGTTGAAACCGAACGTGATCTGACCGGGGAAGGCTTCTGCTTCGTCCGCATACTCCGGACGGGCCTGCAGCCAGGCGCTGATCGCCGCGTCATAGGCGGCGGTATGGGCAAAGGCCTTGGTGGCGAGGCGCCGGCGCAAGGCCTGCGGCACTTCGCCGCCACTGGCGTCCATGGCCTCAATGATTTTGACATAATCTGCTGGCGTGACCGCTATCGCCACCGCAGCGTGGTTCTTGGCCGCCGCGCGCACCATGGCCGGTCCGCCGATGTCGATATTCTCGATGGCGTCGCTCAGGCTGCAGTCGGGGTCCGCGACGGTCTGCCGGAACGGGTAGAGATTCACCACCAGCAGATCGATGGCGCCGATGCCGTGTTTGGCCATCACCGCGTCATCGACGCCGGGACGGCCGAGCAGCCCACCATGGATGGCGGGATGCAGGGTCTTGACCCGGCCATCCATGATCTCAGGGAAACCGGTCACCGCGGACACGTCCGTGACCTTGATGCCTTGTTCGCGCAGCAGGGCGGCGGTGCCACCGGTGGACAAGATTTCGACCCCGCGCTCCGTGAGGGCAGCGGCAAATTCGGCGATGCCCGCCTTGTCGGAAACGCTTAGCAGCGCCCGCTTCACGCTTGGCATTTCAGGGCTCCGTCATTGGCCGCCGGGCGCCGCGAGCGCGCCATGGCGGCTGCCAGGCCGTTCGGCCGCGGCGCTTCAGTCCAATAGATCGTGGATGCGCAGCTTCTTGCGCAGGGTGCCGCGGTTGATGCCGAGGACTTCCGCCGCGCGGCTCTGGTTGCCGCCGGTGTACTGCATCACCGCCTTGAGCAGCGGTCCTTCGACTTCGTTGATCACCAGGTCATACAACTCGGCGGGCTTGTGCCCGTTGAGATTAGCGAAATAGTTGTTGATCGCCTCTTCGGTGACACTGCGAAGAGGCCGGGTGCCAGTAGATACCTCGAGTCCGGTAATGTGCTTGATCACGTTAGTTCTTTTCCTGTCTATGCTGCCAGCTCTTCTTGTGGAGCCTGATCGAAGAATGCCAAAACCAAGCGCAACTGCTCGTCTGCGCTTTCCACTCGCACCATCTGATGTCGCAGAGACTCCGCGCCGGAGCGTGCGCTGCAATACCAGGTCAAGTGCTTGCGGGCCACCCGAACACCGGTGTACTCGCCGTAAAAACTGTACAGGTGGTCGAGGTGGGCGAGCATGATATCACGGACCTCGGACCCTGTTGGCGGTCCCAGATCACGTCCTGTGCGGAGATAGTGGTCGATTTCGCGAAAGATCCAGGGACGACCCTGAGCGGCGCGCCCGATCATCACCCCGTCGGCGCTGGTCAGCGCCAGCACGCGCGCCGCCTTGGCCGGCGAATCGATGTCGCCGTTGGCGATAACCGGGATGCTCACGGCCCGCTTGATCTGCCGGATGGTCGCGTACTCTGCTTCGCCGCGGAATCTGCATGCACGCGTGCGTCCGTGCACCGCGAGCGCCGCCACGCCGGACTCTTCGGCAAGACGCGCGATGCGGACACCGTTACGCTGATCTGGCGCCCAGCCGGTGCGGATCTTTAGTGTCACCGGCGCGTCAGTCGCGCTTACCGCGGCCTCGAGGATGCGGGCGACACGTGTTTCGTCACGCAACAGGGCAGACCCGGCCATCTGGTTACACACCTTTTTTACCGGGCAACCCATGTTGATATCCACGATCTGTGCGCCCTGGTCGACGCTGCGACGGGCCGCGTCCGCCACCATGCGCGGGTCGGCACCAGCGATCTGCACGATCACCGGCGCGGGCTCGCCGCGATGATCCAGACGCCGGCGACTCTTGGCCGATCCCCACAGACGTGTGTCCGAGGTCAGCATCTCGGATGCCGCCATGCCGGCGCCGAGGCGCCGGCAAAGCTGCCGGAACGGGCGGTCGGTGACGCCGGCCATCGGCGCCAGCGCCAGTCTGTTCGGGAATTTGAACGGTCCGATCTGCATCAGGGCCTACGGGACTCCGCTGCGGGGGTCGGCCATGATAGCGGCCTTGGAACCGAGGTCAATGATCGGC
Organism: uncultured Gammaproteobacteria bacterium; assembly: GCA_947259915.1. Taxonomy (GTDB): domain Bacteria; phylum Pseudomonadota; class Gammaproteobacteria; order Steroidobacterales; family XN24; genus CAMYOC01. Next base: position 15,907 of record CAMYOC010000043.1, read on the forward strand.
CGGGCGCGCCGCCGCTGGTCCTGCGCCCGACCCCATGCCGGCCCACGGCCGTCAGGGGCGATCAGCCAGACAGCGGAAAGAGCCATTGACGGATTCCAGACAGAGATCGACGCTAAAGCCTTCCGCGGCTGCGCCGGGCGAGCGCAATATCACCTCGGCTCTGGCACGTTCGCCAGCATCCATGTTGCGACCGGCGACATAGGCACGAAGATAGTTGCGCGGCGAAAAGTCTTCCTGACCGATGGCCTGCCCCCAGCGGTTCTCCAGCGTCACTCGGAGCACCGGATAGGGCTGGGCGAATTCGGCCCGGTTGGTAAAGCTGGCCATCACGATCAGATCGTTGTCGCTGGATCGTGCCGAGGAGTCGAGGATATCGAATGCCGCGATGTCCCATGTGGGCTGAACCGTGATACCGATGATGCCGTAGGCTCTCTCCAGCACCGGCGCGATGCTGGCATTGCGCATCAGCACGCCGTGCTGCGAGTGGATCCCGGTCGCAATCAGGGCGAGCAGCACAAGGGCGATCGTCAGGCGTATTGCCCATTTGAACCATGGCCGGCGGTGCGGCAGACCGAGTTCGATCGCGACTTCTTCGGCCCGTGAGGCCAACGCCGCCGAATCGTCACCCTCCGGCCAGGCATCCTGATCCTCCGTTTGCGCACCGGTCGTCACTTTCACCGCTGCCGCCTGGACCTTGCCGGCCGCCGCGACAGCGGCCGCCTCGGCGGCGCTGACGGCGGGGTCCTCGTGAGTCGGTGCCGGCTCGGCGAGTGCAATGACGCGGCCTGCGTCGCCGGCTATAGCCCCGCTTGACTCCGCGCTGTCGCTTTTGGTGCTCTCCGGCACGATCGGTGCGCCGGGCTCCGCCGATTCCAGTACGATCTCTTCGACCTCGGCGTCGCCATCGAGCTCGGGCCACAAACCTGCGATCTCATCGCTTACTGCCTTTTTGCGGTCTGCTTCCGTCTGGATGGCCGGGTCGGTTGCCGCGTGATCGTCCTCGCCGCTCTCCCCAGCAGCACCCTCGAGTTTCTCGGGTAGCGCATCCTGGTCGACGAAATCCGGTTCCAGCCAGATCTCTGGTTGAAACGACTGGGTATCGGTGGCCCAGGTCTCTTCGAGCCACTTGTCGTCATCGCCGGGCTCCGGCCGAGCGTCATCCCTGGCTGAGGTATCGGTCTGTTCTGCCGTGGTGTCTGCTTGCTCACCAGGCTCTGCAGCGACGGGGCCGGACTCATCCACAGACGACGGACCGGGCCCGCTGAACTCAGCTTCATCGCCCGCAGGGGGCCCCGCCTCGATGGATGCCGTTGGCTGATCGACAGACGCGTCCGCGGTGGCTGGCGCCTGAATCTCTTCCAGCGTTAAAGCGCCTTGCTGGACAGATGGGGGCGTCGCGTCGGAGGGATCTTCCGGGATCGCTGCGGGCTCCTGGTCCGCGGCGATGTCCGGCCCGGGATGCGTCTCAAGCTCGTATGCTGTTGCCGCGTCGGGCGGCGCGGGCGCAGAGGTGGTATCGGGCTCAGTCTCGTCTACTGCGGCCTCCGGTGTTGAATCTTCCCCGCGTTCTGCCTCGGCCAGCAGGTCCTCGGCCCATGACTCGATATAGCTGATGCCCGTATCGAGACCGCGGTGCTCGCGGCTACTATCCAGGGCCGGAACGCCTTCGGGCTCCTCTGCCGGTTCGTCCTCACCCGCGGTACGGCCGGCGTCATCATCTGTGTCCGTGTCTTCCGCCAAATTTGGCACCGTGCCGGATTCAGCTGCGTCCGGGGGCGGGTCCACCTGCGGCGCGGCCCTGGACCAGGCATCCTGGGTACCGGTTTGGGTTGGATCCCACTCACGGTCCAGGTGCCTGAGCCAGGTGTCATATTCATGCGCTTCGTCTGGCTCTGCCTCGGCGCTGTCATCGACTGATCGAGTGACGGCGTGCGCATCACCCTGATCCGCGGTGGACTCCGGGTGATGCTCGTCCGGTTCGGACCCCGGGTGCGGCGCATGCTGT
>CAMYOC010000043.1:17928-41061 GCA_947259915.1 uncultured Gammaproteobacteria bacterium
CTCGCTGAGGCGGGGCAACGCGTTGAAACGCAGACCGCACTGTCCGCATTCAACTTGTCCGCCGGCCTGACGCAGCGTCTCGATCGTGACGCTATAGACCGTCTGGCATTGCGGGCACTGGGTATACACGTCAGTCCTCCCGTCCGTGCCTGCGTCCCGACAGGCGAATCCATCCCTGATCCTCGGCACGATGGTCCAGATCGATGCCGTCCGCGTAGGCAGCCGCGACGTCGTCAGCCTGATCCGCCAGCAGCCCCGACAGCACCAGCTGGCCGCCGGGCCGGGTGATCCCGGTCAGCGTGGGCGCCAGCTGCTGTAGCGGGCCGGACAATATATTGGCCAGCACCACGTCGGCTTCGACCGCGGGCATCTCGGACGGTGCGTAGACGTCCAGACGCCTTTCGACACCGTTGCGGCGCGCGTTGTCCCGGCTGGCAATCAATGCCTGCGGATCTTTATCTATTGCGATGACCCTGCGTGCGCCCAGCAAGGCCGCAGCTATGGCCAGAATGCCGGAGCCACAGCCATAGTCAACCACCGTCCGCTCATCGAGGCGGGCGCCGTCTAGCCAGCGCAGACACAGGGCGGTGGTCGGATGGGTGCCGGTGCCAAACGCCAGTCCGGGATCGAGACGCACGACGATGCTGTCGGTGGCGGGTGGCTGCTGATCACCCGGGCACACCCATAGCCGTTGACCAAAACGCATCGGCACAAAATCCCGCAGCCACTCCCGCTCCCAGTCGCGGTCATCGAGCCGACTGACGCGCAGACCCGAGCGCGTGTTGAGCGGTGACGGTTGGGTCAGGGAATGGTCAATGCTCTGTGGATCGGTCGCCAGTGAAAACAGCGCGCTCACCTGGATCCGCGGCCACAGCGGGGTCTCGCCGGGCCCTGGCTCCAGCACCGGCTGGTCACCGGCGTCGGCAAAGGTCACTGAACTGGCTCCGGCCAGCTCGAGCCGCTCGGCGGCGAGTTCTGCCTCTGCGCTGTCTACATCGAAGGAAATCTGAAGCCATGACATGTTTGACGGCCTGGGTCGGGGACGACAATGGCCTGGATCAAAGACCCAGCCGTTTCTCCAGATAATGGATATCGGTACCGCCGGTCTTGAAGGCGCTGTGGCTGCAGATCTCCTGATGCAGCGGGATATTGGTCTTGATGCCCTCGATCACCATCTCCGACAAGGATTGCTGCATGCGGCTGATCGCAATAGTGCGATCGTTACCCCAGCAGATCAGTTTTCCGATCATCGAATCGTAGAACGGCGGCACTACATAGCCGTTGTAGATATGGGTGTCGAGCCTGACGCCCGGCCCACCCGGCGCGTGCCACTGATTGATCGGTCCGGGGCAGGGCATGAAATTTTTGGGGTCTTCGGCATTGATCCGGCACTCGATGGCGTGACCGCGTATCTCTACGTCCTGCTGGCGCATGCTCAGCGGATGCCCGGCCGCAACGCGGATCTGCTCCGCGACGATATCTACGCCGGTCACCATTTCGGTTACCGGGTGCTCGACCTGAAGGCGGGTGTTCATCTCGATAAAAAAGAACTCATCATCCTGATAGAGGAACTCGAAGGTCCCGGCGCCGCGATAGCCGATCTCCCTGCAGGCCTCGGCGCAGCGCTCGCCGATGGCCTGGCGCTGGTCCTCGGTGATTCCCGGGGCCGGGGCCTCCTCGATCACCTTCTGATGGCGGCGCTGCATCGAGCAGTCGCGTTCACCGAGGTGGACCGCATTGCCGTGGGCGTCGGCCATAACCTGGAACTCGATGTGGCGAGGATGATCCAGGAATTTCTCCATGTAGAGAGTATCGTTGCCGAACGCGGACATGGCTTCCGAACGCGTCACAGTTATCGCGTTGAGCAGGGTCGCTTCCGTGTGCACGACGCGCATGCCGCGGCCACCGCCGCCGCCGCTCGCCTTGATGATGACCGGATAACCGAGCTCGCGCGCGCAACGCGCGCTTTCCTCGATGCTCTCGCCGAGCGGACCGTCGGAGCCCGGCACGCAGGGGATGCCGGCGGCCTTCATCGCGGCGATGGCGGAGACCTTGTCTCCCATCAGACGGATCGTCTCCGCTCGCGGGCCGATATAGACGAAGCCGCTGTTCTCCACCCGTTCTGCAAAATCCGCGTTCTCCGAGAGGAAGCCGTAGCCCGGATGGATGGCCATGGCATCGGTCACCTCGGCGGCGCTGATGATCGCCGGCATGTTGAGATAGCTCTCGGTCGATGGCGCCGGGCCGATGCACACCGATTCGTCCGCCAGCAGCACGTGTTTTTGACTGCGATCCGCCTCGGAGTGCACCGCGACCGTCTTGATGCCCATCTGACGGCAGGCGCGCAGGATGCGCAGCGCGATTTCGCCCCGGTTGGCGATGACGATTTTGTCCAGCATCGGCGGCGCGCCTATTCGATCACGAACAGCGGTTGTCCGAACTCGACCGGCTCGCCGTTCTCGACCAGCAGCGATACGACCCGCCCGGCGATTTCGGCTTCGATCTGGTTCATCATCTTCATCGCTTCGATGATGCACAGCACGTCACCGACCTGGACCTCGCTGCCGACCTGCAAGAACGGCTTCGCGCCGGGTGCCGGCGAGGCGTAGTAGGTCCCGACCATGGGTGCATTGATGACGGTCCCGTCGGGCTGGGGCGCCGGCTTGTCGGCCGCGGTTTCTGTGACTGGCGCGATCGGCGCAGCCGACGGCGCGATCGGCGCCGGGGCCGCCGTCTGGCTGTAGCGGCTGATGCGGACCGAGTCGTCGCCTTCGGAGATTTCGATTTCCGCCAGGTCGGATTCTTCCAGCAGCTCGATGAGCTTTTTTACTTTTCTGATGTCCATACGGCGCCTCGCGTAAGAGTCGGCTGTCAGTCGCTGATGCCCGCCGCCAGCAATTCGGCGGCGGCACGGATAGCCAGGTCGTATCCGATCGGGCCCAGGCCGGTGATCGTGCCCCGGGCGATATCCGAGAAATAAGATGCGTGGCGAAAGGCCTCACGTGCCTGCACGTTGCTCAGGTGGATCTCGATAAACGGGATCGCTACTGCAAGCAGCGCGTCGCGCAGGGCGACGCTGGTGTGGGTGAAGGCCGCCGGATTGATCAGGACAAATGCGATACCGTCCCGAGCCGCCTGGTGCACGCGCTCGACCAGCGCGTGTTCGGCGGTGCTCTGGAAGCTGGTCAGCTGGTGCCCCAGCTCCGCCGCCAGGCTCGAACTGCGCGCCTCGATATCCGCCAGGGACAGCTGGCCGTATAGACCTGGCTCACGCTGGCCGAGCAGATCGAGATTGGGGCCGTTTATCAGGAGGAGCTTGGCCAACGCAGCGTCCTTTTCTTCAAGTCCGTGAAGATAGGGGCAAGATTACAGCTTTTCGCTGCTAGTGGGCTATTTTTTTCTGAACTTCTGCCGCAGTGCGGCAGTCCGCCTTAGAGGATCTCGGTCAAAAAGGTCTCCGCCTGATCCCGGTGCAATTCACCCACGTGGACCCGGACCACGTCGCCAGAGGCGTTGACGAAGGCCGTAAACGGCAGGCCGATCCAGTCCGCCAGGACCTGGTTACCCAGTTCCACCGCATTTTGCTGGCCGACCAGGACCGGGTAATTGAACTGGCTCTTGACCGCGTATTCCCTGACCGTCTCCATATCGTCGATGGCGATCCCGATGACCGCAAGATCCGCCCCGTATTCGTTTTGCAGCTCGATCAACAACGGGATCTCCCGCCGGCATGGCGGACACCAGGTGGCCCAAAAATTCACCAGCCGCGGCCGGCCCGCCCACTCACTGCTGTCGCGGTCACTGCCAGTCAGGTCCGGGAGTACGAAGCCCGGTATCTTTGCGGCCACCGCTGGTCCCGATCCCGGTGCTGAGCCACGATAGGTCAGGTAACCGCCCGCGCCGGCGATCAGTGCGATCGCGATCAGGATCAGGATCTGTCTGGATGGCGTCACCGGGCCTGCTCCCGGAAACGGTCAACGTGAGCGCTGAACTCGGGTGCCGGCGCAAAGCCCACCTGACGGAATCCCCGGGCCTCGCTGCCGGAGGCATCGAAAAAGGCGATTGTTGGGGGGCCGAATATGCCGAAACGATTGAGCAATTCACGGTCGGCGGCGTCGTTGGCAGTGACATCCGCCTTGATCAGTACCATGCCGTCCAGCGCGGCCGCCACCGACGGTTCGCCAAAGGTGTAGCGTTCCATCTTCTTGCAGTCGACACACCAGTCGGCATAAAAATCCAGCATGGCCGTGCGCCCGGCCGCCGCCGCCTCGGCCAGCGCCCGATCCAGATCGCCAGAGGATTTGATGATGCGGAAATCCAGTTTTGCCACGGCCTCGTCGCCGGTCAGCCCCTGTAATGGCCGCAAGGGATCATGGCCGCCTGAGGCGGCGCCGATGAGCATCACGCCGCCATAGAGCAGCGCGGCGAGACCGCCCACGCGGGCGAGTTTACGCCCGGCCCCGGCCGCCGCCCCGGGCTTGCGCAGCGCGCCCATCAGCAGGCCGGTGCCGATCAACAGCGCGCCCCACAGGGCCAGCGTCACCGGCGGCGGCAGGATGCGTTCGAGCATCCAGATCGCCACACCGAGCAACAGCACGCCGAAACCGGCCTTGATGGCAGTCATCCAGGGGCCGGCCTTCGGCAGCAATTTGCCGGCCGATACGCCAAAGGCGAGCAGCGGCACACCCATGCCCAGACTCATCGCGAACAGGGTCAGGCCACCGCGCACCGCATCGCCGCTCTGGCCGATCACGATCAGCGCGGCGGCCAGCGGCGCGGCGACGCAGGGTCCCACGATCAGCGCGGACAAAAAGCCCATGATGCCGGCACCGATCAGCGTGCCACCCTGCTGGCGCTGGCTGATCGCTGCCAGCCGGGACTGCAGCGCGGCCGGCACCTGTAGTTCATAGACCCCGAACATGGCCAGCGCCAGAGCGACAAAGATGGCGGCGAAGGCAGCCAGGATCAGTGGATGCTGAAACGCGGCCTGCAGGTTCTGTCCGAGCATCGCCACCACCACGCCCGCGGCGGTGTATGTCAGCGCCATTGCGAGGACAAAGGTGAGAGACAGCGAGAATGCCCGGGCGGTGCTGATGGTCGGGCCCTGACCGACGATGACGCTGGACAGGATCGGCACCATGGGCAGCACGCAGGGGGTGAACGCCAGCAGCAGGCCAAAACCGAAGAACGTAGCGATCACCCAGGGCAGGGCGCCGTCCCGGATCAGCCCCGCGAGCCGGTCTTGCTCGGACACCGGACCGGAAGACAAGCCGGCGACACCTGCCGCCGCGCTGTTACTCATATCCACATCCAGGGTCTTGCGGATCGGTGGATAGCAGATGCCGTCCTCCGCGCAGCCCTGGTAGGCCACGGCCAGCACTACCTGGTCCTCGCCACCGGTCGCGATCGGGAGCTGTACCGTGAGCTGTCCGTAGTAGACCTCGACCTCACCGAAGAACTCATCGCTCTTTTTCTTGCCATCCGGGATCAGCGGCTCGCCCACGCCCTGTCCGGCTCCGTCGGCGCGAAACTCCAGGCTGTGGCGATACAGGTAGTAGCCGGGCTCAATCTGCCAGTCGAACTCGACCCAATCCCGGCTGAGCGGCGTGACCGTGAGGCGGAACGCCTCGTCGGGCGGCAGGAACTCGCCGTAGGCACTGTCGCGCTTGATCAGATCCAGCAGTGCCGCAGACTCGCCCCCTTCAGTCGTGGCCGGCAACGAGACCGGGGTGGTCCAGGTCTGCGGTGGATAGCACAAGCCGAAGTCCGCGCAGCCCTGACTCTTGATCTGCAGCTGCAGCGATGCCGGGCCGGCGTCCCGGCGCACGACGGGCAATTCGACCTCGAAGCGGCCGCGGAAGACCACGCTTTTGCCAAAAAACTCATCTTCGTGGATCTCGCCCTCGGGGAACACCGGTTCTCCCAGGGTGATTCCGGGCGTCAGGCTGTCGAAAGAGAAGCGCTTGCGGTACAGGTAATACCCGTCCTCGATGTCCCACTGCAGACGCACCGTGTCCGCGCCCGGCTCGACCTGATAGCGGAATGCCTGTTCGACCGGCAGTGGCTCCGGGTCGGCGGCCCGGCTCATCGGCGCGGCCAGCAGGCCGAGGGCCACGAGACAGATGTTGCGCAGCGCGGTCATGACTGCCCTCCAGCCGTATCGGCGACCCATTTTAGGTATCCGGGGAGACCGGCGGTCACGGGCAGGACCACCACTTCGGGCAATGCGTAGGGGTGTTCTTGCTCCAGCCAGGCGGTGATTTCGTCCACCCGTTCCTGCACCGTCTTGATCAACATCATGGCCTCGTTGTCTTCCTCGATCCGGTCCTGCCAGCGATAGATGGAGCGGAGGCCGGGTATCACGTTTACACAGGCGGCCCGACCCGATTCAACCAGCCGGCGTCCGAGATCCCGCGCCACGGTCTCGTCCGGGCAGGTGGATAAAACAACAATTACTTTATTATTCATTAACTTGCGAGTGCCGCTCAGCGCCAGGGATCGCGCTTGGCGGTTCAGCATAGCGGCCCCAATGCGATAGTCAAAAAATGTTTCGGTCAGGCCTTGACTCTGGTCAAACCGCCCCTATTATTAGCACTCCTCGCAGGTGAGTGCTAACAACTTACTCCGTTTGTCTTAAGGATTGGTTCGTCAAAACCCAAGAACGTTCCAAAGGAGAAATTCCGTATGAAAATCCGTCCTCTGCATGATCGCGTAGTGATCAAGCGTACCGAAGAAGAGCGTCTGTCCCCGGGAGGAATCGTCATCCCTGATACCGCCACCGAGAAGCCGATCAAGGGCGAAGTGGTCGCCGTAGGCAAGGGCAAGATCCTCGAAGGCGGCGACGTCCGTCCGCTGGACCTGAAGAAGGGCGACAGAGTCCTCTTCGGCAAATACAGCGGCACCGAAGTCAAGGTGGATGGGGAAGACTTTCTGGTCATGCGTGAAGACGACGTCATGGCCGTCATCGAGGGCTAAGGCCCACCCGATCAAGAATCTGCACAGCAACTAACGCAATTCACGAGGTTAATTCGAATGGCTGCTAAAGAAGTCAAATTCAGCGATGACGCACGTCAGCGCATGATGAAAGGCGTAAACGTCCTGGCGGACGCCGTCAGGATCACCCTCGGCCCCAAGGGTCGCAATGTCGTGCTCGAGAAGAGCTTCGGCGCACCGACTATCACCAAGGATGGCGTTTCCGTCGCCAAGGAAATCGAGCTCAACGATCGTTTCGAGAACATGGGCGCCCAGATGGTCAAGGAAGTCGCGTCGCACACCTCAGACGAGGCCGGTGATGGCACGACTACCGCGACGGTGCTGGCGCAGGCCATCCTGCGCGAAGGCCAGAAGGCCGTTGCCGCTGGCATGAACCCGATGGATCTGAAGCGCGGTATCGACAAGGGCTCCTTGGCCGTGGTCGAAGGCCTGCGCGCGCTGTCCAAGCCCTGTGCTGACGACAAGGCGATCGCCCAGGTGGGCACTATCTCCGCCAACTCAGACGACAGCATCGGCAACATCATTGCCGAGGCCATGAGCAAAGTCGGCAAGGAAGGCGTGATCACCGTGGAAGACGGCTCGGCGCTGGAGAACGAGCTGGATGTCGTCGAAGGCATGCAGTTCGATCGCGGCTACCTGTCGCCCTATTTCATCAGCGACGCACAGAGTCAGTCTTCAGAGCTGGAAAACCCCTACGTGCTGCTGCACGACAAGAAGGTCGGCAATATCCGCGAGCTGCTGCCGCTGCTGGAGTCTGTGGCCAAGTCCGGTCGCCCGCTGCTGATCATCGCTGAAGACGTCGAAGGCGAGGCCCTCGCTACGCTGGTGGTCAACAACATCCGCGGCATCGTCAAGGTGTGTGCGGTCAAGGCGCCCGGCTTCGGTGATCGCCGCAAGGCCATGCTGGAGGACATCGCTGTCCTGACCGGCGCCACCGTGATCTCGGAAGAAGTCGGCCTGAGCCTGGAGAAAGCCACCCTGAACGACCTGGGTGAGGCCAAAAAGATCCAGGTGACCAAGGAAAACACCACCATCATCGATGGTGCCGGCAAGCATGACGTCATCAAGTCCCGGGTCGAGCAGATCCGGGTCCAGATCGAAGATGCGACGTCGGACTACGATCGCGAGAAGCTGCAGGAGCGGGTCGCCAAGCTCGCCGGCGGCGTGGCCGTGATCAAGGTTGGCGCCGCCACCGAGATCGAGATGAAGGAGAAGAAAGCTCGTGTCGAGGATGCGCTGCACGCGACACGCGCCGCAGTGGAAGAAGGCGTGGTGCCCGGCGGCGGTGTCGCACTGATCCGCTGCCTGGACTCGCTGGCCAAGCTGAAGGGTTCCAACCACGACCAGGATATGGGTATCGCCATCCTGCGCCGTGCGATCGAGGAGCCGCTGCGCCAGATCGTCGGCAACGCCGGTGACGATGCCTCCGTGGTCCTGAACAAGGTCCGCGAAGGCAAGGGCAATTTCGGCTTTAACGCTGCAACCGGAGAGTATGGCGACATGCTGGCCATGGGTATCCTCGACCCGACCAAGGTCACCCGTCTGGCCCTGCAGAACGCGACCTCGGTGGCCGGACTGTTGCTGACCACCGAAGCGATGGTGGCCGAGCTGCCGAAGGAAGAAAGCGCCGGCGCCGGCATGCCCGACATGGGTGGCATGGGCGGCATGGGCGGCATGATGTAAGCGTCTTTTCCGACGCGACGAGACGCGCTTTCGAGCGCAATAAAGCCCCGCTTCGGCGGGGCTTTTTTTGTCCGTTCGCGGTGCCCGGCTGCTATCCTTGCGGCGGGATAGTGCGGGGTGGAAATACAGTCGTGAGCAGGCAGCAGAAGATCTGGCGGATGCCGGTGTGAACGCCTCGGGCGATTTCGAGGCTGCGCTCGACGGGCTCCCGGCGTCGCTGCGGAGCGGAGTCAGCGAGGCGTGGCAGCGACTCACCCACGAACATCCCGAGCTGGCCGCCTCATTGGCGGAACGCAGCGAGCTCATCGGTTCGGTGGCCCGGGTATGGGCGTGCAGCGAGTTTGTCCGCGGTGGCTGTCTGCGGCGGCCCGAGGATCTGCAGTTCCTGGCCGGGCCGGACGGGGTCGGGCGCCGTTGGCAGCCCGGCGAGCTGGATGGCGCGTTGTCGGTCGCGATGTCGGCGATCGATGAGGAGGCGGGCTGCCAGCGGGTACTGCGTCGGTTCCGGCGCCAGCAGCTGATGCGCGCCGCGTGGCGCGACCTGGCTGGTTTCGCCACCCTGGAGGAGACGCTGGGTCATGTCAGCGAGGTGGCGGAGTTATCCATTGCCGCCGCGGTCGGATTTGCCAGCGCGGCGGTGAAGGCGGCCCATGGAGAGCCACTGGGCGTCGATGGCACGCCGTTGGAGCTGATCGTGCTGGCGATGGGCAAGCTGGGCGGCCGCGAGCTGAACTTCTCCTCGGATATCGATCTGGTGTTTTTGTTTAGCGGCGGTGGCGAGACCACGGGCCGACGTCCGATCAGCCATGAGCAGTTCTTTAACCGGGTCGGACAACGGGTGATCCGTCTGCTCGATCCGGTTACCGAGGACGGTCTGGTGTTCCGTGTCGATATGCGGCTACGCCCGTTTGGTGACAGCGGTCCACTCGTCGTCAGCGTGCCGGCGCTGGAGGATTACCTGCTACAACACGGCCGCGCGTGGGAGCGCTATGCCTATGTCAAGGCGCGGCCGGTGACCGGCTATCGGCCCGGCATGGGGCTCTATTCGGATCTGTTGCGGCCCTTTGTCTACCGGCGATACCTGGACTACGGCGTGTTCGAATCGCTGCGCGAGCTCAAACGACGGATCGAGGCGGAGACCGGCGAGGCCGCCGCCCGCAGTGATATCAAACTCGGACCCGGCGGCATCCGCGAGATCGAATTCATCGTTCAGTCTTACCAGATCCTGCGCGGTGGCGCCGACCGCAGTCTGCGCGAACCGCATCTGTTGACCGTCCTCCCGCGTCTGGCCGAGGCCGGCCATATCACGGCGCCGGTGGCCACCGAGCTGGAGAACGCCTATCGGTTTTTGCGGCGCGCCGAAAACCACATCCAGCAATGGCAGGACCAGCAGGTGCATCGGCTGCCGGAAGACGCGCCAGGACGTGCGCGTCTGGCATGCTCCATGGGTTGCGAGGACTGGCCGGCATTCGTCACCGAGCTCGAGGAGCACAGGGCGCGGGTGGAAGGTCATTTTCGCGCCACCATTATCGGTGAGTTTGCACACACCGAGGAGGAGGCTGCGGATCCGTTATCTCAGCTCTGGGGCGGCGTGTTTGAACCCGAGCGGGCGGAACGCATGCTCGGCGACCTGGGCTACGCGGACCCGGACCGGGCCTTCGCCGCGATCCGGCGGCTGGCCGATGCCGGGTTCGTGCGTCGGCTGGACGCATCCGGTCGCAGACGGCTCGACGCGCTGATGCCGGCCATCATCCGCCGGGCCGCAAGCCATGATGGCGCCGAGCAAGTGCTGGAGCGGCTGCTGGGCGTCCTCCATGCGGTTGGTCTGCGCTCCGCGTATTTCGCGTTGCTGAACGAGAACCCCGGAGCCCTGGATCATCTGGCGCAACTCTGCGCCCAGAGCGAGTTCCTGGTAGGACAGGTGGAGCGGCATCCGCTGCTGCTGGACGAATTGATCGATCCGCGTGTCTTCGCCAGCCTGCCCGGTCGTGAGCAGCTGTTGGCCGATCTGCGTCAGCGTCTTGCGGCGCTGAGCGACGATGAGCTGGAGGGGCAGATGGAGGTGCTGCGCCAGTACCAGCGCAGCGCGGTGTTCCTGGTGGCGGTGGCCGATCTGAGCGGCCGGCTGCCGGTGATGAAAGTCAGCGATCGTCTGACCGACATCGCGGAGGCGGTGTTGGAGGTCGCTATAGACATTGCCCGCCGGCAGACCGAGAGCCGTTATGGCGTGCCGCGCTGTGGACGCGGTCAAGAACGCCGGGACTGCGGTTTTGCGGTTATCGGCTATGGCAAGCTCGGCGGTCTCGAGCTGGGCTATGGGTCCGACATGGACCTGGTATTCGTGAACGATTCAGAAGGCGAAGCGCAGCACACTGATGGAGAAGAAGCGGTGGACAACGGTCTGTTCTTCGGCCGCCTCACGCGCCGCCTGGTCCATATCCTGACCACGCAAACCGCCTCCGGCCTGCTCTATGAGGTGGATACGCGTCTGCGTCCCAGCGGCAAGGGCGGATTGCTGGTGACCAGTCTGACTGCATTCGAGCGCTATCAATCGACCGAGGCCTGGACCTGGGAGCACCAGGCGCTGCTGCGGGCGCGGGCGGTGGCCGGCGATCCCAAGGTGCGACGCGACTTCGAGGCGATCCGCCGGCGCATCGTCAGCGACGCCATACGGCGCGACTCTTTACGCGAGGACGTGGCGCGGATGCGCTCCCGTATGCTGGCGCAACACGCGAGTAAGGACCCCGGCCAGTTCGACATCAAGGCGGATCGCGGCGGTATCGGCGACATCGAATTCCTGGTGCAGTATCTGGTCCTGAGCCGGTGCCACGAATTCCCCGCCCTGTTGGAGTATTCGGACAATGTGCGCCAGCTGGAGGCGCTGGTGCAGACGGGCGTACTGGATCAGGAGCGGGCCGACCGTCTGCGCACCGCGTATCTGGACTACCGCACGCGGTTGCACCAGCTGTTCCTGGACGGTCAACCGGGTCGCGTACCAACAGGCGAATTTAGCGGGCAAAAAGACTATGTCAGCGACATGTGGCACGAGACCATGGAGTCCTGACCCGGCCATTGCGGCTGGTATAATATCCAACCCTGCCCGATGCCAGAGCCTATCTATCGCCGCCATGCAGGACACCGTGCAACCCAACGCGAAGCATCTCTACGAGGTGACCGCCGCCGACCTGCCCTTGTCATGCCCGATGCCGGGCATGAGTCTGTGGAACTCCCACCCCAAGGTCTTTCTGCCCGTCGAGGCGACGGGAGAGGCGAAATGTCCCTATTGCGGCGCGTCTTACCAGCTGGTCGACCGGGATTCCGGGCGGCTGGCGGTCTGAGTCTCGTCACCCCAGCGGCGCTCGCGGCGTGAACGCGCCGGCTCCTGAGGATTCTGCTGTTGCCGTCCCGTGGCGGGTGTGTCACATCAATCTTGCGCGCGGCTTCCGCGGCGGCGAGCGCCAGACCGAGCTGCTGATCCGGGAGCTGGCCGCCAGCGGTGTTGCCCAGCGGCTGGTCGCCCGGCAGGGTGAGCCGCTTTGCTCGCGGCTGGAAGACGTAACGGGTCTCGAGCTGAGGCCGTGCAAGGGCGTTCTGGCAGCGGCCCGAGCCATCGGCAGACCCGACCTGATCCATGTCCACGAGGGACGCAGTCTGCGCAGCGCCTGGCTCAACAGCCTGATCAGCGGGGCCCCCTATCTGGTGACGCGGCGGGTGCTCAATGTGCCGCGCCGCCATGGCCTTAATCGCCGCATGTATCGACGGGCTGCCGCGGTCACTGTACTCAGCGACGCCGTGGGACAGTCGCTGCGGCAGCTCGATGCGGCGATCGAATACCGGATCGTGCCCAGCGCCGCCAGCCGGCTGTCCGCAACCAGGGCCGACGATCTGCGTGACCGCTGGGGCGGCGACTTCGTGGTCGGCCACATCGGCGCCCTGGATGACGCGGACAAGGGTCAGCGTCAGATCATCGAGGTCGCAAGACTGTTGCGGGAGTTCCGCCCCGAGCTGCGTTTTGTGCTGGTTGGCGGCGGTGAGGACGAGACGATGCTGCGCGACGCAGCCAGCGATGTGCCGGGCGTCGTGTTCGAAGGACATTCGGAACGGGTGGCCGATTGCCTGGCGGCGTTCGATCTGTTCTTGTTCCCTTCGCGCCGTGAAGGTCTCGGTTCTATACTGATCGATGCGATGAGCTTCGGCCTGCCGGTGGTGGCCACGCGCGTCGGCGGCATCCCGGAACTGATCGAGGATGGGCGCAACGGACGTCTGCTCGAGGTGAGCGACATCGAGGGTCTCGCCCGGGCGATCACCGATCTGATCCGGGACCCGGACACGCGCGCGCGCATGGGTGATGCCAACCGGGAGCGAGCCGGGGAGTACACGGCCGCGCGCATGGCCGGGCACTATCTGGCGCTGTATCAGGAGCTGACCGGCGGACCGCAGGTGGAGAGAGCATGATTATCGTGACCGGCGGCGCCGGCTTTATCGGCAGCAACCTGGTGCGCGCATTGAATCAGCGCGGCGAGAGCGACATCCTCGTCGTCGACGATCTCAACGACGGCACCAAGTTCGCCAATCTGGCCGACTGTGAAATCGCTGACTACGAGGACAAGGATGCGTTCCGGCTGGCGTTGAACCGCCGTGGGCTGCCGGACGGGATCCGCGCCATACTGCATCAGGGCGCCTGTACCGACACTACCGAGTGGGACGGCCGCCTGATGCTGGACCAGAATTACACGGTCTCAAGGGAATTGCTGCACGCCTGTCTCGAGCAGCAGGTGCCATTTATCTACGCGTCTTCAGCGTCGGTCTATGGCGCCGGTCCCGGCTTTGGCGAAGACCCGGCCCACGAGCATCCGCTCAACGTCTACGGCTATTCGAAGCTGTTGTTCGACCGTTATGTGCGGCGTCTCGGGTCGCCCGGCAGTCAGGTGCTCGGGCTGCGTTATTTCAACGTTTATGGTCCACGCGAGGCGCATAAGCAGGCCATGGCCAGCGTGGCCTGGCACTTCCGCGGGCAGCTGCTGACGGACGGAGAAGTGCGTTTGTTCGAAGGCTCGGATGGTTATGGTGACGGCGAGCAGCGGCGGGATTTTATCTATGTGGGCGACATCGCCCGGGTCGTGCTGTATTGCCTCGACCGGCCCGAGCTCTCCGGGATCTTCAATGCAGGAACCGGCCGGGCGCAGAGTTTCAATGACGTGGCGAGAGCAGTTATTGCCTGGCACGGCAGCGGGTCGATCCGCTACATCCCGTTCCCGGACCGTCTGCGCGGCCGCTATCAGAGCTTTACCCAGGCCGATGTCAGCGGGCTGCGGGCGGCCGGCTTTGACGCTCCCTTCATGAGCGTGGAGGAGGGGGTCGCCGCCTATCTGGACGCGGTCCGGGACGAGGCAGTCGCGGGTGCCTGATCGGCAGCTGGTGGTCGGGCCGGCCTGGGTCGGCGACATGGTCATGAGTCAGAGCCTGTTGATGACGCTGGCGGCGCGCCATCCGGGAATCACCATCGATGTGCTGGCACCGGCCTGGTCGTCGCCGTTGCTGCGGCGTATGTCCCAGGTCCGGGACATTATCGAGATGCCTCTCGGACATGGAGAATTCGGATTCCGCCTGCGCCGCCGGCTCGGCCATTCGCTGCGCGAACGCGGCTATCGGCAGGCCATAGTATTGCCCCGCTCGCTGAAGTCGGCGCTGGTGCCGTTTTTCGCCGGCGTGTCGCAGCGGACCGGCTTTCGTGGTGAGATGCGTTTCGGCTTGCTCAACGACATCCGGCCGCTGGACACGACGCGGCTGACCCAGACGGTGCAGCGCTATGTCGCTCTCGGTCTGCCTGCTGACGCGGCAAAGCCACCGCCCGTGCCCGAGCCCCGACTCGATATCGATACCGCGAATCAGCAGCGGCTGCTTGAGATCCTGGATCTGGATACGGCTAAACCGATAGTCGCGTTAATGCCCGGCGCCGAATACGGACCCGCCAAGTGCTGGCCGCTGTCCCACTATGGACAGGTGGCAGCGGCGCTGGTCACCGCCGGTTACCAGGTTTGGGTTCTCGGGTCGCAGCAAGATCTGCCGGCGGGCGACACGATCGCCAGCGAATCTGGCGGTGTTGCGCGCAACCTCTGTGGGCGCACGCAACTGGTTGATGCAGTGGATTTGCTCGCGCTGGCGTCGTCGGTGGTGACCAACGACTCGGGCCTGATGCATGTCGCCGCCGCCGTGGGCTGCCACGTTATCGCCATCTACGGCTCCTCCACGCCCGCTTACACGCCGCCGCTGACCGAGCGCAAGACCGTGCTCTACCGGCGCCTCGAATGCAGCCCCTGTTTTGAACGGACCTGTCCGCTGGGCCATCTGCGATGCCTCAGGGGGATCGGACCGGAGCAGGTGCTCGACGCGTTCTCCGCCCGGGAGACCCACGCCCATGCATGAGCCTCAGCTCAGGACGGCGAGGGTCGGGGAGAAGGCCTGTGGATGAGGCCCTGCGCGTTCTTGCGCAAGGCGCGGTGCTGTGCGACCCGGCGGTGGACTGCGCGTGGACGGCATCGAGTTTTGACCCGGCTAGGTGGAGCGCCGCGGGTGCCGTCGTCGATCAGAGCGAGGCCGGCCGGGGCGCGGTGTTGTTCGTCCGATCGGGAGACCAGGAATGGGCGCTGCGGCACTATCGTCGCGGCGGTCTCGTCGCGCGCATCTCCCATGATCAATTCATCTGGACCGGCCGCGACCGGAGCCGTTCGTTCCGCGAATGGCGTTTGCTGCGCCATCTGTACGAACTCGGGTTGCCGGTGCCGGCGCCGGTGGCCGCGGCCTGCTGGCGGCGCGGCGCGCTTTACCGCGCGGATCTGATCACGCGTCGTATCCCCGGCGCACTGGCGTTGTCGACGCGCCTCGGCGCCGCCCCGCTCGATGCGTCATGCTGGCGCGCGCTGGGCGCGTGTCTACGCCGCTTCCACGACGCCGGCCTCTGTCACGCGGACCTGAATGCCGGCAATCTGTTGCTCGATGAGGGTGACCGTCCCTGGCTGATCGATTTCGACCGCGGCCGGATCCGACCACCAGGGTCGTGGCGGCAGCGGAATCTGGATCGTCTGCGTCGCTCCCTGGACAAGATCGCCGCGGCCAGACCGGGGCTGCACTTTGCGACCGCCGATTGGACCGCATTGCTTGGCGGTTACGGTCAGATACCGGCGTAGGGATCGGGCTGGTCCGGCGCGAACGGCTTGAAACGCCGATGGATCCACAGATACTGCTCCGGCGCCAGACGGATCCGCTGTTCCAGCCAGCGGTTGATCCGCAGCGTATCGGCTTCGGCATCCGCGCTGGGGAAATTGTCCAATGCCGGCTCGATCACCAGTCGATAACCCGCGTCATCGGGCAGACGCCGCGAGTAGAACGGCACCACCTGCGCCCCGCTCATCCTGGCCAGCGCGGCGGTCGCGGTATTGGTCGCGGCGGGCACCGAGAAGAAAGGCACCACGGCGCTGTGCCGGCGGCGATGGCTCTGGTCCGGCGCGTACCAGATGGCGTGATTCTGCTTTAGCGCGCGCACCATACCGCGGATGTCCTGTTTCGGGATGGCCTGCTGGGCGGAGCGCTCGCGACCGCGTCGCAGGGCTCGTTCGAACCGCGGATTCTCGTTGCGGCGGTACATAGCGGTCACTGGTGCCTGCATGGTGAGAAAACGTCCGCCCAGATCAAGCGTCGTGAAGTGACCGGTGAGCATGATCACACCCTTGCCGCGCTGTTGGGCTGCGCGCAAGTGCTCGAGGCCATCGATCTGGAACAGGGGCTCGAGACGGGCATCCGAAGCCCACCAGCACAGACCCATTTCGATCAGCGTCATGCCCAGCGATTCGAAGTGCCGCTGCAATAGCCGACGTTGCTGCAACGGGTCGAGCTCAGGGAAGCACAGCGCGATGTTGCGCTCGGCGATCTGTCGTCTTGAAGATGCCAGCCTCATCGCGAGGCGGCCGACGCCGCGTCCGATCGGGGCCTGCAAGCGGTAGGGGAGGAGGACCGCCAACCGCAACAGACCCAGCGCGACCCAGATGCCCCAGTAGCGTGGTGCCAGCAAGCGGTACAGCGGTATCGGGTCGTCACTCAATCGGGCTCACCCGCATGGGAACGTGGCGCCCAGGCGCCGTCGTCCGGGAGTTTAACGCAGACCGCGCATGCCACTGCCGGTGCAGGGCCCTGTGCTAACATCCGCGCCACGCGAGAGGGCCAGCCGATGACGCTCACCGTCCCCGATTTTAACGACGCCTGCGTGCTGGTTGCCGGCGACGTGATGCTGGATCGATACTGGTTCGGTCCCACGGGACGCATCTCTCCCGAAGCGCCGGTGCCGGTGGTCAACGTCAACGCGGTGGAAGAGCGTCCGGGCGGCGCCGCCAACGTTGCCGCCAACCTCGCCAGCCTGGGAGTCAGGACGCGACTGCTCGGCGTCACCGGCGATGACGAAGCGGCGCGACGGCTGCAGTCGCTGACCGAGGCTCAGGGCATCGACACCCGGCTGCAGCGCGATCCCGGGTTCAATACCGTGACCAAGCTCCGCGTGCTCAGTCGCAACCAGCAGTTGATCCGGCTGGATTTTGATCCGCACCCCGCAAGCCACCGCCCGGCTATCGCCGGGACAGCGTTGGACGAGTTGCTCGATGGCGTGGATGCGGTGGTCCTGTCGGACTATGGTAAAGGCGCCCTGGCGGAGGTCGCGGCGCTGATCCAGCGATGCCGTGATGCACGGGTGCCAGTGCTGGTCGACCCCAAGGGTGGCGACTTTCAGCGTTACCGTGGCGCCAGCGTAATTACGCCCAACCTGGCTGAATTCACCATGGTGGCGGGACCCGGCCGCGACGACGAGGACTTTGTCCGTCGTGGTGAAGCATTGCGCGCGGCGCTGGACCTGGACCACCTGCTGGTCACCCGCAGCGATCGCGGCATGATCCTGTTTAGCCAGGACGGCGCCGTGGTGGATCTGCCTGCCGAGGCGCGCGAGGTATTCGACGTGACCGGCGCCGGCGATACGGTGATCGCTGTGGCAGCTGCGTCTGTCGCCATCGGCCTGGCCATGGATCAGGCTGCGGCCCTGGCCAATCTTGCCGCCGGGCTGGTCGTGCGCAAGCTGGGTGTGGCCGGTGTGACAGCGTCTGAGTTGCGTCTGGCCCAGCACCAGCGCGGCAAGGGCGGACGCGGCATCCTCGACGAAGCCGCGCTGACGGTCGCGATCGGCCAGGCGCGTGATCGCGGCGAACGGGTGGTCATGACCAACGGCTGTTTCGACCTCATCCATGCCGGCCATGTGGCTTATCTGGAGGAGGCCAAGGCGCTGGGCGACCGGCTGGTGGTGGCGGTTAATGATGATGCGTCCGTGAGCCGGCTAAAAGGCCCGGGACGGCCGCTCAATACACTTGCGGATCGTCTCGCGGTGCTGTCCGGTCTGGCTGCCGTGGACTGGGTCGTTGCTTTCTCCGAGGACACGCCCGAGCGGCTGAGCTGCCATCTGCTGCCGGACCTTCTGGTCAAGGGTGGCGATTACCGGCCCGAGGACATCGCCGGCGGTGACTGCGTGTTGCGCAACGGTGGCCAGGTCCGCGTGCTGTCCTACCGCGAGGGCAATTCCACCAGCGCGTTGCTGGCGCGGCTCCGGGATGGCGAAGGCGACGGCCCGTGAGACTGCTGTATCTCGCGTTGTCCTACATCCTCGCGCCCTCGGTTGTTTTTATCCTGCTGTGGAAGGGTATGACCAATCGCGCTTATTTCGAGCGCTTCGAGGAGCGTTTTGGCTTCGGGCGCAGCTCTACCGATCGTCCCAGTATCTGGATCCATGCGGTGTCGGTCGGAGAGGTGGTCTCGGCGACGCCGATGGTGCACGAGTTCCGCGCCAAATATCCGGATATGCCGGTGGTGATGACCACGGTGACACCCACCGGTGGCGAGCGCGTCGCCGCGCTATTCGGTGATCAGGTCATCCACAGTTATATCCCCTATGACACCCCGGGCGCGGTGTCGCGGTTTTTCGATCGCTTCAACCCGCGTCTGGCGATCATCATGGAGACCGAGTTGTGGCCCAACCTGTTTGCCGAATGCGGGGCCCGCGATGTGCCGCTGGTGATGGCCAACGCCCGCATCTCGCCACGCTCGGTCGGCAAGTACAAACGGTTTATCGGTCTGTTCCGCGAGACGCTCGCGTTCGGCATCCTGATCGCCGCACAAAGCCAGCGCGACGCCGCACGCTTCCTCGAGCTGGGTGCGGCGCCCGAACGCACCCACGCCATCGGCAACATCAAGTTCGACTTCGAGCTGCCGGCGGGTATCGCCGAGCGCGGACGGCAACTGCGTCGCCAGATCGCCGGCGAGCGGCCGGTATGGATCGCCGCCAGCACCCACGAGGGCGAGGAGACACAGGTGCTGGCCGCGCATCGCCAGATCCTGTCCCGGTATCCGGACGCGCTGCTGATCCTGGTGCCGCGGCATCGTGAGCGATTCGCGGCGGTGGCCGAGCTGGTGGACCGCTCCGGGCTGTCCTATGTCCGGCGCAGTCAGGCCAGCGCCTGCAGCGCCGAACACAGCGTGTTTCTTGGCGATACGCTGGGCGAACTGTTGATGTTCTACGGCGCCGCGGATGTCGCGTTTGTCGCCGGCAGTCTCGAGCCGGTCGGCGGCCATAATCTGCTCGAGCCGGCAGCCATGGGTGTGCCCGTGTTGACCGGCCCGCACAACTTCAACGCCGAGGATGTGGCGCTAAAGCTGGTTGAGGGCGGCGCTGCGCGTATCGTCGCCGATGTCGATGACCTGGCGCGGCAGGTGCTGCCGTTTCTCGATCAGCCCGGCTTGAGTGCGGAGTGGGGCGCGCGCGGCCGTCACATCATCAGCGAGAACCGCGGCGCGCTGCGGCGCCTGCTGGACATGGTCGAACCGCTGCTCGACGGCTCCTGGGCGGGGCGGCCGGCTACTCCTTGAGCCAGCCGTCGACCTCTGCCAAGTCGTCCTGTCCCAGCGTCCCGGCCGCCTGTTTGAGCAGCAGCGCGTTGACCAGATAGGTATAGCGGCTGCGCGCGTAATCCCTCTGTGCCTCGAACAGGTTCTGCCGCGAGGCGAGGACATCGACCGTGGTCCGTGTGCCGACTTCAAAGCCCGCCTCGGTAGCGCGCAGCGCGGTCTGGTTGGATTTTACCGACTTGCCCAGCGCCATCACTCGCGAGATCTCCGCGTTGACGCTGAGAAAGGAGTCTCTGACCTGACGTTCGGTCTCTCTGGCCACCCGCTCGAGACGCTGCAGCGACGCCTGATGCTGGAACTCGGATTCCTTGACCTGTGACCGCACCAGGCCGCCACTAAAGATCGGCACGTTTAGCTGCATGCCGATGACATCGGTATTGTCGCGGCTGTCCGCCGGGCCCTTGCCGGGGACGATCGTGGCACCTTCCTGCTGTGGCCGGTTCTGCCGGTTGGCGTCGTTGTTGGTGCCGGAACGGCGGGCGAAGAAATCCAGCGTCGGCAAGTGGCCCGACTTGCGCACGTTGATCTCGTCGCGGGAGATCTCCGCCGCGAGGCGGCTCGCTTCGAGATTGAGATTCTGTTTCAGCGCGGTGCTGACCCAGACCTCCACGTCATCCGGGTTGGGCGAGATCAACGGCGTGTCCGGGCCGGCGTCCGCCAATTCGGCGAAGTACTGGCCGGTGATCTCGCGCACGAACTCCCTGGCGGTGGCCAGCGTACGCTTGGCCTCGATCACCCCCGCCGAGGCGGAGTCATAGGAGGCCTGCGACTCCTGCACATCGGTGATCGCGATCAGACCGACCTCGAAGCGCTTCTCGGCCTGTTCCAGCTGGCGTCCGATGGCTTTCTTGGCCGCTTCGCCGGCGCTCAGGGTGGCCCGCGCCGCGAGGACGTCAAAATAGCGTTGTGCCACCCGAGCCATAAGGTCCTGTTCGGCAGCGCGGTATTCGGCCTCCGCCTGAGCCAGCTGCTTGTCGGCCTGTTTGAGCGTCACCCACTGATCCCAGCGGAACAGGGTCTGGGTCAGGTCCAGCTGCCAGGAGCGGGCCGGGGTCGTGTTTTGCGTGAAATCCGTCGTGACCGTCGTCACCGTGGTCTCGCCGGTGTTCGGATCGGTGAACACCTGGTCGAAGGTGTTGCCGCCGCCCGTGTAGACGTTGCTGACCCGGCCCTGGCCGCTGATCTGCGGCAACAAAGCGGACATCGCCTGGGGTTTCGCCTCCAGGGTCGCCATACGGTTGGCCGCCGCCTCCTTGAGCGAGGGGTCGGCAGTGATGGCGATGCCATAGATGTCCATCAGGGTGGCCGCGGTCACGGAAGGTGACGCGAGCGACAAGGCTGCAAGCGCCAGGGCGGTGCGCAAACTGTTCATGGGTCCGTTTTCTCCGTCGCAGAGGACGCTGGGCAAGAGGTTAGTGTTATAGTTGACTATATCACCATATCGCTAACGAGCCAAACACCCGCTGCAGCATGGCGCAGATCAGTAACGGGGGATTTTCGGGTCGACCATGACCGACCAGGCTTCTATCCCCCCGGAAAGGTTGATGACACGGGAAAACCCGTTTTGTTTCATGTATATGGCTACCTGGCGGCTGCGGTTTCCATGATGACACATGACCACGATGGACCGCGTCGCATCCAGTTCGTGAGTCCGATCAGGCAACTGACCCATCGGAATGTTCACCGTTGACGGCAGACAGGCCAAGGCCAGCTCCCATGGCTCACGCACATCCAGGACCAGCGGCGCCGACGGCTGAGCCAGCAGGCCGTGCAGATCCAGGACTGTTATCTCATCGATCAATCACGATCCTCAAAACACGAAAGCGTCCGGCTCGGGGGCATTGGCAAGGGACGGGATATCGGTCTCGAACAGCACTTCGCGAGCGTAGCCTTCGCCGCTGCCACGGGTGACCAGCCAGGCTTCCCTGGCCGGAGGCGATCCGACCACCACGAACAGGCGGCCGCCAGGGGCCAGTCGCTGTTCGAATCTCGGGTCGTAGACCGGCAGCGCACCGCTGACGACGATGACGTCGAAGCTGCGCTCGAATTCAGCCTCCATCGCATCGGCCGTCTCGAGCTTTACGTTGCCGATGTTCAGCGCGGCCAGCCGTTCGCCTGCGGCGGCGGTGCAGGCGGGATCGATGTCGACGCTCATCACGGAACCGGCCAGACGCGCCAGACAGGCGGTGAGATAGCCCGAGCCGGTCCCGATCTCAAGGACCGCTTCGTTGGCATCGGGCGCCACCGCCTGCAGAATCCGCGCCTGGATCTTCGGCTGCAGCATATGCTGACCGGCGGCGACCGGGATGCCGATGTCGGCATAGGCCAGGCTGCTAAAGGCGGGCGGTACGAACCGCTCGCGGGGCAGGTCTGCCATGACCTCGAGGACACGCTGGTCACTGACATCCCATGTCCTCAGCTGCTGGCTGATCATCTGGGCACGGGCATTGTCGAGATCCATGGCTGGCTCCGCAGGGGCACGGCAGATGGTGGTTTCAGAGGGACGAAGGTTACGGTCTCGGTGTCCGAGTGACAAGGCGCGGAACTCGCATTATGGTGAATAGCACGCCGCTGGCCGCCCCCCTTGGGCTAAGCTTGCTCGATGCATTGCCAAACTGGTCAGCGAGCGTCCCCTGCCAATAGAATCAGGCTTTTCCGCGGGACGCCCTGTCTCGTACCACCAGCGAGGTATGCATGAGCACCGAAGCAGAGAATCTCTTCCGCCAGACGGCCCGCCTCAGTGAAGAGGTCATCGGCCCCTTCTCGGGTTCGACCAAGGTGTTTGTGACCGGCAGCCGGCCCGATCTGCGGGTGGGCATGCGCGAGGTGAAACAATCAGACACTCCGGCCAGCGGCGGTGGCACGGCGAATCCACCTGTCTCGCTCTATGACACCTCGGGACCCTACACCGATCCCGCCGGACATATCGAACTTGAGACTGGCCTCGCAGCTTTGCGCAGCGGCTGGATCGAGGAGCGCGGCGACACCGAATTGCTGGACGGACGCAGTGCCGACTACGCTCGCGCCCGCCTGCAGGATCCCGCTCTGGACGCGCTGCGGTTCCCGCGTCTGCCGACGCCGCGCCGCGCCACCGCTGACAGCAATGTCACGCAGATGCACTACGCCCGGCGCGGTCTGGTGACGCCCGAAATGGAATATGTGGCGCTCAGAGAGAACGCGCGACTGGCCGAGCTGCAGGATGCTTATGCGCAGGCGGGCTTGTTGTCGCGTCACCAGGGACAGGGATTTGGCGCGCGCCTGCCGGATGAGGTGACGCCTGAGTTCGTGCGTCAGGAAGTCTCTGCCGGCCGCGCGATCATCCCGTCGAACGTCAATCATCCGGAACTCGAGCCGATGATTATCGGGCGTAATTTCCGGGTCAAGATCAACGCCAATATCGGCAACTCGGCGGTCACGTCTTCTATCGCCGAGGAAGTGGAAAAGATGGTCTGGGCGGTGCGCTGG